>NZ_JAGPXX010000004.1 GCF_018070345.1 Streptomyces sp. F63
ACCCCGAGCAGCCCGGCAGCTTCCTGCCCAACGGTGCTGCCGCGAAGGCCGGACTCAACCGCAGCGTCCTCGACGCGGGTTGGGCGCAGTTCCTCGGAATCCTGGCGAACAAGGCTGAGAGTGCCGGTCGCCTGATGGTTCCGGTGGACGCGCGCAGCACCTCCCGCACGTGCCCCGAGTGCGAGCATGTCGCGAAGGAGAACCGCGTCACCCAGGAAAGGTTCCGGTGCACGACGTGCGGGTTCGCAGCGAACGCGGACCACGTCGGCGCGACGAACGTCCTCAACAGGGCCGGGCTGGCCCTCTGCGCGACGGCATAGCCACCGACGCAGGAAGCCCGCGCGTTTACGCGTGGGTGGAGTCACCACCCACGCATAGGCGCGCCGCTGCTCGGACCGCAGACAATCGAGGTACTGCGCTTGACTTCACGTCACGGCTCAAGCCCAGAGCGATCGTTCGTTTCGGATACCTCTTGGTGACCCCGTGGAGCAGACTGGAGCCCATGTCCGCCTACAAGACGATGTCGTTCCATCTTGAGACCGAGCGGCTGATACTGCGCCCCTGGGCCGAATCGGACGCCGCCGAGTTCTGCGCCCTCCTCGCCGAACGCGGCAAGGGGACGCCCACGGTCGAGCACATCCGGACGGCCATCGGGAAGCTGCTCGCCGGAACGGCGGCGACGGGGATCGCCCTGCTGCCCGTCCAGCGCCGCGACGAAGGGGACTTCATCGGCTACTGCGGGTTGATCACCGGCCGCACCACTCTGGAAGAGCCCGAGATCGCGTATGAGCTGTTCCAGCGGGTGCACGGGCACGGCTACGCCACCGAGGCCGCCGGCGCGGTGCTCGACGCCGCTGTCGCGACCGGGCGGAAACGGCTCTGGTCGACCGTCGGAACGTGGAACACACCGTCGTTGCGCGTCCTGGAGAAGCTCGGGTTCGAACGGGACCACGTCTCCACGGAGGACAGCGGTGAAGTGGCTTGGCTCACCCGCTCGTTGACGTGACGCGGGACCGCGCCCGTCCCCGGGACTTGATGCTCACGTGATCGAGTGCGCTCGGGCCGAGCGGCCGGTTTGACGACAGCGACGGCCGGCTTGGGGTCGGGCGGGAGTGGGGCTGGTCGCGGCGACGCCCAGCACCGAGCACGGGCACGGGCACGGGGATGGGGATGGGGATGGGATCGGGGCCTTCGTCCGGGCTCAGGCCGAACGCCGGTGGCGGCGCTCATCCCCCGCGATCCGGTAGTGGTAGCGGCAGACTTCCCGGAACCCCGCCCGCTTGTACAGCCGGACAGCGGGGGCGTTGTCCCGCTCGACCTGGAGGTACATGCGCTCGACATCGTGGGCGCGGGCCCAGCCGGCCAGCGCGGACAGCACTCCGCGAGCCGCGCCGCGGCCGCGCGCCAGGGGCAGCGTGGCCATGCCGAACACGCCCGCCCAGTCCGTGTCCGCGACCGCACGGCCCACCGCTACGGCCTCGTCCCCGAGCATCGCGGTGGCGTAGGCGGACGGCCCCTCCACGCGAGCGAGCAACTCCCGCTCGGCCCCGGGGTCGACGCCGTGGCCCTGTACGGCGTGCCAGACCTCGGACCACGCCGGTGACGGGAGACCGTCCAGCCGCACACGCAGCGGCGACTCACCGGAAACCGGCATCCGCTCCAGAACTCGCGCGGCCGACGCCACTTGCAGGGACACCAGGCTCTCCCGCCGGTAGCCGCGCTCCGCGAGGAGCGGATCGAGACCGTCCGGGCAGACCGGCGGGCTGATCTGGAACCGGGCCGTCCCGCCCCGGTCGGCGTAGAACCTCTCGGCCTCGCCGACCCTGCGCGCCAGTTCACCGGGGCGCCGGGTGGCTCCGTGGGGCAGCACCGTCCCGACCCACCAGGGGGATCGGGGGGCGTGGCGCAGCCACCACCCCCCGATCCTCTCCACCCGCTCCGCCGGAAGGGCCCGGGCCGCCCTCTCCTGCAGCCCGCGCACCTCCTCCGGGACCAGCACGGCGAACTCGGACACCATCGGCACGGACACTCCTTCCAGAACCGGCGGCGGACGCCGGACGCCGTGACGGGTCCGTATCCTGACGTTGCGGAACCCCCGGAGGCAACGGCACCCGGGCGCCCGCCCGC
Source organism: Streptomyces sp. F63 (assembly GCF_018070345.1). Classification (GTDB taxonomy): domain Bacteria; phylum Actinomycetota; class Actinomycetes; order Streptomycetales; family Streptomycetaceae; genus Streptomyces. The sequence goes on from NZ_JAGPXX010000004.1 coordinate 2,128, forward strand.
TCACCCGCCCCCGGATCGGCCCGCGCATGGCCCTCGTAGGCGTACAGGCGCACCCGCGACAGGGAGGACCGGGCAGACACGGTGATCTCAGCGGCCCCGCAGGACACGGTCCGCGAACTTCTCGACGGCGTCCACCACCGCCTCGAAGCGCACTGAGGGGAACAGGTCGAAAGCGTGTTGCGCGCCCGGGAGTTCGGCGTGGACGACAGGGCTCGCGGACGCGGTGCGCAGTGTCCCGGCGAACCGGCGGGCCTCCGTCACCGGGACGACCGTGTCCCGGTCACCGTGGACGATGAGGAACGGCGGCGCGTCCGCCCGGACGTGGGCCGCCGGTGACGAGGAGCTGTCGTCGTCGTAGTACGGGCCGAAGTAGCCGCCCAGGCAGACGGCCGCGGTGACCGAGGTGTCGGCGTCCTCGAACCCCGGCTGCAAGACGGCGTCGTTCGGCGTGAGCGCGGCCAGGGCCGCCATGTGCCCGCCCGCCGAACTGCCCGCGACGAACAGCCGGGACGGATCGGCGCCGTACTCCGGTCCATGGGCCCGGACCCAGGCGATCACCCGCTTCAGATCGACGAGGTGGTCGGGGTGGCGCGCGGCCGGCTTCAGGCGGTAGTCGGCGCTCACGCAGACCCATCCCCGGCTCGCGAGGCGGTACAGGAGAGGGAGCGACTGGGTGTTCTTGCGGCCCTGCCGGTATCCCCCGCCGTGCAGATGGATCAGCACCGGGCCGCCCACCGGGCGGGAGCGGTGGCGGTAGACGTCGAGCAGGTTGCGGCGGCCGGCGTCACCGTAGCGGAGGTTCGGTATCCGCTCGACGTCGCGACGCCGCAGGGGCACCGGCGCGAGCAGGGCCCGGACGAGCCGGCGGCGCCGGCCGGGCCTCCGCTCCTGGCCGGCACCGGCGGCTGCCCGCCGGTCCGGCCCCAGCCCTTCGGCGAGGGCCCGCTCCAGTACCGGGGCGGCCCGCAGACCGCGCCGCGCGATGACCACGAGACCGGCGCCCGTGAGAGCCGCCACCCCGAACACCGCCCAGGCAGCCGGAGTCGCGATGTCCCCCTGAGCGAAGGCCGTCAGCGTCGAGGCCAGCAGCCAGTAGCCGCCCAGAACCGGCGCCTCGGTGAGCAGCAGCCCGAGGCGGAAGCTCAGCCCGGCGAGCGGCCGCGGCCGCCGCGGCGGGGCCAGCGCGCAGAGCGTCACGGCCGCGATGACGGCCACGCTGATCAGATATCCGACTGGCACGAAGTCCCCGTTCGCCTGCTCGCCTGCTCGCTTGTTCGTCTGCTCGCCGGACCTTCGTCCCCGTCACGACGTATGCGCGGTGCGCCAAGGCCGGGCCGGAAACCGTCCACTCAGCGTGCCGCCCGGCCCGCCCGCCACTCCGGGGCGAGCACCGACCAGATCTCCGTGTCGAACCGTTCTCCCCCGCGCGGGTAGTCCTGGCGCAGCACGCCCTCCCTCGTCATCCCCAGCCGCCGGGCGACGCCGATGCTGGCTGTGTTCCCCACCGCGACCCGCCACTCCACACGGTGGATGCCCCGCTCCTCGACGGCCCAGTCGATGATGACGCGCGCCGCCCTGGTGACCAGGCCCCGCCCCACCGCCGACGGCTCCAGCCAGCAGCCCGCCTCGGCGGTGCCGTGCCGCACGTCGAAGGTACGGAAGAGCACACCGCCGACGAGCCCGCCACCCAGCCGGATGCCGTAGATCCGCCCGGTGTCGGCGGCCGCCTTCTCCGCGTACGACACGAGGTACGCCCGGCTCGACTCCGGATCCGTCACCACGTCGGCCAGGCCGGTGTACTGCCCGATGTACTCCCGCCCCCGGTCGATGTGGGCGAGGAGCTCCCCGGCGTGCCAGGGCTCCAGCGGCCCCAGCTCCGCACCGTCCTCGCCCAGGGATACCGCGAACATCTCTGTCCCCCAGCCGTGTTGGCCCACAGACACCGCAACACGCCGCGCGCTGCGGCGGCATCCTCCCACGGCGGGGCCCGCGCGCCCCAGCGGATTCCCCGCACCACAAGGGCAACGGTGATCAGCCCGCCCCTCTCGGCCGGACGGCCGGACGGCCCGGCAGCCGGCACTCCGCCCAGACAGTCTTCCCCGGACCGTCGCTCCGGGGCGACCAGCCCCACCGGTCGGCCAGCGCTGCGACGAGGCGCAGCCCCCGCCCCGACTCCGCCGCCGGGTCCCGCTCTCCCGGCGGCACCGGCAGCCGCTCGGCCCGGGTGTCGGTCACCTCCATCCGTACGCACCCGGTGCCGAAGGCCATGCCGATCCGGAAGTCCCGCCCGGGGACATGCCCGTGCCGTACGGCGTTCGCGCTCAACTCCGCCACCACCAGCGTCACGGCGTCGTGCGCCTCGCTTCCGTACGGCACGCCCCGCTCGTCCAGCCACTGCCCGGCCAGCCGCCGCGCCAGCCGCGCACCACGCGGTGTGGAGCTGAAGCGCAGGGCGAAGTTCTGTGCGACGGACGGGATTCCGACAAGGGCCGCGTTCTGCCCGGTCTCGCTGTTCATGCCGCCACGCTGGCGGCTGAGACCGGGCGTGACCAGCGGTGACGCGCCCCGTCCGCTCAACTGTCCCCTCACCGGCCACCGTTGTGCTGGCGGGGACAGCCGAAGCGGTGCGCTGTACGCGGCGCACGCGCACCGTTCGCGGCGTTGTACGCGCTGTGCGGCGTTACCGGTCCCGGGCCCGTCCGGTTGGGCAGTGCTGAGCATACGGCCGGCTGGAAGGACGGTGGGGCACATGCACGAGGGGGACGACATGCGCGAGGAACCGACGGCACAGGAGACGACGGAGGCGGCCCGGTGCCAAGGCCCGTCGGCGGCCGCCGGCTTCGGGCACCGCGACGACGAGGCGGGAACGGGCATCGTGACGGCGTTCGGCCGCCGGCCCGCGCCCCTGCTCAGCTTCATCATCGAGGAGGCGGCCCTTCGCAGGCCCATCGGCGGGCGCACGACTCTGCGAGGGCAGTGGGAGAAGATGCTTCGCCTGGGGCAGTTCCGCAACGTGGAGATCCAAATCATGCCGACCGAGCATGAGGATCACGCGGCCCTGGGAGGACCTTTCACGCTGATCGACGCATCGACGGGACAGCGCGTCGCCTACACCGAGGTGCAGGACGACAGCCGTCTCTACACCGACCGCTCAAAGATCCGCGAACTCGAAACCCGCTATGGCATCCTCCGGTCTCAGGCACTCACACCGCGTGAGTCATCGACTTTCGTCGAGAGACTGTTGGGAGAGGCATGAACGCTGAGCGCTCGGAGTCGGCCGTGCCCGAGGCAGCATGGTTCAAGAGCAGTTACAGCACCGGTGGAGGCGGTGAGTGCGTGGAGGTGGCCTCCATGAAGGACTCCGTCCACGTCCGGGACTCCAAGAACCTCACCGGACCGGTGCTGACCGTGTCCCCGGACACCTGGTCGTCCTTCGTCGGGCTCGTCACCGGCCCGTCCGCCTGACCTCCTGCACGGCGAAGCGAGGGAGCCCCGCCGCGCGCCTGTCGGCGTGGCAGGGCTCCTTGTTCGGGACCGCCGGGCTGGACAGCCCGGATCGCCGATATGCGTTCTCGTGCCGCTGATGCCGACCGGGCCGAGCACGAGCGGCAGCGCCAGGTGGTCCTCGGGCGCGAGGGGAGGCGCTCAGCCGCCCTGCCGTCATGGCCAGGAGCGGCTCACCAGGGCAGAGGCCCCTGGGCGTCGAAGTAGCCCCCCGTGGGGCCGCCCGGGCCCGCCTGCGCCATGCGGACGATGATCTCGGCGCCCTGTTCGACGGTCTGGATGCCGGTGTTCCCGTTGAGGTCCGTCTTGGTGTAGCCGGGCTCCACCGCGTTGATGCGCAGGTCCGGAAACGCCTTCGCGTACTGCACGGTGAGCATGTTGAGCGCGGTCTTCGACGCCGGGTACGCGACGCCCGGATAGGCGTGGGCCGGGGTACCGGCGGTGGTGACCCGGGTGAGGGAGGCCAGGCCGCTGCTGACGTTGACCACGACCGGGCAAGCGGACCGCCGCAGCAGCGGCAGGAACGCGTGGGTGACCCGCACCGTGCCGAAGACGTTGGTCTCGAACACCCGCCGCATCATGTCGGCGGTGACATCGGCAGCGCCGATCACGCCGTTGTCCTCGTTTCTTCCTTCGACGCCGGCGTTGTTGACCAGCACGTCCAGTCCCCCCTCCGCCTCGATGGCTCGGGCCGCGGCCTCGACGGAGACATCGTCGGTGACGTCGAGTTGTACGGTCCGCGCGCCCAGCCGCGCGGCGGCCCGGCGGCCGCGCCCGGAGTCCCGGCTGCCGATGTAGACGGTGTGGCCCGCGGCGATGAGGCGGCGGGCGGTCTCGAAGCCGAGACCCTTGTTCGCTCCGGTGATCAGTGTTCTGGTCATGTCCCCACCGTCCTGCGGGACCGTGCGGCCGGCCAGGCGTCCGTTCTTCCTGGGACCGGCAGTACCAGGCGGCCGGACGACAGGCGGTGCACACTGGCAGGCATGGCGGCGACGGAATTCGGGCGGGCGGTGCGCCGCTGGCGCGAACGGGTCCCGCCCGAGGCGGCCGGGCTGCCCGCCGGCGGGCCCCGGCGCACGACCGGGCTGCGCCGCGAGGAGCTGGCCATGCTCGCCGGGATGTCCGCCGACTACGTCACCCGGCTCGAACAGGGCCGCGCCGCCCACCCCTCGCCCCAGATCGTCGAGGCATTGGCCAGGGCGCTGCGGCTGTCGGGGGACGAGCGCGCCCACCTGTTCCGGCTGGCCGGTCTCGCGCCGCCGGGCCCGCGGACGGTGCCGGTGCACATCACCCCGAGTGTCCAGCGGCTGCTCGACAGACTGACGGGGACACCCGTGGCGGTCTATGACGCGTCCTGGACCCTCCTCTTGGCCAACGCGCCGTACGCGGCTCTCATGGGGGATCCGTCCGGCCGGCGTGACGACGATCGCAACGCCGTGTGGCGCCACTTCCTCGGCCCGGGCACCCGGGCCCGCCACACGCCGCAGTCCCTGCGCGACTTCGAGGCCGCGCTGGTCTCCGACCTGCGCGCGGCAGCCGGCCGTTACCCGGCGGACCGGCGGCTGCGGCGGCTCATCGCGGAACTGCGCACCAGCAGCGACCGGTTCGCCGCGCTGTGGGAGGCCGGTGCGGTGGGCCGGCACGAGGCCGCCCGCAAGACCATCGACCACCCGCACGCCGGACCACTGACACTGGACTGCGACATACTCACCGTGGCGGGCAGCGGCCTTCGGATCATGGTCTACACGGCCGAACCCGGCACCGAGGACGCCGAACGCCTCGCCCTGCTGACCGTGCTCGGAACGCAGACGCTCACCGATCCCGCCAACTGACACGTTCACCAACGGAGATCACGGGTCTTCAACCGCCGGCCCCCGAAGCCGGGTCGGTGAGTCCGGTCGCGCTTGGCCGCCGCTCCGGGGAGCAACGGGCCGCCGGATCCGATCCGCTGTCAGCGAAGCCGGCTGCGCGTCCCGCTCGCACGGTGCTTGGGTGGCGGAATGGAGATTCTGGTGCTGGGTGGAACGGCGTGGGTGGGCCGGGAGGTGGCGCGGCCGGCGTTGGCGCGCGGCCACCGGGTGACGTGCCTCGCGCGCGGGGAGAGCGGCGAAGTCGCGGACGGGGCACGGCTCGTGGCCGCCGACCGGCGCGAGCCCGGTGCGGACGAGTCGGCGGCCCTGCTCGCCCCGACCGACCGGAGCGAGGTGGACCGCTCGCTGTACGGGGAGGCGAAGGTCGCCTGCGAGCAGGCGTCGGCGGCGGCCGTGGGCGACCGTCTCCTCATCGCCCGCGCGGGTCTCATCGGCGGGCCGGGCGACCACTCCGGGCGCTCCGGCTACTGGGTGGCCCGAGTGAATCACCGGTAGCTGCGGCTGACGGCTGCCCCCGTGGCCCGCCTCCCCGGGAGGGGGCCGGCGCCGACCCCACCAGGTCCGGCCCCGGCCGGTCGCCGCAGCGACGGCGGCCCACGGCGGGCCGTGGGCGACGGGCGCCAGGCAACGGGCGGGCGCAGGGGCCCTGCACGCCGCCGCCGTCCGTACGGGCCCCGGGCACGGCGCACGCCGATGCGACGGTGCGGGTGGAGCCGGGCACGGATTACGGGGCCTGGGAGGGGTGGGGCACCTCGCTCGCCTGGTGGGCGAACGTCTTCGGCGACCGGGACGACTTCGCCGACGCCTTCTTCACCCTGGACGACGTCCCGTACGACGGCCGTACGCTCCCCGGTCTGGGGGGGTGCGGCCGCGCGGGCCCGGCGCACGGACGTGGGCCGGGGCCGGGGCCGTGGGCGGGGGGCCGTAGGCGGGGGGCCGGGACTCGTCCTCAGTCGAGGATGTGCCGCAGATACGCGCGCGGGTCGTCGAGGTAGCGGCGCCAGTGGTCGACCAGGGCGAGGTCGCTCCACTCCGTCCGGCGCATGCCGTGGTCGCCGACCTCGACGATGTCCGCGCCCGGCAGGGCGGTCAGCAGCGGGGAGTGGGTGGCGCAGACGACCTGGCCGCCGTTCTTCACCAACTGGTCCAGGTGGCCGAGGAGTTCCAGGCAGGAGGAGAAGGAGAGAGCGGCCTCCGGCTCGTCCATGACGTACAGCCCGGGGCGGAGGAACTTGCCCCGGAACGCCGCGAGGAAGCCCTCGCCGTGGCTGACCGAGTCGGGGGCGAAGCCTTCCCGGTCGAGCGCGTCGAGGGCCGTCTCGGCGCGCAGGAAGAAGCCCTTGCGGGCCGCCCAGTTGCCGAGCATGCGGCGTCCGCGCGGCGCCGCTTCGAAGCGGATGCGCTCGCCGAGGACCGACTTGCCGCGGTGGCTGGCGTAGCGCCAGTCGTGCGAGCCACCGTAGGGGTCCAGGCCGAAGGCTTCGGCGAGGGCCTCGACCAGGGTGGACTTGCCCGAGCCGTTCTCGCCGACGAGGAAGGTCACCGGCGCCGTGAAGCGCAGCCCGTCCGCGAGGAGGCCGCGCACACAGGGCACGGACCAGGGCCACTCCCCCTCGTCGTGCGACTCCACATGTGCGTACGCGCGTTCGACGATCACGGGCCGAGTCTCGCACAGGACCGGGCGCAGCGGACGTGCGCGGCGCGGCCGGTGGTGGCGTCCGGGCGGGCACGGGACCGGGTGCGGGCGGGCACGGGACCGGTGCGGGCGGGCGGGACGTTACCGGGGGCCCGGCAGCAGCGGCCCCGGCGGGGCGGTCTCGGCCAGGCGCACCAGGGCGCCGGCGATGTCGCGGAGCTTCATGCTGGTGCGCTGGGAGAGGGTGACCAGCAGCTGGAAGGCGTCCTCGGGAGCGCAGCGGCGTTCGGCCTGGACGATGCCGATGGCCTGGTCGATCACACCGCGCGAGCGCAGGGCCTGCTGGAGCTGGGCGATCTCCTGTTCCAGCTCGCGCCGGCGTCCGGTGTCGTCGGCGGTCTGCTCGACGTGCTCCGCGTAGCGCCGCTGGGCGACCGCGGTGTGGGTGCGGGCGGCGGGGGTGCCGGCCTGCCCGTAGGCGCGTTCGACGCGCCGCAGGTCCTCGTGGAAGGCGGTGACGTCCTCGACGTGGTGCAGGAGCGCGGTGATCTCGCCGCCGGGGCCGGTGACGGGGCTGTTGACCGGGCTCCAGTGCATGTCGCGGAAGCCAGTCGGGCTGTCCCGGAAGGGAACGGGATACCTCTGGACCTTCATGGTGTCCACGCCCGCCCCGCTCAGGACGCGCCGCAGCGAGGCGCCCAGATTCGCCACCCCGTCCGCCTGCGGGTCGTGGGGGTTGTCGGGGAAGGCGTCGAACACGTGCAGCTGGAGCAGTTCATCCCGCTCCCGGTACGTCGCCGACGCATAGGCGCGGTTGACGTCGCTGATCACCAGATCGGTGGTGAGGACGAGGAGGGGCGCGGTCGTGGCGTGGAAGACAGCCTCGAAGTCGCGGGGGGACGCGTCGGACGGTGACATGTCCAGAACCTAACCCGTCCCGGCTGTCACTCTCTGCTCAGGGCCCCGGCCCCGGCCCCGGGCAGCACCGCACCCCCGGAGCCGCCCGGGGGGCCGTCCGCGGACGGCTCCTCGGCCTGCCGGCCCTCGGCCTGCCGGTCCGCCGCCGGTCCCGTCTCCAGGACGACACGCGCCCGCGGCCGGTCGAGGTTCAGCCCGGCCAGGGCGACGAGCACGACGAGGGCGAAGGCGGCACCGCCCAGGGCGAAGCTCAGCGTGTACTGGCTCTCGGCGGGCAGCGCGGGCGCACCCGGCGGCAGGTCCGGCAGGGTGCCCGCAGCGAGGAGCGCGGTGATGACGGCGCTCGCCACGGAGCTGCCCACCGACCGGGAGATCGAGTTGAGGCCGCCCGCGATACCGCTCTGGTGCGCCGGTACGCCGGCGACGATGAACGCGGGCAGGGTGGCGAAGCCGAAGGCCACGGCGATGCCGGTCAGGACGCCCCCGGTGACGACCGCCGCGGGCGTGCCGTGGGCGAGGGCGAGCACGGCGAAGCCGGCGACACCCGCGCCGGCTCCGGCGGCCAGGGTGATCCGGGGGCCGAGCCGGTGCGCCAGCACTCCGCCGAGCCGGGCCGCCGCGAGCGAGGCCGTCGCTCCCGGGAGCAGGTAGACGACGGAGGCCCGCAGCACGGAGGCGCCGAAGCCGTACCCCGCGATGTCCGGGGGCGTCTGCACCAGATACGAGACGCCGATGAACTGGGTGAACAGGCCGAAACCGAGCAGCACTCCGGCGATGTTGGTGAAGAGCACGGGCCGCAGCAGGAACATCCGCAGATCCACCATCGGCTCCCGCACCCGGCGCTCCACCAGCACCCACACGGACGTCGCCACCGCCGCGCCCGCGAGGCAGCCGAGCACCCGGGGCGAGTCCCAGCCCCAGGTGTTTCCCTGGGACACCGGTAGCAGGAAGAGCACCAGGGCGGTGGCCAGGAGGGCCGCCCCCGCCCAGTCCGTGCGCCCGCCCGCGGGCTCCGGGGACGGCGGCACGGCCAGGGCGACGGCGGCCAGTGCGACGGCCGACAGTGCGGTGGCGAGCCAGAAGACGCGGTCGTAGCCGGCCTCGGGTCCCCGGGTGAGCAGTCCCGCGCCGACCAGTGCGGATCCGCTGCCGAAGGCCAGGGTTCCGCTGACGAGGCCCATGGCGCCGGGCAGCCGGTCGGGGCGCACCTCGTCGCGGAGGACGGCGAGGGCGAGCGGGAAGAGCGCGGTGGAGGATCCCTGCAGGACGCGGGCGGTGATGAGCAGCGGGAGCGAGCCGGCGGTGGCGGCGAGGACGGAACCGGCGGTGGTCAGCGCCAGGACGCCGAGGAGGACGGGCCGCTTGCCGTGCTGATCGCCGAGGCGTCCCAGCAGCGGGGTGGACACGGCGGCGGAGAGCAGGGTCGCGGTGATCAGCCAGCTCGCGGCGGAGGAGCTGAGGGACAGCTCGTTCCGGATGACGGGCAGGATCGGCACGACCACGGTCTGCATCACGGAGACGACCATGGCCGCCGGCGCGAGCGCCAGGACGAGGAGAGGGCCGGGGACGGAGCCGGGGGCGGGTCCGGTGATACGGCCGGGGAGGGAGCCGCGGCCCCGGGGCGGGCGCGGTGCGCCCCGGGGCCGCGTGCGGCGTGTTGCCGGCATGTCGGTGTCGGTGCTTTCTGGGTGTGCGGGGCCGGCCGGGCCGGTTCGCCCGGGCGGGCCGGGCGGCGCGGCGGGGGCCAGGCGGCCCGGACCGGTGCGGGGAGTCAGGCGAGCGGCACGTCCAGGACGGCCTTGTGGTGGCTGAACGCGGCGAGGGAGTGACGGCCGTGGTAGTTGCCCATGCCGCTGGGGCCGACGCCGCCGAACGGCAGTTCGGGGACGGCGAGGTGGTAGATGGGCAGGCCGAAGTTGAGCGCTCCGGAGGAGGTCTCGGCGGCGAGCCGCTCCCGCGTGGTGTCGTTGTCCGTGAAGGCGTACAGGGCGAGCGGCTTGTCGCGCTCGTTGATGAAGGCGATGGCCTCGTCGAGTCCGTCCACGGTGACGAGGGGCAGCACGGGGCCGAAGATCTCCTCGCGCATCACCGGCGCGTCCGGCCGCACGTCGGCCAGCACGGTGGGGGCGATGTACCGGTCGGCGCGGTCGTGGCTGCCGCCGGTCACCGTCCGCCCCGAGTCCAGGAGGGCGGCCACGCGGTCGAAGTGGCGCTCGTTGACGATGCGCCCGTACGCGTCGGAGGACCGCGGGTCGGGGCCGAAGAGCTGCCCGATGGCGGCGGTGAGGGCCGGTTCGAGGGCGCGGGCGGTGTCCGGGTCGGTGAGGACGTAGTCGGGGGCGACGCAGGTCTGCCCGGCGTTGGCGAACTTCGTCTGGGCGAGCCGCGCCGCCGTCGCGGCCACATCGGCGTCGCGGTCGACGAAGGCCGGGGATTTGCCGCCGAGTTCGAGGGTCACCGGGGTGAGGTGCTCGGCGGCCGCCTTCATGACGATGCGGCCGACGGTCCCGTTGCCGGTGTAGAAGACGTGGTCGAAGCGCTGGGCCAGCAGGGCGGTGGTCTCCGGGACTCCGCCCTCCACCACGGCGACGGCGTCGGTGTCCAGGTACTCGGGCAGCAGCCGGGCCACCAGCGCCGAGGTGGCCGGGGAGAGCTCGCTCGGCTTGGCCACCACCGCGTTGCCCGCGGCCAGCGCGCCGGCGACCGGCACCAGCAGCAGGTTGACGGGGTAGTTCCAGGCGGAGATGACCAGGGCCACGCCCAGGGGGTCGTACTGGGTGCGGGCCGTGGTGCCCTCCGGGAAGGCGGCCTCGGGAACGCCCGCGGGCTGCGGACGCAGCCACTCCTCCAGGTGCTCCAGGTAGTGGTCGATCTCGGTGACGGTGCTGGCGATCTCCATGGAGTCGGACTCGGCGCGGCTCTTGCGGAGGTCCGTGTGGAGGGCGGCGGCGATGGCGTCGCCGTTCTCGGTCAGCAGCGCACGCAGCCGGGCGAGCTGCTGCTTGCGCCAGGCGAGCGGCTTGGTGCGCCCGCTGCGGAAGGCGGCGCGCAGGCGGCCGGCGAGGGCCGCCGCGTGCTCGGCGGTGAAGGCGGTGTCCTGGTGGGTGGTCGGGGTCGCTGTCACGGTCGTGTCCCGTTCTGTCGGAGGAGTGGTGGGAGGGGCTGCCGGGCCCCGCCCGCGGCGCTGCCGTCCGGCCGCTGGCCGGGGGTGTTCCGGTGAGGCGTCGAAGGAGCGGCGGGCGGGGGCGGAAGCGGGTGGGTGGGCGGAGGCCGGGGCGGGCACCGGGGCGGAGCGGGCGGTTCACCGCCGGGGCGCGGGGGTCAGGGGGCGGCTCCCGCGTCACCGAGCAGTCCGGTGAGCAGCGCGTCCACCGCCGGGCGGAGCAGCCGTTCACCGCCGGGTACGGACTCCAGGCCGAGCACGAGGGCGATGCACATGTCGGCCGCCCCGGCGGGGTCGACCGCCCCGCCAACCGCCCGGGCCGGACCGACCGTCCCGGTGCCGCCCGGCGGCCGCCGGGCGTCCGCCGCCGGGCCGCCGGACGGCCGGGGTTCCGCCGCGGGGCCGGCCGGCCTGTTCTCGTCCGCCTCCTCCTCGGCCGGGTCCGCGCCCCCGAGGCCCGCCTCGGTGAAGACCCGGATCAGCAGGGTGCGCAGGTCGGCGGTGAATCCGTGGCAGATGTCACCGAACAACCGGGCCTTCTCGTCGAGGAGTTCGGCGGTGTGCGGCGAGTCCCCGGACAGGTCCAGCACCAGGCGCAGCTTGGCCTCCAGGACGCCCCGGACGCGGGTGGCGGGCGGGGCGTCGGCGGAGGCGGCCCGCCGGGCCCGCTCCAGCGCCCGCGTGTGCAGGCGCTCGGCGAGCCGGCGGACCGCGTCGTCCTTGCCGCGGACGTACTGGTAGACGGCCGACCGGGACACGTTCATCGCGCCGGCGATGTCGTCGACCGTGGTGCGCCGTACGCCGTACCGGATGAGGCAGTCGTACGTGGCGTCCAGGACCTCCGTGAGCCGGTCGCCGCTCACGGTCAGCCCAGGGCCTTGGCCAGTTCGGCCGCGAGCGGGCCGGAGGAGGCCGGGTTCTGGCCGGTGTAGAGGTTGCGGTCGACGACGACGTTCGGGGACCAGGGCTCGGCCTCGGCGTACTCCGCGCCCATCGCGACGAGGCGGTCCTGGAGCAGCCACTTCGCCCGGTCCGCCAGGCCCGCCTGCTGCTCCTCGGCGTTGCTGAATCCGGTGAGCCGGTAGCCGGCGAACGGCGTGCCGCCGTCCGCGCCGACGGTGGCCAGCAGCGCGGCGGGCGCGTGGCAGACCACGCCCAGGGGGCGGCCCGACGCCAGGGTCCGGGTGAGCACGGCGGCGGAGTCGGCGTTCACGGCCAGGTCCTCCATCGGGCCGTGGCCGCCGGGGTAGAAGACGGCGTCGTAGCCGGCCGGGTCCACGTCCTCCAGCTTGACGGGCCGCCGGAGTTCGCCGATCGCCGCGAGCCTCTTCGCCATCGCGTCGGCGCCCTCCGGGCCGCCGTTGACCTCCGGTGCGAGGCTCGCCTTGTCGACCGCGGGCGCGACGCCGCCCGGGGTGGCGACCACGATCTCGTGGCCCGCGGCGGTGAACACCTCGTACGGGGCCACGGCCTCCTCGGCCCAGAAGCCGGTGGGGTGCCGGGTGCCGTCGGCCAGCGTCCAGTAGTCGACGCCGGTCATCACGAACAGGATCTTTGCCATGGGGGTGCTCTCTTTCCGGGTTCGGGTCCGGGTGCCGGTCCGGGTGCCGGTTGGGTCGGTGGGCGCTCCGGTGGTCCGGCGCTCCCGTGCTCCGTGTTCTCTCTCGGGTGACGGTCTGACGTTCTGCACTCAGAGCGTCAGTTCGCCCGCACCCCTGACCGTAGGGGGCCTCCGCTTCCGCGATCCAATAGGATTCACAAGATGAGAAATAGGGAATCCAATGGCTCGCGGGAGGCGTCGCGGGAAGTCCCTTCCGGGCCGCACCAGGGCTCTCCGGCGGGAGCGCCGGACCCGTCGGACCGTCCGCCGGGCGCGTCCGGCTCCGGGCAGGCCCCGGCCGCGCCACTGAATCTCTCTCTGCTCCGCACCTTCCTGGCCGTGCACCGGACCGGCTCGTACACGGCCGCCGCGCCCCTGCTCGGCCTGTCCCAGCCGACCGTGACCACGCAGATCCGCGCGCTGGAACGGCACCTCGGGCGCCAGCTCTTCGAGCGGCAGTCGCGCGGGGTGGCGTCCACGCCCTTCGCCGACGACCTGGCGGACCGGGTCGCCGGCCCGATCGACGCCCTCACCGCGGTCGCCGACCGCGACCGGGCCGACGGGGACGCCGCCGCGCCGGTGCACCTCGCCGGGCCGGCCGACTTCCTCGGCTCCTGCGCCCTGCGCGTCCTCGCACCGCTGGTCGCCCGCGGTGTGCGGCTGCGGGTCGCCACCGGCCTCTCCGACGACCTGCTGGAGGGCCTCCGGGCCGGCCGCCACGACCTGGTCGTCTCCTCCCGCCGGCCGCGCGGCCGCACCCTGGAGTCCGTACCGCTGGCGGACGAGGAGTTCGTCCTGGTCGCCTCGCCCGGGTGGGCCCGGCGGATCGGCCCGGACCGGGTCGCCGCCGAGGGGCCGGCCGCCCTGTGCGGGGTACCGCTGGTGACGTACGCGGAGGACCTGCCCATCGCCCGCCGCTACTGGCGCCACGTCTTCGGCCGGCGTCTCACCGGGCAGGCCGCGCTGACCATGCCGGATCTGCGGGGTGTGCTGACGGCCGTCGCCGCCGGGGCCGGCTTCACCGTCCTGCCGAGCTACCTGTGCCGGGCCGAACTCGCCTCGGGCGCCCTGGTCCCGCTGCTCGACCCGGAGGACCCGCCCATCAACACGGCCTATCTCGTCCAGCGCCCCGGCACCGCGGACAACCCGCATGTGGCGCTGGTCCGCGACCATCTGCTGAGCGAGTCCCGCACCTGGTGACCCGGCGGGCCGCGGGGCGGCCGCCGCCGGCGCCGCCCGGGGGACGTCAGTCACCGGCGTGCGCCGTCAGATGTTCCAGCATCAGGCGGTTCAGCACGCCGGGGGCCTCCTCGGGCACCCAGTGGCTGACGCCCCGCAGGCGCTCGAAGCGGTAGGGCCCCTTGACGTGGCGCCCGGTCTCCTCGGCCGCGGCGGGGCCGAAGGCCGTGTCCTCCGTGCCCCAGACGTACAGCGCGGGCACACCGGTGGCACCGATCGCGTGGCGGGGGCGGGGGGCCCGGTACCAGTTCAGCGCCCCGGTCAGGGCGCCCGGCCGCGACAGGTGCCGCACGTACTCCTCGACCCGCCGCGCCGGGACCCCGCCGCCGTAGAGGGCGCGCAGTTCCCGGGCGCCGTCCGCGAGCATGCGCCGCTCGGTCGCCGGGTCCCGCCACTCGATCATGTACCGCGAGCGCTCCCGCTGGTCCGGGTCGGTGCGGAGGGTGCGCGCCAGGGCGCCCGGGTGCGGGGTGGACACGACGGTGAGGGTGCGCAGCCGGTCCGGGTGGGCGTCGGCGGTCCACCAGGCCACCGCGCCGCCCCAGTCGTGGCCGACCAGATCGAAGACCGGCCAGCCGAGTGCACCGGTGATCGCCACCACGTCGGCGACGAGGGAGTCCATGCCGTAGGCGGCGGGGTCCTCCGGGCGGACCCCGGTCGCGTACCCCCGCTGGTCGGGCGCGGCCACCCGGAACCCCTCGGCCGCCAGGGCGGCGATCTGCCCCTCCCAGCCGAGCCCGGTCTGCGGGAAACCGTGCAGCAACAGGACCGGACGGCCGTCCTCGGGCCCGGCGACGAACGCCTCGAACACTCCGCGGGAGGTCGGGATCCCCACCTGAACGGCCATGCTCCACCACTCCATACCAACTGGTCGGTCCAGCTTTTGGCAGGGAAGGTGATCTGTCAAGCGAGCTGTGCCCCCGCACGGTGTTCCGCGGGCCGCCGGTGTTCCACGGCCCAACGGCCCCCCGGCGGGCGGGCTCCGCGCCCGCCCGCCGGGGCCCCGCGTCAGCGGCTTCCGGAGGCGGGAGCGAGCGCCGGCCCGGACTCCGGCCCGGACTCCGGCCCGGGCTCCGGCTCCGGCCCGGGCGGAGGCTCCGTGGCCTCCGGGCGGACCCGGGGCAGCCGGCGGCCGAGCCATCCGGGCAGCCACCAGGTGGCACGCCCCAGCAGGGCCATGGCCGCGGGCACGAGCACCATGCGGACGAGCGTGGCGTCCAGCACGATGGCGGTCGCCAGGCCCAGGCCCATCATCTTGACGAGGGGTGAGGGGTTGGCGACGAACCCGAGGAACACCACCGTCATGATCAGCGCGGCCGAGGTGATCACGCGGCCGGTGGCCGCCATGCCGCGCGCCACGGACTCGGTGGCGTCCCCCGTCGCCTCGTACTCCTCGCGGACGCGGGAGAGCAGGAACACCTCGTAGTCCATGGACAGGCCGAAGAGGACCGCGAAGAAGATCGTCGGTAGGGGCGAGGCGATCGGCAGGGTCCCGTCGAGGCTGAACAGGCCGCCCAGCCAGCCCCACTGGAACACGGCGACCACCACGCCGTAGGCCCCGCCGATGGACAGCAGGTTGACCGCGGCGGCCTTCAGCGGCAGCGCCACGGAACGGAAGACGACCATCAGCAGCAGGAACGACGCCACCAGGATCGCGGCGATCAGGACCGGCAGGGTGTCGGCGAGCTGCCCGGTGAGGTCGTCCGTCACAGCGGTCCCGCCCGCCACGGCGGCATGGCCGGGGAGGAGGCCGCGGACACGCGCGAGCGTCTCCGACGTCCCGTCGTCCGCGGGACCGGTGGCCGGGGTCACGGGCAGCACGACGGTGTCCCCGGCCGCGGAGGTCCGCGGCTCGCCGACCGCGACGATGCCGGGGTCGGCGGCGATGCGCCGGGCCAGCCCGGGGATGTCCCCGGCGTCGGCCCCCGGACCGCGCAGATCGGCGACGACGAACAGGGGCGCGTTGAAGCCGGGGCCGAACCCCTCGGCCAGCAGATCGTGCGCGCGCCGGTGGGTGGTGCTCGTGGAGTCGTCACCGGCGTCGGGGAAGCCCGTCTCCATGTGCAGCGCGGGTGCGGCCAGCGCCAGCAGCACCGCGGAGGCGGCGAGGAGGTGACGCCACGGCCGGGCGGACACGCGGTGGGCGAACCGCCACCACGCCGTGTCCTCGGTCCTCTTCGCGGGGCGCTTCCGGCCCCGGCGCCAGGTCTTGTGGACGCGGTCACCGAGGAGCGCGAGCAGGGCCGGCAGGAGCGTCAGGGCGGCCGCGACGGCGAAGGCCACCACGAGAGCGGTGCTCAGGCCGATCGACGTCAGGAAGCTCAGACCGGTCAGCGCGAGGGCGGCCATCGCCGCGACGACGGTGCCGCCCGCGAACAGCACGGCCGAGCCCGCCGAGCCCATGGCGTTCGACAGGGCGGTGGCGTTGTCCTGGCCGGCGGCACGGTTCTCGCGGTGGCGGGCCACGACGAACAGGGCGTAGTCGATGCCGGTGCCCAGGCCGATCATGGCGCCGATCGTGGGGGCGGCGGTGGAGACGTCCATCGCGTTGGCCAGCAGCAGGATGCTGCCCACGCCGGCGGCGACGGCCACCAGGGCGAGGGCGATCGGCACCAGCGCGGCCACGACCGTGCCGAAGGCCACCACCAGAATGACCAGCGCGGCCACCAGGCCCGCCGCTTCCGCCCCCGAGGTCTCCGTCTCGGCGTTGAGGAAGACGGCGTCACCGCCCAGTTCGGCCACGACGCCCGCATCGCGTGCGGGCTCGATCGCCTCGGCCAGGGCCTCGATCTGCCCCGGGTCCACGTCCATCACGGGCACGTCGAACGTGATCCGGGCGACGCCGATGCGCCCGTCGGGCGAGAGAGCGCCGGCGGTGAAGGGACCGGCCGCCGACGCGACGTGCTCCACCTCGGCGAGCCGGGCCACCGCTGCGTCGACGGCCTCCCGGTGCCGCCGCAGCCGCTCGCCCTCCGGCGCGGCGAAGACCGCCACGGCACTGCCGCGGGACGCGTCGGGGAACCGCTCTTCGAGCAGCTCCATCGCCTTCGCGCTCCGGCTGCCGGGAGCGACCAGGTCGTCGGCGAAGGCCCCGCCGACCGTGCCGGCCAGGGGCAGGACGAGGAGGAGGGCGACCGCCCAGGCGGCGATGGCGGCCCAGGGCCGGCGGGCGCTCGCGCCGCCGATGCGGCGCGTGAATCGGTCCATGGCTGTGTGTGCTCCTGTGGGACGGCCGCCGCCCGGGGGCGTTGCCCGGTACGCCGCGGCGAGACGTACGGGGCCGGCGCGGGGTTGCCGTGAGACGGCGTGAGGTGGACGTGGGGGGTGGTTCCATCGTGGGCGCCGGCGCCCGGGCTGTCCCCGGCCGCCGGACGGGTCCGCCCCTCCCCCGCACGGCGGGGAGGCCGCGGCGGCGCCTCCCCCGCGCGGCGGAGGAGGTGATCCGCCCGCGGGCGGGTGACCACGCCTCCGACCTGCCCCTACGATGGTGGGCCCGGTCGATCCCGGCGGCTCGCCGCGGCACCGGAAGCCTCTCCCCGGGAGCGATGATGAACCGCACGGCGCCGCCGCCCCCCGGTACTCCGCTCCCCGGCGGGCCGGACCGGTTCCGCGGGCCCTTCGCCCGCCGGCCGCGCGCGGCCGACGCCGTACTCGCGGCAGCCGTCCTCCTGCTGACGGTGTTCGTGGAGGAGGCACCGGGCGGCACGCTCGCCCTCCGCCCGGTCACCGCCGTCCCCCTCCCCGTGCTGCTGCTGTTCGCCGCGGCCGGTGCGGCGCTCTACCGGCGCCGCCGCGAGCCGGCGGCGGTGCTGGCGGTGGTGCTGGCCGCCTGGGCCCCGACGCTGGGAAGCCGCTACGCCACGATGGGCGGGATGGTGGTCATCGCGCTGTACAGCGTGGGGAAGTACGCGGGTGCCACCCGGTGGAACCGTCTCGGCGTCGTCGCGGCCCTCGCCGCGCTGACCGTCGACGGCCTGCTGGGCTCCGTTCCCTGGGCGGACATCGGCTTCGGCGTCCTGGTCCTGGCCGGCGCCTGGTACCTCGGCCGGCGCCTGCGGCTGCGGGCGGAACGCGCCGTACAGCTCCGGTACGAGCAGGCCGCCGAGGCGCGCCGGATCGTCACCGAGGAGCGCAGCCACATCGCCCGCGAACTGCACGACGTGGTGGCGCACCGGGTGAGCATGATGACGGTGCAGGCGGGTGCGGCCCGGATGGTGGCCGCCCACGATCCCCAGGAGGCCCGGGAGGCGATGGCAGCGGTCGAGGAGGCCGGGCGCCAGGCACTGGACGAGCTGCGTCATCTGCTGGGAGTGCTGCGGCCGGACGCGGACGCGGACGCGGACCGCGAACGGCTGGGGCCGCAGCCCCGGCTGGACGATCTTCCCCGGCTCGTCGATCAGGTCCGCGAAGCAGGTCTGGACGTCTCGGTCGACATCTCGGTCGACGGCGGTGCCGGAGCCCCTCTCCCGGCCCGGGTGGAACTGTCGGCGTACCGCATCGTCCAGGAGGCCCTGACGAACGTGCTCAAGCACAGCGGGCCGCGGACCCGCACCGAGGTGCGTCTGGGCAGGGAGGACGGCGATCTCGTGATCGAGGTGGCGGACGACGGCCGGGGAGCCGCCGGCCCGGCCGCGGCGGCCGGCACCCGGGACCCGGTGCCGGGGCACGGCATCGTCGGCATGCGGGAGCGGGCCCTCCTCCTCGGCGGCAGTCTCGACGCGGGGCCCCGGCCCGGCGGCGGGTTCCGGCTGGCCGCCCGGCTGCCCGCGGGAGGGGAGGCCGCGTGAGCATCCGCGTCGTCGTCGTGGACGACCAGGCGCTGGTCCGCCGGGGCTTCGTCATGATCCTGCGGGTCCACGACGACATCGAGGTCGTGGCCGAGGCGGGGACCGGGCAGGAGGCCGTCGAGGCGGCCCGGGCCCACCGTCCGGACGTGGTCCTCATGGACATCCGCATGCCCGGCATGGACGGCATCGAGGCCACCTCCCGGATCCTGCGGGAGGCGGACTGGGACGCCCGGGTGCTGATCCTGACCACCTTCGACCCGGACGAGTACGTGTACGAGGCGCTGCGCGCCGGTGCCAGCGCCTTCGTGCTCAAGGACATCCCGCCCGAGCAACTGGCCACCGCCGTGCGCACCGTGGCCGGGGGCGGGGCGCTGCTGGCCCCCTCGATCACCCGGCGCCTCGTCGACCGGTTCGCGGAGCGCCGCGTGAACACGGCGGTGGCGGGCCGCCTGGAACGGCTCACCGAGCGCGAGCGCGAGATCGTGGTGGCCGCGGCCCGGGGCGCGAGCAACGCGGAGATCGCCGCCCGGCTCTTCATCGGGCCCGCCACCGTCAAATCCCATGTGTCCAGCATCCTCGGCAAGCTCGGCCTGCGCGACCGGGTGCAGATCGTCATCTTCGCGTACGAGAGCGGCCTGGTCGAAGCGGGTGGCCTGGACATCGGCCACTGACCCGGGCCGCCGACCCGGCCATCGACCCGGGCCGCCGGGGGCGCGGCCGCTACGCCGCCGGGGCGGGGGCGGCGGCGGAGGCGGCGGCGACGCGGGGCAGGGCCGTGACGGCCACGGGACGGGCCAGGAGCGAGTAGCGCCCCGTGTGGTCGTCGGCGGTGAGGCGGAACGGCAGGCCGTCGGCGAGCCGCACGGCCGCGGCCTGCTGCCGCAGGTCGTCGGCGGCCCAGCGGCGTAACGCGGCGGGCGCGTCGGCGTACCGCTCCGGCACGGGGCGGAGGATGCCTTCCGCCGCCCACGGCTCCGCCGGGTCGGGGTCGAGCCCGTCGGCGATCCGGTGCGCCTGGGCGCGGAGCCAGCGGAGCGCGAGCCGTCGGGTGGGTGCCGCGTAGCCGCCGAGCCGCACGGCGACGGTGCGGCCCGCCACCGGTCCCTCGGCGGTGACCTCCGACCAGTAGACGCAGGCCGCCGACGCGCCCGGCCGGGGCCCGCCGTCCACGGCCACCCCGTGCGGCGCGACGGTCAGCGCCCGGCGCGGGGCGGGCGCCGCCGGCCGTGCCCCGGACGCCGGGACGGCGGGCGCGCGCGCCCCGAAGTGCCGTACGGGGGGCGGGAGTCGGGCAGGGCACGGGGGGAGGCGGAGGTCGTTGGCCACGTCCCCGAACCCTGCCGCGCCGGCGCCGTGTTGACCAGAGGGGGCGCACCGTCACCCGAGGGCTGTACGGGCACGGCGCCGCCCGGTACGCGCCGTGCGGAGGGCCGGTGTGCGGTGCGGCGGCGCACATGCGCACCCGTGCCCCGGCCCGTGCGCCGGTGTGCGAGTGGGCCTCCGGCCCGGGGCCGGTGCCCCGGCGTACCGGCGTGTTCCGCCCGGTGCGGCGCCCGGTATGGCCCCGGTGCACGGGCCGGACCGGACCGGACCGGACCGTGCCGGTGCGCGGTGCCTCACGGCACGGTGACGGCATCCGGCGGGGACGAAGGGGCGGAGCCGGGTGACCTCCCGCGCCCGTCAGCGGCAGGGCGCCGCCACGTCCAGGCCCTTCAGGTAGCGGTCCCGTTCCCTGGCGGGCAGGGGCTGGCTCACCAGGCCGCACAGCAGGCCGCGCCACGCCTCCACGCCGGCCGTACGGCGGACGATCCTGCGGTCGGGGCCGAGGGTGAGGAGGTCGTCGCCGGGGCCGGGGACCACCTGCATGCCCTCGTAGGGCTCCGCGGAGGCGGCCGGGGGGTCCGTGGCCCAGACGTCGAGCTGATCGCCACTGGCCGCGTCGAGGATGCGCACCCCCCGGGAGGTTTCGGTGCGGAAGCCCTGGAACACCAGACTGCCGTCCCGGCTGAACGCCGCGTCACCGGTCATCTCCGGCAGTCGGCCGGTGGCGCGCACACGCTGTCCGGAGTCGAGGCGCACGACGTACAGATGGCTCTCCCTGTCGGAGAAGGCCGCCTGCTTCCCCTCGTGGTCGACGCCGATGCCCACGGCGTCGACCTCGGACGGCAGGGTGGTGTGGGCGGTGTGCTCGAAGGTGTGGTCGCCGTCCCAGCGCCAGGTGTCGACGTCGTTGGTGCCCTGGCCCAGGACGACCAGGGTCCTGCGGTCCCCGCTCAGGCCGAGGGCGGGGGTGTCGTACACCAGTTGCGGCTTCACCGTGCTGCGGGTGCAGGCCCGGGTGTCGAGCACTTCCACGGCGCCGTTCCAGGCGCCGACGACGTGCCGGTCACCCGGGAGGAAGAACACCGCAGGGGGAATCAGGTCCTGGTGGAGCCCCTCGATGTCCACGCGGCAGTCCGTCCGCTTCCCGGTGCGCAGGTCCCAGATGGCGAAGCGCGTGTGGGTCTCCCCCTTGGTGTCCTCCACGCTCTGCATGCCGACGTACCGCTTGTCGCCGCTGAGCGTGTAAGCCGTGTCCTCCTCGTTCACGGACGGGTTGACGTACGGAATCCGGCCGAGGCGGCGGCCGGTGCGCGGGTCCCAGAACTCGGTGTGCCGCTCGGTGCGGCGCACCGCCGTCCGCCCGTCGGGGGTCAGGTCCCCGTAGGTGAACTCCCCGTCGCCGAGGGCGACTCGCTGCCCCCGCCGGGCTCCGGTGGTGTAGAGGTTCAGCTCGCCGCCGTACGAACCGGCCGCCACCTGGGCGCCGTCGGCCGACGCGGCGAGAGCGCCGGCCGGCCGGGCCAGGCGCCCCAGTTCCGTACCGGGCCGCAGGCGTGCGTCGTAGAGCCGGACGCTGCCGTCGCGCCCGCCCACCACGACGGTTCCCCCGCCGCCCGCGACCGTCATGTTCTCGTAGTTGCCCAAGGACCGTTCGGCGATACGGCGGCGCTTCTCCAGGTCCCACACCTCCGCGCGCTCCGGCGTCCGGGTCAGGGCTTTGCGCGCCCCGTCGAACAGCAGGATCCCGCTGTGTTGCAGGGCTCGCGCGGGGGCGGGGGTCATTCCCGGCAGGGAGCGGGCCGCCTCCCAGCGCGCCGGCTCCGGCAGGAACTCCCGGACCTCCCGGCGCCCGCTGTCGACCAGGGTCATCCGGGAGCCGTCCGCGGAGAAACCGAGCCCGATCCGGGTGTCGCTGACCCTGAGACGGGCGATCTCGCGCCCGCTGGACGCGTTCCACACGACGGCGTACGCATGGCCCTCGGGGGTGTAGTGGGAGGCCGCGACCCACCGTCCGCCGGGCGAGAGGGCGAGGGCATGGAGACCCTGCACGACGCGGGGAAGGTCCTTCGTGTGCCCCGTGGCCACCGTGCGCAGCAGCTTGCCGGTCCGGGTGTCCCACAGCTGGATCCGGTTGAGGTAGGCCTCCGTGGCGAGGATGCCGCCGTCGCGGCTCAGCGCCCTGGGTCTGCTGTCGTCGCGCAGCAGGCCCGACTGCCGGGCGGAGCGCACGTCGTAGAGCCGTATGCCCTGGACCCGGTCGTACTCGGAGCGGTACGCGGCGGTCGTGCCGTCCGCGCTGAGGACGACGTCCGTCTGGGCCGGGCGGCCCGCGCCCTGTTGTCCCAGCACGGAGTCGGAGTCCGCGCGCAGCCGCCGTCTGGCGTACGGCGCGGCGGCCACGGCCTGGGCCAGGGCGCGCCGGGACTCGGGGGTGGACCGGGTCTCCTCGGCGTAGAGGGCGTACTGCGCGGCCTGGTTGGGGCTGGTGGCGAGGAGTTGCCCGGAGCGGGCGGCGAGCGCCTGCGAGGCGGAGACGCGGGCCTGGGCCACGGCCTCGTCGCGCTGTCTGGCGGCGTCGAAGAAGCCGTAGACCGCGAGGACGAGCAGCGTCACGAGCAGGGCGACGCCCGACCAGCTGAGCCGTTTGACGAACCGGAGCTGCCGGAAGTCGTCGTGCTCCAGCTCTTCCTTGGGGCGGCCGTGCAGCGGCGAGGCGAGGGTGGCGACCGCGGCGCGGAAGGGCGGGTAGCGCAAGGAGTGATGGGCGCGTTCCCCGATCTCGCGGAGGTCCACCCAGAGCGGCGCGGACGTGAAGTGGCCCGCCAGGTTGCGCGGCAGGCATGTGGTCCTCCGCCAGTCGAAGTCGCCGGCCCTCTCGTCCCACTCGATCTCACCGCTCGCGACGGCGATGAGCAGGTGTTCCGTGTCGCGCTCGCGCAGCCAGTAGTCGATTTCCCTGGCCACCCAGGGCGAGGCGGCGGCCTCCGGGGAGGCGAGCAGGATGAGGTAGCGGGAGCGCGCCAGTTCGCGCTGGATGGACTGCCACAGGTCGTGGTTCGCCGGCAGGCTGGTGACATCGCGGAACACGCTCATCCGCATGGGCCGGAAGCGGGAGACGGCCAGCCGTTCCAGGCCCCGCTGGAGCTTCCTCGCGAGCGGCGCGTGTTTGCTCTGGCTGTACGAGATGAAGGCGTCGCGCTGCTTCGCACCGCCGGCCGCCGGGGCCCGTGCCGCGGCGTTCTCCGCTCCTTCGGCCTCTTCCGTTCCCTCCACGGCGTCAGCCATGGCGTCGTCCCCCGTGTCCATGCCGCCCCCGAACGCGCCGAACCAACTTCCATGTGTACCACGCTGGTCGAGTCCGTACGAGCCCACCGTCCCGCAGGCCGCGGACGGGTGCCGCACGGTCTCCGCGGAAACGGTTCGCCTCCCCCGGAGTCCCCGGAGACGGGTCGCGTCGGCACCCCCGGGAAGCCTTCACCGGCTCCGCGGGCGGCTGGAGGGCGGTCGCCGGTGTGCGCGGGCACGGGCCGAACGGCGATCCGCTAGATTGGTGGCGGGCGATACAGGGGGAGGACCCGGGGATGGGAGCCATGAACCGGCGGCATCCGGTGTCCCGGCTGGTGCGTACCCCCACCGCGCGGATCTGCATCTCCGTGCTCATAGGCGCCATGGCCGGACTGGTGGTCTTCGGGGTCACCCAACTGTCCGGGCGGAACCTGTTCGTGGTCACCGGCGCCTTCGCCGGCGCGGTCAGTGTGCTGGCCTTCCAGGTCTATGGGCGTGCCGCCAGGCTGACCGAGGTGCGTGTCGCCGTGCCGCAGCTCAGTGAGCTGACCTTCGTGGTGAACAACGAGGCCAAGCAGGTGGCCTGGCGGCTGTTCGTCGAGACCGTCACCCGGGTGTCGACCCAGCCGCTGGCCACCGACCAGGGACTGCTGCGGGAAGCCCTCACCTCGCTGTACGGCCTGTTCGCCACCGCCCGGGAGGCGTTGAAGTCCGCGCGCCCCTCGGTGCAGGTCACGGACGAGCAGACGGTGGAATATCTCGCCATCACCATGCTGAACCGTGAGCTGAGGCCGTTCCTGTCCACCTGGCATCCCCGGCTCACGGCATTCGAGCAGGACCATCCCGACCGGCCCGAATCGGAGTGGCCGGAGGACGCGGAGTGCCGGGCGGAACTCCGCACCGTACAAGCCAATCTGCGGGAATACGCGCTGGGTTTCGCCCGGCTGGCAGGCGTCAGGAACGCCGCGGTGCTGGTGGACGGCGCCACGCCGGGAGAGTGACCCGGGGGCTCCCTCCTTCTCGCGGTCAGCCCTGTGCGGGTGCCGGGGCCAGGCCGTCCTCCACCAGGCCGTTCAGGACGGCCTGGCCGAGGGTGACGACGGCGGAGTGCGGGCGGACCATGACGGTGAGTTCCGTGATCAGGCCGTCCTCGCCGAAGCTGAGGAGGTCCATGCCGTGGATCTCCTTGCCGTCCACGGTCGCCCGGAAGATCAGCACGGCGGAGTCCGCCGCTTCACCGGTGGCGCTCCGCTCGGCCGTGCCGGTGAACTCGCCGACGTAGCGGAAGTCCTCGAAGACGCGCATCAGTACGCCCAGCACGCCCATGATCATGGGCCGGCCCTCGAAGGGACGGAACTTCACCGGGCTGTAGAGGCGGGCGCCGGGTGTGAAGAGACCCTCCAGGGCGGCGAGGTCCCGCTGTTCGGCGGCGGTACGGAAACGCTGGTGAGTGGACATGGCCTCTCCTGATTTCTCTCGCGATGCGCACCGCCGCCCCGATGGCGGCGGGCGTCGTCCCCCCGGCGGGCGTGCTCCGGCCCGCCCGCCGGGCCGGGTGCGGGGGTCCTTCCGGCGGCCGCGGGCCGGCCGGCGGTGCCGGGGCCCGCCCGGCGGGGCTCAGGTCGCGCGGAGGCCCGCCAGGGCCTTGGTCAGCCAGCCGATCCAGAAGGTCTCCTGGTCGATGCCGGCCTGGAGGACGAGGTGCCGCAGCCGGTCCGGCTCCTCCCCCGGAGCGCTGCCGAAGTCGCGGCGCCCGATGTCCTCGTACTCGGCCAGCTGCCGCCGGTGCAGCTCCAGATGGCGTTCCAGTTCTGCTTCCAGACCGGCCGTCCCCACCACCGCCGCCGCGCGCATGCGCAGCAGCAGCGGGTCCCGGATCTGTTTGGGCTCCTCCCTGCGGGCCACCCAGTCCGTCAGCTCGGCGCGGCCCGCGGGCAGCACCTCGTACTCCTTGCGCTTGCCCTGCGCGGGACGGTCGGACGGCAGGGCCCGGATCAGGGCCCTCTCCTCCAGGCGTCCCAGCTCGCGGTAGATCTGCTGGTGCGTCGCCGACCAGAAGTAGCCGATGGACTTGTCGAAGCGGCGGGCCAGTTCCAGGCCCGAGGACGGCTTCTCCAGCAGGGCGGTGAGGATCGCGTGCGGCAGGGACATACGGGCATCCTAGGGACGGTTTCCCGGACGGCCCCGCGCACCGCCTCCCGGACGGTCCCCGGGCCCGCCGGCCGCTCACCGGGCGCTCCTCTGGTGCTCCTCGGGCGCTCACCGAGCGGTACGGGGCCCGAGGGCCCCGGCCGCGGGACGCGCGCCGGCTGCCGGGTCCGGGCCGGCTGCCCGCGCCCCCGGCCACTGCGCGGCGGGCCGCCGTGCCCCGGGGCCCGCCGCCGGCCGTCACAGCGCCGCCGCCAGCTCCGTGCCCTGGAGGATCGCCCGCTTGGCGTCGAGCTCGGCGGCGACGTCCGCGCCGCCGATGAGGTGGACCGGGCGGCCCTGGGCGCGCAGCGCCTCGTACAGCTCGCGGTTCGGTTCCTGGCCGGCGCACAGCACCACGGTGTCGACGGGGACGACGCTCGCGGTGCCGTCGACCGTGATGTGCAGGCCCTCGTCGTCGATGCGGTCGTACGTGGCGCCGGCCACGGTCGTCACGCCGCGGTGCTTGAGCTCGGCGCGGTGGATCCAGCCGGTGGTGGTGCCGAGGGTGGCGCCGACCTTGCCGGTCTTGCGCTGGAGCAGGTGGACGGTGCGCGGCGGCCGGGGGCGTTCGGGGGCGCCGAGACCGCCCGGCTCGCGGTAGTCGGTGTCGACGCCCCACTGGCGGAAGTAGGCGTCCGGGTCCAGGCTCGTCTTCTCGCCGCCGTCGGTGAGGTACTCGGCGACGTCGAAGCCGATGCCGCCCGCGCCGATGACCGCCACCCGGTCGCCGACGGGCGCGCGGTCGTGGAGCACGTCGAGGTAGCTGACGACCTTGGGGTGGCCGATGCCCGGGATGTCGGGGGTGCGGGGGGTGACGCCGGTGGCGACGACGATCTCGTCGTACGCGGCGAGCGCCGGGTCGCCGGCCTCGATCCGGGCGCCGAGCCGGACGTCCACGCCGTGCTCCGCCAGCTGGACGCGGAAGTAGCGCAGGGTCTCGTCGAACTCCTCCTTGCCGGGGATCCGGCGGGCCAGGTTGAGCTGGCCGCCGATCTCATCGGCCGCGTCGAAGAGGGTGACGGCGTGGCCGCGTTCGGCGGCCGTCACGGCCAGGGCGAGGCCCGCCGGTCCCGCGCCGACCACGGCGACACGCTTGCTCTTCCGGGTGGGACCGAGCACGAGTTCGGTCTCGTGGCAGGCGCGCGGGTTCACCAGGCAAGAGGTGATCTTGAGGCTGAAGGTGTGGTCGAGGCAGGCCTGGTTGCAGCCGATGCAGGTGTTGATCGTCTCGGGGCGGCCGGCGCGGGCCTTGGCCACGAAGTCGGGGTCGGCGAGGAACGGCCGGGCCAGCGACACCATGTCGGCGCGGCCCTCGGCGAGGATCCGCTCGCCGACCTCGGGGGTGTTGATGCGGTTGCTCGTGACGAGCGGCACGGAGACCGCGCCCATCACCTTCTGCGTGACCCAGCTGAACGCGCCGCGCGGCACGGAGGTGGCGATGGTGGGGACGCGGGCCTCGTGCCAGCCGATGCCGGTGTTGATGATCGTCGCGCCCGCTTCCTCGATCGCCTTGGCGAGGGTGACCACCTCGTCCAGCGTGGAACCGCCGGGGACGAGGTCGAGCATGGAGAGCCGGTAGATCAGGATGAAGTCCGGCCCGACGCGCTCGCGGACCCGGCGGACGATCTCGACGGGGAACCGCATGCGGTTCTCGTACGAGCCGCCCCAGCGGTCGGTGCGGTGGTTGGTGGCCGAGACGATGAACTCGTTGATCAGATAGCCCTCGGAGCCCATGATCTCGACGCCGTCGTAGCCCGCCGACTGCGCCAGCGCGGCGGCGCGGGCGAAGGACTCGATGGTCTCCTCGATCTCGTCCTCGGTGAGGGCGCGCGGGACGGCGGAGTTGATCGGGGCGCGGATCGCGCTGGGGGCCACCAGGTCCTGGTGGTAGGCGTACCGGCCGAAGTGCAGGATCTGCATCGCGATCCGGCCGCCCTCGCGGTGCACGGCCTCGGTGACGACCCGGTGCTGCTCGGCCTCCGCCTCCGTGGTCAGCTTGGCGCCGCCCTCGTAGGGGCGGCCCCGCTCGTCCGGGGAGATGCCGCCGGTGACGATGAGCCCGACGCCGCCGCGCGCCCGCGCCGCGTAGAAGGCGGCCATACGCTCGAAGCCGCGCTCGGCCTCTTCGAGCCCGACGTGCATGGAGCCCATCAGCACACGGTTGGGCAGGGTGGTGAAGCCCAGGTCGAGCGGGCTCAGCAGGTGGGGGTACGCGGTCATCCGTCGTCTCCTCGCGCGGGGTCGTACCCCTGTTGTAGAGGACCGGCGAGGCTTTGTGCAACTAGTTGCACAAGAGGTCTCCGTCACGCCGCGGAGGGCTCGCGCCCCGCTTCCGGTCCGCTCCCGGTCCGCTCCCGGCCCGGCGGGCCCGCCCGGGGCACCGCCGGCCGGGAGTGCCCCGCGGACACCGGCCGACCGCCGCCGGGGGGCCACCCGGGGAGCGCGAACGCCGGGCCGCCCGTGACCGGGATACGGCTCCGGCGGCACCCGGGGAGCCGGGGAGCGCGCGGTGCGGGGTTGCGGGCAGCGGGGAGCGCGCGGTGCGGGGAGCGCGCGGTGCGGGGAGCGCGCGGTGCGGGGAGCGCGCGGTGCGGGGAGCGCGCGGTGCGCGGGGCCGCGCGCACGCCCGCGATGGCCGCCGCCACCCCGGAATCCACTCTGCCCGGCCCGTTACGCAGCGGCGCTTCCCGCCGTTGAACCGAGCATCCGTTTGATTGCCCGTCCGCTGCCGCCGGCGTGCCCGGGGCCGCCACCGCCGTCCTCCGCCGCTCGCGGATGGTCCGGCGGAGCGGCGCCCCCGGGTGAAACGCCGCCACCGGAGCGGACGGGGCGGGACCGACCATGCGAGGGGGAACGCGATGACGGGTTCGGCGGCGACCGGATCGCCGGAGCACCACGGCCTGCGGAACGGCGATCGGGACGGGGCCCGAGACGGTGGACATGACCGTGCGCCGGACGGCGGGCACGACGGCGCGTCTGACGGCGGGCGCGACAGCGCATCTGACGGCGGCGCCGGGGCCGCGGCCGCCGGCGCCGTGTCGGCGAGTGAGCGGCTGCTGTTCGGCGGGCGGCTGGTGTACGACACGAGCTGGGCCTCGTACGAGGAGACCCGCTACGCCCTCACGCTCCGCACCATGGCGGCCACCCTCCCCCGGCTGATGGGGATGGCCGTGCGGCTCTCCTGGCAGGCCGGGCGGGGAGCCACGGCGGCGGTCGCGCTCGCCGAGACCGGGCGGGGGGTGGCGCAGGCCGTGGGCCTGCTCGGGGTCAACGCGCTGCTCGCGGTGCTGCTCGGGCCGGGCGCCCTCGACGGCCGACTGCGGGAGTCCCTGCCCGTCATCCTCTTCGTCGCGGGCGCGGCCGCCGTGGGGGCGCTCTGCTCGGCCGCGTCCACCCGGTTCACCGGGCCGCTGGAGCCGCGGGTGGAGCGGCTGGCGCGGGAGATGTACCTGGAGCGGGCCTACCGGGTCGAGATGGCGGCCATGGAGGACGAGGAGTTCCACCGGCTGCTGGAATCGGCCCAGTTCGGCGCGGACTCGGCGCGGCGGATGGTCGGTCACTGCGTGGCCGTCGTCTCCGGCCTGCTGTCCCTGGTGGCAGCGGCCGGGGTGCTGACCGTCCTGCACCCGGTGCTGCTGCCGATGCTGGTGGTGATGGTGGTGCCGAGCGCCTGGGCCTCGCTGACGGTCGCGCGCCGCCGGTACCGGTCGTTCCACCGCTGGCTCCAGCACGCCCGGGCGTCCTCGATGCTCTCGCACCTGCTGACGGACACGGACGCGGCGGCGGAGATCCGGGTGCACGGCGCGGGCCCGTTCATCCTGGAGCACTTCCGGGGCATGTCACGGGCCGCGGAGGAGGAGCAGACCCGGCTGGCCCGGCTGGCCGCCCGCACCGGCCTGCTGGCCTCGGCCCTCACCGGGCTGGTCACCCTCGTCACGTATCTGCTGCTGGGCGCGCTGCTGTGGACCGGCGCCATGGCCCTGGCCGCCGCGGGTGCCGCCGTCATGGCGATCCGCACCGGCACCGGCGCCCTCGACGGACTGATCCGGCGCGTCAACTACCTGCACGAGGAGTCGATGCACGTCGCCGATCTGAACCGGCTGCTGAAGGAGTCCGCCGACCGCCAGATCCCCGTCGGCGGCCGGCAACTGCCCGCCGGGGCGCGGGAGATCCGGCTGGAGGACGTCACCTTCGCCTACCCGGGCTGCGAGGACACCCCCGTCCTCCGCGAGGTCAGCCTGTCCATTCCGCTGGGCGGCGTGGTGGCTCTGGTCGGTGAGAACGGCTCCGGCAAATCCACGCTGGTCAAGCTGTTGTGCGGGCTCTACGCGCCGCAGCGGGGGCGCATCCTGTGGGACGGCGTGGACGCGGCCGGCGCCGACCGGCAGGCCGTCTTCGAACGGTTCGCCGTGGTCGCCCAGGACCACTACCGCTGGCCGATGACCGCCCGCGTCAACGTCGCCATCGCCGACACCTCGGCCCCGCTCTGCGACCGCCGGCTGGCCGAGGCCGCCGAGCACGCCGGGGTCGACTTCGTCGACGAACTCCCGCGCCGCTGGGACACCCTGCTCTCCCGCACCTTCAAGGGCGGCCACCAGCTCTCCGGAGGCCAGTGGCAGCGGCTGGGCATCGCCCGCGCCCGCTACCGGGACGGCGAGATCCTCGTCGTGGACGAGCCGACGGCCGCACTGGACGCCAAAGCCGAGGAGCGGGTCTTCCGGCAGATCCGCCAACTCGCCGACGCGGGGCAGACGATCGTCCTCATCACCCACCGCATGGCCTCCGTCCGCCACGCCGACCTCGTGCACGTCCTCCACGAGGGCCGCCTGATCGAATCCGGCCCGCCGGACGAACTGCTGACCCGGCCCGGCGGCCACTTCCGCGAGCTGTACGAACTGCAGGCGGCCGCGTTCGACCGGGAGCAGCGGCAGCAGCCGCCCCGGGCCGGTGGGCCGGAGCCGGCCCGGGACGACCCCGGGCGGCCGCCGCACACACCGGAACAGGGGCAGCGGCCCTCCTCCGCGAACGGCGCGCCGAACAGCATCCCGCCCCAGCAGGACCGCACGGCCCGGGGCTGACCCGACACACCACCCGGCCCCGTCCGCCCCGCTCACGCACCGTTCCCGGGCTCGCCCCCGCCCGCCCGGTCGCCACCTGCCGGCCCGTCGTCCTCCCGGCCGTCGTCCTCCCTCTCGCCGGCGGTGTGGCGGCGGAGCCGGACGCCGGTGACGGCGTGGTGGTCCACCTCGGTGACCTCGACGTCCCATGCGTTCAGGGAGATCTTCGCCCCCGGTCCCCTCGGAATGCGGCCGAGCCGGTCCAGGACGAGACCGGCGATCGTGGTGAAACGTCCCCGCCGCGCCGGATCGTCCACCTCGACCCCGATGTCGGGCAGGTCGTGGACCGGGAAGGACCCCGGCAGCAGCAGGGAGCCGTCCGGCTGCCGGCGCACGGACAGCACGTCACGGTCCGTCTCGTCGTAGATCTCCCCGACGATCTCCTCCAGCAGGTCCTCGATCGTGACGATGCCCTGGACCGACCCGTACTCGTCGACGACCAGCGCGAACTGCTGGCGGTCCGCCCGGAACCGCCGCAGCGCCTCGGACACCTTCATGAAGTCGGAGAACACCACGGCCGGCCGGGCCACCTCGGCGACCGGGACCATGTCGTCACTGGTCGTCAGGTCCCGCAGGCGCACCA
The DNA here is from genome assembly GCF_018070345.1 of Streptomyces sp. F63. Lineage (GTDB taxonomy): Bacteria > Actinomycetota > Actinomycetes > Streptomycetales > Streptomycetaceae > Streptomyces. Next base: position 33,344 of record NZ_JAGPXX010000004.1, read on the forward strand.
CACCGACCACGTCCTCGAAGTGTCCAGCCCTCACAACCGGCGCCCGGGAGTGGCCGGCGCCCGCCAGTTCGGCGCGCGCCTCCGCCGCGGGCAGCGACGCGGCGAGCGTGAACACCGACCGGCGCGGCACCAGCACATCCCGCAGGATGCGTTCGTGGAGCTCCAGGGCGCCTGCGAGGATGCGGCGCTGCTGGGCCGTCAGCCCGCGCTGGCCGACCACCATGTCCTTGAGTTCCTCCGGAGTCGGGGGTTCCCGGCCCGCGTGCGGATCCCCGCCCAGCAGCCGGACGACGGCGTTGGTGGACCGGCCCAGCGCCCAGATCACCGGCCGGGACACGGCCGAAAGCACCGTGAGCGGGGTGGCGGCCAGCAGCGCCCACCGCTCGGCGAACTGCAGGGCCAGCCGCTTCGGCGCCAGCTCTCCCGCCACCAGCGTCACGAACGTCAGCACCGCCGTCACCAGGGCGACCGCCACCGGTTCCGCCGCCGCACCGAGGAACGACAGCCGGGGCGACACCGGCTCGGCCAGGGAGACCGCCGCCGTCGCCGACGCGAGAAACCCGGCCAGGGTGATCCCGACCTGGATCGTGGCGAGATACCGGTTGGGGTCCTCGGCCAGCCGCACCAGCCGGGCCGCGTTCGCACCGCCACCACGCCGCAGAAGCCTCAGCCGGCTCTCCCGCAGCGAGATGAGGGCGATCTCGCTGCCCGCGAAGAGGGCGTTCAGCACGATCAGCACGGCGACCAGCGCCAGTTCCCACCCATAGCCGTCCATGCCGGCCACCCTGCCACGCCCCGGCCGCAGGGCGGCGCTCCCCTCCGCCGCCCCGGCCCCCGCGCCGCCCGGCTCTCCGTCATCCGGAGCAGCGGGGCGGACCGCGCCGGGTCCTGGCGGTCACGCGCCGGACGGGGCGGCGTGGGCGCGTTCTCCCTGCGGCCGAGAAGGGTGAGCAGTTCCGCGGGCGCGCTGCCGGGGCTGCCTGATCCAGGCGGGGGGGGCGGGTGTCGAACTCCGCGGCCTTCCCCCGGTGGAGCCGGGGATCCCGCTCGCCGAGCACGAACCGGGACCTGCCCGGCCAGGACGGAGAACCACCCCTAGCCTTCGTGGGGCTGCGGCTTCACGGCCGGCGCCCGGCCCGCGGGCGGGTAGATCACCTTGTACGCCTGAACGCCGGGTCGGGGGCACCACGAGCAGCCCGGAACGACACCGTTCTCGTTCTCCGCCGCACCGCCGGATGAGCGGCCGGCGGCCGGGCGGGCGGGCGGCGGTCCCGCCTCCCGGGCCAGGGGCGCCCCTGGGGTGCGAAGCCGTCGCCATCACCGGGTTTGGGGACGGCGGGCGGCGAACACCCGTACCGGGACGGCTTCTCGGGTGTCCGCACCTGCGCCGCGAACGGAAGATCCGCTACCAGGAAGGCAGATCGTGTTCCTCCTCGACGCAGCCCTGGCGCTTCTCGGAGTCCTCATGGGTTCGCTCGCGCATCTTCCCGCGCCGGTCGGCCTGGCGGCGGCCCTGGTCATCGCCGTGTGGCTGCTCGTCTTCGCCGCCCGCGAGCGGGACCGGCGCCACCGGGCCCGGCAGCCGGAAGGGGTGTGAGCCATGGCGTCCCCCGCCTACGCCCAGGGGCGTTCGCGGCCCCGCGATCCGAACGACATGGCCGTCGCGTCGTTCGTCCTCGGTCTCCTCGGCCTGCTCGTGATGAACGTGGTCCTCGGTCCCATGGCGGTGGCCCTGGCCGTCACCGCACTCCGCCGCGCCACGGTCCGCCGGGGCCGGGCGTTCCTCGGCCTCTCTCTCGGCGTCGCCGATCTGGTGGTCTTCGCCGTCCTCTCCGGGCTCGACTCGTCGGCGTCCTGGACGTTCTGACGGCACGGGCAACCGTCAGCCGGCGCCGCCCCCGGCCCGCTCTCCTCCGGCTGAGCCGCGGAGGGGGGAGACGGGGGGACGAAGACGCGCGACGGGGGCTCCTGGCCCGGTCCGGCCGGAGCCCCCGTCCCGTTCGGTTCCGTCCCGGTTTCCGTTCAGCGGATGCCGAGCTCCTTCAGCGTCCGGCACTGCACGGCCGTGGGGTGGGCCGGCCAGTAGAGGTAGCAGATGCCGCCGGTGCCGCTCGCCTCCTTGCCGGAGGCGTTGTAGCGCTTGGTGCGGAGCCAGATGTTCTCGAACTGCCGGCGCTTGTAGACGTGGCGCACCGCGTCGTTGCTGTCGCTCGCCGGGTCGTTGGCGATGACGTCGCCGTTCTCCGTGAAGCCGATGAGGCACATCAGGTGGCCCGCGGTGCCGTAACCGGCGCCGTCGAGCTCCGCCTCCAGGAAGGACTGGGACGTGATCACCGGGATGCCCGCGCCGATCAGCTTCTCGGCGTCGTTCAGGGAGCCGAGGCGGGTGACGATGCCCTGCATGTCGCGGTACGTCGCGGCGTAGGCGGCGTTGAAAGGCCAGTTGCCACAGCCGTCGTACTGGTGGTCGAAGGTGTAGCGGGCGGCGTGGCAGACCTGCGGGTCGGCGAAGTCCGGGTTGACCCAGGCCAGTTGCTTCTTCGTCGGCTTGCGGCCCCAGTACTCGATGGCCATCTGGGAGGAGGTGGGGCTGCACCATGCCTCGCCGCCGTTGTCGTACTCCGGGTACTCGCCGATGTGGATGTTCTGCGAGTAGCGCGGCACCTTCAGTTCCCGGGCGGTCCCGGCGCCCGGGGCCGAGGCCGGGACGGTGAAGCGGTCGGGGATGTCGGAGGCCATCGCGCCGAGCCGCCAGACCACCGGGGTGCGGCCGCTGCCGGGCTTGCGGTAGAGGGTGAGCCGCAGTCGGTAGGAGGCGAGGCGCAGGTCGCCGGCGGAGCCGTTGACCGAGAAGGTGTCGGTCCAGATGCTGCTCCGGCCGTCCGACTGGTCGTCGACGGAGGTGCGGCGGATGTCGCCGTCGCCCGCGGCCCAGCGGCCCATCACGTACCAGGGGGTGTCGGTGCCGTCGGTGTACGTGCCGCGCAGTTCGACCTGGAGCCAGGTGCCGGCCGGAGTGTGGGCGTTCCAGGAGGGGACCACCTCGTTCGCCGGGACGGCGAGTTCGCGGACCGGGCCGGTCCAGGTGGCGTATTCCCAGGTGGCGGTCTTCCGGGTGTGCGGGTCGGTGTAGTCGGTCCGGCCGGCCGGGCGGGCGATGGCCAGGCCGGGTCTGCGGCCGGGGCGGACGGCGGTGCCCTCGGCGGCGCCGCCGCGCCAGTGCGAGGGGGTGGTCCAGCCGTGGTAGTCCACCCGGGGCACACCCTGCCCGGCGCCGGCGCCGGTGCCGGGCAGGTCCGGGGCGGCGGTGGCGGTGTCCGGGCCCGCGGGGGCGCCGGGGGTCCGGCCTCGGGCGGGGGCGGCGAGGGCAGGGGACGCCGCGGCGCCCGCCGCCGCGGCGAGAGCGGCGGCCAGGAGGGTGCGCCGTGGTGTGGGTGAGGTCATGCGGATTCCCCCAGTCATGGGCCGGTGGTGCCTCGGAGCTGAATGCGCGGGTACGGGGCTGCGCGGTCCGCGGACGCGTGGGTCGGCGCTTCCGCGGGGTGTTCCACTATCCCCGTCGTGATACCCGCCGACCAGCACTCGTGCGCGTATGTCGGCATGATTAATGGTCGATACCACTGGAGGAGGGGCCGGTCGGCCGCATCCCCCGCCGGCCCGCGGGGACCGCCCGGGCCCGGGAGCCCCGGAGTCCCGGGACGCCCGTCCGGTCGCGAGGTGCCGCGCGCTCCGGGCCGTGTGCGGCGGGAGCCCTCCGGCCCGGCCGCGGTGCGGGCCGTACCGTGGCGGGGTGGATGCCGCCGAGCACTCGGACCTCGCCGCCCTCGCCCGGCGGCTGCGCGCGCTGCCGCCGTCCTGCGGTCCCGTGCGGCTGGTCGCCGTCGACGGCCACGCCGGGTCGGGCAAGAGCACGTTCGCCGGGCGGCTGGCCGCCGCCCTGGGCGGGGCGCCGGTCCTGCGGCTGGACGATCTCGCCACCCACGGCGAACCCTTCGGCTGGACGGAGCGGTTCGCCCATGAGGTCCTCGTCCCGTTCCGCCGCGGCGGGACGGCCCGCCACCGGGTCTACGACTGGCACCGGAGGCGCTTCGCCGCGGAGCGGGAACTGCCGCCCGCGCCGGTGGTCCTGGTGGAGGGTGTCGGCGCCGGGCGGCGGGAGCTGCGGCCGTTCCTCGCGCTGCTGATCTGGATGGAGACCCCCCGGGACACGGCCTGGGAGCGGGGGCGGCGGCGCGACGGCCCGGAGCTGTCCGCGTTCTGGGACGGCTGGACCCGGTCGGAGCAGGAGCACTTCGGATACGACCCCACGCGCCCCCACGCCGATCTTCTGGTGCAGCAGCGACCTGAGGGATATGTGTGGTTCAGGAGGACCCAGGGATCAGAATGATTCCCTCGCGCTTTCACGGAGCGTCACCCTATCCACCCGCTGCGCAGTCCGGCCCCGACAGAGCCGCCACGGGGCGGCCGCCAGTCCGCGAACTCGGCTTGACCTGGCGGCCGGACAGGTCTTACGTTCTCAGTGTGCGCCCCTTCGGGCCGCACCCAGACACGAAGCCCCCGGTTGTTCCCCCGTGATCGGGGGCTTCGTTCTGCCCCACCACTTCACAAAAGCCGCATTCCCCACAGGAGTTCGCCGCCGACGATCACACTCGGTGATCGCGCGCCCCCTCCCCCGGCGACCGCGCCGAAGGGCCGATACCACCCCTCACCTGCGCGGCGCCCTTCGGCACGCCCCGCCCCCGCGGGTACGATGCCAGACGGGAGGAGCCGCAAGTCCCTCCCGCAGCGCGGTGGTTGAAGAGCTGCGGCCCGGCGTCCGCCGGCCGCCACCACGGGGGCAGTTTGTGGGGGACGCGATGGACTTCGGCACCCGGGGCCGGGACGACTCGCCGGCCGATCTCGCCTGGCTGCGCGCCGTCGACGCGTACACCATGGGCGCCTACGCACAGGCGGAGGACGAGTTCCGGGCCGCGGTGCGCAGGGACCCCGGGATGGCCGACGCCTGGCTCGGGCTGCACGCCCTGCGCGTCGAGCCGGCTACCGCCCTGCTGCGGATGTACCGGCACCGCGACCGCTTCGGCGAGCAGCGCGCCCGTCACCGGCGCAAGCTCAACTCCTGGTACTGGCTCGGCTGGTGGGTCCAGCCCGTGCTGGAGAGCCCGCGCGACCTGCTGCTCGCGCACGCCTCGCACTGGCTCGACGGCCGCCACGTCGCCGAGCTGGACCGCGCCCTGGCGGGCTGCCCTCCCGTCGACACGGACCCCCAGGTCCGTTTCCTGCACGCCTGCCGGGCCTATCTCGTCAAGGACTGGGAGCTGCTCATCCGGCACACCGGTCCCCTCCTCGACGACCCGCTGCTCGGCATCGAGGCCGGTCTCTTCGGCGGCATGGCCCGGGTCCGGCTGGAGATGTACGGGCAGGCCGAACCGCTGCTGTCCGCGGCCCTGATGCGCTGCCGCAGCGAGCAGCCGCAGCGCAAGGAACTGCGCTACTGGCTGGCCCGCGCTCGCGAGGGCACCGGCCGCAGCGCCGCCGCGCTGCCCCTCTACCGGGCCGTGCACCGGGTGGACCCGGCGTTCATGGACACCGCCGCCCGGCTGGCCGCCATATCCGACGGCGACGGCCTGGAAGCGGGCGACCTGGCGGCCGTCTCCCTGGCGGGGACCGGCGGCCAGGACCTGCTGGACGCCGTGGCCGACCCCGACGGCTACGGCTCCGACCCGCCCGCCGACCCGGGGCGCGACTTCCCGCCGGCCACGCCGTCCGCCACGCCCGCTCCCTCCGCGTCCGGCCAGGAGCCGGCCGGCGACCCGGACGGCCCCCTGCCCGGCCTGGCCCCCGTGGACGCCGACGGCATCCGCGAGAAGGCGGTCCTGCCGGTCCACCCCCGCCCCACTTCCCCACTGCCGGACGGGCCGCCCGACCCCGTCCTGCTGGCCCAGGCGCTGGACGAGCTCGAACGGATGGTCGGGCTGGAGCCGGTGAAGCGGCAGGTGCGGGCGCTCTCCGCGCAGCTCCACATGGCGCGGCTGCGCGCCGGCGAAGGACTGCCGGTCCAGCCGCCCAAGCGGCACTTCGTCTTCTCCGGCCCCTCCGGCACCGGCAAGACCACGGTCGCCCGCATCCTCGGCCGGGTCTTCTACGCCCTCGGCCTGCTCGGCGGCGACCATCTGGTGGAGGCCCAGCGCGCCGACATGGTCGGCGAGTTCCTGGGCCAGACGGCCGTCAAGGCCAATGAACTGATCGACTCCGCGCTCGGCGGGGTGCTCTTCGTCGACGAGGCGTACAGCCTCTCCAACTCCGGCTACAGCAAGGGCGACGCCTACGGCGACGAAGCCCTGCAGGTGCTCCTCAAACGCGCCGAGGACAACCGCGACCGCCTCGTCGTCATCCTCGCCGGCTACCCGGAGGGCATGGACCGGCTGCTCGCCGCCAACCCCGGCCTCGGCTCCCGCTTCACCACCCGCGTCGACTTCCCCAGCTACCGGCCGCTGGAGCTGACGCGCATCGGCGAGGTGCTGGCCGCCGAGAACGGCGACTGCTGGGACGAGGAAGCCGTCGAGGAACTGCGCAGCATCTGCGGCCACGTGGTCGACCAGGGCTGGATCGACGAGCTCGGCAACGGCCGCTTCCTGCGCACCCTGTACGAGAAGAGCTGCGCCTACCGCGACCTGCGGCTCGCGGGCTACCCCGGCACCCCGACCCGCGAGGACCTCGCCACGCTGCGGCTGCCCGACCTGATGCAGGCCTACGGCGAGGTGCTGTCGGGCCGGGGCCCCCTCGGCCCCGGCCCGCAGTCGGCCCTCTGAGACCAGAAGACCTCAACGCCCGTACCTCCACCTCCGTGCCCCGGTTCCCGGCCCCGGCCGCCGCCTGGCGCTCAGCCCCGGACGGGCGCCTCCCGGGACGGGGTCTGCCGCGGGCGCCGCGCGAGGACGCGGGCTCCCCGCTGGGCCGTGAGGCGGCGGGAGCGGTGGGCCGGGTCGTGCACCTCGCCCACCAGGGTCTCCAGCACGTCCTCCAGGGCGACCAGGCCCAGGACCCGCCCGGAGGCGTCCGCGACCTGGGCGAGATGGGCGGCGGCCCGGCGCATCGCGGTCAGCGCGTCGTCCAGGGTCGTCTCCGCGCGGAGTACCGGCATGGGACGCAGCGCGTGCCGCGGCAGCGCCCGGCCGGCCCCGGCCGGGCCGCCGTCCGGCGCGCCGGGGCCCGCTCCGGCCGGGGTGCCGTCGCCGGTCCCGTCCCCGCCCGGCGGGCGGGCGGGGTCACCACAGGCCCCGGCGTCGTCCGCGTCCAGGACGTCCTTCACATGGACGTAGCCCAGGAAACCGGTCCCGGTCCCGGACCCGTCCCGTACGGGGAAGCGGGAGAAGCCGGTGCGGACGGTCAGCCGCTCGATCTCCCGGGCGGTCGCGCCGGGGCCGGCCGTGACGAGGGCCGCCGGGTCGAGCAGCACATCGGTCACCGGTCTGCTGCCCATGCCGAGCGCGTCGGCCAGCCGCTCCTGCTCCTCGGGGGCGAGCAGGCCCGCCTCGTGGGAGTCCGCGACGAGGCGGCTCAGCTGTTCGCTGGTGAAGACGGCCTCGATCTCGTCCCTGGGCTCCACCCGGAAGAGCCGGAGCACCAGGTGCGCGCAGGCGCCGAAGAGGGCCGTCACCGGACGGCACAGCCGGGCGAAGGCGACCAGGGCCGGGGCGAGCCGCAGCGCGGTCCGCTCGGGGGCGGCCATGGCGAGGTTCTTCGGCACCATCTCCCCCACGACGAGGTGGAGGAAGACGACCACGGCCAGGGCGATGGCGTAGCCCAGCGGGTGCACCAGCGGCCCGGGCAGATGAAGGGCGTGGAAGACGGGCTCCAGCAGCCGGGCCACGGTCGGCTCGGCGACGGCGCCCAGGGTCAGCGAGCAGACCGTGATGCCGAACTGGGCGGCCGCCATCATCTGGGGCAGGTTCTCCAGCCCCGTCAGCACGGTGCGCGCACGGACCGAACCGGCGGCGGCGAGCGGCTCGATCTGGCTGCGGCGCACGGACACCAGGGCGAACTCGGCGCCGACGAAGAAGCCGTTGCCGAGCACCAGCAGGGCGGCGAAGAGGAGTTGGAGCAGGCTCATCGCGGGTCTCCCGCCCGTACCGGTCCGGCGGCACGGGCCGTGCCGGCCGGCCGCGCGGTCTCCGGGGCGCGCGGGCCGTCCCCGGTCCGCCCCGGGGCCGAGGGGGCCGACCGGGCCGAGGAAGCCGACGGGGTTGCCCGGTCCATGCCCCGGACCAGGGTGCCCGTGGCCACCGGGCCGTCGGCGGCCGCCCCGGCTCCGGCCCCGGCGCGGCCGCCCCGGGCGGCGGGTGCCGCAGCCGGCACAGCGGGCGCGGCGGGCGCGGACGGCGCAGCATGCGCGGCCGGCCCGGCATGCGCCGGTGCACCGGGCGCCGCGGACGCCTCCGCGGCCGTGCGGCGGTCCGGCGGCGGGGTGGCCCCGGCGGAGTCCGGCGCGCCCTGACCGCGCGCGCAGGCCGCCCGTACCAGCCGCACCGTCTCGGCCCGGTGGTGGCGGACCCGGTGCACCCGCAGCCGCCAGCCGGGGAGTTCGGCGGTGTCCCCGACGGCCGGGATGCGGCCGAGGAGGTCGGCGACGAGTCCGGCCACGGTCTCGTACGGCCCGTCCGGCGCCGCCAGTCCGACGCTCCGCAGCGCGTCGATCCGGCAGCCGCCGTCGGCGTCCCACGCGGGCCGGCTCTCCTCGGCCGGGGCGGGGGCCAGTTCCGGCCGTACGGCGGCGTCGTGCTCGTCGCGCACCTCGCCGACCAGTTCCTCGATGATGTCCTCCAGGGTGACGACCCCGGCCGTGCCGCCGTACTCGTCGACGACGACGGCGATCGGCTGTTCCCGGCGCAGCCGCTCCAGCAGCCGCTGCACGGGCAGGGTCTCCGGCACCATCAGCGGGGGCACACTGACGCGCAAGACCGGCGTGCGCAGCCGCGCGGGCGCCGGTACGGCGAGGGCGTCCTTGAGGTGGACCATGCCGACGACCTCGTCCAGCCGCTCCCGGTAGACGGGGAAGCGGGAGAGCCCGGTGGCCCGGGTGAGGTTGACGACGTCCGCCGCGGTGGCCGAGTCCTGCAGCGCGGCGACCCGCACCCGCGGGGTCATGACGTGCTGGGCCGAGAGCCCGGCCAGTGACAGGGTGCGGACGAACAGATCGGCGGTGTCCTGCTCCAGTGCCCCGGCGCGCGCCGAGTGCCGGGCGAGGGAGACCAGTTCACCGGGGGTGCGGGCGGAGTCCAGAGCGTCGGTCGGCTCCACGCCCATGCCGCGGACGAGCCGGTTGGCGACCCCGTTGAGCAAGGTGATCACCGGCCGGAAGACGGCGGCGAAGGCGTACTGCGGCCCGGCGACGAACCGGGCCACCGCGAAGGGCCGCGACACCGCCCAGTTCTTCGGGACGAGTTCGCCCACGACCATCTGCAGGGCGGAGGCCGCGAGGACACCGGTGACCACGGCCACCCCGGGGACGGCGCCCGGCGGCAGTCCGGCGGCGGTGAGCGGCCCGGCCAGCAGCCGGGCGAGCGCGGGCTCCGCGAGCATGCCCACGACGAGGGAGGTGAGGGTGATGCCGAGCTGGGTGCCGGAGAGCTGGAAGGAGAGCTCGCGCAGGGCCTTGACGACGGTGCGGGCGCGCGGGTCGCCCTCGGCGGCGGCCCGTTCGGCGTCCGCGCGTTCGACGGTGACGAGGCCGAACTCGGCCGCCACGAAGAAGCCGTTGGCGAGGATCAGCAGCAGGGCCGCGGCCAGCAGGAGAAGGGGAACGATCATGCCGCCGCCTCCGGGGGGAGGGCGGCGCGGGTACTACAGGACGAACCGTCCATCGGCTGGGGAATTCACTCCTCGGCTCGCAGGTGCCCCGCGGGGCACGCACGCTGCCGCGGTACCCGTCCGGTGCGGGGCGGGGCGCGCGTCGCGCCGCCACGGGACAGGGTAATCACTGCTCCTGGGCCTGCGAAGGCACGCGGACGGGCGATCCGGGTTTCCCGGGCACCGCGGTGCCGGATGCGCGGCCCCCGGGGGCGGGCGGTGTCCGTCCGGTCCATCCGGTCCGTTCAGTCCGCCGTATGGCCCGTGCCGTAGTGGTCGGCGAGGGCCCGCAGGGCGCGGGCGTCGGCGATCGCCTTGTCCCGGGCGACGCCGGGCTGGATGCCCATGGCGGGCAGATGGGTGCCGTCGGCGAGGTCCAGATGGACCCACGGGTCGCCGGGCCGCAGGTTGACCCGCAGCACCTCCGCCCAGGAGAGGCGGCGCCGGACGGTCAGGTTGACCACCGTGATGCCCTCCTCGTCGGCGTCGATCCGGGGGCGGCTGAGCAGCACCATGACGCCCAGGCCGAGCAGTCCGACGAGGATGAAGCTGGAGCGCTCGCCGAGGCTCAGGGCGGGCAGCACCAGGGCGAGGACCGTCAGGGTGGCGAGCACCGCCGTGCCCGCGCTCAGCAGGATCACCCGGGTGCGGGTCGGCCGGAACGTCAGCGGCAGCGCGGGCAGGCCGGCCGGGCCGGGCCGGCCGGCGGGTGCCCCGCCGGGGGTGGAGGAGCACACAGGGGGCGCCGGGGGTTCGGGCCCGCGCCCGCCCGCCCGGGCGGGCGCGGACGGCGGTTCTACAGGCGGCAGGCGTGGATGCCGGTGGTGAGGATGGCCCGGGCGCCGAGGTCGTACAGCTCGTCCATGATCCGCTGGGCGTCCTGGGAGGGGACCATCGAGCGGACGGCGACCCAGCCCTCGTGGTGCAGCGGGGAGACGGTCGGGGACTCCAGGCCGGGGGTGAGGGCGACGGCGCGCTCCACCTGCTCCACGCGGATGTCGTAGTCCATCATCACGTAGCGGCGGGCGACGAGGACACCGTGCATGCGGCGGAGGAACTGCCGCACCTTCGGATCCTCGCCGTCCTCGCCGGTGCGGCGGATGACGACGGCCTCGGAGCGGAGGATCGGCTCGCCGATGATCTCCAGGCCGGCGTTGCGGAGGGTGGTGCCCGTCTCCACGACATCGGCGATGATCTCGGCGACGCCGAGCTGGATGGCGGTCTCGACGGCGCCGTCGAGGCGGACCACGGAGGCGTCGACGCCGTGGTCGGCGAGGTGCTGCGTGACGAGCCCGGCGAACGACGTGGCGACGGTCATGCCGCCGAACTCGCCGACCTCCTTGGCGGTGCCGGGGCGGGTGGCGTAACGGAAGGTGGAGCCGGCGAAGCCGAGCTGCATGATCTCCTCCGCGTCCGCGCCCGAGTCGAGCAGCAGGTCGCGGCCGGTGATGCCGATGTCGAGCCGGCCGGAGCCGACGTAGACGGCGATGTCGCGGGGGCGGAGGAAGAAGAACTCGACGTCGTTGTCGGAGTCCACCAGGACCAGCTCGCGGCGGTCCTTGCGCTGCTTGTAACCGGCCTCCTGGAGCATCTCCGACGCAGGCTCGCTGAGAGCACCCTTGTTGGGGACGGCGATGCGCAGCATGAGGCGTTCCTTCGCTTCTTCGGGGCGGCGGGGCGGCGTTCTTCGGGGCGTTCGTCCGCCGGGCACGGGGGCCGGGCCGGGGGCGAACGGGTACTTCGGGCTGTCGCCGCGGGCGGCGGCCACCGCGCCGGCCGCGCGGCGCGGCGGGGCGGACGGCGGCGGTCGCGGACCGCGGCGCGCGCCGCCGGGGGCGGGCCCCCGGCGCGGCGCTGCTCAGAGGTGAGCGTATACGTCGTCCAGGGAGATGCCCCGGGCGACCATCATGACCTGCAGATGGTAGAGGAGCTGCGAGATCTCCTCGGCGGTGCGGTCACGGCCCTCGTGCTCGGCGGCCATCCACACCTCGGCCGCCTCCTCGACGACCTTCTTGCCGATGCTGTGCACGCCCTGCGCGACCAGCTCGGCGGTGCGGGAGGTAGCGGGGTCGCCGGTGGCGGCTTTGTGGCGGAGCTCGGTGAAGAGCTCCTCGAATGTCTTGTTCGCCATGGTGGCTACAACTTACCGGTTCGCGTTCCCTGCTTGCCCGGCGCCTCGGTGCGCCGCCACGGTTCGGCGACGGAGCGGAGCGTGGTGGCGGTGGCGACGGCGGCCATCACGGCCTCGTGGCCCTTGTCCTCGCGGCTGCCCTCCAGGCCGGCCCGGTCCAGGGCCTGCTCCTCGGTGTCGCAGGTGAGCACGCCGAAACCGACCGGCACGCCGGAGTCGACGGAGACCTGGGTGAGCCCCTGGGCCACGCCCTGGCAGACGTATTCGAAGTGCGGGGTGCCGCCCCGGATGACGACGCCGAGGGCCACGATGGCGTCGTAGCCGCGGCCCGCCAGCACCTTGGCCACGACCGGGAGTTCGAAGCTGCCGGGGACGCGGAGCACGGTGGGCTCCTCGATGCCCAGCTCGCCGAGGGCGCGCAGGGCGCCGTCCATCAGGCCGTCCATCACCTGCTCGTGCCACTGCGCGGCGATCACGGCCACCCGCAGATCGCCGGAGTCCCGCACGGACAGTTCGGGGGCACCCTTACCGCTCACGTCTGTCGTCTTCCCTCGCGTCGTGCCCGCCGGGGCGGGACTGTTGCCTGTTGCCTGGTGTCGCTGTCGGTGTTGTGCGTCTGTGCCGGTGCCCGTGCCGCCGGGGCCCGGCGGGCTACTGGACGTGGCGGGCCGACGGCCGGCCGTCGTCCAGCCAGGGCAGGTCGTGGCCCATCCGGTCGCGCTTGGTGCGCAGATAGCGGAGATTGTGCTCCCCCGCCGCGATCGGCGCGGGCTCCCGGACGACCCGCAGGCCGTGCGCGAGCAGGGCCGCGGTCTTCTCCGGATTGTTGGTCATCAGCCGCAGGCTGCGCACGCCCAGGTCGGTGAGCATCCGCGCGGCGGCGGCGTAGTCCCGGGCGTCGGCGGGCAGGCCGAGTTCCAGGTTGGCGTCGAGGGTGTCCCGGCCGTGCTCCTGGAGTTCGTACGCCCGGAGCTTGGACAGCAGTCCGATGCCCCGGCCCTCGTGGCCGCGGAGGTAGAGGACGATGCCGCGCCCCTCCTCGGTGACCCGGGCCAGGGACTCCTGGAGCTGGGGTCCGCAGTCGCAGCGCAGCGAGCCGAAGATGTCGCCGGTGAGGCACTCGGAGTGCACCCGGACGAGGACGTCCTCGCCGTCGCCGATGTCACCCCGGACGAGGGCGATGTGCTCGACGCCGTCGGCCGTGGAACGGTAGCCGTGGGCGCGGAAGTCGCCGAAGGCGGTGGGCAGCCGGGTCTCGGCCTCGCGGCGGACGGTGGGCTCGGCCACCCGGGAGACAGCGGGCTCGGCCGCCCCCGAGACGGTGGGCTCGGTCTGCCGGCGGTGGGCGACCAGGTCCTCGATGGAGATGACCGCCAGGCCGTGCTTGCGCGCGAAGGCGACGAGTTCGGGCAGCCGCATCATGGTGCCGTCCTCGGCGGCGATCTCCACGATCGCGGCGGCGGGGCGCAGTCCGGCGAGCCGGGCGAGGTCGACACCGGCCTCGGTGTGCCCGTTGCGGGCGAGGACGCCGCCGGGCCTGGCCCGCAGCGGGAAGACGTGGCCGGGGCGGACGAAGTCGCCGGGCGTGCTGTCCCCGGAGGCCAGCAGACGCAGGGTGGTGGCGCGGTCGGCGGCGGAGATGCCGGTGGTGACACCGTGCCCGGCGGAGGCGTCGACGGAGACGGTGAAGGCGGTGCCCATCGACTCGGTGTTCTGCCGCACCATCTGCGGGAGTTCGAGCCGGTCGAGGGTGTCGCCCTCCATCGGGGCGCAGATGAGGCCGCGGCACTCGGTCATCATGAAGGCGACGATCTCGGGGGTGGCCTTCTCCGCGGCGATGATCAGGTCGCCCTCGTTCTCCCGGTCCTCGTCGTCCACGACCACGACGGGCCGGCCGGCGGCGATGTCGGCGATGGCGCGCTCGACGGGGTCGAGGACGATGCCGTCGTCCGCGTACCGGTCGTGGGTGTCCTGGAGTGCGGTGCTCATGCTGGCTCCTTCGGTGCTCCACGGGCCGGGGCCCGGAGTGTCGCCGGCTCCCGCGGGGCGGGGCGGCGGTGCGGCGGCGCGGGCGGCGGCCGGTGCGGCGGCCCGCGCGGGGGCGGGGGCGGTCATGCGGAGTTCTCCGTGGCCGCCGCCCCGGCCGGCACGGCGCGCGGCGGGGCCGCTCCGGCCACGGCGGGCACCGGCTGCCGGCGGGTGTGCAGCCACCAGTCGCGCAGGCCCCACAGGACGAGCACGAAGTAGATGAGGTAGACCAGGCCGGAGAACGGCAGTCCGCTGCCGAACGCCAGCGGGACGCCGACCACGTCGACCAGCATCCAGGCGAACCAGAACTCGACCAGCCCGCGGGCCTGGGCGACCATCGCGGCGAGGGTGCCGACGAAGATGTACGCGTCCGGCCAGGGGCTCCAGGACAGGGAGGGCACGGCGGTGAACAGCCCGCCGACAGCCAGGGTGCCGAGGGCCGTGCCGGCCGCCAGCAGGCCGCGCTCCCGCCCGGTGGCGAAGCGCACGGCGAGGGTGCCGTCCCCGGTCCGCCGCTTCCCGGTCCGCCACTGCCGCCAGCCCCACACGGCGACGCCGATGACGAGCAGTTGCTTGCCGACTCCGCCGCTGAGCTGCGCGGAGGCGTAGGCGGCGACGAGGACGGCGCCGGAGAGGAGTTGGGCGGGCCAGGTCCACAGGGAGCGGCGCCAGCCGAGGGCGAGGGCGATCAGGCCCAGGGTGTTGCCCACCATGTCGGACCAGATGACGTCCTGCCCGAGGACGGTGAAGGCGTGGGTGTTCAGCCAGCCGAAGGCGCTCATGCGGCGGCCTCCCCGGCGGCCTCCCCGGCGGCCGCGGCGGCGGCCCCGGCGGCGTGCGCGCCGGCGGGAGGGGCGCCCGCGCCGAGCAGCCGTTCGACGTACTTGGCCAGGACGTCGACCTCCAGGTTGACCGGGTCGCCGGCCTTCTTGATCCCCAGGGTGGTGAGGCCCAGGGTGGTCGGGATCAGGCTGACGGTGAAGTGGTCGTCCGCCGCGTCGACGACGGTGAGGCTGACGCCGTCGACCGTGATCGAGCCCTTCTCGACGACGTAGCGGGCCAGCCCGGGCGGCAGCGAGACCGTGACGATCTCCCAGTGCTCGCCCGGCTCGCGGCCGGTGATGATGCCGGTGCCGTCGACGTGTCCCTGGACGAGGTGGCCGCCGAGGCGCCCGCCGAGCGCCATGGGGCGTTCGAGGTTGACGCGGCTGCCGGGGACGAGCGCGCCGAGACTGGAGCGCTTCAGGGTCTCGGCCATCACATCGGCGGTGAACTCGCCGCCGGCGGTGTCGACGACGGTCAGGCACACACCGTTGACGGCGATCGAGTCGCCGTGCTTGGCGTCCGCGGTGACCAGCGGGCCGCGCAGCCGGAAGCGGGAGGAGTCCCCCAGGTCCTCGACGGCGGCGACCTCGCCCAGTTCTTCGACGATTCCTGTGAACACGTCAGTTCTCCTCGGAGGCGGAAGGGGCGGAGGCGGCGGGGGCGGTGTCCGGGGCGGGCCCCCTGGGAACAGCGGTGATCCGCAGATCCGGACCGCAGCGGTCGGCACCGGTCACGTCCAGGCGCAACGCGTCGGCGATCGTGCCGATTCCGGCGTCCGCGAGAACGGCCGGTCCGGCGCCGAGCAGAGCCGGGGCCAGATAGCCGACGACCTGATCGACGGCACGGGCGGCCACGAAGGCCCCGGCGAGGGTGGCCCCGCCCTCCAGCAGCACGGACCGCACCTCCCGCTCGTACAGGGTGCGGAGCAGCATCGGGATGGACAGGCCGCGGCCGCCGGGCGCGCGCGGCAGGCGCACCACGGGGGCGAGTCCCTCCAGGTGCGCGGCGTCGGCGTCCTCGGCGACGGCGACGAGGGTGGGCGCGCTGCCGTCCAGGATCCGGGCGCCGGGCCGGACGGCGGAGGCGTTGCTGTCGACGACGACGCGCAGCGGCTGGCGGAGCCCGGCGCCGAGGGTGTCGAGCAGCGCCGGGTGGCGGACGGCGAGCTGGGGGTCGTCGGCGCGGGCGGTGCCGGAGCCGACGATCACGGCGTCCGCCTCGGCGCGCAGCCGGTGGACGTCCGCGCGGGACTCGGGTGAGGAGATCCAGCGGCTGGTGCCGTCGGCGGCGGCGGTCCGGCCGTCGAGTGTCGCCGCGTACTTCCAGCGGACGAACGGCCGGCGGCGGCGTACGGAGGTGAGCCAGGCGAGGTTGACCTCTTCGGCCTCGTCCGCCAGCAGTCCGCCCTCGACGTCGATCCCGGCGGCGGTGAGGGTGGCGGCCCCGCCGGCGGCCGCGTCGTGCGGGTCGGCGACGGCGTAGACGACGCGGGCGATCCCGGCGTCGATCAGCGCGCGGCTGCAGGGGCCGGTGCGGCCGGTGTGGTCGCAGGGCTCCAGGGTGACGAGGGCGGTGCCGCCGCGGGCGCGTTCGCCGGCCGCGCGCAGGGCGTGGATCTCGGCGTGCGGGCCGCCGGCGCGCCGGTGGTATCCCTCACCGGCCACGTCCCCCGCGGCGTCGAGGATCACGCAGCCGACGACGGGATTGGGGCTGGTGGAGCCGGTGCCGCGGGCAGCGAGCGCGACGGCCCGCCGCATGGCGCGGGTCTCGGCCGTACGGGGCGCTTCGGGGGCCACCGGGTCCTCCTGCCTCTGCGGGCACGGACTCCGGGGCTGTCGACGAGGACAGAGGCGGACGTCACACGCGGGGCGGCGCGGATACGGCCGCACGGCTCACCCCGGACGGGGCGGACCGCGCCGCTGTACGACGGCGCACCCGGTGCTCGGCCGCCGCGCACTGCCTCCCATCCGGACTTTAACCGTCGGTCCAGGAATCTCACCTGGTCAACCGGCCACTGGCAGTGGCCGGGTCGCGGACTTTAACCGCCGGTTCGGACTTTCACCGACCCCGGAGTGCGCTGACGTCACTGGTACACCCCCAGTCTGCCACGCGAGGGCGGCGGCGACCCGGGCGGGTCTTGTGTCCTCCCTCACAGCGCGCTCCCCGTGCGTCACGCTCCGCCGGGGCGGGCCGCGGCGGGCCCGGAGGCTGCGTAGGGTCGGCGACCGGCGGTGACCTGCGGAAACGGGACGGTGACCGACAGCGGGCGACGGGAACGGCGGCGCCGCCACCGCTCCTGTCGGGGACGGGCGGGACCGGAGCGGGGCACCGGGGCCCGTCATGGCCGGATCCGGGCTTGCGGCCGGGCCGTGCGGGCTCGCCCGCCGCGGCACCGCACCGCCGGTAACGCGCGGGCTCCGCACCGGCGCCGCGTTCCGCGGCCGGGGCCGAAGCGGCGTCCCGGAGCCGCGTCCCGGAGCCGTGTTGTCAGAGCTGTCCCGGCCAGTCGTCCGGGCCGCCGCCCCGCCACTCGATCAGGGAGGGGTCGTCGAGGTGCACCTCGTCCGGGTCGAGCCCGGCGCGGCGCAGGAATTCGAGGAGATCCCGGGGGCCGGTCGCGGTGCCGGCGCGTTGGCCGCGGATCTCGACCCGTCGGCCGGTGCCGGCCGGCGGATGCACGAGGACAGGCGGCTTGTCGTTCATGTGTTCCAGCCTGCCCCCGGCCCCGGCACCCCGCACATCGGTGACCGCCGTCACTCCGCGCACGGCCGTAACGCCCCCGGAGCACCCCCCGTAATATTGGCGGGATTTCATCGTCGCCGACCCCCGGCGACGGAGCGGACGGAGTGGAGTGGTCATGGGCCTCGGCGTGGGCTGGAAACTGCACGGCGACGGGCGCGTGCCCGCCCCCGGTGCGGTCGTCGGGCCGGAGGAACGGCTGTCGTGGCCGCGGACGGCGGGGCTGGGCGCGCAGCATGTGGTGGCCATGTTCGGGGCGAGCTTCGTCGCGCCCGTGCTCATGGGTCTGGATCCGAATCTGGCCATCATGATGTCCGGCTTCGCCACCATGATCTTCCTGCTGGCGACGCGCGGCCGGGTGCCCAGCTACCTCGGCTGCAGCCTCTCCTTCGTCGGGGTGGCGGCGGCGATCAAGGCACAGGGCGGGGGGATCGCGACGATCACCGGGGCGATCCTGGTCGTCGGCGTCGCGCTGTTCCTCAGCGGGCTGGCCGTGCGGACGTTCGGGGCGCGCGTCATCCACGCGGCGATGCCGCCCGTCGTCACCGGCGCCGTCGTGATGCTGATCGGCTTCAACCTGGCCCCGGTGACCGCCTCCGTGTACTGGCCGCAGGACCAGTGGACCGCGCTGCTGACGATGCTGTTCACCGGGCTCGC
Source organism: Streptomyces sp. F63 (assembly GCF_018070345.1). Classification (GTDB taxonomy): domain Bacteria; phylum Actinomycetota; class Actinomycetes; order Streptomycetales; family Streptomycetaceae; genus Streptomyces. Next base: position 51,570 of record NZ_JAGPXX010000004.1, read on the forward strand.
CGTGGTCGTGCTGCGCGGTTTCTGGTCGCGGATCGCGATCTTCCTCGGGCTCGTCTTCGGCTACGGCGTCTCCTGGTTGTCCGACCTCGGTCTCGGAAAGATCCACTCGGTCCAGGGCGGCACCGAGGCCGTGGACCACTGGCGGCTGGACCTCTCCGGCGTCGCCGACGCGGCCTGGTTCGGGCTGCCGTCCTTCCACGCCCCGCAGTTCGAGCTGTCGGCGATCCTGGTCGCCCTGCCCGTGGTGATCGCGCTGATCGCCGAGAACGCCGGCCATGTGAAGGCCGTCGGCGAGATGACCGGTGACCCGCTCGACGACGAGCTGGGCACCGCGATCGCGGCGGACGGCGCGGGCAGTGTCCTCTCCACGGCCGTCGGCGGCCCGGCCACCACGACCTACGCCGAGAACATCGGCGTGATGGCCGCCACCCGGGTCTACTCCACGGCCGCCTACTGGGCCGCGGCCCTCTTCGCCCTGCTCTTCGGCCTCTGCCCCAAATTCGGCGCGGTCGTGGCGGCGATCCCCGGGGGCGTGCTGGGCGGCATCACGGTCATCCTCTACGGCATGATCGGCCTGCTCGGCGCGCAGATCTGGGTGCACAACAAGGTGGACCTGCGCAATCCGCTGAACCTGGTGCCGGTGGCCGCGGGCGTCGTCATCGGTGTCGGCGGGGTCAGCCTGCGGATCACGGACACCTTCGAGCTGAACGGCATCGCGCTCGGCACGATCGTGGTGCTCAGCGGCTACCACGTGCTGCGCGTCATGGCCCCGGCCCACCTGAAGGCGGAGGAGCCGCTGCTGGACGAGGGCACCACCTCCTACGACGACGCGGCCCGGGAGGAGCCGGACGGCACCGGCACGGACACCGGCAGGGACACCGGCGCGGGCACCGCCGCGGGCACCGGCACCGCCGGAAAGTGACTCCGGCCCGCCGGGCGGGCCCGGGTACGTCCCGGCGCCGCCCGGCGGGAGCAGGTACGGCTCACGCGGCGGCCGGACCGACCACGGCGGCCGGGCCCCGGGGGGCCACGAGCCCGCCGTCAACCGGGAGTTGACCGACGTGTACGCCACCGCTAGGCCGTTCCGGTCACAAACAGTGACACCACGGGACAGACGCACACGGAAATGTCACCGTGCGTGCATGACCACTACGGAACCACGGGCAGCGGCCGAGGTGCGGGACGCGATGGATCGGATGCGCGCCCTGGAGGCCGCGCTTCCCCGGCAGGACGGTGTCGCCGTCTTCAACCGCGTCTATCTGTCGGTCACCGGGGAACTGGAGCGGCGGATCGCGGCGGGCCACTTCCGGGACCCGGCGCTGACCGCCGAGTTCACGGCGCGCTTCGCCCGCCGCTATCTGGCGGCGGTGGACGCCGATGGAGCCGGGCGCCGGGCGCCGGCCTGCTGGCGCCCGCTGTTCCAGCACCGCCGTCACCCGGGCGTGCTGCCGGTGCAGTTCGCCCTCGCCGGGGTCAACGCCCACGTCGGGCACGACCTGGCGCTGGCCGTCGTGGACACCTGCGCGGCCCGCGGCTGCGAACCGCGCGCCCTGCGGAGCGACTACGAGCGGGTGGACGACGTCCTCGTCGAGCTGGAGGAGCGGGTCCGGGAGGAGCTGATGCCCGGTCCGGACCTGCTGGACGTCGCCGATCCGCTGACGCATCTCACCGGTTCCTGGTGCCTGATCCGCGCCCGGGACGCCGCGTGGGCCGCGTCCCGGGTGCTGTGGGAGTTGCGCGGGGCGGAGGGGCTCCGCGAGGAGTTCCGGGAGCGGCTCGACACGGGGACCGGCATGGTCGGCCGCTTCCTCCTCACACCGCTGGGCTGACGGCACGGCGGCCGTGCCGTCAGCCCCCTGCTCCCCTCAGTCCTCCGGCAGTTCGACCGGCGCGATCGCGTCGTAGACGTCGCCCGGGCCCGGGTTGGCCGGGTCCGTCGTGCCGCCCAGATGGCGCATGACGCCCCAGACGGCGTTCAGCGCGGTCTGCACGGCGCCCTCGGCCCAGCCCGCCGTCCAGGAGACGTCGTCGCCCGCGAGGAACAGCCCCCGCCGGTCCTCCGGCAGCCGGTCCTGCACGAAGTGGGTGAACAGCCGGCGCTGGTAGCGGTAGTGGCCGGGCAGGTTCGCCTTGAACGCGCCCATGAAGTAGGGCTCGTCCTCCCAGGAGACGGTGACCGGGTTGCCGATGATGTGCCGCCGGATGTCGACACCCGGGTAGATCTCGCCGAGCGACTTGAGCATGACCTCCATCCGCTCGTTCGCGTCCAGCGGGAGCCATTTCAGGCTGTCGTCGCACCAGGTGTAGGAGAGGCAGATCACGGCGGGCCGGTCCGGGCCGTCGTCGAGCAGATACGTGCCCCGGGTCATCCGGTCGGTGAGCGTCATGCTCATCACGTCCCGCCCCGTCGGCTCGCCCTTGTCGTCGACGGCCTCGTCCCGCCAGAACGGCCGGTCGACGGGGACGAAGAGCTTGGAGGACTCCATGTAGTGGGTGCGCTCGATCGCCGTCCAGTGGTCGATCGGGAAGAGTGCGTCATCGCACTCGATCTTGGACAGCAGCATCCAGCTCTGCGCCGTGAAGACCGCGGCCCGGTAGGTGCGGATGTCGCCGCGTGCGTCGGTGACGGTGACACGGTTGCCCGCCGTGCGGTGCAGCCGCGTGACGGCCGGGCGCGGCTCCCCGTCCGCGTGCAGCCCGGCCAGGGAGGTGCCGTGCGGCCAGTGGACGAGCTTCCCGGGCCGGTGCTCCCAGAGCCGCAGCGGCAGCTGCTGGCTGCCGCCGACGATGCCGCGGTGGTCGTCGTCCGCGCCGGTGTAGACGACGCGCAGGATCTCCAGGATGGAGTTGGGGAAGTCGGTGTCCCAGCCGCCGGTGCCGAAGCCCACCTGGCCGAAGATCTCCCGGTGCCGGAAGGACCGGAAGGCGTCGGAGTCGCAGAGGAAACCGTAGAAGGTCTGGTTGTCGAGCTTCTCCACCAGCCGGGACCAGATCTCGCGGATCACCGGGACGTCCCGCTCGCGCAGGGCGCGCTGCATGGCGGAGAAGTCGGCGCCCTCCTCCAGGCAGGCGTTCCAGGCGTTCATGACCTGGGTGTAGACCTCGGGGAGGTCGTCCAGGGTGCGGGCGTAGTGCGACTCGCCCTTGAGGTCCACGACCGTGGACGGAGTGGCGGGCGAGAGCGGGTTGGGAAAGGGGCGGGTCTCCAGCCCGACCAGGTCCACGTAGTGCTGGAAGGCGGTGGAGGACGGCGGGAAGCGCATGGCGCCCATCTCGGCGGTCAGGGACGGGTCGCAGCCCTCGAAGCCGACGGTGCGCAGCCGGCCGCCGATCCGGTCGGCCTCGTAGACGACCGGCTTGAGGCCCATCTTCATCAGCTCGTAGGCGGTGACGATGCCGGAGAGGCCACCGCCGATGACGGCGACCTCGGTGCCGTGCTCGGTGGCGGGCACGGAGCCCAGCCCGGCCGGGTGGGCCAGGAAGTCGTCGTACGGATAGGGGAAGTCCGGGCCGAACATGGTGATGGGCGGCTCGGCCTGGGCCTCGGCGTGCTGCTCGTCGTGGACGGCGGTGGGCACGGACGTCATCGGCTGGGGTCTCCTGGAGGTGCGGTACGGCGGGTGCGGGTGCGGGTGGTGGTGCGGGTGGTGGTGCGGGTGGCCGGGTGGTGCGGGTGGTGCGGGTGGCCGGATGCGGCCGGCCGGGCGCGGGCGGCGGTCCGTCAGCCCGCGGTGAGCGGGCCGTAGAGCTCGGGGCGCCGGTCGCGCAGGTAGGGAGTGGCCGCGCGGGCGCGGTCGAGCAGGTCCCGGTCGACGTCGGCGATGAGCAGGTCTTCGGCGGTCCCGGCGCGGACGGGGACGGTGCCGTCGGGGGCCGCGAGGCAGCTGAGCCCCGTGAAGTCGAACTCCCCTTCGGATCCGCAGCGGTTGACGTAGGCGATGTGGAGCTGGCTCTCCCAGGCGCGCGCCGGGACGAGCGTCCGCGCCACGACCTCGTACGGACGCATCAGCGCGGTCGGCACGAGCAGCAGTTCGGTGCCGGCCAGGGCGTGCGCGCGCACGGCCTCCGGGAACTCGACGTCGTAGCAGATCAGCAGGCCGAGCCGGGTGCCGTCCAGCTCGGCCTGGACGACCGGCTCACCGCCCGGGGTGAACTGGGCGGTCTCGAACTCCCCGTAGAGGTGGGTCTTGCGGTAGCCGGCGAGCGGGGTGCCGTCGGGACCGGTCAGCCGCACGGAGTTGTAGAGGGCGTCGCCGTCCCGCTCCGGGTAGCCGAGGCCGATGGCGAGCCGGTGTTCAGCGGCGATCCGGGCGACCCGCCCGGCGGACGGCCCGTCGGCGGGCTCGGCCAGCGCGGGCAGCCGGCCGCCGACGGCATACCCGGTCAGGAACAGCTCGGAAGTCAGCAGCAGCCGGGCGCCGGAGGCGGCGGCGCGGCCCGCCGCCTCCTCGAGAAGCCGCAGGTTGTGGGCCACATCGCCGGGGCGTCCGGAGCTCTGGAGCAGGGCGGTGCGCAACGGCGGCATGGAGATCCTCGGGGGTACGAAACGGGCGATGAGGGGACGGAAAGACGGTACGGTCGCCCGATCCGGCGGGACAAGCCGCTTCCGTTGCCGCCCGCAGGCGATTCATTGCGCCCGCTGGGTCCGGTGCGGCGATTCGTTGCGCGATGGGGTCCGCACCCCGCCGGCGCCCGCCGGGTCCCCTCCCCGCTGCCGCGCCCCTCGGGCTACCGGGGTGCCCCGGAGCCGTAGCGCCGCAGCAGCGGGGAGAGCACCAGGACGGACTTGGTGCGCTCCACATAGGGCTCGCCCGCGATCTGCTCCAGCACCCGTTCGAAATGCCGCATGTCGGCGGCGAAGATCTGCGCGATGGCGTCCGCGTCTCCGGTCACGGTGGACGCGGACACCACCTCCGGGTAGCGCGAGAGGCCGCGGCGGATCGCCTCCGGGGTGGTGTGGCGCCGGCAGTAGATCTCGATGAACCCCTCGGTGGCCCAGCCGAGCGCCGCCGGGTCCACCCGTACGGTGAACCCGGTGATCGCCCCCTCGGCCCGCAGCCGGTCCACCCGGCGCTTGACGGCCGGGGCGGAGAGGCCGACCTCCGCGCCGATGTCGGCGTAGGAGCGGCGGGCGTCCTCGGCGAGGGCGTGGACGATGCGTTCGTCGAGCTCGTTCAGTCGCACTGCGGATGGATCACTTCTCTGTGCGGAGGGGCTGCGCGCGGCACCGCCGGCGGGGCGGGCGCCGGACGGCGGTCGCCACAGCCGCAGTACAGCACAGTCCGCCCCTCCCCTGCCGACGGGGAGCGCGGCGGAGCGCCCGCTCCGGGCCCCGGGGGCGCCGTGCCCGTACGACACCCCGCGCCGCGCCGCCGCCTGCGGCCGTCAGAGCCAGCTGGCGTGGAGCGGCTTGCCCTCCGCGTAGCCGGCGGCGCTCTGCACACCGATGACGGAGCGCTCGTGGAACTCCTCCAGGGAGCCCGCGCCCGCGTAGGTGCAGGAGCTCCGCACCCCGGCGACGATCGCGTCGATCAGGTCCTCGACGCCCGGGCGGGCCGGGTCGAGGTACATCCGGGAGGTGGAGATCCCCTCCTCGAACAGGCCCTTGCGGGCGCGGTCGTAGGCCGACTCCTCGCTGGTGCGCTTCTGCACGGCCCGCGCGGACGCCATGCCGTAGCTCTCCTTGTAGAAGCGCCCGCCGGGGTCCTGCTGCAGATCACCGGGCGACTCGTGGGTGCCGGCGAACCAGGAGCCGATCATCACGTTGGACGCGCCCGCGGCCAGCGCCATGGCGACGTCCCGCGGGTGCCGCACGCCGCCGTCGGCCCAGACGTGCCTGCCGTGCCGGCGGGCCTCGGCCGCGCATTCGAGGACGGCGGAGAACTGGGGGCGGCCCACTCCGGTCATCATGCGCGTGGTGCACATGGCGCCCGGCCCGACCCCCACCTTGACGATGTCCGCGCCCGCGTCGATCAGATCGCGCGTGCCCTGGGCGGAGACCACGTTGCCCGCGACGACCGGCACCGGCGGATCCAGGGCGCGGATCGCCTTCAGGGTGCTCATCATGCTGTCCTGGTGGCCGTGCGCGGTGTCCACGACCAGGGTGTCCACACCGGCGGCCACCAGCCCTTCGGCACGGCGCACGGATTCCCCGTTGATGCCGACGGCGACGGCGATGCGGAGCCGGCCGTCCGCGTCGGTGTTCGGGGTGTAGAGCGTGGCGCGCAGGGCGCTCTTGCGGGTGAGGATGCCGGCGAGACGCCCGTCCTTGCCGACCACCGGGGCGAGCTTGCGGTGGGCGGCGTCGAGGCGGTTGAAGGCGTCGCGCGGGTCGACACCGTCCTCCAGGAGCAGCAGTTCCCGGGACATCACCTCGGAGAGCTGGGTGAAGCGGTCCACGCCGGTCAGATCGGTCTCGGTGACGACGCCCACGGGCCGGCCGTCCTCGACGACGATGCCCGCGCCGTGCGCCCGCTTGGGGAGCAGGGAGAGCGCGTCGGCGACGGTCCCGGTGGGGGCGAGGGTGATGGGGGTGTCGAAGACCCGGTGCCGCTGCTTCACCCAGGAGATGACCTCGCTGACGACGTCGAGCGGGATGTCCTGCGGAATGACGACGAGACCACCGCGCCGGGCGACGGTCTCCGCCATCCGGCGGCCGGCGATCGCCGTCATGTTGGCGACCACGATGGGGATGGTGGTGCCGGTGCCGTCGGGGGTGGCGAGGTCCACGCCGTGCCGGGAACCCACGGCGGAACGGTTCGGCACCATGAAGACGTCGTCGTACGTCAGGTCGTGCGGAACCGGAGCTGTCTCGACGTGGCGCCCCGTGCCGGGCTCAAGGAAACGCATGGGTCTCACATTTCGGTGGAACGGCGCAGGTGACTCCCACGTGGACACGGCAAAGGACCCCCGGCTTCCCTTGCCGCTCCTCCGCGAGGGCGGGCGGGCGTGGCGGGTACGGCGGGGGTTCGCGTGCCAGGCAGTGAGACCTGCCTTGCCCCGGAATTTTACCGGATCATCCGGCCACGGGCCCGGGCAGGCGCTCGGGCCGGGGCCGCTCCCGGCCCCGGGCGGACGTCCGGGGAGGCGCCGGGGCGGCGGGGTGCCGTCACCCTTCCGCGGAGTCCGCTCCGTCCGGGTCGGCGCGGTCGAGCGCCGGGCGCGGCTTGGGGCCCGTCTCCTGGAGAAGGTGGTCCGCGGCGGCCGTGTCCGTGACGAGGCTGGTGACCAGTCCGGAGCGGAGCACGGCGTCGATCGCGGCGGCCTTGCGCCGCCCGCCGGCGATGGCGACCACCTCGGGGATGCGCCGCAGCCGGTCGGCCTCGACGGTGATGCAGCGCTCGCCCAGATCGCGCCCGATCCGGCGGCCGTCGGCGGCGAAGAGGTGCGCGGACATCTCGGCGACGGCGCCCAGCGAGGCGTAGTGGGCGCGCTCCTCCTCCGACAGCATGTCGTGGACGGTGGAGATGCCGGGCTCCCAGGAGCCGATGGAGACGGCCGCGACGGTCACCTTGTCGAAGTACTCGAAGGCGCGGGCGATCCCGGGCTGGGCGCGGAGGGCGGCGGCGGTCGTGGCGTCCGGCAGCAGCATCGGCGCGTAGATGGGGTGCGCCTCGCCGCCCGAGACGGTCGCCGCGCGCCGGACGGCCTCCACGGAGCCGCGTTCGGCGGTGCCGGCGTCGTAGACCCCGGTGAGCTGGACGACGGTGCAGGGCGGGAGGCGGTTGAGGGCGGCGGCCATGTGGATGGTGGAGCGGCCCCAGGCGAGGCCGAGGACATCGCCCTCGTTGACGAGTTCGCCGAGCAGGTCGGCGGCGACCTCGCCGAGGTTCTCCGGGTCCACGCCGTCGTCCTCGGCGTCGGAGGGCGATTCGACGACGACGGCGTTCCGCAGGCCGTAGCGGGCGCGCAGCGCGTCGGAGCGCTCGGCGTCCAGTTCGGCCGGCACCCGGATCTCGATCCGGACGAGATCGCGTTCGAGCGCCGTCTCCAGCACGCGGGCGACCTTGAAGCGGCTGACGCCGAACTCCTCCGCGATCTGGATCTTGGATTTTCCCTCAAGGTAGAAACGGCGGGCCATGGCCGCCGCCTGCACCAGCTCCGCGGGTCCCATCCGCATGGCTGATCGGCCCGTCGACACCGCGTTCTCCTTCACTGTTCACTGTCCCCTTCGCGCACCCGCCGCCATCCTGTCAGAAGCGGCGGTCGCCGGCCGGTCCTCGCGTTCCACCGCCCCGGAGAGTTCACCGGAGTTCATCGCTCCGTGTCCTCCGGGCCCGGTGTCAGTGGCTGCAGGCCCAGCCCGCCGTGGCGGTGGTCTCCTCGGCCTGGCGGCGCAGGGCGCGCACCGCGGCGGCCGGGTCGTCCGCTCCGTAGACGGCGGAGCCGGCGACGAAGACATCGGCTCCGGCCTCGGCACAGCGCTCGATGGTGTCCGCCGAGACACCGCCGTCGACCTGGAGCCACATCTGCAGGCCGTGCTTGGCGATCAGCTCCCGGGTACGGCGGATCTTCGGCAGCATGATGTCGAGGAAGGCCTGTCCGCCGAAGCCGGGCTCCACGGTCATGACCAGGATCATGTCGAGCTCGGGCAGCAGGTCCTCGTAGGGCTCGACGGGGGTGGCGGGCTTGAGCGCCATCGAGGCCCTGGCCCCCTTGGCCCGGATCTCGCGGGCGAGCCGGACCGGCGCGGCCGCGGCCTCGGCGTGGAAGGTCACGGAGCCGGCGCCGGCCTCGACGTAGGCGGGGGCCCAGCGGTCCGGCTGTTCGATCATGAGATGGCAGTCCAGCGGGGTGTCCGTCGCCCTGCTCAGCGACTCGACGACCGGCACGCCGAGGGTGAGGTTCGGGACGAAGTGGTTGTCCATGACGTCGACATGGAGCCAGTCGGCGCCCTGGACGGCCTTCGCCTCCTCCCCGAGGCGGGAGAAGTCGGCGGAGAGAATGCTGGGACTGATCTGCACGGCCATGGGGACAGCCTGCCATGCGCGGGAGGGGTCCGCCGACGCCCGTTTCCGGCATTCCATGACCCTCCCTCCCCAACCGACCGAGAACGATTTCATGACGGCGGCAGCCGCCTGCCGGCGGAACGGGCCGGCCGATGCGCCCCCGGGCGGTCCGGCCCGTGCCGCCCGCCCGGGGCGCACGCGCCCACCAAAGCAGCAATCCACCATTAAGCAGATTATCCGTCCATAAGGTGCAAGCCTGCGTGTATGGCACCGAACGGAAAGGAACACCTGTGAAGCAGAACGGGATGCGGCTCGGCCTGACGGTCCTGGCGGCACTGGCCCTGGCGGGCGGAGGCGTGTCGGCCGCCCAGGCACACGACGGGTACGGGGACGGCCACCACGGCGGCACGACCTTCGTGGTGCACGGGGACAACAACCACTTCGCGGTCGGGGACGAGAACGTCATCGGCCGGGACGGCGTCGTCAGCTCGGGCCACAGCGACACCAACGGGGCCGGGGCCGGCGAGGAGGTCGGCACACCGGCCCAGCCGTACGGCACCGTCATCAGCCCCAGCGGTGTCGTGAAGCGGGCCCAGCCGACCACGAACTCCGCGAACCTCGGAGTACTCGCCTACCACGCCCAGGTCGGGCTGAACTGCAAGGTCCACGGCCAGAACGTCGACGGCAACGACCTCTGGTACCTGCTGCGCGACGGCTCCGGATGGGTCGCCGCCCGGTACGTCCAGAACACCGGCACCGTGCCGTTCTGCTCCTCCGTGGAGGACTCGGCGGGCGGCGGCACCCAGGCCCAGTCCCTCCGCGGCACCGAGCGGGACGACGCCATGAGCGCCGCGGAGCGCACCGCGACCGCGGCCCCGGGCACCGCGGCCCCGGACCGCACCGACGCGGCCGGCCCGCGGGGCTGAGCCCCGAGGCGGCCGCCCGCAGAGGCACCCGGCTCCGGCCGGTACGGGTGGGCGTACGCTCCCCCGTACCGGCCGGAGCGTCCGGGCCTGCTGAGGCTCACCGGTCACCTGTGCCACGACCTCCAGCAGCAGCCCCGGACGGTCTCCGCGCTGTTCCTCCTGCGTGCCCGGGCAGCGGGGCCCGGCGGGCCGGTGCGCCGCCGTCGGACCGGGCGGACCGGTCTCCACCCGGCCTGCCGGCTCCGGACGGTCAGGACGTGCGGCGCAGCAGGGCCAGGTACATCGCGTCGGTGCCGTGCAGATGGGGCCAGAGCTGGACGTCGGGGCCGTCGCCCAGCGCGGGGACACCGGGCATCAGCGGCCGCGCGTCGAGGAGTTCGGCCCCGGGCGCCGGTCCGCCGCGGCCCCTCAGCACGTCGTCGACGACGGCGCGGGTCTCGGCGAGGTGCGGTGAACAGGTGGCGTAGCCGACGACGCCGCCGACCCGGACCGCGTGCAGCGCCTCCCGCAGCAGTCCGCGCTGGAGCGGCGCGAAGCCGTCCAGGTCCTCCGGGCGGCGGCGCCAGCGGGCCTCGGGGCGGCGGCGCAGCGCGCCGAGCCCGGTGCAGGGGACGTCCACGAGCACCCGGTCGAAGCTGCCGGGCCGCCACGGCGGCCGGGTGCCGTCCGCGGTGACCACCTGGTACGGGCCGGGGTTGCCGGCCAGCGCCCGCGCCACGAGCCGGGCCCGGTGCGGCTGCTTCTCCGCGGCGAGGAGCGACGCCCCCCGCCGCGCCGCGAGGGCGGCGAGCAGCGCGGCCTTGCCGCCGGGCCCGGCGCAGCCGTCGAGCCAGCGGCTGTCCTCCCCCTCCAGCGGTGCGTTGGCCAGGGCGAGGGCGACGAGCTGGCTGCCCTCGTCCTGGACGCCGGCCCGGCCCTCGCGGACCGGCTCCAGCGCCCCGGGCTCCCCGCCATCGGACAACCGCACCGCGTACGGGGACCAGCGGCCGGGCAGGGCCGACTCCTCCCCCGCCGAGTCCAGCAGTTCCCCGGCGGTCGAGCGGCCGGGGCGGGCGACGAGGGTCACCTCGGGCCGCTCGTTGTCGGCCTCCAGCAGATCCTCGATGCCCGCCCGGCCGCCGCCGAGCGAGTCCCAGAGCGCGGAGACGATCCACCGCGGATGGGAGTGGACGACGGCGAGGTGCTCCTCCGGGTCCTCGTCGTAGTCCGGCGCCACCCGCTCCAGCCAGCCGTCGAGGTCGTCGGCCGCGATCCTGCGCAGCACGGCGTTGACGAACTTCGCCCGCCCGTCGCCGAGCACCACCCGGGCCAGTTCGACGGTGGCGCTCACCGCCGCGTGGCTGGGGATCCGGGTCCCGAGCAACTGGTGCGCCCCGAGGGAGAGGACGTCGAGGACGGGCGGGTCCACCTCGCGCAGCGGCCGGTCCACGCAGGCCGCGATGACCGCGTCATAGGTGCCCTGACGGCGCAGGGTCCCGTAGACGAGCTCGGTGGCGAGCGCGGCGTCGCGGTCGTCGAAGCCGCCCTTCTCGCGTGCCGTGCGGAGCAGGGGCGGCAGGACGAGGTTGGCGTACGCGTCCCGCTCGTCGACCGCCCGCAGCGCCTCGTAGGCGAGGATGCGGACGGGGTCCTTGCGGGGACGGCGGTACGGCTTGCCGGGACGGCGGCGACGGGACTGGTCGGTGCTCACAGGGAAAGGTGCTCCGCGGGTTACGAGGACGGTCCGTCCAGACTACGACGCTCCGCCGTCCGCCCCCGTAGCGCCCCAACCGCCCTGGATCATGGTCTGGAACGCCCACTCTCCACGGCGCTTCACCAGGATGTCGGCGTACCGCAGGTTCCGGGTGTGCCTGCCGGCCGTCATCTCGGACTCGCTGTGGACGACGACGAGCGAGGGGGTCAGGAAATGCGGGGTGCGCACCGACTCGAAGCTCACCTCCTCGCCGCCCGCGTCCCCCAGGATCCGGCGCATCGTGGCGGTGAACTGCTCGCGGTCCCACTGCTCCGCCGAGCCCTCGCCGGCCGCGTCGTCGGTGACGACGTTGAGCGGGAAGACGGCCATGTCGGCCATCGCCTCGACCTCGCCCCGGGCGCTGAGGGCCTCGTACCGGGCGAACCACGCGTCCAGCGCCCGGCGCTCCTCGTCACCGGGGGTGAAGGCGGCTCCGGCCTCGGGGACTGTCTGCTGCTCCGTCATCCTGCTCCTCTGCTCGGCGCGGGGAATTAGTCAAGCTTGATTAATGACGGGGACTGTACTGCCCCCGCGTCCGGTTAGTCAAACTTGATGAGTGCTGATCGGGCGAGTTCGCGGATGACGTCGGGGTGGCCGGGATTCCCTGCCGAGCCGCTGCCCCGGAGGGGGTGGGGCGGAGGCGGGGATTCCCTCACGCGGCGCGCGGCCCCGGCCCGGCGCCTCGCGCCGGGTCCTGCCGCCACACCTCTGGCGCTCCCGAACTCATCGAGCGCCCCTGCCCGTTGGCGCCACCCCGGACCGGACGAGGCGCCCCCTGCCCCTCACTGCCCCGCACGGCCGGGCGGACGGACGGACGGACGGGCGGGCGGGCGGACGGACGGGCGGGCGCGGGGAGACAGGCGGGCAGGCCGGACGGACCGGGGGACGCCGCCGACCCGCCGGGCGCCGGCCCGGCTCGGCCCGGCCCGGCCCGGCACCGGACGCCGGGCCACATCGGGCCCCGGCTCCCTCGGGTACGGCCCCGTCAGGCGCCGAGCCGGTCCTCCGGGCCGATGCGGACCCCGCGGGCCCAGTCGGCGCCCCGCATCGGCTTCTTGCCCTGCGGCTGCACCCACAGCAGTTCGACGGCGTGCGAACCCGTGCCCGCGCAGACCGCGTTCTTCGCCGCGGACAGGGCGCCGGGCGCCAGATCCGTCCGCTCGGGCAGCAGCCCCACCGCCATGACCTTCAGCCGCTCGCCGCGGAACAGCGTCCACGCGCCGGGGGCGGGCGAACAGCCCCGCACGACGCGGTCGACCCGGAGGGCGGGTGCCGCCCAGTCGATCTCCGCGTCCCCGACGGTGAGCTTGGGCGCGATGCTCACGCCCTCCGCCGGCTGCGGCACCGGCTGGAGCGAGCCGTCCTCGATGCCGTCCATGGTCGCGGCCAGCAGCCCGGCGCCCGCGAGGGCGAGGCGGGTCAGCAGGTCCCCGCTGGTATCGGTCGGCTTGATCTCCTCGGTGATCACTCCGAACACCGGCCCGGTGTCCAGCCCCTCCTCGATCCGGAAGGTGGACGCACCGGTCATCTCGTCCCCCGCGAGCACCGCGTGCTGCACCGGGGCCGCACCCCGCCAGGCGGGCAGCAGCGAGAAGTGCAGATTGACCCAGCCGTGCACCGGGATGTCCAGGGCCGCCCTGGGCAGCAGCGCGCCGTAGGCGACGACGGGACAGCAGTCCGGCCCGATCTCCCGCAGCCGGGCGAGGAAGTCCCCGTCCCGGGGGCGGGCCGGCTTCAGCACCTCGATGCCCGCCTCCTCCGCCCGCTGCGCCACCGGGCAGGCGACGAGCCGCCGGCCGCGGCCGGCGGGCGCGTCGGGCCGGGTGACGACGGCCGCGACCTCGTGCCGGTCCGAGGCGATCAGGGCGTCCAGAGCGGGGACGGCGACCTCGGGGGTGCCGGCGAAGACCAGCTTCATCGGGGGGTGCACTGCCTCTCGGATCGGTCGGTTCCCGGACCGGAGCCCCTGGACACCGGGTACGGCACCGGGACGGTGCCCGCGCGGCCGGGGCCGGCGACGGAGCGCCCCAGTCTAGAGGGCCGGGACCGGGGGCGTACGCGCGGGCACGCGCCCCCCGCACCGGCCCGTGCCCCCGACACCGTGACCAGCGGGGCCCGTCGGGCGTTGGTCACGGGAGATTGACCAGCCACGGGGCCCCTGCCGGGGGCCCGTCCCCTGCAACGCCGGTTTCGAGAGGCTTGTTGATGGCCGACCACTCCACGCACGACACCCAGGCCCGGGCCAGCCTGCACCTGCTGGTGCGGGACATCGAGCGGGTGCGCCGGCAGGCGGATGCCCTGCGCACGCTCACGGCTCAGCTCGGCACCGTCTACCGCCCCCGCCGCGGCGGCCCGTCCGCGGCGGGCTTCATCGTGTACGGGCGGGCGCCGGCGCCGACGGTCCGGCTGGCGCAGGAGCTGCGGGACAGCGTCGAGACCCTGGTCACGGCCGCCGTCGACTTCGACCGCTCGCTGGGCTTCTCCTGGGACGCGGTGGGTTCGGCCCTCGGCGTCACCAAGCAGGCCGTCCACCGGCGCTACGGCGGCTCCCGGCGCGCGGCGCGCAGCGCGGCCGAGGCCGAGACGGCCGCCGCCACCGCACCAACCACCACCCCCTCCGCCGCCACGGCGTCCGCCACCACGGCGGTGGCCGGTCCGGACCCGGAGCCGGTCCCGGCCGCCCAGGAGCGGCGGTCCCCGTCCGCCCAGCCGGTCGTGCCCGCCGCCCGCTCCGTCGCCGGCCGGCCGCCGGGTTCCCCGCTGCCGGAGCCCTCCCGCCCGCACGGTCTGCCCGGCGCCCCGCGCCCGAACGGCTTTCCCGCTCCCCGCAACGGCTGACGGCCGGCCTCGTCCCGGCCCGCCCGGCAGCCCGCCGCGGGCCGCCCCGCTCCTCCCCGAAAGGTCAGCCGAGGTCCGGCGGGTCGACGCGGATCCGCACCGGCGGCCCCTCGCGGCGGGTGAGGCGGGCCGCCTGAGCGGCCTTCAAGGCCGACGCCAGCGCGGCGCCGCTGCCGGGCCGCACCCGGATCAGCGCCCGGTCCCACTGCTCCCCCGCGGGCGGCCCTCCCGGCCGGGCTCCGCCGGGTCCGGGGACGCGCATCGGCACGGGGCCGAGCACCTCGGCCCCGGCCGGCAGCCGGACCGTCTCCAGAAAGCCGGCGACCGCCTCCGGCGGGCCCGCCACGGCCGCCATCCGGGAGACCGGCGGAAAACCGAGCTCCGCCCGCTCCGCCAGCTCCCGCGCGGCGTGCCCCGCGGGGTCCCAGCGCACCAGCGCCTGCACCGGGCGCAGCGCCGGCTCCGCGACCACCACGACCGTCCCTCCGGCGGACTCGGGGCGCACCTGCGCGGCCGCGCCCAGCCAGCGGCGCAGCGTCTCCTCACCCGCGCGCAGATCGGGGCGGCCGAGCATCGCCCAGCCGTCGAGGAGCAGCGCCGCCGCGTAGCCG
Organism: Streptomyces sp. F63; assembly: GCF_018070345.1. Lineage (GTDB taxonomy): Bacteria > Actinomycetota > Actinomycetes > Streptomycetales > Streptomycetaceae > Streptomyces. The sequence continues at coordinate 66,625 of NZ_JAGPXX010000004.1, forward strand.
CCCTCGGCGACCGGTTCCGCGCCGGGGGTGCTGACGACGAGCGCGGGGGCGTCCGGAACGGTGTCCAGGACATGGTCCCGTCCGGAGGTGCGCACCGGCACCGCGGGAAAGGCCCGGCCCAGCTCCTCGGCCGTGCGGCGGGCGCCGAACACCTGGCCGCGCAGCCGGGCTCCGCCGCACTCCGGGCAGTGCCAGCCCGGCGCCTCGCGTCCGCACCAGCCGCAGCACAGCGCCTCGGCGGGGCCCACCGCTTCCAGCGGCCCCGAGCAGTGCGCGCAGCGCGCGGGCGTGCGGCAGCGTTCGCAGGCCAGCCGGGGCACATAGCCGCGGCGGGGCACCTGGATCAGCACCGGTCCCCGCTGGAGCGCGTCGCGGACCGTACGCCAGGCCAGGCTCGGCAGCCGGGCGGCCCGCGCCGCCGCGTCCCGGGCCTCCTCGCCGTCGCCGATCGTGCGCACCCGGGGCGCGGTGGCGCGCACCGTCTCGCGAGCGGCCGCCAGCGGATGCGCCCAGCCGGTCTCGACGAGCTGCGCCGCCTCGACCGTGCGGCTGTGGGCGCCCAGCAGAAAGCCCGCTCCCTCGTGTGCCGCCCGCAGCATCAGCACCTCCCGCGCGTGCGGGTGCGGGGCGTGGTCGTCGCTGTGGCTGGAGTCGCCGTCGTCCCAGATCGCGGCCAGCCCCAACCGCCGTACGGGCGCGAACATCGCGGCGCGGGTGCCGATCACGGCCCGGACGGCGCCCCGGGAGACGGCGAGCCAGCGGCGGTAGCGGGCCTCGGGTCCGGCGTCGGCGGTGAGCAGCACATGGTGGCCCGGGCCGAGCAGCGCGGTCAGCGCGGCGTCCACCCGGGCGGCGCTGCGCCCGTCGGGCAGCACGGCGAGGGCACCGCGGCCGCCGGCGAGCGTGGCCGCCAGGGCCCGGGCCAGCTCCCCGGGCCATTCGGGGCCGGGCAGGGCGGTCCACACGGCGCGGGGTGTGCCGCCGGAGGACAGGGCGCTCAGATAGCCGGGGCCGCCGGCGTACCGGGCCCAGCTGCCGGGCTCCGGCGCGGGCGGTGGGGGCGGTGCCGGCGGCGACTCCTTCTTCTCGGCGCGGGCCATCCGGCGGGGTACCGCGAGCTGGACGACGTCGGCCAGGGCACCGGCGTACCGGTCGGCCACCGCGCGGCAGAACGCCAGCAGTTCCGGGGAGAGCACCGGCTCGGGGGAGAGGACCTGGGCGATCGGGGCCAGCGTGCCCTGGTAGTCGCTGTCCGGGCGGCGCTCCACGATGAAGCCGTTGATCAGCCCGCCGCCCTCGCGGCGGCCGTCCCGCTCCCCCGCCCCGAACCGGACGCGCACCCGGACGCCGGGGCGGGCCTCGGCGTCCATGGCGGCCGGGACGGCGTAGTCGAAGTAGCGGTCGAGGTGGACGAGGCCCTTGTCCACCAGGACGCGGGCCACCGGGTCCGTCCCGGCGAGCGCGGCACCGCGCCAGGTGCGCGGCTTGGCCCGGGGGACCTTGGCCGTCCGCACCGTCTCCCGGATCAGCGCCAGCTGTTCGCCCCCGGGTGGTTCGGCCGCCGGGGGCTGGTGCGCCACCGGGGGCTGGTGCGCCGGTTCCCCGCCCGGCCGCCGGTTCTCGCTGCTCACCACCCCAGTCCTACCAGAGGGGACCGACATGCCCCGCTCCGCCCCGGAGGCCCGCCGCACGCGTCCGGCGGGAGCGTGAGCGGACGGGCCGCGGCCGGGCAACGCGGGGGTCCGCCGCCGTCAGGCTCCGGCGGCCTTGCGCAGGGCCTCGACGCGGTCGGTGCGCTCCCAGGTGAACTCCGGCAGCTCACGGCCGAAGTGGCCGTAGGCGGCGGTCCGGGCGTAGATCGGGCGCAGCAGGTCGAGGTCCCGGATGATCGCGGCCGGGCGGAGGTCGAAGACGTCGCCGATGGCCTGCTCGATCCTCTCCACGTCGACGGTGGCGGTGCCGAAGGTCTCCACGAACAGGCCGACCGGCTCGGCCTTGCCGATGGCGTACGCCACCTGGACCTCGCAGCGGGCGGCCAGCCCGGCCGCGACGACGTTCTTGGCGACCCAGCGCATCGCGTACGCCGCCGAGCGGTCCACCTTCGACGGGTCCTTGCCGGAGAAGGCGCCCCCGCCGTGCCGGGCCATGCCGCCGTAGGTGTCGATGATGATCTTGCGGCCGGTGAGGCCGGCGTCGCCCATCGGGCCGCCGATCTCGAACCTGCCGGTGGGGTTCACCAGCAGCCGGTAGTTGGCGGTGTCGAGCTTGATGCCGTCCTCGATCAGCTCGGAGAGGACGTGCTCCACCACGAACTCGCGGATGTCGGGGGCCAGCAGGCTGTCCAGGTCGATGTCCGAGGCGTGCTGGGAGGAGACCACGACCGTGTCGAGGCGGACGGCCTTGTCGCCGTCGTACTCGATGGTCACCTGGGTCTTTCCGTCGGGGCGGAGGTAGGGGATGGTCCCGTTCTTCCGCACTTCCGACAGCCGGCGCGAGAGCCGGTGCGCCAGGTTGATCGGCAGCGGCATCAGCTCGGGGGTCTCGTCGCAGGCATAGCCGAACATCAGGCCCTGGTCGCCCGCGCCCTGCCGGTCCAGCTCGTCGTCCGCCTCGCGCGGGGAGGTGCCCCCGACGCGCTGCTCGTACGCGGTGTCCACGCCCTGGGCGATGTCGGGGGACTGCGAGCCGATGGAGACCGACACGCCGCAGGAGGCGCCGTCGAAGCCCTTCTTCGAGGAGTCGTAGCCGATCTCGAGGACCTTGCTGCGGACGAGCGTCGCGATGTCCGCGTACGCCTTCGTCGTGACCTCGCCGGCCACATGGACCAGGCCGGTGGTGATCAGGGTCTCGACGGCGACGCGGGAGGCCGGGTCCTCCATGAGGAGGGCGTCGAGGATGGAGTCGCTGATCTGGTCAGCGATCTTGTCTGGGTGGCCCTCGGTGACGGACTCGGAGGTGAACAGGCGGCGGGACACATCGCTCCCTGGGGTTGCAGCGGCTGCTGGCTCAATCATGGCGGAACCGTGTTCCAGGCTGCGGCTGCACGGTTCCGCAGGCAGTTTATCCGGAGCCACCCGGTCGTGGACACGGTGTCTCGATCCTTGGGAGGCTTGTGATCTGCGGCACCGGTGCGGCACCAGCGGGAGTCGAGCATTCCGGCAGACCGGAGCGGACCGCGCGCCGCGGCGTTTCGCGGCCCGGATCCCCGCGGACGGGCGCCCGGGGCGCGCCGGCCGCCCCGGGCCGGCCTCAGGACAGCCGCCGCGCCACCAGGTCCCACACCGTGTCGGCGAGCGCCTCCTTGGGCCCGAAGGGCACCGGGGTCTCCGTGCCGTCGGCGCCCAGGACGACCGCCTCGTTCTCCTCCGCGCCGAAGGTCCTGCCCTCCCCGACCTCGTTGACGACGAGCAGGTCGCAGCCCTTGCGGGCGAGCTTGGCGCGGCCGTTGGCCAGCACGTCGTCGGTCTCGGCGGCGAAGCCGACCACGATCTGGCCCGGCCGGGGCCGGTCCGCCGAGAGTTCGGCGAGGACATCGGGGTTGCGGACCAGGGTGACGGGGGCGGGCTCCTCCCCGTCCTTCTTCTTGATCTTCCCTTGGGCGTACCGGCCGGGCCGGAAGTCGGCGACGGCCGCGGCCATGACGACGGCGTCCGCGTCGGCGGCGGCCGCCAGCACCGCCTCGCGCAGCTGTACGGCCGTGCCGGCCCGGACCACCTCGGCGCCCGCCGGGTCGGGCAGATGCGTGTGGGCGGCGATCAGGGTGACCCGCGCCCCGCGCGCCACGGCCGTACGGGCCAGGGCGTAGCCCTGCTTGCCGGAGGAGCGGTTACCGAGGAAGCGGACCGGGTCCAGCGGTTCGCGGGTGCCGCCGGCACTCACGACCACGTGGCGGCCGGCGAGGTCGCGCTCCGCGGCGGCCCCGCCGCGCGCCAGCACCCGGCGGCAGACCTCGAAGATCTCGCCGGGGTCGGGGAGCCGCCCCTTGCCGGTGTCCGCGCCGGTGAGCCGCCCCACGGCGGGCTCGATGACGACGGCACCGCGGCGGCGCAGCGTCGCCACGTTCTCCCGGGTGGCGGGGTGCTCCCACATCTCGGTGTGCATGGCGGGGGCGAAGACCACCGGGCAGCGGGCGGTGATCAGGGTGTTGGTCAGCAGGTCGTCGGCGAGGCCGTGGGCCGCGCGGGCGAGGGTGTCGGCGGTGGCGGGCGCCACGACCACGAGATCGGCCGCCTGGCCGATGCGGACGTGCGGCACCTCGTGGACGCTCTCCCACACCTCGGCGGAGACCGGGTGGCCGGACAGCGCGGACCAGGTGGCCTCGCCCACGAAGTTCAGGGCCGAGGCGGTCGGTACGACGCGCACGTCGTGGCCCGACTCGGTGAGCCGGCGCAGCAGCTCGCACGCCTTGTACGCGGCGATACCGCCGCTCACCCCGAGGACGACCCTCGGCCGCTCCGCACCGGCCGCCGTCCCGTTCGGCGCCTTCGGCTGCACCGGATCCACCGTCCACCTCGTCTCTCGCGCTCACCCCTGCCGCAGGGGTCCATGACACACCACGGGCCCGGCAGATGCTCTGCCGGGCCCGTCCGGAAGCGCCGCGCGGCGCTTCACCGCTCTCGCTGTCCGCCGCTCACTGCTTGGTGACCGGGCCGTCGACGGCCTCGGAGGTCAGCAGACCGGCGTTGATCTCCCGCAGGGCGATCGACAGCGGCTTCTCGTGGACGTGGGTGTCCACCAGCGGGCCGACGTACTCCAGGAGCCCTTCACCGAGCTGGGAGTAGTACGCGTTGATCTGGCGCGCGCGCTTGGCGGCGTAGATCACGAGGCTGTACTTGGAGTCCGTGGCCTCGAGGAGCTCGTCGATCGGCGGGTTGATGATGCCCTCGGGCGCGGTGATGGAAGAGGACACGCTCTGCCTTCCGAAGTGCCGGTGATTACCGGGGAGGAGCCGCCGGTAACGGTGAAAAGGATGGAATGGATCAATCTACCTGCATCAAGGCTAGCAGCTCGCGCGCGACGTCCTCGACGGAGGTGTTGACGAGGGTGGTGTCGAACTCCTCCTCGGCGGCGAGCTCGACCCGGGCCGCGTCCAGCCGCCGCTCGATGACCTCCGGGGGCTCGGTGCCGCGGCCCGTCAGACGGCGGACGAGCTCCCCCCAGCTCGGCGGGGCCAGGAAGACCAATTGGGCGTCCGGCATGGCCTCGCGCACCTGGCGGGCGCCCTGCAGGTCGATCTCCAGCAGGACCGGCTCCCCCGCCTCCAGCCGCTCGAGGACGGCGCGCCGGGGGGTGCCGTAGCGGTTGCCCGCGAACTCGGCCCACTCCAGCAGCTCGCCGTTGGCCACCAGCTTGTCGAACTCGTCGTCCCGCACGAAGTGGTACTGCACTCCGTCGCGCTCGCCGGGGCGCGGGGAGCGGGTGGTGGCGGAGACCGAGAGCCAGACCTCGGGGTGGACCTTGCGCATATGGGCGACGACCGTGCTCTTGCCGACCCCGGAGGGGCCGGAGAGCACGGTCAGTCGCGGGCGGCGGGTCGCCCCCCGGGAGACTGCTTCACTCATGCGGTGATTATCCAGCTTCCCGGGAGTGCCGGAGAACCCCGGGCGCGAGCGCCGGAGAGCCTCAGGCGTGCGTGCCGCCGAACTCCCTCTCCAGAGAGGCGATCTGGTTGGAGCCGAGGCCGCGGACCCGGCGGCTCTCGGAGATGCCGAGCCGCTCCATGATCTGCTTGGCTCGGACCTTGCCGACGCCGGGCAGGGATTCCAGAAGCGCGGAGACCTTCATCTTGCCGATGACATCGTTCTCCTGGCCCTGCTTGATGACCTCGTGCAGGGAGGCACCGGAGTGCTTGAGCCGATTCTTGACCTCGGCGCGCTCCCGGCGAGCCGCGGCGGCCTTTTCGAGCGCGGCTGCGCGCTGTTCAGGGGTAAGGGGCGGAAGAGCCACGCCTACGTCACCTCGGATGTCGAACTGTCGGATACGGATGGATCGTCACACTGGCCACCCCGCTGGTGCGGGGCGATGAGCGACGCGTTGATGCGAGCGCTCTCGACGGAGACTAGCGGTCCGGGCGGCCCGAGTCAGCGAGAACAGGCGAAAAGTCCTGGTCAGACTCTGTTGATGTGGACAATCCAGACATAAGACCCCCACTTTTGGCCAGGATTGTTCAACGAAGCGGGGGACCCGTCCCCGCCGGGCCCCGAACCGGGCTTACGCAGGGCTTACAGCCGCCCGGACCTCGTCGGCCAGCCGCGCCGCCGCCGTGCGCAGTCCGGCCGGCGCGGGCCCGTGCCGCAGCACGCCGCGGCTGACGCTCGGCACCACGTTGCCGGCGGAGGGCCCGAAGACGCCCGGGAGGTCGGCCGGGGTCGCCCCCTGGGCCCCGATGCCCGGGGCGAGGAGCGGCCCGTTGATCGCCAGATCGGCGCGGGCCTCCCCCAGCGTCGCCCCCACCACGGCGCCGACCGAGCCCAGCGGCGCGGCGCCGGCGTTCTCGCGGGCCATGTGGTCGAGCATCACCTGCGCCAGGGAGCGGCCGTCGGCGGCCGTGGCCCGCTGCACCTCGGCCCCCTCGGGGTTGGAGGTCAGCGCCAGGACGAAGACGCCGCAGCCGGATGCCCGCGCCAGGTCGAGCGCGGGGCGCAGCGAGCCGAAGCCGAGATAGGGGCTCACGGTCACCGCGTCCGAGAACAGCGGGCTGCCCTTGGCCAGATAGGTGTCGGCGTACGCGGCCATGGTCGAGCCGATGTCGCCGCGCTTGGCGTCCATCAGCACCAGGGCCCCGGCGGAGCGGGCGTCGGCGAGGGCCCGCTCCAGCACCGCGAGGCCGCGGGAGCCGAACCGCTCGAAGAAGGCGGACTGCGGCTTGAGGACGGCCACCCGGTCGGCGAGGGCCTCGACCACGGTGCGGGTGAAGCGCTCCAGGCCGGCGATGTCGTCGTTCAGCCCCCACTGGGCGAGGAGCGAGGCGTGCGGGTCGATGCCGACGCAGAGCGGCCCGCGGGTGTCCATGGCCCGGCGCAGCCGGGTGCCGAACGGCTCGGGGCGGCCGTCCGGGTCCTGCTGGTGGTCCGGGAGCGGGCGGGGGTCCGGCTGGTCGGGGGAGTTCACGCGGTGGCCTTCCGGGTGTCGGAGCCGACGGCCTCGGCGAGGGTGGCGTACGGGCTCTCGGCCAGGCGGGCGGCCAGGCCGCGGTGGACGCGGCGGCACCAGAGGGGCCCCTGGTACACGAAGGCGCTGTAGCCCTGGACGAGGGTGGCGCCGGCGAGGATCCGCTCCCACACGTCGTCGGCGGTCTCCACGCCGCCGACGCCGACGAGCGTCACGCGGTCGCCCACGCGCGCGTACAGCCGGCGCAGCACCTGGAGGGAGCGGGCCCTGAGCGGGGCGCCGGAGAGCCCGCCCGCGCCGGCGCCCTCGACGATGTCCCGGCGGGTGCGCAGGCCGAGGCCGTCGCGGGCGATGGTGGTGTTGGTGGCGATGATGCCGTCCAGGCCGAGTTCGACGGCGAGGTCGGCGACGGCGTCCACGTCCTCGTCCGCCAGATCGGGGGCGATCTTGACGAGGAGGGGGACGCGGCGGCCGCCGGCCGTGCGGTCGGCGGCCTCGCGGACGGCGGTGAGCAGCGGGCGGAGCTGCTCGGTGGCCTGGAGGTTCCGCAGGCCGGGGGTGTTCGGGGAGGAGACGTTGACGACGAGGTAGTCGGCGTGGGCGGCGAGCCGCTCGGTGGAGGTGACGTAGTCGGCGACGGCCCCGTTCTCCGGGACGGCCTTGGTCTTGCCGATGTTGATGCCGAGGGTCACCCCGCGCCGGCCCCGGCGGGCGGCGGCGCGGGCCGCGAGGCGCGCGGCGACGGCGGACGAGCCGTCGTTGTTGAAGCCCATCCGGTTGATCAGGGCCCGGTCCGCCGTCAGGCGGAACAGGCGGGGCGCGGGGTTGCCGGGCTGCGGCTCGCCGGTGACCGTGCCGATCTCCACATGGTCGAAGCCGAGCATCGCCAGGCCGTCGACGCCGGTGGCGTTCTTGTCGAAGCCGGCCGCGAGCCCGAACGGGCCGGGCATCTCGCGGCCGAGGGCGCTGGTGCGCAGCTCCGGGCGGCGGGAGGCGAGGACGGCCGCGAGCAGCACGCGCAGGACGGGGACGCGGGCGGCGAGCCGGATCCAGCCGAAGGCCAGGTGGTGGGCGCGCTCCGGATCCAGGTGCCGGAAGAGGAGGTTGAAGAGGAGGGCGTACATCTCGGGCCGTTTCTGCGGGAGTTGAGCGGTACGGGAGGGCGGGTGGCGAGCCCGGCCGGAGCGGCGGGCGGGGCGGGACGCCGGGCCGGGCCCGGGCGGGGAACGGGGCGCGCGGGGCGGAGCGGGGCGCGCGGACGAGGGCCTGCGCGCGGCTGCGGGGCCCGGAGCGCCCGGTGGCGACCGCCGCGCCTGCCCGCGCACGGGCGGCCGGGAGCGCGCCGGGTCGCACGGAGGGGGACACCGCGCCGGTGCCCCCCTCCCCCGCCTCACTCCTCGCGGGCGGCGATGAGATGTCCGGCGTGTTCCTGCAGCGAGCGGACCCCGATGTCGCCGCGGGTCAGCGCCTCGATGCCCTGTACGGCGGCGGCGAGGGCCTGCACCGTGGTCAGGCAGGGAACGCCGCGGGCCACGGCGGCGGTGCGGATCTCGTAGCCGTCGAGCCGCCCTCCGGTGCCGTAGGGGGTGTTGACGATGAGGTCCACCTCGCCGTCGTGGATGAGCTGGACGATGGTCTTCTCGCCGTGCGGCCCCTCGCCCTGGTACTGCTTGCGGACGACGGTGGCGTTGATGCCGTTGCGCCGCAGCACCTCGGCGGTGCCGGAGGTGGCGAGCAGTTCGAAGCCGAGGCCGACCAGCTCCCGGGCGGGGAAGATCATGGCCCGCTTGTCGCGGTTGGCGACGGAGACGAACGCGCGGCCCTTGGTGGGCAGCGCCCCGTACGCGCCGGCCTGCGACTTGGCGTAGGCCGAGCCGAAGACCGAGTCGATGCCCATGACCTCGCCGGTGGAGCGCATCTCCGGGCCCAGGACGGTGTCCACACCGCGGCCGGAGGCGTCGCGGAACCGGCTCCAGGGCAGCACGGCCTCCTTCACGGAGATCGGCGCGTCCAGCGGCAGGGTGCCGCCGTCACCGCGCGCCGGGAGCATGCCCTCGGCACGGAGTTCCGCGATGGTGGCGCCCAGGGAGATCCGGGCGGCGGCCTTGGCCAGCGGCACGGCGGTGGCCTTCGAGGTGAAGGGCACGGTGCGCGAGGCGCGCGGGTTGGCCTCCAGGACGTACAGGATGTCCCCGGCCATGGCGAACTGGATGTTGATCAGCCCGCGGACGCCGACGCCCTTGGCGATGGCCTCCGTCGAGGCCCGCAGCCGCTTGACGTCGAAGCCGCCGAGGGTGATCGGGGGCAGCGCGCAGGCGGAGTCACCGGAGTGGATGCCGGCCTCCTCGATGTGCTCCATGACGCCGCCGAGGTAGAGCTCCTCGCCGTCGTAGAGCGCGTCGACGTCGATCTCGATGGCGTCGTCGAGGAACCGGTCGACGAGAACCGGGTGTTCGGAGATGAGACCGGCGTGCCGGGTGAGGTACTCGCCCAGCGAGGGCTCGTCGTAGACGATCTCCATGCCGCGGCCGCCGAGAACGTAGCTGGGGCGGACCATGACCGGGTAGCCGATCTCCGCCGCGATGGCCTTGGCCTCGTCGAAGGAGAAGGCGGTGCCGTACTTGGGGGCGGGCAGCCCGGCCTGCTCCAGCACGCGGCCGAAGGCGCCGCGCTCCTCGGCGAGGTTGATCGCCTCGGGGGAGGTGCCGACGATCGGCACGCCGTTGTCCTTGAGCGCCTGGGCCAGGCCGAGCGGGGTCTGGCCGCCGAGCTGGACGACGACGCCCGCGACCGGGCCCGCCTGCTGCTCGGCGTGGACGATCTCCAGGACGTCCTCCAGGGTGAGCGGCTCGAAGTAGAGCCGGTCGGAGGTGTCGTAGTCGGTGGAGACGGTCTCCGGGTTGCAGTTGACCATGACGGTCTCGTAGCCCGCGTCGTGCAGCGCGAAGGAGGCGTGCACGCAGGAGTAGTCGAACTCGATGCCCTGGCCGATGCGGTTGGGCCCGGAGCCGAGGATGATCACGGCGGGCTTCTCGCGCGGCGCCACCTCGGTCTCCTCGTCGTAGGACGAGTAGAAGTACGGGGTGCGGGCGGCGAACTCGGCGGCACAGGTGTCGACCGTCTTGTAGACGGGGCGCACGCCGAGGGCGTGCCGGACCTCGCGGACCACGTCCTCGCGCAGCCCCCGGATGCCGGCGATCTGGGCGTCGGAGAAGCCGTGCCGCTTCGCCTCGGCCAGCAGCTCCGGCTCCAGCTTCGGCGCGGCGGCGAGGTCGCCGGCGATCTCCTGGAGGAGGAAGAGCTGGTCGGTGAACCAGGGGTCGATCCTCGTGGCCTCGAAGACCTCCTCGCGGGTGGCTCCGGCGCGGATGGCCGCCATGACGGTGTTGATCCGGCCGTCGGTCGGCTTCACGGCCGTCTCCAGCAGCGCCTTCTTGTCGCCGAGGGCGGCCGGGTCGCCGGTGAAGTCGAACTGGGAGCCCTTCTTCTCCAGCGAGCGGAGCGCCTTCTGCAGCGCCTCGGTGAAGTTGCGGCCGATGGCCATGGCCTCGCCGACCGACTTCATGGTGGTGGTGAGGGTGGCGTCGGCGGCCGGGAACTTCTCGAAGGCGAAGCGGGGCGCCTTGACGACCACGTAGTCGAGGGTGGGCTCGAAGGATGCCGGGGTCTGCTCGGTGATGTCGTTGGGGATCTCGTCCAGGGTGTAACCGACCGCGAGCCGGGCCGCGATCTTGGCGATCGGGAAGCCGGTGGCCTTGGAGGCGAGCGCCGAGGAGCGGGAGACGCGCGGGTTCATCTCGATGACGATGACCCGGCCGTCCTCGGGGTTGACGGCGAACTGGATGTTGCAGCCGCCGGTGTCGACGCCGACCTCGCGGATCACGGCGATGCCGATGTCCCGCAGGATCTGGTACTCGCGGTCGGTGAGCGTCATCGCCGGGGCGACGGTGATGGAGTCGCCGGTGTGGACGCCCATCGGGTCGAAGTTCTCGATGGAGCAGACGACCACGACGTTGTCGTGCTTGTCGCGCATCAGCTCCAGTTCGTACTCCTTCCAGCCGAGGATGGACTCCTCCAGGAGCACCTCGGTGGTCGGCGACAGGGCGAGGCCCTGGCCGGCGATGCGGCGCAGCTCCTCCTCGTCGTGGGCGAAGCCGGAGCCGGCGCCGCCCATGGTGAAGGAGGGGCGGACGACGACCGGGTAGCCGCCGAGTTCCCCGACGCCCGCGAGGATCTCCTCCATGGAGTGGCAGATCACCGAGCGGGCCGACTCGCCGTGGCCGATCTTGGCGTTGACGGCGGCGACCACGTCCTTGAACTGGTCGCGGTCCTCGCCCTTGTGGATCGCCTCGACGTTGGCGCCGATCAGCTCGACGCCGTGCTTCTCCAGCGCCCCGGATTCGTGCAGGGAGATGGCGGTGTTGAGCGCGGTCTGGCCGCCGAGGGTGGGCAGCAGCGCGTCGGGGCGCTCCTTGGCGATGATCTTCTCGACGTACTCGGGGGTGATCGGCTCGACGTAGGTGGCGTCGGCGATCTCCGGGTCGGTCATGATCGTGGCCGGGTTGGAGTTGACCAGGATCACCCGCAGGCCCTCGGACTTGAGGACACGGCAGGCCTGGGTGCCGGAGTAGTCGAACTCGGCGGCCTGGCCGATGACGATCGGGCCGGAGCCGATGACCAGGACGGACTGGATGTCGGTGCGCTTAGGCACGCTGGCCCTCCGGGGTGTGGTGCTGGGCGTCGCGCATGAGCTCGACGAACCGGTCGAAGAGATAGGCGGCGTCGTGCGGGCCGGCCGCCGCCTCCGGGTGGTACTGGACGCTGAAGGCGGGGCGGTCCAGCAGTCGCAGCCCCTCCACCACGTTGTCGTTGAGGCAGACGTGGGAGACCTCGGCGCGGCCGTACGGGGTGTCGGACGGGGCGTCCAGCGGCGCGTCGACGGCGAAGCCGTGGTTGTGCGCCGTCACCTCGACCTTGCCGGTGGCGCGGTCCTGCACCGGCTGGTTGATGCCCCGGTGGCCGTACTTGAGCTTGAAGGTGCCGAAGCCGAGGGCGCGGCCGAGGATCTGGTTGCCGAAGCAGATGCCGAAGAGGGGCGTCCTCCGCTCCAGGACGGACCGCATCAGAGTGACGGGGCCCTCGGCGGCGGCCGGGTCGCCGGGCCCGTTGGAGAAGAACACCCCGTCGGGTTCGACGGCGTAGACGTCCTCGGGGGTGGCGTCGGCCGGGAGGACGTGCACCTCGATGCCGCGCTCGGCCATGCGCTGCGGGGTCATGCCCTTGATGCCGAGGTCGACGGCGGCGACGGTGAAGCGCTTCTCGCCGATCGCGGGGACGACGTACGGCTCGGTCGTGGCCACCTCGGCGCTCAGGTCGGCGCCCTTCATCGCGGGCGCCTCCCGCACCCGCGCCAGCATGGCGTCCTCGCCGGTGATCGCGTCACCGGAGAAGATCCCGACGCGCATGGCGCCGCGCTCGCGCAGATGGCGGGTGAGCGCCCGGGTGTCGATGCCGCTGATGCCGACGACGCCCTGGGCGGACAGTTCCTCGTCGAGGGTGCGCACGGAGCGCCAGTTGGACGGGGTGCGGGCGGGGTCGCGCACGACGTAGCCGGCCACCCAGATCCTCTTCGACTCCGGGTCCTCGTCGTTGACGCCGGTGTTGCCGATGTGCGGGGCCGTCATCACGACGACCTGGCGGTGGTACGAGGGGTCGGTGAGGGTCTCCTGGTAGCCGGTCATGCCGGTGGAGAACACCGCCTCGCCGAAGGTCTCCCCCACGGCCCCGTAGGCGCGGCCGCGGAAGCTGCGGCCGTCCTCCAGGACGAGTACGGCGGGGGTCCTGGCCCCGCGGGACGAGGTCGTCATGCTGCGCCTTCCTTGTCGTGCGGGATGGCGGCTACGTCGATGGGGCCACCGGAGAGTTCGTTGACGCGCCGGACCCAGGCGGCGTGCTCGGCCGCCCGGTCGGCGCGGAAGCCGGAGTCGAGAAGCCTGCCGCCCAGCTCCCAGGTGATCACCAGCAGGCCGTTCTCGGTGAGGACCTTGCCGGCGATGCCCTTGTCGAGACGGGCGCCGCGCAGGTCACCGGCCGGGATGCGGAAGCTGCGGGCGCCGGGGCGCACGACGTCGAGGCCGGCGGCGGTGAGGGTGAGCTCCGCGCGGCTGCGGGTGCCGAGGCCGTGGGCGACGATCCGGTCGAGCCACTGCCCGGCGGTGGTGGAGCCGTGGTAGCGGCCGGTGAGCGTGAGCGGCGGCGGCTCGTCCGCGCGCCCGTCCGGCCGGGCGGCCGGCTCCGTGCCGCGCTCGGGGACGGCGGCGGGCTCGGGCAGGTCGGACTGGAGGGTTCCGCGCCACTTCCAGCCCTGGCGCATCAGCCAGTACAGCAGCGCCACGAGGAGGAGCAGGCCGACGACCCAGCCGATCCGGTCGGCCCAGTCGGTGACCTCCTGGGACCGCGGCTCCGCGGCGAGGTCCGCGAGGGGGGCGGCCAGGGTGGTCGCCGTCAGAGTTGTCAGTGTTGCCGTTGTTGCCGTTGTCACCGTTACGCCAGCTTTCCGTCCACGACCGTCGCGCGGCCCCGCAGGAAGGTGTGCGTCACCCGTCCCGGCAGCTCACGGCCCTGGTAGGGGGTGTTGCGGCTGCGGGAGGCGAAGCCCGCGGGGTCCACCACTCCACGGTAAGCGGGGTCGAGCAGGGTCAGGTTCGCGGGCTCACCGGGGGCGACCGGTCGCCCGTGCCCGTGGAGGCGCCCGATGGACGCGGGGCGGAAGGACATCCGGTCGGCGACGCCCGCCCAGTCGAGCAGCCCGGTGTCGACCATCGTGTGCTGGACGACGGAGAGCGCGGTCTCCAGGCCGACCATGCCCATGGCCGCGGCGCCCCACTCGCAGTCCTTGTCCTCGTGCGGGTGCGGCGCGTGGTCGGTGGCGACGCAGTCGATGGTGCCGTCGGCGAGCGCCGCGCGCAGGGCCATCACGTCGGCCTCGGTGCGCAGCGGCGGATTCACCTTGTAGACGGGGTTGTACGAGCGGACGAGTTCGTCGGTGAGGAGCAGGTGGTGCGGGGTGACCTCGGCGGTCACGTTCCAGCCCTTGGACTTGGCCCAGCGGATGATCTCGACCGAGCCGGCGGTGGAGACATGGCAGACGTGCAGCCGGGAGCCGACGTGCGCGGCGAGCAGCACGTCGCGGGCGATGACCGACTCCTCGGCGACGGCGGGCCAGCCGCCCAGGCCGAGTTCGGCGGAGACGACGCCCTCGTTCATCTGGGCGCCCTCGGTGAGCCGGGGCTCCTGGGCGTGCTGGGCGATGACGCCGTCGAACGCCTTCACGTACTCCAGGGCCCGGCGCATGATCACGGCGTCGTCGACGCACTTGCCGTCGTCGGAGAAGATCCTCACCCCGGCGGCGGAGTCGTGCATGGCGCCGAGTTCGGCGAGCTGCTTGCCCTCCAGGCCGACGGTGACGGCGCCGACCGGCTGGACGTCGCAGTAGCCGGACTCCCGGCCGAGCCGCCAGACCTGCTCGACGACGCCGGCCGTGTCGGCGACGGGGAAGGTGTTGGCCATGGCATGCACGGCGGTGTAGCCGCCGGCCGCCGCCGCACGGGTACCGGTGAGGACGGTCTCGGAGTCCTCCCGGCCGGGTTCGCGCAGATGGGTGTGGAGATCGACGAGGCCGGGCAGCAGGATCCGCCCGGCGGCCTCCACGACGGTGGCCCCGGGCGCCTGCAGGCCGGTACCGGTCTCCGCGACGGTGCCGCCGTCGATCAGGACGTCCAGCGGCTCGCCGCCGAGGAGGCGCGCACCGCGGATCAGGGTCTTCTTCGGCTCGCTCGTGGCGCTCATGGTCAGGCGTTCTCCTCGGTGCGGGTGGTGGTGTCGGGCGTGCCGGTGACGGCGGGTCCGGCTCCGCCGAGCAGCAGGTAGAGCACGGCCATCCGGATGCTGACGCCGTTCGCCACCTGTTCGACGGCGGTGCAGCGCGCGGAGTCGGCGACCTCGGCGGTGATCTCCATGCCGCGGTTCATCGGGCCGGGGTGCATCACGATGGCGTGGTCCGGCATCCGGGCCATCCGGTCGCTGTTCAGGCCGTAGCGGCGGGCGTACTCGCGCTCGGTGGGGAAGAAGGCGGCGTTCATCCGCTCCCGCTGGACGCGGAGCATCATCACGGCGTCGGACTTGGCGAGGACGGCGTCCAGGTCGTAGGAGACCTCGCAGGGCCAGTTCCCGGCACCGATCGGCACCAGGGTCGGCGGGGCGACGAGGGTGACCTCGGCGCCCAGGGTGGTGAGCAGAAGGACGTTGGAGCGGGCGACGCGGCTGTGCAGCACGTCCCCCACGATGGTGATCCGGCGGCCGGCCAGGTCGCGGCCCGTGCCGTCGCCGGGGGCCCCGTGGGGCACCGGGCCGCCGTCGGGGGCGCCCGCGAGGTGGCGGCGCATGGTGAAGGCGTCGAGCAGGGCCTGGGTGGGGTGCTCGTGGGTGCCGTCGCCGGCGTTGACGACGGAGCCGCCGATCCAGCCGGAGGTGGCGAGGCGGTGCGGGGCGCCGGAGTCGTGGTGGCGGATGACGACGGCGTCGGCGCCCATGGCCTCCAGGGTGAGCGCGGTGTCCTTGAGGGACTCGCCCTTGGAGACCGAGGAGCCCTTGGCGGAGAAGTTGATGACGTCGGCGGAGAGCCGCTTGGCGGCGGCCTCGAAGGAGATCCGGGTCCGGGTGGAGTCCTCGAAGAACAGGTTGACGACGGTACGGCCGCGCAGGGTGGGGAGCTTCTTGATCGGCCGGTCGGCGACCCGGGCCATCTCCTCGGCGGTGTCGAGGACGAGGACGGCGTCGTCACGGGTGAGATCCGCGGCCGAGGTGAGGTGGCGCTGCATCCGGTGCTCCGTGGGAGGGTTTCGGGAACGGTGTGCGGGCTTCGCGGGGGCTTCGGTCCCGGCGCGGCCGGGAGGGCGGTCGGGGGCCTCCGGGTGCGAACCGGCCGCCCGGACCCCACCGGCCGGAGCCGGGGATTCCGGTACGGCGGCGCGGGAGGGCGCGGTACGCGCGTGCGCGGTGCCGGGCGCGTGGCCGGTGCGGGACGGGGAGGGGCGCTACCGCTCGCCGGGCGGGACGGTGCCGCGCCGTCCGAGGAGCACGCTGTCGCGGCCGTCCTCCTCGGTGAGCTGGACCTTGACCGTCTCCCGCAGCGAGGTGGGGAGGTTCTTGCCGACGTAGTCGGCGCGGATGGGCAGTTCGCGGTGGCCCCGGTCCACGAGGACCGCGAGCTGCACGGCGCGCGGGCGGCCGATGTCGCCGAGGGCGTCGAGCGCGGCGCGGATCGTCCGGCCGGAGAAGAGCACGTCGTCGACGAGGACGACCAGTTTCCCGTCGATCCCGTCGGCGGGGATGTCGGTGCGGGCGAGCGCGCGGGCCGGGCGGAGCCGCAGGTCGTCCCGGTACATGGTGATGTCCAGCGAGCCCGCGGACTGCGGGCGCCCGGTGATCTCCTCCAGCTTGGCCGCGAGGCGGCGGGCGAGGAAGACTCCGCGGGTGGGGATGCCGAGCAGTATGACGTCGTCGGCGCCCTTGGCGCGTTCGACGATCTCGTGGGCGATGCGGGTCAGGACCCGGGCGATGTCCGGGGCCTCCAGCACGGGGCGAGCCGCTGGGGCGGACGGGCCGGATGCATCGGAGCGGGCTGAGGTTGCGTCCATGGGAAACGGACCTCCTTCTCCGCCTCACGGGACGGATGTTAAAGGACGTCGGGGATCGTGCCCGGTGAACGATACCAGGGCGGCGGCGGGCGGCGCCGCCCGGGGCGTGGGGGCCGGGGACGGAGGCCCGGCCCCGGGGCGGATGAGCACGGAGGCCGGTCCTCCCGTACGGAAGGCCGTACCGAGGTACGGGAGGGGGTACCGTGAGACGGCCGCGGACCCCGGCGGAGGCGCCCGGCGCCCGGGCCGGATCCCGGTGGGACCCCCTCCGCTTGACGAAGCAGGATTACGCTGCGTAACATCACAGTGAGTTACCAATTCGTCCGGGGAGCTATATGTCCAGCGAATACGCCAAACAGCTCGGAGCCAAGCTTCGCGCCATCCGCACGCAGCAGGGCCTTTCCCTCCACGGCGTCGAGGAGAAGTCCCAGGGCCGCTGGAAGGCCGTCGTCGTCGGCTCCTACGAGCGGGGCGACCGTGCGGTGACCGTGCAGCGTCTTGCCGAGCTCGCGGACTTCTACGGCGTCCCCGTGCAGGAGCTCCTGCCGGGCACCACGCCCGGGGGCGCCGCCGAACCGCCGCCGAAGCTCGTCCTGGACCTGGAGCGGCTCGCCCATGTGCCGCAGGAGAAGGCCGGCCCCCTCCAGCGGTACGCCGCGACGATCCAGAGCCAGCGCGGCGATTACAACGGCAAGGTTCTCTCCATCCGCCAGGACGACCTGCGCACTCTCGCGGTGATCTACGACCAGTCCCCCTCGGTGCTCACCGAGCAGCTGATCAGCTGGGGCGTGCTGGACGCGGACGCCCGCCGGGCCGTGCAGCACGAGGACGCCTGACCGGTCGGGCGCCGTCCGCCGCCGGGGCCGGCGGGCCGGCGGGGGCCGCGGCCCACGGGTGAGCAAGCCGTCCGCGGGGCGGTGCGGAGCCGCACGCACCGCACCGCCCCGCGAGGCGTTTCCGGCTCCGCCGGGGGCGTTCCCGCACGCCGGGGCGCGCCCCGGCGACGGGCCGCGAAGCGGCGGGAGGGCCGGCTCGCGGAGCCGCCGCGGACCCGGGGCGCCCCCGCCGCCGGGGCGCGGCCCGGGCCGCGCGGGGGCGCGGCCACACCCGCCGTCCGTAGCCACCGCGACGCCTTCCCTGTGCGCTGGGCGAGCGCCTTCTCACTCATGGTGACCTCCAGCCCCGTGTGCCGGGGCCGGCGGCCGGCCACGCGCCGGCGGAGGTCCGCGCCGCTCAGCCCTCCGCCGGCCGGCTCCCCTCCCCCGGCGCGGGCGGCGCACCGGATTCCGGCCGGTAGAGGCGTCCGATGACCTCGGGAAGCAGCCGTTCGGTGAGCCGCGGCGGCAGCGCCTGGAGAACGGCCAGGACGGGCGCCATCCGCTCCGGAAGGGCGCCGTCCGCTCCGATGCCGGCCAGGGAGAGGGCCAGTGCCACCTCCTCGGGGCCGAGGGCGTCCGGGTCGAGGCCGGCCGCCGCCTCCGCGAGGGCCGGGCCGACCGTGGCGGGGCCCAGCGCCCGGGCCCGTTCCACGGCCTTCGCGAGATCGGCGAGCAGCAGCCGTACGGTCTCCTCCCCCGCCACGGCCGCCGTGACGGTGAGGTGGAGCGTGGCGGGGGAGCCGTCGAAGGCGGGCTGCGGCTGGAGGTACCAGCCCTCCGCCCGGATCTCGTCGGCCACCACGAAGACGTCCAGGGCGGCCGGGTCCTCGGAGGCGACCGCGATCAGGGAGGCCTCGGGGCGGCCGAGGACCCGGAGGCCGTCGAGGGCGCCGATCCCCGCGGTGAGGGCCGCCGTGGCCGCGTGCACGCGGCGGGAGAGCTCGGTGTAGCCGTCGGTCCCGATGTGTTCCAGCACGGCCCAGGCCGCGGCGAGCGGACCGGCGGACTTGGTGCCCTGGAGCGTGGCGTTGACCACCGGATAGCCGGGCCAGGAGGCGTGCGCGAACCAGCCGTGTCGGCGCAGCTCCGCGTCGCGGACGAGCAGCACGGAGGCGCCCTTGGCCGTGTAGCCGTACTTGTGCAGGTCCACGGAGAGCGAGGTGACCCCGGGGACGGAGAGGTCGAAGGCCGGCGGGTGCGGGACGCCGTCCGCGTACCGCAGATGGCCCAGGTACCAGCCGCCGATGCAGGCGTCGACATGGCAGAGCACGCCGCGGCGCTCCGCCTCGGCCGCCACCTCGGCCACCGGGTCGACGACCCCGTGGGCGTAGGACGGCGCCGAGACGACGACGAGGGCGGTGCGGGGGGTGATCGCCGCCGCGACGTCCTCCGGGCGGACCCGGTACGTCTCCGGGTCCACCGGTACGGAGACGGTCCGCAGCCCGAACAGGGCCGCGGCCTTGTGGAAGGCCGCGTGGACGGTGGTGGGCAGGACGAGTTCGGGAGCCGTCACACCGCGCGTGCGCCGGGCGTGCTCGCGGGCGGTGAGCACGGCGAGCAGGCAGCTCTCGGTGCCGCCGCTGGTGAACGTGCCGACGGTGTCCGGGCCGCCGCCCAGCAGCCGGGCGGCGCGGCCCACCACGGCGTTCTCCAGGGCGACGACGCTGGGGAAGGCCGTCATGTCGAGTCCGTTGACGCCCGCGAACCGCGCCTGCGCGGCGGCCGCGAGCTCTTCGACGCCGTCGAGGCCGGAGTCGTAGACGTACGCCATGGTGCGGCCGCCGTGCACGGGCAGGTCGGCTTCGCGCAGGGCGTCGAGCCGGTCGAGGATGCCGCGCGGGGCGGCGCCCCGGGCCGCGGGGCCGGTGTGCGGTGCGGGGCCGGCCGGGCTCTGGGGCCCGCCGGGGCCGGTGGAAGGGGTGGAGGCGGTCATGGGGACTCCGTCGCGTCGGGGGATGGGGGGGCCGGTGGCCGGGGACGGGGCGACGGCCGGTGCCCGGGGGCGGTGGGCCGCCCGGCCGTCACGGTCATCCGGAAGGGCCCGCCGGGGGGCCCGCTCCAGTGTGTTCGCCGCCGCTCGGCTCACCGGGACAACCTCCGCTCCCACGGGGCGACTCGGGGGCGGGGGACGGGCCGTGCGGGCCGTGCGCGGACCCCGGCCCCGGCATCGAGGGGGACACCGTTCCGGGTACCGGCGCGGGTACGGGCACCGCTGCCGGCTCCGCCGCCGCGTCGCGAAGGGCGCCCAGCTTCTCCTCCGTCAGGTCGTAGCGGGCGAGCAGCGGCAGACTGAGCAGCAGGAGCAGGGCGGGGAGGGCGCCGAAGCCGGTGACGATCGCGGTGAGCGCGGAACCGGGCTGGGCCACCCGGTGCCCGGCACCGGAGGAGACGAAGCCGCCCGCCGCCAGGACGAGTCCGTAGAGCCCGGGGCCGACGGCGAGGCCCAGGGTCTCCCCCGCCGTCCAGAGGCCGGTGAAGAGGCCCGCCCGGCGGCGTCCGCTGGTGAAGGCGTCGGCGGCGATGGCGTCGCCCAGCATGGCCAGCGGCAGCATCTGCATGCCCGCGTAGCCGGCTCCGGCGAGGGCCACGGCCGCGTAGACCGCCCCGCCGGGCAGTTCGCGGGCGAAGGCGGCCGTCGCGGCCCCGGCCAGGAAGCAGCCGGAGGCGGCGAGGGCCGCGGAGCGCTTGCCGGTGCGGCGGCCCACGGCCAGCCAGAGCGGCATCGCGAGCAGCGAGGGCAGGATGAGGCAGGCGAAGAGGACGCTGGTGGCGGAGGGCCGGTGCAGGATGTACGTGGCGAAGTACTGGGTGCCGGCCAGCATCAGGCCCGTCGCGGCGGCCTGGGTGACGAAGGCGGCGAGCAGCCAGGTGAAGGGCCGGTTGCCGCGGGCCGCCCTGAGCTGCGCCGGGAGGCCGGGTTCGCTCGTCACACGCAGCACGGCGGGCGCACGCGCCGTCGCGGCGAAGGCGGCCAGCATCCCGGCGCAGAGCAGGGCGCCGATGACGGCGCCCATCAGCCGGTAGCCGCCGGGCGAGCCGTGGTCGTCGCCGGAGGCCCCGGCCAGCAGCGGCGCCAGCGCGCCGGAGAGCAGGATGGCCGCGCCGAGGAAGGCGACCCGCCAGCTCATCACGCGGGCGCGCTCGTCGGGGTCCGCGGTGAGTTCGGCGGGCAGGGCCACGTACGGGACCTGGAAGCAGGCGTATCCGGTGGCGGTCAGCAGGAAGAGCACGGCCACGTACGCCGCGGCCCAGCCGCGCTCCAGGTCCGGGGCGGCGAACATCGCGGCGAAGCAGAGCGGCATGGTGAGCGCGCCCAGCAGCATCCAGGGGCGGCGCGGGCCCCAGCGGTGCGCGGTGCGGTCGGAGAGGCTGCCGATCCACGGGTTGAGCAGGACGTCCCACGCCTTGGGGAGGAAGACGAGGAGTCCCGCGAGGCCGGCGGTGACGCCGAGGATGTCGGTGAGGTAGTAGAGCAGCAGCAGGCCCGGAACGGTGCCGAAGGTTCCGGTGGCGAAGGACCCGAGGCCGTAGCCGATCCTGACCCGGGCGGCCAGCGGGCCGTCGCCTGCGGCCGGTCCGCTCCTCCGCGCGGGACGGCCTGCGCCGGTGGCCGCCACCGGGGCAGGGTTGTCGTGATCATGATCGGGCATGCGGTGAACCTAGAACACGTCACAGAAACGCACCAGGCCCGCGGCGGAAGTCCGTGCGGATTCCCGCCGCGGGCCCGGTGCGGTCCTGCGGACCCGGTGCGGTCCTGCGGACCCGGTGCGGTCCTGCGGTCCCGCTGCGGTCCGGCGGTCCCGCTGCGGTCCGGCGCCGTACGCGGCCGCGAGCGGCGTTCGCGCGGGCCGGACGCCCGGCCCGGGGGCCGGAGAGCCGGGGCTAGGCCCGGCGGAGCCCCGGCTTCAGCTCCTTGAAACGGCCCAGCAGACCATTGACGAAGGACGGCGAGTCGTCGGTGGAGAACTCCTTGGCGAGCTGCACCACCTCGTCGATGACCACCGCGTCCGGTGTGTCGTCCTCCCAGATCAGCTCGTACGCGCCCAGCCGCAGCAGGCAGCGGTCGACGACGGGCATCCGGTCGAGGGTCCAGCCGACGGAGTAGGTGCCGATCAGCTCGTCGATGTGACGGGCGTGCTCGGCGTATCCCTCGACCAGTTGCAGGGTGTACTCGTTGACCGGCGGCTGCCGGTCGTCGGTCCGGGCGAGCCGCAGCCAGTCCGCGAGCACCGTGCGCACGGGCACCCCGCGCTGGTCGGACTCGAAGAGGATCTGGAAGGCACGCTTGCGGGCCTTGGTGCGGGCAGCCACGGTCAGCCCGTCACCCGGCCGAGGTACTCACCGGAGCGCGTGTCGACCTTGATCTTCTCGCCGCTGGTGATGAAGAGCGGCACGCCGATCTCGTAACCCGTCTCCAGCCTGGCGGGCTTGGAGCCGCCGGTGGAGCGGTCGCCCTGCACGCCCGGCTCGGTGTACTCGATCGTCAGCTCGACGGCGGCGGGCAGCTCGATGTAGAGCGGGTTGCCCTCGTACATCGCCACGACCGCCTCGAAGCCCTCCAGGAGGTAGTTGGCGGCGTCGCCGACCGTCGCCGGGGAGATGTAGATCTGGTCGAAGGTCTCCGAGTCCATGAAGACGAAGTCGTCGCCGTCCTTGTACGAGAACTGCATCCCGCGCTTGTCGACGCTGGCCGTCTCGACCTTCACCCCGGCGTTGAAGGTCTTGTCGACCGTCTTGCCGGAGAGCACGTTCTTCAGCTTGGTGCGGACGAAGGCGGGGCCCTTGCCGGGCTTGACGTGCTGGAACTCGACGACGGACCAGAGCTGGCCGCCTTCGAGCTTGAGCACCATGCCGTTCTTGAGGTCGTTCGTGGATGCCACGGTTGCGGTGTCTCCTGGACTGAAGCTGATGGAACCAAGGGCGTTGCGCAGGCTACAGCGGCCACGGCACCGGCGGCGAATACGAACGCGCGGCCACCGGGCACGACTACAAAGCGAGCAGTTCCTTGGTCGTGATGGTGAGTAGCTCGGGTCCGCCGTCCGCCTCGGGACGGACGACGAGCGTGTCGTCGATCCGGACACCGCCCCGGCCCGGGAGGTGAACCCCCGGTCCGACGGTGACCGGCACACAAGCGTCCAGTTTACCCATGGCGGTCGGGGACAGTTCGGGGTCCTCGTGGATTTCCAGCCCCACCCCGTGTCCCGTCCACCGCGGCTGCCCGCCGCCGTGTCCCGCCGCGTCCAGGATCTGCCGGGCAGCCCGGTCCACCTCCCGGTACTCCACGGTGGGCGCCAGGGCCTCCCGGCCCGCCCGCTGCGCCGCGAACACCACCTCGTACAGCTCGATCTGCCAGCGGGCCGGCGAGGTGCCGATGACGAAGGTGCGCCCCAGCTCGCAGTGGTAGCCCCGGTACTCGGCACCCAGGCAGACGCTGAGGAAGTCACCCTCCTCCACCCGCCGGTCCGACGGGGAGTGGCCGGGGACACCGGAGTTGGGGCCGGTGCCGACCGAGGTGGGGAAGGCCGGCCCGTCCGCACCGTGGTCGACGAGGCGGCGCTCCAGCTCCAGCGCCAGATGGCGTTCGGTGCGGCCGACGAGGATCGACTCCAGCAGCTCGCCCAGGGCCTGGTCGGCGATCTCCGACGCGATCCGCAGGGAGGCGATCTCCTCCTCGTCCTTCACCAGCCGCTGCTGCTCGACGGCGCGGGCCAGGTCGGTGAGGCGCACGTGCGGGGCGGCCGCGCCGAGGGCCCGGTGCCGGGTGACGGAGAGGTCGTGCTCCTCGACGGCCAGCAGCTCCGCGCCCGCCGAGGCGGCGAGGCCGGCGGCGGCCGCGGCCGAGTCCGCGGTGCCCGCGGGCAGCACCCGCACCCGCAGATCACCGGCCACCTGCCCTTCGGCGAGGTCTCCGGCCGGCGGGCGCGGGCAGAGGAGGACGTCGCCGACCGGGCCGCCCGGGCCGCCGGGCCCGAGCAGCAGGGCGCCGCCGGCCGGTGCCGCGCCGGCGAGATAACGGATGTTGGCGGGGCGCGAGACGAGGACGGCAGCCTCACCGGCTGCCGCGCACCGGTCGCGCAGCTGTGAGCGGCGGGACGCGTGCACCTCTGACATGTTCCGACCTTATGGGCGCGTCCCGGGCCCGGCCCCCCGAACGCGTCCGGACGGGGGGCCGGCCCCGGGGCGGGGTGTCAGAACTGCGGCGGGCTGGCCAGGCTGCGGCTGATGGCGTCGTCCAGGGCCCGGGCCGTGGTCGCCACGTCGTACTGCGAGTTGTCGATGATCGGCAGCCCGGAGCCGTACCAGCCCGCCATCCGGCCGTGGATACGGGCGACCTCCTCGTCGGTCAGCCGGCGGGTGCCGCTGCGGGCGGCGTTCCGCTCCAGGACGATCTCCAGCCCGGGCAGCAGCACCACCGGCACCAGTCCCGGCCCGACATGGCGTTTCCAGCCGCCGAGGCCGACGGCCGGGCGGTCCGGGAAGACGGCGTCGTCGAGGATGCAGGAGATGCCGTTGGCCAGGAAGTTGCGGGCCGCGAAACCGCAGGTGCGGCGGGCCAGCCGGTACTGCGCCTCGGAGTGGTCGTTCCAGCCCGAGCGCGGATCGGCGAAGCCGGAGCGGACCCATTCGCGGACGTCGTCCAGGCTGATGTGCGCGGTCGGCACCCGCCGGCTGTCCGCCCAGTGCCGGGCGACCGTCGTCTTGCCCGCTCCGGCCGGTCCTATCAGCAGCACCGCGACGGCGGCGTGCGCCGCGTCGGATGCCGCCGCGCCCGGCGCGGCACCGGGCGCGGGCACGGGGGCCCCGGCGGGCAGCCGCAGAAGCCCGGTGGCGTCCCCGTGCTGCGGCTGGGCGTGGTGCCCCTGCTGCCCCGGAGCGCCGTGCCGGCCGGGAGACGGGGCCTGGTGCGGCGGCGGGCCGGCCGGCCGCGGATACGGCGGGGCGGGTGGTGCGGGCTGCCGGTGCGGCGGGCCGGGCGGCGGCGGCTGGTGCGGTGGGCCCGGCTGGTCCGGCTGCGGCTGGTGCGGCTGGTGCGGCTGGTGCGGGCCCGGCGGCGGCCCCGGCGGGGCGGGCTGCGGGCGGTGGCCCGGCGGCACCGGTCCGGGCGGGCCCGGCGGCACCGGGGCCCCGCCGTGCGGCGCGGGACCGCGCTGGTGCCCCGGATGGCCCGGGGGGCCTCCCTGCGCCCAGGAGGGGTGGGCGGGGCCGTGGGGTGGTGGCAGCGGAGCCCCCGTCGCGTGCTGCATCCGCTGAGTCTCCGTCTCGTGCGGGCGGACTGGCCGGTGTTCGACGCGTTCGTGCGGCCGAACGCCACCGAACGGTACCGTCCCCGGCCGTATCCGCAGAACGGCCGGGGTCGGCGGAACGTGCCCGGTCAGCCGGTCGCGGCGTCGGCCAGGGCGCGCAGCGCCAGCCGGTAGGAGCCGAGGCCGAAGCCGGCGACGGTCCCGGAGGCGACCGCCGCGATGACCGAGGTGTGCCGGAACTCCTCCCGCGCGTACGGGTTGGAGATGTGCACCTCGATCAGGGGCGCGGTGCGCTGTGCGGCGGCGTCCCGCATGCCGTACGAGTAGTGCGTGAAGGCACCGGGGTTGATGACGACGGGGATGCGCCCGTCGGCCGCCTCGTGCAGCCAGCGGATCATCTCGCCCTCGTCGTTGGTCTCCCGGACGTCGACCGTGAAGCCGAGTTCGGCACCGAGACGGGTGCACTCCTCGACCAGCCCGGCGTAGCTGGTCGAGCCGTAGACGTCCGGCTCGCGGGAGCCCAGCCGGCCGAGGTTGGGGCCGTTGAGCACCAGGACGTGCCGTGGTCCTGCGGTCATGCGGAGACCTCCCCGTAGGCGGCCAGCAGGAGGGCCGGGTCCGGGCCCTCCAGGACGGTGGGCTTGGCGAGGCCGTCGAGGACGATGAAGCGCAGCAGGTCGCCGCGGGACTTCTTGTCGACCTTCATGGTCTCCAGCAGCCGGGGCCACTGGTCGCCGCGGTAGGAGACCGGCAGGCCGAGGGATTCCAGGACGGTGCGGTGCCGGTCGGCGGTGGCGTCGTCCAGCCGCCCGGCGAGGCGGCCGAGTTCGGCGGCGAAGACCATGCCGATGGAGACGGCCGCGCCGTGCCGCCACGTGTAGCGTTCGTTCTTCTCGATGGCGTGGCCGAGGGTGTGGCCGTAGTTGAGGATCTCCCGCAGGCCCGACTCCCTGAGGTCGGAGGAGACCACCTCGGCCTTGACCCGGATGGAGCGCTCGATCAGCTCGGCGGTGTGCCGGCCGCCGGGCCGGCGGGCCTCCTCCGGGTCGCTCTCGACGAGGTCGAGGATGGCCGGGTCGGCGATGAAGCCGGCCTTGACCACCTCGGCGAGCCCGCTGACGTAGTCGTGGGCGGAGAGCGAGTCCAGGCTGGCCAGGTCGCAGAGGACGCCGGCGGGCGGGTGGAAGGCGCCGACGAGGTTCTTGCCCTCGGCGGTGTTGATGCCGGTCTTGCCGCCGACGGCCGCGTCGACCATGCCGAGGACGGTGGTGGGCACCGCGATCCACCGCACGCCGCGCAGCCAGCTCGCGGCGACGAAGCCCGCGAGGTCGGTGGTGGCGCCGCCACCGACGCCGACGATCGCGTCGGAGCGGGTGAAGCCGGTCTGGCCGAGCGCCTTCCAGCAGTAGGCGGCGACCTCGGCGGTCTTGGCCTCCTCGGCGTTGGGCACCTGGATCGCGATGGCCTCGTGGCCCTGCGCCGCGAGGTCGGCGCGGAGTGCCTCGCCGGTGGCCTCCAGGGCCTCGGGGTGGACGACGGCCACCCGCTGGGCCGCGGGGCCGATCAGCGAGGGCAGCTCGCCGAGGAGTTGCCGGCCGACGAGCACGGTGTACGGGTCGGTGCCGGCGGTGCCGCCGACCTCGATGGCGGTGGGGGTTTCCGTCATGTCTGCCTCAGTTCGAGTGCGTCGAGGACCGCTTCGGCGACGTCCTCCGGGCTGCGGCCGTCGGTGGCCACGACGGCGCGGGCGGTCTCCGTGTACAGCGGGCGGCGCTGCTCCATCAGGGCGCGCCACTGCCGGCGGGGGTTGACGGCCAGCAGCGGGCGCGGGGCGTCGAGACCGACGCGCTTGACGGCGTCGGCGAGGCCGACGTCGAGGAAGACGACCGGCAGTCCGGTCAGCAGGCTCCGGGTCTCCTCGTCCATGACCGCCCCGCCGCCGAGGGAGAGGACGCCGGGGTGTTCCGCGACCGCCTCGCGGACGGCCCGCCGTTCCAGGGCACGGAAGTGCGGTTCGCCGTCCTCGAAGAAGATCTCCGGGATCGGCTTGCCCGCGATCCGCTCGATGTCGCTGTCGGTGTCGCGGTAGCCGGTGCCGAGCCGCTCGGCGAGGAGCGCGCCGACGGTGGACTTGCCGGAGCCGGGCGGGCCGATCAGCACGACGGCGGGGCCACGGCCGGGCGCGGGCCCGTCGCCCGGCTGCGTTTCCGTCCCCGTCACCGGATGGCCAGGGCGTCGAGGAAGGAGCGGACGTTGCGCCGGGTCTCGGGGACGCTGTCGCCGCCGAACTTCTCCGCCACCGCGTCCGCCAGGACGAGCGCCACCATGGCCTCGGCCACGATGCCCGCCGCGGGCACGGCGCAGACGTCGGAGCGCTGGTGGTGTGCCCGGGTGGCCTCGCCGGTGACGACGTCGACGGTGGCCAGGGCGCGGGGCACGGTCGCGATGGGTTTCATCGCGGCCCGCACGCGCAGCAGTTCGCCGGTGGAGAGCCCGCCCTCGGTGCCGCCGGAGCGGCCGGAGGTGCGGCGGATGCCGTCCTCGGTGGAGACGATCTCGTCATGGGCCTGCGAGCCGGGCACCCGGGCGAGGTCGAAGCCGTCGCCGACCTCCACGCCCTTGATGGCCTGAATGCCCATCAGGGCTCCGGCGAGGCGGGCGTCCAGCCGCCGGTCCCAGTGGACGTGCGAGCCCAGGCCGACCGGGACGCCGTAGGCCAGTACCTCGACGACGCCGCCGAGGGTGTCGCCGTCCTTGTGGGCCCGGTCGATCTCGGCGACCATCGCCTCGCTCGCCGCCGGGTCGAGGCAGCGCACCGGGTCGGCGTCCAGCCGTTCCACGTCGGAGGGCTGGGGCAGCACCCCGTACGGGGCCCTGGCGGCGGCCAGTTCGACGACGTGGGAGACGATCTCGATGCCGGCCGTCTCCTGGAGATAGGAGCGGGCGACGGCGCCGAGCGCCACCCGGGCGGCGGTCTCCCGGGCGGAGGCGCGCTCCAGGACCGGCCGGGCCTCGTCGAAGCCGTACTTCTGCATGCCCGCGAGGTCGGCGTGGCCGGGACGGGGGCGGGTCAGCGGGGCGTTGCGGGCCAGTTCGGCGAGGACGGCCGGGTCCACCGGGTCGGCGGCCATGACCTGCTCCCACTTGGGCCACTCGGTGTTGCCCACCATGATCGCGACCGGGGAGCCGAGGGTCAGGCCGTGCCGGACGCCGCCGAGGAAGGTGACCTCGTCCCGCTCGAACTTCATCCGGGCGCCCCGGCCGTAGCCGAGCCGCCGCCGGGCCAGGGCGTCCGCCACCATGTCCGTGGTGACGGGCACGCCCGCGGGCAGCCCTTCCAGCGTCGCGACCAGTGCGGGGCCGTGCGACTCCCCCGCGGTCAGCCAGCGCAACCTGCTCAACGGTGCTCCTCATGCTCGCGCCCTGGTGTGTGCGGCGGCACGGCCGGGTGCGCGGCCCCGGCCCGCCGCCGTCGATCCTGCCATGCCGGGGGCGGCGGACCGGGCGCCGGTCCGCCAAACGGACAGCCGTTTCAGCTCGTGGTACGAGCGGGGCCGGTGGAGCGGGCGGCGAGCGCGGCCTCCCCGGCGGCGCGCATGGCCGCCAGCGGCGCCGGGGCGCGGCCCGTCATCAGCTCCACCTGGAGCACGGCCTGGTGGACGAGGAGGTCGAGACCGCCGACGACGGCCCCGCCGCGCGCGGACCAGGCCGCGGCGAGCCGGGTCGGCCACGGATCGTAGAGCACGTCGAACAGGGTGCCCGGATGCTCCGGCACGGCCGCGGCGAGGTGGTCGGTGGCACCGGCCGGGGTGGTGGCGACGACCAGCGGGGCGTCGAACGCCCCGGCGGCGGCGTCCCAGCCCGCGGTGGTCACGGGGACGCCCAGCCGCTCGCCCCAGCCGCGCATCTCGGCCGCCCGGCTCTCGCTGCGGACGTACACCGTGACCTCGCCGGAGCAGATCCGGGAGAGCGCGGCGAGGGCGGAGGAGGCGGTGGCCCCGGCGCCGAGGATCGCGGCCCGCGCGACCCGTCCGGCGCCGCGCTCGCGGAGCGCCGCGACGATGCCGGGGATGTCGGTGTTCTCCCCGGCGCGGCCTCCGCCGGCGGTGAACACGACCGTGTTGACGGCCTCCACCGAGGCGGCCGTGTCGCTGATCCGGTCCAGCAGCGGGATGACGGCGCGTTTGAGCGGCATGGTCAGCGACAGGCCCGCCCAGGAGGCGTCCAGACCGCCGAGGAAGGCCGGGAGGGCGGCCTCGTCCACCGCGAAGCGGTCGTAGCGCCAGCCGTCCAGGCCGAGGGCGGCGTACGCGGCCCGGTGCAGCACCGGGGAGAGCGAGTGCTCGATGGGCAGGCCCAGGACGGCGGCGCGGCGCCCGCTCCCGGCGGGGCCGCCGGGAGCGGGCGGCGGCGCGGCGGTCGCCGCGGGGTCCGCCGCCGGGGGTGTCGCCGGGGGTGTCGCCGGGGGTGTCGCTGCGCTCATCCTCAGCCCTTGTTCTTCTGGTTCGCGTTGAACTCCTCCACGAGCTTCTCGTGCTCCTCGTGGGTCTCCGCGAACTTGGTGTTCTCCCCGTCGACGCCGACGAAGTAGTACCAGTCTCCGGGCTCCGGGTCGATCGCCGCTTTCATCGCCTCGGCTCCCGGGTTGCCGATGGGGCCGGGCGGCAGGCCGCGGTAGAAGTAGGTGTTGTACGGGTGATCGGTGGTGCGGATCTCCTTGATCCCGATGTTGATTTCGCTCTGGCCCTTCAGATAGTTGAAGGCCGAGTCGAATTCGATCTTCCCGTAGGTCTCGGTGTTGCCCGGGTCGAGGCGGTTGTAGACGACCCGGGCCATCTTGCTGAAGTCGTCGCTGGTCTTGCCCTCGGCCTGGACGAGGCTGGCGACGGTGACGAGCTGCAGCGGCGAATCGAGCTTCAGCTTCTCGGCGTTGGCCTCGACGTCCAGCTTCTCGTACTCGGCCGCGGCGCGGGCGATCATCTTCTTCAGGACGTCCTCGGGCTTGGCGCCTTCGCTCACGTCGTAGCGGGCCGGGTAGAGGAACCCTTCCAGCGGGTCCATTATCTTCTCGTTGTCATCGGCCCAGTCGGGCAGTCCGAGCTTCCCGGCCTTCTTCTCGGCGACCTCCGCCGTGGTCCCGGCCTTCAGTTCGAGCCGTTTGTCGATGGCCGCGTAGACCTGTGCGTTGCGCATGCCCTCGGGGACGATGAGCGCGTTGCGGCTCTCCGGGGAGAGCATCCAGTCGACGGCCGCGGCGCCCGACATCTCCTTCTTCATCGCGTAGACGCCGGGCTGGATGGTGAGGCCCTTCGGGTTCTCCTCCGCCGCGTCGACGAACGCCTGGGCGCTCCTCACCACACCGGCGCCCTTGAGGATCCGGCCCATCTCGCCGGTGCCGGCGCCCTGCGGGATCTCGACCTGCACGGAGCCGGAGCCCTCCCCGGCGAAGTCCGGCGCCGGACCGAAGTGGGTCTGGTAGAAGTCGTACGCGAACCAGCCGCCGGCCGCCACACCGCCGCCGAGTACGACGGCGACGAAGAGACAGGCCACGCCGCTGCGGCGCTTCTTGGGCCGGCCGCCGCGGCGGCCTTCCCCGTCCCCGCCGTCGTGGTCGTCGTGGTCGTCGTCGAACGCGTCGTCGTGGCCGCCGGGTTCGTCGTAGCCGTCACCGCGGCGGGCGGAACGCTCGTCGCGGGCTGCCGCCCGGCCTCCGCGGCGGCCGGGGGCGTTGTCCGGCTCGTCGGCGAAGAAGGCGTGCCCGGGACCGTCCTCCCCCTGCTGCCAGTCGTCCTCGCCGGGCTGCCGCTCGTGCGGTGCGGGGCGGTATTGCGGCTGCGGGCCGGTCCCGGGATCGGGGTGCCTCCGGCCCTGCTCCGGGTGCCCGTGCGGCCGGCCCTCCCCGTACGGCTGCGGGGGGCCCTGCTGTCCGGGCTGCTGCGGGTACGGGTGGCCGTAGGGGTCGGACGGCTGCTGCCCGTACGGGCCGCCGTGCCCGTACGGGTCCATGGCGTAGCCCTGGCCGGTGTCCTGCGGACCGCCGGCCCAGCCGTGCTGCCGGCCGCCCTGCTGGGGGTACTGGGGCTGCTGGGGCTGGGGGTGCTGGGGCTGGGGGTATCCCTGCTGGGGGTACCCCTGCTGCCCGCCCTGCTGGGGGTATCCCTGGTCCGGGTACTGCGGCCCGGGATACGGCGCGCCCTGGGGGTCCCACGGGGCCTGCTGCTGGTACTGCCCGGGGTACTGCCGCGGTTGCTCTCTGTGAGGAGACAGGCCGTCCGCCGTCTGCTGCCCGTCCCAGCCCCGGTCCCCGTAGAGCGGGTCCTCGGGATGCCACGGTTCGGAACCTCGGCCCCGGCCATACTCAGTCATCGGTCTCCTGGCCCACAGGAGGCGGCTCCCGGTGCGCGCGTGGGGAGCGCAGTGGTCCGGTCCGCCTCATTCCGCTTGTATGCGACGGTGTTCGGGTCGCACTTTCGCGCGAACGTTACCGTATCGCGATCAGATGACCAGTTCGACGGTCTCGCCCGGAGGAGCGCCCGACACCCTTTCGGTCTCCAGCGCGTTCTGCAGGATGACCACGGCCGCGGCCTGGTCCACCATCGAGCGCCCCTTGCGGGAGTTCACACCGGAGGCCCGCAGGCCCCGCGCCGCCGTGATCGTACTCATCCGCTCGTCGACGAGGCGCACCGGGACCGGCCGGACCGTCCTGGCGAGCTGCAGGGCGAAGCTTCTGACCTTGGCCGCGGCCGGGCCCTCCGTTCCCTTCAGGGAACGGGGCAGCCCGACCACGACCTCGATCGGCTCGTACTCGGCGACGATCGCCGCCAGCCGCCGGTGGGCGGCCGGGACGTCGCGTCCCGGCACGGTCTCCACCGGGGTGGCCAGGATCCCGTCGGGGTCGCAGGAGGCGACCCCGATCCGGGCGTCCCCGACGTCAACGGCGATCCTCCGCCCGCGCCGGAGCGCCGCCCGGTTCTCCTCCGTCATGCCGTCAGGCCGCCTTCTCGGCGACGAGCCGCTCGACGGCGGCCACGGCCTCGTCGACGGCGGCCGGGTTCTGGCCGCCGCCCTGCGCCACGTCGTCCTTGCCGCCGCCACCGCCGCCGAGGGTCTTGGCGGCGGTGCGGACCAGTTCGCCGGCCTTGATGCCGCGCTCGCGGGCGGCCTCGTTGGTGGCGATCACGGCCAGCGGACGGTCCTTGACAACGGTGAACAGCGCCACCACGGCGGGCCGGCCGCCCTGGATCCGCCCGCGCACGTCGAGGACGAGCTTGCGCAGGTCGTCGGCGCCGGTGCCGTCCGGGACCCGCCCGGCGGCCAGCGCGACGCCCCGGACGTCCCTGGCGCCGGCGGCCAGGCCGGCGGCGGCCTGCAGCACCTTCTCGGCACGGAAGCGCTCGATCTCCTTCTCGGCGTCCTTGAGCTTGGCGAGCATCCCGGAGATCTTCTCCGGCAGCTCCTCCGGGCGGCCCTTCACCAGCTGGGTGAGCTGGGAGACGACCGTGTGCTCGCGGGCGAGGAACTGGTAGGCGTCCACGCCGACCAGGGCCTCCACCCGGCGCACACCGGAACCGATGGAGGACTCCCCGAGCAGCTTGACCAGGCCGAGCTGCGCGGTGTTGTGGACGTGGGTGCCGCCGCACAGCTCCTTGGAGAAGTCGCCGATGGTGACCACGCGCACCCGGTCGCCGTACTTCTCGCCGAACTCGGCGATGGCGCCCTGCCGTTTGGCGTCCTCCATCGACATCACCTCGGCGGTGACGTCGAGTTCACGGGCCAGCACCTCGTTGATCTTCTGCTCCACGTCGGTGAGGACCGTGCCGGGGACGGCCGTCGGCGAGCCGAAGTCGAAGCGGAAGCGGCCGGGGGCGTTCTCCGAGCCGGCCTGGGCGGCGGTCGGGCCCAGGGCGTCGCGCAGCGCCTGGTGGGTGAGGTGGGTGGCGCTGTGGGCGCGGGCGATGGACCGGCGGCGGATCACGTCGATCACGGCGTGCGCGCCGGCGCCGAGCGTGACCTCACCGACCTGGACGACGCCCTTGTGCACGCTGACACCCGGTACGGGCTGCTGTACGTCGCGCACTTCCACGACGGCTCCGGTGTCGAGCCGGATCCGGCCGGTGTCGGCCTGCTGGCCGCCGCCCTCGGCGTAGAAGGGGGTGCGGTCGAGGACGACCTCGACCTCGTCCCCCTCCTGCGCGGCCGGCGCGGGCACGCCGTCCACCAGCAGGCCGACGACGGTCGACTCGCCCTCGGTGTCGGTGTAGCCGGTGAAGACCGTGGCCCCGGCGCGGTCGGCCACCTCGCGGTAGGAGGAGACGTCGGCGTGGCCGGTCTTCTTGGCGCGGGCGTCGGCCTTGGCGCGCTCCCGCTGCTCCTTCATCAGCCGGCGGAAGCCCTCCTCGTCCACGGACAAGCCCTGTTCGGCGGCCATCTCCAGGGTGAGGTCGATCGGGAAGCCCCAGGTGTCGTGGAGCAGGAACGCCTTGTCGCCGGGGAGGACGGCCTTGCCGGCGCTCTTGGTCTCGGAGACGGCGGTGTCGAGGATGTTGGTGCCGGCCTTGAGGGTCTTGAGGAAGGCGGCCTCCTCGGCGAGCGCGACGGTCTCGATGCGCTTGCGGTCGGTGATCAGCTCCGGGTACTGCTCGCCCATGGTCCCGATGACGGTGTCCACGAGCTCGCCGACGACCGGCCCGGTGGCGCCGAGCAGCCGCATGTTGCGGATGGCGCGGCGCATGATGCGGCGCAGCACGTAGCCGCGGCCCTCGTTGCCGGGGGTGACACCGTCGCCGATGAGCATCACGGAGGTG
Organism: Streptomyces sp. F63; assembly: GCF_018070345.1. Lineage (GTDB taxonomy): Bacteria > Actinomycetota > Actinomycetes > Streptomycetales > Streptomycetaceae > Streptomyces. The sequence goes on from NZ_JAGPXX010000004.1 coordinate 100,359, forward strand.
CGGAGGTGGTCGGCGACCACGCGCAGCGAGACGTCCGAGTCCTCGGCGGCACCGTAGCGGACGCCGGTGAGCTCGGTGGCCTTGTCCATGACGACGCGGAGGGTGTCCGTCTCGTACATGTTGCGGACGCCCTGGAGGATCATCGCCAGCCGCTCCATGCCGAGGCCGGTGTCGATGTTCTTGCTGGGCAGCTCGCCGAGGATCGGGAAGTCCGTCTTGCCGGAGCCGGGGCCGCGCTCGTACTGCATGAAGACCAGGTTCCAGATCTCCACGTAGCGCTCGTCGTTGACGGCCGGGCCGCCCTCCTCGCCGAACTCCGGGCCGCGGTCGTAGTTGATCTCCGAGCAGGGGCCGCAGGGGCCGGGGACGCCCATGGACCAGTAGTTGTGCTCCCTGCCCAGGCGCTGGATGCGCTCGGCGGGCACGCCGACCTTGTCGCGCCAGATGCGCTCGGCCTCGTCGTCCTCCTCGTAGACGGTGATCCAGAGCTTCTCCGGGTCGAGGCCGTAACCGCCGTGCTCGACGGAGCCGGTGAGCAGCTCCCAGGCGAGCTCGATGGCGCCTTCCTTGAAGTAGTCGCCGAAGGAGAAGTTGCCGCACATCTGGAAGAAGGTGCCGTGCCGGGTGGTCTTGCCGACCTCTTCGATGTCCGGGGTGCGGACGCACTTCTGGACGCTGGCGGCGCGCGGGAAGGGCGGCTTGACCTCACCGAGGAAGTACGGCTTGAAGGGCACCATGCCCGCGGGGACCAGCAGCAGCGTCGGGTCGTCCGCGATCAGCGACGCCGACGGGACGACGGTGTGCCCCCGCTCCTCGAAGAAGCTCAGCCAGCGGCGGCGGATTTCAGCCGACTCCATCAGTGGTCCTCATTCCGGTTGTTCGGGTGGGTCGGGCCCAGCGCGGCCGGGCGGCGCGGCGGGGGCAGTTCCTGGGGGCCGTCCTGGGCGGCGATGCCCAGGGCGTCGTTGAGTTCGAGTTCGCGCTGCGCCATGCCGGCCTTGACGTCGAGGGCGAAGTCCTTGAGGCGGTGGCCCGCCTCGACGGCCTTGTCGGCCGCCTGGGCCACCAGGCTCTCCGGCGTGAGCCGCTTCAGCGTGCGGTTGACCTTGGTGGTGGCCCACACGCCGGTGGCGGCGCCCGCGGTGAACCAGAACATGCGGCGGAACATCGGTCAGCCTCTCCCTCGCCGGTCGCCCCGCCCGCCCTTGCGGGCCGGGGGCACCGCTCGACTCCTGATCACGGTGCGGCGCCGCTCCTGCGGCGCGCCCTTGCGTCCGATTGCCCTGCGGACGCCGTAGCCGAACGCGGCGACCTTCACCAGCGGGCCGCCGAAGGTGGAGGCGACGGTCGAGGAGAGCGCCGAGGCGTTGGAGGTGACCTCCTGGACGTCGGACGCGATGGCGTCGACCCGGCTGAGCTGGGTCTGCGCGGAGCGGACGGTCTCGGAGGCCTCGCCCAGCAGCGGGACGGCGTGCTCGGTGACGTCCGCCACCAGCCGGGTGGCCGCTCTGAGCACCTGGGCCAGCCTCACCAGCACCACGGCCAGGAAGGACACCAGAATCGCCCAGAAGACGGCTACGAGAATCCCGGCCACTTCTCCACCGGACACCTTGGCACCGCTCCCTCAGACGACTGCGACCCGGATGCGCCCCGGGAGGTTACCGGCCCCCGGCCGGGGACCCGCGCGCCGGGCGGCGGGCCCGGGCGGGCCGGTCCGCCGGGCGGTCCGGCCTGTTCGGCGGCGCGGGACCTGGCAGAAGCCTAGCGTCTCGCGCCGACGGCCCCGTACCCGATTTGGCGTGGCGCCGGAAGGGCCCGTCCGGGCCGGAACGCGGACCGCCGCCTCCCCGGTGCGCGCGGGGAGACGGCGGTTCCGGCCCGTCGGACGGGCGCGCGGGAGGCGATACGTTTCCGCGGGCACCGGCCGACGTGAGTGAGGGGGCGTCAGCGGGCGTAGTACTCGACGACGAGCTGCTCGTCGCAGATGACCGGGATCTCCCTGCGGTTGGGGTCCCGGTCCAGGCGGAAGGCCAGCGCCTGGAGGTTGACCTCCAGGTAGCGGGGGGTCTCGCCGTCGGTGTCGTAGCCGCCCTCACGGGCGACCAGGAAGGGGTGCTTGGCGCGGCTGCGCTCGCGCACCCGCACGACGTCGTCCGGGCGGACCCGGAAGGACGGCTTGTCGACCTTCCGGCCGTTGACCTCGATGTGGCCGTGGACCACCATCTGGCGGGCCTGGTAGATGGTGCGGGCGAGGCCCGACCGCAGGACGAGCGCGTCCAGACGGCGCTCCAGCTCGACGATGAGCGCTTCGCCCGTCTTGCCCTCGACCTTCCGGGCGCGGTCGTAGGCACGGGCCATCTGGCGCTCGCTGATGTCGTACTGGGCGCGCAGACGCTGCTTCTCCAGCAGCCGGACCTTGTAGTCGCTGTTCTGCTTGCGGCCACGGCCGTGCTCGCCCGGCGGGTACGGGCGGGCCTCGAAGTATTTGACGGCCTTCGGCGTCAGGGCGATGCCGAGGGCCCGCGACTTCTTGACCTTGGGACGCGACTGGTTCACGGGGAAACACCCTCCATACACATTAGGTGAGGCTTACCTTATCGGAGGGGAACGCATGTTTCGACTTCGGAGCCCCGTGCCCGGCTCCGGCCGCCCCACGGAATCCGTGCCGGCCCCTGCCGGGACGACGGGTCAGCCGCGCCCCTGGGAAGACGCCCGGCAGCCGGTGGCAGCCGGGCGCGTACGTACCCTCGCGGAGTCGAACGCCTCCGCCGCGCAGGCCATTCCCAGCGCGGATTCGGGCGGTTGGGACGCCGGTGCGCCCACGGCACGCGCCGTCACGGCGGACGGGGACGTGCTGCTGCTGACGCCTGGGGACTCCCCCGCGGCTCGCGCCGCGGCCCACGCGCAGGACGACGGGCTCACCGCGCTGATCGAGATCGCGGACGCCGCGCCCGTCGCCGTACCCCATGGTATCCGGGGCCGGGCAATGGCTCCGCGGCCGGCTGACGCGGCTCCGGGGCCGGGAACGGGCCGAGGGGCCGGCACGGCCCGGCCGGCCCGCGGGGCCGCGGTGGCCCGCTCGCCGCGCACCGTCCACGAACCGCGTTGACCCGGCTCTCTCCGTGAGTCAGGGTTCCACACGGCGCGCTCCGCGACCCCGCGCCGGAAGGATGACTGCCGTGATCGGCATCTCGGAGATCGAAGCCGCGGCCGAGCGGATCGCCGGGCGCGTCGTGCGCACCCCGACCGTGGACAGCCCGGGCCTGTCGGCGCTGCTCGGTGCCCCGGTCACCGCGAAGCTCGAACTGCTGCAGCGCACCGGTTCGTTCAAGGCGCGCGGGGCGGCGGCGAAGCTGCTGTCGCTGGGCGAGGCCGAGCGGGCCGCCGGAGTGGTGGCCGTCAGCGGCGGCAACCACGGGATCGCCCTCGCGGTCATGGCCGCGGCCCTTGATGTGAAGGCCACGGTGGTGATGCCGCGCTCGGCGCCCGGCCGTGCCGTGGAGATCTGTGAGGCGGCCGGCGCGCTGGTGCGGCTGACCGACGACATGGACGGGGCTTTCGCGCTCATGACGCGGCTCCAGCAGGAGGGGCTGACCCCGGTCCACCCCTTCGACGACCCAGTGGTGATCGCCGGACAGGGCACGGTCGGACTGGAGTTCGCCGCCGATGCCGGTGAGCTCACCGACGTTCTCGTGAGCATCGGGGGCGGCGCTCTCATCTCCGGCGTCGCCGCCGCCCTGCGGGCGAGCCGGCCCGGCGTGCGGGTGTGGGGCGTGGAGACCGAGGGCGCGCAGGCCATGTCCGAGGCGCTGGCGGCGGGCGGCCCGCGGCCGGTCGCCCTGACGTCGATCGTCTCCACGCTCAGCGCCCCGTCCGTGTCGCCGCTGACGTACGACCATGTCTCCGCTCTCGTCACCGACGTTCTCGTGGTGTCGGACCAGGAGGCCGTCCAGGGCTCGCTGGACCTGGCCGACCACGCCAAGGTGTGGGCCGAACCGGCCGCCGGCTGTCTGCTGCCCGCCGCCCGGCGGGTCCTGGACCGGGTCGGCGACGGGGCCCGGCTCGGCCTGGTGGTGTGCGGGGGGAACGCGACGACGGCCGACATGTTCGCCTGGTCCCGTCGCTTCGGCCTGCGCTGAGGCTGCGGCGGCTCCGGGAAGGGCTTCACGGAGGGGCTTCACGGAAGGGCGTCGACCGCGGACTCCGGCGGCCCGCGGTTGCGCATTCGGCCGCGGATTCCCGTCGAGTCGGGGGCGGGAGCCCCCGCTCCGCCGGGGCGGCCCCGGGCGCCCCCGGGGCGCCGACCGGGTCCGGCCGGGCTCAGACCGGACCAGGCCGGGCTCAGGCCGGGCCGCGCGGGGCGCGCAGCGAGGTGAGCGGGCCGCCGTGCAGCGGCTGGGTGCGCCACTGCGCGGCGACCGTCCGGTCCGCGAGGGAACAGGTCAGCGCCAGGCGGTGCGGGGTCTCCAGGAACACCGTCTCCACCGCCAGCGTGCCGGCCTCGGTCCAGCCGCCGCTCACCGCGGTCGGGACGGGCTCCTCGGCGACCCACCAGCCCTCCCCTCCGATGCGCAGGTCCAGCCGGTCCGGCCGGTCCGGCCGGTCCCTTTCGCCGGTGAGCGTGAGCGTCCAGCCGTCGCCGCCCCGGGCGAGCCGGGCCGCGCGGACCGGGCCCGCCGCTCCGGAGGACGTGAACTCGGCGGCCGCCCAGTCCCGCGCCCGTTCCGGGGGCGCGGACCGGCCCGGGGCGGGCGGCAGCGCGAGCCGCCCGAGGCGGTCCCGCAACTCCGCGTCGGCGGCCTCCCGGCCGGCCAGCGGCGCGGGGCCGAAGGCGGGCAGCAGATGCTCCCAGACCAGGTTCAGGAACTCCGGCATCCGCTCGGTCGCCGCGGTCGTCGCGATCACGGCGTCCTGCTCCGGCAGCACCAGGCAGAACTGGCCGTACGCGCCGTCACCCCGGTAGCCGTGCCGGGACATCCAGAACTGGTAGCCGTAGCCGTGGTCCCAGTCCCGCCATTCCGCGTCCCCGATGGCTCCGGCGGTCGGTGTGCGGGGACGCGTGGCCCGGTCCACCCAGCCCTCGGGCAGCAGCCGCCGGCCCTGCCGGACCCCGTCGTCCAGATACAGCTGCCCGAGCCGGGCCACGGCCTCGGTGGTGGCGTGCAGTCCGCTGAAGCCGAGCTCGCGGCCCGTGCGGTCGCGACGCCAGAACACCTCCCCGATGCCCAGCGGGTCCAGCAGCCGGGGCCGCAGATAGCCGGTGAGCGACTGTCCGGTCACGCGCTGGACGATCGCGGCGAGCGTGTAGGTGGCGGGCTGGTTGTAGGCGAAGACCGTGCCCGGGTCCTCGTCCGGCGGCAGCAGCAGGAATCCCCGGACGGGCTCGGCGGGGTCCCGGCGGTAGGCCTCCTCGACGGTGTCCCGCCGGTGGCCGCTCGCCATGGCCGCCACGTGCCGCACGAGCAGGGCCCGGCTGCGCGGATCGGTGATGCCGGCCTCGAACTCCGGGAAGTACGAGATCACCGGCGCGTCGAAGTCGAGCAGGCCCTCGGCCTCGGCCAGGGCGGCGGCGGTCCCGGTGAAGCTCTTGCTGAGCGAGTACAGCAGGTGGGGGCGCTCGGCGGTGTACGGCGCCCACCAGCCCGAGGCGACCGGGTGCCCGTGCCGCACGATCACCAGGCTGTGCGGCTCGATCTCCGGGGCGGCTTCGAGGGCGTCGAGGAAGGCAAGGACGCCGGACGCGTCGACGCCCTGGGCGGCGGGGCCGGAGGGGGGCGCGGCGGGGACGGTCATGGGAGCATCCTGCCCCGGCCGGCGGACCCCGGTCGAGGCGCTTCCCGGCCCCCGCCGCGAGAGTTGCGCCGGTTACCCGGCGCTGCCCTTCCCCGGCTCCGCCCGCTTCTCCGGGTTCGCCGACTGCCCCGGGTTCGCCGACTGCCCCGGGTCCTGCCCGCGCTTCTCCGGTCCGTCCCCGGGCCGCTCCGGCACTCCCCCGGTCCCGGCCGGCCGCCCCTCCGCCCCCGGCCGGGCCGGGGCGCGCTCCGGCGGGCGCGGCAGAGAGGCCTCGCCGCGGAGGCGGGCCCGCACCCGCTCGGCGACGTCCGCGTAGCGGGCCTCCGTCCCGTAGCGCGTCGGCTCGTAGTAGCGCTTGCCGTGGACGGCGTCCGGGGCGTACTGCTGCGCGGCGATGCCGCCGGGGACGTCGTGCGGATAGACGTAGCCCTGCGCGTGGCCGAGTTTCTGCGCGCCCTGGTAGTGGCCGTCGCGCAGATACGGCGGTACGGGGCCGGCCAGCCCGGCCCGTACGTCCGCGAGGGCCGCGTCGATCGCGAGGTAGGCGGCGTTGGACTTGGGCGCGAGGGCGAGGGCGATCACCGCCTGGCCCAGCGCGATCCGGGCCTCCGGGAAGCCGATCAGCGCCACCGCCTGGGCCGCCGCGACGGCGGTCTGGAGGGCCGTCGGGTCGGCCATGCCGATGTCCTCGCTCGCGGAGATCATCAGCCGCCGGGCGATGAACCGGGGGTCCTCGCCCGCCTCGATCATCCGGGCCAGGTAGTGCAGCGCGGCGTCCACGTCCGAACCGCGGATGGACTTGATGAGCGCGCTGGCGACGTCGTAGTGCTGGTCGCCGTCGCGGTCGTACGTCACCGCCGCCCGGTCGACGGCCTCCTCCAGCGCCCGGAGCGTGATCTCCTTCTCCCCCTGCGAGATGGCCGATCCGGCACCGGCCTCCAGGGCCGTGAGCGCGCGGCGGGCGTCGCCGCCGGCGATCCGCAGCAGGTGGTTCTCCGCGTCCGCCGTCAGGGAGACCGCGCCGCCGAGCCCGCGTTCGTCCGCGACGGCGCGGCGCAGCAGATCGCGCAGGCCGTCCTCGGTCAGCGGCTCCAGGGTGAGCAGCAGCGAGCGGGAGAGCAGCGGGGAGATGACCGAGAAGTACGGGTTCTCGGTGGTGGCGGCGATGAGCGTGACCCAGCGGTTCTCGACGGCCGGGAGCAGGGAGTCCTGCTGCGCCTTGCTGAAGCGGTGGATCTCGTCGAGGAAGAGGACGGTCTCCTGGCCGTAGCCGCCGGAGGCGCGGCGGGCGCCGTCGATGACGGCCCGCACCTCCTTCACCCCGGCCGTGATCGCGGAGAGTTCGACGAAGCGCTTGTTGGTGGCCTGGCTGACGACGTACGCGAGGGTGGTCTTGCCGGTGCCGGGCGGGCCCCAGAGGATCACCGAGGACGGGCCCGCGGGGCCGCCCTCCCCCTCGCCGACGAGCCGGCGCAGCGGAGACCCGGGCCGCAGCAGATGCTGCTGGCCCATCACCTCGTCCAGGGTGCGCGGGCGCATCCGTACGGCCAGGGGGCTGCTCGCCGGGTCCTTGCGCTGGCGGTCCTCGGCGGCGGCGGTGAACAGGTCGGGCTCCACGTCGGAAACCCTAAGGCACCGCGCCGACAACGCCGTCCGGGCCGGGAGAGGGGCCCCCGGCAGTCCGCTGCCCGGAAACAGCGGCGGCCGGCGCGGCATGCGCGCGCCCCGTCGGCGCCGCAGCGGGATGACGGGGCGCGCGGGCGGCCGGCGCGGCCCGGGAAGGGGCCGGGCTCAGCTCGTCCAGAAGTCCCACCAGCGGGTCAGGATCAGCATGCCGATGGCGCCGATCCAGACCACCGGCAGCACCCAGTGGAACTCCGCCACCGCGCGGCGCAGCCCGTCCGGCGCCGGGAGGAGGCGGTGCCGGATGTTGTGCGCGGTGACGTAGCTGAACATCACGATGGTGGCGACCCAGGCGAGGTTGCACCACAGGCAGAGCGAGCCGATCACGTACAGCGACTGGTACATGAGCCACATGCAGAAGCCCACGCCGAAGAGGGTTCCGGCGTTCAGGCCGAGCCAGTACCAGCGGGGGAAGCGGGCGCCGCCCAGCAGGGCCACGCCGATGGCGATCACCATGCCGTAGGCGACCAGGCCCAGCATGGGGTTGGGGAAGCCGAAGACGGACGCCTGGTCGCTCTCCATGATGTTGCCGCAGGAGACGACGGGGTTGAGGCTGCAGCCGGGGGTGAAGGTGGTGCCCTCCACCTTGGCCTCCAGCAGCTTGTACTTGTCGAGGGTGATGACCCAGGCGGCGAGGAGGCCCGCCGCGCCGGTGATCACGAGCATGAGGGCGAAGGCGCGGCCGCTGCCGAGGGCGCCGCGGACACCGGCCGCCCCGTGCTCTCCGTGCCCGCCGCCGTCCCCGTCGGTGGCGGGCAGGCCGTCCCGCTCTGTCATCGTCATATCGCCGTTTCCCGTCGCTTCCGTCGGTCCCGGCCGGTGTCCGGGCGGGCCTCCTGCCATTGTGGCACCGGTCGCCGCTCTCCCCCGGCCGGTCAACCGGATGAGGGACGGCGGCCGCACATTCTTCCGCACCCGCCGTACGGCGGCCATAAGGCCGCAGCGGCCTCGCCCGCGGGCGGCTCCGGGCGGACCGGACCGTGTCACCGGGACAGGCCGGACTCCGGCTCGCCACCGGGGCGGCCGCGCCGGGGACTCCGCGGTCCCGGGGGCCTCTCGCCGTCGTCCTCGGCGGTCCCGGCGAGGGCCGCGGCGCGGTACCGGCCGGGAGGCGCGCCCACGGCGGCACGGAAGGAACGGCTGAATTCGGGGGCCCGGGTGAACCCCCACCGGGTGGCGATGGCGTGGACGGTGAGATGGCGCAGGGCCGGGTCGGCCAGATCCCGCCGGCACCGGTCCAGACGCCGCTCCTTGATGTGCGCGCTCACCGACGTGCCGTGCTCCTGGAAGATCCGGTGCACATAGCGCAGCGAGACCTGGTGCGCCGCCGCGAGCGCTGCCGGGCCCAGCTCCGGGTCGTGGAGATGCTGCTCGATGAACGACGTGAAGCGCAGGAAGAGGACCTCCTTGGGCGACCGCGACGGTGTGGCCGACTCATCGTCCACGTGATGCGCCAGAACCGCCGCCGCCAGGTCCAGCGCGGTCTGCCCCAGCCGGACCCGGTCGAGCGCGGGCCAGCCCGCCGACGGCTCCTCGGTCAGCGTGTGCACGAACCGGGCGAAGACGCGGCCGATGCCCCGCGTCCCGGGCAGCGGCACCGCCAGCAGCCGGTCGATCTTGGAACTCGGCAGGGGCAGCAGTCTCTTGGGAAACTGCAGCAGCAGCGTCTCGGTCGGGCCGGTGTCCTCGACCACGGCCTCGAACGGGCGCGAGCTGTCGTAGACGACGAGGCTGCCGGGCTCCAGGCGGGAGCGGTTCCTCGCCTGCTCGATGCCCTGGTGTCCGCTGCGGACCACGGCCAGCTGGTACCACTCGGGGTCCAGCTGCCGGATCAGGGCCGGTGTGCGCTGGGCGACCAGCGGCCCGTAGGACGTGACGGTCAGCCGGGCGGCTCCCAGCACCGTGGCCCACAGCCGCGCCTCGAACGAGGACGGGTCGGTGACCTTGATGCGGGTCCTCATCAGCGCCAGGGCCGTGACCTCCGTCCAGGCGTCGAGGCGTTCCCGGGCAGGCAGAGCGGTGCTGTCGAAGACGATCTCCACAGGATTCCCTGGCCCCCGGTCCGCAGTGATGTCCACGGGACGGGCCTTGCTGAACGCCGCCCGGACATCTGTGCACTGTGCGGCAAGGGTAGTGCACCGGTGGCCAATGACATGTCGCGGACAACGCGCCAGGCTGTGGGCGTCCCGGCGAGCCGGGCTGTGGCGCGATTCCGCCGGAGAGGCCGGGGGGCGCACCACCGTCCACGCCGGGCCGAACGACGTTTCACCACCAGGAACACCAGCACATTGACCCGTGTGCGAGAAAGTGGGGAAGATCCCATGCGCAAGATCCGTACGACCCTGGCGGTCGCCGCCGCGACGGCCGCCGCGGTCGTGGCCCTGCCCGGTACGACCGCGACCGCCGCCCCCACCCCGTGGGAGTCATGCGTCAGCGGAAATGTCTGTTTCTTCACCGGTCGCGACGGCACCGGCCTCATGTGCGCGTGGAGCGTGGCCGACCCGGACTGGACCCAGGGCACCAGCAAGTGCTCCTGGTCCCAGACCGACGAGGTGAAGTCCGTGTGGAACCGCGGAACGAGCTCCAGCTTCACCGGTGTCGCCTACTACCAGTGGAAGGACTACAACACGCGCAAGGGCTGCACCCCGCAGGGCAAGCGCGGCAACCTCGCGGGCACCTACAAGCTCAAGTCCCACCAGTGGATCAAGAGCAGCTGCGGCTGACGACGCCGGCGCCGGATGCCCCGGGTCTCCCCGCGGCATCCGGCGCCTTCGGCGGGACGCGGCCGCGCGCGGTGCCGGGTTCCGGCGGGGCCTGTACGAGGTGCCGTCGGCCGGCTCCCGGTGCGCGGACCACGGGAGCGTGAACGGGGGGGGAGCCCGGCCGGCGGCGGAGAACCGGCCGGGCTCCGTGCGTCAGGTGTCCGCGGCGCCGGGGGCGTGTCCCCGGCTCCCCCGGACCCGGGCTCAGCCCCTCAGCCCAGCGCGGCCCGGACCGCCGCGGTGATCTCGCCGGCCGGTACGGCCCGCTGCTCGCCGCTCTCCAGATCCTTGAGCTGGACCACGCCCTCGGCCAGATCCCGCTCCCCGGCGACCAGGGCGATCCTCGCCCCGCTGCGGTTCGCGGACTTCATGGCGCCCTTGAGGCCGCGCCCGCCGTAACTGAAGTCCGCCGCGATCCCGGCCCGGCGCAGCTCGGTGACGACGCCGAAGAGCACGCGGCGCGCCTCCTCGCCGAGCGGCACCGCGTACACCTGGGTGGCCGCGGGCAGCCCGAGTTCGACGCCCTCGGCGCGCAGCGCGAGTACCGTGCGGTCCACACCGAGCGCCCAGCCGACGGAGGGCAGGGCCGGCCCGCCGATCATCTCGGAGAGGCCGTCGTAGCGCCCGCCGCCGCCGACCGCGGACTGCGAGCCCAGGCCGTCGTGGACGAACTCGAAGGTGGTGCGGGTGTAGTAGTCCAGCCCGCGGACCAGCTTGGTGTCGTCCTCGAAGACCACGCCCGCCGCCGTCAGCAGCTCCCGCACCTCCTCGTGGTAGGCCGTGCAGGACGCGCACAGGTGGTCGCGCATCATCGGCGCCCCGGTGAGCTGCTTCTGCACGGCCTCCCGCTTGTCGTCGAGGACGCGCAGCGGGTTGATCTCGATGCGGCGCCGGGTGTCCTCGTCGAGGTCGAGTCCGCGCAGGAAGTCCTGGAGGGCGGCGCGGTAGACGGGACGGCACTCCCTGTCGCCGAGCGAGTTCAGCAACAGCCGGAAGTCCCGCAGGCCCAGCGAGCGGTACGCGTCCACGGCAAGGATGATCAACTCGGCGTCCAGCGCCGGGTCCTCGGCCCCGATGGCCTCGGCGCCGACCTGCGAGAAGTGCCGGTAGCGGCCGGCCTGCGGGCGTTCGTAGCGGTAGTACGAGCCGGAGTACCAGAGCTTCACCGGGAGGTTCCCGGCCTTGTGCAGATTCGCCTCCAGCGCGGCGCGCAGCACGGAGGCGGTGCCCTCGGGGCGCAGCGCCAGCTCGTCGCCGCCCTTGGTGGTGAGGGTGTACATCTCCTTGGTGACGATGTCGGTCGACTCGCCGACACCGCGCGAGAACAGCTCGACGTTCTCGAAGCCGGGGGTCTCGGCGTAGCCGTAGCCGGCGCGCCGCAGCGGGGCGGAGATCGCCTCGCGCACCGCGAGGTACACGGCGGAGTCGGGCGGGAGGAGGTCGTACGTGCCCTTGGGGGCCTTGAAGGTGCTCACTGGGGGAAGCTTCACATTCCTCGTCGTGGAACGCCCGGTGCGGACGTTCCGGGGCCGGCGGCCAGCTCCCGCAGGAAGGGGTTGGCGGCGCGCTCGCGGCCGATGGTGGTCTGGGGGCCGTGGCCGGACAGCACCACGGTCGAGTCGTCCAGCGGCAGGCACACCCGGGCCAGCGACCGGAGCAGCTCGGCGTGGTCGCCGCCGGGCAGGTCGGTGCGTCCGACGGAGCCGGCGAACAGCAGGTCACCCGAGAAGAAGACCTGCGGCACATCGGCCCGCTCGGGCATCCGGAAGGTCACCGACCCCTTGGTATGCCCGGGCGCGTGCGCGACGCCGAACTCCAGGCCGGCCAGCTCCAGCTTCGCCCCGTCGGCCAGTTCCTCGACGTCATCGGGCTCTCCGATCGTCAGCTCGCCCATGAGCTGCCGCCCGATGGAGAGGCCGAGGGCCTTCTCCGGGTCGCTCATCATGTAGCGGTCCTCGGGGTGGATCCAGGCCGGTACGCCGTGGGCGCCGCAGACGGGCACGACCGAGGCGACATGGTCGAGGTGCCCGTGGGTGAGGATGACGGCGACGGGCTTGAGACGGTGTTTGGCGAGCGTCTCCTCGACGCCGGGGGCCGCCTCGTGGCCCGGATCGATGATCACGCACTCCTCGCCCGCGGCGGGGGCGACCAGGTAGCAGTTGGTCCCCCAGGCCCCGGCGGGGAACCCGGCAATGAGCACAATCGTCCCCAACATGTGGTCCGGTCACTGGATTCCGATCAGGTCAGAGCCTACCGGCGGCGGTCCCGCGGCCGCGAACCCGTATACGGTACGGCCAGGTTCCACGGCGGCAGGGGCGAACCGACACGGACCGAAACTGCCGAACCGGCACAAACCCGACAGATCCAACCCGCAGACCCCCCACGTCACGAGGAGACGGACCGGTGGCCACGAGCGACCAGCGGCGGAGAGAACTCGCCCGGAAGAAGTTCGAACGGCAGCAGGAGCGCCGCGCGCAGCGGCGCAGGGCACGCCGCCGCAACGCGGTGATCGCGGCCGCGGTGGCCGCCGTCCTGGTAGCGGGCGCGGCGGCTGCCGCCACGGCCGGCCTGGGCGGTGACGACGGCACGAAGGACGACGCCGCGGCCTCCCCGGAGGCGTCCGCGACGAGCAAGGCTCCCGACCCCTGCGACGAGCCGGCCGAGGGCAAGCCCGGCACCGAGCAGTGGAAGAAGGAGCCGAAGATGACGATCGACACCTCGGCCTCCTACGTGATGGAGCTGGAGACGACCTGCGGCGACATCGGCATCACGATGGACGCCGGGAAGGCCCCCCGGACCGTCAACTCCTTCAACTTCCTGGCGGGCGAGGGGTTCTTCGACCACACCAGGTGCCACCGGCTGACCGAGTCGGGCATCTACGTCCTGCAGTGCGGCGACCCGCAGGGGACGGGCCAGGGCGGCCCCGGCTACACCATCCCCGACGAGAACCTGAAGGACCCCCGGCTCAAGGGGAACGTCTATCCGGCGGGCACCGTCGCGATGGCCAACAAGTACAACGCGGCGGAGAAGAAGGGCCGGGACAGCGGCGGCAGCCAGTTCTTCCTCGTCTACCAGGACAGCCAGCTGCCGCCCGACTACACGCCGTTCGGGACCGTCGACAAGGAGGGCATGAAGGTCCTGAAGAAGATCGCCGACGCGGGTGCCGCCGCCCCCGACGCGACGCAGAACACCCCGCCCAACGCCACCGTTGTGATCAACAAGGCGACGGTGCGCAAGGCCTGACCCGCCCGGAGGCCAAATACCGGCCGTCCGGATGCGGACAGCCGGCCCGGGATTCGCCTATGTTTGGCGTGTAACCGGTCAGGGCGTTGAGCCGGCCCGGGCCCCTCCTCCCCGCAGGGGGTGAGGAGGGCGGAACTGTGGACGATGCCGCGAGCCGTGCGCTCGTGACGGCATCATGTGGAGGAGGCGCTGTGAGCAGCGACCCGTGGGGCCGCGTCGACGAGGCGGGGACCGTGTACGTGCGTACGGCCGAGGGCGAGAAAGTCGTCGGATCGTGGCAGGCCGGCTCTCCCGATGAGGCCCTTGCCTACTTCGAGCGCAAGTACGAAGGGCTGGTCGTCGAGATCGGCCTCCTCGAACGCCGGGTGCGGACCACCGATCTCTCGGCCAAGGACGCGATGACGGCCATCGGCCACATCCGGGAGCAGGTCGACCAGCACCACGCGGTGGGCGACCTCGACGCCCTGCGGCAGCGGCTCGACAAGCTCGTCGAGGTCGTCGAGGCGCGGCGCGAGGAGCGCCGGGCGGCGAAGGCCCGGCAGTCCGACGAGGCGCGGCAGGCCAAGGAGAAGCTGGTCGCCGAGGCCGAGGAGCTGGCCGGCAGCGAGCAGTGGCGGTCGGCCGGCGAGCGGCTGCGCGCCCTGGTCGACACCTGGAAGGGGCTGCCCCGGCTCGACCGCAAGACGGACGACGAGCTGTGGCACCGCTTCTCCCACGCCCGTTCGGCCTTCTCCAAGCGGCGCAAGGCGCACTTCGCCGCGCTCGACGCGCAGCGGGAGGAGGCCCGCCAGGCCAAGGAGAAGCTGGTCGCCGAGGCCGAGTCGCTCTCCGGCTCCACGGACTGGGGTCCGACGGCCGCCCGGTACCGGGAGCTGATGTCCGCCTGGAAGGCGGCCGGCCGCGCCCAGCGGGAGGCGGAGGAGGACCTGTGGAGCCGCTTCCGCGGCGCGCAGGACGTCTTCTTCCAGGCCCGCTCCGAGGCGTTCTCGGAGCGCGACGCCGAGCAGCGGGAGAACCTGACCCGCAAGGAGGAGCTGGCGGCCGAGGCGGAGAAGCTGCTGCCGGTCACCGACCTCAAGGCGGCGCGGGCGGCCTTCCGTTCGGTCAACGAGCGGTGGGAGGCCATCGGCCATGTGCCGCGCGACGCCCGCCCGAGGATCGAGGGCCGGATGCACGCGGTCGAGCGCGCCATCCAGGAGGCCGAGGAAGCGGAGTGGCGGCGGACGAACCCGGAGGCGCGGGCCCGCGCCGAAGGGCTGACCGGCCAGCTGCAGGCCGCCGTCGACAAGCTGCGCGGCCAGGTGGAGGCGGCCCGCGCCGCGGGCAACAACGCCAAGGCCGACAAGCTCACCAAGGAGCTGGAGGGCCGCCAGGCCCTGCTGGACCAGGCGCTCAAGGGCCTGCAGGAGTTCGGCGGCTGACGGTCCGGACACGGACGCGGAACGGCCCCGGTGCACTGCGCACCGGGGCCGTTCGCCGTTCGGCTGCCGCGTTCCGCCGCCGCGGTTCCCGTCCCGCCGGGCCGGCCCCGGCGGGCGGCTCACGGCGGGCGGCTCACGGCCGGCGGCTCACGGCCGGCGGGCCGAGGTGATGCGGTAGACGTCGTAGACGCCCTCCACCGTGCGGACCGCCCGCAGCACATGGCCGAGATGCTTCGGGTCGCCCATCTCGAAGGTGAACCGCGAGGTCGCCACCCGGTCCCGGGAGGTCTGCACGGCCGCGGAGAGGATGTTGACGTGCTGGTCGGAGAGGACGCGGGTGACGTCCGACAGCAGCCGCGACCGGTCCAGCGCCTCGACCTGGATGGCCACCAGGAAGACGGAGGACTGGGTCGGCGCCCACTCCACCTCCAGGATGCGCTCCGGCTGCTGGGAGAGCGAGTCCACGTTGACGCAGTCCGCGCGGTGCACCGAGACGCCGCTGCCGCGGGTGACGAAGCCGATGATCGGATCCCCCGGCACCGGGGTGCAGCAGCGGGCCAGCTTCACCCAGACGTCGTCGACGCCCTTGACCACCACGCCCGGGTCGCCCTTCGCCCGCCGCTTGGTCCGGGGGCGCAGCGGCGTGGACTCGGCGAGGTCCTCGTTGGCCTCGTCCTCCCCGCCCAGGGCGTGGACCAGCTTCTGCACGATGTTCTGCGCGGTGACATGGCCCTCGCCGATGGCGGCGTAGAGCGAGGAGATGTCCGGGTAGCGCAGCTCGTGCGCCAGCGTGACCAGCGAGTCCCCGGTGAGGATGCGCTGGATGGGCAGGTTCTGCTTGCGCATGGCCCGGGCGATGGCGTCCTTGCCGTGCTCGATGGCCTCGTCGCGGCGCTCCTTGGAGAACCAGGCGCGGATCTTGTTGCGGGCCCGGGGGGACTTGACGAAGCCGAGCCAGTCCCGGGACGGGCCGGCGCCGGGTGCCTTGGAGGTGAAGACCTCGACCAGGTCGCCGTTGTCCAGGGTCGATTCCAGCGGTACGAGGCGGCCGTTGACGCGGGCGCCGATGGTGCGGTGGCCGACCTCGGTGTGCACGGCGTAGGCGAAGTCGACGGGGGTGGCGCCGGCGGGCAGCGCTATGACGTCGCCCTTGGGGGTGAAGACGAAGACCTCGTTGCGGGAGAGGTCGAAGCGCAGGGACTCCAGGAACTCCCCCGGGTCCTCCGTCTCCTTCTGCCAGTCCAGCAGTTGCCGCAGCCACGCCATGTCGTTGATGGCGTCGTCCTTGCCGCCGGCTCCGCGGGGGGCGTCGGTGCGGACCTTGGAGGCGCCCGCGACGGCCTCCTGCTTGTACTTCCAGTGCGCGGCGATGCCGTACTCGGCGCGGCGGTGCATGTCGAAGGTGCGGATCTGCAGCTCGACCGGTTTGCCGTTGGGCCCGATGACCGTCGTGTGCAGCGACTGGTACATGTTGAACTTGGGCATCGCGATGTAGTCCTTGAACCGCCCCGGCACCGGGTTCCACCGGGCGTGGATGGTGCCGAGCGCCGCATAGCAGTCACGGACGGTGTCCACCAGGACGCGGATGCCCACCAGGTCGTAGATCTCCGCGAAGTCGCGGCCGCGGACGATCATCTTCTGGTAGACGCTGTAGTAGTGCTTGGGGCGGCCGGTGACGGTGGCCTTGATGCGGGCGCCGCGCAGATCGGCCTGGACCTCGTCGGTGACGATCGCCAGGTACTCGTCGCGCTTGGGCGCCCGTTCGGCGACGAGCCGCACGATCTCGTCGTACATCTTGGGGTAGAGGATCGCGAAGGCGAGGTCCTCCAGCTCCCACTTGATGGTGTTCATGCCCAGCCGGTGCGCGAGCGGGGCGTAGATCTCCAGGGTCTCGCGGGCCTTCTGCTCCTGCTTCTCCCGCTTGAGGTAGCGCATGGTGCGCATGTTGTGCAGCCGGTCGGCGAGCTTGATGACCAGGACCCGCGGGTCCTTGGCCATGGCGACGACCATCTTCCGCACGGTCTCCGCCTGGGCGGCCTCACCGAACTTGACCTTGTCCAGCTTGGTGACGCCGTCGACCAGCAGGGCGACCTGGTCGCCGAAGTCGCGGCGGAGGGTGTCCAGGCCGTACTCGGTGTCCTCGACGGTGTCGTGCAGCAGGCCCGCCATGAGCGTCGCCGGGTCCATGCCCAGCTCGGCGAGGATGGTCGTCACCGCGAGCGGATGGGTGATGTACGGGTCGCCGCTCTTGCGCTTCTGGCCGCGGTGCCAGCGCTCCGCCACCTGGTAGGCCCGCTCGATCTGGCGGAGCGTGGCGCTCTCGATCTTGGAGTCGTTACTGCGGACGATGCGCAGCAGCGGTTCGAGCACCGGGTTGTACGGGCTGGACCGCTGGACCCCCAGCCGGGCCAGCCGGGCGCGCACCCGGTTGGAGGAGCCGGAGCGCGCGACACCGCCCGGCGCGGGGCGCGCCGCCGGGCTCGCGCCGTTCGACCGGTTCCCGGTGGCGGGGGGCTTCGGCTTGGGTGCGGAGAGTGGCGTCGCCGGGTCGGCCGCGCTCCCGTTCCGGCGCGCGGTCGTGTCCCGCACCGCCGTGGTCTCGGCGGGCTTCTCCGGCTGCGTCGCGGCGGTGAGCGGCTTGGCCTTGTCCGGCAAGAGCACTCCTCAGGGGGTGGCCTCTCCCCGCGGGCAGCCGGGGAGACGGGTCCGGACTCCCGTGGAGATCCGGACATCCATGGTATCGGCCCCGGGTGCATCAGCGCGGCCCGGCTCCCGCCGCGGCCCGTGAGGGGGCATGACGGAGACATGGCGGAGGGCGGACGCCCAGGTGACGCCCGCCCTCGGTCATGCTGTGATCCGCGTCTCAGCAGCTCAGACGGTGAGGATGATCTCCAGCGGGGCTCCGGAGAGGGCCTTCTCCAGCCGCTCCCGGCCGTCGAGGAAGCCCAGCTCCATGAGCATGGCCACCCCGGCGATGCCGGCTCCGGCCCGCCGGATGAGCGACAGGGAGGCCTCGGCGGTCCCGCCGGTGGCCAGCACGTCGTCGATCACCATCACGCGGTCGCCGGGCAGCAGGTCCTCGGCGTGGATCTCGATCTCGGCGCTGCCGTACTCCAGGTCGTACGCCTGGCCCAGCGTCGCCCCGGGCAGCTTGCCGGCCTTCCGGACGGGCACGAAGCCCAGCCCGGCACGGACGGCGGCGGGGGCGGCGAGGATGAACCCGCGCGCCTCCAGGCCCACGACCTTGGTCGCACCGTGCCGCAGGCACAGCTCGGCGAGGGTGTCGGTGAGCGCTCCGAAGGCGGACGGGTCGGCCAGCAGCGGGGTGATGTCCTTGAACGTCACTCCGGGCTTCGGGTGGTCCGGCACGTCCCGGATGCAGCCGAGGAGCCGGCTGCGCAGTTCCGCGGACACCGGGGTCGCGGCGGTCACGCGATCACCTCCGCCTGCCGGACGCGCGGCCCCGGCCGCGGCCACCGCGGGCGGCGGGCGGGCGGGGAACCTCGGCCGGGGCACCGGCCGGGGCCGCGGCCCGCGGCTCCGGAGCGGCGCCGTCCTCGTCGTCGGGCGCGGTGTCCCAGTCCTCGTCCTCCCGGCCGGTCCCGTTCCCGGCGGAGCCGTCGCCGTCCTGTTCGCCGGCCGCCTCCCGCCGGGCGCGCTTGCCCAGGATGCGGCGGTCGTGGGCCTTCACGTCCGGCTGGCGCAGGCGCAGGTCCACGGAGACCGGGGTGGCGATCATGATCGAGGAATACGTCCCCGCGGCGAGGCCGACGAAGAGGGACAGCGCGATGTCCTTCAGCATGCCGCCGCCGAGCAGGCCGCTGCCGATGAAGAGCAGCGCGGCCACCGGCAGCAGGGCCACCACCGAGGTGTTGACCGAGCGGACCACCGTGGCGTTGATGCCGAGGTTGGCCAGCTCCCCGTAGGTGTAGCGGGTCTGCTTGGTGTAGTTCTGGGTCTTCTCCTTGACCTTGTCGAAGACGACCACGGTGTCGTACAGCGAGTAGCCGAGGATCGTCAGCACGCCGACCACGGTGCCCGGGGTCACCTCGAAGCCGACGATCGCGTAGACCCCGACGGTGATGATCAGGTCGTGCAGCAGGGCGACGAGGGCCGCCACGGACATCCGCCATTCGAAGGCGATGGCGAGATAGACGCTCACCAGGATGAGGAAGACCACCAGGCCCTGCAGGGCCTTGGAGGTCATCTGCTCGCCCCAGCTCGGCCCCACCAGCTCGACGTTGAGGTCCTGCGCCTTGATGCCGAGCTCCTCGGCGAGGGCTTCCCGGGTTTCGCCGGACTGCTCGGTGGTCAGCTCCGTGACCTGGATGCGGAGGGCTCCGCTGCCCAGCTCCTGGACCCGGGCGTCGCGCCCGGAGGCCTCACGGACCGTCTCCCGCGCCTGCTCTACGGAGATCGGGGCGGAGGGCTGGGTGGTGAAGACGGCGCCGCCCTGGAACTCGATGCCCAGGTACAGCCCGCGGACGCCCAGACCGGCGAGGGCCGTGATGAGGACGGCCAGCGTGATGCCGTACCAGAACTTGCGCCGGCCGACGAAGTCGTAGCTCAACTCGCCGCGGTACAGCTTGCCACCGAGGGTGCCGAGTCGTGACATCTCATGCCTCCTTCGGTTCGGTGGTGGCCACGGCCGGGCGGCGCCGCCCGCGCAGCGGCGGGCGGGCGCCCAGCCGTTTCGGGTCGAGGCCGGACTGGGGGTGCCCGCTGGTGAAGAACTTCCGGCCGGACAGGATCGTCATCAGCGGCTTGGTCAGGAAGAACACGATGGCGATGTCCACGGCCGTCGTCAGTCCCAGCACGAAGGCGAAGCCCTGCACCGTGCCGACCGAGACGATGAAGAGCACGACGGCGGCGATGATCGAGACGACGTCGGAGACGAGGATGGTCCGCCGGGCGCTCGGCCAGGCGCGGAAGAAGGCCGACCGGACGGTGCGGCCCTCGCGGATCTCGTCCCTGATGCGTTCGAAGTAGACGATGAAGGAGTCCGCCGTGATGCCGATCGCCACGATGGCGCCGCAGACGGCCGGGAGGCTCAGCGCGAAGCCGATGGCCGGGCCGAGCAGCGTCATGATCACGTAGGTCAGGACGGCGGCGGCCACCAGGCTGGAGATCGCCACGAGACCCAGGACCCGGTAGTAGAAGATCAGGTAGAGGACGACCAGGGCCAGTCCGATGGCTCCGGCGATCAGACCGGCCTGCAGCTGCTCGGAGCCGAGGGTGGGCGAGATCGTGGTCACGTTGCTCTCCTCGAAGGAGAGCGGCAGGGCGCCGTAGGAGAGGACGTTGGCCAGGTCCTCGGCGGACTGCTGGGTGAAACTGCCGGAGATCTCGGCGTTGCCGCCGCCGATGCGGGTGTCGACGGAGGGCGCGGAGACGACCTCGCCGTCCAGGACGATGGCGAACTGGTTCGGCTGCTGCTGCGAGATCCGCTCGGTGGCGTCCGCGAACTGCTCGGCACCCTTGCTGTTGAAGTCGAGGGTGACGACCCAGCCCTTGCCGGTCTGGGAGTCGAACAACGCCTTGGCACCGTCGACCTCCGTACCGGCGACGTCCGTCGGGCCAAGCGCGTACTTGGCGAGGCCCTCCTGGTCGCAGGCGACGGTGTTCTCACCGGGCTTGTCGCCCTCACCGGCCTTGGCGCGCTCCTCGGGCTTCGAGCAGTCCAGCTCGTCGAGCCGCTTCTGGAGCTCCGCGGGGATCCCGGACTGCGGCTCGGGGGCCTGGGGGGTCTCACTCGCGCCGGGGGTCTGCGTGGGCGCGGCCTCGGGCTTCTCCGAGGCGTCGGCGGCGAGCGCGCCGGTCAGGGCACGGCCCTGGGTGGTGGGGGAGGCGGAGGGCTGCCCGGACTCCGGGCTGTCCTTCTCGCCGGAGCCCCCGGGCTTCTCCCCGGCCTTGTCCTTGTCGTCCTTGTCGCCGTTCTTGCCCTCGCCCTCACCGGCCGAGGGGCTCCCGCTGGGCTCCGGGGCGGGCGCGCCCTGCGCGACCCCCAGGACCGGGCGGAACTGCAGCTGGGCGGTCGTGCCGACCTGCTCCCGCGCCTGCTTCTCGTCGGTGCCCTTGGGGAGGTTGACGATGATGTTGCGGTCGCCCTGCGTCGTCACCTCGGCCTCGGTGACGCCCAGCCCGTTGACACGGCGGTCGATGATGCCGACTGCCGTGTTCATGTTCGTCGGGTTGATCGCGTTCTGCTCACCCGGCTGGTTCTTGGCGGTGAGCGTGATGGTCGTCCCGCCCGCGAGGTCGATTCCCAGCCGCGGCGTGGTGTGCCCGGAGAGGAACATCCCCCCGGTCAGCGCCACCACGGCGATCAGGAACAGGACCAGGGTGCGCCCCGGCCTGCCCTGGGCCCCCGAGGGGCGCCGGCCCTTCTTCGGTGCTGCCACCTTCTCGATTCTCCCTGTCCAACCGCACCGCATCGGTCGTGAGCGGGCGGCCACGAAGTGTAATGGAGGACGGTGCTCCGGTGCTCCGCGGGTGCGGACGTCCGGCGGGCGGTCCCGCGCCGTGCGGCGGAGCCGTGTCCCGGTCTCGGACGACGGCACCCGGCACGGGCGCACGGCCCGGGGTCGTGCCTACTTCGCGTCGGTGCCGCCGTCGTCCTTCTTGTCGGCCTCGCCGCCCTCGGCGGCGCCGTCCTTGCCGAGGTCGACCGCGGGCTCCTCACCGGCCGCCGGGCGGTCCTCCGCGGTCAGCGAGGACGCGTCGTCCGGAACGACCGCGGTGCCGGACGCGAGCTCTCCGCCGTCGGGCTCGGCGCCGTGCACGATGCGGTTGTACTCCGCGTCCTCGAGGACCGCGGCGACGGCGTTCTTGGCGTAGACGGCGTGGACCCCGGGAGCGACCTCCAGGAGGACCGTGTCGTCGCCGACCTCCTTGACGGTCGCGTACATGCCCCCGATCGTGCGGATACCGGTGCCCGGCTGCATCTGGTCGCGCATCTCGGCGGCCTGCTGCTGCTTCTTCTTCGCCGAGCGGGTCATGAGGACCATGGCCCCGATGAGCACGATGAAGGGGAGGAGAGTGACGATATTCACGGGACGGGGTTTCCTTCGCACGACCGCAGGGGATGCGGCCTGGTATTCGGGGGTGGGTGTGCCATCCGTCAGGGATGGCATCGGCGGAGTCTAAGCGAGTTCGCGCCGATGGAACAACGCCCAGCATGGCACCGGGGTTCCGGGGCGGGCGAGGGGACCGCGCCGTCAGCCCCCGAAGAGTCCCTGCTGCCCCCCGGAGCCGTCCGTGCTCTGCGGCGGCCGCAGCCCCAGGTGCTCCCACGCCGCCGGGGTGGCGACCCGGCCGCGGGGGGTGCGGGCCAGCAGCCCCTCCCGGACCAGGAAGGGCTCGGCCACCTCCTCGACCGTCTCGCGCTCCTCGCCCACCGCGACGGAGAGCGTGGACAGGCCGACCGGTCCGCCGCCGAACAGCTTGAGCAGTGCGCCGAGCACGGCGCGGTCCAGCCGGTCCAGGCCCCGGCCGTCCACCTCGTAGACGCCGAGGGCGGTCTCCGCGACGCCGCGGGTGACCACCCCGTCCGCCTTGACCTGGGCGTAGTCCCGGACGCGGCGGAGCAGCCGGTTGGCGATCCGCGGTGTGCCGCGGGAGCGGCCGGCGATCTCCGCGGCGCCGTCGGGCTCGATCTCGACGTCCAGCAGGCGGGCGGAGCGGTGCAGCACCCGCTCCAGCTCGGCGGGCTCGTAGAAGTCCATGTGCCCGGTGAAGCCGAAGCGGTCGCGCAGCGGGGGCGGCAGCAGTCCGGCCCGGGTGGTGGCACCCACCAGGGTGAAGGGCGGGAGTTCCAGGGGGATGGCGGTGGCGCCGGGGCCCTTGCCCACGACCACGTCGACCCGGAAGTCCTCCATCGCCATGTAGAGCATCTCCTCGGCGGGCCGGGACATCCGGTGGATCTCGTCGAGGAAGAGGACCTCTCCCTCGGCGAGGGAGGAGAGGATCGCGGCGAGGTCGCCGGCGTGCTGGATGGCGGGGCCGGAGGTGATGCGGATCGGGGCGCCCATCTCCGCCGCGATGATCATCGAGAGGGTCGTCTTGCCGAGGCCGGGGGCGCCGGAGAGCAGGACGTGGTCGGCGGTGGCGCCGCGCTGGCGGGCGGCGCGCAGGACCAGGTCGAGCTGTTCGCGGACCCGCTCCTGGCCGACGAACTCACCGAGGTTCTTCGGGCGCAGCGCCGCCTCGACGGCCTGGTCCTCGCCGGCGGCGCCGGCGTCCACCAGCCGCTCCCCGGTCTCGGCCGCGGTGCCGGTGGGGGTGTCGTCCCAGTTCATGGTCTCTCTCAGCTCGGCGGGTTCCGGGGGCCGGGTCGGGCTCACGGGTTCCGGTTCCGGCCCGGCCCGGGTCAGCGGGTGCGGTTCAGGGTCTGCAGGGCGGCGCGCAGCAACTGCGGCACGGGCGGGGTGCCGCCCGCGGCAAGGGCCTCCTCGGCCTGGGGACCGACGGCGGCCACGGCCTCCTCGGCCTCGCGGGGCGCGTAGCCGAGGCCGATCAGCGCGGCGTGCAGCTGCTCGCTCCAGGCGGCCGGCCCGGCCGCCCTCGCCCGTGCGGCGGTGCCCGTGCCCAGGGGTTCGCCGAGCCGGTCCCTGAGTTCCAGGAGCAGCTTCTGTGCGCCCTTCTTCCCGATGCCCGGTACGGCCGTGAGGGCCTTCTCGTCCCCGGTGGCGACCGCCGTCCGCAGGGCGTCGGGGCTGTGCACGGCGAGCATGGCCTGCGCCAGCCGGGGGCCGACGCCGCTGGCGGTCTGGAGCAGCTCGAACACCTGCCGCTCGTCCTCATCGGCGAAGCCGTAGAGGGTGAGGGAGTCCTCGCGGACCACCAGGGAGGTGGCGAGCCGGGCCGGTTCGCCGGGGCGCAGCCCGGAGAGGGTGTCCGGGGTGCACTGGACGGCGATGCCGATGCCGCCGACCTCGACGACGGCGCTGTCCGGGGCGATCGCGGCGACGGGGCCGCTGACGAAGGCGATCACGATGGTCCCTCTCCGGGGGTGTTCTCGGGCCGCGCGGCGGCGGGGCTCGCGGCGGGCCGCGCGGGGGCGGCCGCGGAGGACGGGGCCGGGGCGGGGACGCCCGCCGGGCGCGCGGCGCGGGAGGCGGCCGGTCCGCGGCCGGGCCCGGGGCGGAGCGCCGCGTGCCGGGCGCGGGCGCGGGTCTGTGCCTGCTGGAGGCGGTTCGTGGCGGGTGCGCGCCAGATGTGGCAGATGGCGAGCGCGAGGGCATCGGCCGCGTCGGCCGGCCTGGGCGGGGCGCTCAGCCGCAGCAGGCGGGTGACCATCGCGCCGACCTGCGCCTTGTCGGCCCGGCCGCTGCCGGTGACGGCGGCCTTGACCTCGCTGGGGGTGTGCAGCGCGACGGGCAGGCCCCGGCGGGCCGCGCAGAGCATCGCGACGGCGGCGGCCTGGGCGGTGCCCATGACCGTACGGACGTTGTGCTGGCTGAACACCCGTTCCACGGCGACGCAGTCGGGGCGGTGCTCGTCCAGCCACTGCTCGATGCCCCGTTCGACGAGGACCAGCCGGTCGGGGACGTCGGCGTCGGCGGGGGTGCGGACCACTCCGGCACCGAGCATCGTCAGCGGGCGTCCGGCCACGCCGTCGACGACGCCGACACCGCACCGGGTCAGCCCCGGGTCCACGCCCAGTACGCGCACGCGGTGCCCCTCCCCTCGCTTCGGTCAGGTGTTCCTGCAGGCTATCGGCTGCCGCTGACAGCGCGACGGGCCGACGGGGGGTGTCCCGTCGGCCCGTGGCTGCTGCGGATCAGGCCTCGACCTTCGCCATGACCTCGTCCGGGACGTCGAAGTTCGCGAAGACGTTCTGCACGTCGTCGCTGTCGTCGAGCGCGTCGATCAGCTTGAAGATCTTCCGCGCGCCCTCCTCGTCCAGCTGCACCTGCATGGTGGGGACGAAGCTGGCCTCGGCCGAGTCGTAGTCGATGCCCGCGTCGACGAGCGCCGAGCGGACCGCGACGAGGTCGGTGGCCTCGCTGATGACCTCGAAGGACTCACCGAGGTCGTTGACCTCCTCCGCGCCCGCTTCGAGGACGGCGCCGAGGACGTCGTCCTCCGTCAGCTCGCCGTCCTCGCCCTTGGGGACGAGGACGACGCCCTTGCGGTTGAAGAGGTACGCCACGGAGCCGGGGTCCGCCATGGAACCGCCGTTGCGGGTCATCGCCACCCGGACGTCCGAGGCGGCGCGGTTGCGGTTGTCGGTGAGGCACTCGATGAGCACCGCGACACCGTTCGGCCCGTATCCCTCGTACATGATGGTCTGGTAGTCGGCGCCGCCGGCCTCCAGGCCCGCGCCGCGCTTGACGGCGCTCTCGATGTTCTTGTTGGGAACCGAGCTCTTCTTCGCCTTCTGGATGGCGTCGTAGAGCGTGGGGTTGCCGTCCGGGTCACCGCCCCCCGTACGGGCCGCGACCTCGATGTTCTTGATCAGCTTGGCGAAGAGCTTGCCGCGCTTGGCATCGATCACGGCCTTCTTGTGCTTGGTGGTTGCCCACTTGGAGTGGCCGGACACAGCCTCGCTCCTTCAACGACCCGACGAATACGAACTCCGCGATCCTACCGGTGCCCGGCCGCCGCCCCGCGCGCCATCTCCGCGAAGAGCGCGTGCACCCGGTGGTCTCCGGTCAGTTCCGGGTGGAAGGAGGTGGCCAGCAGGTTGCCCTGGCGTACGGCGACGGTGTGGCCGTCGTGCACCGCCAGCACCTCCACCGCGACGCCCGTGGACTCCACCCAGGGGGCCCGGATGAAGACGCCCTCGACCGGGCCGCCCTCGACGCCGGACACGTCGACGGCCGCCTCGAAGGACTCGTTCTGGCGGCCGAAGGCGTTGCGGCGCACGGTCATGTCGATGCCGCCGACGGTCTCCTGCCCGGCCCGGCCGTCCAGGATCTTGTCGGCGAGCAGGATCATGCCGGCGCAGGATCCGTACGCCGGCATGCCGGCCCGCACCCGGGCCCGCAGCGGCTCCAGCAGGCCGAAGAGACCGGCCAGTTTGACCATGGTGGTGGACTCGCCGCCGGGGATCACCAGGGCGTCCACCGCGTCCAGCTCCGCGGGGCGGCGGACCGCGCGGGCGGGCGCGCCGGCCGCGGCGAGGGCGGCGAGATGCTCGCGGACGTCGCCCTGCAGGGCGAGGACGCCGATGGCGGGGGTGGGCACGGGCACGGGCACGGAGGGATACCTCTTCGGGGCGGGTGGTGTTCGGGGCGCGGGTCGCGTCATGCGGGGAGGCGGCGACACGGGAAGGCGGAGCATGGGACGGGGCGGAGCCGCCGGCCGCTCTCCGGCCCGGTCGCCGGGCCGGAGGCTGCGGGCTGCCCGGCCGGAGGGCGCGGGTCGTCCGCGCCGTCCCGCGCCGCCGCGGTCCGGGATTCCGCGGCGGCGGGAACGCGCGGTTACCAGCCGCGGTTCGCGTAGCGCTCGCTCTCCGGGAGGGTGTCGCAGTTGATGCCGACCATGGCCTCGCCGAGTCCGCGCGAGGCGTCGGCGATCACCTTGGGGTCGTCGTAGAAGGTGGTGGCCTTCACGATGGCGGCGGCGCGCTTCGCGGGGTCGCCGGACTTGAAGATGCCCGAGCCGACGAAGACGCCCTCCGCACCGAGCTGGCGCATCAGCGCGGCATCGGCCGGGGTGGCGACGCCGCCCGCGGAGAACAGCACCACGGGCAGCTTGCCCAGCTCGGCGACCTCCTTGACCAGCTCGTACGGGGCCCGGAGCTCCTTGGCCGCGGCGTACAGCTCGTTGTTGTCGCAGGCGCGCAGCCGGCCGATCTCGGCCTTGATCTGGCGGAGGTGGCGGACGGCCTCGACGACGTTGCCGGTGCCGGCCTCGCCCTTGGAGCGGATCATGGCCGCGCCCTCGGCGATCCGGCGCAGCGCCTCACCGAGATTGGTGGCACCGCAGACGAAGGGGGTGGTGAAGGCCCACTTGTCGCTGTGGTTGGCCTCGTCGGCCGGGGTGAGGACCTCGGACTCGTCGATGTAGTCCACCCCGAGGGACTGGAGCAGCTGGGCCTCGACGAAGTGGCCGATCCGGGACTTGGCCATGACGGGGATCGACACCGCGTCGATGATGCCCTCGATCATGTCGGGGTCGGACATGCGGGCGACGCCGCCGTCCTTGCGGATGTCGGCGGGGACCCGCTCCAGGGCCATCACCGCGACGGCACCGGCGTCCTCGGCGATCTTCGCCTGCTCCGGGGTGACCACGTCCATGATGACGCCGCCCTTGAGCTGCTCGGCCATGCCGCGCTTGACGCGCGCGGTGCCGGTCTCGGGGGCGGACGGAGCGGAGCTGGGGGGCGTGGTGGACACGGTTTCGACCTCATTCGCTGCGGATGGCGGCGGTCCGGTCCGGCCCGGTGGGCCGGGGCGGGGACACCTGTGTGGGACAGCTTCGAGGAAACCGCGTGGCGGTGTCGTACGGAAAGGGCCAATTTGCGGACGGTGGCCCGAGCGGAGGGGCCAATCGGGTTCGGGCCGGGCCGCGTCGCGGGCCCCGAGGCGGGCCCCGAGGCGGGAGCGGGGGCAGCGGTGACGGTGCGGACTCCGTGCACCGCCCCGCAGGGCCGGGCGGTGTGCCCGCCGGACGGGCCGGCCGGTCTCCCCGCGCCGGGCGCCTCAGTGGCCGGCCGTGCGGTCCGTCAGCGCCTCCGGCGGCTCGTCGTCCATCTCGAACGCCAGCGGGAAGGGGGCGTGGCCGGCCAGCCGGAACCAGCGCACCGTGCGGTGCTCGCGCAGGGCGCGCGCCGCGCGCACGGAGTCGTTGTGGAAGCGCCGTGCCATCGGCACCCGGCGCACCGCGGCGGCCAGTTCGTCCGCCGCCGCGTCACCGCCGGGTGCCTCCCGTACGGCCACCACCTGGCCCGGTTCCGCGAAGACGGCCCGCAGCGCCTGGCTGAGTTCGCTCTCGGCGACCTCGCGGTGTTCCTCCTCGGCCTGCCGGGCGGCGTGCGCGGCCTGGTAGAGGACCATGGACGCGGCCGGGTCGAGCACTCCCGCGGTGGCGAGTTCCTGGGCGACCGAGGTCCGTCGCAGCAGTTGCGCGTCGAGCGCGGCGCGGGCCGCGTCGATACGGGCGTGCAGGCGGTCCAGCCGCCCTGCG
Source organism: Streptomyces sp. F63 (assembly GCF_018070345.1). Taxonomy (GTDB): domain Bacteria; phylum Actinomycetota; class Actinomycetes; order Streptomycetales; family Streptomycetaceae; genus Streptomyces. The sequence continues at coordinate 128,395 of NZ_JAGPXX010000004.1, forward strand.
GTCCAGCTGAGATAGACGCCGATGAGGGCGAGGGCCACCGCCGCCCAGATGAGTGTGCTCACGGCGGGCCACAGTACCGGCCGGTCGGGCGCCCGCGGCGCCGCCCGGTCCCACCGGGCTCTCCCGGTGCGGGTGTTCGCGCTGCGCGCGGGGGCTTTTCGCGCTGCGCGCGGGGGTTTTCCTCCCTCCGGCCCGCCCGGTTGCCGTTCACCGCGGGCCCGGCCCCTGAACGCCCCCGGCCCCCGACGGCGGCCCCGGACGACACTTCCGGCCACCGCCGGAACGCACCCGTCAGTCCGCCCTGCCCCAGAACGCCGGAGCCCCGGACGGCGCCCCCGCACGCGGCCCGGCACGCGTCGGTCCGGCCCCACCCCCGGACGAAGGCCCGGAGCGCCGTCCCGGACGCCGGCCGCCCCTGGACGCCGGAGCCCCGGGCGCCGCCACCGCACGCGGCCCCGGCACCCGGCAGTCCGGCCCGGGGCGCCTGCCGCCGGTATCCCGGCGGGCGTCAGTCGCGGGCCAGGCCCCAGCGGGCCCTGAGGCCCGGGCGTTCGTCGGGGGCGACGGAGGCCGTGCCGTCGGTGACCGTCTCGTAGACGGCCAGGATGTCCGCGCCGACCGTCGACCAGTCGAAGCGGCGCACATGGCGGCCGCCCCGCTCGCGGAGCTCCCGCAGCCGCGCCGGGTCGCGCAGCAGCCGGTTCGCGGCCCCGGCCAGGGCCGCGGCGTCCTCGTTCGGGTAGATCTCCCCCGCCCGGCCGCCGTCGAGCACCTGGACGAAGGCGTCGAGGTCGCTGGCGAGCACCGGGGCGCCGGCCGACATCGCCTCGACCAGGATGATGCCGAAGCTCTCGCCGCCGGTGTTGGGGGCCACGTACAGGTCGACGCTGCGCAGCAGCCGTGCCTTCTCCTCGTCGCTGACCATGCCGAGGAATGCGACGCGGTCGCGCATCCCGGCGGGCAGTCCGGCGACGGCCTCCTTCTCGTCGCCCCGCCCCGCGACGAGCAGCCGGGCCTCCGGGTGCTCCGCGAGGATCGCCGGGAGGGCCTTCATCAGGACCGGCAGACCCTTGCGGGGCTCGTCGATGCGGCCGATGAAGCCCAGCGTGGGTCCCCGTCCCCCGCCCCCGCCCCCGCCGTCGGCGTCGGCGTCGGCGTCGGCGTGGAGGACGCCGCCCAGCCACTCGTGCCGGGGTTCGGCCCGGTCGAAGAATCCGACGTCGACGCCGTTGGGAATCACGACGGCGTCCCCGCCGAGGTGTTCGACGAGGGTGCGCCGCGCGTACTCGCTGACCGCGATGCGCGCGCTGATCTTCTCCAGCGCGGGCTGGAGGATCGGGTACGCGGCGATCATCGCCCGGGAGCGGGGGTTGGAGGTGTGGAAGGTGGCGACGATCGGGCCCTGCGCCGTCCAGCAGGCGAGCAGGCCGAGGGACGGGGAGGCCGGTTCGTGGATGTGGAGGACCTCGAAGTCGCCGTCGTGCACCCAGCGGCGCACGCGCGCGGCCGACAGGAAGCCGAAGTTGAGCCGGGCCACCGAACCGTTGTACGGGACGGGCACGGCGCGGCCGGCCGAGACGACGTAGGGCGGCAGCGGGGTGTCGTCGTCCGCGGGGGCGAGCACGGAGACGGCGTGACCGAGCCCGATGAGGTGCTCGGCCAGGTCGCGGATGTGGAACTGGACGCCGCCGGGGACGTCCCAGGCGTAGGGGCAGACGATGCCGATCCTCACGGCTGCTCCGTTTCCGGTGCCCGGCCGCCGCCGCTCGCCGTGCGCGGCCGGAGGTCGGCGGTCCACAGGCGCTGCAGCATGTGCCAGTCCTCCGGGTGCTCGGCGATCCCGGCGGCGAAGGCGTCGGCGACCTGCTGGGTCATGGCGGCCGTCCGCTCCGGGCGGGAACCGGTCTCCGGCACCGCGACCGCGGGGTGGATCTGCCCGCGCATCGTCGTGGGGCTGTCGTACCAGAGGGTGACGGGCAGCAGCAGCGCGCCGGTCTGCTGGGCGAGCAGGGCGGGCCCGGCGGGCATCCGCGCGGGCTCGCCGAAGAAGGACACCTCGACGCCGGAGGCGGACAGATCGCGGTCGGCCACGAGACAGACGAGCCCGCCCTCGCGCAGCCGGCGGGCCAGGGTGCCGAACGCGCTGCCACCGGCGTGCGGCAGCACCTCCATGCCGAGGCTCTCGCGGTAGGCGACGAACCGGTCGTACAGCGATTCGGGCTTGAGGCGTTCGGCGACGGTGGTGAAGGGCCGGCCGAGCCGGGTGGTGATCCAGGCGCCGGCGAGGTCCCAGTTGGCGAGGTGCGGCAGTGCCGCGATGACACCCCGGCCGCTCTCCAGGGCGTCCTCCACCAGGTGGATGTCCTTGACCTCCAGGCCGGCCCGGATGCGGTCCGGGCTCCAGACGGGCAGCCGGAAGGACTCGATCCAGTAGCGCATGTACGAGCGCATGCCGGCCCGGGAGAGCTCGGCCAGCCGTTCCGGGGAGGCCCCCGGGACGACCCGGGCGAGGTTGGACTCCAGCCGCAGGACGCTCGTGCCGCGCCGCTTCCACGCGGTGTCGGCGATGGTCCGGCCGAGCCGCACGGCCGCGGGTTCGGGGAGTCTCCGGACGGCGCTCCAGCCCAGTCCGTACAGCGCGTCGGTCAGCCGCTCCCTCATGCGGCACCGCCCTCGGCGGCGCCGCCCGGCGCGGACGCGGCGTCGGCCTCGGCGGCCTCCCGGCGCACGGTCACCATGCGCTGTCCGAGGGTGACGGCGCTGCCGAGGGCGACGATCCACAGCGCTATGGGCAGCAGGATGTCGATGCCGGGGACGCCGAAGGCGTGCAGTCCGGCGAGGCCGGCCGCCACCAGGGTGATGACCAGCCGCTCGGCGCGCTCCACGAGCCCGTTGACGTTCACCGGGAGGCCGATGCTCTCGCCGCGCGCCTTGGTGTACGAGACGACCTGGCCGCTGGCCAGGCAGAAGATGGCGATCGCAGACAGCAGCAGGTCGTCGCCGCGGCCCGCGTACCAGAGGGCGAGCCCGCCGAAGACCGCGGCGTCCGCGACCCGGTCGAGGGTGGAGTCGAGGAAGGCGCCCCAGCGGCTGGACCGGCCGGCCTGGCGGGCCATGTTGCCGTCGACCAGGTCGGAGAAGACGAAGAGGGTGATCACGATCGTGCCCCAGAAGAACTCTCCCAGGGGGAAGAAGACCAGGGCCCCCGCCACCACTCCGCCGGTGCCGACGAGGGTGACCGCGTCGGGGCTGATGCCGAGCCGGAGCAGCAGGGCGGCGAACGGTGTGAGAACACGCGTGAAGAAAGCACGCGCGTACTTGTTCAGCATGGCCTTCCCGGAGGGTCGCTGGAGCCGGGCGGCCGGGGGGCCGCCGGGTGGCCCATCGTAGCCACGTCCGCCTCACCCGCCGCCCCGGTACCCGGGGGGCGGGGGACCGGACGGCCCGTCCCGGGGGTGCCGATGAGCCTATGGACGGGGGGTGGCCGCGGTGCAAAGCTCGAATGACCGCAACACGTGCGGACCGGGAGGCGGTACACGTGGGCACTTCAGGCGTCAGGACACACCCCGGAGCCGCGGGCAGGGCCGTCGCGGCCGACCGGCCCACCGCGATACGGAATGTGGTGCTGGTCGGCCACAGCGGCTCGGGCAAGACGACTCTGGTGGAGGCGCTGGCCCTCACCGCGGGAGCGGTGAACCGGGCCGGCCGGGTCGAGGAGGGCAGCACGCTCTCCGACCACGACGGGATCGAGCACCGGCAGGGCCGGTCGGTGCAGTTGTCCCTCGTCCCCGTGGAATGGGGCGGAATCAAGATCAATGTGCTGGACACCCCCGGCAGGGCGGACTTCGTCGGGGAGCTCAGGGCCGGTCTGCGGGCAGCGGACGCGGCCCTTTTCGTCGTCTCGGCGGCGGACGGCGTGGACGGCGCCACCCGCATGGTGTGGGACGAGTGCGCCGCCGTGCGGATGCCGCGGGCCCTGGTGGTGACCCATCTGGAGTCCGGGCGGGCCGGCTTCGAGGAGATGACGGCCGTCTGCCGGGACGCGTTCGGCGGTGACGACCCCGACGCCGTGCTCCCCCTCTACCTGCCACTGCGCGACGGCCCGCCGGACGCCTCCGGCGGCTTCGCCGGCCCGGGGAACGGGAGTTCCCCCGTCACCGGGCTGATCGGCCTGCTCACCCAGCAGGTGTACGACTACTCCTCCGGCACCCGGGTGGCGGCCGATCCCGGGCCGGGGCAGCTCCCGCTGATCGAGGAGGCCCGCAACCGGCTCATCGAGGGGATCATCGCGGAGAGCGAGGACGAGACCCTCATGGACCGCTATCTGGCGGGTGAGGACATCGACCCGGGCATCCTGACCGAGGACCTGGAACGGGCCGTCGCGCGCGGTACGTTCCATCCCGTCCTGGCCGCCGCCCCCGCCGCGGCGGGCGCCCGGCAGGGCCTCGGCACGGTGGAACTGCTGGAGCTGATCACCGGCGGCTTCCCGACCCCGCCCGAGCGCGAGCCGCTGGCCGTCACCACCCCGGAGGGGGAGCCCCGGCCACCGCTCACCTGCGATCCGGAGGGCCCGCTGGCCGCCGAGGTCGTCAAGACCTCCTCCGATCCGTACGTGGGCCGGGTGAGCCTGGTACGGGTCTTCTCCGGAACGCTGCGGCCCGACGAGACCGTGCACGTCTCCGGCCACGGCCTGGCCGACCGCGGGCACGAGGACCACGACGTGGACGAACGCGTCGGCGCCCTGTCCGCGCCCTTCGGCGCGCAGCAGCGCCCGCTGGAACGGGCCGTCGCCGGGGATCTGGCCTGCGTGGCCAAGCTCGGCCGGGCGGAGACCGGTGACACCCTCTCCGCCAAGGACCACCCGCTGCTGCTGGAGCCCTGGGTGATGCCGGACCCGCTGCTGCCGGTGGCGGTGCGGGCGCACAGCAAGGCCGATGAGGACAAGCTGTCGCTGGGCCTGTCGCGGCTCGTCGCCGAGGACCCGACCATGCGGCTGGAGCAGAATCCGGAGACCCACCAGGTGGTCCTCTGGTGCCTGGGCGAGGCGCACCGCGACGTCGCGCTGGAGCGGCTCCGCAGCCGCTACGGCGTCCGGGTCGACGCCGAGGAGCACCGGGTGCCGCTCCGGGAGACCTTCGGCGGGAAGGCGGCCGGGCGCGGCCGGCACGTCAAGCAGTCCGGCGGGCACGGGCAGTTCGCGATCTGCGAGATCGAGGTGGAACCGCTGCCGGCCGGTTCGGGCATCGAGTTCTCGGACCGGGTGGTGGGCGGCGCCGTCCCCCGGCAGTTCATCCCGTCGGTGGAGAAGGGAGTGCGCGCCCAGGCCGGGCGCGGGGTCGCCGCCGGGTATCCGCTGACCGACGTCCGGGTCACCCTCCTCGACGGCAGGGCGCACTCGGTGGACTCCTCCGACGCCGCTTTCCAGACGGCGGGCGCGCTGGCGCTCCGCGAGGCCGCGCGCGGGTGCCGGGTGGATCTGCTGGAGCCGGTGGCCGAGGTGCGGATCATGGTGTCGGACGACTGCGTGGGACCGGTGATGAGCGATCTCTCCGGGCGCCGCGGCCGGGTCGTCGGCACCGAACAGGCGGGCCCCGGGCGCACGCTCGTCCGTGCCGAGGTGCCCGAACTGGAGATCGGCCGCTACGCGGTGGACCTGCGCTCGCTGTCGCACGGCACCGGCCGGTTCAGCCGCTCGTACGTCCGCCACGAGCCGATGCCGCCGCAGCTCGCGGAGAAGATCCGCGCCGGAGACGGGGGGAGCGGATAGCGGGCGGGGCGGAAAAGGCCGGTAAGCGCCCGGCGCGGGCCAACTCCCCTGCGCCGGGCGGTCGTCGCTCGCTACGCTGGGGCGCGGGCCGGCAGGTGTGCCGGGGACGGAACCCGGGAAGAGGCCACGCAGCGGACGAGCGGTGGGGGCATTAGTGGCGAGCGACGATTTCGACTTCAGGCCCGGGGCACAGGTGCCGCTCACCGGCGGGGCCGGGCAGACGGCGGCGACCGCCGCCCTGGCCTCGGCCGCCTACCGGGACAGCCCGGTCGCGGAGATCCTCAAGGCCGACAACGAATGGCACAAGTCGGCCATCACGCCGCCGAAGCTGTCGCTGTTCGAGCCCAATCTCGGTGAGGCGTTCTCCCGGGCGGTCCAGGTCCGGATGCTCGGCGGCGCCCGCAAGGCGCTCGTCCAGTCCTTCGGAATGGAGCCGCAGACGGTCGTCGAGCACTGCCTGGCCGCCAGCCGCATCCGCAAGGAGCGCGATACGCGGCTGACGGTGCTGATGGCGGTGTTCGGGCTGCTCTTCCTGCCCGGGCTGCTGCTCTGGCTCGTCATGTTCCAGCTGCGCCGCACGCTCGCCGGCGCGTCGAACAAGCGGGCCGGCGCCTTCGGGATGGCGGTGCTGGTGGCCTTCGGGGTGCTGGCCGTGGTCTTCCTGGTCAAGCTGCCGTTCACCGGCTTCTGGGGCATCTACCTGCGGGCCATGATCGTCGCCCCGGTCGTCGGCTGGCTCTGGGCCAAGCAGGTCTGCGAGCGCACGGCCGCCGATCTGCGGGAGCGCTGGAACGGGCTGCTCTCCGGCGGTGTGGTCGGGGCGAAGATCCCGGAGGCGGTCCCGAAGAACCCGAACGAGACCGCGGCCGAGCAGCTCCGGCAGAATCTGGCCAAGCTCACCGCCGAGCAGAACAGCAACCTGGTCTTCTACGCGGGCCCCAAGGGCATTCTCGGCATGGGCACCCGCTGGGGCAGCTGGCAGCTCGCCGAGGAGCTCGTCCCCAAGGACCCGGACAAGGACATCGACCCGTTCCGCAGCTGGGACATCGTCCGCGCGGTGCACGACCAGCTGAAGCTGCTGGAGCGCACTCCGCTGCACACCGGTGGCTTCCCCACCCCCTCGGTCACGCACTGGATCGTCGCCCCGGTCGGCGAGGGCGCCGGAGAGGTGTCCCGGCCCGGGGACGACGGCTATCAGATCCGGCCGGGCGAGATACAGCGCATCTGCGACCAGCAGCAGTTCGGCAGCGGCAACCGGCACTACCTGGGCGTCCAGTTCGTGCTCTGGGACGGCCAGTTGGTGATCACCCTGCTGGTCAATGTCACGGTGCTCCACCACACCCTGCGCATCGAGGTCACCGGGCACGCGCTGGGCCCGGTGCACGGTCTCTTCACCACCAAGCCCTCGCCCAAGACCGAGACGATCTCCAAGACCGTCAGGTTCTGGGAGACCAAGGAGCGCACCCTGCCGCTGGTGGACGCCAAGGAGGTGGTGCGGCTCGCCGCGCGCGCCCCGCTGACGTGGTTCCCGCCGGTCCTCGACCACATGGGCGGCAAGCTCGGCCTGCCGGAGCCGTTCGGTCTCCGGCACGCCTGGGCCGACCAGCCCTGGCGCCACCGCTTCATGGCGGACGACGCCCTGCGCGCGGCAACGCCGGTGCTGCGCGTGGTGCACCAGGCCGCCATACGCGTCCTGGAGGAGCACGACGTGGACACCGAGCGCTTCGGCAACCGCGCCGGTTTCCTCAGCGGCGCGGTCCAGGGCGCGGAGCCGGGCAAGGCGGACGTCTACAACGCCTGACGCCCGCGCCGCACCGGCGTGTACGGCGCGGCGAGACCGGCGAAACGGCCGGTGACCGGCCCCGCAAGGGGCGCGGGCCACCGGCCGTACGCATACCGCCCCGGCCGGGTGCTCCGCGAAGCGGTTACCAGCTCGCCTTGCGCACCCCCGGCAGGTAGCCGGCGTGGGCCTGCTCCCGCAGCCGCACCCGGGACAGCCCGAAGGTCCGCAGATACCCGCGCGGCCGCCCGTCGACGGAGTCCCGGTTGCGGATCCGGGTGGCGCTCGCGTCCCGCGGCTGGGCCCGCAACTCCCGCTGCGCGGCGCGGTGTTCGGCGGGCGGCGTGGAGGGCCGACGGATGATCTCCTTCAGCTCGGCCCGGCGTGCGGCGTACCGGGCGGCCACGCGGCGGCGGCGCTCGTCCGCGGCGATCTTGCTCTTCTTGGCCATCAGATCCTCTCCCCCCGGGCGCGCATCACGGCAACGGCCCGTTCGATGCCCAGGGTGTCCACGGTCTTGATGCCCTTGGCGCTGAGCGTGAGCCGAATGTGGCGGTTCTCGCTCGGCAGCCAGTAGCGCCTGCGCTGGATGTTGGGGTCGAACCGGCGCTTGGTGCGCCGGTGGGAGTGGGAGACGGAGTTGCCGAAGCCCGGCTTGCGGCCGGTCATCTGGCAGTGGGCTGACAAGGCGTCATCCTCCTTCGCGGTCGGTTTCTCGGGCGGTGACGACCACCGCCACACAGGCTACATGAAAACGATATTCACTTCCGTTATAGTCTGGAGCCATGGCACACAACGACCTGCGCCCGGTGGTGAAGCTCCGCTCCACCGCCGGGACCGGCCACACCTACGTGACCCGCAAAAACCGCCGGAACGACCCGGACCGGATGGAGCTGCGCAAGTACGACCCGATAGCCCGCCGCCACGTCACGTTCCGCGAAGAACGCTGAGGAGAAGCCCGTGAAACCCGGAATCCACCCGCCCTACCGGCCCGTCGTCTTCCGCGACCGCGCGGCGGACTTCGCCTTCCTCACCCGCTCCACCCTCACCAGCGAGAAGACCGTCGTGTGGGAGGACGGCAACGCCTACCCCGTGGTCGACGTCGAGGTCTCCTCGGCGAGCCACCCCTTCTACACCGGCACCGCGCGCGTGATGGACACCGCGGGCCGCGTCGAGCGCTTCGAACGCCGCTACGGCCGCAAGTCCGCGCCGGAGAGCGGCCGGTGACCGGCGCACACCGCTCCCGGCTGCCCGTGACGGTGGTCGCCGGGCTCCACTCCGACGCCCGTCGGCGCACCGTGGAGACGCTGCTGCGCGTCCCCGGGACCGTGGTGCTCCCCCACGACCTCGCCGAGGCCGCGGACGGCACCGTGCTCCGTACCGTGCGCGACGCCGACGGCGTGCTGGAGAGCGGCCGCACCCCGCTGGTGAACGACTGCGCCTGCTGCGCGCTGCGCGAGGACCTCGTACCAGCGCTGAACCGGCTGGCGGAGAGCGGCGAACACCGGCTGGGCGTCGTGGAGCTGTGGGACTCGGTGGAGCCGCAGGGCATGGCGGAGGTGCTGGCCGGGCACGCCGGTGAGACGTTCGTCCTGACGGCCGTCGTCACCGCCGTCGACCCGGCCCTCGTTCTGCCCTACGCGGCCTGCGGCGACGACCTCGCCGAGGCCGGGCTGGCCGCCGCCCCGGGCGACCGGCGGACCGTGGCCGACACCTTCGCCCGCCAGCTCGAATACCCCCCGCTGGTGGCCGTATCGGAGGGGGAGGAGAGGCCGGACCCGGCCGACGCCGAACTGCTGCGGCAGCTCACCCCCGCCACCCGCCGGCTCCCCGCCGGGTCGGACGAACTCGCGCGGGCGGTCCTCGCTGGGTTCGACGCCGGCGCCGCCGCGGCCCGGCAGCACCCGGCCTGCGCACTGCTGCCACAGGAGGCGGAGAGGCACGGCGTCTCCACCCTCCTCTGGCAGCGGAGGCGGCCGTTCCATCCGGGCCGCCTCCACGCCGCCCTGGAAGATCTGACCTGCGCCGCGCTGCGCAGCCGGGGCCGGTTCTGGCTGGCGGACCGCCCGGACACCCTGCTGTCCTGGGACGCCGCGGGCGGCGCGCTCTGTGTGGAGGAGTCCGGGCCCTGGCTGGCCGCGCTGCCCGACGCCGCCTGGGAACTGGTGCCGGCCGGCCGCCGGGTCGCCGCCGCGCTGGACTGGCATCCCGTGCACGGCGACCGGTCCCAGTGCCTCTCGTTCGTCTCCCCCGAGCTGGACCGCGAGGGACTGCTCGCCCTCCTGGAGTCCTGCCTGCTCACCGACGCGGAGTACGGAACCGGGCCCGCGGACTGGCGGAGTCTCCACCCGGCCTTCGACGAGCTGCTGAACCCGGTCCGCTGACTCTCCCCCGGCCCCGCCGCCCCGGCCCCACCCTCACCTCGAAAGGACGCGCCACCGTGCCGCACCCCCGCAGTCCCCGGCAGAAATCCGGACGCGGGCGTTCCGAACGCCCCAATCCGCTCGACGCCGCGGGGATCACCTACATCGACTACAAGGACACCGATCTGCTGCGGCGGTTCATCTCCGACCGCGGCAAGATCCGCAGCCGCCGGGTGACCCGGTTGACCCGGCAGCAGCAGCGCAGGCTCGCCCAAGCCGTGCAGAACGCCCGGGAGATGGCCCTGCTGCCCTACGGCTCCCGGTAGCCGCGGCTCTCATCCGCCCCGCCGCCGGGGCCCGGGGGAGCCGGGCCCGCCCGGCCCGGCCCCGGTGACCGCCCGGGAGTCAGCTCTCCGGCCAGGCCGCCGCGAGCAGGCGGCGGGTGTCGGCCAGGAGCTGCGGCAGCACCTTGGTGTGGCCGACGACCGGCATGAAATTGGTGTCCCCGCCCCAGCGGGGCACCACGTGCTGGTGCAGATGCGCGGCGATACCCGCCCCGGCGGTGACGCCCTGGTTCATGCCGATGTTGAAACCGTGCGCGCCGGAGGCGGTGCGGAGCGCCGTCATGGCCTGCTTGGTGAGCGCGGCCAGCTCGGCCGTCTCGGCCTCGTCCAGCTCGGTGTAGTCGGCGACGTGCCGGAACGGTACGACCATCAGGTGCCCGCCGTTGTACGGGTAGAGGTTGAGCACCGCGTAGACGTGCTCGCCGCGGGTGATGATCAGACCGTCCTCGTCGGACTTGGCCGGGATGGTGCAGAACGGGCAGCCTTCGGAGCCGGGCCCGGCCGGCTTGTTCTCGCCCTGGATGTACGCCATCCGGTGGGGCGTCCACAGGCGCTGGAAGGCGTCCTGGGAACCGACTCCGATCTGCTGCTCCGGCTCACTCGTCATGACGGCCAGCATATTCGCCCGGAGCGGGCGGCAACGCGGCGAGGGGGTGGCTCCCGGCGGGAACCACCCCCTCCCCCGCCGCCCGCGCGGGGCCGGCGGGATCGCGTACGGCCGGAGGCCCGGACCCGGACGCTCAGCCCGGGCGACCGGGCTCAGACCTGGATACGGCGGGCCACCGCGTCGGCGATCTCCCGCAGCGCCTCGTCCCGCGGGATGCCGTTCTTCTGTGAGCCGTCGCGGTAGCGGAAGGACACCGCGCCGTTCGCCACGTCCTCGTCACCGGCGATCACCATGAAGGGGACCTTCTCGCGCTGGGCGTTGCGGATCTTCTTCTGCATCCGGTCCGAGGAGGCGTCCACCTGGAAGCGCAGCCCCCGCTTCTTCGCCTCCGCGGCGAAGTCCTGGAGGTAGGGGACGTGCGCGTCGCCGATCGGGATGCCGACCGCCTGCACCGGCGCCAGCCAGGCCGGGAACGCGCCCGCGTAGTGCTCCAGCAGCACCGCGAAGAACCGCTCGATGGAGCCGAACAGCGCGCGGTGCAGGACGACCGGGCGCTGCCGGGAGCCGTCGGCCGCGGTGTACTGGAGGTCGAAGCGCTCCGGCATGTTGAAGTCCACCTGGATCGTGGACATCTGCCAGGTCCGGCCGATGGCGTCCTTGGCCTGCACCGAGATCTTCGGCCCGTAGAACGCGGCCCCGGCCGGGTCCAGGACGAGTTCCAGGCCCTGCTTCTCGGCCGCCTGCCGCAGCGCCTCGGTGGACTCCTCCCACACCTCGTCGCTGCCGACGAACTTCTCCGGGTCCTTGGTGGACAGCTCCAGGTAGAAGTCCTCCAGGCCGTAGTCGCGGAGCAGGTTGAGCACGAAGGTCAGCAGCGAGTCCAGCTCGGCCGCCATCTGCTCACGGGTGCAGTAGATGTGCGAGTCGTCCTGGGTGAAGCCGCGGGCGCGGGTCAGGCCGTGCACCACCCCGGACTTCTCGTACCGGTAGACCGTCCCGAACTCGAAGAGCCGCAGCGGCAGTTCGCGGTACGAGCGGCCCCGGGCGTCGAAGATCAGGTGGTGCATGGGGCAGTTCATGGGCTTGAGGTAGTAGTCCTGGCCCTCGTCGAGCTGCATGGGCGGGTACATGCCGTCGGCGTACCAGTCCAGGTGGCCCGACTTCTGGAAGAGCGCGCCCTTGGTGGCGTGCGGGGTGTAGACGAACTCGTAGTCCGCCTCCTCGTGCCGCCGGCGCGAGTAGTCCTCCATGACCCGGCGGACGACGCCGCCCTTGGGGTGGAAGACCGCCAGGCCGGAGCCGATCTCCTCGGGGATCGAGAAGAGGTCCAGCTCGGTGCCGAGCTTGCGGTGGTCGCGCTTCTCGGCCTCCGCCAGGAAGGCGAGGTGCGCCTTCAGCTCGTCCTTGGTCGGCCAGGCGGTGCCGTAGATGCGCTGGAGCATCGGGTTCTTCTCGCTGCCGCGCCAGTACGCGGCGGCGTTCCGCATCAGCTTGAAGGCGGGGATGGTGCGGGTGGTCGGCAGGTGCGGGCCGCGGCAGAGGTCCTTCCAGCACAGCTCGCCGGTCTTGGCGTCGAGGTTGTCGTAGATGGTCAGCTCGCCGGCGCCGACCTCGACGTCCGCGCCCTCGCCCGCGGTGGCGGAGGAGCCCTTGAGGCCGATCAGCTCCAGCTTGTACGGCTCCGAGGCCAGCTCCTCGCGGGCGGCCTCGTCGGTGACGACGCGGCGGGAGAAGCGCTGGCCGCGCTTGATGATCTCCTGCATCTTCTTCTCGACGGCCTTGAGGTCGTCGGGGGTGAAGGGGCGCTCGACGTCGAAGTCGTAGTAGAAGCCGTCCTTGACCGGCGGGCCGATGCCGAGCCGGGCCTCCGGGAAGAGCTCCTGCACGGCCTGGGCCATGACGTGCGCGGTGGAGTGGCGCAGGATGTTCAGGCCGTCCTCGGTGGCGATGCCGACCGGCTCGACCTCGTCGCCCTCGGCGAGCTCGTACGCCAGGTCCTTCAGCTCGCCGGCCACGCGCGCGGCGACGATCGAGCGGTCGCCGGCGAAGAGATCGGCCGCCGTGGTGCCCGTCGTCACCACGCGCTCTTCCCGCTCGGAATCGCGATGGATGATCACACGGACGTCTGACACCGGTCTCTCCTGACTGATGGGTTCGCGCCGCAGCGGACGCTGCGCATGCGAATCGTACCGAGCCGGGCGGCCTCCCCGCGAAAAGCCCGGGACCGGGACCGGGCGGCACGGCCGCGCCGTCGCACAGCCGCACGGCACCGGGCGGGTACGGCCCGGGACGCGTCCGGGCGGCGGCCGCCCGGGAGGCGCGGACGGCAGCGGGGCCCCGAACGGCGAAAAGGCCCCTCCCGTCCGGGAGGGGCCCGCCCGGCCCGCGCTGTGCGGACCACGTGCTGCGTCAAGGGTGTGGGCGATACTGGGTTCGAACCAGTGACCTCTTCGGTGTGAACGAAGCGCTCTCCCACTGAGCTAATCGCCCTTGGAGTGCCGGGGTTTCCCCCTGCGGCTCGGGCCAGACAATACAGGGCGCGGAGGAGTTCCTTCAAACGGCTTCGGCGAGCCGGGCCCGCAGGCCGCGCCGCCCGCCCCGCATCATCAGCCGGTGGTTGGCCCGGAACAGCGGGCGGCCGGGCACGGCGAGCGCGCGCAGCAGCCCGCGGCGCACGGTCACCTCCTGCTCGAAGAGCGCGTGGCTCCCGGCGCTGCTGTCACCGCCGCGGGCCGTCACCGTCCAGCGCGCCCAGCCCTCCAGATCGCCGGCCAGGGCGGTCTCCAGCACCCCCGCCGCGGGATCGCGCCGGCTCTCGCGCGCGGTGACGACCAGGTCGTACGGGAGCACGGAGCGGAAGCGGGCCCGGCCGGTGCCGGACGGGGTGCGCTCGGCCTCCCGGACCTGCGGCCACCACAGCGGATACTCCTCGGGCCGCTCCAGCACCGCGTACACCGCCCCGGGCGGGGCGTCGAGCGTCCAGAGACTGCGAAAGCGGTAGCGGTGCACGTCCACGGGCGTCTCCTCGCCTGCCGGCCGGATGTTCCGTTCCCCCCGGGTCGACTTCCCCGGCGGGACCGGCCGTACCGGCTGTCGCGGCCGGCTTCCCTCCGCCGCTGTCTTCCGCGGGCGCGGACGGCACCGAACGGGGACCTCGGGGGCATGGGATCGCAGCTCACGGCCGCGTAGAGTACGGCCACACCAACGGCTCCCCCTCCTCGGACGGACCCGGGCGCCTCCGGGCACGACCCCGAACCGCAGTGCCGGGGCGGGGCGTTCACCGCCGCGGGGAAGAGGCGCTCCGGTGCGCACCGCCCTGTCCGGGACGGTACTCACGTTCGACTGAGTAGGGGTACCCATGCCCGGGACCGCTGAGGGCGACAGACTCCCGCCCATGGACAACGAGCCACCGCCCGTGCCCGCGCCCGAGGGGGACGCGGAAGCCGAACTGCGGGAGATCGACCGCGCACTGGCCCGGATCGACGCCGAGCGTGCCCGGCTGCTCGCGCGCCGGTCCGAGCTGCTCGTGCGGTTGTGGGGGCGGCAAGCCCCGGCGCGGGCCGCGAGCGGCGCGCCCCCGAGTGGGCATCCGCGCCCGGCGGACCGGCGGGAGGCGGGGGCGCCGGCGGTGCGGAACGTGCTGCTGACCCTCGGCGGGATCCTCCTGGCCGTCGCCGTGATCGCCTTCACCGTGCTCAGCTGGGGCCGGATGGGCATCGGCGGCCGAGCGGCGGTCCTCGGCGTGCTGACCGTCTGCGCGCTGGCGGTACCCGTGCCGCTGCTGCGGCGGGGGCTGGGGGCCACGGCGGAGGTGATCGGCTGCCTGGGGCTGCTCCTGCTGGTGCTGGACGCCTACGCCCTGCACCGGGTGGCGCTCCCGGACGTCCGCGGCACGGCGTACACGGCCGTCGTCAGCGCGGTACTGGCCGTGGTGTGGGCCGGGTACAGCCGGCTGTTGCCCCGGCTCGTGTCGCCGCCCGTGGCGGGGAGTTCCTCCCCGGCGGCCGGCGGGGGACGACGGAGCGGCGCCGGTGTCGCCGGGGGCCCGGCGGAGGCCGCCGGAGGACCGGCGGCGGGTGGCACGTCCTCCGGTGACACGGCGGCCGCTGTCCCGCACGGCGGGGCCCCGACGGGCGCCGGCACGGCGGACGGGGGTGCGGCCGGCGCGCCAGGCGGTGACACGCCGGGCGGCGACGCGGCTGGGGCAGCGGACGGTGGCGGGGCGGGCTCCGCAGCCGGGGGTTCGGCCGGGGGTGTGCCGGGGGCCGGTGTTCCGGGCGGCGGCAGGGTGCCGCGCCTGATCCCCGCCCTGGCCGTGCTGCCGGCCCAACTGCCGCTGCTGTTCTGGTCGATCGCGGTGGAGGCGGACGCCTTCGGCTCCGGCGCCGCGCTGCTGGCCACGGCCACGCTCGACGCCGGGATCGCCCTGCGGTTCGCGCAGCCCGCGATACGTCGCACGGCGGCGGCCCTGGGCATGCTCGCGGGCGCCGCCGGTCTCCTGCCGGCGGTGTGGATGTCGGCGACCGCAGGGGAGCTCGCGGAGGCGGCGCGGGGAGCCCTCCTGCTGTGCGGCGCTGCCGTGGTCCTGTGGTCCCTCGCAGCCCGCCTCCCCGCGCCCGGCGCGGTCGCCACCCCGCCCGGGACGGCTCCGGACGCCCCAGCGGTGACGGAAGCGACCTCGGGCGCGGCTCCGGCCACCGCCCGGTCGTCCGCATCGGGTCGCGGCCCCGCGTCCGGCAGGGCCGGCACCACTCCCGGAAGGGCCACGAGCGCCCGGCCGGTCACGGGAGCGGTCTCGGGGGCGGCTCCGGGCTCCGTCCCGTCGTCCGCGCCCGGCCGCGGCCCCGCGCTGCTCTCCCCCGTCCTCCGGCCGCACCGGGGACCGCGGGCCCGTCTCCTCTCCCCGGCCGTTCCCGCCGCGGTCGCCGGGCTGGCCGCCGTCACGGCGGCCGGGGGTCTGCTGCGCATGGCCCTGCCCGCCGGGTTCGGTGTGGCGGGTTATCTGCTGGGCGCCGTGCTGCTGCCGTACGCCGTGGGCGCGGCCGTGCGCCGCGCGCCGGAGCGTGCGGCGGGGCGCGGTACGGCGGTGGCCGCGGGCGTCGTTCATGTCCTGGCCCTGCTGTGGGTCCTGCCGGACACGGTCTCCGCCCTGCTGGGGCCGCTCGGCTGGGTGGACGCGGTGTGGGAGGGCGCCCCGCGGGGGGCGCGCGCCGCCGTGGCACCCGGCGTGCTGTGGGCGGGCGGCGCCGTCGTGCCCGTCGTCCTGGCGATGCTGGCCGTCTCCCTGTGCGCGGCGTCCCGGCTCCGCGCCGGGCGGCACGGGACGGCGCAGGACCCCGGAGCGGCGGCGGATGACGCGGGGACGGTGGCGGACGCGGGGACGGTGACGGCTCCGTCGCCCGGACACGGGGCCGCCCCCGCCGGGGCTCTCGTCCTCGCCGCCGCCGCGGCGGCGGTGCTGCCGGTGACCCTCGATCTCCTGTACCCGGTGGCGGTCCTGCTGCTGGCCGCGCAGGCGGCGGTGCTGCTGGTGGCGGCCGGGACCTCGGGCTCCGTGGTGGTCTCGCGCACGGCGCTCGCCTGCGCCCTGGCCGTGGCGGGCACGGCCGCGGGCTGGAGCCTGGCCGAACGGCCGGTGACGCAGGGGGCGTTGGCGGCGCTGGTGGTGGCGTTCGCGGTGGCCGCCGCCACCTCCCCGGCGGACAGCCGCGTACGGCAGCCCGTGACGGCGTGCGCGGCGGTCGCAAGCGCCGTCGGGCTGGTGGTGGCGCTGTGCGCGGGCGCCGGCGTCCCGGCGCACCGCACGGCGTTCGCGGTCCTCGCCGCGGCGGCGGCCGTGGAACTGCTCGCTTCCCGGCTGCGCGGGCGTCCGGCCGGGCCGCCACTGGAGGTGACGGGCGCGGCCACGGGACTGCTCGCCGTGGCCCTCGCCGTCACCGGCCCGGCGGCCGTCCTCGCCACCGTGCTGGCCCTGGCCGGTGTGGTGGCCGCGGGCTGCGCGCTCCGCGCCGACCGCCGCCGCACCGCCGGTTACACGGCCACCGTGCTGTTCGTCCTGGCCACGTGGGTGCGGCTCGGCGCCGCGGGGGTGGAGGCTCCGGAGGCGTACACCCTTCCGGTGACCGTCCCGGCGCTGGTGGTGGGGGTGTTGCGGCGCCGCGCGGACGCGGCGGCCTCCTCCTGGGCGGCGTACGGCCCCGGGTTGTCGGTGACGCTGCTGCCGGGCCTGGCAGCGGTGTGGACGGACAGCGGCTGGACGCGTCCGCTGCTCCTCGGCCTCGCGGCGCTCGGCCTGACCCTGCTCGGTGCCCGCGCGCGGTTGCAGGCGCCGCTGCTGCTGGGCGGCGGGGCGCTGGCCCTCGTCGCCCTGCACGAACTCGCCCCGTACCTTGTGCAGATGGCGGACGCGCTGCCGCGCTGGGTCCCGCCCGCGCTGGCCGGACTCCTGCTGCTCGGCATCGGTGCGACCTACGAACAGCGGCTGCGCGACGCCCGCAGACTCCGCGAACTGCTGGGCCGCATGCGCTGAAGGGGCCGGGGCTCCTCGCCAGATCATGCTGAACGGCCGCGGCGCGCGGCTTCCGCCGACGGCGGCCGCCGCACCGGGCGGGGATGGAGTCGGGGCAGCCGGTGCACCCGCCACCCGGACGGTGGACGCGGTTCCCGCCGCCGGGTGTCACCGGCGGCCGCAGTGGGCGGGGCCCGCAGCGGACGGTTCCGCTGCGGGCCCCGTTGTGCGTGGTGGGCCGGCTGCTCTCTGTGCAGGGGGCCGAGTCGGGCAATCGGTCCGGCTGTTCGAACGGCTTCTCCGCTCGCGGTTCCGGCGGATGCCCCGGGTGAGAGCCCCCGGGCCCGCTCGCGGAGGCCGGCCGCACCGCCCCGTCCGGGTCCTCGAACATGGCGGAAAGCGTTTGCGGCCCGGCCGTCACGGGACGGTGCCCGACCGCCGTTCAGAGGCGGAGGACGACCAGGGCGGTGTCGTCGGTGGCGCCGCCCGGCGGGAGCAGATCGGCGAGCAGGGCGTCGGCGAGAGCCTCGGGATCCGTCGTCCGGTGCCGGGCCAGCGAGGCGGCGAGCCGGCCCAGGCCCACGGCGAGGTCCTCCCGGCGGCGTTCGACCAGGCCGTCGGTGTAGAGCACGAGCATGGAGTCCTCGGTGAACGCCGTGTCGGCCTGGGGGCGGGGCGCGGGGGCGACGCGGGCGCCCAGCGGGGGGTCGGTCGCCTGGTCGAGGAACTGGACCGTGCCGTCGGAACGGCGGAGCACGGGCGGCAGATGGCCCGCGCTGCTGTAGGTGATGCGGTGGGTCTCCCAGTCGATGTACGCGGCGGCCGCCGTCGTCGTCTCCGCTCCGGCGACCGACCGGGCGTACAGCCCCAGGGCCTCCAGGGCCCGGGCCGGACCGTCGGCGACGCGGGAGGCGGCGCTGAGCGCGCTGCGGAGCTGTCCCATCACGCCGGCGGCGCGCAGACCGTGGCCGACGACGTCGCCGACCGCCACCGCCATGCGGTCGCCGGAGAGGCCGACCAGGTCGTACCAGTCACCGCACACGTTCAGGCCCTCTATGGCGGGCCGGTAGCGCACGGCCGCGTCGTGGTGCCCGACCGGCCGCGGCTGGGGCAGCATCGCGTCCTGCAGGGTCAGGGCGACCTCCCGCTCGCGCGCCCGCGCCCGGCGCAGGGATTCGTTGATCTCCTGCAACTCCCGGGCGCGGGTGTACAGCTCGGCCTCCAGCACGCGCACCCGGTCGCTGCTCCCGCCCTCGCCGTTCGGGCCGCCGCGGGCCCGGATCAGCTCGGTGACCTCCTCGACCCGGTGCAGCAGCAGCGCGACCTGTCCGTCGGGCCCGATCACGGGGGCGTTCACGGGGCTCCAGAACCGTTCCTCCCACACTCCGGGACGGTCCGGACGCTCCACGTCGTAGCGCTGGAGCGCCATGCTGTCGCGCTCCCCGGTGGACGCGACCCTGCGCAGCGACGCCCTGAGGTTGCGCATGCCGCTCGCGGCCGGATCGTTGGGGTTGTCGGGGAAGACATCGAACAGATAGCGGCCGACCACCTGTTCGCGGGGCCTCCCGGACAGGCTCAGGTATGCGGCGTTGACGTCGGCGAATACGAGCTCCGGGGTCAGCAGCGCGACCGCGCCGGGGAGGGCGTGGAAGACCGCCGCATAGTCGATACCCGTTTCCGTCACGTGATCGCGCTCCGTCATAGTGCGCCCACGATATGGGAGCCGGTGGACCGGCGGATCGGCGGATCGGCGTGTTGACCTACGGATACCCCGTGTGTTCACGCCGGTGGCGCCGGGCCCGGCCACCCGATCCCGACGCGGGCCGCCGGAGTCCGCACTGCCCCGCCCCGGTGGCGCACCGTCGGCTCCGCTCCGGTACGGCACCGGCCACTCCCTGTACGGGACGTGTACGGCTCCGGGCCGTGACCGGTGCGCCGTACGGGCGGTTGGCCGATGAGACGACCAGCTCACCGCAGAACGGACAAGGGGGGGCATCATGAGCACGGGAACCGGCCGGCCGGCCACCACCACACCGGACACCGCCGTCACCACTGTGACCACCGGCGGTGTCATCAAACGCGACCAGCGCAGGGAGAAGGACCACCCGCCCATCTGGCGCGCCTACGGAAAACTCGTCCGCCTCTTCCGCGAACGCGCCGGGCACACCCAGCAGACCCTCGCCGAGGCCATCGGCTACTCCCTGGAACAGGTCGCCTCCGTCGAACAGGGCCGCCGCCCCGCGAAGGACACCTTCACCAAGGCCGCCGAACGAGTCCTCGGCGCGGGCGGGGCCCTGTTCGTCCTCCAGGACGACGTGGACCGCGCCAAACTCCCGGAGTTCTTCCGCGACTTCGCGCTGCTGGAAGCCGAAGCCCTCAGCCGCTTCTCCTACGACCCCATGCTGATCCCCGGGTTGCTGCAGACCGAGGCGTACGCGCGAGCGCTGCTGGAGGCCCACTTCCCACCGATGGATGAGGAGACGATCGAACAGCACCTCGCCGCCCGCATGGCCCGGCAAGCTCTCCTCACCAAGAAGAACCCGACCGTGGTCTTCGTCTTCATCCTGGAGGAGGGCGCCCTGCACCGCATGGTCGGCGGTCCGGAGGTGATGCGCGGCCAGATGGAAAGGCTGCTGGAGTGCACCCGGATGCGCAACGTCGAAATCCAGGTCATGTCCACCTCGCAGGCCGCGCACAGCGGAGTCAACGGTCAAATGGTGCTGCTGGAAACCATCGAGCGCAGGCGGTTCGTGGCCATCGAATCGCAGGGGATCGTGAGCGTCCGGTCCGATGAGCACGAGGTCAGTGAATTCTGGATGCAGTATGGGATGCTGCGCACACAGGCTCTCAACGCCGCGGAGTCTGCCCGTCTCATCGAGCGAGAGGCAGGGAAGAGATGAGCACTGACCGGCACAACATCCCGCCGGACGAGCTGACTTGGGTCAAGAGCAGCTACAGCGGAACGAACGGCGGGGACTGCGTGGAGGTGGCCATGGCTGCCGGAGCCGTACACGTCCGGGATTCGAAGCGGGCGGAGGGCCCCGCGATCGGCGTCCACCGCCACACCTGGCCGGCCTTCCTCGCCTACATCACGGGCACCGATACCGGCGCCTGATCCAGGCGGGTTTCCGCCCCTGTGCCCCGCGTCCCGGGCTCCGGCACGCGGGGCACAGCCGTCCCCCGCCGCGTGATGCCCGCGCCGCCGCTCCCCGTCCGGCCGTCAGGTGCCGGCCGGCGCCCGGCGGCGGCCCGCTGCCCGGGGTGCGGCCACCTCGGCCCAGACCGTCTTCGTGTACGGATCGTGTGCTTCACAGCCCCAGCGTTCCGCGTGGGCCGCGACGATCAGCAGGCCGCGGCCGCCGTCCGCCTCCGGGCCCGGGACGTCCGGGGCCGTCGCCGGCGGTACGCGCTCCGGGCGGGCGTCGGTCACCTCGACCCGCACGACGACGGGCCGCAGCAGCAGCGTCAAGCGGAAGTCCCGTCCCGGCAGGCGGCCGTGCGTCACCGCGTTGGCGGCCAGTTCCCCGACGACGGCGGCCACGGCCCGCGAGACGGCCGAGTCGTACGGGATACGCCACTCGGCGAGCTGCTGTACGGCGAGGTGGCGGGCCACCCGGGCGCCACGCCTGGTGGCGCTGAGGCGGATGGTGAACCGCCGGGCGGGGGTGGTTGGTTGTGCGGTGGTGGGGCTGTGCGTTCCCATGCGGTGACCATCCCGCCCCTGCGACGGCCCCCACCAGGGCGGACGGGTGTCGCGGGAGGACGGTACGCGCGGGGCGCGGGGCCGGTACGGCGGGGGTACGCAGTCCCGGCCCGGGTCCGGCCCGGGTCGCGGCCGGTGTCCCGGCCCCCGGTCTTCGTCCGGTGTGACGGTTCCGGCCCGGACGCGGCGGGGTTCCCCGGCGTCCGGCGGACCGCAAACCCCCGGTGCGCGGCGGGGAGCGTCATTCACGGGCCCGGTGGTGGCATGGCGGAGCACTGCGCGCCTCCCGTCGTTCCGTTCACCTCCCGCCCGATTCCGTGCGCGCTGCTCCGTTCGTGGCATTTATCCGCTGCAGCTCTGGAGTGGCGGGCGGGACCGTGGGTCCATGGGTGGTATTGGCCGGCTGGCCGCTCTCACAGCATGACCGGCACCGGACGGCACGGTGCGGCGCGGCGCGCCCTGCTCCGCATCGTGCCCCGCCGCTCGGGCCCGGTACGCCCGGAGGACCCCGTTTCCGGCTCGGTGATCCCCGTGTCCGGGGATTCCGTGTCCGGGGACCGCAGGTGACGGGGCGTCGGAACCGGGGCCCCGTCACCGGCGGGCGGCGGAGTGCGGTGGGGAGCGGACCGGCCCCGTAACGCGAAAGGCCGTGTCATGCCCTATTCCACGCTGACGACCATCACCGCCTCGCCCACGACAACGGTGTACGGACAGCCGGTCACCTTCACCGCCACGGTGCGCTCCCTCTACCCGCCCGCCGGAACACCGACCGGCACCGTCACCTTCCGGATCGACGGCCCGGGCGGCGGCACCTTCACCGCGGCGCTGGACTCCCTGGGCCGGGCCCGGGTCACCCTCAGCACGCTGGACGCCGGGACGCACTCGATCACCGCCACCTACAACGGCTCGCCCGTCTACCTCCGCTCCCAGGGCTTCTTCCTCTACGGCGTGACCCGGGCCTCGACGGCCACCCGGGTGAGTTCCTCCCCGGACCCCTCCGCTCCCGGTCAGCCCGTCACGTTCACCGCCCGGGTGGAGGCCGTGCCGCCCGGGGCCGGAACCCCCACGGGGGAGGTGGTGTTCGTCATCGGCGCCCTGGGGGCGTTCACCGCGCGGCTGGACGCGAACGGCGTCGCCCGGGTCACCGTGAGCCGCCTGCCCACCGGCACCAGCGGCGTCACGGCCATCTACAAGGGCGACCACAACTTCCTGCCGTCCTCGGGCACCGGCACCCACAGCGTCGAGCCGGTGCGGTATCCGACCACCACCACGGTGGTCTCGGCTCCCGACCCGTCGGCGGTCGGGCAGCCGGTGACCATCACCGCCACCGTCACCCCGGATCCCGGCGCCGACTGCCCCGGGCCGCCGACCGGCACGGTGACATTCGTCGTCAGCGGCGACGGCGGGGGCACCTTCGTCCGGAGTGTGGGGGCCGGCGGCACGGCCACCCTGACCCTGTCCACCCTGGGCCCCGGCAGCCACGACATCACGGCGACCTACAACGGCGACGCCTGCTACCTCGGTTCGGCGGGCACCGACACGCACACCGTCGGCCAGGCCACGACCACGACCACCGTCGTCTCCGCCCCCGACCCCTCCGCCTTCGGCGAGACCGTCACCTTCACCGCGACCGTCACCCCGGTGCCGCCGGGCAGCGGCACCCCGACCGGCCACGTGGTCTTCGAGATCGACGGGCTGACGCTCACCGGCACCCTGGTGAACGGTGTGGCGGCCGTCAGCACCGACGCCCTGCCGATCGGCGAGTACGACGTCACCGCCACCTACCCCGGCGATCCGGGCTACGCCGGCTCGCAGGGCTTCGACACCCACACCGTCGGGCGGGCGACGACCACCACCACCGTCACCAGCAGCCCCGACCCGTCCGCCTACGGCGAGCCGGTCACCTTCACCGCCACCGTCACTCCCGTCGTCCCCGGTACGGGCACGCCGACCGGCACCGTCCGCTTCGAGATCACCGGGCCCTCCGGCACGATCGTGCGGACCGGCGAACTGGACGTCTCCGGGCAGGCCGTGGTCCTCCTCCAGGACCTGGAGGCCGAGGAGTACACGGTCACCGCGGTCTACCAGGGCGACGCGACCTTCGCCGGCTCCTCCGGGACCGACACCCACACCGTCACCCGGGCCGCCACCAGCACCCTGCTGGTCTCCTCCCCCGACCCCTCCGAGTACGGCCAGAACGTCACCTTCGAGGCCCTGGTGTCCTCCACCGTGCCCGGCGGGCCGGTGCCGACCGGCACCGTCACCCTCACCGTGGGCGGCAACACCGTGGTCCTCAGCCTGGACGCGACCGGGACCGCGCGGTTCACCACCGCCACCCTGCCCGCGGGCAGTTACACCGCCACCGCCGCCTACAGCGGCGACGAGAACCACGAACCGTCCAGCGGCACCGACCCGCACACCGTGGACCGGGCCCCGACCCGCACCGTCCTCACCTCCGTCCCCGATCCCTCCGTCTTCGGCGAGGAGGTCGTCTTCCGGGTGACGGTGAGCGCGGTCGGCCCCGGGGCGGGCGTCCCCACCGGCTCCGTCACCGTCACCGACAGCGCCGGCGACACCTTCACCCTGGAACTGGACGAGACCGGCTCGGCCGAGGTGCGCACCGCGGGCCTGCCGGTGGGCACGTACAGCGCGACGGCCGATTACCTCGGCGACGGCAACTTCGCGCCCTCGTCGGGCAGCGACAGCCACCGGGTCGACCGAGCGGGGACCACCCTCGCCGTCACCACCGGCCCCGACCCGTCCGTCCTCGGCGAGACCGTCACCTTCACCGCCACCGTCACCCCCACTGCCCCCGGCGCGGGCACCCCGGCCGGCACCGTCGTCTTCCTTGTCGACGGCAGGGAACTGGCCGGCACGCTGACCGGCGGCACCGTCACCGTCACCGACAGCACCCTGCCCGTGGGGACCTACACCGTGACCGCGGTGTACGCCGGTGACGCGAGCTTCACCGGCTCCACCGGCACCGACACCCACACCGTCACCGCCGCGGACACCACCACCACCGTCACCAGCAGCCCCGACCCGTCGGTGTTCGGCCAGCCCGTGCTCGTCACGGCCCAGGTCCTGCCGGTGACGCCGACGGGGCTCGTGCCCGGCGGCACCGTCACCTTCACCGTCTCCGGCGGGGGCGGCACCACCACCGTCCCCGTGGACACCGGCGGCGCCGCCACCTTCACCCTGCACGCGCTGCCCGCCGGCCCGCACGAGATCACCGCGGTCTACAGCGGCGACGCGAGCTTCACCGGCTCCACGGGCACCGACACCCACACCGTCACCGCCGCGGACACCACCACCACGGTCACCACCGCGCCCGACCCCTCCGCGTCGGGCACGCCCGTGACCATCAGCGCCACGGTGACGGCCGACCCGCCCGGCTCCGGGACCCCCACCGGTACGGTGCTCTTCACCATCGACGGCGTCCCGCAGACCCCCGTCCCGCTGAACCCGGACGGCACGGCGGTCCTCGTCACCTCCTCGCTGGGGCTGACCCCGGACCCGCACCTCATCACCGCCGACTACACCAGCGACACCGCGAACTTCACCGGCTCCTCGGGCTCCGACACCCACCGGGTGGTGGTGAACCCGCAGACCGCCACCACCGTCGGCTCCTCGCCCGACCCGTCGGTCTTCGGCGAGACCGTCACCTTCACCGCCACCGTGACGCCCTCGGGGCCCGGCCCGGTGCCCACCGGCACGGTCACCTTCGTCGTCTCGGGCGGCAGCGGCGGCGGTACGTTCACCCGGCCCCTGGACGGCACCGGCACCGCCACCCTCACCCTGGACACCCTCAGCGTCGCCACCCACGCGGTGACGGCCACCTACAGCGGCGACGCCGTCTACACCGAGCCGTCCAGCGGCACCGACACCCACGTCGTGGACCGCGCGGCCACGCTCGTCACGGCCGGCAGCGCCCCCGACCCGTCGGTCTTCGGCGAGACCGTCGCCTTCACCGCCACCGTGGTGCCGATCGCCCCCGGCGCCGGCACCCCCACCGGCGAAGTGGTCTTCACCATCGACGGCACCGTCACGCTCACCGGCATCCTCTCCGGCGGCACCGTCACCGTCACCGACGCCACGCTTCCCGCCGGACCGCACACCGTGATCGCCGAGTACGTCGGCGACGAGAACTTCACCGGCTCCACCGGCTCCGACAGCCACCAGGTCGTCCGGGCGGACACCACCACGACGGTCGCCACCTCGCCCGACCCCTCGGTCTTCGGGCAGCCGGTCACCGTGACCGCCGTGGTCGCGCCGGTCGCCCCCGGCGCGGGCACCCCCACCGGCACCGTCACCTTCACCCCCGGTGGGGGCAGTGCCACCACCGTCCCGCTCGGCCCGGACGGCACGGCCACCCTGGTTCTCACCTCCCTGCCGGCCGGGGTCCGGACCATCGACGCCGTCTACAGCGGCGACCCCGGCCACAACCCCTCCGCCGGCAGCGACACCCACACCGTCACCGCCGCGGACACCACGACGACCGTCACCAGCAGCCCCGCCCCCTCGGTCTTCGGGCAGCCCGTCCTGTTCAGCGCCGCCGTCTCCCCCGTGGCCCCCGGCTCCGGCACGCCCACCGGCACGGTGGAGTTCCAGATCACCGGACCGACGACCACGACGCTCACCGGCACCCTGAATCCGGGCGGGATCGCCGTGGTCAGCACCGGCACGCTGCCCACCGGGGACTACACCGTCACCGCCACGTACAGCGGAAGCCCGGACTTCACCGGCTCCACCGGCACCGACACCCACACCGTGGCCCGGGCCCTCACGCAGACCACGGTGCTCACCGCACCCGACCCCTCGGTCTCCGGCCAGGACGTGCTCTTCGAGGCCGTGGTCGCCCCCATCGCCCCGGGGCAGGGGATTCCCACCGGGTCGGTCACCTTCGTCGACAGCGGCGGCGGCTCCGTCACCGTCCCGCTGGACGCCAACGGCGTCGCCCGGACCACCACCAGCACGCTCCCGGCGGGCAGTTACCTCGTGGACGCCTTCTACGGCGGCAGCGCGGACTTCGCCCCGTCGAGCGGCGCGGACACCCACCAGGTGGACAAGGCCGCCACGCGGACGGTCATCACCGTCAGCCCCTCCCCGTCCGTCTTCGGCGAGGAAGTCCTGCTGCGGGCCGTGGTGACGCCCATCGCCCCGGGCGCCGGGGTGCCGACCGGCTTCGTCCTCATGACGGAACCCGGCGGCGTGACCTTCCTCGTGCCGCTCGACGCGAGCGGTGTCGCCGAGGTCCGCACCACGGAGCTCGCGGTGGGCTCCTACAGCGGCACCGCCACCTACCAGGGTGACGCCAACTTCCTGCCCTCCACCGGTGCCGGCACCCACACCGTGGGCCGCGCCGGCACCACGACCACGGTCACCACCGGCCCCGATCCGTCCGTCTTCGGGCAGGAGGTCACCCTCACCGCCACGGTGGCACCGGTCGCCCCGGGCGCCGGAACGCCCACCGGCACGGTCACCTTCACCGTCGACGGCACCACGACGCTCACCGCCGCCCTGTCCGGCGGCACCGCCAGCGCCGTCATCAGCACCCTGCACACCGGCCCCCACACCATCACCGCCGTCTACGCCGGCGACGCGAGCTTCACCGGCTCCACCGGCACCGACACGCACCAGGTGGACCAGGCCGCCACCACGACGACCGTCACCAGCGATCCGGACCCCTCGGTGTTCGGCCAGCCGGTCGTCCTCACCGCCGCGGTGCAGCCGGTGTTCCCCGGCGCGGGCGTCCCCACCGGGACGGTCACCTTCACCATCAGCGGCGGCGGCACGTTCACGGTTCCGCTGGACTCCTCGGGCACCGCCACCCTGAGCACCGCCACGCTGCCCGCCGGGTCCCTCACCGTCACCGCCGTCTACAGCGGCGACCCGGACTTCACCACCTCCACCGGCACCGACACCCACACCGTCGCCCCGGCGGCGACCACCACCACCGTCACCAGCAGCCCCGACCCCTCGGCGCTCGGCGACCCCGTCACGATCCGCGCCGTCGTCACCGCCGACCCGCCCGGCTCGGGCACCCCCACCGGCACCGTGGTCTTCACCATCGACGGCACCCCGCAGGCCCCGGTCGCGCTGGACGCGAACGGCACCGCCGTCCTCATCACCAGCTCCCTCGGCCTGACCCCCGACCCGCACACCGTCGAGGCCCAATACCTGCCCGGCACCGGTGACTTCGCCGGCTCCTCCGGCTCGGACACCCACCGGGTGGAGGTCACCCCGCAGACCACGACGGTGGTCACCTCCGCCCCCGACCCGTCCGTCTTCGGCGAAACGGTGACCTTCACCGCCACCATCACCCCGGCCGGCGCGGGCCCGGTCCCGACCGGGACGGTGACCTTCACCGTCAGCGGCGGTACGGGCGGCGGGACGTTCACCGTCCCGGTGGACGCGAGCGGCACCGCGACACTCACGCTGGACACGCTGAGCGTCGCCGACCACGCGGTGACCGCCGCCTACAGCGGCGACGGGACCTACGATCCGTCCAGCGGCTCGGACACCCATCTGGTGAACCGGGCTTCCACCCGCGTCGAGACCACGAGCTTCCCGGACCCCTCCGTCTCCGGCCAGGAGGTCACGCTCACCGCGACCGTGGTGCCCCTCGCCCCCGGCGCCGGCACACCGACCGGCCAGATCACGTTCACGATCGACGGCACCACCACCCTCACCGCCCCCCTCACCGGCGGCACCGCCACCACCACCATCAGCACCCTGGCCCCCGGCCCGCACTCCATCACCGCCGAGTACTCCGGCGACCAGAGCTTCAACTCCTCCACCGGCACCGACACCCATCAGGTCGACCGGGCCGGAACGGACACCACCGTCACCAGCGGCCCCGACCCGTCGGTGTCCGGCCAGCCGGTGACGTTCACCGCCGCCGTCACCGCCCAGCCGCCCGGCGCCGGCGTCCCCACCGGGACCGTCACCTTCACCTTCGGCGCCGGCAGCGGCACCGGGCCCGTCACGGTGCCGCTGGACCCCACCGGCACCGCCACCCTGACCACCGGCGCACTGCCCGTCGGCCACTACCTCGTCACCGCCACCTACAACGGCGACGCGGCCTTCACCCCGTCCTTCGGCGTGGACACCCACAACGTCGAACGGGCGGCCACCCGGATCGACGTCACCAGCAGCCCGGACCCCTCGGCGTACGGGCAGTCGGTGGTCTTCCTCGCGACGCTCTCCCCGGTGGCCCCGGGCGCGGGCACGCCCGGCGGCACGGTGGTCTTCGAGTTCACCGGGCCGACGACGCTGACCCTCACCGGCACGGTCGGCGCGAACGGCGTCGCGGAGGTGGACACCGGCGAACTCGACGCCGGGGAGTACACGGTCACCGCCGGCTACAGCGGTGACAGCGGCTTCCTGCCGGTCACCGGCAGCGACACGCACACCGTGTCCCGGGCCGCCACCCAGACCGTGCTGGTGTCCACGCCCGACCCGTCCGTCTACGGGCAGGAGGTACTGTTCGAGGCCGTGGTGTC
Organism: Streptomyces sp. F63; assembly: GCF_018070345.1. Taxonomy (GTDB): domain Bacteria; phylum Actinomycetota; class Actinomycetes; order Streptomycetales; family Streptomycetaceae; genus Streptomyces. The sequence continues at coordinate 156,972 of NZ_JAGPXX010000004.1, forward strand.
GGCGGTCCCGCCCGGCGCGGGGACACCGACCGGCACGGTCACCCTCGTCAGCAGCCGCGGGGACAGCGTCGTCCTGCCACTGGACGCGAACGGTGTCGCCCGGTTCACGGACAGCACCTTCCCGGCCGGGAGTTACTCGGCCGACGCCTTCTACAGCGGGGACGCGAACTTCGCGCCGTCCAGCGGTGCGGACACCCATGTGGTCGACCGGGCGGCGACGACGACGTCCATCACCGTCACGCCCAGCCCGTCGGTCTTCGGCGAGGAGATCCTGCTGCGGACGGTGGTCACGGCGGTGTCCCCGGGCGCGGGCATCCCGACGGGCACCGTGGTGCTGACCGAGCCCAGCGGCGTGTTCTTCACGGCAGAGCTGGACGAGTTCGGTGTCGCGGAGGTCCGGACGACCGAGCTGGCGGTGGGCTCCTACAGCGGCACCTCCGCCTATCTCGGCGATGCCAACTTCCTCCCCTCCAGCGGCGCCGGCACCCATGTGGTGACTCCGGCGGACACCACGACCACCGTCACGTCCACGCCCGACCCGACGGTCTTCGGGCAGACCGTCACCCTGACAGCCGTCGTCGCGCCCGTGCCGCCCGGCTCGGGGACGCCGCAGGGCACGGTGAACTTCGTCATCGACGGCAGCACGACACTCGTCGGCACCCTCGTGGGCGGGACCGCCACCGTCACCACCAACTCACTCTCCACAGGCCCGCACACCATCGTCGCCACCTACGTCGGCGCCGGCGACCCGGGCTTCAACAGCTCCAGCGGCACCGACACCCACCAGGTCAACCAGGCCAGCACCACCACCACGGTCAGCTCCGGCCCCGACCCCTCCTACGTCGGCCAGCCCGTCGTCTTCACCGCCGCCGTCACCACCAACACACCCGGCAGCGGCACCCCCACCGGCACCGTCACCTTCACCATCACCGGACACGGAACCACCACCGTCCCCGTCGACACCAACGGAACCGCCACCCTCACCGTCAACTCCCTCCCCGCCGGCGCCCAAACCGCCACCGCCACCTACAACGGCGACACCAACCACACCACCTCCACCGGCACCACCACCCAGCAAGTCCTCGCCGCCCTCACCACCACCACGGTGACCACCAGCCCCGACCCCTCAGCTCTCGGCTCCCCCGTCACCATCCGCGCCACCGTCACCACCAACCCACCCGCCACCGGCACCCCCACCGGAACCGTCACCTTCACCATCGACGGCACCCCCCAAACACCCATCCCCCTCGACCCCAACGGCGACGCCGTCCTCACCACCAGCGCCCTCGGCCTCACCCCCAACCCCCACACCATCACCGCCGACTACACCCCCAACACCCCCGACCACACCCCCTCCACCGGCACCGACACCCACACCGTCGAACTCGCCCCCCAGACCACCACCACCGTCACCTCCACCCCCGACCCCACCGTCTTCGGCCAGACCGCCACCTTCACCGCCACCGTCACCCCCAACGCCGCCGGACCCACCCCCACCGGCACCGTCACCTTCACCATCAGCGGCGGCACCGGCGGCGGCACCTTCACCCAACCCCTCGACGGCACCGGCACCGCCACCCTCAACCTCACCACCCTCAGCGTCACCGAACACGCCGTCACCGCCACCTACAACGGCGACACCAACTACGACCCCTCCACCGGCGCCGACACCCACCTCGTCAACCCCGCCAACACCACCACCACCGTCACCACCGGTCCGGACCCGTCGGTCTTCGGCGAGCCGGTAACCCTCACCGCCACCGTCGCACCCGTCGCACCCGGCACAGGCACCCCCCAAGGCCAGGTCACCTTCCTCATCGACGGCACCACCACCCTCACCGCCACCCTCACCAGCGGCACCGCCACCACCACCATCAACACCCTCACCCCCGGCCCCCACACCATCACCGCCACCTACAACGGCGACACCGGCTTCAACGCCTCCACCGCCACCGACACCCACCAGGTCAACCCCGCCAACACCACCACCACCGTCACCAGCAACCCCGACCCCTCCGTCTACGGCCAGCCCATCGTCTTCACCGCCCAAGTCCTCCCGGCGTCTCCGGGAGCCGGCATCCCCACCGGAACCGTCACCTTCGCCATCAGCGGCGGCGGAGGCACATTCACCCGCACCGTGGACGAAACCGGCCACGCCACCCTCACCGTGCCCGTACTCCCCACCGGCAACTACACGGTCACAGCCACCTACAGCGGCGACACCGGCTTCAACACCTCCACCGGAACGGACACCCAGACCGTCAACCAGGCGACGACGCAGATGACGGTCACCAGTACTCCCGACCCGTCCGCCTACGGGGCGTCGGACCTCTTCGTGGCCGTCGTCCAGCCCGTCTCCCCCGGCGGTGGCACCCCCACCGGGACGGTGAGCTTCGTCATCAGCGGGCCCACCACCGTCACGCTCAACGCGACACTCGACGCCAACGGAGTGGCGGAGGTGGCCACCGCTCTCCTGCCCGCCGGGGAGTACACGGTCACCGCCACCTACAGCGGTAGCGGCGACTTCACTCCGGTCACCGGCACCGACACGCACACCGTCACCCGGGCCGCCACCCAGACCGTGATCACCTCTTCCCCGGACCCGTCGGTCACCGGCGAGCCGGTCCTCTTCGAGGTCGTCGTGACGCCCATCTCCCTGGGCGTCGGGGTGCCCTCGGGCACGGTCACCGTCCTCACCAGCCGGGGCGACACCATCCCCCTGACGCTGGACGCGAACGGCCGGGCGAGCTTCACCGACGCCTCCTTCCCGGCGGGGAGTTACTCCCTCGACGCCTTCTACGACGGGGACGCGAACTTCGCGCCGTCCAGCGGTGCGGACACCCATGTGGTCGACCGGGCGGCGACGACGACGTCCATCACCGTCACGCCCAGCCCGTCGGTCTTCGGCGAGGAGATCCTGCTGCGGGCCGTGGTCACCCCGGTGGCGCCCGGCGCGGGTGTTCCCACCGGCATCGTGGTCATGAGTGAGCCCAGCGGTGTGCTGTTCATCGCGGAGCTGGACGAGTTCGGTGTCGCGGAGGTCCGCACGACCGAGCTGGCGGTGGGCTCCTACAGCGGCACCGCCGCCTACCAGGGAGACGCCAACTACCTTCCGTCCGCGGGTTCCGGCACCCATGTGGTGACTCCGGCGGACACCACCACCACCGTCACGTCCACGCCCGACCCGACGGTCTTCGGGCAGACCGTCACCCTGACAGCCGTCGTCGCGCCCGTACCGCCCGGCTCGGGGACGCCGCAAGGCACGGTGAACTTCGTCATCGACGGCACCACGACACTCGTCGGCACCCTCGTGGGCGGGACCGCCACCGTCACCACCAACTCACTCTCCACAGGCCCGCACACCATCGTCGCCACCTACGTCGGCGCCAGTGACCCGAGCTTCAACAGCTCCAGCGGCACCGACACCCACCAGGTCAACCAGGCCAGCACCACCACCACGGTCAGCTCCGGCCCCGACCCCTCCTACGTCGGCCAGCCCGTCGTCTTCACCGCCGCCGTCACCACCAACACACCCGGCAGCGGCACCCCCACCGGCACCGTCACCTTCACCATCACCGGACACGGAACCACCACCGTCCCCGTCGACACCAACGGAACCGCCACCCTCACCGTCAACTCCCTCCCCGCCGGCGCCCAAACCGCCACCGCCACCTACAACGGCGACACCAACCACACCACCTCCACCGGCACCACCACCCAGCAAGTCCTCGCCGCCCTCACCACCACCACGGTGACCACCAGCCCCGACCCCTCAGCTCTCGGCTCCCCCGTCACCATCCGCGCCACCGTCACCACCAACCCACCCGCCACCGGCACCCCCACCGGAACCGTCACCTTCACCATCGACGGCACCCCCCAAACACCCATCCCCCTCGACCCCAACGGCGACGCCGTCCTCACCACCAGCGCCCTCGGCCTCACCCCCAACCCCCACACCATCACCGCCGACTACACCCCCAACACCCCCGACCACACCCCCTCCACCGGCACCGACACCCACACCGTCGAACTCGCCCCCCAGACCACCACCACCGTCACCTCCACCCCCGACCCCACCGTCTTCGGCCAGACCGCCACCTTCACCGCCACCGTCACCCCCAACGCCGCCGGACCCACCCCCACCGGCACCGTCACCTTCACCATCAGCGGCGGCACCGGCGGCGGCACCTTCACCCAACCCCTCGACGGCACCGGCACCGCCACCCTCAACCTCACCACCCTCAGCGTCACCGAACACGCCGTCACCGCCACCTACAACGGCGACACCAACTACGACCCCTCCACCGGCGCCGACACCCACCTCGTCAACCCCGCCAACACCACCACCACCGTCACCACCGGTCCGGACCCGTCGGTCTTCGGCGAGCCGGTAACCCTCACCGCCACCGTCGCACCCGTCGCACCCGGCACAGGCACCCCCCAAGGCCAGGTCACCTTCCTCATCGACGGCACCACCACCCTCACCGCCACCCTCACCAGCGGCACCGCCACCACCACCATCAACACCCTCACCCCCGGCCCCCACACCATCACCGCCACCTACAACGGCGACACCGGCTTCAACGCCTCCACCGCCACCGACACCCACCAGGTCAACCCCGCCAACACCACCACCACCGTCACCAGCAACCCCGACCCCTCCGTCTACGGCCAGCCCATCGTCTTCACCGCCCAAGTCCTCCCGGCGTCTCCGGGAGCCGGCATCCCGACCGGAACCGTCACCTTCGCCATCAGCGGCGGCGGAGGCACATTCACCCGCACCGTGGACGAAACCGGCCACGCCACCCTCACCGTGCCCGTACTCCCCACCGGCAACTACACGGTCACAGCCACCTACAGCGGCGACACCGGCTTCAACACCTCCACCGGAACGGACACCCACACGGTGAACGCGGCCGACACCGCGACCTCGGTCACCGGCACGCCGAACCCCTCGTTCTTCGGGGAGCAGGTCACCTTCATCGCCGTCGTCCAGTCCCTCTTGCCCGGCAGTGGCACCCCCACCGGGGACGTCGTCTTCACCATTGGGGGCGGGGGCGGGGGCAGCTTCACGGTGACGCTGGACTCCGACGGCATCGCCCAACTCACCCTCAGCACCCTGGAGGTGGGCCCGCACACCGTCACCGCCGACTACGAGAGCGACAGCGGCAACTTCAACGACTCCACGGGCAGCACCACGCAGATCGTCGACCTGTCGCCGACGACGACCACGGTGACTTCCGCACCGGACCCCTCGATCTTCGGGGAACCGGTCACCCTCACCGCCACCGTGGCCGCGACAGTGCCGGGCGCGGGCACACCCACCGGCACCGTCACCTTCGTCATCGACGGCACCACCAGCGTCACCCAGCCGCTGGTCTCCGGCGTGGCCACCTTCACCACCAGTTCGCTGGCCATCGGCCCGCACACGGTCCAGGCGTCCTACAACGGTGACGCGCAGTTCGCCACCTCCAGCGGCGCCGACACCCACACCGTGGACCGGGCGCCGACCACGACCGTCTCCGCCTCGTCCCCGAACCCGTCCTTGCCCGGCCGGCTGGTGACCTTCACGGCGACGGTGACACCGGTGCCCCCGGGAACCGGGACGCCCACCGGCACCGTCACCTTCGTCATCGACGGTGGCGGCGGCGGGACCTTCACCGCACCGCTGATCGGCGGCGTGGCCACCACCACCAACCGGGGCCTGACACTCGGCCCGCACACCGTCACCACCACCTACAGCGGCGACGCGGACTTCCAGCCCTCCACCGGATCCCACGTCCACACGGTGTCGAACTGACACGACCGTCGCAGAGAGGGGCCGTCCGGGTTCTCCCCGGGCGGCCCCTCCGCTCTGTCCCCGCCAGGGCAACCCTGCGCCCCGGTGACCCGGCGGCCGGTGGCGCACCCGAGGTCCGCGGCCAGAGCGGCAGGCACCGGAGGGCCGGGGGCGGAGCCGGCGCGGCCTGTACGTCCTCGACGGCGCCCTCGTCCCTGGCGCCACGGGCGCGTGCAATCCCCCGATGACCAGCGCCGCCGTGGCCGAGCGGGCGATGGACGCCACCACCGCCCGGGATGTCGGCACGGTCATCCGACCGGACCCGCCGACGCGGCTGCGGGAGCCCCGCGCTTCCCGCGGGGCTCCCCGGATCCGTTCCCGGCCCTCCACACGCTCCGCACCCGGCGAACACGCAAGCGGGGGGCCGGGCCCGGCTTCAGAAGTTGTTCACGCACCAGTTGGCGAAGTTCTTGAACGCCGCCTTGGTCCCCGGGCCGGCGATTCCGTCGATGGCACCGGTGTAGCCCCAGCCGTTGTTCTTCAGGAAGCGCTGCAGCGCCTTGATGGTGCCGCTTCCGACGATGCCGTCGATCGGGCCGGTGTAGCCGTGGTGGGCCTTGAGGTGACGCTGGAAAGCCTTCCAGCTGTTGGGCCCCAGCTGCCCGTCGATCGAGTCGGTGTACCCCCAGTACGCCCGCAGCCAGCGCTGGACACCCTTGGCCTGCGTGGTGTTCAGGCCGAGGTTGACCACCGCGAGCGGCGCGGCGGCCTCGGCGGGCGCCACCTGCTGCACGGACGAGTCCGGTGCCGCGAAGGCGGCGCCCGCACCCGCCAGGCTGCCGGCGGCGAGCCCGGCGACGGCGGTGAGGCTGACGAGTGTTCTTGCGAGAGCACGCATGTGGTGTTCCCCCATTCGTTGGGCGGGTTCCATCCGGCACGGCGCACGGGCCCACGTCCTCGGCCGCGTCGTACCGGTGTCCCCCTCTTGGTCGCTCTTGGCCGCGACACGCGAAAGGTTCCCCGGGTCATTGGGAACCCCCGCGTCGCCGCGCTGCGGGGAAAAACTACCGCTTCTTCCGCACCCCGCCAGGACTGCCGTGTCAACTGTCCGATACGAGATTCCCATTGATCCGGATCGAGCCGACCGGCGAACAATTCCACTTACCACGGAATGCGATATTCAGAGCGGCCCCGACCAGGGACTCCCCTGGTGGATGGCCTCCGCCGTCACACCGGCGAATTCCCCGCCGGCATGCGCCGGCGACAGCACCCGGCCTCCACCGAATGTCCGAAATCCACAAGATCGCACGCGCCATCGCGGACACCCCGCCACCCCTGACTCAGCCATTCGGTCACGGAGCGGCCCGGAATAACGAATTCCCATTCGTGACTCCACCCACGACTGATGTCGCGGGCTTCCTGTGTCGGTGGCTAGGCACCGGCGCAGAGGACCAGCCCGGCCCTGTGCAGGACGTTCAGCGCGCCGACGTGGTCGGCGTTCGCGACCAGGCCGCAGTTGACGCACGTGAACTTCGCCTGGGTGACGCGGTTCTCCTTCGCCACGTGCCCGCACCCGCCGATGCCGGGTGGGCAGGTGCGGGACGTGTTGCGGGCGTCCACCGGGATCACACGGCGGCCGGCGCTTTCAGCCTTGTCCGCCAGGATCCGCAGGAACTGCCCCCAACCCGCATCGAGAATACTGCGGTTCAGCCCAGCCTTCGCCGCCGCGCCGTTCGCCAGGAACGCAGCATCGCGGTCGGGGTCGGGCCGGGGTGCGGGCGCCCTCGTCATGCCCGCGGTGTTCAGCCGCTCGTGCCCGATCACATCATGCTCGCGCACGAGAGCGAGGGCGGCCTTGTGGTGGTGATCCAGACGCCGGCGCCGGATCTTCGCGTGCAGCCGGGCGACCTTGCGGGCCGCAGCACGATGCTTCTTCGTACGACGCCGCGTGCGCTTGGGAAACGTCGCCAGGTGCCGCTGCGCTGCGGCCAGCTCCCCGGCCGAGGCCTGCAGGAACCCGGGGTTGGCGACGTGGCGGCCGCTGGAGTCGGTGAGGAAGTGGACCGTGCCCAGGTCGATACCCACCCTGCTGCCCGTGGGGGGCAGCGGCTCGGCGGGCGCCTCGTCACAGGCCAGGATCACATACCAGTGACGCCCCTCCCGCTTCACGCTCACCGTCTTCGCCCGGCCCTTCACGCTCCGGTGCCGGTGGACGCGGACATGCCCGACACCCTGCAGCCGGACCCGCGTCTGCGCGTCGTGGGGAGTGGAATCCCACCGGCAGCCGTCCCCGTCCCTCGGGAACGTCACGGTGTCGAAGTGCCCGACCCCTTTGAAGCGCGGGTATCCGGGGGTGCCACCGGCCTTCACCCGCCGGAAGAAGGCCTGGAAGGCCCGGTCCAGACGGCGCAGGGTCGCCTGCTGGCTGGAGAAGGACCACCGGCCCTGACGCTCCGGATCGAACGCCCGGATCTCCCTCAACTGCGCCGACTGATCCCCATACCGCACCGACGTCCGGGAACTGTGCCGGTAGGCATCACGACGCTCCTGCAACGCACCGTTGTACAGGGAGCAGTGATCCCGCAGCATCTCCGCCAGCGCCCGCTCCTGCCGGACCGTGGGACGCAGCAGAAACTTGTACGCCCGCCTCACACCCACCCGGCCTCCCCCGTTTCCCCTGACCAACGCCGATGTGTGCACGCTACCGACCCCCACTGACAACGCAGCGTGCTCCGCCGCTGCGCGGCTCCGGCCCAAGGATTCGATTCCCCCACCGGCTGAAGCCGGTGGTCCCCTCGAAAGAAGGTCTGATGGCGGCCCCCGGGCGAGCCCGGAAGCCCCGTCAGCGGACGACGTCGAACACGTTGAGCTGCAGGCCGTTGGCGTAGACGGCGTGCTCGACCAGCTTCAGCCGCTGCGCGTCCTTGTCCGTGGTGCTGAAGAGCCGCTTGCCCGCGCCGAGCAGGAGCGGGAAGACGAGCAGGTGGTAGCGGTCGATGAGGCCGGCGTCCGAGAGGGCCCGGTTCAGGGAGGCGCTGCCGTGGACGATGATCGGGCCGCCTTCGGTCTCCTTCAGCGCGGCGACCTCGCCGAGCGAGCGCAGGATCGTCGTCTCGCCCCAGTTCGTCACCAGGTCGTCCTCGCCGAGGGTGGTGGACACGACGTACTTCGGCATCCCCTTGTAGTCGGCGAAGTCCTCCATGCCGGGCCACACCGGGCTGAACGCCTGGTAGCTGATCCGGCCCAGCAGCATCGCGGTGGCTTCCTCCTGCTCACGGCCCTTGATGTCGTACGCCTCGGGGAGGAACTCGACATCCTTGAAGGTCCACCCGGCGTTCCGGTACCCGGGCTCGCCGCCGGGGGCCTCCACGACGCCGTCGAGTGACATGAAGGCCGTGCTGATCAGGGTGCGCATCTCAGTTCCTCGGTGTGTCTCGGATCGGGCGGGTTCGCTGTCGGCGGACGCGGCCGGCGCGGTCTCCGCCGTACGTGCGGCCGCGGCACGCCAACCATGTCTTCCGACTGCCGGTCGCGGGAAAACTCATCGGCCGCCGCCACCTTTTCGCGGACCGGGCGCCCCGGGTCCCGGCGAGGGGCCCCGGGGGGCGCGGGCTGCCGTCCGTGCGCCAGGGCCGCGACCGGCTACGAGTAGTTCCAGCGCTGCCCGTCGGCGCGCTCCTTGCAGTAGATGATCCGCCCGCCCGCGTCGTGCGTCTGCCTGCCGACGTGCTGGTTGGCGCAGAACTGCCCGGCGCGGTAGCAGTTGCCCGCGGGGGACGTCAGTTCGCACTGGCCGTTCCACTGCCCGGCGTCGGTGCCGGAGCCCCCGGAACCGCCGCCGGAGCCGCCGCCGGACGAGCTGCCGGTGCCGCTGTCGCGGGCGGGGGCCGGCGGGGTGTGGTCGGGGTCGTTCTCCCGGTCCTTGTAGGCGCCCTTCGAGGACGGGCAGGAACCGCCCTCGACGAGACTCAGTTTGGCCTTGGTGCCGGGCTTGACGTCGCTGCCCGCCTTGAGCGACTGGAAGCAGACCTTGTAGCCGTCCGGGTCGCTCTCCGCGTCGGAGGAGGCGACGGTGACGTCCTTGTAGGCCGAGTCGACACTGATGTCGTCCTCGCTCAACCCGGCCTTGGTGAGCGCTGTGACGGCCTTGGCGTAGACCGTGCCCGTGACGTCGGGGGCCTGGGGCCACGTCAGCGGGCCGCCGTCCTTCTTCGGGCAGAGGGCGCCTTCCGCCACCGCTCCGTAGTCGACCGTGCCGTAGCCGATGTCCTCGAAACAGACCTTCCAGCTCCCGGACGGCTCGGCGTCGCCCTTGTTGGCGTTGTGCGCGGACGCGGTGTAGCCGGCGGCCTCGGCCGCCTTCCGCGCATCCCCGAGCGCCGTCCCCTTCTGGGACGGCATCCGCTCCGGCTCGGCCGTCACGGTGGTGGTGACCGTCGCGGTGACCGTTTCCCGGGGTTCGGCCCGGGGGTCTCCCCCGGAGCAGGCCCCGAGCAGGGCGACGGCCAGTACGCCGAGGGCGGCGGATCTCCCGCGGCTCGCGGCACGGCCGGCTATGTGCCGCGCCTGCTCCGAGAAGCGGCTTTCCCCAGGCAGTTGGCGGTCCCGCTCCTCGCGCGTCGCGTTCCGCCCGGTGTGAAGGTCCGTCATGACGCATGCCCCCCTGATGCCTCAACACAGCTGTAGTGAACTTCGGTGCAGCTTAGCTCTGTTGACACAGTCAAGAGGCAATATGCGTGAAGTCAACAAACCTTCGCCTGCCGCCGCAGGGCGAGAAGCAGCGCGGCGGCCCGCGAAAGCGCCCGCCGGCCCACCGGCGCGCGAGGCCGTTCACGGCGGCGGACAGCGGGCCGACGCCAACCCCCCAGCCGCCGCGCGGGCAAGCGGCCGCGCCGGGGGCCGGGCGGTGCCCGTGCCCCCCCCCCGCGCGCCCGGTCCCGCCGCCCGGGTATCCCGGTGGCGGCGGGACCGGGCTCCGGTTCACCAGGTGTGCGCCACGTCGACCACCAGGTGGTTGGCCGTCCGGAAGACCCGGAACGGCAGCCGGGCGCGGACGCCCAGTCCCACCTGGGTCTGGCCCTCGAAGCTGCCGGCGACCACGACGTCCCGGAAGGTCCGGTATCCGTCGACGTTCACCTCGGTCTCCGGCAGGGTCGGCTCCATCGTCTCCGGGTCGTAGGCGGGCGCGAACGCCACGACCTCCAGGATCGCGCCGCCCTTGACCGGAACCAGATCACCCGATCCGTCCTGGCGCAGTTGGCTGACGTAGTGGACGTAGTAGCCGATCTCGTCGGCCGCCGTACCGTCGACATCGAAGACCAGACGGTCGTAGCAGTCGTGCCGTCCGCTCCTGATGCCCACCAGCGGCTTGTAGTCGGAGTCCCACCTGGCCTTGACCGTGCTCCCCCAGGTCACGGCGCATTCCTCGGCCGCTGCCGGCGCCGCGCCGGCGGCCGGTGCCGTGGCGGCCGCCAGACCGGCGACCGCCAGGATCAGCACGGCCAGCGTGCTGCTCAGTCGTCGCATGACTACCCCCCAGTAGTTCGCTGTACCTCTGCATACAGTGAGACGGGTGACTCCCGCGCAGTGTTGCCCGGCATACCGGCCAATCTGCCGCGGCCGGTGAACCCGCGCCGCGGGACCGAGCAGAGGGACCGCGCCCCGGGGCGGCCCGCACCCACGCGAAAGGCCGCGGGCCGGGAGACTGTCCGTCTCCCGGCCCGCGGCCGGTGGTGGGCGATACTGGGTTCGAACCAGTGACCTCTTCGGTGTGAACGAAGCGCTCTCCCGCTGAGCTAATCGCCCGGGCGCGGGCCCCACATTACCGCATGTCAGCACCTGCTCCGGACCGTCGCCGCCCGGGGGGCCGTCCCACCGGTACCGGCGCGGGGCCCGGGGCCGGCCCCGGGCCCGGGCGGCGACGGCGGCCCGGCCCGGCCCTCAGGAGCCCACGCTCCACGGCAGCTGGAAGCCGAACTCCCAGACGTAGTAGCCGCAGCCGATCGCGGCGATCACACCGCCGACGACGGTGAGGATGATGTTCCGCCGCCGCACCCCGGGGTCGAGCGCCTTCTTGGCGGCCTCCTTGACCTTGCGCTTCGTCCAGCGCAGCACCAGCTGGGCCCAGACGAACTCGGTCGCCCAGATCGCCATACCGGCGAATATCACCACCCAGCCGGGCCCGGGCAGCACGAGCATGGCGGCTCCCGCGGCCACGACCGCGAGGCCCACCAGGAACACCCCGACCTGCCAGCTCAGATGGAGCGGCCGGGAGGCCCGGATGAAGCGCGGAGCCCGCGAGCCGAGCCGCGGCTCGTCCTCATCCACCGGATCAGACCCCACTTCCGCCTCCGGCCCGGACTCCGTCCTCATCCCGACCACCGTCGCACTCCGGGCCCCGCTCCGCACCTCGGCGGCCGCGGCGCCCGCCGGCCCGCCGGCCGGCGCCGGAGCGGCGGCCCCCCGGCGCCCGTCACTCTCCGCATCCATGAGCGCCAACCTACCGGACACCCCGGGATGGCCGGAACGCTCGCGAGTATGACCGAAGACTCCTCCATACGGGTTACGCAAAGGCCCGTAAAAGGGTCAGAGGGGTTTACAACCGGACTCTCGGTGGCATGTCGATTTCGCCGACGTGCGAATCCCCGAGCGCACACTGAGCGAAAGGCCATGGCGCTTATGAACACCACGGTCAGCTGCGAGCTGCACCTGCGCCTCGTTGTGTCGAGCGAATCCTCCCTGCCCGTCCCGGCGGGCCTGCGGTATGACACGGCCGATCCCTACGCCGTGCACGCCACCTTCCACACCGGAGCCGAGGAGACCGTCGAGTGGGTGTTCGCCCGCGACCTCCTCGCCGAGGGGCTGCACCGGCCCACCGGCACCGGCGACGTCCGGGTGTGGCCGTCCCGCAGCCACGGACAGGGGGTCGTCTGCATCGCTCTCAGCTCACCGGAGGGCGAGGCACTGCTCGAAGCCCCGGCGCGGGCGCTGGAATCCTTCCTCAAGCGGACGGACGCCGCGGTGCCGCCCGGCACCGAACACCGGCACTTCGACCTCGACACCGAACTCTCCCACATTCTCGCGGAGAGCTGAGGAGGCAGGAACGCGGGTCAGCCACCCGCAGCAACGCAACCGCTCACCGCTCGCAGCCGTCCGACTCGGGGCGACGGCTCGGGCCCGGACCAGCACAGGACCGAAGGGGACGGCGCCCTCCACCACGGTGGCTCCGCGGTGGAGGGCGCCGTCGCGCCCGGCGAGCCGCTAGAGTCGGCCGGCATCCGAAGAGGAAGCCGCCGACCACCGGCCAGGGAGCGATCCGTGCTGATCAACCACGACACCCGGTGCGCGCTCGACAGCGTCATCGATCTCGTGAACACCTCGGGGGAGGGCGACGAGCCCGACGCCCTCCAGGACCTCGCGGACCTCCACCGCTTCGTCCGCCGCCACGCCATCAGCGACGTGGGCACCCTCGGGGAGGAGGACCTCGCCGCGGTACGGGGCGTCCGCGCCCGCTTCGCCGAGGTCTTCGCCGCCGGCGGCACCGCGGAGGCCGCGCGGCTGCTCAACGCCATGGTGGCGGCCGCCGGCACCACGCCCCGGCTGACCGACCACGACGGCTACGACTGGCACATCCACTACTTCGCGCCGGGCTCCTCGATAGCGGACCATCTCGCCGCCGACGGGGGCATGGCCCTGGCCTTCCTCGTCGTGGCCGGGGAACGGGAGCGGCTGCGGCGCTGCGAGGCCCCGGACTGCCGCCGGGCCTTCGTCGATCTCTCCCGGAACCGTTCGCGGCGCTACTGCGACAGCCGCACCTGCGGCAACCGGCTGCATGTGGCCGCGTACCGGGCCCGGCGCCGGGAGGCCGCGGAGCAGTGAGCCCCGGGGCCCGTCCGGGCGGCGGGGCGCGGGGCGGACGCCGGGGGCGGACACACCGGGGCGCCTCACCACCGGTGGAGGCCGAAGAGGTCGTAGACGGCGCCGAAAAGCAGCAGGGAGCCGATCACCGTGAGGAAGAGCATGAGCGGCGGCTGTGACAGCGCATAGAGACAGCCGCGGCTCTCGGGGGGCGCCGCGGGCTCGACGGCGACCGGAACGGGGCTCCGGGGGCTCGGCTCTGCGCAGGTCAGGGGTGGTTCGGTGGCCCGAAGGGCAAGGTCGTCTTTCATCTCGGGCAGATGATGACGCACCCGTGGTCGCGCACACCGCCAAGACGCCGGAATTCACCCGGAGTTCAAATGTTCTCGGGTTTACTTTCTAGATTCCGTGCTTCTTGAGGATCGCCTCGATGTCCTCGAAGTCCTCCAGCCCGGTGTCCCCGCCGCCCCGCTCGCCGCTCCTGCCGGACGGCTCCACCCGGCCCGGCGCCCGTCCCGTCTCCAGGGCCGGCGCCGGCGCACCCGGCGCCACCGCCCCACGCCGCTCCCCCGCGGGGGCCGCCCGGCGCTCCCTACGGGACGGACCACGGCGTCTGCCCACGATCCGGGTGACGACGAGCAGCACCGCGGACACCGCCAGGACCGCGAAACCGGCCCAGACGGACGGCTTCAGTACCAGACCGGCGGCCCAGTCCGCCGTGGCAGCCGCGATGTCCCCGGCCAGGTCGGCCAGACCGGCCATCGCCAGGCCGACCGGGATCAGCGCCAGGGCGGCGATCCGGGTCGCGGCCAGGAAGCGCCTCCGGTAGGCCGTCAGCAGGGCGACGGCCAGGCCCGCCGCGGACAGTGCGACGCAGACGGTCGTGGTCAGCATGGCGGCCCCCCACCGGCGATCGCGGACATTGCCACTCCCATCCCCCGCACGTTCGTCCGTTCGTTCCGTGGTTCTCGTGGTTCCTTCCCCATCCTGCACCCGGTCGGGCCGGCGCGGCCATGCCGGCGGACCGGAGTCGGGGACTTTCCCGGGTGGCGTCCTCCTCAGGTGCCGGTCGTGGCCGTCCGGGCGGGCTGGAAGACTGGCACCATGAGTGACACCACCACCGGCCGTACCGTCGTCCTCGACGTCTGGTGCGAGTTGCAGTGCCCCGACTGCCGCACCGCCCTGGCGGACCTCCGCGTCCTGCGCGCCCGCTACGGCGACGCCCTCGAGACCCGGCTGCGCCACTTCCCGCTGGACAAGCACCGGCACTCCCACGCCGCGGCCCAGGCCGCCGAGGAGGCCGCCGCGCAGGGTGACGGCCAGCGCTACGCCGAAGCGGTTCTGGAGCGTGCCGAGGAGCTGGGGCGGCGCGGTGAGCCCCTGCTGGTGGAGGTCGCCCGCGAACTCGGCCTGGACGCCGAGGAGATGGACACCGCGCTGGTCGACGGCCGGCACACACTGATCGTGGACGCCGACCAGGCGGAGGGCAGGGCGATCGGGGTGACCGGCACACCGACGTATGTGATCGGCGGTGAGCGGCTGGACGGCAGCCGGAGCCAGGAAGGGCTGCGGGAGCGCATCGAGGAGATCGCGGACCGGCTGCTCGCGGCGGGCACGGACGCCCCCTGACCGCCCGGGCCGGGCCCGGTCTCCCGACCGGCCGGTGCGTCCCGGGCGTCGTCGCTCCCCTCTCCCCGGGATGATCCGGGCCGCCGGCGGGCCCGGTCCGCCGGCGCTCCGGAACAGGGCGGACGCACGGGTACGACGGGGCCCACCCCACCCCCACGGGTCGTGCGGGCAGAACGGCGCCGCAGGCCCGTCACCGCGCGCGCCGGCGGCTCCCGGCCGTACGGTCCGCCGCGCTCCCCGGGGGGGGGCGCCGGGGCCGGGGCGGGCCGGGTCAGAGCAGGGGCTTGGCGAGGATGTGGAGGGCCGTCGCGTAGCCGAGGGAGGCGTAGAGGCGCACGGCCGGGGTGTTGTCCGTGAAGACGCGCAGGCCGAGGGTCTCCGCGCCGGCCGCCCGGCACTCGTGCTCGGCCACGAGCATCAGCGACCGGCCGTGGCCGCGTCCCCGGGACTCCTCCGCCACCTCGACCTCGTAGACGTGGGCGTCGACGCCCTCCGGGGCGCGCTCGCCCAGCGCGAGCCAGAGCACGCCGGTGTCCGTGCCCTCGTGGGAGAGGATCCGCAGCCGGGTTCCGGAGGTGCGGACCCCGTCCGGGAGCAGCCGCGCGTGGTCCGCCCGGGCCGTGGCGCGGGCCTGTTCCGCCGGAATGCCGCGCCCGGTCCAGAAGCGCGCGTAGCCCTCCTCGGACTGCCGCTGCCAGGCCGTGAACTCGGTGGCGTTCATGGGGCGGATCTCGCTTCCCGGCGGGAGAGGCGGCGGATCCGCGGGGACCCGCTTGCGCAGATTCCGGGCGAACTCCGTGTAGCCCAGCGCCTCCGCCATGCGCAGCGCCGCGCCCGACGCCTCCGGCACGGCGATCTCCACCCGGGCGCAGCCCCAGCCGCGCAGCACTTCCTCGGCGGCCAGGGCGGCCACGGTGCCGCGCCCGCGCCGCCGGTCGGGCACGGCGATCCGCAGCCCTTCGATACGGCCCACGGCGGGGCCGGAGCGGGCGTCCGCGCTGAGGCCGACGGTGCCCACGGGGCGGCTGTTGACGCAGACCTCGTAGCCGCGGGCCCGCGAGCCGTCGCGGTCGCGCCGTTCCGGCCCGGTGGGCCGCAGCGTTGTCGTCATCACGACGTTGTACCCGGCGCGGAGGCCCGGCGTCACCCGTCGTGCGGAGCGGAGTTCTCCCCCGGACCCGCCACAGAGCCCTGGCGGGCCCGGGACGGGGCCGGGCGGGAGCGGCGCCGCGTCCTGTCCGGCCGGGGCGGGCCGAGCGCGGATGTGGTCGGACCACGCCCGGGCGCGGCGAGACCGGAACCGGGCCGGGCCGAAGCCGGGCGGGAACGACGCCGGGTCCCGGCCGGACTCCGCCGGGCCCGGGCGGAGCGGAGGCCGGACGGGGCCGGGCCGGGTGCGGCCGAGCCGGAACCGGGGCGGGACGAGCGCGGGTGTGGTGGACCCACGCCCGGCCGGAGTGAGTCCGGACCCGGTCAGTCGGGCCGGGTCCGGGTCCGGGTCAGGCCGGGTCCGGGGCAGGCCGGGTCCGGGTCAGGCCGGGTCCGGGTCGGCCGCCGAGCGTTCCGCGAAGACCCGCATCGCCTTGGCCGTGACCGGCCCCGGGGCGCCCGGCAGCATCCGGTCGCCGACCCGGTGCACGGCCTGGACGTCGCGCAGCGTGGAGGTCAGGAAGATCTCCTCGGCCCGGTCCAGGACGTCCATGGGCAGCTCGGTCTCCCGCGCGCCGGTCCACTCGGCGGTCAGCGCGCGGGTGATCCCGGCGAGGCAGCCGGAGGTGAGCGGCGGGGTGTGCGGGACGCCGTCGAGGACGACGAAGACGTTGGAGCCGGTGCCCTCGCAGAGCTGCCCCACGGTGTTGGCGAACAGGGCCTCCGATGCGCCCTGTTCGCGGGCGCGGGCCAGCGCCAGGACGTTCTCCGCGTACGAGGTGGTCTTGAGGCCGGTGAGGGCGCCGCGCTCGTTGCGGACCCAGTCCACGGTGATCACGGCCGTGCTGTCCGGCGCGGGACTGGCCTCGCCGAGGGCGACGACCAGCGTCGGCCGGGCGGTGCCGCGGTCGGAGCCGAGCGGGGAGAGCCCGCCGGTGTAGGTGATGCGCAGCCGGCCGTAGGGCAGCGGGTTGGCGGCCAGCACGGCCTCGCAGGCGTGCCGGATCTCGTCGCGGTCGGGCTCCGGCAGGCCGAGGCCGCGGGCGGAGAGGGCCAGCCGGTCGAGGTGCCGGCTGACGGCGAAGGCCCGGCCGTTCTGGGCCTTGAGGGTCTCGAACACACCGTCGCCGACGGTGAGTCCGTGGTCGAGCACGGAGACGTGCGCGTCGTCCGCGTCCCGCAGTTTCCCGCCCAGCCAGATCTTCACGGTGTCTCTCCTCGCGTTCCCCGGGCCGCGGTGTGCTCCGCGGCCTGCGGCTGCCCCGCCTTCTCCGGTTGCCCCGGTCCCTCCGACGCTATCGCGAGCAGCCGGGACGCCTTGAGTTCGGTCTCGGCCCACTCGCGCGCGGGGTCGGAGCCCCAGGTGATGCCCGCGCCGGTGCCGAAGCGCAGCAGTGGGCCGCCGGGGGCCTCCCGGTCGATCCAGAAGGTGCGGATGCCGACGGCGAGTTCGCCGGTGCCGCGGTCCGCGTCGACCCAGCCGATGCCCCCGCAGTACGGGCCGCGGGGCGCGGTCTCCAGGGCCTCGATGATCCGCAGCGCGCTGGACTTGGGCGCCCCGGTGACGGAGCCCGGCGGGAAGGTGCCGTCGAGGAGTTCGGGCCAGCCCGCGCCGTCGGCCAGTTCGCCGCACACCGTGGAGACCAGGTGCACCAGGCCCGGGTGCGCCTCGACGGCGCACAGCGCGGGCACGGTCACCGAACCGGTGGCGCAGACCCGGCCGAGGTCGTTGCGGACCAGGTCCACGATCATGACGTTCTCGGCGTGGTCCTTCTCCAGCAGGTCGGCGGCGGTGCGGCCGGTGCCCTTGATCGGCCCCGACTCCACGGTGCGGCCGTTCCGGCGCAGGAAGAGCTCGGGCGAGGCGGTGGCGATCTCCACACCGTGCGCGGGCAGCCGGACGGTGCCGGCGTACGGGGCGGGGTTGCCGCGGGCCAGCAGGGCCGTCAGGGCGTCGATGTCGGCCGTGGCGGGGTCGGGCAGCGGAGCGGAGAGCACCCGGCAGAGATTGGCCTGGTAGACGTCGCCCGCGGCGATGTGCTGCCGGATCCGGTGGACGCCGGCGAGATAGCCGTCCCGGTCCAGGGAGGAGGTCCACTCCCCGGGCGCGGGGCCGCGCCAGGCTCCCGGAGCGGGCGCCGGGGGGCGCGCGGGCCGCACGTCGCCGAAGCGGGCGCAGACCAGCCGCCCCTCGAAGCCGGCCACCACGGCCCAGAAGCCGCTGGAGTCCAGGGCCGCGGGGTCGCTGGTGACGTCGCGCAGGTCAGCGGCGACGAGTCCGCCGAAGCGGGCCAGAGGGACGAGGTCGGACACGGGTGCGATTCTATGGCCCGCGGGCCGCCCGCCCCTCCCCCGTCGGTGATGGGCGCAGCACGCTGGGCAAACGGAATTTGAGCTGGCCCGGGAATCCGCTAGAGTTCGACACGTCGCCGGGACGCGCAAGCGGACCGGGGACAGGGTGGCACCCGGAGCGATCCGGGGAAACCGTGCGGACGTGGCTCAGTTGGTAGAGCATCACCTTGCCAAGGTGAGGGTCGCGAGTTCGAATCTCGTCGTCCGCTCGAAGTGGGGATCGTCCCTGGTCCCTGCCTGGTGGAGTGGCCGAGAGGCGAGGCAACGGCCTGCAAAGCCGTCTACACGGGTTCAAATCCCGTCTCCACCTCGGACGATTAGCTCAGCGGGAGAGCGCTTCCCTGACACGGAAGAGGTCACTGGTTCAATCCCAGTATCGTCCACCAGGTCCCTCGGGACCTCGCACCACCTGCGGCTCGGCCGCCGTCCGCGGACGGTGCCGGGCCACCCCGCGCGATTAGCTCAGCGGGAGAGCGCTTCCCTGACACGGAAGAGGTCACTGGTTCAATCCCAGTATCGCGCACGCCGCAACGCGGACGATTAGCTCAGCGGGAGAGCGCTTCCCTGACACGGAAGAGGTCACTGGTTCAATCCCAGTATCGTCCACACCGAACGGCCGGGGGCCGGAGCGAGAAGCTCCGGCCCCCGGCCGTTTCCGCGTTCCCGCGCGACGGTTTCCGCGCCACGGGCGCCGCCGCGGGCCGTCCTCCGGAGGGCTCGGGAGGGCGCCCAAGAGGACGCTCAGGAGGAGAAGAGCATCCGGCCGAAGCTCTTGTGGCGGTGGTGCCCGTAGTGGCCGTGCCCCCCGTGGTGCTGGGCGCCCCAGGCGGGAGCGGCCGGGGCCGGACCGGCCGGATAGCCCTGCGGGGCGGGACCGGGCGGCGGAGCCTGCTGCGACCACTGCGACTCCAGCCGGGTCAGCGACTCCAGCTCCCCGTAGTCGAGGAAGATCCCCCGGCAACCGCTGCACTGCTCGATCTGCACACCGTTGCGGTTGTACGTGTGCATCGGCGCATGGCACTTGGGACACTGCATGATCGGCTCAGCTCCTCGCGCGTCCGTCGGCACCGCCGGGGCCGCCCCCGTCGATGAGTGTGTTCACCCTATGACGGACGCCGGGGCCACGGTCGGGGGTTCCACCGGAACCCGGGCCATCCGGGCACAGGCATCGACCAGCGCCTGCTCCGGCTCGTCGAGCGCCCGGCGCCCGGCCGCGGCCCTCGCCAGTGCCTGGGCCGCCGACTGGACGGTCAACGCCCGGGCCGGCACGTCGAGATACGGCCAGGGGTCCCCTCCGGCGGGCAGGGCTGGGCCCGCCGCGGAGCGGTACGCGGCGAGGAAGCGGGTCCAGTCCTCCGGGTCGAGCAGGCCCGTGGCGTACCAGGCGGCGGGGCGTGCGAGGTCCCAGGCCGGCGGGCCGAGGCCCAGGTCGTCCACGTCGATCAGCAGCCAGGGGCCGCCGGGGGCGGGGCCCCGGACGAGCTGACCGAGATGGAAGTCGCCGTGGCAGAGGGCACGGCCGGGCGCCGGCGCCTCCCCGCGCGCCCAGGACGGCAGCAGCCCGGCCGCCCGCAGGACGGCGTCGGCCCCCGGGGACGGCGGCACGTCCCGCAGCCGCAGCAGCGCCTTCGCGACCTTGGCGGGGCCGCGCAGCGGCGGTACGGGGCCGGGGAGCGGGCGCGGCGGCACCGCGTGCAGCCGGGCGAGCAGGGCCGCGGCCTCCGCCCAGGGCGCGGCGCCGGGGTCGTCCGGCGACACCGGGCGGCCGTGGGGCCAGAGGGTGGCGGGGCGGCCGTCGCGCAGCCGCGTCAGGAGGGCGGCCGGTGGGCCCGGGGCGGGGGCCGACGGCCGTCCGGGGTCCGGCGGGGGCGCGGAGAGCGGCAGCGGGGCGAGGAGGACACCGCCGAGCAGGGGATGCGCCGCGATGCCGAGGCGCACGGCCAGGGCCGAGCGGTCGCTGTCGGCGGGGTGGGCCTTGCAGACGACGGGGCCGTACCGGACCACGGTGCCGTCGGGGCGGTCGGCGAGGACGACGGGCCGGCCGGCCTCGCCGGTGTTCTCGGTGGCCCCGGCGTCCTTCGTGGTCCCCGTGCCGCCGGAGCTGCCGGTTCCGCACGCGCTGCCGCTGCGCGGACGCGGAACGGCCCTTTCCGGTGGAGCGGCCGTGGCCCGTGCGGCGATGGCGGCGAGTTCGCCGACGACTGGCCCGGTCATGCCTCTCCCCCTTGCGGCCCGGTGGCGGTCCGCGTGCTCGCGGCCCCTGTTCCGTACCGGGCCGCCCCGCGCGCACCGTACTCCGTCGCGCGGGCCCGCGTGACGGCGGCGGCTCCCCGGCGCCTTCCGCTTCCGGCCCCCACCGGCCGGGGCACGCGGCCCGCCCCTTCCGGTGCCCGGCATGCCGGCCGGCCCGACGGCCTCGTCCTCTCCGCCGCCGGCGACATCGGCGCCGTCCGCAACGCCCTCGCCGGCGGCGTCCAGGGGTACGCCGTCACCGGCACCCGCACCCATACCGGGACATCCCCGGCCGCCCCGGTGCCGTGTCCGTCGGCGCGGCCGCGGCCCGGACGCACCGCCGGCCGCCGGGCGCCCGGCCACCCGGGCGGCGGCTACCGGGACTGTCCGGCCGCGAGGCCGGGGTGCGCCGGCTCGTCGCCGAGGACCAGTGCGACAAAGCGATCGGCGTCTCCCTCCGGAGCCCGGGCGGCTGCGGGGCACGGGGGTGCCGGGCGGCCTCGCCGCGGGCGGTGGGGGCGGCGGCCGCCATCCACGCGGCGGGCCTCTCCCCCGGCGGCGGCCGGGTCCCCGGCCGGGCCCGGCGGCCGCGCCGTCTCCGGGGCAGCCGCTCCCGGCCACGCGGGCTCCGCACAACACAACGCCCGGACAGCGCTCGCTGTCCGGGCGTTCGTGCCGTCCGCCGTACCCCCGTCCCCACGGGGTGATGCCGGCCGGAGTTCCCCGTCCCGGGCCGCTCTCCCGGGGTCCGGTGCGCCGTCAGCGCCCCAGCAGTCCGGCCACGGACGACGCCTGTGTCATGACGGCCTCCCAGCCGCCGAAGACCACGGTGAGGAGCACCGCCAGGGGCAGCACCATCGCCGCGGCGACGAGCGGATGACGAGTGCCGGAGGCCGCGGTGCCCGCGGTGGGGGTCCTGAGGAGGACCCCCACCGCACCGAGCGCTCTGCGCCCGTGTGCCCGGCTCACCGCTCGCCCGACTGTGCCCGCCATCGCCCCGTCTCCTGTCATGTCCGGCAGCGGCGGGCGTGTGACCTCGGGGGACGAGTGCGTCCGCCCGCCGCTTGACTTCAACCGTAGGGCGCCGGCCCGGCCGGGGCGTCAGCCCGTCGTATCGACTTCCGGCCTCCCGCAGGATGACTGCCGGGCCCTCCGGCTACTCCTGTGGGTGGACATCCGCCGCCCGTCCTGCGGGTGTTCCCGGAGGGGACGCCCCCTCACTCGCCCCGCTCCGACTCGTCGATCCTCGGGGCCGGGTGCTCGACCAGGGCGAGAACCCGGTTGGCCATGAAGCGGGCGGTGCGCACCGGCGTGCCGTTGCGGGTGACTTCACTCACCTCCACCACGCCCCGGCGCACCGCCGTCTCCACCCTGCGGCCGGCCCGGCCGGCCGTCATCTCGTACGTCCGCGTCGTGTCCCCCGCGTCCACGACTATCTCCACGCGGTCACCCTTCACCGGATCAAACCCCCTTCTGCGACGGACCGTTGAGGCCCCGCATCCGTGCCGGGGCACCGCGGTTCGCGCGGCTCCCCCACTCCTTCAGGATCCCACCCGGCACTGACAATTCCCCGGGGCGGCGCATGCGCGGCCTCTGCGCGCTCCGGCCCGGCGGTCCGTAAGCTGTGCCTCGTCAGACCGACCGGGCAGCGGGGATTTGAACATGGCGATGATGCGGCTCCGGCGCGAGGACCCGCGTGTCGTCGGCTCGTTCAGACTCCACCGGCGGCTGGGCGCCGGCGGTATGGGCGTGGTGTACCTGGGCTCGGACAAGCGCGGCCAGCGGGTGGCGCTCAAGGTGATCCGGCCGGACCTGGCGGAGGACCAGGAGTTCCGGTCCCGCTTCGCGCGCGAGGTGTCGGCGGCCCGCCGGATCCGCGGCGGCTGCACGGCCCGGCTGGTGGCGGCCGATCTGGAGGCGGAGCGCCCGTGGTTCGCCACCCAGTACGTCCCGGGGCCGTCGCTGCACGACAAGGTGGTGGAGGAGGGCCCGCTGCCGGCGGCCCGTACCGCCGCGATCGGGGCGGCCCTCGCCGAAGGGCTGCTGGCCGTCCACGAGGCGGGGGTCGTGCACCGCGACCTCAAGCCGTCGAACATCCTGCTCTCGCCCAAGGGCCCGCGGATCATCGACTTCGGCATCGCCTGGGCGACCGGTGCCAGCACCCTGACGCATGTCGGGACGGCGGTCGGCTCCCCCGGCTTCCTGGCGCCCGAGCAGGTGCGCGGCGCGGCGGTCACGCCCGCCACCGACGTCTTCGCGCTGGGCGCCACGCTCGCCTACTGCGCGACCGCCGACTCGCCGTTCGGGCAGGGCAGTTCCGAGGTCATGCTCTACCGGGTGGTGCACGAGGAGCCGCAGCTGCACGGCGTGCACGACGCGCTCGCGCCGCTGGTCCGGGCCTGCCTGGCCAAGGACCCCAAGGAGCGGCCGACGACCCTGCAGCTCTCCCTGCGGCTGAAGGAGATCGCCGCCCGGGAGACGCACGGGACACCGCCCGACGCGCGGCCGGCGCCGTCCCGGCTCGCGGCCGACCGGCCCGGCGGGCGGCAGCCCGGGGAGCGGCCCGGCGCCGATCAGGCACCGCAGCGCACGGAACGGGGACCGGGGGGCGCGGCGCCGGGCCCCCCGCGGACCCGCGGATCCGCCCCGGGCCCGTCGCGCGGCGGCGGGCGTTCGGGGGCGCGCCCGACGGGCAGGCGTGCGCCGGGCGCGCGTGTGCCCTCCTCGCGCACGGGACGCGGTACGGGCAGCCGTCCCCCGTCCCGGACGAACGGTACGGGGCGCCGGCTGGCGCCCGGGCCGGACCGGCGGCTGCTGCGGCAGCGACTGGTGGTGTTCGTCACGGTGACGGTGCTCGTCGCGCTGGGCATCGCCGCGGCGCAGGGCTGTGAGGGACCGGCCCGGGGCCTGCCGGGGCCGGCGGCGCCGTTCGGCGCGGACCGCGGCCCGGCGGCCGGGGGCCCGGCGGGGGCGGCGGGGGCGGAGCGGACGGCCGGCTGAGCGGGCCGGGTGTCCCGGCGAACCGTCAGCCGGCGGGCCGGCCGGCGGCCACCGCGTAGAACGCCACGGCGGCGGCGGCGCCCACATTCAGCGAGTCCACCCCGTGCGCCATGGGGATGCGTACCCATGTCCCGGCGGCCGCGAGCGCCTGCCGGGACAGTCCGGTGCCCTCCGCGCCCAGCATCAGCGCGACCCGCTCCAGCCGGTGCGGTGCCGCCTCGTCGAGGGTCACGGCCCGCTCGTCGGGGGTCAGCGCGAGCAGGTCGAACCCGGCGGCACGCACCGCCTCCAGTCCGCGCGGCCAGGCGTCCAGCCGCGCGTAGGGCACCGCGAAGACGGCGCCCATGGAGACCTTCACCGAGCGCCGGTAGAGCGGATCGGCGCAGTCCGGGGAGAGC
The DNA here is from genome assembly GCF_018070345.1 of Streptomyces sp. F63. Lineage (GTDB taxonomy): Bacteria > Actinomycetota > Actinomycetes > Streptomycetales > Streptomycetaceae > Streptomyces. The sequence goes on from NZ_JAGPXX010000004.1 coordinate 181,368, forward strand.
AGCACGGCGTCCATGCCGAGGGCCGCCGCGCTGCGGAAGACCGCCCCGATGTTGGTGTGGTCGTTGACGGCCTCCATGACGGCGACCCGGCGGGCGTCCGCCAGCAGTTCGCCCGCCGTGGGCAGCGGGGTGCGGTGCAGGGAGGCGAGGGCGCCGCGGTGGACGTGATAGCCCGTCACGCGTTCGGCGAGACCGGGGTCGACCACGTACACCGGGGCGGTCGCGGCCTCGATGACGTCGCGCATCGTCCCGGCCCACTTGGCGGAGAGCAGCAGGGAGCGCATCGGGTAGCCGGCGGAGAGCGCCCGCCGGATCACCTTCTCGCCCTCCGCGATGAACAGGCCCTCGGCGGGCTCCCTGCGGCGGCGCAGTTCGACATCGGTCAGGTCGGTGTAGTCGCGCAGCCGGGGATCGCCGGGGTCGTCGACGGTGATGGGTTCAGCCACGGGGTGATACCGCCTTGTCGGGGTTCGCGCCGGCGGCCCGTCCGCCGGGGCGGCGGGGGGAGGGCGGCCCGGCCTGCGGGGCGCCGTTCGCGGGGCGCTGACTGCGTCCAGGGGCGAGAGCGGGGCCCGGCTCGCGGAGCCGGGACACCCCGCCGGAAGCGGAGTACGGCTCGCGGGGCGCGGGCCTCCCTTCGGGGGACGGGGCGGCGGCCCCGCCGGCGGGTCGCGCGGTCATCCCTCGCCGGTCCGCCGCCCGACCGTCACGACCTCTCCGATGACGATCACCGCGGGGGGCCGTACGCCCTCGTCGGTCACGCGCCGCGCCACCGTGGCCAGGGTCGCGTCCACCCGGCGCTGGGCGGCCGTGGTGCCCTCCTGGACGACGGCGACCGGGGTCTCCGGCGTCCGGCCGTGCGCGATCAGCGCCTCCGAGATAGGGCCGATCTTGTCGACGGCCATGAGCAGCACCAGCGTGCCGTGCAGCCGGGCGAGCGCCGCCCAGTCCACCAGCGAGCGCGGGTCGTCGGGGGCGACATGCCCGCTGACCACGGTGAACTCATGGGCGACACCGCGGTGGGTGACGGGGATGCCGGCGGCCGCGGGCACGCTGATGGAGCTGGAGATGCCGGGCACGACCGTGCAGGGGATGCCGGCTTCGGCGAGCGCCTCGGCCTCCTCCATGCCGCGCCCGAAGACGTACGGGTCGCCGCCCTTGAGGCGGACGACCGCCTTGCCCGCCTTGGCGTGTTCGATCAGCGCGTTGTTGATGGCCTCCTGCGCCATGAACCGGCCGTACGGGATCTTCGCCGCGTCGATCACCTCGACGTGTGGCGGGAGTTCGTCGAGGAGGTCGCGGGGGCCGAGCCGGTCGGCGATGACGACGTCCGCCTCGGCCAGGAGCCGGCGGCCGCGGACGGTGATCAGATCCGGGTCGCCGGGGCCGCCGCCGACCAGCGCGACGCCGGGGGTGCGGGCGCGGTGGCGGGGCGCGGCGAGGGTGCCGTCCCGCAGACCCTCGACGATGGCGTCGCGCACGGCGGCGGAGCGGCGCGGGTCCCGGCCGGTGAGCACGGCCACGGTCACGCCCTCGCTGCGGCCGGTCGCGGGGGTCCAGGCGGTGGCGGCCCCGGCGTCGTCGCTGCGTACGCACCACACGCGGCGGGACTCGGCCTCGGCCGAGGCGGCGGCGTTGGCCTCGGGGTCATCGGTGGAGATGAGCGCGTACCAGGCGCCGTCGAGGTCGCCCTGCCGGTAGCGGCGGCGTTCCCAGCGGACCTCGCCGGCCGTGGCCATGGCCTCCACGGAGGGGGTGGCGGACGGTGAGATCAGCAGCACGTCCGCGCCGGCGGCGACCAGTCCGGGCAGCCGGCGCTGGGCGACCTGTCCCCCGCCGAGCACGACCACGCGGCGGCCGGCGAGGCGCAGGCCGACGGGGTAGGCGGCGGACGGCGCGGATTCCGGCAGGGTCTCCGGCGCGGATCGCGGCGCGGGGGTGTGCGCGGGTTCCGGCCGGGCGTCGTCGTTTCGGGTCATGGCGGGGCGGCTCCTCGGGGCGGCAGGGGGCTGCGGGCCGCTACTGCGCTGGAGCGGCGGGCGGGGTAGGTGCGGGGCGGGGATCCGGCCGTGCGTCCGGCGGCCGGTCCGCCGCGCTCCAGCCTAGAGTGCGGCGGATTACCGGGCTGTTTCGCGGCTCACTCCGGGCGGACCCGACGCGACGGGGTGATGTGTCACACGGTCCGGTGCGGCGCAGGGCGGTGGGGTGCTGGGCGGTGGGGTGCTGGGCGGTGGGGTGCGGGCGGTCGGAGCTCCTTCCAGTCCGGTGGCTCTCGCATCGTGGGCGCGGGCGGGTCCGGAATCCGGAGCGGTTGCGGACAGGCGTTCCCGGGCGGGCCGTTCCGGGCCCGGTGCCGGCGGTCGCGGCCGGATCGGGCGGTCCGGGCACCGGGCGGTCCGCCCCGGCGGTTCCGGCCGGCCTGTCCGGGAGGGAGGGCCGCGGTCCGCGGCGTACCGTACCGGTCTCCGGCCACGGGCGGTCCCGGGCCCGGCCGCACCCCCGGGTACGGCCGCGTGGCCGTACCCGGGGGTGCGCCGGAAGCCGGTCCCGTGGCGGGGCGGCTAGGACTTCTCCGTGACGCCGGCCGAGTCGAACGTCGCGACCTCGTGCATCGCGCGGGCCGCGCTCTGCACCACCGGCAGCGCCAGCAGGGCACCCGTGCCCTCGCCGAGCCGCAGATCGAGGTCGACCAGCGGCCGCAGCCCCAGTTTGGTGAGGGCCGCGACATGGCCGGGTTCGGCGCTGCGATGCCCCGCGATGCAGGCGGCGAGCGACTCGGGGGCGATCGCCCGGGCGGCCAGCGCGGCCGCTCCGGCGCTCACCCCGTCGAGGATCACCGGGGTGCGCAGCGAGGCACCGCCGAGGATCAGGCCCACCAGCGCGGCGTGCTCCAGGCCGCCGACGGCGGCGAGCACACCGACCGGGTCCTCCGGGTCCGGCCGGTGCAGCTCCAGTCCGCGCCGTACGACCTCCACCTTGCGGGCGTGCGTCTCGTCGCTGATGCCGGTGCCGCGGCCGGTGACCTCGGCCGGGTCCTTCTCCGTGAAGACGGAGATCAGCGCGGCGGAGACGGTGGTGTTGGCGATGCCCATCTCCCCGGTGAGGAGGGCCTTGTTGCCCGCGGCGACCAGGTCCCGGGCGGTCTCGATGCCCACCTCGATCGCGCGCAGCACCTCCTCGCGCTCCAGGGCGGGGCCGGCGGTGAAGTCGGCGGTGCCGGCCCGGATCTTCCGCGGGAGGAGACCGGGCGTGCTCGGCAGGTCACCGGTGACCCCCACGTCGACCACGCAGACCTCGGCGCCGATCTGGCGGGCGAAGGCGTTGCACACGGCGCCGCCACCGAGGAAGTTGGCGACCATCTGGGCCGTCACCTCCTGCGGCCACGGGGTGACGCCCTGGGCGTGGACCCCGTGGTCCCCGGCGAAGATCGCCACGACGGCGGGTTCCGGGACCGGCGGCGGGCACTTCCGGGACAGCCCGCTGAGCTGGGCCGAGATGATCTCCAGCATGCCGAGGGCGCCGGCGGGCTTCGTCATCCGCTTCTGCCGCTCCCACGCCTCGCCGAGCGCTTTGGCGTCCAGCGGGCGGATGCCCTGAAGGGTCTCCGCCAGCAGGTCGTGCGGCTCCTCGCCGGGCAGCGCGCGGCGGCCGTACGTCTCCTCGTGGACCACCCACGACAGCGGGCGCCGCTTGGACCAGCCCGCCTGCGCCAGTTCGGGTTCGGCCGGGAACTCGTCGACGTAGCCGACGCAGAGGTACGCCACGACCTCCAGGTGCTCGGGCAGGCCGAGGGCCCGGACCATCTCCCGCTCGTCGAAGAAGCTCACCCAGCCGACACCGAGGCCCTCGGCGCGCGCCGCGAGCCAGAGGTTCTCGACGGCGAGCGCCGAGGAGTACGGGGCCATCTGCGGCTGGGTGTGCCGGCCGAGGGTGTGCCGGCCGCCACGGGTGGGATCCGCGGTGACGACGATGTTGACGGGGGTGTCGAGGATCGCCTCGATCTTGAGTTCCTTGAACTGCTTCGCCCGGGCCTTGGGCAGCGACCTGGCGTACGCCTCGCGCTGGCGGACGGCCAGTTCGTGCATGGCCCGGCGGGTCTCGGCGGAACGGATGACCACGAAGTCCCAGGGCTGGGAGTGGCCGACGCTGGGCGCGTGGTGGGCCGCCTCCAGGACCCGCAGCAGGACGTCGTGCGGCACGGGGTCCTTGCGGAACCCGTTGCGGATGTCGCGGCGTTCCCGCATGACGCGGAGCACGGCCTCCCGCTCGGCGTCGCCGAAGCCGGGGGCCGGGGGTCCGGAGGGAGGCGCCGGCTGCTGTCCGGAGGGGACCGCGCTCGGCTCCGGCTCGGCGGCATGGGCCCGTACGGTGTCCGGCGCGGAGGCGGGAGTACCGGCTCGCGGGGCGGACCGGGCGGAGAGGAGCCGGTCCGCGAGGGCGATACCGGGGTCCGGTGCGGTGCCGGTGTCCGCGGCCTTGCCGGTGCCGGTGTCCGTGTCCGTGCCGGTGTCGGTGTCCGCGGCCTTGCCGGTGTCCGTGCCGGTGCCGGTGCCGGTGTCCGTGCCCGTGCCGGTGTCCGTGCCGGTGTCCGTGCCGGTGCCGGTGTCCGTGCCGGTGTCGGTGTCGGTGTCGGTGTCGCTAATGGGAGTGGCTCCGGTGGGGGATGCGGCGGCGGGGACGGTTTCCCTGGCGGGCGTGCCGTCCTCCGGCGCGGACTCGGTGACCGGCTGCCCCGCTGAGGGACCCGCCGGGGCGGTTTCCGGCTCGGTGACCGGCTGTTCGGCGGTTACGGTCCGGTCGGCGGCAGCCGCCTGCCCGTCGGTCGCGGGCCCCGCCGGTTCCGGCTCGGCCGCCGGCGGGCGGCCCGCGGACCGCTCGGCGGCGGGCGTCTCGGCGGCCTCGGCGGTCGCCGTGCCGACAGGCTGGGCGGCGGCCTCCGGCACGGTCGGTTCGGTCGGCTCGGACCCGTCTCCGGCAGAGCGGGGTTCGTCCGCCCGGGCCCCGCCTGCGTCCGGTTCGGCCGTCTCCGGGCCTGCGGTATCCGGCTGAGCCGCTTCCCGCACCGCTGCGTCCGGGGGGACGCTCTCCGTCCCGGGCGCGGAAACACCGGCGCCGGGCGCGGGTGGTGCCGTGTCCGGGCCGTCGTCCTGAGCGGCCGGGGCGGGATCCGTTCCGGCGCCGGGCTCCGTCCCGGCCGGGGTGTCGGGTCCGGCGGCTGTCTCGTCGGGAGAGACGGCTTCGTCGGCCCCCGGCTGTCCGGCGGGCGGCTGTCCGGCGGGCAGGACGGCGGTACCGCCCGCGGGCGGTACGGACCCGGCGGCGGACGGCCCGGTGGCGGACGGCCCGGTGGCGGGGTCGTCCCCGGCGGGGGCGGAGGCGTCGTCCGCCGGCTGGGCCTCCGAGGGCTCCCCGCCGGCCGCGCCGGTGCCGGGCGGGGTGACCCGCGCGTCCGTCGCTTCCTGCGCTTCCTGCGCGGCGATCACCACCGGTGCCTCGTTCCGGGTGGCCGAGGACCCGGCCGCCGCCGGCCCGGCGGCCGGGTCGCCGGCGGCGGTGCCGTCCGTGCCCTCCGGAATCCCCGTGTTCTCCGTTGTCTCCGGAGCGGCCTCCGGAGCAGCGGCCGGTTCGGCCTCCGGGGCAGGAGTCCCCTCCGCCTCCGCAGCGGCCGGTGCGGCCTCCGTGACGCCGTCCTCCCGGGGTCCGGGGGCCGTTTCGCCGGTGGCGGGGCGGGCCGCCCGGCGCCGTCGGCCCGTTCCGGCGGCGACGCTCACGGGCTGCTCCTTCCCCCCGGCCCCGGGCTCCTCCGGTACCGGGGCCTCCCCGGTACCCGGCCGGCCGGCGACAGCCGCGGCGGCATCCGGTCCGGCACCGGTGGCGTCCGCTGCACGGCTGGCATCGGCGGGTGCGGCGGGAACGTTCTCCGCGTCCGCGGGTGCCGTCGCGGGTGCCGCACGGCGCCGGCCGCGCCGGCTCCTGCCCGCGGCCGGCGCGGGGGTCTCCTCGGCGGCGGCGGGCGCCGGGTCCGTGCCGGCCGCCACCGCGTCCGGTACCGCCCCGGCGGCGGACTCGGGTGTCTCCGGGGTCTCCGGCACGGTTTCCGGGGCGTCGTCCGCCACCGGGTCGGCGGGCAGGGCGAGTTCGGCCGCGGCCGGCCCGGGAGCGGGCTGCCCGGTGCCGCCGGCGGGGGTTTCCGGCTCGGCGGCGGGGCCGGCCACCGCGGCCGGGGACGACAGCTCGCCGGGCGGCGCCGTCGGGTCCGTGCCGTCGGCCGCACCGGCCTCCCGGGACGGGGACGCCGGCTCCGTCGCCGCCTCCGTCGCCGCCTCCGTCCGCGCCTCGGCGGGCTCGTCCCGTCCGCCGTCCGCGCCGGGCTGCCCCGGACCGGGCTCCGCGACCGGCCCGGGGACGGAGGGGGAGTGCCCCGTTCCGGGGAGCAGCGGGGCGGCGGCACCTCCGGTCCACGCACCGGTGGAGCCGGTCTCCGCCGGCCCGGGAACGGTGACCGCGGTGACCGGCCCGCGCTCGCCGTCCTGGTCGGCCGGCTGACCCGACCGGGGCCCGTGCTGCGCCGGGATCTCGCCGAGCTGCGGGCCCGGCAGCGCGGCGGACGGCTGCTGCGCGTAGGCCGGGATCGTCACGGGCGGCTGCTGCTGCGGTACATGGGCCCGCGCCGGGGCGGGCGCCGCCCCGGGGAACTGCCGGGCGGGGGCGCCCGCCGGACCGCGGTCGGCGAGGGAGCGGACGACTCCGCCCGTGGAACCGCCCGGCTCGGGCACCGGCGGGCCCGAGTGGAGCGGCCGCCGAACGGGGGCCGTCCGCTGGGGCGCGGGAGCGGCCGGTCCCGACGGGGACGGCCCGCTGAACGGCTGTCCGCCGGCGGGACGCGGGATGTACGGCTGCTGCTCCCGCGGCTGCTCATAGAGCTGCGGCTGCTCGTGCGGCTGCCCGTAGGGCTGCGGCTCGTAGGGCTGCGGCTGCTCATAGGGCTGCGGCTGTTCGTGCTGCTGCTCGTAGGGCTGCTGCTCGTGGGGCGCGGACCCGTACGGGGCGGCCGGTCCGACCGTCGGCTGGGGCAGCGGTCCCGTCAGGGGGTCGGGCAGCGGGTCGGTCAGCGGGTCGTACGCGGGCTGCTCGCTCCAGGCGCCCTGGGTTCCGGGCATCAGCAGCAGGTCGTCGTCCGCGGCGGGGGCCGCCGGCTCCGCGGGGCCGGGGTAGGGGTACCCGGCGGAGGGGTCCTGCGGGAAGGGAGGGTCCTGGTGGAGCGAAGGGTCGCCTCCGGGGGCGGCGGGAGCCGCCTGCTGGGGCGCCCCCTGCTCGCCGGCGGCGTTCTCCGGCAGCCCCTCGTCCGGGATCCGGCCGGTGTCAGTCATGCGTACCCCTCGCCCATCGATAGTGCTCCATCGACCCGCCCGCCCGGCGCGCCCGACCGCGACGCGAAGGCCGCTCATGGGATGGAACGAGCGTCCGCGCCGGTCGGTACGTCCCACGTCCCCCGAGTTCCGTACCGAGCGCTCGAAACGCACGGTGCGTTTCGGGAATTGACGAACGAAGTGCCGAACGCCGCTGCGTCACAACAGTCCGCCAGCCTACCTGCCGCGGAGGTCCCGCACGGCACGGGTGGACAAGCTCAGAGCGGCCGGCCGATCCTGTGACCGCACAGGAAAAAGCCCACGTCACGCTGGCGTTCCGCCCATCCCGACTCCTGCGACGTGTCCAACTCCACAGTCTGGATCAACGCGCATTCGACGCCGTATCCGCCGTCGGTCAGAGCACGGCCGACGGCCTCCGCCTCGTCGCGCGTCCTGGCATGCGTGACGAGGCGCTCGGGCCGCCGGGCGGCGCACGCCGCGACGACCGGGGCACCCCCGCCGCCGACCCGGATCGTGTCCGGTTCGGGCAGATCCTCCAGGATGTGCGGCGCCGTGCCGTGCACCGTCTGGATCTGCACCCCGTAGCGGCGGGCGTTGTCCCCGGCGACGACCAGGGCCCCCGGGTCCCGGTCGACGGCGATGACGGCGGCGCCGAGCCGGGCCGCCTCGACCGCCGCCGCGCCGCTGCCGCAGCCGATGTCCCAGACGAGGTCCCCCACGCGCGGGCCCAGCCGGGCGAGTTGGGCGGCGCGGAGCTGCGCGGTCTCGGCCTCGGAGAGCACTCCGCCGTAGCTCTGGGCCGGCAGGGCCCAGCCGCGGGGCCCGGCGGCCAGGGCGGTGTCGCCGCCGGCCAGCCAGGTACCCTGCTGGGCCCCCGGGGAGGTGAAACCGCCGATGGACAGCACGACGTTGGGGTCGCGCCAGGTGTGGTCGGCGACCTTGTCGGAGGTGAGGACGGTGACCCGCTCCCGCTCGGTGCCCAGTTCCTCACAGATGACGAAGGTGCGGTGCACCGGGCCCAACAGCAGGGCGAGTTCGGCCGGGCCGGCGCCGGGCGCCGTGAGGACGGCCACCTTGCTGTGGGCGCGGCAGACGTTGACGGCCCGGCGCAGATCGCGGCTGTGGGCGGTGACGATCCGGGCGTCGTCCCAGGCCATGCCCGCGCGGGCGAAGGCGGCGGCGACGGACGAGACGGCGGGCACCACCTCGACCTCCAGCCCGTGCTCGGGGGCGCGGAGGGTGCGGACGACCCCGAAGAATCCGGGGTCGCCGTCGGCGAGCACGACGGCGGTGCCGCGGTGGGCGACGATACGGCGGGCCGCGAGGTCGAGGCTGCCGAGCCTGATCCGCTCGGCGGCGGGCGGCACTTCGGGGAGGGCCAGGTGGTGGGGCGCGCCGGCGACGAGGGTGGCGGCTCCGAGGGCGGAGCGGGCGGCGGCGGTCAGCGGCGAGCCGTCCCATCCGATCACCGTGACCCGGTCGGCCATCGTCGTCAGTCTCCTGGGAAAGTCGCGCACGGGTGCCCGCGGGGGTGGGGCGGGCACGGTGAGGGTACCCCGCCGGCCCGGGCGTACCGCGCGCAGGGGCGCCGGTCCGGGCGGCGGGTGCGCCGCCGGCGGGGGGCGTCAGTTCCAGTCGGCGTACGCGGCCCGGTCTCCCCGCGCCGCCTCCTCGTCGAGGTCGTCCAGGTCCTCGGGGAGCAGGCTCCAGACGATCAGGTCGGTGCGGATGTCCGTCCAGCCGCCGTCCTCGGTGCGGGTGCGGGCTATCCAGGCGTTGCGCAGCACGCCCTCGCTGATGCAGCCGGTCTTCTGGGCGACCTGCTGGGAGGCGGTGTTGTCCGCCGCGGTGCGCAGTTCGAGCCGTTCGAAGCCCTGGTGGCGGAAGAGCCACTGGGCGACGGCGCGCACGGCCTCGCTGGCGTAGCCCTCGCCGCGGGCCCAGGGCGCGGTGACGTAGCCGATCTCGGCGGAGCGGCAGCGCCAGTTGGTGTTGCGCAGATGGACGGTGCCGACCAGCCGCTGGGTGAGGAACTCGGCGACGGCGAAGACGATGCCGCGGCCCTCGGCGCGCTCGGCGGGGGCGGCGCGGCCGGCCCAGTCGCGGGCGTCGTCCAGGGTGTACGGGTGGGGGGCGGAGGTCCAGGCCGTGACGAGTTCGTCGTTCATCATGTCCGCGAGGGCGGGCACGTCACCCTCCTCGAACGGGCGCAGCACCAGGCGGTCGGTGCTGATCGTGATGTCCGGGAAAGTGGGGGTCATGGGCCGCTCCGGGTCCGGGGTCTGCTGGACAGCCCAGCATGCAGCATCGGCACGGTGCGGCGCAGCGCCGGGTGGGGCGGAGGGGGCGGGAGGGACGGCCGCGGGCCCCGCGCGCGATGTCGGGGCCCGCGGCCCGGTGGGCGGTCCCGCGGGAGGCCGGGGGCGCGGCCCGGGTCAGGAGGCCGCGGCTCCGAAGGCGGGGAGGACGGAGCCCTCGAACCGCTGGTTGACGAAGGCCGCCACCTCGTCGGAGGTGAGGAGCCGGGCGAGTTTCCCGACGCGCGGGTCGTCCTCGTTGCCCTTCTTCACCGCGAGGAAGTTCGCGTACGGGTTGCCCTCGGCCTTCTCCAGGACCAGGGCGTCCTTCGCGGGCTTGAGTCCGGCGCCGATGGCGAAGTTGCCGTTGATGACGGCGGCGTCGACGTCACCGAGCCGGGTGGGGATCTGGGCGGCCTCCAGCTCCTCGAACTCCAGGCCCTTGTCGTCGGCGATGTCGCCGAGGGTGGCGTCGCTGCCGGTGCCGTCCTTGAGCTCGATGGCGCCGTGGTCGGCGAGGAGCTTGAGGGCGCGGCCCTCGTTGGTGGCGTCGTCGGGCAGGGCGACGGTGTGGCCGGCCGTCAGGTCCCCGATCCCGTCGAGCTGCTCGGAGTACAGGCCCAGCGGCTCGATCTCGACGTCGACGACGGGCACGATGTGGGTGCCCTTCTGCTCGTTGAAGTCGTCGAGGTAGGGCTTGTGCTGGAAGAAGTTGGCGTCGACCTCGCCGCTCTCGGTGGCCGTGTTGGGGAGGACGTAGTCGTCGAACTCCCTGATCTCCAGGGCGAGTCCGGCGTCGGCGGCCAGGTTCTCCTTGACGTGGTTCAGGATGTCGCCGTGGCGTGCGGACGCACGGGGGCGCCGCACGGACGTGCGAGTACGGGGTGGGCCGCGGCCACGGCGGGCCCGGGCCGGTCACGGCGCCGCGGCGTCCGGGCGCGGCCGGACGGGGCGGTCATGACGCGGGGCGGGGCGGTGTCACCATGGGTCCGGCGGGCCGGACGGCACGGCGGCGCGGAGCTCGCTTCGGGGCGCGAGGAACTGGAGAGGGGCCCTCAGCGGCGGCACATTCGACACATGCGGCGAGCACCGGGCGTCGGAAGCGCCCCGGTCGCGGTGATGCGGCTGCTCGTCGTGGTCATGCGCCCCAGTGAAACAGACGCCGGCGCCGAAGGATCCCCCGTATCCACATGATGGACAACGGTGACTGGACGGTGGACACGGGGCGGACCGTCCGCAGCGGCCGGGCCGGCGGAAACCCCCGCATGCGCACAGGGGGACCGTTCGCCGGCCGCCCGGGCAACGGGACCGGCCGTGGCCGATGCCACGCCGCGGCCGGGCCCCGGGGGCGGGCGCGGCGGCCCGGGGCGGGCGCACTAAAGTCGTCCCATGCCTCTCCCTCGGACCGGCCGCCCGCAGAGCGCCCCGCGCCAGCGCCGGAGGCGGTACCGGTGATCACCGCACTGACGCTCGCGGTCTCCGCGGCCGCTCTCGCGCTCGCCGCCTGGTGCGGCTTCGCGGCCTACCGCGACCAGCCCACCAAGGACTGGCACTTCATCGGCATGGCCGTGGTGAGCGTGCTCGCCCTGGCCCAACTGGCTGTCGGCATCGTCCGGCTGGCGGGCGGCGACCGGCCGGAGGGCGGCACCGGGATCTTCCTCGCCTATCTGCTGGGCGCGGCGGCGGCCGTACCCGCCGCCGGTTTCCTGTCCCTGGCCGAGCGGACCCGCTGGGGTTCGGTGACGGTGGCGGCCGGGGCGCTGGTGCTGGCCGTCCTGGAAGTGCGGCTCCACGACATCTGGGGAGGCGGTCCCGGTGCCTGAGGCGACCCCGCCCCCGGCCCCGGACACCCCGGCTCCGGACACCCCGGCTCCGGACACCGCCGCCGCGGAGACGGCGGGCGCGGAGACGAGGGCGCCCGACGCCGCGGCGCGGCCCGCCGCTCCCCCGGACGCCCCCGCCGGGGACCGCCTGCGGCTGGGCACCGGCCCGGGCCGGCTGCTCGTCCTGCTCTACGGCGTCTTCACCGTCGGCGCCGCCTCGCGCTCCATCGCCCAGATGCTGATGAAGTTCGACGAGGCGCCGCTCGCCTACGTCCTCTCCGCGGCCGCGGCCTGCGTCTACGCCGTCATCCTCTTCTCGCTCGTACGGGGCGGCGAGGGCGCCCGGCGCCTCGGGCAGATCTGCTGCGGACTGGAACTGACGGGTGTGCTGGCCGTGGGCACCTGGACCCTGGTGGATCCCGCGGCCTTCCCCGACGCCACCGTCTGGTCCGACTACGGCATGGGTTATCTCTTCCTGCCGCTGGTGCTGCCCGTGGCGGCCCTGTTCTGGCTGCGCGGCGCGCGCCGCGCCTGACCGCGGCCGCGCAGGCGGCGGGCCGGCCGCCACGGCGTGTACCGGGGCGGCCGGCCCCGCGGTGGAGAGCCGCTTCCGGGTCAGGCGCTGGCGACCAGACTGCCGACCGTGGCGCCCTTCTCCAAGGTCACCAGGCTCAGCCCGCGCGAGATCTGCTCGGTGCCGACCGGCGCGTAGCCGCAGCGCCGGTAGAGCCGCAGATTGCCCTCGCTGCGGTGGCCGGTGAGGAGGCGGTAGCGCTTGGCCTCCGCCTCCTCGGCCAGCCGCGTCTCGATCGCGGCGAGCAGCCGCCCGCCGAGACCGTGCCGCTGCATGCGCGGATGGACGATGAGTTTGGCGATGCCGGCGGTGCCGTCGGCGTCCACCGTCCCGCGGACGGAGCCGACGACCTCGGGGCCGAGCCGGGCCACGAGCACCAGGCTCCGGCCCAGTTCGGCACGGAGGTCGTCCAGGGACTGGGTCAGCGGTTCGATGCCGTAGTCGCCGTACAGCTCCGCCTCGCGCTGGTAGCAGAGGTACTGGAGTTTGAGGATCTGCTCGGCGTCCTCATCGGCCGCCGCAGAGATGGTCACGCTCATGCCCATACGCGCACGCCTCCCCTTTCGAGTCGCCCGGGCGCGAGCTGAGGGTGGGGCGCCCGGGCCGGATGCCCTGACCGGAACGGCAAACGGATTCGCCGCGTCCATGGCTCCGGTCGGCTAACGCTCCCTTCCCCGAAGTCCGGGAGCCGCAACCTCCGCCGTGAGCATTCTGCGCAGACATCCCAGGCACCGGGAACGAATCGGCCCAAGACTTCCCTGTGAGATTCCCAACGCGCCTGCGATTTCCCGGTACGTCGGGTCGTACGGGGACAGCATGGCGGCCAGCAGACCGGGGCACCGGCCCGGCAGCCGGCGTACCGCGCTCCGCAGTTCGCGCCGCTCCTCGGCCGCCAGCACCCGCTCCTCCACGCCGGGCGGTCCGGCCGTGCGGGTCCGGACGGCGGGGCCCGGCTCCCCGCCGTCCACCATCGCGTACGGCACCTCCCGGCGGGCGCGGAGCCGGGCCCCGCGCCCCTCGCTGCGGACGGCGGCCCGCAGCCATTCGGCCACGGCCCGCTCCGGCAGCGGACCGGACTCGCGGCGGTGTTCCAGCAGCCGCAGCCAGGCTCCCTGTTCGAGGTCGGCGGCCTCCGCGGCGGTGCCGTGGGCCTCGGCCGCCGCCTCGGCGGCGAGCAGCGGACGCAGCCGGAGGAACAGGTCACTGAGTGTCATGCCGTCCGGGACACCCGGACGATGCAGGATGGTTTCGCCAACCCTGCGAACTCACCCGTCCGGGCCGCCGGCCGCGCGGCCCTTGACCCGGGGCCTTGACCCGGGGCCAGCCTTGACGCGGGCCCTTGACGCGGGCCCTTGGCCCGGGGCCCGCTCCGGGGCTCAGTCCCGCAGGAAGTCCTCCCGTGCCAGCAGGGCCGTGTCGCAGTTGTCGGTGAAGATCCCGTCGATGCCGGTGGCGAAGTAGGCGCGGTACGCGCCGAAGGCGTCCCCGTACGCGGCCGGGTCACCGCCGCGCCGGAATTCGGCGGGCAGGAAGGTGTTCTCGTTCCGCATCGTGTACGGGTGCAGGACCAGCCCGGCCCGGTGCGCGTCCTCGACGAGCCCGGTGGGGGTGCCCAGCTTCCCGTCGGCGCCCTTGGGGATCACCAGGTCGAGCAGGGGGCCGATACCCTGCGCGAAGCCCGCGATCCACGCCAGGCCCTCCGGGGTGACGAGATCGGCCACCGTCCGCGGGTCGCCCGCCTCCCGGAAGTCCCAGGGACGGTCGTCGGCGGTCCACAGCAGCACCACCCGCGGCGTGGAGACCAGCCGGCTCATCCGCTCCATGCTGGTCGGCTCGAAGGACTGCAGGAAGACGGGCGCGTTCCTCCGGTGCCGCCCGTACCGGCGCAGCAGCTTCGCCAGCCGCTCCTCCAGGCCGAGGCCGATCCCCCGGAAGTAGCTGGGGTGCTTGGTCTCGACGTGCAGCCACACCGGGCGGCCCCGGCGGCGGCCCTCGCGGTCCGCCCACTGGAGCACCTCCTCGAAGGAGGGGACCTCCCAGCGGCCGTTGTAGAGGGTGTTGTGCGGGCGGACGGCGGGGATGCGCTCCTTCGCGCGCAGGGTCTTCAGCTCCGCCAGGGTGAAGTCCTCGGTGAACCAGCCGGTGATCTCCGTGCCGTCGACGGTCTTGGTGGTCTTCCGCGCGGCGAACTCGGGGTGGTCGGCGACGTCGGTGGTGCCGGTGATGTCGTTCTCGTGGCGGCAGACCAGATGGCCGTCGCGGGTGGGCACCAGGTCCTGCTCGATGACGTCCGCGCCCAGGTCCAGCGCCAACTGATAGGCGCCGAGGGTGTGTTCGGGACGGTAGCCGCTGGCGCCCCGGTGGGCGACGACGGCGGGCACCGGCAGCCCCCGGTACGCGTCCCGGCCGCCCTTGCCGGCGGCGGCCTGTGCCGTACCCGCCGCGGCCGCCGTGCCCGCCGCGCCCAGGACGGCCGCGCCCGCGCCGAGGGCCGCGGCCCCCAGCAGTGCCCGACGGCCCGGCCCGTGCTCCTGCGACTGCTCCATGAGAACCCCTGCCTCCTGTGGTGAATCTGCCGGACGACCGGGGGTGATCGTAGGCGGCTGCACCTGTCCCGGGGGAGGCCGCAAACCGAACACGGGGCGAACACACGCGGACTCGCGGCGTCCGCGAGCCGGACCGATGTGCGTCTCCGGCGATCTCGCGAGTACCGTACTCACCTGCAGACTCCCGCGATGCGGAAACATTCCGCGCGCTGCCTCGGCCGACGACCAGGACCAGACCGGAGGGCCCGTTGTCCCGTATTGCGCTCAAGGCGCTTCTCGGATTGCTCGTGCGCGTCCTGTTCCGCCCCCGCGTCGAGGGTGCGGAGCACGTCCCCGCCACCGGGCCGGTCATCCTGGCCGGGAACCACGTCACCTTCATCGACTCGCTGTTCCTCGCGCTCGTCATGAAGCGCCAGGTCTTCTTCATCGGCAAGGACGAGTACGTCACCGGCAAGGGGATCAAGGGCCGGCTGATGGCCTGGTTCTTCGGGATGTCCGGCATGATCCCCGTCGACCGCGACGGCGGGCACGGCGGCGTGGCCGCGCTGATGACCGGCCGCCGGCTGCTGGAGGAGGGCAAGGCGTTCGGGATCTACCCGGAGGGCACCCGCTCGCCCGACGGCCGGCTGTACCGGGGCCGGACCGGCGTCTCCCGGCTCACGCTGATGACCGGGGCGCCCGTGGTCCCGTTCGCGATGATCGGCACCGACAAGGTGCAGCCGGGCGGCAAGGGCATGCCCCGGATCGCCCCGGTGACCGTCCGCTTCGGGGCTCCCCTGGACTTCTCGCGCTACGACGGGATGGACCGCGACCGCTACGTGCTGCGGGCGGTGACCGACGAGGTGATGAGCGAGGTCATGCGGCTCTCCGGCCAGGAGTACGTGGACATGTACGCCACCAAGGCGAAGGCGGCCTGACCGGCCCGGCCGGCGCGCGACGGACGGCGGCCCCCGGCGGAAGTGCCCGCCGGGGGCCGCCGTTGTCCGTGACCGGGTACGCCCCGGCCGCCGGCCGTCAGCAGTGGATGTACCGCAGGAAGAAATGGGTGGCGAAGTCGCCCCGGGTGTCGATGGTGAACTTCTTGCTCCTGCCCTTGGGGCCGACCCAGGGACCGTCGAAGTACCAGCCCTTCTGCGTCCTCACCCGCACATAGGGGCAGCGGCCGTCGGCGCGGGTGTCCTTGACCGTGCCGTGGACCCGGGATCCGCAGCGCTGCCCGTTGGCGTAGCCCTCCCGGGACTTGACGGACCAGTTGTAGCAGGGGGCGTCCCCGCCGGCCGGGGCGGCGGAGGCGGTGCCGTTCACGGGCACCGCGAGGAGCGCGAGTGCGGCCAGCGCGATGAGCTGCTTCCTCATGACATGACTCCCTTGTCTCGGTTGCGGCCGTCACGACTGTGCGCCGGGGACGGGGCCCCGCAGGGGGGTTCGCCGGAGAAACCACCCGACCGGGCAGCGGTCCCCGGGCAGCGGTTCGACACGCGGACACCCTGGCGCGGCCGTGGCCGCCGCACGGGGAGGGCGGGGAACGCTTCGGAGCGGAGAGCGCGCGGGGCCGGGAGGGCGCCGGGCGGAGGGTCGCCGGATCGGAGCAGCCGGGGAAGCGCCCGGGCCCGGGCGTGACTAGCGTCCTGTCCCGTACACCGGTCCGGTCCGCCGGCCCTCCCCCACGGGCCCGGGCCCCCGCGGCCCCGGCCGAGAGGAAGTCCGATGCGCCTCGCCGCCCTCGTCACCACGCTGGCCGCCGTCACGGCGACCGGTCTGCCCGCCGCGCACCCGGCCGCCGCGGAGGATCCGCGGCCCCCGGCCCCGGCGGGGGCGTCACCACAGACGCGGCACCGGCCGCCGGAGCACTCCGCGGCCCGCACGGCCGTCCTCCCGCGCACCGTCCGGTGGCTGCTGGACTCCGACGGCTCCTTCCGGGAGCGCTACCGGAAGGACGGCTCCCCCGCCGCCCGCCGGATCGCCGCCCGCACCCGGGCGGCCCTCGAGACCGGGGGGATCGCCACGCACCTGCCCCGGGGCGCGCACGTCCCCGAACTCCCGCCGATGACGGTCTGGCGGGCCCGGGACGACGGCGCGCGCGTCGCACGCGTCGCCTACACGGGGACGGCCGTCCCACCCAGCGGCATCGCCGTCCACTACGACGCGGCGCACCGCCTCACCGGCACCGTCGAGCACGTCTTCGAAGAGCGCGGTGAGACCCAGGGCCGGGTCGCGGTGTGGCGCGACGGGCGGCAGGTGCTGGACGCCTTCGTGGAGCACACCCCCGAACCCTCTTCCTGGTCCGAGCGGTTCACCGACTGCACGGGCGACCGGGACGTCCCCGGCTGGGTCGTCCAGGCGCTGGTCACGAGCGGAGCCCCGGCCCCCGGGAAGGCCGGCGGCACCGCGCCCCCCGAGCAGCCGGGCGGCCTCCGCATCCCCTTCGCGGACACGCTCCTGCTCTGCTCCCGGCAGGCGGACCGCAACGGCTGACGGACGGCCCACCGGCGGCCCCGGGAGGCCCGTCCCCGCACGCCCGGGACGGCCCGCCGGGTCCGGGGCAGCCCCGGGGGCAGCCCCCCGGGGTCAGCCGTCCTTGGAGCTCGCCTCGGCCATGGCCTCGGCCGTCGCCCTCGCCGTGGCCCACTGCTGCTGAACGGCCAGGTCGGCCTTCACCCCGGCGAGCTGGACGGCCACCGCCTCCGGCGCCGTACCGCCGCGGCCGTTGCGGGCCGCCAGGGCGCCCGGCACATGGAGCACGCTCCGCACCGCGGGGGTGAGGTGCGGGGAGATCTTGGCGAACTGCTCGTCCGTGAGCTGGTCCAGCTCGATGCCGTTCCGCTCGCACTCCTGGACGCACTCGCCCGCCACCTCGTGCGCCACCCGGAACGGCACACCCCGTTTGACGAGCCACTCGGCGATGTCGGTGGCCAGCGAGAAACCGGCCGGGGCCAGCTCCTCCATCCGCTCCCGGTTGACGGTGAGGGTCGCCATCATGCCGGTGAAGGCGGGGAGCAGGACCTCCAGGGTGTCGCAGGAGTCGAAGACCGGCTCCTTGTCCTCCTGCAGATCCCGGTTGTACGCGAGCGGCAGCGCCTTGAGGGTGGCGAGCAGCCCGGTGAGGTTGCCGATCAGCCGGCCGGACTTGCCCCGCGCCAGCTCGGCGATGTCCGGGTTCTTCTTCTGCGGCATGATCGAGGAGCCGGTGGAGAAGGCGTCGTGCAGGGTCACGAAGGAGAACTCCTTCGTGTTCCAGATGATGACCTCCTCCGCGATCCGCGAGAGGTCGATGCCGATCATCGCCGTGATGAAGGCGAACTCGGCGACGAAGTCGCGGGAGGCCGTGCCGTCGATGGAGTTGGCCGAGGAGCCGTGCTCGAAGCCCAGGTCGGCGGCGACCGCCTCCGGATCGAGCCCGAGCGAGGACCCGGCCAGCGCCCCCGATCCGTACGGCGAGACGGCCGTGCGGTCGTCCCACTGGCGCAGCCGCTCGGCGTCCCGCGAGAGTGCCTGGACGTGGGCGAGGACGTGGTGCGCGAAGAGGACCGGCTGGGCGTGCTGGAGGTGGGTGCGGCCGGGCATGGCCACGCCGGGATGCGCCTCGGCCAGGGAGACGAGGGCCTCCTGGAGCTCGGCGAGCAGGCCGCCGATGATGCGGGCGTGGTCCCGCAGGTACATCCGGAAGAGCGTCGCGATCTGGTCGTTGCGGGACCGGCCGGCCCGCAGCTTGCCGCCCAGCTCCGGGCCGAGCCGCTCCAGCAGCCCGCGCTCCAGCGCGGTGTGCACGTCCTCGTCGGCCACGGTGCCCGTGAACGAGCCGTCCGTGACGTCCGCCTCCAGCCGGTCGAGCCCTTCCAGCATCCGGGCCAGTTCCTCGTCGGTGAGCAGACCGGCCGAGCGCAGCACGCGGGCGTGGGCGCGGGAACCCGCGATGTCGTACGGGGCGAGCCGCCAGTCGAAGTGGACGGACGCCGACAGCTGGGCCAGGGCCTCCGCCGGTCCGGAGGCGAAGCGGCCGCCCCACAGCCGGACGTCGCCGCCGTCCGGGGTCGGGTCCTGCTGGCCGTTGGTCATCGGTGCTCCTCCTGCGCGCTCAGGCTGGTGTGCCGGTTCGGTGCCGGCCGGGCGGTGGCCCGTCCCGCCGGTGATACGGGCCGCCTCCGCGACCCGGCGGGGGCGCGGAGGCGGTGGTGTCCTGCTGCGGTGGTGCCGCCCGGCCGGCCCCGTCCGTACGGTACTGACGGGGGCCGGGGTGCCGCCTACTGGGCGAGGTCCCGCTTGGCGGCGATCTTCGAGCTCATTCCGAAGAGCTCGATGAAGCCCTTGGACAGCGACTGGTCGAAGGTGTCGCCGGTGTCGTAGGTGGCGAGGTTGAAGTCGTAGAGGGAGGACTGCGAGCGCCGGCCCGTGACCACGGCCCGGCCGCCGTGCAGGGTCATCCGGATGTCGCCGGAGACATGCTCGTTGGCCTCGTTGATGAAGCCGTCCAGGGCGCGCTTGAGCGGGGAGAACCACAGGCCGTCGTAGACCAGCTCGCTCCAGCGCTGCTCGACCTGCCGCTTGTAGCGGGCCAGTTCGCGCTCGACGGTGACGTTCTCCAGCTCCTGGTGGGCCGTGATCAGCGCGATGGCGCCGGGGGCCTCGTAGATCTCCCGGGACTTGATGCCCACCAGCCGGTCCTCGACCATGTCGATCCGGCCGACGCCCTGGGCGCCGGCGCGCTCGTTGAGCTGCTGGATCGCCTGGAGGACGGTGACGGGCTTGCCGTCGATGGCGACCGGGACGCCCTGCTGGAAGGTGATGATCACCTCGTCGGCCTCGCGGGGGCCGGCCGGGTTGGAGGTGTACTCGTAGACGTCCTCGATCGGCGCGTTCCAGATGTCCTCCAGGAAACCGGTCTCGACGGCCCGCCCGAAGACGTTCTGGTCGATGGAGTACGGCGACTTCTTGGTGGTGGCGATCGGGAGGTTCTTGTCCTCGCAGAAGGCGATGGCCTTGTCCCGCGTCATGGCGTAGTCCCGGACCGGGGCGATGCAGGTGAGCTCCGGGGCGAGGGAGGAGATGCCGGCCTCGAAGCGGACCTGGTCGTTGCCCTTGCCGGTGCAGCCGTGGGCGACGATGCCGGCGCCGTGCTTCTTCGCGGCGGCGACCAGGTGCTTGACGATGGTGGGCCGGGAGAGGGCGGAGACCAGCGGGTAGCGGTCCATGTAGAGGGCGTTGGCCCTGATCGCCGGGAGGCAGTACTCGTCGGCGAACTCCTCCTTGGCGTCCGCGACCTCCGCCTCGACGGCGCCGCACGCCAGCGCACGCTTGCGGATGACGTCCAGGTCCTCACCGCCCTGGCCGACGTCCACGGCGACGGCGATGACCTCGGCGCCCGTCTCCTCGGCGATCCAGCCGATGGCGACGGAGGTGTCCAGGCCGCCCGAGTAGGCGAGTACGACGCGCTCGGTCACGGGATTCTCCTTACGATGCATGCGCTGACAGGTATAAGTATGCACTGGGCCGTATGTTTCGTCAACGCGCTCCGTGGGGAGGGCGCGGCGCGGTCGTCGCCGGGCGGCTCGCGACCACCGCGGAGGCCGCAGAGGCGGAGCGCCGTGCCATGCGCCGCGCGGCGGAGATCCTCACCCGGGATCTGAGCCAGCGAGACGCCGGCCGGGTCATGGGGGTGTCCTTCCAGCGGGTGTCGCAACTCCTCGGGCCGGACCGCGCCGCCCGCAGGTCGAAGCACGCCGGCAGCGCTCGGCGCGCCACGAAGCGGGTGAAGGGCTGAGGCTCACCGTGGCCACCGAGCGTCCCGCCGCAGGGCGGCGAGGCGCCCGCCCCAATGGGGCGACACCACCCTGGGCCGGCCGCCGGCGGCGATGCGCGGCCGCGCGTCGGGCGGATTGCCCTCCGCGCTGAGCGTCCGCGGGTTTTCCTCCGTACTGCTGTGAGAAGGCCGGGGGCTACTGCCGGTAGCCGGGCGCAGCGGGGAGGCAGGACCGTGAGCATCACCACTGAGACATCGACGCGGGAGCCGACGGCGGAACCGCGGTCGGCGACGGGGCCCGGCGCACCGCCCGCGGCGGCCGGTGCGCCGGCGCCTCAGACGACGATCCGGACGATCGCGGACTTCGGGCGTGCCGCGCGGCGGCGGGCCGAGGCCCGGATGCGGCCGCGCAGTTCCGGGGCCCTGCCCGTGCTGGGCGTGCTGTGGGCGGGAGCCCTCGCCGTGCTGGGCCTGTGGTGGTACAACACCCCGGTCGTCTCCGCGACCACCGACTGGATCACCGGAGCCGGCCGGATCACCGGGCTGCTCGCCGGCTACTCCACGGCCGCGGTGGTGCTGCTCATGGCCCGGGTGCCCGTCCTGGAGCGGCGGATCGGCTCGGACCGGGTGGCCCGCTGGCACGCGGTGGCGGGCCGCTACACCATCAGCCTGATCGTGGCCCACACCGCGCTGATCGTCTGGGGCTACGCGGAGCAGGCCGGCACCGGCCCGGTGGACCAGTTCCTCACCGTCGTCCTCGACTTCCCCGACATGATCGAGGCCGCCATCGGCACCGTGCTGCTGGTGGTGATCGGTCTCGTCTCGGCGGGCGCCGCGCGGCGGAAGCTGCCGTACGAGCTGTGGTACTACCTGCATCTGCTCACGTACGCCGCGGTGTTCCTCGCCTTCTGGCACCAGCTCTCGACCGGCACCGAGTTCATCGCCGTCCCGGCGGCGCAGACGGCCTGGTACGCGCTGTACGGCACGGTGACCGCGCTCATGGTCTGGTACCGGATCATCACCCCCGTCCGGCTCAACCTGCGGCACCAACTGCGGGTGGAGTCGGTGGTGGAGGAGGCGGCGGGCGTCACCTCCGTCATCATGTCGGGGCGGGACCTGGACGGGCTGGATGCCGAGGCGGGGCAGTTCTTCCGCTGGCGGTTCCTGGCCCCGGGGCTCCGCTGGACCTCCAACCCGTACTCCCTGTCGGCCACACCGCGCGACGACCGGCTGCGCATCACCGTCAAGGCCGCGGGCGACCACAGCGCCGCCCTGGCCGCGCTCCCCGCCGGCACCCGGGTGTGGGCCGAGGGCCCGTACGGCGCGCTCACCGCCGCCCGCCGGCAGCGGCCCCGCGGCGAGGAGCGGCGGCGCGGCACCAAGGTGCTGCTGATCGCGGGCGGGGCCGGGATCACCCCGATGCGGGCGCTGTTCGAGACCATCCCCGCCGCACCGGGGGACCTGACGCTGCTGTACCGGGCCCGCCGCAAGGAGGACCTGGTGCTCTGGGACGAGCTGCGCGTCATCGCCGCGCGGCGGCAGGCGAAGCTGTTCTCGGCCGTCAACGAACCCGACGGCACCCGGCCGCAGATCACCGCCGAGGGCATGGCCCGCGTCCTGCCCGACATCGCCAAACACGATGTCTACCTGTGCGGACCTCCCGGCCTCGCCGAGGAATTCCATGCCATCCTGCGCGAGGCCGGGGTGCCGGCCCGCCGCATCCACCACGAGTCCTTCGAGCTGTGAGCCACACTGTGAGCCACAGCCAGAGCAAGCCGGAGCGGAATCCATGAGGAAGCACCCGATACGCCGCATCGTCCTGGGCAGCGCCGCCACCGTCTCCGGTGTCGTGCTGCTGCTGGCCCTCAAGATGCCGTACGCACCGTGGGAGGCCGAGCGGACCTCCGCCGCACAGCCGCCGGCCGCCGGGGCGCCGGCGGCGCCCGGGGCGGGCGGCGCCGCCTCGCCGGGCGCGCCGGCCGGCGACCCTGCGGGCGGGGGTCCGGCGGGCGGGGGTCCGGCGGGCGGTGACCCGGCCGGCGGCGGCGAGGCCGCGGCCCCGGGCGGCGGGCAGGGCGCGGGCGGGGGCGGGGGCGGGGCGCCGGCCCAGGAGGCGCCCCGTACCGTCACCGGCGACCTGGTCACGACCGAGTACGGGCCCGTCCAGGCCCGCATCACCCTCACCGGCGGGAAGATCACCGCGGCCGACGCCGCCCAGGCCCCGTCCGGCAACCCGCAGACGGAGTCGATCACCGCCCGGGCCGTGCCGGAGCTCGGCAAGAAGGCCGTGCAGGCGCAGAGCGCGGAGATCGACACCGTCTCGGGCGCCACCTTCACCAGCGAGGGCTACAAGAAGTCCCTGCAGAGCGCGCTGGACAAGGCCGGTGGCTGAGGCTCCCCGGTTCCGCCGGGTCGAGGAGGCCATGGGCACGGTCTTCTCGTTCGACGTCCGGGGCCCGCGCGCGCACGACGCCGGGCCCGCGGTCGAGGACGCGGTGGCCTGGCTGCACCGGGTGGACGAGCTGTTCTCCCCGTACCGGGAGGAGAGCGAGCTCAGCCGGCTGGCGCGCGGCGAGCTGTCCGCCGGTGACTGCGATCCGCTCATCGCGGAGGTCCTGCTGCTCTGCGAGGGCGCGGAGGAGATGAGCGACGGCTGGTTCAGCCCCCGCTACGCGGGCGGTCTGGACCCGACCGGGCTGGTCAAGGGCTGGGCGGTGGAGCGGGCCTCCCAGCGGCTGGCCGAGGCCGGGGCGGCCGACACCTGCGTGAACGGCGGCGGCGACATCCAGCTGAGCGGCCGCGCCGGTCCGGGGCGGCCCTGGCGCACCGGGATCAGCGACCCGCTGCGGCCGGACCGGCTGGCCGCCGTCGTGGAGGGCGAGGGCCGGCTGGCCGTGGCCACCAGCGGCACGGCCGAACGCGGCTGCCACGTCCTGAACCCGCACACCGGCTCCCCTCCCCGGCACGGACTGCTCTCCGTCACGGTGCTCGCGGAGGGCCTCACGGCGGCGGACGCCTGGGCGACGGCGGCCTTCGCGCGGGGCCGCGCGGCGCGGGACTGGCTGGAGTCGCTGCCGGACGTGGAAGCGTTCGCGGTGACGGCGGACGGCGGCACCTGGAGCACGACGGGCTTCGCGAAGTTCACGGCCTCCTGACGCACAGCCCCCGCGGACCGGTCCGGCCGGCCGGTGGCACAGGCATGGAAACGCGTGCGGGCCGGGGCGTTCTGGTGGGCCCGGGCCGCGGGTAGCCTCCAGGGGACAGCGAGCGCGAGGGGTCCGCGCGGGCGGACCCTGCGACCGGATCCGGCCGTGGGCCGTGTCACCGCGCGGATTCCCCGCCATGGCCAGGGAAGCGGGCACCACACGCCTATGAGCACGTACGTCCCCGATGCCTCGGCTCTGCCCCTGCGCTGGACCGTCTCCTCCTACAGCGGCGGAACGGACAACTGCGTCGAAGTCGCCCGGTTCGAGGGGGAGACCGTGGCCGTGCGGGACTCGGAGGACCCCTCCGGGCCCGCCCTGCTGCTGCGGGCCGACGAATGGGCCGCGTTCATCGCCGACATCCGGGCGGGCGAGTTCGACCTGCTCTGACGGCACCCGAACCGCGGCAACCCTGCGGCCCGGGCGCGTTGACGGCGGGGCGGCAGGCCCTTAGCCCTCCCGCTGGGCCAGCCGCAGGAGGTGGTCCGCGAGGGCCTGGCCGCCCACCGGATCGCGGCTGATCAGCAGCAGGGTGTCGTCGCCCGCGATGGTGCCGAGGATGTCGTGCACCTCGGCCTGGTCGATGGCCGAGGCCAGGAACTGCGCGGCGCCCGGCGGGGTGCGCAGGACGACCAGATTCGCCGACGCCTCGGCGGAGATGAGGAGTTCCCCGGCCAGCCGCGCCATCCGCTCCTCCTTCACCGACTCCCCCAGCGGCGCCTGCGGGGTGCGGAATCCGCCCTCCGACGGCACCGCGTAGATCAGCTCCCCGTTCGCGCTGCGGATCTTCACCGCGCCGAGTTCGTCGAGATCGCGGGAGAGCGTCGCCTGGGTGACGCTCAGCCCGTCGTCGGCGAGAAGCCGGGCGAGCTGGCTCTGGGAGCGCACCGGCCGGCGGTTGAGGATGTCGACGATCCGCCGGTGGCGGGCCGTACGGGTGTGCGGTACGGCCGGCCCGCCGTGCTCGGTGTCCTGCGCCTGGCTCATGGTGGTCAGTCTCCGGATCGTCGGTCTTCCCCGCCGCCCGCGGCCCCGTCCAGGACCGCCGGCAGGGCTCCGAGCAGCGCGTCCACCGCGTCGTCGCCGATGATCAGCGGGGGGACGAGCCGGACGACGTCGGGGGCGGCCGCGTTCACGAGGAGCCCGGCCTCCTGCGCCGCCTGCTGGACGCGGGGGGCCACGGGTTCGGTGAGCACGATACCGAGCAGCAGCCCGGCCCCGCGCACCTGTGCGACCAGCGGGTGTCCCAGGCCGTCGATGCCGTCGCGCAGCCGCTCCCCCGTGCGCTTGACCCGGTCCAGGATGCCGTCGGCGGCGATGGTGTCGAGGACGGCGAGCGCGGCGGCGCAGGAGACGGGGTTGCCGCCGAAGGTCGAGCCGTGGTGGCCGGGCGCCAGCAGTTCCGCCGCCTCGCCGAAGGCGACGGTGGCGCCGATGGGCAGCCCGCCGCCGAGCCCCTTGGCGAGGGTGACGACATCGGGCTCGACGCCCTGCGCCTGGTGTTCGAACCAGTGCCCGGTGCGGCCGATGCCGGTCTGCACCTCGTCGACCACGAGCAGGGTGCCGGTGGCCCGGGTGATCTCCCGTGCCGCGGCGAGGTATCCGGCGGGCGGC
Organism: Streptomyces sp. F63; assembly: GCF_018070345.1. GTDB lineage: Bacteria > Actinomycetota > Actinomycetes > Streptomycetales > Streptomycetaceae > Streptomyces. Next base: position 206,532 of record NZ_JAGPXX010000004.1, read on the forward strand.
ACGACGGCGCCGTTCTCGCCCTGGACCGGTTCGACGATCACGAGGGCCGTGTCGGTGGTGACCGCGGCCCGGAGCGCGTCCGCGTCCCCGTACGGCACATGCGTCACCTCGCCGGGCAGGGGCAGGAAGGGCTCGCGCTTGGCGGGCTGCCCGGTGAGGGCGAGGGCGCCCAGGGTGCGGCCGTGGAAGCCGCCCTCGGTGGCGACCATGTGGTTCCGGCCGGTCCGCCGCCCGATCTTGAAGGCGGCCTCGACGGCCTCCGCGCCGGAGTTGCAGAAGTAGACCCTGCCGGGGCGGCCGAGCAACTGGAGCAGCCGCTCGGCGAGTTCGACCGGCGGCTCGGCGACGAAGAGGTTGGAGACATGGCCGAGGGCGGCGACCTGGCCGGAGACGGCGCGGACGACGGCGGGGTGGGCGTGGCCGAGGGCGTTGACGGCGATACCGCTGACGAAGTCGAGGTACTCGCGGCCGTCGGCGTCCCACACCCGGGCCCCCTCCCCGCGCACCAGGGGCAGGCGGGGGGTGCCGTAGTTGTCCATCAGCGCCTGCTGCCAGCGCCGGGTGAGCTCCCGGTTGCCGCCCCCGCGGCTCGCGTCGCTCGCGCCGGTCGCGTCGCTCGTGCCGTTCACGCCGTCTTCCCCTCCGCGTCGGGCACGACCATCGTGCCGATGCCTTCGTCCGTGAAGATCTCCAGCAGGATCGAGTGCTGCACCCGGCCGTCGATGACGCGCGCGGTGTTGACACCGTTCCGCACGGCGTGCAGGCAGCCCTCCATCTTGGGGACCATGCCGCTGGCCAGGTCCGGCAGCAGCTTCTCCAGTTCCGTGGCGGTGAGCCTGCTGATCACCTCGTCGCTGTCCGGCCAGTCCTCGTAGAGGCCCTCGACGTCGGTGAGCACCATCAGCGTCTCGGCGCCGAGCGCGGCGGCGAGCGCGGCCGCGGCGGTGTCGGCGTTGACGTTGTAGACGTGCTGGTCGTCGGCGCTGCGGGCGATGGAGGAGATGACGGGGATGCGCCCGTCGTCCAGCAGCGCCCGGATGGCACCCGCCTCGATCCCGGTGATGTCGCCCACCCGGCCGATGTCCACGCTCTCGCCGTCGACCTCGGCGTAGCGCTTGACGGCCGTCATGGTGTGGGCGTCCTCGCCGGTCATGCCGACGGCCAGCGGACCGTGCCGGTTGAGCAGCCCGACCAGCTCGCGCTGCACCTGCCCGGCGAGGACCATCCGGACGACGTCCATCGCCTCGGGGGTGGTGACGCGCAGCCCGGCCTTGAACTCCGAGACCAGGCCGAGCTTGTCGAGGTGCGCGGTGATCTGCGGGCCGCCGCCGTGCACGACGACCGGCTTGAGGCCGGCGTGCCGGAGGAAGACCACGTCCTGGGCGAAGGCGGCCTTCAGCTCCTCGTCGACCATGGCGTTCCCGCCGAACTTGATGACGACGGTCTTGCCGTGGTGACGGGTGAGCCAGGGCAGCGCCTCGATGAGGGTCTGCGCTTTGGGGAGGGCGGTGTGCTTCCGCGTGGTGCTCATGAGGAGTAGGCGCTGTTCTCGTGGACGTAGTCGGCGGTCAGGTCGTTGGTCCAGATGACGGCCGACTCGGCGCCCGCGGCCAGGTCGGCGGTGATGCGGACCTCGCGGTAGCGCATGTCGACCAGCTCGCGGTCCTCGCCCACGGAGCCGTCCCGGCAGACCCAGACGCCGTTGATGGCGACGTTGAGGCGGTCCGGCTCGAAAACGGCGGAGGTGGTGCCGATCGCGGAGAGCACCCGGCCCCAGTTGGGGTCCTCGCCGTGCACGGCGCACTTGAGGAGGTTGTTCCGGGCGATGGAGCGGCCGACCTCGACGGCGTCGTCCTCGCTCGCGGCGTTCACCACCTCGATGCGGATGTCCTTGGAGGCGCCCTCCGCGTCGCCGATGAGCTGCCGGGCCAGGTCGGCGCAGACGGCGCGGACGGCCTCGGCGAACTCCTCGTAGCCGGGGGCCGCGCCGGAGGCTCCGGAGGCCAGCAGCAGCACGGTGTCGTTGGTGGACATGCAGCCGTCGGAGTCGATCCGGTCGAACGTGGTGCGGGTGGCGGCCCGCAGCGCCTTGTCGAGCTCGGGCTGCGCCACGTCGGCGTCGGTGGTGAGGACGACGAGCATGGTGGCCAGGCCGGGGGCCAGCATGCCCGCGCCCTTGGCCATGCCGCCGACGGTCCAGCCGTCCGGGCTCTCCACGACGGCGGTCTTGTGCACGGAGTCGGTGGTCTTGATGGCGAGGGCGGCCTTCTCCCCGCCGTGCGCGGAGAGCTGCGCGACGGCCGTGCCGATGCCCGGCAGCAGCTTGTCCATCGGGAGGCGGATGCCGATGAGCCCGGTGGAGCAGACGGCCACCTCGCCGGGGCTGAACTCCTCGCCCAGCGCCTCGGCGGTCTTCTCGGCCGTCAGGTGGGTGTCCTGGAAGCCGAGCGGGCCGGTGCAGGCGTTGGCGCCGCCGGAGTTGAGGATCACGGCGGAGACCTGACCGCCCTTGACGACCTGCTCCGACCAGATGACGGGGGCGGCCTTGACGCGGTTGGCGGTGAAGACCCCCGCGGCCGCCAGGCGCGGCCCGTGGTTGACGACCAGTGCCAGGTCCGGGTCACCGCTCTCCTTGATGCCGGCGGCGACCCCCGCCGCCGTGAAGCCCTTGGCTGCCGTCACGCTCACTGCGTCTCCGTCTCTTCCGTGGTGGTGTCCGCGCCGGCCGCCGCCGCTGCCGCGGTGGCGTGCGCCCCGCTCACGGGGCGATCCCGACCGCGGACAGGCCCGTCTCCTCGGGGAGGCCGAGGGCGATGTTCATGCTCTGCACCGCGCCGCCGGCGGTGCCCTTGGTGAGGTTGTCGACGGCGGCGATGACGACGATGCGGCCGGCGGCCTCGTCCAGGGCGGTCTGGAGCTGCACGGCGTTGGAACCGAGGACGGCGGCGGTGGACGGCCACCGCCCCTCGGGCAGCAGACGGCAGAAGGGCTCACCGGCGGTGGCCTTCTCGTACGCCTCGCGCAACGCGTCCGCCGTGACGCCGGGCCGCGCCTTCGCCGTGCAGGTGGCGAGGATGCCGCGCGGCATGGGGGCGAGGGTCGGGGTGAAGGAGACCGTGACCGGCTCCCCGGCCGCGGCGGAGAGGTTCTGCACCATCTCCGGGGTGTGCCGGTGCACGCCGCCGACACCGTAGGGGCTCATCGAGCCCATGACCTCGCTGCCGAGCAGATGCGGCTTGAGCGCCTTGCCGGCGCCGGAGGTGCCGCTCGCGGCGACGACCACGGCCTCGGGCTCGGCGAGCCCGGCGGCGTAGGCCGGGGCGAGGGCGAGGGACACGGCCGTCGGATAGCAGCCGGGGACGGCGATCCGCCGGGTGCCGCGCAGCGCGTCGCGGGCGCCGGGGAGTTCGGGGAGGCCGTAGGGCCAGGTGCCGGCGTGCGGGGTGCCGTAGAACGTCTCCCAGGCGGCGGCCTCCCGCAGCCGGAAGTCCGCGCCGCAGTCGACGACGAGCACCTCGTCGCCCAGCTCCTCGGCGACGGCGGCGGACTGGCCGTGCGGCAGGGCGAGGAACACCACGTCGTGCCCGGCCAGGGCCTCGGTGGTGGTCGGCTCCAGCACCCGGTCGGCGAGCGGCAGCAGATGCGGCTGGAGCTCGCCGAGCCGCCGGCCCGCACTGGAGTTCGCGGTGAGGGCCCCGATCTCCGCCTCCGGGTGCCCGAGCAGCAGGCGCAGCACCTCGCCGCCCGCGTATCCGCTTGCTCCCGCCACTGCCACCCGCGTCGCCATGTCACTCCTCCACTCGATGGCATGACTATACGAATGGCCGCAGCTTTATGCAACAACGCCGGACACCCCCTGGACCACGGAGGCCGGGGCGGCGGCCGGAGGGCCGAAGGCCGGAGATCCGAGGGCGACGGGGAGCCTCCGGGGCCGCGCCCATCGGGATCCGGCACAGCCCAGCGGCGTTTTCGGACATCTCCCCCACGCGCCGGAACCTCCCACCGGTGCCGGTCCGTCTGTCACAGCGGTACGTCAGGGGGGACGGACCACGGGGGTGGGTGACATGCTGCGGATCGGCTTCGGCACGGACGACCTCAACCGGCTCCGGGTGGCGGGGACCGGTGACTTCATGTGGGACGTGGTCCTCAGCCTGCAACTGCTGCAGAACCGGCACGCCGCCCTGGCCTTCGACCCCTGGCGGAAGCAGGTCCGCGAGGCGCTGGCACGGGCGGGGCTGACCCGGACGACCCGGGCCCTGATGGAGCTGTGCCCGTGCGCCCCCTACTTCCCGGACTTCCTCACCCCCGGACGCGGCACAGCCGATCCGAACACCGGGCTGGACGCCGTCCTCTCCACCCCCGCACGGCGTCTGCGGCAGGAACTCACCCGGCTCTACGGGAACCGGCCGGTGCCCCCGGGCGCCCGCCGGCTCGCCGAGGGCGGGCGCGAGGTGCTGCACCGGCTGGGGACGGCGGTGCGCCGCTATCACGCGGTGGCCGTGGCGCCCTACAAGGCGGCCATCGACCGCGCCGTCGACGAGGACCGCTCGGCGCGCGCCGACTCCGCCCTCGCCTCCGGCGCAGAGGGACTGCTGACCGGCTACCAGCCGGAGCTCACCTGGCGGGACGGCCGGATCGAGTGCGGCTACCCCTTCAGCCGGACGCTGGAGCTGAACGGCCGCCCGCTGACGCTGGTCCCGTCGTTCTTCTGCACCCGCCGGCCCATCACCCTGGCCGACCCGGAACTTCCACCGGTGCTCGTCCATCCGCTTCCGCCGGCGCCCGGCTGGGTGACGGACGCCGGCCGGGAGCCCGGCTCCGCCGACCGGCTGCACCGGCTTCTCGGGCTCAACCGGGCCAGGGCACTGGAGTCACTCGGCCGGCCGATGTCCACCAGCGGGATCGCCGCCACGCTCCGGCTCTCTCCCGCCAGTGCGAGCCGGCACGCCGCGGTGCTGCGCGAAGCCGGACTGATCAGCTCCTTCCGCCACGGGCACAGCGTGCTGCACCGGCGGACGGCGCTGGGAGAGGCCCTCCTCAAGGGCCTGTACGGGGACGACAGCACACGGTGAGGCGCCTGCCCCGGACGGCCTCGTCCTCCCGGGGCAGGCGCTTCACCGTGCGTCGCGCATCAGCAGTTCTTGATCTTCCAGACCGGGGTCCAGTTGTACGAGGTGCTGCCGTCCAGGGCGATCGACGTCTTGATGACCCCGCCGCTGGAGTTGTAGAAGTACGCCCTCGTGCCGGTGGTCTGGTTGTTGACGTAGCCGCCGTACCCGTTCCAGTAGGACAGCGAGTAGGTACGGCACACGTACAGGTCGAACACCTTCCACCTGCCGACGACCGGGTCCCACACGCGGGTGCACAGGCGGCCGTAGGAGCAGGTGTAGTCGTTGCCCGACGAGACATAGCGGATGCGTTCGGCGGCCGGCGAGACCTGCGGCGACGACGCCATCGCACCGGCGTCCGCCCGCGGGCCCACCGGGGCCGGCGGTGCCGTCTGCACCCGGCCGGCCCCCGGCCGCTCGGCGGGGCCGGCGGCCGGAGCGGCCCCCGACGCCTGCGCCGGTGCCGCGGCCAGCAGCGTGCCGGTGGCCAGCCCCACTGCCGCGACGAGCCCCGCCGCCTTTCGACGTGTCTGCATCTGAGTTCCTCCGTGATGTCGGACGGTGAACCGTGCGGAACTCATCGTGGAGGTCCCCCGCCCCGCGGGCGGAACATTCGACGGATACGCAAACACAGGCCGCGGTTCCGGATCGGGCGGGTCTCCGGACCACATCCCTCCTGCTCCCCTGCCGGACGGTGCCGGACGGTGCCGGACGCCGTCAGGGACGCGGCCGGCCGGGCTCGGCGTCCCGGGCCGCGTGCTCCTTCTTCTCCCGGAGGCGTGCCGCTTCCCTCCGGACCTCGGCCTGCGTGGCACGTTCCTGCCGCAGCCACTCGGGTGCGTCCCGCTTCAGCGCCTCGATCTGCTCCGTCGTCAGGGCTTCCGTGACGCCGCCGCGGGCGAGACCCGAGATCGAGACGCCCAGCTTCGCCGCGACCACCGGCCGGGGGTGCGGGCCATCGCGCCGCAGTTCCCGCAGCCACTCCGGCGGGTCGGCCCGCAGCGCGTTCAGCTCGCCGCGCGAGACCACGCCCTCCTGGAACTCGGCGGGGGTGGCCCGGAGGTACACACCCAGCTTCTTCGCCGCGGTCGCGGGCTTCATCGTCTGGGTGTTCTGGTGCGACGTCATGCCGTCAAGGGTAACGAGCGCGTGCGATGGCCCCGACCACGGCCCGGTAGCCTGGCCCGCGTGACAGGCTCGGTGACAGGCGCGGAAGACCCTGAGGATCCCCCTTCGTTCCGGCTCGCGTATGTCCCGGGCGTGACGCCGGCGAAGTGGGTGCGGATCTGGCGGGAGCGGCTGCCCGCGGTGCCGCTGGACCTCGTCCCGGTGCCCGCCGCCGGCGCGGCGGACGTCCTGCGGGACGGCGGCGCCGACGCCGGCTTCCTGCGGCTGCCGGCCGACCGCACGGACCTCCACGCGATCCCCCTCTACACCGAGACCACCGTGGTGGTGGTCCCGAAGGACCACGTCGTGACGGCGGCCGACGAGGTGGCGCCCGGAGATCTCGCCGACGAGATCGTGCTGCACCCTCTCGACGACACCCTCGCCTGGGAGGGCCTCCCGGGGCAGCCCGCGAAGGAGCGCCCCGCCACCACGGCCGACGCCGTCGAACTGGTGGCCGCCGGGGTGGGTCTGCTCGTCGTCCCGCAGTCCCTCGCCCGGCTCCACCACCGCCGGGACCTCACCTACCGGCCGCTCACGGACGCCCCGCAGTCGCGCGTCGCGCTGTCGTGGCGCGAGGACGCCACCACCGACCTGGTCGAACAGTTCATCGGCATCGTCCGCGGGCGGACGGTCAACAGCACACGGGGCCGGCCGGCCCCGGCCCCGGCCCCGGCCCCGGCGAAGGACAAGCGCGGCGACGCCAAGGGCGGCACACGGCGGGCGCCGGCGGCCGGCAAGCAGGCCGGCAAACCGGCCCGGACAACGACGGGGAAGACGGCCGGGAGGGCCGCCGGAAAGACCGCCGGGAAGAACCCGCGGGGCGGTTCCGGCGGCACCAGGGGCGGCAAGCGCGGCCGGCCCCGCCGCCGCTCGTAGCCCGGGCCGGCAAGGTGGCCGCGGCGTGCGGCAGCCGGCGCCGGACCGTCGTCCGGGCGCCACCGCACCGCCACGCCACCGCACCGCCACGCCACCGCACCGCCGCGCCACCACGCCACCGCACCGCCGCGCCACCACGCCACCGCACCGCCGCGCCACCACGCCACCGCACCGCCGCGCCGCCGCACCGCCGCTGCGGCGCACCGCCGCGCACCCGGCCGGCCGGGTGCGCGAGCCGTACGGCCGCACCGCGCACGGCCGCGGGATCGACGGTCGGCGGGACCCGGCCCCGCCTTGTCCCACCCACCCCCGGCCCCCGGCTCCGCCGGACCCGGCCCCGCGCGGGCCCGTCCGGACCGTCCCGACCGCGCGGCGGAAAAAACTCCGGAGAAAATCCCGCCCTGGGTGTCGATCCGGCCGTCTCCCGTTCGACGTACCGGTGAGAGGCGGGGAAGGGCCCCGTCCGTCCGACCGAGGAGCAGCCACCGTGCCGCGTTTCCTGACACTGATCCGCATCGACGAGAAGAACGCCCCCGCCGAGGGCCCCAGCCCCGAACTGCAGGAGCGCATGGGCGCCCTGTTCGAGGAGATCACCAAGGCCGGGGTCATGCTCGACACGGCCGGGCTCACTCCGACCTCCGAGGGCACCCGGGTGACCTGGTCCGGCGGGAAGATCAGCTGCACCGACGGGCCGTTCACCGAGAGCAAGGAGGTCATCGGCGGCTACTCCCTCATCCAGGCCAAGGACAAGGCCGAGGCCCTGGAGTGGGCCACGCGGTTCCTGCGGACCCACGAGGAGTACTGGACCATCACCGCCGAGGTCCGCCAGATCGCCGAGGGCTGACCCTCCCGGCGATGGTCCGGCGCGGCTTGCCCCCGCCGGGCCGCGGCTGCTCTGATGGGTGGCCGTGACGGCAGGGGATGCGGCCGAGACGGTCGAAGCGGTGTTCCGGATCGAGTCCGCGCGGATCACAGCCGCCGTCACCCGCGTGGTGCGGGACGTGGGCATCGCCGAGGAACTCGCGCAGGACGCGCTGGTCGCGGCGCTGGAGCAGTGGCCGGAGTCGGGCATCCCGGACAAGCCGGGCGCCTGGCTCATGGCCACTGCCCGGCACCGCGCCATCGACCTCGTGCGCCGAAGGGAAACCTACGCGCGCAAACTCGCGGAGGTGGGGCGGACCCTGGAGGACGTGCCGCCGCCCGGCCCGGAGAACCTCGGCGACCCGGACACCATCGACGACGACCTGCTGCGCCTCATCTTCACCGCCTGCCATCCCATGCTGTCCCGGGAGGCCCGGGCCGCCCTCACGCTGCGTCTGCTCGGGGGCCTGACGACCGGCGAGATCGCCCGCGCCTTCCTCGTCCCCGAGCCGACGGTCGCCCAGCGCGTGGTGCGCGCCAAACGCACGCTCGCCAAGGCCGGCGTCCCCTTCGAGGTCCCCCGCGGCGCCGACCGGGAGGCCCGTCTCTCCTCGGTGCTGGAGGTCATCTACCTGGTCTTCAACGAGGGGTACGCGGCGACGGCCGGCGACGACCTGTGCCGGCCCGCGCTGTGTGAGGACGCGCTCCGCCTCGCCCGCGTCCTGGCCAACCTGATGCCCGCGGAGCCCGAGGTGCAGGGCCTGCTGGCGCTGCTGGAGTTCCAGGCCTCCCGCATACCGGCCCGCACGGGGCCGGACGGGGAGCCGGTGCTGCTCGCCGACCAGGACCGCTCGCGGTGGAACCGGCTGCTCATCCTCCGCGGCGCCGAGGCCCTGCTCCGCGCGGGCCGCGGCCCGTACGCCGTCCAGGCCGCGATCGCGGCCTGCCACGCGCGGGCGGTCCGCTACGAGGACACCGACTGGGCGGCGATCGCCGCGCTGTACGGGCGGCTGCTGGAGCTGATGCCCTCCCCGGTGGTCGGGCTGAACCGGGCCGTCGCCGTCTCGATGGCGGAGGGCCCGGCGGCCGGGCTGCGCCTCGTCGACGCCCTGACAGCCGAACCCGCCCTCAGGGACTACCACTTGCTGCCGAGCGTCCGCGGGGATCTGCTGCAGCGCCTGGGCCGGGACGAGGAGGCCCGAGCGGAGTTCGGGCGCGCGGCTTCCCTGACCCGCAACGCCCGGGAGCGGGACCTGCTGCTGGCGCGCGCCGCGCGCCCCGCGCAGGACGGCTGAACCGGCGGAACGGCGGCGGGGACCGCCGCGTGCGCCGGGCTCCCCGCACCCACCGGCCTCCCCGGCTCACCGCTGCCGCGGCACCATCCTGGCGCGGCGCCGCACGATCCACGCGGCCATGCCGAGGACCAGACCGGTGGACGTCAGCAGAGCGCCGAGGATCGCGACGGCGCCCGGCAACAGCAGCGCCGACGGGCCGTCGTCCAGGACCCGGCCGCGCACCGTGCTCGCCGCGACCGTGCCCTGCCGGCCGTCGTCGAGGTGGTAGCGGGAGTCCGCCGCGTTGGCGCGGTAGTCGCCGAGCACGAACAGCCGGCCCTCGGGGACCTTCACGTCGTAGGTCTTGCCCGGCGCGCCGACGGGGTCGTCCTCCAGGACGTACGGCTCCGCGAGCGGCTCGCCGTTGACCGAGACCTGGCCCCCCTCGCAGCAGGACACCCGGTCGCCGCCGGTGCCGATGACCCGTTCCATCACCAGCTGCCCGCCGGGGGCCCACTTCTTGTCCTGGAAGAGGACGACGTCGCCGGCGCGCACCCCGGACCCGTCGGTGCGCTCCGCCACGATGAGGTCGCCGCGCCGGTGGGTCGGCGCCATGTGGTCGCTGGAGATGATGGTGGTGATGTAGTCGGCGCGGAGCCAGGCCACCCCCGCCGCCAAGGTGCCCAGGCCGGCCACGATCAGGGCCAGAGCGGCGATCGCCAGTCTCCGGCCGGGTCTTCCGTCCGCGTCGCGCACAGTGCTGTTCTCCGTTGTGTCGTGTGCCGTGTGCCGTGTACGGGCCGCCGCGCAGCTGCCGCCGTGTACATGCCGTGTGCCGTGTGCCGTGTGCCGTGTGCCGTGTGCCGTGTGCCGATGAGACTAGGCACCGGCTCCGGCGGGCCTTCCGGCGGGTCCGCCGCCCGGTCGCCGCTCCCCTTTCCGCTTCGGTCCCGGGCCGGTCCCGGGCCGGTCCCGGGCCGGTCCCGGGCCGGTCCCGGGCCGGTCCCGGGCCGGTCCCGGGCCGGTCCGCGGGTCAGTCCCTGCGGCGGACGAGGAGGACGGCGATGTCGTCCTGGGCGGTGCGGCCCGCGGACGGGGCAGTTATCCGGTCGGCCAGGGCGTCCAGACCGGACCGGCCCCGGGCCGCGGCCGGAGCACCCCGCGGGGAGCCGCCGTTCCGCGCGGCGCGGACGCCCCGCGCGGCCCCGCCGCCGGCCGGGCCGCCGTCCTGCCAGCTGGACAGGGCGCGCACCAGTTCGGCCACTCCCTCGTCGTAGCTGTGCTCCCGGCTCTCCACGAGACCGTCGGTGTACAGCAGCAGGGTCGCGCCCGGCGCCAGGTGGTCGGTCACCACGGGGTATTCGTCGTCCAGCTGGCAGGCCAGCGGCAGGCCACCCGGGCAGTCGAGCTCCCGCACCGTGCCGTCCGCCTCCAGCAGCAGGGGGTACGGGTGCCCGGCGCGCGCCATCCGCAGGGTTCCGGTGGCCGGGTCGAGCTCCACGATGCAGCAGGTCGCGAAGAGGTCGGTGTCCAGTCCGCAGAGCATGCGGTTGCCGCAGGCCATCAGGTCGGCCGGGCCGTGGCCGTCGTCGGCGTAGGCGAGCAGCGCCGTGCGGAGCTGGCCCATCACGGCGGCGGCCTGCGCGCTGTGGCCCTGGACGTCACCGATCATCAGCCCGACCTTGCCGCCGGGGAGCCGGACGACGTCGTACCAGTCGCCGCCGACGTCCAGCCCCTCGGAGCCGGGCCGGTAGCGGACGGCCACCTCCACGCCCGGCAGCCGCGGGAGACCGCGGGGCAGCATCACCCGCTGGAGTTCCGTCATCGCCTGCCGGCGCTGGTCGTACAGGCGGGCGCGGGCCAGGGACTGCGCCAGGATGCCGGCGATGGCGGTGGTCACGATCTGGTCGTCGGCCGTGAAGACCCGGGGCTCGGCGTAGGAGAGGATGCAGCTGCCGACCGTGCCGTCGGCGGTGGTGAGGGGCAGCAGCGCCCAGGCGTGGTGGCGGGGGGCGGGGCGGAAGCTCTCGTCCGGGAACGCCGCCCGGAAGTCCTCCCGCGTCTCGAAGAAGAGGGGGGTCCCGGCGCGCAGGGCGGCGGACATCGGGCTGTCGGGCTGCCCCATGCTGCTCTCGCGCAGCCGCCGCAGCACGTCGTCCGGGTAGCCCGCGGCCCCGGCCAGCACCACGTCGCCGGCCCGGACGAGGTGGATGGCCAGCGCGTTCGCGTCGAGAGCGGGCAGCACCGTGCCGGTCATGGTGTCCACCACGTCCTGGGTGGAGAGCGCCGTGCCGAAGGCGGCCGTCAGGGTGAGGACGAACTCGCGGCGCGCGTGGCGCCGTTCCTCGTGCTCCCGCTCCTCGGTGCGGTCCTGGGCGACCCCCACCATGCCCTGCGGCTTGCCCTCCGGGTCCCGGACGACGCTCGCCTTGGCGTCGATCCAGCGGACCGCCCCGTCCGGCCGGACGATCCGGTAGAGAGCGGAGTAGAAGCCGGTCCGCATGCTGGTGCGGGCCGCGGCGTGGACGGCGGCCCGGTCCTCGGGGTGGATGTGGGCGTAGAAGGTGTCGATCCGCTCGTCGAAGGCGTCGGGCTCCACGCCGAAGAGCCGGCACGTCCGTTCGTCCCACACCAGCCGGCCGGAGGCGAAGTCCCAGTCGAAGGCGCCGATGTCCGCGCTGGCCATGGCCAGCTCCAGGCGCGCGGCCCGGGTGCGGCTCTCCACCAGCCGCACGGCCTGGTCGAGACGGGGGACGCCCGCCGTGAGCACCTTGCTCTCCCGGGAGAGGAGGTACTCCAGGCGCTGCGCGGCGACGGCGGCGATGAGGCTGAGGGTGCGTTCCTCGCTCTGCGAGAGCGGTTCGCCGCGATCGAGCTGAAGGGAGAGGACGGCCAGGCACCGGTCCTCGATCATCAGCGGCACCGAGGCATAGGCGCTGGGGCTCGGGAAACGGGCCGCGTCGGCGCCCAGCCCGCTGTACTCGCGGGTGGGCCGCCACACCAGACGGCATTCCCGGGCGGCCTCGGCGACCGGCAGATCGGCCTCGGGGTCGACGGAGCCGTACCGCTCCACGATGTACTCGCCGTATCCGGTGGTGGTGGCCAGCCGCAGCCGCCCGTCGTCCTGCCGGATGTAGACGGCGCCGGCCCGTGAGCCGACGGCGGCGAGGGCGGCCTCCTTGGCCAGGGTGAGCAGGCCGGACGCGCTGGTGCGGCTCAGCAGGCCGATCACCACGTCGGCCCAGGAGGGGTCGACCGGTGAGGGCACCAGTTCCGGCTCCACCGTCACATGCGCCCCCTTGCCTTCCGTCGCACCCCGGTCCCTGAGCCCATGGTCCGCCACAATGGCCGGAACCGCATCAAGGACGGCCCCGGTTTTCGCGGGCGGGTGGCCGGCGCGCCGGTCCGGCACCCCGTGGCCGCCGGATCCGCGCCGGAGCGGGGGTCCGGGCGGCGGGTCAGCCGGAGAGCGCGGCGGCGGCAGGGGCATCGGCACCGCCCGCCGCCCGCACGCTCGCGAAGGCCGCACGCAGCCGTCGCGCCCCCTCGGCGATCTCGCCGGTGCCCGCCACCGCGGCGTAGGCGACCCGGAGGTGCGCCGCGGGCGGTTCGGCGGCGAAGTACGGCCGCCCCGGGGCCACGGCGACACCGGCCCGGAACGCCTCCGCGGCCACCGTCTCGTCGTCCAGGCCCGGCTCCAGCCGCAGCCAGAGATGGCCGCCTCCCGAGGGGAGGAGCACCGGCCGGGCCTCCGGCAGCTCCCGGGCCAGAGCGGTGGCGAGCGCCTCCCGCCGGCTCCGGAGCGCTGCCGCGATACCGCGGAGGTGGCGGCGCCAGGCGGGCGATCCGACGAGTTCCAGCGCCGCCTCCTGGAGCGGGCGCGGCACGAAGAAGCTGTCGACGACCTGGATGGCGCGCAGCCGCCGCATCACCGGGCCCCGGGCCGCCAGGGCGGCCACCCGCAGGCTGGGCGAGGCGGTCTTGGTGAGGGAGCGGATGTGGACGACGACGCCGTCCGGGTCGTCGGCGGCCAGCGGCGGCGGCAGCGGACCGGCGTCCTCGTGGGCGAGCCCGCGGGCGTAGTCGTCCTCGACGACGAACGCCCCGGCCTCCCGGGCCGCCCGCAGCACCCCGGCACGGCGGTCGGGGGCGAGCACCGCGCCGGTCGGATTCTGGAAGAGCGGCTGGCAGACGAAGACCCGGGCGCCGGTGGCCCGGAAGGCATCGGTCAGCAGTTCCGTACGGACGCCGCCGGTGTCGGCCGGCACCGGGACGGGCCGCAGCCCCGCCGCCCGGGCGACCGCCAGCAGCCCCGGGTAGGTGGGCGACTCCACGAGGACGGCGGCGCCGGGGGGCGCGAGCGCGCGGAGCGCGGTGGTCAGGGCGCTCTGCCCGCCCGCGGTGATCAGGACGTCGGACGGGGCGAGCGCCCCGCCGGGCCCGCCGATGTCCCGGGCGAACCACGCGCGCAGCTCGGGCAGCCCCTCCATCGGCGGCCGCCCCCAGGCACCGGGGCGCCGGCCGGCGCGGGAGAGGGCGGCGGCGAGCGCGCGTTCGGGCTGGAGCGAGGGGTGCGGATAGCCGCCGTTGAACTCGACGACGCCGGACGGGGGCGCGGCCAGGGTGGCCAGCAGCCCGGAGGCGTCCACCGCGCGCGGCAGCGGCTCGCCGGGGGCGGTGCCGGCCGGTTCGGCGCTCAGGGCGACCTCCTGCCAGGAGGTGTCGGCGGGCCGGGACGCGGGAGGGGTGGGCCGGGCCCGGAAGGCGCCGGCACCGGGACGGGTGACGACCAGTCCCTCGGCGGCGAGCGCGGACAGGGCCCGCGACACCGTCACCGGACTCACCCGGTAGCGCTCGACCAGGGCCCGGCTGGACGGCAGTTTCTCTCCGGGCGAGTAGCGCTGAATCTCGGATCGGAGCGTATCCGCGAGTTCGCCGACACTGCTACGCTCATACATGAGAGACAACGATAGCGCTACTGACGGCCAGGGGATAGCGCTGCGGCCCGGTCCCCCCTCCGGACCCGCCTCCGGACCCCCCTCCGGACCCGCCTCCCGCGACCGCACCCCGGACAGCGGCGGGAGCACCGGCCCGCCACCGCGCTCCCGCCCGGTGACGAGCCCCGCGCCGGGCCCCGCGGACGGCCCCGGCCGCAGGGACGGATCCGGAGTCGGCGCCGGCGCCGGGCACCGGGCCGGACGTCCCTCCTCCGCTCACGCCGGGACCGCCCTCGCCGCGCTCGGCGTCGCCGCCTTCTCGTTCACCTTTCCGGCCACCCTCTGGGCCCTGGAGGGCATGGGCCCGTGGACCGTCACCGCCGCCCGCGCCCTCCTCGCGGCCCTGACCGCGGGCGGCTGCCTGCTGGCCCTGCGCGTCCCCGTGCCCGAACGCCGCCACTGGCCGGGGCTGCTCACCGTCGCCGCCGGAGTCGTCATCGGCTTCCCCCTGCTCACCACACTGGCGCTGCGGACGTCGACGGCCTCGCACGCCGCCGTGGTCATCGGTCTGCTGCCGCTCACCACCGCCGTGTTCGCGGCCGTACGAACCCGGACCCGGCACTCCCCGGCCTTCTGGGGCGCGGCACTGGCCGGGGCGACGGCCGTCACCGCCTTCGCCCTGACCCGCGGCGGCGGCGGGCCCGGCTCCGGGGACCTCCTGCTCGGCGCCTCCCTGCTGGTGTGCGCCGCCGGCTACACGGAGGGCGGGCGGCTGGCGCGGCTGATGCCCGGCTGGCAGGTGATCGCCTGGGCGCTCGTCGCCTGCCTGCCCCTCGCCCTGCCGGGGCTCGCGGCCGCGCTGGCACGGGAGCCCTTCGCGCCGGCCGGGCCCGCGATCGGCGGCCTCCTCTGGCTCGCCTGCTCCCAGTTCCTGGGGATGGTCGTCTGGTATCGCGCGATGGCGGCCATCGGCGTCGCCCGCGCCGGGCAGCTCCAGCTCGCGCAGCCGCTGCTGACCCTCCTGTGGGCGGTGCTGTTCCTCGGCGAGGAGCCGGAGCCCGCGGCGCCGCTCACCGCGACCGCCGTCCTCGCCTGCATCGCCGTCACCCAGCGGGCGGGACGGCGGGCGGGCCGGCGGGGGTCCGCGGGGAGCCTGTCCGTGCAGGGGCCATCGGCCCCGTCCGGTCCTAGACTCGAAGACGACCCGCGGACACCGCGGCGCCATCGCCCTCGCGAACCGGGAGGACCCGAGATGGAAGCCAAAGTGGGCGACACGCTGGTGATGCACGGCAGAAGCGTCGGCCAGCACGACAGGACCGCACAGATCATCGAAGTCCTGGGAACGCACGGCGAACCCCCGTACCGGGTGCGGTTCGACGACGGGCACGAGGCACTGATGTCGCCCGGCCCGGACAGCGTCGTCCAGCACGAACGGCGCGGCACCGAACCCGCCTGATGCGGTGACCGGGACCGCCCCGCGCCGGTCCGGCGCGGCGGCTGCGTGCCGGCGCCGGTGCCCCGGCTACGCGGACGGCTCACCCGCCGGGCCGCGTACCGGGGCACGGCCGTGCCCCCGCCCTCCGCCCGGACGGGGCGCGTTTACGAGGCTCAGCGCCACAGCGGCTCCGCCGCCGGATAGTGGTCGTCGACGACCCGGTCCATCGCGCCGATGCGGTCGGCCGCGACCTCCCGGGCGGAGAGGAACACATGCCCGGCCACCTCCGGAATGTCCCGGGCGAAGGCCAGATGCCGGGAGAGCTCCGCCGGATCCTGCCACGCCGCGGGCTGCGCCGGGTCCCCGGCCTTGTAGAGCGCCTCGCCGACGTGCAGCGCGACGCCCGTCCCCCGGACCGTCTCCGCCCACCACCGCACCAGCGTGGCGTAGTCGGCCGCCTCGAAGCCCAGATGCCAGTACACCTGGGGGACGACGTGGTCGATCCAGCGTTCCCGGACCCACCTGCGGGTGTCGGCGTACAGGTCGTCGTAGGTCTGCACCCCGGCGTTCGTGTCGGAGCCGGCCGGGTCCGAGGAGCGGTTGCGCCAGACTCCGAACGGACTGATGCCGAACCGCGTCCCCGGCCGGAGCCGCTCGATCCGGGCCGCCGTCTCCCGCACCAGCCGGTCGGTGTTGTCCCGCCGCCAGGCCGCCCGGTCGGGGAAGCCGCCGCCGTGCGCCGCGTAGGCGGCGTCGTCGTCGAAGTGCTCCCCGGCGACCGGATACGGATAGAAGTAGTCGTCCCAGTGCACGGCGTCGACGGCGTAGCGCCGCACGGCGTCCAGCATCGCGTCCTGCACGAAGCGGCGCACTTCCGGCAGCCCCGGGTTGTAGTACAGCTTGCCGCCGTAGGGCACCACCCACCCCGGGTTCCGGCGGGCCGGATGGCTCTCCGCCAGCCGCTCCGGCTCGGCGTGGTTGGCGATCCGGTACGGGTTGAACCAGGCGTGCAGCGCCAGCCCCCGGCGGTGGGCCTCGCGCACCGCGAAGGCCAGCGGGTCCCAGCCCGGGTCCCGGCCCTGCACACCGGTGAGATACTCCGACCACGGCTCGTACCGGGACGGCCACAGCGCGTCGGCGGTCGGCCGGACCTGCAGGATGACGGTGTTGAGCCGCCGCCGCACGGCCAGGTCGAGCACCGCGGCCAGCTCGGCCCGCTGCTCGGCGGCCGGCAGCCCCGGCCGCGACGGCCAGTCCCGGTTGGACACGGACGCCACCCACATCCCCCTGGTCTCCGGCACGGCCCGGCCCCCGCTTCCCCCGGCGCCCTCCGCGCGCCACCGGGCCTCCGTGCCCAGGGCGTCACCCGACACCAGCAGGGACAGGCTGCCCGCCGCCACGGCGGCGAAGCGCCGCCGGCTCATCCGTTCCCGGCCTCGCACCTGTGCGTGTCCTCTCTCCGGCTCCGCCCCGGTGTCAGCACGGGGTCCGGGGCCAGCATTCCGCCCCGGCGCCCACGCCACACCGGGACGGCGGGTAACGTCTGGGCCGGGCCCGCCGCCGGAGACCCCGGAGGCCGGCCGTCCGATGAAGATCAGCGAAAGGCACGATGTGACCGACATCGAACGCGTCGGAGTGGTGGGCTGCGGGCAGATGGGCGCGGGGATCGCGGAGGTCTGCGCCCGCGCCGGCCTGGACGTCATGGTCGCCGAGACCACCGGGGAAGCCCTGGAACTGGGCCGCACCCGGCTCACCACCTCCCTGGACCGGGCCGCCGGCCGCGGCAAGATCACCCAGGAGGAGCGGGACGCCACGCTGGACCGGCTGAGCTTCACCACCGACCTCGGCGCATTCGCCGACCGCGACCTCGTCGTCGAGGCCGTCGTGGAGAACGAGCAGGTCAAGACCGAGATCTTCCAGGTCCTCGACCAGGTCGTGACCCGGCCGGACGCGATCCTCGCCTCCAACACCTCCTCCATCCCCCTGGTCAAACTGGCCGTCGCCACCTCCCGCCCCGACCAGGTCATCGGCATCCACTTCTTCAACCCGGCCCCGGTGCAGCGCCTCGTCGAGCTGATCCCCGCGCTGACCACCGGCGACGAGACGATCAAGCGCACCGAGGAGATCGTCACCGCCGTCCTCGGCAAGCACGCCATCCGCGCCCAGGACCGCTCCGGCTTCGTCGTCAACGCCCTGCTGATCCCGTATCTGCTCTCCGCGATCCGGATGTTCGAGTCGGGCATCGCCAGCCGCGAGGACATCGACAACGGCATGGAAATGGGCTGCGCCCACCCCATGGGCCCGCTGAAACTGGCCGACCTCATCGGCCTGGACACCGTCGCCTCGGTCGCGTACTCGATGTACGAGGAGTACAAGGAGCCGCTCTACGCCGCTCCCCCGCTGCTCCAGCGCATGGTCGACGCCGGCCGCCTCGGCCGCAAGACGGCCTCCGGGTTCTACGACTACGCGTGAGCGGGGCAGCAGGACCCGCCCGCCGGGGAAGGCGCCGCCCCGGGGCCCCCGCGCCCGGCCCCGCCGCGCACGCGCGGGGACCGCGGCCCAGGGCACCGGGGCGGAGACCCGCCGCGGCCACGCACCACCCGCCCCGGCCGGCCGCCCCGCACCCCGGACAGCCCGCCGCCCCGCTCGCCGGGACGGGCGAACGGGGCGGCGGCGGGACGCGGGAACAGGGGGGAAGCCCCGCGTCCCGGTAACCGGGTGGCTCCGGACACACCCCCGACTCCATCACGGTGCACGCCGCGCCGGGGAGCGTGTGCGCGGGCGCGGTGAGGGTGCGCGCTTCACACGGGGTGTGCGCCCCCGCACCACGGTCCACAGCCGCCCGGACCGGCCCCTCCCGCACCGGCGGACCCGCGGTGCACACCCGGCGCACGGACGCTCCCCCTGCGCGGCTGCCCCGGCGGTCCCGGGGGCCCTCCGGCCGCACGCCGTCCTCCGGCCCCCGTTCCGGCCGTCCGCCGGCCCGCCCGTCCGCCAGTCCGGCCGCCAGTCCGTCCGCACGCCTCCGTATCCCGGGAGGACGGTGCCGAGGGCCACTACCGGCACCACCGGGCCGGCCGCGCGGACGGAGCTCACCCACCGCACCGGAGGTGATGGAGCATCAGCAGAGCCGCCGCCATGTTCGCCGCGGGCACCTCGCCGCGCGCCACCATGTCCGGCACCAGCTTCAGCGGCACCCACTCCCTCCGGTCCGACTCGAAGGCGTCGGCCGGCTGCCCGACGTACTCGGCCTCGTCCGTCCAGTAGATGTGATGCCGGGCGTCCGTCAGCCCGTTGGACGGCTCCACCGACAGCAGATGCCGCAGCCGGCCGGGCCGCCACCCCGTCTCCTCCTCCATCTCCCGGGCCGCCGCGAGCGCGCAGTCCTCACGGTCCTCGACGACACCGGCCGCCAGCTCCCAGCCGTACGTCCCGGTGATGAAACGGTGCCGCCACAGCAGCAGCACCTCATTGGCCTCATTGACGACGGTGGCGGCGGCGACCGGCCGGAGCCGGATCACGTAATGGTCGAGACGGCGCCCGTCGGGGAGTTCGACAT
Source organism: Streptomyces sp. F63 (assembly GCF_018070345.1). Taxonomy (GTDB): domain Bacteria; phylum Actinomycetota; class Actinomycetes; order Streptomycetales; family Streptomycetaceae; genus Streptomyces. The sequence goes on from NZ_JAGPXX010000004.1 coordinate 225,749, forward strand.
CGGCGAGGTTCACCCGGAACCAGCGGTTCTCGTACACGGTGCGTTCGCCGGCGTTCTTCCATCGCACGAATCCGCCACCTTCCGCCCCCGTCCAGCCGACACAGCGGACCCCTCCCCCGGGGCCTCAGAGCGGTACGCGCAGAGTCCGGTCGATCAGTTCGGCGGCCTCGGCGCTCGCGGCACACCTGCTCGCCACGAGGTCTTCCCGTACGGCGCGGAGCCGGTCCCGGAGCCGCCGCGACTCCATGCCCCGCACCCGCTCGGTCATTTCCACCACCGTGGCCGCGGCCCGATCGGCGTCACCCCGGCACAGCTCGATCTGCGTGAACAGCGCCAGCCGGTGCACCCGCCCGCGGTCGTGCGCGGGACTGCCGACCGCCGCCACCGCGTGCTCGTACGCGGCCCCCAGGTCACCGAGGCTCAGCAGCGCCTCGGCCACCTGCACATTGACCAGCCCCGGCTGCACATAGCCGGTCTCGGCCGGTTCCTGCCCCCGCCGGATGCTCTCCGCCGCCCGCTCCGCCCGCCGGATGCAGGCCAGGGCCGACCGCCCGTCCCCCAGCTTCGCGTACGCCTTGGCCTGCATCGCGTACAGGTCCGCGGAGAGCGCCGGCGTGATGTGCGGCCCCGCCGCGCGCAGCGCCGTCTCGGCGAAGGCCACCGCCTGCCGGAACTCCCCCGTGTGCAGGGACTGGTTGACGAGCAGCGCGATCGTGTAGGCACCCAGCCCCCGGTCACCGCTGGCCTTGGCCAGCCGCAGCGCCTGGTGGAAGTAGCGCTGCGCCAGCCCGTACGCGTCCGAGTCGTACGCGCAGATACCCGCCACGGCCACCAGCCCGCCGACGGCACGGTGCAGCAGCCGGCCGGTGGCGTCGGTGTAGCCGCCGCGCAGCAGCGGCGCCGTCTCGGCGTTGAGGAAGCCCACGATCCGGGATCTCGTCGCCACCCCGCCCGCCCTGCGGTACATCTGCTCGTAGTGGGCGCGGGCGGTGCGCAGCATCTCGATGTCCGCGAGCCCCACCCGCACCGGCCCGTGGCGTGAGACGTCCGCGTCCTCGGGCGGGTTCTCCCACTCCCAGACGGGCATCACGGCGGGGGTCCCGGTCACCGCCGGGGCGCCCACCACATGCGGGCGCTGCTGCTCGTCGGACCGCCACAGGGCCGTGGCCCGGTCGACGAAGCCGGCGAGCGGCGTGCCGTGCGGCGCGTGGCCGGCACCGGGCGGGCCGAAGCCGATGTCGTCGAGGGTGAGCGCACGCCGCACCCGCTCGCCCAGCACCTCGCAGATGAGGTCCGGCACCTGGCCGCGCGGGCGCTGGCCCTTCAGCCAGCGGGCGACGGCGGTGTGCTCGTAACGCAGCGTCAGGCCCCGGGCCCGCCCGGCCTCGTTGACGTGCGCGGCCAGCCCGGCATGCGAAATGCCCGCCTCGCCGAGGACGGCGTCGAGCAGGGTGTTGGGCTCCATCGCCCCTCCCGGTGCGCTCGGGGTGAACACAGCGTAGAGGAGCGGCGACAGGGCCGGGCGGGAACCGGCCACCTCCGGTACGGGCGCCGGGCCGGGCTCCCGTACCGGAGGTCCCCGGCGGTCCCCGCCGGTCCCCGGCGGTCCCCGCCGGTCCCCGCCGGTACCCGGCCGGGGCGGAACGGCGGGGGCGGGGCGGGCGGTCCCCCGCGCACACGATCCTGCACGGACAGCCCGGGAACCGGTTCGGGACGGGGCCGGGTGCCGGCCCCCGCGGCCGCGGTCGGGCCCCGGCCCCGGTCCGCGCCGCAGTCGAACAGTTCGACTGCCCCATGTGTGAGGTGCCGGCCGGAAGCACCGGCCGCGCCCGCGGCGGCAAGGTCGCCCTCAAGTACCACACCCGCGCTTCACGCCCGTCCCCCGGCTCCGCGCCGAGCTGGAGGCGAAGAACGCCGCCGACCGCGGCCCCGGCCGCGCGGGGGAGACGGGGCCGGGGATCGACGGACGCCCCGAGGTCGTCGACGACGACATGGCCGCCTACGCCCGCAGCCTGCGAGCCAACGGCGTCCCCGTCCCCGAGACCGCCCGCAGACTCGTCATCGCCCCGGGCGAGAACCCGGGCAAGCGCCCCTCGGTCGCCACCGTCTACCGCATCCTCGCCGAGGACACCGGCAGCGCCGAGTGATCCCGGCGCCCGTCAAAGCTTCAAGAGCAACTCCTGGCCCCTTCGGCCCGTATCCCGGCGATACCCCCACTCGTCAGCCGGCCGGGGACGGAGGGGAGACGGTGCCGCCGGTCGTCGCCGGTGCGGTCCGGCCGGCCGGGACGTGCGGCATGCCGGGCCGTACCGCGAGCAGCGCCACATCGTCCGCCAGCCGGCCGCCGGTGTGCCCCAGCAGCGCCGTCTGCACGCGGTCGACGAGTTCTTCCGGTGTGCCGACCGCACCGGTCGTCACGGCGGCCTCCAGGGCGCCCGCCAGCGGGAAGAAACGCCCCGCGGCGTCGCGGGCCTCCTCCGTCCCGTCGGTGTGCAGCAGCAGCAGCTCCTCCGTCCCGAGCGGTGGCAGCAGGCGCACCGGGAGCCGCTCGGGCAACGGGAAGGCGCCGAGCGGCGGCAGGGGGTCGGCGTCGCTGAGCGGCTGCACCCGGGACTCACCCGGCCGGGACGCGAAGCCCTCCGGCCGGGACGCAGAAGGGCCGGGCCGGGACGCATCCGCGTCCGCGTCCGCGCCCCCGGGTTCCCCGGCGGCCGCCACGGGTGCGGATGTCCCCGCGCGGAACGGGCCTCCGGGCTTCCGGGCGGACGCCGGGCCGTCCGGGGACCCCGGTTCCGGCCCGGCGTCCGGGCCCGCGCGCTTCCCCGTGGGCAGCGGGCGGCCGGGATCCCCGTCGGGCACCGGGGAGCGGGCCCCTTCCGCGGGGGCAGCGGTTGCGGCTCGCTCCGTCCCGGTGGGAGCCATGGGCTTGTTACTGCACCCCGTTTCGGCTCCTTCGGGGCACGCATCCGGCTCGGGACCCTCGCCGGTCCCGTTGTCCCCCTCCCCCGCGGCACCGGGTCCGTCACCGCACGCGGCCGCCGTCCGCAACCGGTAGGGCCAGGGATGGCCGCAGTTGAGGACCGACAGTTCCTCGCCCGGACGCAGTTCCAGCAGCAGGACAGTGACGAACTCCTCGGCGAACGGGTCCCGCCCGGGCGGTTCCCGGCCCTCCTCGCCCGGCCCCTCCCCCAGATGCCGGCCCAGGGCGCGCTCCAGCCGGCGCAGCACTCCGGCCAGATCCCGCTCCTCGTGGGCCGCCTCCCGGAAGCAGCCGAGGACGGCGGCGACGGTGCCGATCGCGGCCAGGCCGTGGCCGCGGACATCGCCCACGACGATCCGCAGGCCGTACGGGGTGTCCAGTGCCTCGTACAGATCACCGCCGACCGAGGCGCCGCGGGTCGCGGAGAGATGCCGCACCGCGGTGGTGAAACCCCCGACCGCGGCGGGCAGCGGGCGGAGCAGCACCTGCTGGGCGGCGACGGCGACCGCGCGGGTGCGCTCCAGCTCCCGGAGCAGCCGCTGCCCGCGGCCCGTCGACAGGCAGGCGGCCACGAGCGCCGTGACGACGGCGCAGGAGACGCCGGTACGGAGACCCGCCGCCGGACCGCCGCCCGGAATGCCGAGCAGCAGGAGAACGAGCAGGGCCCCGGCCCCGCTGACGAGGACGCAGCACCGGCGGCCGCTGCCCGCACAGGCGAGAGCGGGCGCCGCCGCGAGCAGCGGTGTCAGGTCCGGGCCGGCCGGCCGCAGCAGTTCCCATCCGGCGACGGCCAGGATCCACAGGACGGGCAGGGCTATGAGCGATCCGCGCAGCAGCGCACGGGAGCCGCTGCCGGGGACGCGCGTGGTCCGGAGACGGTTCATGCCGGCGAACTCCCCCTCGGTGGTCCGTCCGCCGGCCCGGCCGGTCGGAGTCGCCGGGCCGGCGCGCTGCGCCGTGCCCGGGTCTCCTGCGGGCACCCCCCGGGCGGTCTCCCGGCGGACGGGCTCCGGTTGGTCTGCGGGGCCCACGGCGAAACGCGTCGAGTCTTTCGGCTCCGGGCGGCGATACGCACTCCGTTGGGCCGACTTCACCCGATCGTGCGAGCTGTTCGTTTCCCGGACGCGAAGGGATGCCGGGCAGCCCCGGCGCGACCACCGGACTCCCGAGTGCCACCCCTGCGACGACGCTGACCAGGGATTCCTTGGCGGTCCGGGCGGTTCTCCCGACCATCGGCGCCCGGGAACCGGGCCCACGGCACCGCCATGACTGTGCTCGGGCAACGGGTGAGAACCCACGGCGAGTTGACGTTCACCGCGCCGGGGCGCACGCCTCGGCGCGGGCCCGCACCCCCACGGCGCCGTACGCCGCGGCCGCCCCGGGCCCGGACCCGGACCCGGGCCACGCCCCGGCCCGGCACGCTCCGCACCCCCGGTCCGCGCACGGGCGAGGGGGCGCCCCGGAGCCGTGAGCTCCGGAGCGCCCCCTCGGTGACGCCGTCGGGCGTACGGGCGCGGGCGGTCAGGCGCCGCGCAGCACCGCCCCCGTGCGGTCGGCGGCCGCCGCCACCGCCGCGTCGCGCGCCGCGGAGATCTCCTCGGCGGTCAGCGTGCGGTCCGGCGCCCGGAAGCGCAGCGTGTACGCGAGGGACTTCCGGCCCTCGCCGAGCTGCTCGCCGGTGAACACGTCGAACAGCCGCAGCGACTCCAGGAGTTCCCCGGCCCCGGCGCCCAGTGCGGCGGCGACGTCGGCCGCGGCCACGGAACCGTCCACGACCAGGGCGACGTCCTGCGTGGCCACCGGGAACGTGGAGATCCGGGGGGCCCGGAGCGTGCCCGTGCCGGCCCGCTCCAGGAGGTCGAGGTCGATCTCCATCGCGCAGGTGCGCTCGGGCAGCCCGAGCGCCTTCACGGCCCGGGGGTGCAGTTCGCCGGCGTGCCCGACGACCCGCTCCTCCCCGTCGACGGACGCGAGCAGCGCCGCGCAGCGGCCCGGGTGCCAGGGGGCGTGCCGGTCCTGGCGGACCGTCAGCCCGACGCCGGCCTCGCGGGCGACCGTGCGGCCGGCCTCGACGGCGTCCGCCCAGTTCGCTGCGGAGCCCTTGCCCCACCAGCCGTCCGGGCGGCGGGCCCCGGAGAGCACCACCGCGGCGCGGCGCGGCTGGTCCGGCAGCGCGGCGGCGAGCCCGGCGAGCTCCTCCTCGGTGGGGCGGCGGTCGACGGGCAGCCGTGGGCCGGGCTTCTCCGCCCCGGTCGGCCGGAAGACCAGCCCGGTCTCGAAGAGTGCCAGGTCGTGCTCGCCGCGCCCGTCGTTGCGGCGCAGCGCGGCCAGCAGGCCCGGCAGCAGGGTGGTGCGCAGCGCGGGTTCGGTGTCGGCGAGCGGATTGGCCAGCCGCACCACGGTGCGGCGCGGGTCGTCCGCGTCCAGCCCCAGCTGGTCGAAGACGCTCTCCCCGAGGAACGGGTAGCTGAGCGCCTCGGTGCAGCCGGCGCCGGCGAGGGCGCGGCCCACCCGGCGGTGCAGCCGCTGCCGCTCGGTCAGGCCCCGGCCGGCGGGCGGCCTCGGCAGGGTGGAGGGCAGGTTCTCGTAACCCTCCAGCCGGATGACCTCCTCGGCGAGGTCGTTGGGGTCGGTGAGGTCGGGCCGCCAGCTGGGCGCGGTGACGGTGAGTTCGTCCTGCCCGTAGACGTCGCAGCCGATCTCCTGGAGGCGGCGGACGACGGTCTCGCGGCCGTAGGCGACACCCGCGACGCGGTCGGGATGGTCCGCGGCGATCTTGATGGTGTGCGGACCGGAGGGCGTGACGACCTCGGTGACCCCGGCCTCGGCGGAGCCGCCGGCGAGCAGCACCAGCAGGTCGACGGCGCGCTGGGCGGCGGCCGAGGCGGCCTCGGGGTCGACGCCGCGCTCGAAGCGCCTGGACGCCTCGGAGGACAGCCTGTGCCGGCGGGCGGTCCGGGCGACCGTCACCGGGTCGAAGTGGGCGGCCTCGATGACGACGTCGGTGGTGCCGCCGGTGACCGTGCCGGTCTCCGGGTCGGTCACCGCGTCGCCGATCTCGGTGTTGGCGCCGCCCATGACACCGGCGAGCCCGATGGGTCCGCGGCGGTCGGTGATGACCAGGTCCTCGGGGTCGAGGACGCGCTGGACGCCGTCGAGGGTGGTGAGCTTCTCGCCGGGCCCGGCGCGGCGGACACCGATGGGTCCGTCGAGCCGGGCGCGGTCGTAGGCGTGCAGCGGCTGGCCGAGTTCGAGCATCACGTAGTTGGTGATGTCCACGGCCAGGGAGATGGGCCGCATCCCGGCCTTCTGCAGCCGCCGCTGGAGCCAGACCGGTGAGTGCGCCTCGGGGTCGAGGCCGGTGACCGTGCGGGCGGTGAAGCGGTCGCAGGCACGCGGGTCGGCGACCTCGACGGGGTGGCCGTGCTCGTTGGGCGCGGGCACGTCGAGCAGCGCCGGGTCGCGCAGCGGTACGCCGTAGGCGGTGGCCGCCTCGCGGGCGATGCCGCGCATCGAGAGGCAGTAGCCGCGGTCGGGGGTGACGGCGATGTCCAGGACCTCGTCGGCGAGTTCGAGCAGCTCGATCGCGTCGGTGCCCGGCTCGTGGCCCGGCGGGAGGACGATGATGCCCTCGTGGTCCTCGGACATGCCCAGTTCGGCGGCCGAGCAGATCATGCCCTCGGACGTCTTGCCGTAGGTCTTCCGCGCCGAGATGGCGAAGTCGCCCGGGAGCACGGCGCCGGGCAGGACCACGACGACCTTGTCGCCCACGGCGAAGTTCCGCGCGCCGCAGACGATGTTCTGCGGTTCGCCGGTGCCGTTGGCGGCGCCGACGTTCACCTGGCAGTAGCGGATGGGCTTCCGGAAGCCGGTGAGCTCCTCGATGGCCAGCACCTCGCCGACCACCAGGGGGCCCTTGAGGCCGGTGCCGAGCTGTTCGACGGTCTCGACCTCCAGGCCGGCGGCGATGAGCCGGGCCTGGACGTCACGACCGGTCTGTCCGGTGGGGAGGTCGACATACTCCCGCAGCCAGCTGAGCGGGACCCGCATCAGATCTCCATCCCGAAGGGCCGGGTGAAGCGCACGTCACCCTCGACCATGTCTCGCATGTCCTCGACGTTGTGGCGGAACATCAGCATCCGCTCGATGCCGAACCCGAAGGCGAATCCGCTGTACTTCTCCGGGTCGACGCCGCAGGCGGTGAGCACCCGCGGGTTGACCATGCCGCAGCCGCCCAGCTCGATCCAGCCCTCGCTGCCGCAGGTGCGGCAGGGGCGGTCCGGGTCGCCGACGGAGGCGCCGCGGCAGACGTAGCACTCCATGTCCATCTCGGCGGAGGGCTCGGTGAAGGGGAAGTAGTTCGGCCGCAGCCGGGTCGTCATGCCCTCGCCGAAGAGGGACTGGACCATGTGGTCCAGGGTGCCCTTGAGGTCCGCCATGGTCAGGCCCTCGTCGACGGCGAGCAGCTCGACCTGGTGGAAGACCGGGGTGTGGGTGGCGTCCAGCTCGTCGGTGCGGTAGACGCGGCCGGGGCAGATGACGTAGACCGGCGGCTCGCGGTCCAGCATCGAGCGGATCTGCACCGGGGAGGTGTGGGTGCGCAGCACGACGCCGGACTGGTCGCGGTCCGTGGCGGCGGACTCGACGAAGAAGGTGTCCTGCATGGTGCGGGCCGGGTGGTCCGGGGCGATGTTGAGGGCGTCGAAGTTCAGCCACTCCGACTCGACCTCGGGGCCCTCGGCCACCTCGTAACCCATGGCGACGAAGATGTCCTCGATGCGCTCCATGAGCGTGGTCAGCGGGTGCCGGGCGCCGGCCGGCTCGCGGTCGTAGGGCAGCGTGACGTCCACCGCCTCCTCGACCAGCACGCGCTCGTCGCGCTCCGCCTCCAGCTCCGCCTGGCGGGCCGCCAGCGCACGCTTCACCTCGCCGCGGGCGCCGCCGACGCGCTTGCCGGCGTCGGCCTTGGCGTGCGGCGGGAGGGCGCCGATCTCGCGGTTGGCGAGGGCGAGCGGCGAGCGGTCACCGGCGTGGGCCACCTTCGCCTCGTGCAGGGCCGCGAGATCCCCGGCGGCGGCGATGGCGGCGAGCGCCTCGTCCCGCATCCGGGCGATCTGTTCCGGTTTCAGTGCCTCGACCTCGACAGGGTCGTACGACTTATTGGGTGCCGACATCTCTTCCCGTGTTTCCGATTGGCTGACTGCGCGGCCCGTGCTCGGTGGCTGCCGGCTGCCGGAGCAGCCCGGAGTGCCACCGCCCGAGTCTACGGGGCGCGGGGGACGGGAGAGCCCGCGGCCGCTCAGACCAGGAAGGACGGAGCGGCGACGGGCAGCGTGAACCGGAAGCGGGCGCCGCCGCCGGGGGCGCGGCCGACCTCGATCGTCCCGCCGTGGGCCTCCACGATCCCCTTGACGATGTACAGGCCCAGGCCGGTGCCGCCGCGCTTGCTGCCCCGCCAGAAGCGGGTGAAGACGCGGCTCATCGACTCCTCCGGGATCCCGGGGCCCTCATCGCTCACGGTGACGGATGTCCCCTCGTTCGGCGGATGGGCGGCTGACACCTCGATGGTGACGGTTCCCTCGCCGTGGCGCACGGCATTTTCCAGCAGGTTGCCGAGGACCTGGTCCACCTTGTCCGGATCCGCCCAGAGCGCGGGCAGCGGCCCCGCGACGCGGACGGCGAAGCGGTCCTCCGGCTCCCCGGCGCCGACGTGCGCCGCGACGTGGCGCCGGACGGCGGCGGCCATGTCCACCGGCTGCCGGTGTATCTCCAGCCGGCCGGAGTCGATCCGGGAGATGTCGAGCAGTTCGGCGATGAGCCGGGTGACGCGGTCGGCGTCGGCGTCGACGGTCTCCAGCATCAGCCGCTTCTGGTCGTCCGTGAACCGCTCCCACTTGGCGAGGAGGGTGGCGGTGAACCCCTTCACGGAGGTGAGCGGCGAGCGCAGTTCGTGGGCGACGGTGGCGATCAGCTCGGCGTGGCTCCGCTCGGTGCGGCGGCGGGCCTCGGTGCCGCGCAGGGAGATCACGAGCCGGTGCACCGGGCCCAGCCGGCGGCGGCGTATGTAGCGGGCGGAGACCAGCACCTCGCGGCCGCCGGGGAGTAAGAGATTCCGCTCGGGCTGGCCGGCCCGCGTGGCCAGCCCGCCGTACGGGTCGGTGCACGCCCACCAGCGGCGGCCCTCCAGGTCCTCCAGCGGGAGGGCGCGCTCCAGCGGGAGCCCCAGCACCTGGGAGGGCCGGAGCGCGGTGATCCGCTGCGCGGCCGCGTTGAAGCAGATGACGCGGCCGTTCTCGTCGGCGACGACCAGGCCGTCCGGCAGGTCGTCCGGATCGACGCCGAGGGCGGACGGCCCGGGGCTCCAGTCGGCCGCCGAGACCGGCGGCCCGGTGTCCGGCACCGGCCGCCCCGAAGTCCTGACGTCCCTCACCGCACCCCCTGAAGTCGGCCCCGGGCCGCAACCCTACTAGCTGAAAGTGACGGAGCGGCACCCTCCGGATGCACGCTGCGCACGGGCCGAGGCATAGAGGCATACGGCCGCCGCGGTCGCGAGGTTCAGACTCTCGGCCTTTCCGTGGATCGGGACCCGTACCACCGCGTCGGCGAGGGCGCGGGTCTCCTCGGGCAGGCCCCAGGCCTCGTTGCCGAAGACCCAGGCGGTGGGGGTGCCCATCGTGCCGGCGTCGAGCTCGCCGTCGAGGTCCCGTTCCCCGGCGCCGTCGGCGGCCAGGACACGCAGCCCGGCCTCCCGCAGCCCGCTCACCACCCGCTCGACGGGCACCCCCACGGCGACGGGCAGGTGGAAGACGCTGCCGACCGAGGCCCGTACCGCCTTGGGGTTGTAGAGGTCGACGGAGGCGTCGGTGAGCACCACGGCGTCGGCGCCCGCGGCGTCGGCGCAGCGCAGCACGGTGCCGGCGTTGCCGGGATCGCGGACGTTCGCCAGCACGGCGACCAGCCGGGGCCGGGCGGCGGTGATCTCCCCGAAGGGCGAGTCGAGGAAGCGGCAGACACCGACCAGCCCCTGCGGGGTGACCGTCTGCGAGACCTCGCCCAGCACCTCGGCGGAGGCCGTGTGCACCCGGGCCCCGGCGGCGCGGGCGGCGGCGACGAGATCCGGGTACCGTTCGGCGGCCTCGGCGGTGGCGAACAGCTCGGTGAGGGTGGCTTCGCCGCCGGTGCGGTGGGCGACCGCCTCCCGTACGGCCTGCGGGCCCTCGGCGATGAACCGGCGCTCCTTGCTCCGGACGTTTCGCCGGGCCAGCCGGCGGGCGGCGGCGACGCGGGGGGAGCGCGGGGAGATCAGCTCGGGGGTGCCCATGGGCGGCGGCTCGCTTCGTTCTCGGTGCGGTGCGTGCGCGACGCATGCGGTGGGGTCGGGGGGTGCGGCGTGCGGCGGGCAGGGGACGGCGGGCGCCGGGACGGCGGCGCGGCCGGGGACCGTCCGCCGTCAGGCGTCCGCCGTCAGCAGAACGGACCCGCAGGCAGGGCCTGCGGGTCCGCTGAAGCCTCTCGGCCGGGCGCCTGCGGATCAGGCGGCGGCCTTCGGGGCGTTGACGTCGCTCGGCAGCGCCTTCTGGGCCACCTCGACCAGCGCGGCGAAGGCGTTGGCGTCGTTCACCGCGAGCTCGGCCAGGATCTTGCGGTCCACCTCGACGTTGGCGGCCTTCAGACCCTGGATGAAGCGGTTGTAGGTGATGCCGTTGGCGCGGGCCGCGGCGTTGATCCGCTGGATCCACAGCTGCCGGAAGTCGCCCTTGCGCTTCTTGCGGTCGTTGTAGTTGTAGACCAGGGAGTGGGTGACCTGCTCCTTGGCCTTGCGGTACAGGCGGGACCGCTGGCCCCGGTAACCGCTGGCCTGCTCGAGGATCGCCCGGCGCTTCTTGTGGGCGTTGACTGCCCGCTTGACGCGTGCCACTTGTTTAACTCCTTGTACGGGGCCGCGGGATGGTCACGCGGCCCGGATCGACGGGGTCCCGGTGGTGCGGCGCACCGCCCCGGTCCGCGTCCTTCCGGACGCCCGGGGCGGTCTGCGTCACTTGCCGAGAAGCTTCTTGATCTTCTTGGCGTCGGCCGGGGCCATCTCGGTCTTGCCGGCAAGACGGCGCGTCAGAGTGGACGGCTTGTGCTCGAGAAGGTGGCGGCGACCGGCGCGCTGGCGCATCACCTTGCCGGAGCCGGTGAGCTTGAAGCGCTTGCTGGCACCACTGTGCGTCTTGTTCTTCGGCATGTCGCCGTTCTCTCCTCGTCGGTGGCGCCTCCCCGGTCCGGGGACCGGCCTGCGGAAGCGTCAGTTGGTTCGGTTGGTGTCCGGGGCGGCCGCCCCGGACGGGTTTCCCGCGCGGGCCCACCGGGCCCGCGACCGCGGGACTCCCGGGATCACGACGCCTCGGCGGGCTCCTCGGCGGGCTGCTGCTCACCGGCGGCGGCTCCCTGGCTCTCCGCCTTGCGGGCCGCCTTCAGCTCGCGGGCCTCGGCCATCGCCTCGGTCTTCTTCTTGTGCGGACCGAGAACCATGATCATGTTCCGGCCGTCCTGCTTGGGGTTGGACTCCACGAAGCCCAGGTCCTGGACGTCCTCCGCGAGCCGCTGGAGCAGCCGGTAGCCCAGCTCGGGGCGGGACTGCTCACGGCCGCGGAACATGATCGTGATCTTGACCTTGTCGCCCTGCTTGAGGAACCGGACGACGTGACCCTTTTTGGTGTCGTAGTCGTGCGGGTCGATCTTCGGCCGGAGCTTCATCTCCTTGATGACCGTGTGCGCCTGGTTCTTGCGCGCCTCACGGGCCTTCATGGCCGACTCGTACTTGAACTTCCCGTAGTCCATGAGCTTGCACACGGGGGGGCGGGCGTTCGCCGCCACCTCGACCAGGTCGAGGTCATACTCCTGTGCGAGCTCCAGTGCCTTGGCAAGCGGCACGATGCCGACCTGCTCGCCACTGGGACCGACGAGTCGTACCTCGGGGACTCGGATCCGGTCGTTGATGCGGGGCTCGGCGCTGATGGGGCCTCCTCGGTTAGCACCCACGCGGCCGCCTGGCGGACAGCCGCGTAACGTCTGTTCTGACGACCACCGCGCGGCACGCAAAAACGCCCCGGACGGGACACAGGCGGAGCTCCGCGGAAACCGGGAGCACCACCACGGTTCACCGCGGGGCGCATCGACGGCGCCAGCCGTCCGCGAAAGCGGGCCGGAGGCACTGCCTGACCGGTGACCCGCCGGCCGTGAAGCCGGTCAGGTGGGAGAACGGAGCCTCCACTTGCGGGTCGGCCACATGAGTGTCCGACCGGTCGTAAACCCAATATACCAGCGCCCGGGCCGCTCGTCGCACGGGCGCCGGCGGGCCCTAGGCTGAGGGCGTCCCCTCCACCGAAAGTGAAGTTGAGCCATGAGCGACACCTCTCCGCAGCAGCCCGCCGCATCCGGCCCCGGCCCCGACGGACCCGGCCCCGACTTCGACAGCATGACGCGGGACATCGCGGAGGTGCCCGCGGTGGAGGTGATCACGACGGTGGCGGTGCACCTGATGAGCGCGGCGGCGGTCAACCTCGGCCTCGCCGAGGAGGGCCCGGAGCACAAGGACCTGGACGAGGCGCGAAAGCTGATCACCGCGCTGGCCGGGCTGGTCACCGCGAGCGCCACCGAGGTCGGCTCATACCACGCCTCGCCGCTCCGGGACGGGCTCAAGTCGCTCCAGCTCGCCTTCCGCGAGGCCTCCGTGGTGCCGGACGAGCCGGGTCAGGGCCCCGGCGAGAAGTTCACCGGGCCCGTCTTCGGCTGAGACCGGGCCGCCCGGTGGGGGCGGGGAAGGCGGGTGCGGATCCGGATCACCGCGTCCGGCCCCGGGGCGGCCGGACCGGAGCGCCGGAGCCCGCCACCCCCGTCCGGGCGGTTGCGCCGGACGGCGACGGGCTCCCGCTTCCGCCGCGCCGCCCGGCTCCCGGTGGCGCGGCGGTCCCGGGGGCATCACCCCGGGCCGTGCCCGGCGTCGGCGGCCGCGGCCTCGTCGGCGATCTGCCGCGGCTCGCCGGCCGGGTGCGTCACCCCGTGCACGACCGCGGCCAGCGCCCCGCCGGCCAGGGGCGCCAGGATGAACAGCCAGAGCTGCGCCAGGGCGTCCGGGCCGGCGAAGATCGCCGGCCCGATGGACCGGGCGGGGTTCACGGAGGTGCCGGTGAGCGGGATGCCGACCAGATGGACCGCGGCCAGCGCCAGGCCCATCGCCAGGCCGTCGAAACCCACCACCGCCACCCGGTGGGTGACGTCCAGGATCACGTAGACCAGCAGGAAGGTCAGAACGGTCTCGGCGACCAGCGCGCCGAAGGTGTTGACGCCGACCGGCGAGCGGTAGCCGTAGCCGTTGCTGCCGAAGGCGCCGCTCGTCTCCAGGCCCGGCACCTGCTTGGCCAGGATGAACAGCAGCAGCGCTCCGGTGATGCCGCCCAGCACCTGCGCCACCCAGTACTCGACGGCCGCCCGCAGGGACATCCGCCCGGCCATGAGCATGCCCAGGGTGACCGCCGGATTGATGTGGCAGCCGGATACGGGCCCCAGCGCGTAGGCCAGGGCCAGAAGAGTGAAGCCGAAGGCCAGAGCGATGCCGACCGTGCCGATGTACTCCGCGCCGAGCACGGCCGAGCCCACCGCGAAGAACACCAGCAGCAGCGTGCCGAGGAACTCGGATACGGCCTTGCGCGTATCCATGACGCCCTCCTCACAGAGATCGTTACGACTCTCCGCATTGTGGGGCGTTTTCGGGCATTACGCCTCTCGGGTGAAGAGCGGCTCCCCCGGAACCGCCGTCCCCTCCGGAAGCGGAGCCAGGTCCAGCCCGCGCACCAGACGGGCGCGCAGCACCTCGTCGGCCGCGAGCGCGCCCGCCACCCGCCGCGTGGTCTCGCCGGGGTCGGCCGCCGGGCCGAGAAGGAGAGCGAGGGTCCCGTCGGTCTCCTCCGCCGGGACGAGATGGGCGCGGACGACGCCCGGCTCGGCGGCCAGCACCGCGCGCAGTGCGTCCCGGACGGCCGGGTCCGCGAGCGGGTCGGCGCTCTTCCGGCCCTCGGCCAGCGCCCGCAGTGCCGGGCCGGTGAGCTCGTACGGCACCGGGCCGGCCAGGTCCAGGACCACCGTGTCGGCCTGCTCGTGGGCCGCGGCCCGCAGCGCCTGGTGGAGCGGTACGGCGACCGGCCTGGCCCGCGGGTCCCAGCGGGCCAGCGTCTCGGTGGAGGTGAAGGCGGGCAGGGCGCGGCGGCCGCCGGGGGCCTGGAGGGTGGGCACGGCCATGTCGCTGGTCTTCTCCCGGCGCAGGCCGTCCGCACCGGTCTCGGTCTCGCCGAGGACGGCGACGACCGGCACGAGCAACCGGGTGCCGGTCAGCGCGGACAGCACCTCGGCCTCGGCGGCGCGGTCGTCCGCGTAGGCGGCGAGGGCGGCGGCCAGCCGGGGGTCGGCGGAGCCGTCGTCGTCGGAGAAGGGGGAATCCGGGATGTTCTTGAGGGCCACGGGTCGAGGGTATCGGCCGGGCCGGCGGCCCCCGGCGGGGGTTCGCCTCTGCCGGAGGCCGTGCGGCTGGGGCGGTGGGGGGCCACCGGGGCGGCCGACGCACCGGGCCACGGCGCTCAGGGAGCGCCGGCATGACGTCACCGACGGGGGCACCGGCGTGCAGGGGACGTCACCGAGGGGGGCACCGGCGTGCAGGGGGCGTCAGCGCAGGGGGAAGAGAAGGTCCGGGTCGCGGTTGCGGCGGCCGGCGTGCCAGAGGACGCCCGCGGCGGCGAGGAGGGCGCCGCCCGCCACGGCGGCGGACGCGGCCGGCAGCGCGCCGCCGCCCCCGCCGTCCCCGTCACCGGCCGGGCCGGCGCCGAAGTAGCGCTTCTCGTACGGGACCGGGCTCGGCCGCTGCGGGCGGGGGGCGAGCGCGCCGCCGGCCCGGATCGCGGCGGCCGGGTCGACCATGCCCCGGCCCAGGGCGTCGTCGCGGCCGCCGGGCGGCGCGTCCCGCGCGGTGTCCTCCAGCAGCCGCTTGACCTGCGCGGGGCTCAGATCGGGGTGGGCGGAGCGGACCAGGGCCGCCGAGCCGGACACGAACGCGGCGGCGGCGCTGGTGCCCCAGCCCTCGTAGTAGCGGCGGTCCGGGTCGGCTATGACGACGTCCACCCCGGGGGCGCAGACGGTGGCGTACCAGCGGCGGGTGGAGAAGGGCGCGCGGACGCCGAGCCGGTCGACCGCGGTGACGGCGATGACGCCGGGATAGGCGGCCGGGTAGGAGACCCGGTCGCCGTCCTCGCCGCCGTTGCCGGCGGAGGCCACCACCACGGCGCCCTTGCTCAGGGCGTACTGCACGGCGGAGTCCTCGCCCGGCTCGGGGTGCGCGGACTCGCTGTCGTCGCCGAGGGACAGGTTGATCACGTCGGCGCCCTGGTCCGCCGCCCAGCGGATGCCTTCGGCGAGCGCTCCGCCGCGGCTGCCGCGGGCCCGCTTGCGGGCCGGGTCGCTGTCCTCCAGGATCACCCGGACCGGGAGGATCCTGGCGCGCGGGGCGACGCCGAGGACCCCGTCGCCGTTGCCGGGGCCGTGTCCGTGGCCCGCGATGATCCCGGCCATGGCGGTGCCGTGCCGGGCCCAGGCCCGGTCGCCGGGCCGCGCGCCGAAGCCGATGAAGTCCTTGCCCTCCAGCACCTGGCCGGTGAGGTCCGGGTGGTCGCCGTCGACGCCGGTGTCGAGGACGGCGACGGTGACGCCCTCCCCCTGCGTGGTCCGCCAGGCCTCCTCGGTGCGGAGCGCCTCCAGGGGCCACTCCTGGTCGCGTATGGAGTCGGCGTGGGCCGGGGCCAGGCCGGCGGTCGCGGCGGTGGCCGCGAGGGCGAGGAGGAGGGTTGCCGCGGCCCGGCGCACCCGGGCGGCGAGCGGACGGGAGGCGAACGGACGGGAGGGCGGCGGGCCGGCCCCGGGCGGGGCGGGGCGGTCCGGGCTCATTCCGGCTCCTTCTCTGCGTTCTCTGCGGCGGCGCGGAAGCCGCGTTCGACGCGGTCCGCGATGCCCCGGGCGTCGTGGCCGAGGCCGGCCTGCGCGGGCGCGGCGGTGGCGCCGTCGGCCGTGGCCTCCTCGGCGGAGAGCCGGTCGCTCACCGTGCGGCCGTCGGCGAAGCCGGAGACGGCGTAGACGACGGCCGGCAGATCCGGCAGCACGCGGACGGTCCAGGAGGCGCGCTGGGCGTCGCCGAAGTCCTCGGCCGGGGTGTCCGGGGCGGCGTACGGACGCGGGATCAGGTCGGCGCGGTCGCCGAGGTTCTCGCGTTCGAAGCGGTCGTGGAGCGCCTTCATCGCGGCCCGGTCGGTGCGGGTGACGACCAGTCCGACGGTGGTGACGCTGCTGCTGGTCGCGTCCACGTAGGTGGCGCGCAGCAGGCGTTCGCAGCCGGCCGGGGAAAGGACCTTGGCCAGCAGCGGGTCGAAGGCGGCGGCGCAGTCGCCGTCCGGGGCGACGGCGATCCGGACCCACGTGCGGTCGGTGCCGCCGGGGCCCGCGCCGTCACCGGAGAGCGAGCGGGGGAAGATCGTGTCGACGGGGATGCTGTGCCAGAGGCCGCGTGCCCGGGTGAACTCGCGGTCCACGGCGGCCTGTTGGCCGGAGTCACCGGTCAGCCAGCTGCCCGCTGCGGCCCCGCCGAGCAGGCCGAGGCCGAGGACGAGGCAGCCGGCGACGGCGGCGGTGCGCACGGGAGGCCGCATCCGCGCCAGCCGTTCGACGACCGCCCGGGGGGTGAGGCGGCGGAGCCGCTGCCGGAGCGGGAGGCGGGGGAGCTCGCGGTCGCCACCGCCCGGCCGGCCGCCGTCCCAGTTCTCCCAGTCCTCCCAGGGGAAGCGCGGCCGGGGCGCGGCGCCGGACGCGTCCCCGCGGTCCGGCGCCCCGGCACCGCCCGGCTCCCCGGCCGGAGAAGCCGGGGGGAACCAGCTCTCCCCCGCAACACGCGGCGGCCGCTGCGGTTGCGGAGGCACACCCGGCCACGGCGGGGCGCCGGACGCGTCCCCGCGGTCCGGTGCGAGGCCACCACCGGGCTCACCGGCCGAGGAGGCGGCAGGAAACGAGCTCTCCCCCGGAACACGCGGCGGCCGCTGCGGCGGCACACCCGGCCACGGCGGGGCGCCGGACGCGTCCCCGCGGTCCGGTGCGAGGCCACCACCGGGCTCACCGGCGGGAGGCGCCGCGGGAAACCAACTCTCCCCCGGAGCACGCGAATCCCCCGGCGTCCGCGGCGGCACACCCGGCCGGGGCGGAGCGGCGGGCGGGGGCGGGCCGGGCCACGGCGGCGGGCCGCCGGGCGGCGGGGGCGGGAAGTCCTCGGGCCGGCGGGCGGACGCGCGTGACGCCTCGGCGCTCATCCGCCCCCCTTCGGTTCGTGCTCGCCCGGGCCGCTGGTCACCGTGCGGGGCAGGCCTGTTCATGGTCGGTCGTGCCACCGGCAACCGGAAGGCCGTGGCATGGGCGTCACTCTACGACGCGGAACCGAGGGTGCGGCAACCGATACGGACGCTTGGCCGGTTTGCCCGAGCCGTCCCCCTACCCCGCGGTAATGCCGTCTGGCAGGGTGACCGCATGGCCGCCCCGCACCGAGACAGGGCCCGCTACGACCGGGCCACCGACCGTTTCGACGCCCCGCTGGCGATCGTCGACCTGGCGGCTTTCGACGCCAACGCCGCCGACCTCGTCCGCCGCGCGGGGGGCAAACCGCTCCGGGTGGCGTCCAAGTCGGTGCGCTGCCGGGCTCTGCTGGACCGGGTGCTGGCCCTCGACGGCTTCTCCGGGGTGATGTCCTTCACGCTGGCCGAGTCGCTGTGGCTCGCCCGGTCCGGGATGACGGACGTCCTGCTGGCGTATCCCTCGGCCGACCGGGCGCGGTTCGCCGAACTGACGGCCGATCCCAAGCTGGCGGCGGCGGTGACCGTCATGGTGGACGACCCGCGCCAGCTCGACCTGATCGACGCCGCGCGGGCGGGCGACGGCCGCGAGGAGGTGCGGGTCTGCCTGGAGCTGGACACCTCGCTGTGGCTGCTGGGCGGGCGGGTCCGCATCGGGCCGCGCCGCTCGCCGCTCCACGCCCCGGAGCAACTGGCGGAACTGGCCCGCTCGGTGGCCCGCCGCCCCGGCTTCCGGCTGGTGGGGCTGATGGCGTACGAGGGGCATGTGGCGGGGGTCGGCGACGCGGTCGCGGGCCGGCCGCTGCACTCCCGGGCGGTGCGGCTGATGCAGGCGGCGGCGCGGCGGGAGCTCGCGGCCCGGCGGGCGGAGGCGGTGCGCGCGGTGCGGGAGGCGGCGCCGGGGCTGGAGTTCGTCAACGGCGGCGGAACGGGGAGCGTGCAGCACACGGCGGCCGAGGAGGCGGTGACGGAGATCGCCGCCGGCTCGGGCCTGTTCGTGCCGCGCCTGTTCGACCACTACACCTCCTTCCACGGCCGTCCGGCGGCGCTGTTCGCGCTGCCCGTCGTCCGGCGCCCGGGGCCCGGGGTGGCGACCGTCCTGGGCGGCGGCTACCCGGCGTCCGGAGCCGCGGGCAGGGACCGGCTGCCGGTGCCGCATCTCCCGGAGGGGCTGCGCTACGAGCCGCTGGAGGGCCCCGGGGAGGTGCAGACACCACTGCTGGGCCGGGCCGCGGACGAGCTGCGGATCGGCGACAAGGTGTGGTTCCGGCACGCCAAGGCCGGTGAACTGTGCGAGCGCTTCGCGGAGCTGCTGCTGGTCGAGGACGACCGGGTGGTGGCCACGGTGCCGACCTACCGGGGCGAGGGGCAGACCTTCCTCTGACCGCGTCCCGGTGGACCGGCCGCGGAAACCGCTCGGACCGCGCGGCCGGCCCACCGGCACGTCGCCGGTCACGCCCGCCGTTCGTTCCACCGGGACGGGCGTGCCGTCGGCTACCGGCCGGGGCCGGTCCGTCCGGTGGGCGTACCGGCGCGGACGGCTCCGGGGCCGGCGGCCCGGGCGCGGACCACGAAGGGCCGGGAGGCGACCGTGACGGCGACGGAGAGCGCGGCCACAGCGGTGATGGCCGTGCCGGGGGTGACGTACTCGGCGAGGCCGCCGGCGATCGCGGCTCCGAGGCCCTGCCACGTCATCCGGCCGGCGGAGTCGACTCCCTGGACCTGGCCGCGGACCGGACCGTGGGTCAGCGCGAGAAGCTGCTCCTGGAGCGGCAGGGTGGCGGCGAACCCGGCGCCGGCGAGGAACACCGCGGCTGCCGCCACCGGCACGGGCGGGTGGAGGGCGAACAGCAGGTACGGGATGGCGAGCAGCAGCCGCAGGGCGTAGGCGCAGCGGCGGCGCCGGGCTGCGGTGAGCAGTCGTCCGACGGCCAGGTCGCCGAGGAGCATGCCGGCCGATCCGGCGGCGAGGAAGACGCCGGCATGGTGCGGGGCGTAGGGGATGAACAGAGCCTGGCAGCCGGCGATCAGGCCGTTGGGGACCCACAGGTTCAGCAGCAGGACACGCCGGCCGGGGTGGGAGACGAGCGCGGTGTTCGTTGTCCAGGTTGTGCGGAGGCCGGGGCGGCGGGCCGGACGGATGAAGTGTTCCCGGACCGTGACCGCCACCACGATCAGTCCGGCTCCGGTCAGGGCGGCCGCGCAGAGGAAGACGTCCTGCGGGCTCAGGTGGCGCAGCAGTACGGCGCCGGTGGCGAAGCCGAGGACGGCCATGCCGCCGGAGGTGATGTTCATCAGCGAACGTGCCAGCGCGTACGCGGAGGACGGCAGCACCTCGGCGAGCAGCCCCAACCGCGTTCCGGTCGCCAGGGACTGGAAGAAGCCCAGGATCAGGAGCAGACCGAACCGGGCGGGCAGCGGCAGCCCCGGAACCGCCTGTGCGGCAACGCCCGCGAGCGAGGCGCACTGGAGCGCGACGAGGGTCCGGCGGGGACGGGTGCCGTCCGCTACGGACATCAGCGTCAGCGCGCCGAGCACCGTCGCGAACGTGGCGCCGTACATGCTCAGGGCGGTCAGGAACGGGGATTGGGTCTGCCGGCTGATCAGCGTGGCAAGGGCGAAGCCGGACAGGGTGGTCGCGGCGGCCGTCAGGGTGAAGCCGGCGTACAGGCCGGCGAACTCGCGGTTGCGGAGCAGGTCGCGGTAGCCGGTGGTGGGGAGCCTGCTGGACGCGGGGGTGTCGGCGGGCATGAAATCGGAGGGCATGAAAAAAGCCTCCGGACAGCCCCGTTGGGGCGCCGAAGGCCAGCCCGGTCATTCTAGCAGCCGGCCCGCGGGCACCTTCCCGGGGCCGGTGCGTCGGTTTCACCCTGCCCCGGCCCGCCCTTGTCCCGGGCCTGTTTCCGCCACGCGTCCCGGACGCAGCCGTTGACGGCGCGGATCGGCATCCGGAAGAGCGCGGGGGAAGGGACCCGATGGTTCCCCTCCCCCGCCCGAGGATCATGTCGCGCTGTCCACGCCGCCTGGTGAAGCGCCTTGCTCCGGGAGGCGCTTCACCATCTTCGGCCCGCCCGGACGGTCCATCTCGCGCCACTCCGGCCGCAGTCCTGCCAGGTTCGTGGTGAGGAAGTACACGGTTCCGCAGACGATCAGCACCGGCCCGAGTCCGGCAGCGGCGACGGCCGCCCCGGCGAACAGCCCGCCGAGGGGGATGCCGGCCCAGGCCAGCGAGTCACCGAGCGCGTTGACCCTTCCCAGCAGCCGGCGCGGCACCCGTTCGACGAGGACGGCACCCAGCACCGGGTTGATGAAGCCCGCCCCGAACCCGCCGACAGCGAAGACGGCCACTACCGCCGCCAACGGGGCGTCGACGGCGAGGATCAGGAACCTCGGTGCCCCGGCCAGCAGGAATCCGGCGAGAACCACCACTCTGCGCGGCAGGCGGTGGGCCGCCATCGCGGCGATCAGGCTCCCGGCGATCGCCGTGGCTCCCTTGACGCTGCCCAGCAGGCCGATCGCCGCCGGCCCGTGGCCGGATTCCCGGGCCCAGACGGGCAGGAGCACCGTGGTGAACGCCGCGTCCAGCAGATTGGTGATCCCCGCCATGACGATGACGGTGACCAGCAACGGCTCGCCGCGCAGGAAGGTGAAGCCTTCGCCGAGCCGCCGCCAGTAGCCCGGTTCCGTCTCCCCGGACCGGGAGGGGGCTTCCTCGGCCGCGTGTCCCATGCCGCGAGGCAGCGTGAGTCCGATGATCACAGATCCCAGGGCGAAGCAGCCCGCGTTGACGGCGAGTCCGGTCAGGGGGCCGAGCAGCGCCACCAGGGATCCGCCGGCGGCCGGGCCGAGGGTGGCGGCGAGCCGCTCGGTCGCGCCGGCCAGACCGATGGCCCGCTCCAGCGGCGCCCCGCCGCGTTCGGCCGCTTCCGGAACCATGACCTCCTTGGCGAGGTCGCCGGGGCCCCGGGCCGCGCCGATCAGGGCGACCAGGGCCAGCAGAAGGGGGAAGGAGAGCAGCTCCAGGGCGTGGAGCAGGGGGATCGCGGCGGCGGCTGCCGCGCTGGCCAGATCGGTGGTCCAGGAAACGGCCCGGGGGCCGGTACGGTCCACCAGCGGTCCGGTGAACGCCTTGACCAGCACGTAGGGCGTCATCTCGAAGAAGGCGACCAGCCCGGTCTGCGTGGCACTGCCGGTCGTGACGAGCACGAACCAGGGCAGGGCCACGGCGGATATCCGGGTGCCGGTCAGCGACACGGCCATGGCCGCCAGCACCCCGCCCAGCGGCCGTAAGGAACGCCTGCCGGATATGCCCGGGGAGCCGGGGGCGTCCTCCGTCACGGCGTCTCCGTTCCCGTGGCCGTCTCCGGTCCGGTGGGCTTCTCCGGCGTTGCGGGCACGTCCAGTTCGGGCAGGAGGTGCGTGATGACCCCGATCCGCTCGGCTCCCTCCGGGGCCCCTGCCGCCGCCTCCGGCGTGTCCCTCCGGTAGCGGGCGACGACGGCCCTCAGCTCCTGACGCAGGGCGACGGCCTCTTCGGGAGTGAGCCGCAGGGCCCAGTCGCTCACGTCGAAGGTGTCCCGCCAGGTCCGGGGGATCGTCTGCAGCGCGTTCAGGGTCTGCTGTATGCGCAGGGTGTGGGTGGCGGCGACGGACTGCAGGAAGGCGAGTGCGGCCTCGGGCTCGCGATCGGCCAGCTCCCGGTCGTTGAGCTCCGTCGTCCGGTGCACCGAACGCCACCAGCGCTCCCGCGCGTTGCCGCGCTCGGCGTCCTCCTCGACGAAGCCTGCCGCGCCGAGCTGCCGGAGGTGATAACTGGCCGTGCCGGAGTTCACCCCCAGCCGCTCCGCGAAGCGGGTGGCCGTCGACGGGCCGTACTTCCGCAGCAGCCCGACCAGCTGCACGCGCACCGGATGCGCCAGGGCACGCAGCCCTTGGGCATCCAGGACGACCGAGTTCTCTTCGATGTTCGGGCCATCCGGCCTCTCCGGTGCATCAGTCACCCGGACACGGTAAACCACAAAGAACTCTTCGCAAAAGTCTCTTCGCAAAGAGTTCTTCGCGGTTGCTCCACGCGAGATCCCGCCATGGGGGTGGCCTCCCGCTTTCCGTGATCTCCAGCGCGTCGCCCGGCGGGCCCCGCCGTGCCGTGTTCACCGCGGGCGGTCCGGTGACCGTCGTGCGGAGGCCCCGGCGGCGGAGGCCGCGCTGCCGGCCGCAGCGGGACCGGGCCGGCCGACGGGGGCCGGCCCGCCGTTCAGACCTCGCGTCCCGCCGTGCCCCCGGGCGCGGTCAGCGGTTCGACGCCGGCGATGATCGCGTCCATCTCCGAGACGTCCGGCGCCTTGTCACTGGCGTCGAAGCCGAACCGGATCACCACGAACTTCTCCGGGTCCAGCGGCGAGGGGAAGGCTACGGACTGCACATATCCGCCTGCGCCCTCGGCTGTGCCGAGCTTCCAGCGCACCAGGTGGCCTTCCTCGCCCGCGACCGTGACGGGTTCGGACTTGACCTCCTTGCGCGAGGTGATGCCGCCGTAGGCCTCGCTGGCGGAGCCGGGGCTCCTGCCGTAGGAGGCCTCGGCGTTCTTCGGGATGTCCTCCTCCGCGACGCCCTCGGCCGTGGTGGCCTTGTACCCGTCCGCCGCCTGGGAGTTGACGCCGCCTCGGACGCACTTGAGCTTCTTGTCGCCGGGGCAGGGGTACGGGCCCGTGGTGAGGCCCGCGCCCCGGGAGCCGCTGCGGCCCTCCCAGCCCTCGGGCACGGGAAGGTAGATGCCGTTGAGGGCGTCCATGGCGCGGTCGCCGGAGCCGGGCGGGAGTTCCCCGCCGTCCGGGCCGCCCTCGCTCTCGCCGTCCTCCGGCACGGACGGCGCCGGTGTGGGGGCCGGGGTGGGCCGGGCGGAGAAGCCGGGTCCGGGGGAGGAGGCCGCACCGGAGTCGTCGCCGCCGTCCAGCAGGGCGATGCCGCCGGCGAGCGCCGCGACCAGCACCACCGCCGCGGTGACCAGCACGGCGACTCGCGCGCCGCGGGAACCGCCGGCGGACGGCTGCCGGTCCCGGATGTCGTACGGGGGCAGGTCCGGCGGCTCCGGAGAGCCGAAGCCGCCGTCCCCGAAGCCGCCGAAGCCGCCCGGCGGGGACGCCGCGGCCGGGGCGCCGGCCTGTGCCTGCCGGGTGTGGTCGGTCCAGCCGGAGCCGTCCCACCAGCGTTCCAGGGCCGGGCCGCCGCCCGTGTGTCCGGGGTCGGGGTACCAGCCGGGGGGTGTCGTCATGCTCACGCGATCAGCCTACGGCGGACGGTTACCGTTCGTACACCAGTCCTCGCTCCCGGCGGACCGCCGCACGGCCCGGCCCGCCTAGAGCGGAGTCACGTACGCCCCCGCGATGCCCCCGTCGACCAGGAACTCCGCCGCGTTGACGAAGGAGGAGTCGTCGCTGGCGAGGAACGCGACCGCCGCGGCGATCTCCTCCGGCTCGGCGAAGCGCCCCACGGGAACGTGCACCAGCCGGCGCGCGGCCCGCTCCGGGTCCTTGGCGAACAGCTCCTTCAGCAGCGGGGTGTTGACGGGCCCCGGGCACAGGGCGTTGACGCGGACTCCGTCGCGGGCGAACTGCACGCCCAGCTCGCGGGACATGGCGAGCACGCCGCCCTTGGAGGCGGTGTAGCTGATCTGGGAGGTGGCGGCGCCCATGCGGGCGACGAAGGACGCCGTGTTGATGACCGAGCCCTTCCCCTGCCGCCGCATGTAGGGGATGGCGTACTTGCAGCAGAGGTAGACGGAGGTCAGGTTGACCTCCTGGACGCGTTTCCAGGCGTCGAGGCCCGTGATGAGGATCGAGTCGTCCTCGGGGGGCGAGATCCCGGCGTTGTTGAAGGCCACGTCGACCGAGCCGTAGGCGTCGTACGCCGTCCGGAACAGCGCCTCGACCTGTCCTTCGTCGGTGACGTCCACGGCCGCGAACATGCCGCCGGTCTCCTCGGCGGCGGCCTTCCCGGCCCGCTCGTCGACGTCCGCGCAGACGACGTTGGCGCCCTCGGACGCGAGCCGGCGCGCGGCGGCGAGGCCGATGCCGCTGCCCGCTCCGGTGACGACGGCGGTGCGGCCGGGGAGGCGGCGGCACAGGGGCTGATCGGTCACGGCGGTTTCTCCTCGCTGGTCGGTGCGGGTGGCGGGGGTGGGGTGGGGGTGGGGGTGTCGGGGCCGGGAGTGCCGCGGGCGCGGACGGCGCGGTGGCGGCGCCCCGGCGCGGACGGGTGGCGCCGGGGAGGCGCGCCGCCCGGTGCCGTCAGGCGTCCTCCGTGCTGAGGAACACGTTCTTCGTCTCGGTGAAGGCGACCAGCGCCCCCGGCCCCAGCTCCCGGCCGATCCCGGACTCCTTGTAGCCGCCGAAGGGGGTCGCGTAGCGCACACTGCTGTGCGAGTTGACGGAGAGATTGCCGGCCGCCACCGCGCGGGAGACCCGCAGGGCGCGCCCGGTGTCGCGGGTCCAGATCGAGCCGGACAGCCCGTAGCGCGTGGCGTTGGCCAGCCGCACCGCCTCCGCCTCGTCCTCGAAGCGCTGGACGACGGCGACGGGGCCGAACACCTCCTCGACGGCGGCGCCGCCCGCCCCGGCGGCCTCAAGGACGGTCGCGGGATACCAGAAGCCCCTGCCCGCGGGGGCGGTGCCCCGGATGGCCGCGGGCGCGTCCTCGGGGACGTAGGACCGTACGCGTTCCCGCTGGGCGGCCGAGATCAGCGGGCCCATGAGGGTGGCGGGATCGGCCGGGTCGCCCGCGGTGAAGGCGAGCACGGCGGGTTCGAGCAGTTCCATGAACCGGTCGTAGGCGGAGGACTGCACCAGGATGCGGCTGCGGGCGCAGCAGTCCTGGCCGGTGTTGTCGAGGAAGGAGCCGGGGGCGGCGGCCGCGGCGCGTTCGAGGTCGGCGTCGGCGAAGACGATGTTGGGGCTCTTGCCGCCGAGTTCGAGCGTCACGCGCTTCACCTGCGCCGCGCACTTCGCCATGACGGACTTCCCGACGGCGGTCGAGCCGGTGAAGACCACCTTGGCGACGTCCGGGTGTTCGACGAGGGCGCTCCCGGCGACCGGCCCGGTGCCGGGCAGTACCTGGAAGAGTCCCTCGGGCAGCCCGGCGTCGAGGGCGAGTTCGGCCAGCCGCAGGGCGGTCAGCGGAGTGGTCTCCGCCGGTTTGAGGAGGACGGCGTTGCCCGCCGCGAGGGCGGGGGCGGTGCCCCAGGCGGCGATGGGCATCGGGAAGTTCCACGGGGCGATGACG
Source organism: Streptomyces sp. F63 (assembly GCF_018070345.1). Lineage (GTDB taxonomy): Bacteria > Actinomycetota > Actinomycetes > Streptomycetales > Streptomycetaceae > Streptomyces. Next base: position 251,423 of record NZ_JAGPXX010000004.1, read on the forward strand.
GCGACGACGCCCAGCGGCTCCAGGAAGGTGAGGTTCACCCCGCCCGCGACGGGGATCTGGCTGCCGGTCAGCCGCTCCACTCCCCCGGCGGCGTAGTCGAGCAGGTCCCGCACGTTGCCGGCCTCCCAGCGGGCGTTGCCGAGGGGGTGCCCGGCCTCGCTCACCTCCAGCCGCGCCAGCTCCTCCAGCCGCCCGTCGACGGCGGTGGCGAAGCGGCGCAGCAGCCGGGCCCGGTCGGCGGGCGCGAGGGCGGCCCAGGTGCGCTGGGCCGCGGCGGCCCGGTGCACGGCCTTGCCGACGTCCTCGGCCGTCGCGGCCGGGACGGTGGCGACGGTCTCCTCGGTCGCGGGGTTGAGTACGCGAAGCTGGTGCACGGCTGTCCGCTCTCCCTGGGGGCTCACCGCCCCCGTGTCGTGCTGTGCTGGTGTGGTCCGCGGCGTCCATGGTCGCCGGTGCGGGGGCCCGGGCGGGTCCGGTGGGGTCACATCCGCTCGAAGGAGCGGTAGCGCTCCCAGTCGGTGACCGCGCTGTCGTACGCCCGCTGCTCGACGCGCGCCATGGTGAGGTAGTGCTCGACCACCTCGTCACCGAAGGCGGCGCGGGCGAGCGGGCTGGCCTCCCAGCGGTCCGCGGCCTCGCGGAGGGTGGTGGGGACGTGCTCGGCCTCCCCCGCGTAGGCGTTGCCGGTGCAGGGCTCGCCGGGGTCCAGTTCGTTCTCGACGCCGTACAGCCCCGCGGCGATCATGCCGGCGACGGCGAGGTAGGGGTTGACGTCTCCGCCGGGCAGCCGGTTCTCCAGCCGGTGGGACGGGCCGTGCCCGATGACGCGCAGCGCGCAGGTGCGGTTGTCCGGCCCCCAGGCGACGGCGGTGGGCGCGAAGGAGCCGGGCCGGAAGCGCTTGTAGGAGTTGATGTTGGGGGCGTGGAGGAGGGTGAAGTCGCGCAGCGCGGCGAGCTGTCCGGCGAGGAAGTGCCGCATCGTCGCGGACATGCCGTACGGGCCGGAGTCGTCGGCGAGCACGGGCCGGCCGGCGTCGTCGCGCAGCGAGAGATGGATGTGGCAGGAGTTCCCCTCGCGCTCGTCGTACTTGGCCATGAAGGTGAGCGCCACGCCCTCCTGGGCGGCGATCTCCTTGGCGCCCGTCTTGTAGACGGAGTGCTGGTCGCAGGTGGTGAGGGCGTCGGCGTAGCGGAAGGCGATCTCGTGCTGGCCGAGGTTGCACTCGCCCTTGGCGGACTCGACGACCAGGCCCGCGGCGGCCATCTCGGTGCGGATGCGGCGCAGCAGCGGCTCGACGCGGCCGGTGCCGAGGACGGAGTAGTCGACGTTGTACTGGTTGGCGGGGGTCAGCCCGCGGTAGCCGCTGTCCCAGGCCTGTTCGTAGGAGTTCCTGAAGACCATGAACTCCAGCTCGGTGCCGACCTGCGCGGTCCAGCCGCGCTCGGCGAGCCGGTCGAGCTGGCGGCGGAGGACCTGGCGCGGCGCGGCGGCGACGGGGGTGCCGTCGTGCCAGGCGAGGTCGGCGGTGAGCAGGGCGGTGCCCGGGTTCCACGGGGTGCGGCGCAGGGTGGAGGTGTCGGCGGTCATGCGGAAGTCGCCGTAGCCGCGCTCCCAGGAGGCCATGGCGTACCCGTCGACGGTGTTGAGGTCGACGTCCACGGCGAGGAGGTAGTTGCATCCCTCGGAGCCGTGCTCCAGGACCTCGTCGAGGAAGAACGGGGCCGCGAACCGCTTGCCCTGGAGTCTGCCCTGCATATCGGTGAAGGCCAGGACGACGGTGTCGATCTCGCCGCTGCCGGTGAGCCGTCGCAGCTCCTCGACGGAGAGCGGGGGGGTACGTCCTGCCACGGTGTGTCCTCCTGGGGTCCGGAGCCGGTACCGGGGCGCGCGGGCAGCGGGCAGGATGCCTCCCCGCCGTGTCGCCGCGGCACCGGAGGCCATAAGGTATCCGCCGAGACCATTGGCTGGGAAGAGGTGGCCATGAGCGGGGACGGAACGCCGGACGCGGACGCGGGGACGGGGACCGCGGACCGGCTGGCGCCGGTGCTGCGGCCCGTGCGGGCGGGCAACGGCTTCGAGGAGGCGCTGGAGCAGATCCTCCAGGTGCTCCGGCTGGGCCTGGTGCCGCCGGGCGAACGGCTGCCCTCCGAGCGGGAGTTGGCGGGCCGGCTGGGCATCAGCCGGGTGACGCTGCGCGAGGTGCTGAAGGTGCTCGCGGACCAGGGGCTCGTGGAGAGCCGCCGCGGCCGCTACGGCGGAACGTTCGTCCTGCCGGGCCCCGGAACGGGCGGCGGCGCGGAGACCGCTCCGCGGCGGCGCACCGCGGCGGCGGACGTCGAGGACACCCTGCGGTTCCGCGAGGTGCTGGAGGTCGGGGCGGCCGGCCTGTGCGCGGCGGACGGCCTCACCGGCCCCGCCGCGGACCGGCTGCGCGCCGCGCTGTCCGCCACACGCGACGCGACACCGGCGGACTACCGGCGCCTCGACACCCTGCTCCACCTGACGCTGGCGGAGCTGAGCGGTTCCCCCACCCTGGCCGCCCAGTACGCCGCCGTGCGGGCCTCCCTCAACGACCTGCTGGACCGCATCCCGCTGCTCGTGCGGAACCTGGAGCACTCGCAGCAGCAGCACGCGGCGCTCGTGGAAGCCGTCCTGGAGGGTGACGCGGACGGCGCCCGCGAGGTGATGCGGGAGCACTGCGCGGGCACGGCGTCGCTGCTGCGGGGCTTCCTCGTCTGAGCGCGCCTCCGTGCGCCCGGCGGCCCGCGCGTCCGGTGCCGCGCGCGTCCGGGCGCCCCGTCCGCACGGCGATCCGACGGCCTCACGGCCCGTCACCGGGCTCGCCGGCGCACCCCGGTGTTCACCGGCGGTCACCGCACACCCCTTGCGCACGGCCGCCCGGCAGCGCAATGGTATGGCGCTAAACCATTGCCCCCAGGCAGGAGCGGCTCATGGCCGACGGCATCGACTCGCGCCCCCCGACCCCGACCCCGACCACCGCGCCGCCGGGCGAGGGCTCCCCCGGCCCCGGCGCCCCCGGAGACCGCGCGCACCACCACGCCCACCACGGCTACCTGGAGCGGCGCTCGCTCCGCCAGGGCAGCGCCGGCTGGCTGCTGCTGACCGGCCTCGGCGTCGCCTACGTCGTCTCCGGCGACTTCTCCGGCTGGAACTTCGGCCTGGCCGAGGGCGGTTTCGGCGGTCTCGCCGTCGCCACCGTACTCATGGGCCTGATGTACACCTGCATGGTCTTCTCCCTGGCCGAGCTGTCCGCGATCCTGCCCACCGCGGGCGGCGGTTACGGCTTCGCCCGCCGCGCCCTCGGCACCTGGGGCGGCTTCCTCACCGGCACCGCGATCCTCATCGAGTACGTCCTCGCCCCCGCCGCGATCTCCATCTTCATCGGCGACTACGTGGAATCCCTCGGGCTCTTCGGCCTGGAGTCCGGCTGGCCGCTGCAGCTCGCCTGCTTCACGGTGTTCGTCGGGATCCACCTGTGGGGCGTCGGCGAGGCCCTGCGGTTCAGCTTCGTGGTCACGGGCATCGCCGTGGCCGCGCTGCTGATCTTCGCCGTGGGCGCGTTCACCGAGTTCGACGCCTCCGGCCTCAACGACATCCCGGCCGACCCGGACGCGTTCGGCTCCAGCTCCTGGCTGCCGTTCGGGCTGCTGGGCATCTGGGCCGCCTTCCCGTTCGGCATGTGGTTCTTCCTCGGGGTGGAAGGCGTGCCCCTGGCCGCCGAGGAGACCCGCGACCCGGCCCGCACCCTGCCGAGGGCCATGGCCCTGTCCATGGGGATCCTGCTGCTGCTCGCCCTGATCACCTTCCTCGCCGCGACCGGCGCGCACGGCTCCGCCGCCCTCCAGGACGCCGGCAACCCCCTGGTCGCCGCCCTGCAGGGGGACGGCGACCCGACCCCGCTCAGCCGCTTCGTCAACTACGCGGGACTGGCCGGCCTGGTCGCCTCCTTCTTCTCCCTCGTCTACGCCGGCTCCCGGCAGCTCTTCGCCCTCTCCCGGGCCGGCTACCTCCCCCGCTTCCTCTCCCTCACCAGCCGCCGCAAGGCCCCCTGGCTCGGCCTGCTCGTGCCGGGCGCGATCGGCTTCTCCCTGGCCGCGGCGACCGGGGACGGCGCCCGGATGCTCAACGTCGCCGTCCTCGGCGCCACCATCTCCTACGCCCTGATGTCCCTCTCGCACATCGTGCTGCGCCGCCGCGAGCCGGACCTGCCGCGGCCCTACCGCACGCCGGGCGGCGCGGCCACCTCCGCGGTGGCGTTCGTCCTGGCCTGTTCGGCGCTGGTCGCGACCTTCCTCGTGGACCAGGACGCCGCGCTCATCACCCTCGGGGTGTACGCGGTCGCCGTGGCCTACTTTGCCTTCTACAGCCGTCACCGGCTGGTGGCCGCCGCACCGGAGGAGGAGTTCGCCGCACTGGCCGCCGCCGAGGCCGAACTGGAACGCGACTGACGGCGCAGCCGGAAACCGGCACACGAACAGGAACAGCGACGGGACGGACGGGCCGGGAGCGGGCGGCGGACGCCGAGCCGGAACGGACCGGCCCGCCCACCGCGATCCCGGCCCCGGACGCCGGACCGCCACCGACGGGAGGAACCCGACCGTGCCCGAGCCCAGGCCGCTGATCGGCGTGAGCACCTATCTCGAAGCCGTGGCGCGCTGGGGCGTCTGGGAGCAGAGCGCGGCCCTGCTCCCCGCCGGCTACCACCGGCTCGTCCAGCGCGCGGGCGGCCTCGCCGCGATGCTGCCGCCGGACGACCCGGCCGCGGCCGCCGCCGTGGCCGCCCGGCTCGACGCCCTCGTCATCGCGGGCGGCCCCGACGTGGAACCCGTGCGGTACGGGGCCGCCCCGCACCCGATGACCGGACCGCCCGCCCGGGAACGCGACGCCTGGGAAACCGCCCTGCTGGAGGCCGCGCTGGAGTCCGGCACGCCGGTGCTCGGCATCTGCCGGGGCATGCAGCTGCTCAACGTGGTCCTGGGCGGCACCCTGGTGCAGCACCTGCCGGAGACCGCCGGGCCCGGCTGCGCGCACGGCGGGCCGCCCGGGGTCTTCGGAGAGCACGAGGTGAAACCGGTGCCGGGCACCCTGCTGGCCCGGGCCCTGCACGAGGCGGTCACCGTGCCCAGCTACCACCACCAGGCCGTGGACCGGCTCGGCCGGGGCCTGGTCCCCTGCGCGTACGCCGGGGACGGCACCGTGGAGGCGGTCGAACTCCCCGGCGCCCCGGGGCTCGTGCTCGGCGTGCAGTGGCACCCGGAGGCCGGTGACGATCCGCGGGTGATGGCGGCCCTGGTCCGCGCCGCCCGCTGACCGGTCGGCGCGCCGGCCGGCCCGTCCGGCCGCACCCCCGTGAACGGCCGGACGGGCCGCGCGCCGCGTCGCCGCCGCCTCCCGCATTCTGGCCCGCGGACGGCGGCGGCCCCAACCGGATTTCCGCGCCCCGGGCCCGGCACCGGGCGAGCGGGCCACCGGACACGAGCCGCCGGACGCCGGGCCGCACGCACGCGTTACCGCCGCGCCGCCTCCTCCGGGCGCGGCCCCGTGCCCGCGCCTCCCCGGCCCCCGCCGGTGACAGCACCCGCGCCGCAGTCACCGCCCCGGTGCCGCACGGCGCCGCACGGCGCTGTCGGTCCCCTGGGGCATCATCGGGGGCATGACCCGACACCTGATGCTTCTCAACACTGTCAGGCCGTCAATTATCATAAGCAGCATGACAATTGCATCGCGCGCCCGGGTCATCGGATACGTCCGCATCAGCAAAGCCACCGACGAGAGCACGTCCATCGAACGGCAACGCGAGATCATCACAGCCACGTGCCGCGCCCGTGGCTGGGCGCTCGCCGAGATCGTCGAAGACGCCGACGTGTCCGCCACCAAGACCAGACTCGACCGCCCCGGGCTGGACCGTGTCCGCGACGCCGTCCGCGCCGGACAGGTCGACGTGGTCATGGTCTGGCGCATCGACCGCATCGCCCGGTCGGTGTCCGACCTTGCGTCGCTCACAGATGAATGGGCGAACACGGGCAAGGGAGTGTCGCTTGTATCCGCGACCGAACCCTTCGACATGACGACGTCGACCGGTCGGATGCTGCTCCAACTCCTCGGCGTGTTCGCCGAATTTGAAGCCGCGACCATCCGCGACCGCGTCCGGTCCGCCCGCGCAGCCGTGGTGAAGGCCGGGCGCTACCCGGGCGGAGCGGCCCCCTACGGGTACCGGGTGGTCGACAACCGCGACGGCCCCGGGAAGATGCTCGAAGTCGACCCGGTCGAAGCCGCCTACGTCCGCAAGGCCGCCGACATGATCCTCGGAGGATCATCGACGTATGCCGCGACGGCCGCCCTCAACGCCGCTGGGTCCAAGCCTCGCAAGGCCGCCGCCTGGTCGCTGACGTCGCTCAGAATCGTGCTGACCCAAGACGCGACGCTCGGCTACATGACCCACCACAAGAAGCTCGTCCGCGATGACAACGGGTTCCCCGTCCAAGTGTGGGAACCATTGCTCCCCCTAGAGGACGTCGAACGGCTTCGCGCGCTCCTGAAGCCGACCAAGACCCCGGGCGGCGAGCGCAAGCGCCGCACACGGCTGCTGTCCGGCGGGCTGCTGCGGTGTGTCACCTGCGGCGGTTCGTTGCGGGTCAACCAGACCGGCGGCACAAAGCCGACCGTGCGCTACGGGTGCTTCGGAAAGTCCGACGGGAACGGCTGCGAGCGCGGGGTGTCCATCGTCGCCGACCGTATCGAGGAGCACGTGGAGGCCGAGTTCCTCAGCACGGTCGGAGGGCTGGAGGTCGTCGAAGTCCGCGAGACCGTGCGGGAAGTCGCGAACCTCGCAGCCGTGGAATCGGCGATCAAAGCGGCGACGGCGGAACTGGCCGACGCGGATGAGGACGAGGAGGACGAGCTGATGTCCCATCTGCGGACGCTCAAGGCGCGGCGACGGGAACTCGCGGCGCAGCCGAGCGAACCTGTGGTCAAACTGATCCCGACCGGGCAGACGTTCCAGGAGGCATGGGACGAGCGCGACACCGACGGCCGCCGTGCGTTGTTGGGGAGCGCCCTCGACCACATCGTGATCAGGCCTGGCGTCCGTGGTCGGCGCGGTATCGACGCAGGGAGGGTCGATATCCACTGGCGCAACGACCATGGCCGGGACGCCGCGGACCCACGAGAAGCCGGGCGGACCCCCTCCAACGACTGATGGCCGACTGACGGCCCTGGGGCGGTGTCCGGGCTGACGGTCCGGGCCTCGCCCCTTCGCCGTCTACACGGCCAGCAGCGCCATTCTGAATACGTTTTCGGCGACTGGCCCACGTCATCGACGGCCGGGATTGATCCCCCGGCCGGCCTCCCATCAGGCTTGCGGTCGTCGGCTTGAACACGCTCCAGGTCGGCGGCCGTTCGCTGTTGCGGAGGCGTCGAAGCCTGATGAGGAGAACACGACATAAACGCCGAGAAGGCGTGCACGGAGCGTGCTCGGGATCGGCGCGACGAGCGCGGTGGCGCGGTGTGTGGGCGTCGGCATGCCCGGCGCAGCCAACGCGGCCGGACACGGCGTCGGCGCGGCAGCCGGGCCGCATGCACCCGCGAGCGCGAAGTTGCTGCCGGCCGCGCCCGCCGCGCCGCGAAAACCGCCCGGGGGCAATGAATACCCGCGCCCTCGCTGCGCTGGGCGCAATGTTCGTCCGCGATGCCGAACTGCTCCCCGCGCCTTTCGCCGGCGCAGACCGTGCGATGTCGAGGACGACGCATTGACCCCGCCTGACCGCTGGAGCCCGCATGCCGTGTTCAACTCCGCTGCCGTACCTCCCCAGACGCGTCTATAGATGCGTCGCGCGATTCGGCGTGACCTCCGGTTCGATGCCGCTATGGCCGTGGTCTCGGCCGCCGTCGAAGGCCGGGAGCCCGCGCGTCACCATGCGCTGCACTTCGAAGACCCGGCCGATGCCGTCCGCGTCGTGATGGCCCGGCTTCGAGTTATGGACAACGACAATATGCATACCGCTCGTTGGGCTGTCCCCGCGCTGTTCGCCGTGGTCCGTGACGATGAGCCCGACGCCGCCGCTTGTCCCTGGGGGGCGCTGCCCGAACTCCCCCGGGGTGCGTCGTCCCGCCCGCCCCCGTCGACGCCCCGGGTACCGATCGCGCACACCCCGGGGGCGCCGTTCACCACGTCCACTGCTGGCCGCCGGCGGCCGCGCTTGGCACGCCGGGGCGTCGGTCGTGATGGCCGTCCCGGGGCGCTGAACGGGCAGTGGGCCGGGGCGCAACGGTCGGCAGGTCGCCGGTCGTCGGGGCTGGTGTCGAGGGGTGCCGTAACGGCCGCTGACGCCCCACTGACCGCGAACGGCGCCCCAGCCGGGAGGCGGGGCATTCGTCGTATGTACGGCCGCCCTACGGCCAGCAGTGGCCGGATGGTGTCGTACGGGTCCGACATGATGGATTCATGACTCGCCTCAAGAAGTGTCTTCTGCTCGACACCGCCAGCCTCTACTTCCGCGCCTACTTCGGCGTGCCCGATTCGGTGAGGGCCCCCGACGGCAGCCCGGTCAACGCGGTGCGCGGACTGCTGGACTTCATCGCCCGGCTCGTCCGCGACCACCACCCGGACGACCTCGTGGCCTGTATGGACGCCGACTGGCGGCCCGCGTGGCGGGTCGAGCTGATCCCCACCTACAAGGCGCACCGGGTCGCCGAGGAGAAGCCCGGCGGCCCGGACACGGAGGAGGTGCCCGACACCCTCTCCCCGCAGGTCCCGGTGATCGAGGAGGTGCTGGACGCCCTCGGCATCGCCCGCGTGGGCGCCCCCGGCTACGAGGCGGACGACGTGATCGGCACCCTCACGGCCCGCGCCGGCGGCCCGGTGGACATCGTCACGGGGGACCGCGATCTCTACCAGCTCGTCGACGACACCCGCGGGGTACGGGTGCTCTATCCCGTCAAGGGCGTCGGCACCCTGCAGCTCGTCGACGAGGCCGTGCTCCGCGAGAAGTACGGGGTGGGCGGCGCCGGTTACGCCGAACTGGCGCTGCTGCGCGGTGACCCCAGCGACGGCCTGCCGGGCGTCCCCGGCATCGGGGAGAAGACCGCCGCCAAACTGCTCGCGGCGTACGGCGACCTCGCGGGAATCATGGCCGCGGCCGGCGACCCGGGGTCGAAGATCAGCCCCGCGCAGCGCAGACGGCTGGAGGAGGCCCGGGAGTACATCGCCGTGGCCCCCAAGGTCGTCCGGGTGGCCTCCGACGTGCCGCTGCCCGGCTTCGACCCGGCCCTCCCCCGCGCGCCCCGCGACCCGGCCGCGCTCGACCGGCTCGCGGAACGCTGGGGTCTGGGCAGTTCCCTCCAGCGGCTGCTCACCGCCCTGGAGGGCTGAGTCCGGGCGATGAGCGGCCCGGACCGCCGCCGGGCGCGACCGGGGTGGACGCCGGGCCACCGGGCCCGCACCGGCACCGCCGCGGGGGTGAGCCGCGCCGTCACGGCGGAGCCCCGGAGTCTTCCCCGTGGTCACGCAGGCCGGCGGCGGCCCCGTACGGCCGAAGCCGCCCCGCGCCGTCAGCCCACCGAGGAGTAGGCCACCACCCCACGGAGCATCCCGTCCACGGCGCGCCGTGCGTTGCGGCGGATCGGGGTGCCCTCCGGCGCCGCCTCCGCGATCTGGCCCAGGACGTCGATGACCTGCTTGCACCAGCGGACGAAGTCGCCGGCGGGCATCTCCACCTCGCGCAGCACCTCGTCCAGGCCGTGCCCGGACGCCCAGCGGTGGGCGGACCAGGCAAAGCCCAGATCCGGCTCGCGCTGCCCGACGCCCTCGGTCTGGTTGATCCGGTGCTCCTCCTCCAGCGCGTCCAGCCGCCCCCAGATCCGGACCATCTCGCCCAGCGCCTGCTGGGCCGCGCCGGTGGGCAGCTTGGGCGGCAGGGCGTCGTCGGCGGAGCGGGCCTCGTAGACCAGCGCCGAGGCGCACGCGGCCAGTTCGGCCGGTTTGAGATCGTTCCACACCCCGGCGCGCAGGCACTCGGAGGCCAGCAGGTCCAGTTCGCCGTAGAGCCGGGCCAGCCGGCGGCCGTCCTCCGTCACCTCGTCGCCCCGGAGGTAGCCGAGGTCCGACAGCAGGGCGTAGACCCGGTCGAAGGTGCGGGCGATGGTGTTCGTCCGGCCCTCGATACGGCGCTCCAGCTGCCGGGTGTCCCGGCGCAGCCGGTGGTAGCGCTCGGCCCAGCGGGCGTGGTCCTCCCGGTCCGAGCAGCCGTGGCAGGGGTGGGCGCGGATCGCGGTGCGCAGCCGGGAGATCTCGGCGTCGTCGGCCGCCGGGGCGCGGCCCCTGCGGTGCCGCTCCGGGGTGATGTGCCCGGCGCGGGTGCGCAGCGCGGAGGCCAGGTCGCGGCGGGAGTGCGGGGAGCGGGCGTTGAAGGACTTGGGGATGCGCATCCGGTCCAGCGCCTCCACGGGCACCGGGAAGTCGATCGACGCGAGCCGCTTGACCTGCCGCTCGGCGGTGAGCACCAGCGGACGGGGCCCGTCGTGGTGGTCGAAGCCGCGGTGGCCGTTGGAGCGCCCGGCGGGCAGGCCGGGGTCGAGGACCAGCGCCAGCCCGGCGTACTTGCCCGTCGGCACATGGATGACGTCGCCCGGCTTGAGCTTCTCCAGAGCCGCCGCGGCCGCGACCCGGCGCTGCGCCGCGCCCTGCTTGGCGAGTTCGGTCTCGCGCTCCTTGAGGTCGCGGCGGAGGCGGGCGTACTCCTCGAAGTCGCCGAGATGGCAGGTCATGGAGGCGCGGTAGCCCTCCAGGCCCTCCTCGTTCTTCTGCACCTGACGGGAGATGCCGACGACCGACCGGTCCGCCTGGAACTGGGCGAAGGAGGTCTCCAGCAGCTCCCGGGAGCGGTGCCGCCCGAACTGGGAGACCAGGTTCACCGCCATGTTGTACGAGGGCTTGAAGGAGGAGCGGAGCGGATAGGTGCGGGTGCCAGCCAGCCCGGCCAGCGCCTCCGGGTCCATGGCGCGCTGCCAGAGCACCACGGCGTGGCCCTCGACGTCGATGCCGCGCCGGCCGGCCCGCCCGGTGAGCTGGGTGTACTCGCCCGGGGTGATGTCGGCGTGCTGCTGGCCGTTCCACTTGACGAGCTTCTCCAGCACCACCGAGCGGGCGGGCATGTTGATGCCCAGGGCCAGCGTCTCGGTGGCGAAGACGGCCTTCACCAGGCCCTGGACGAACAGCTCCTCCACGACTTCCTTGAAGGTCGGCAGCATGCCGGCGTGGTGCGCGGCGATGCCCCGCTCCAGCCCCTCCAGCCACTCGAAGTAGCCGAGGACGTGCAGGTCCTCGTCGGGGATGGTGGCGGTGCGCCGTTCGACGATCTCCCGGACCCGGCGGCGGGCGGGCTCGTCGTTGAGCCGCAGGCCGGCGGCCAGGCACTGCTGGACGGCGGCCTCGCAGCCGGCCCGGCTGAAGATGAAGGTGATGGCGGGCAGCAGGCCCTCGGCGTCGAGCCGGTCGATGACCTCGACACGGCTGGGCGTCCAGATCCGGCTGCGCTGCCGGCGCTCGCGCTCGCGGTCGGCCTCGCGGAGGACGCGGCCGCGGCGGCGGTCGCGGGGACCGGTGGGCCGGCTGTTCTCCATGCGGGCCAGGCGCACCAGGTCGGGGTTGACCTCCCGGCGGCCGGCGCCGTTCCGGCCGCTCTTCTCCTCGAAGAGGTCGTACATCCGGCGGCCGGCCAGCACGTGCTGCCACAGCGGTACGGGACGGTGCTCGGAGACGATCACCTCGGTGTCGCCGCGCACGGTGTCCAGCCAGTCGCCGAACTCCTCGGCGTTGGAGACCGTGGCGGAGAGGGAGACGAGCGTCACGGACTCCGGGAGGTGGATGATGACCTCCTCCCAGACCGCGCCGCGGAAGCGGTCGGAGAGGTAGTGCACCTCGTCCATGACGACATAGCCGAGGCCCGTGAGGGACTGCGAGCCGGCGTAGAGCATGTTGCGCAGCACCTCGGTGGTCATGACGATCACCGGGGCCTCGCTGTTGACGCTGTTGTCGCCGGTCAGCAGACCGACCTTCGCCGCGCCGTAGCGCTTCACGAGGTCGTTGTACTTCTGGTTGGAGAGGGCCTTGATGGGGGTGGTGTAGAAACACTTGCGGCCCTGGGCGAGGGCCAGGTGGACGGCGAACTCACCGACGATGGTCTTGCCGGAGCCGGTGGGCGCGGCGACCAGGACGCCCTTGCCGGCCTCCAGGGCCCGGCAGGCGTCGAGCTGGAACGGGTCCAGCTCGAAGTCGTACATCGCGCGGAACGGGAAGAGCGCGGTGGCCTGCTCGGCGGCCCGGCTGCGGGCGGCGGCGTAGCGCTCGGCTGGGGACATGTCGTCGGTCATCGTATCCACGAGCCTACCGGCCGCCTCGGACATCTCAGCGATCTTTTGCGGCAGCCCGGGAAGGCCCCCGTGCCGTCCGGTCAGGGAACGAGCAGCCGCACCGCCCCCGGCACGGTGCCGGCGGCCAGCGGCAGCGGGCCGAGCGGTTCCCCGTCGGCGTAGGCGGTGACGCCGGGTGCCTCCAGGGTGACGCTCCGGGCGCGCAGGACGGTGACCGCCGGGTGGGAGAGATGGCTGCCCCGGTAGACCCGCGGGAAGACCCGCAGCAGCGTGGTGCGGCTGCAGGGGCCCACCACCGTGATGTCGAAGAGCCCGTCGTCGGCGCGGGCCCCGGGGCAGATCCGCATGCCACCGCCGTAGGAGGCGTTGTTGCCGACCGCGACGAGAGTCGCCGCGATCTCCCGCACGGGCCCGCCGTCGAGACCGATCCGGTACGGGATGGGGCGCAGCGCGGCGAGTTCGGCGAGGAGCGCCAGATCGTAGCGGAAGCGCCCGACGGGGCCGCGGAGGCGGTTGCCCCGGTCGTTGACGCGGGAGTCGAAGCCGGAGGCCAGTACGGTGCCGAACCAGTGGTCCCCGGCCCGGCCGAGGTCGGCGGGGCGCCCGCCGTGCTCCTTGAGGGCGGTGGCGGCCACCGCGGCGGCCGCGGCCGGTTTCCGGATCGGCAGGCCGTAGGAGCGGGCGTAGTCGTTCCCGGAGCCGGCGGCGACGACGCCCAGTGGCACCTCCGTACCGGCCACGGCCCGCAGGGCGAGGGAGACCATGCCGTCACCGCCGACTGCGATGAGCGCGCCGGTCCCGCCGGCGACGGCCGCCCGGGCGCGGTCGAGGGCGTCGGCGGCGTCGGAGCCGAGGACGGTCCGCACGGAGAAGCCCGCGTCCCGCAGGGCGCGGGCCGCGGGCTGGGCGGCGTGCGCACCGCGCCCGCGGCCCGCCGCGGGGTTGACGAACAGGGTGATCTCGCTGGTCACGCCGGGACTGTATCCGCTCGGCCGGTGCCGGCGTAACCGCTGGTACCCCAGCGGTTCGCGGCGCCGGACGGCCGCCCCGCGCCGGGCCGGTGCCCCACCGGGGGGGGACGGGCTGCTAGGTGGCGTCGTCGTAACCGTTCACCCGGGGGCTGTTCTCCTCGCGGCTCTGCTGCGGCAGCGCGGCCCGGCCGGAGCCGACCGGCTCGATCTCGTCGATCGCCTCGGGGGTCAGATCGAGCTGGGAGGCCTCGTCGTCGCTCAGCTCCGCGTCCGGGTTCCGGCGGCGGCGCCGGCGGTCGTTGAGGAGGGCGACGCCGACCGCCACGAAGTACAGCAGAACGATCGGCGCGGCGAGCGCCAGCATGGTCAGCGGGTCGCCGGTGGGGGTGGCGAACGCGGAGAAGACCGTGATGCTCATGACCATCCACCGCCACCAGCCGACCATGCGGCGGCCCGAGATGACGCCGCCGAAGTTCAGCATGACCAGCAGCAGGGGCAGCTCGAAGGCGAGCCCGAAGACGACCACGAGCCGGGTGACGATGTCGAGGTAGTCGTCCAGGCGGACCAGGTTGCTGAGCCCCAGGCCGTCCGGGGTGAGCCCGATGAGGGCCGCGGCGCTGGTGGGGAGGATCAGATACGCGAAGTATCCGCCGCCCACGAACAGCGGGATGCCCACGCCCGCGAACAGGAGGGCGTATTTCCGTTCGTTCTTGTGAAGGCCCGGGGCGAGGAACGCCCACAGCTGGTAGAGCCAGACCGGGCATGCCGCCACCACGCCCGTCATGAGGCTCACCTTGATCATGATGGTGAACGGACCGAGGAGTCCGTCGACCGTCAACTGGGCGCAGTTGTCGCCCTTTTCGGCGATCTCGGTGAAACTCGCCGTACAGCCCACGGAATCCCGGATCGGCGCCGTCAGCCAGTCGGCGATCTCCTCGTAGAACCAGAACGCCGCCACGGTGACCACGAGGATCGCCAGTACGGCCTTCAGCAGCCGGTCGCGGAGCTCACGCAGATGCTCCGCGAGCGGCATCCGCCCCTCCGGGTCCTTCTCCCGCTTGCGGGAAGACTTCAGCAACCCCACGTTCCTCATCTTGTGCGGCGGCCGTGGCCGCCGGAAGTGGCCCTACGACGACGGTGTCAGCTCTGCTGGGAGGCGCGGCCCGGCTCGGACACCGGACGCGAGCTGTTCACATCACCGGGGGCGGCCTGGATGGTGCGCGGCGCGGGAGGAGCGGCCTGCCCGGGCTCGGGGTCGGCGGGCTCCTGCCCGCCGGCGGGCGTCTCCCCGTCCTTCTTCATCGCCTTCGCCTCGCTCTTGAGGATCCGGGCCGACTTGCCGAGCGAACGGGCCATGTCGGGAAGCTTCTTGGCACCGAACAGCAGCAGGATCACAAGGACGATCAGTACGATCTCAAGAGGTTTCAGGTTGCCGATCATGTGCGATTACCTACTCCCCGAGGCGGCGTCTGGTGGGGTCTGGCCGGGTGATCGGGGGATTCCCCGAGCTCCCGCGCACAGCATCGTAACGCGCAAGGGTGAACGGCAGGCAATCCTTCCGCGCACTCCCGGTTGCGGCCCCGCCTCTCCTGGCGGCCGCAGTTGCCAGCCTACCTCCCCCTCGGCGCGGGGACAGAGGGCCGGGGAACCGGTCAGCCGGCCTCCGGCGCCCCCGGGCGGGAGGCGAGCGGGGTCGCGGCCCGCTCCAGGTCCTCGGCCGCGCGTTCGATGCGCCGCGAGGCTTCCGCCACCTGCCGGGCCAGCCGGCGCACCTCGGCGAAGACGCGGGCGGCCAGAACGCCGAGGACGGCGATTCCGCAGAAGGCGAGAGCAATGGCGATCATGGGCCAGACCATGGAGGGGAGCCTAGCCGAGCGGGCACGGGCGGCGCCGCGCCGGCCCGGCGGCCGGAACGGCTCGGACGGCTCAGACGGCTCAGACGGCTCAGACGGCTCAGACGGCTCAGACGGCTCAGACGGTGGAGTGCAGCCGCAGCGTGCGGACACCGCCGCCGGTCAGCAGTTCCACGATCCGCTCCCCCGCCGGCTTGCGCACCGCGGCCCCGCAGTCGGGGCAGGTGAAGGAATAGAAGGTCGTCCGGTCACTGGCGCCGATGGCCAGCCGTATGGCCTCGGAGGCCAGCTCGAACCGGCCCCGGCAGTCCGGGCAGGCGGCCTTGAAGAGCACCGCGGTGGTCACCGTGTCCATTCCGTCCTCCGCTCCCTCATCCGCCGTAGGCCGCCAGGGCCCGTCCCGCCGCCAGCCGGGCGCTCTCGGCGAGGTCCGGCGGGGAGACGATGCGGCCGTCACCGCCCAGCCGGAGCGCGAGCCGGCGCAGGCTCGCGGGGTCGGGGGTGCGCAGGGTGATCCGCAGGCCCCCGTCGTCGAGTTCCTCGGCACGGTCGTGCGGGTAGTACTCGGCGACCCAGCGCCCTCCGGGGCCGACCTCGACGACCACCTCCGGGTCCTCGGCGGACGGCTGGACCAGCCCTTCGGAGAGATCGCGCAGTTCGAGCTGCGGCGGATCGGCGGGCTCGTCCAGCAGCCGGATCTCGGCGACCCGGTCGAGCCGGAAGGTGCGCCGGGCCTCGGAGGTCCGGCACCACGCCTCCATGTAGGTGTGGCCGACGGCGAACAGCCGGATGGGGTCCACCTCGCGCTCGGTGAGCTCGTCCCGGGCGGGAGAGTAGTACCGCAGCCAGAGCCGCCGCCGCTCGGAGATCGCCCGGTCCACGTCGGCGAAGACCCCGCCCTCGGACTCGAAGGTGACCGACAGCCGCGAACTGGCCCCCGCGGCCTCGCCGGCCGCCGCCTCCAGTTTCGCGGTGGCGCGCAGCAGGGCCTGCCGGTCGCTCTCCCGCAGGCCGGGGAGCGTCGCGACGGCGCGGGCGGCGACCAGCAGCGCCGTGGCCTCGTCGGCTGCCAGCCGCAGCGGAGCTCCGGAGCTGCTGCCGGCCGCGTCGGGGTTGCGCCACCAGATGTGCTCGCCGTCGGTGTCGATGTCCAGCAGGTCGCCGCCGCGGAAGCTGGTGCCGCACATGGGGAGAACGGTGAGGTCGGCGATGAGCTCGTCCTCGGTGATACCGAACGCACGGGCGACGTCGCTGACACGGGCGCCGGGGCGCTCGCGCAGATACGTCACCAGGGAGAGCATCCGGCGGGTCTGGTCAATCGCGTTGGTGGCCATCGGCAGTCTCGTCGTCCCTCGTTCTCTCGGCGTCTCTCAGCCCTTGGCCACGGCGCGCAGCCGTTCGATCACGTCGGCCCGCAGCTCGGCGGGCTCCAGGACGATCACGTCGGGCCCGAACTCCACCAGCCAGGCGTCGAGTCCGTGTCCGTACGGGATCTCCAGCTCGTCCCAGCCCTCCCCGGTCTCCCGGACCGAGAGGGCCCGGGCCCGCAGCGGATAGCCGGCGCCGGCCCGCAGCCGGATCCGGGCCGTGCTGGTGGCGACCTCGCCGGCCCAGCGCTCCACCGTCTCCCGGACGGTGACGTGGTCGGGCACCTCGGCGGTGAAGGCGCCGGCGCGCGACTTGACCCGGCCGGTGATCCGGGAGAGCCGGAAGACGCGCTCGGCGCCCCGGTCGCGGTCCCAGCCGGCGAGGTACCAGTGGCCACGGCAGCACTCCAGGGTCCACGGCTCGACATGCCGGGTCCCGGGGCGGGCGGCGGCGGCCTTGCGGTAGTCGAAGACGACCGGGCGGCGGTCGCGGCAGGCCAGCATCAGCGGTTCGAAGGCCGGCTCCTGGACCGGGATCCGCGGTTCCAGGGCACTCTGCCCGGTGTACGCGTCCTCGGCGACCGGCATCCCGGCCGCCCGCAGCTTCTGCAGCGCGCCGCTGGCCGCGCCCGCCAGCCGTGCCTGCTGCCACACCTTGGCCGCCAGTCCCAGGGCGGCGGCCTCCGAGGCGTCGAGGGCGACGGGCGGCAGGCGGTTGCTGTCGCGGTGCGCACGGTAGCCGATGTCGCCGTCGAAGCCCTCGACCGTCTCGATGACCAGGCCGAGCTCGCGCAGATCGTCCTTGTCCCGCTCGAACATGCGGTTGAAGGCCTCGTCCGTGGCCGCCTCGATGTACGCCTCGATGGAGGCCCGGAGCTCGCGCTTGCTGAGCGGGCGCCGGGTGCCCAGCAGGCACAGCGCCAGGTTCATCAGCCGCTCGGCCTTGGCAATGGCCATCGACGCCCTCTCTCGTTGTCTCCCCGACCGCTGACCGTACCGCCCCCGGGGCCCCCGGCAAAAGCGAGGGCCCATGCCTCAACGGCACGGGCCCTCGGGAATACGGCCTGGCAGCGGCCGGTGTCTCAGACCGCCACGAGATCGCAGACGAAGATCAGCGTCTCGCCCGGCTTGATGCGCCCGCCACCGGCGCCGCGGTCGCCGTACGCGAGGTGTGCCGGGATGGTCAGCTGGCGGCGGCCGCCGACCTTCATGCCCTGCACGCCCTGGTCCCAGCCGCTGATGACCTGGCCCACGCCCAGCTGGAACTGCAGCGGCGTGCCGCGGTTCCAGCTCGCGTCGAACTCCTCGCCGGTGCTGAAGGCGACACCCACGTAGTGGACGGAGACGGTGTCCCCGGCCTTGGCCACGGGGCCGTCGCCCTCCCAGATGTCCTTGATCTCCAGATCGGCCGGCGGCTCGCCGCCCGGGAAGTCGATCTCGGGCTTCTCGATGCTCACTGAAATGCTCCTAGAAAGAATTTCTGTCGGCGAAACCGTAACAGCCCGGCGGAGAGGCCGTGATCACGAGACGCCGAGGATGTCCACGACGAAGACCAGGTCGGACTTGATCTGCTTCTGCTGCTCCTTGGTCAGCTCGTCCTGCGGGA
The DNA here is from genome assembly GCF_018070345.1 of Streptomyces sp. F63. GTDB lineage: Bacteria > Actinomycetota > Actinomycetes > Streptomycetales > Streptomycetaceae > Streptomyces. Next base: position 269,611 of record NZ_JAGPXX010000004.1, read on the forward strand.
CGATGACCATGACCCGGCTTCCGGCCTTCTGCCCCTTGAGGCCCTCGCTCCAGCCGGGCATCTGCGCGATCGGGACGTCCTGCGGGGTGCCCTGGGCCCAGGTGTCGCCGCCGGGCTTGCCGTCCTTCCACAGGGTCAGACCGTAGTGGACGCTCAGGGTGTCCTTCGCGCCGACCTCCTTGCCGGTGCCCTGGATGATCGTCTTGGCGACGACCTCCCCTGGCGCGTCCTTCCCCTTGGGGATGGTCACCTTCGGCGCGGCGTCATCGGCCTTGGTGCCGACCTTCGGCAGGTCGGCGTCGGTCTGCGGGACTTCCTTGCCCTCGGGCCGGGTCGGCATGACCTTCTTGAGGTCCACCACGAAGACGAGCGTGGAGTTGGCGGGGATCTTCGCCTGCTCCTGCTCTCCGTAGCCCTTGTCCGGCGGGATGACGAGCTCGACGCGGCTGCCCAGCTTCTGGCCGACCAGGCCCTCGTCCCAGCCCTTGATGACCTTGCCGGTACCGATCTGGAAGGTGCTGGGCTCGCCGCGGTCGTAGCTGTTGTCGAAGACCTTCCCCTCCCAGGTCTGTCCCAGGTAGTGGGCGTTCAGGGCCTCGCCCTTCTTCACCTCCGCCCCCTTGCCCTCCTTGAGGACCTTGACCTTCAGGCCCTTGGGCGGGTCGCCCTCGCCCTTGGCGACCTTCGGCTTCTTGCCGTCCTCGCCCGAGACGGCGGGGACGGCGCCGGGCTTGCCGTTGGACCGGGAGTCGTCGCCGCCGCAGGCCGCGGCGGAGACGAGCAGCAGGGGGACAGCCAGCAGGGCTGCGATTCGGCGCACTGTTGATTCCTCGGGGGGCTGCGGTGGGATCGGAACGGACGGTGCCACTCTAACCACGGCGGCACGGCGGCGGAGGGGTCCGGGCGACCGGGCCCCTCCGCCGCCGTGCCGTACCGCCCGCCGTCACATTCCGGCGATCAGCTTCTCCACCCGGTCGTCCACGGACCGGAACGGGTCCTTGCAGAGCACCGTGCGCTGCGCCTGGTCGTTCAGTTTCAGGTGCACCCAGTCCACCGTGAAGTCACGCCGCTGCTCCTGGGCGCGGCGGATGAAGTCACCGCGGAGCCGCGCCCGGGTGGTCTGCGGCGGCACCGACTTGCCCTCGAAGATCTTGAGGTCGTTGCAGACCCGCGCGGCCTGGCCGCGCCGCTCCAGCAGGTAGTAGAGCCCGCGGCGGCGGTGGATGTCGTGGTAGGCGAGGTCTATCTGGGCGACCCGCGGGTGGGACATGGTGATGTTGTTCTTGGCCCGGTAGCGGTCCAGGAGCTTGTACTTCATCACCCAGTCGATCTCGGTGCCGATGCGATCGAGGTCCTCGTCGCGGATGGCCTCCAGGGTCCGGCCCCACAGCTCCAGCACCCGCTCGACGGTGCCGGTGCGGATGCCCCGGCGCTCGCAGAAGTCGACGGCCTTCTCGTAGTACTCCTGCTGTATCTCCAGGGCGGACGCCTCCCGCCCGCTGGCGAGCCGCACCTTGCGGCGGCCGGTCATGTCGTGGCTGACCTCGCGGATCGCCCGGATCGGGTTCTCCAGCGTGAGATCGCGCATGACGGTGCCCGCCTCGATCATGCGCAGCACGAGGTCGGTGGCGCCGACCTTGAGCAGCATGGTCGTCTCGGACATGTTGGAGTCACCGACGATCACGTGCAGCCGGCGGTACCGCTCGGCGTCGGCGTGCGGCTCGTCACGGGTGTTGATGATCGGCCGGGACCGGGTGGTCGCCGAGCTGACCCCCTCCCAGATGTGCTCGGCCCGCTGGCTGACGCAGTAGACGGCGCCGCGCGGGGTCTGCAGCACCTTGCCCGCCCCGCAGATCAGCTGCCGGGTGACGAGGAACGGGATGAGAATGTCCGCGAGCCGGGAGAACTCCCCGTGCCGGGCCACGAGGTAGTTCTCGTGGCACCCGTAGGAGTTTCCCGCCGAATCGGTGTTGTTCTTGAAGAGATAGACGTCGCCCGCGATGCCCTCCTCGTGCAGGCGGCGCTCGGCGTCGACGAGCAGTCCCTCGAGAATGCGCTCGCCCGCCTTGTCGTGCGTGACCAGCTCGATCACGTTGTCGCACTCGGGAGTCGCGTATTCCGGGTGCGAACCCACGTCCAGGTAGAGGCGGGCACCGTTGCGCAGAAAGACGTTGCTGCTCCGGCCCCAGGAAACGACACGGCGGAAGAGGTAGCGCGCCACTTCGTCAGGAGACAGCCGGCGCTGTCCCCTGAACGTGCACGTGACGCCGTACTCGTTCTCCAGCCCGAAAATGCGGCGGTCCATGCCTGAACATTACGCCCTGCGGCCCGCTCTGAAACCGGGTCGGGCCGCACCGTTCGATCATTTTCCCGATCGTTTTCCCCCCGCGCCGGGCTGCCGGCTCCCCATCCGAGCTGCGAGGACGCCGCCGGCGGAGAACGGCCCGGTGGTCCCCGGCACCGCCGGGCCGCCCGTGCGGGGCGGCGCCGTCCCGGTGCAGGCCGCCGGTCCCGCCGGGACACACCCGTGCCCCGGCGGGACCGGAAGGGTTCCGCCGGGGCACGGGAACCCGCCGCGGGCGCCGGTCAGGCCCCGTCTTCGCCGGATCCCGGCTCATCGGCGGCATCCGCCTCATCGGCCGCCGCGCCGCCGCCCGGTTCCAGGAGGCGGGCGAGCCGGCGGCCCTCCACCCGGCGGAACTTCCGCTTCTGCGGGCGGGTGCGGTCGAGGACGGCCACCTCCAGCCGCTCGGCGGGGATCTCCCGTTCGCCGCCGTTGGTGTCCCGCGAGAGCGCCTGTACGGCCAGCTTGAGTGCCTCCGGGAGCGTCATGCCGTCCCGGTGCCGCTGGTCCAGGAAGGTGCTGATCTGCTCGGCGTTGCCGCCGACCGCGACCGAGCCGTGCTCGTCCACGATGGAGCCGTCGTGCGGCAGCCGGTAGATCTGGTCGCCCTCGGGGGTCTCCCCCACCTCGGCGACGACCAGTTCGACCTCGTACGGCTTCTCGCCGGCGCTGGAGAAGATGGTGCCGAGGGTCTGCGCGTAGACGTTCGCGAGCCCGCGGGCCGTCACATCGGCGCGGTCGTAGGTGTAGCCGCGCAGATCGGCGTAGCGCACACCGCCGATGCGGAGGTTCTCGTACTCGTTGTACTTGCCCGCCGCCGCGAAGGCGATCCGGTCGTAGATCTCGCTGAACTTGTGCAGCGCGCGGGACGGATTCTCACCGGCGAACACGATGCCGTCGGTGTACTGCAGGACGACGAGGCTGCGGCCGCGCGCGATGCCCTTGCGGGCGTACTCGGCGCGGTCGGCCATGGCCTGCTGGGGTGAGACATAGAACGGTGTCGACACCGGCTATCCGTCCCTTTCTGTCCGTGTCGGTGACAAGTGCATTCCGGTCCGTCCGGCCTCAGAGGAGCGCGGCCCGGGGGCCCTCGGGCTCCTCGAGCCGGCGCTCGTGGACCGCGCGGGCGATCTCGGAGGACTCGTCCTCCGGGAGCCGCCGGAAGCCCTCGTCGGTGATGACCGTGACAACGGGGTAGATGCGGCGGGCCAGGTCCGGTCCGCCGGTCGCCGAGTCGTCGTCCGCGGCGTCGTAGAGAGCCTGTACGACCAGGGTGAGGGCCTGGCGTTCGGTCAGATCCTCGCGGTAGAGCTTCTTGAGGGCGCCGCGGGCGAAGACCGAGCCCGAGCCGGTGGCCGCGTAGCCGCGCTCCTCGGACCGGCCGCCCGTGATGTCGTAGCTGAAGATCCGCCCCTTCTCCCGGTCGGTGTCCCAGCCGGCGAACAGGGGGATGATGGCCAGGCCCTGCAGGGCCATGCCGAGGTTGCCCCGGATCATCGTGGACAGCCGGTTGGCCTTGCCCTCCAGGGAGAGCTGCGTGCCCTCGACCTTCTCGAAGTGCTCCAGCTCCAGCTGGAACAGCTTGACCATCTCGACGGCCAGGCCGGCCGTGCCCGCGATGCCGACGGCGCTGTACTCGTCGGCGGGGAAGACCTTCTCGATGTCGCGCTGGGCGATGATGTTGCCCATCGTGGCCCGCCGGTCACCGGCCAGCACCACACCGCCGGGGAAGGCTGCCGCGACGATCGTCGTGCCGTGCGGGGCCTCGATCGCCCCCTGCACCGGGGGCAGCGGCCGGCGGCCGGGGAGCAGCTCCGGCTCGTGCTCGGCGAGAAAGTCCATGAAGGAGGAGGATCCCGGGGTCAGGAAGGCAGCCGGCAGACGCCCGGGCTTGCGAGGGTTGGCTTCCACACGTTTCCTTCCACAGATGCGGCGGCCCGGCACATCGCCTCGGGCCGGTCCCTGAACTTCCCTGTGCCGGGCGTCGTTCCTGGAAGAACCCGGCACGCCCCGGACCCTACCCGTCTCCCGGCCGTGATCCACACGTTCCGCCGGAGCGGAATCCCGGGGAACCGCACCCTCGCGTGGGGCGCGCCGCTCTCCCGGGGACGCCCGATGGCCCCGCGACGGCCGGGGGCGCCCGCCGGCCTCCCGGAACGGCGGGTCCGCGCCGGCCGGCGCGGCGCCCGTGCGCACCGGAGGCGTCACGGATGGTGACGCTCTCCGGCGCGGGCGCGGCCTACTCGCCGCCCTTCTGCACGAAGCTGCGCACGAAGTCCTCGGCGTTCTCCTCCAGGACGTCGTCGATCTCGTCCAGGACGGAGTCCACGTCGTCGGACAGCTTCTCCTGGCGCTCCTTGAGATCCTCCGAGGCCTGCGCGTCCTGCGTGGTCTCCTCGGTCTCCTGCGTGGAACGCGTGGCCTTCTGCTGGCCGCCGCCGGTGTCCTTGGTCGCCATATCCCTCACCCCGCTCGGTTCGACCCAGCTTGATTGGAACGGTCAAGATCAGACCCTACAAGGCGGGTCCGACATCGGCTCTCCGCCTGCTCGTACTTCTCGTGGAGAGCCGGTGTCCTCCCCATGATTCCCTGGCCGGGACCGTTTCAGCCGCCGGAGAGCACCCGGACCAGATCTTCCGCGGTGCGGCAGCGGTCCAGGAGTTCCTTGACGTGGTCCCGCGTGCCCCGCAAGGGCTCCAGGGTGGGTACCCGCTGAAGCGAGTCCCGACCCGGCAGATCGAAAATCACCGAATCCCAGGAGGCGGCGGCCACGTCGTCCGCGTACTGCTCCAGACAGCGGCCCCGGAAGTAGGCCCGGGTGTCCTCCGGCGGCTGCGTGACGGCCCGGTCCACCTCGCCCTCGTCCAGCAACCGCTTCATCCTGCCGCGGGCGGCCAGCCGGTTGTACAGGCCCTTGTCGGGGCGTACGTCGGCGTACTGCAGGTCGACCAGGTGGAGCCGGGGGGCGTCCCAGTCGAGGCCGTCACGGCGCCGGTAGCCCTCCAGCAGCTCCCGCTTGGCCACCCAGTCCAGTTCCCCGGCCAGGCTCATCGGATCCCGCTCCAGGCGGTTCAGGACGTCCTCCCAGCGGGTGAGCACGTCCCGGGTCTGCTCGTCCGCGTCCGCGCCGTAGCGGTCCTCCACATACTTGCTGGCCAGCTCGTAGTACTCCATCTGGAGCTGGACGGCGGTGAGGGTCCGGCCATTGCGGAGAGTGATCGCCTTGCGCAGCGAGGTGTCGTGGGAGACCTGGTGGAGCGTGCGGACGGGCTGGTCGACGGCGAGGTCCACGGCGATGAAGCCGTCCTCGATCATGGACAGCACCAGGGAGGTGGTGCCGAGCTTGAGGTAGGTGGAGAGCTCGGAGAGATTGGCGTCGCCGATGATCACATGCAGCCGCCGGTACTTCTCGGCGTCCGCGTGGGGCTCGTCGCGGGTGTTGATGATGGGCCGTTTGAGGGTCGTCTCCAGGCCGACCTCGACCTCGAAGTAGTCGGCGCGCTGGCTCAGCTGGAAGCCGTGCTCGTGACCGTCCTGGCCGATGCCGACCCGGCCCGCGCCGGTGACGACCTGACGGGAGACGAAGAAGGGCGTCAGGTGGCGCACGATGTCCGAGAACGGGGTCTCCCGCTTCATCAGGTAGTTCTCGTGCGTGCCGTAGGAAGCGCCCTTGTTGTCCGTGTTGTTCTTGTAGAGGTGGATCGGCTGGCCCCCGGGGAGCTGGGCGGCGCGCTCGGCCGCGGCCGCCATGATCCGCTCCCCCGCCTTGTCCCAGAGCACGGCGTCGCGCGGATTGGTCACCTCGGGAGCGCTGTACTCGGGGTGCGCGTGGTCCACGTAGAGCCGGGCGCCGTTGGTCAGGATGACGTTGGCCAGACCGATGTCCTCGTCGGTGAGCTGGCTGGAGTCCGCCGTCTCCCGGGCGAGGTCGAAGCCCCGGGCGTCCCGCAGCGGATTCTCCTCCTCGAAGTCCCAGCGGGCGCGGCGCGCCCGGTGCATCGCCGCCGCGTAGGCGTTGACGATCTGGGACGAGGTGAGCATGGCATTGGCGTTCGGGTGCCCCGGAACGGAGATCCCGTACTCCGTCTCGATGCCCATTACTCGCCGTACGGTCATGCGGCCCTCCTTGCCCGGCGCCGCCCCCGGACGGGGTCGGCGCTCAAGTACCGCTGCCTTTCCGATGCGCGTGCGGTGTGCCCCTCCCCGCACCGCGCGGCCCGGCGGTACCGAAAGCCTAGAGCGCCGTGGGGGTGGTGGGGAGATCATTTCATTCTTTGCCGGAACGCACTCGGCTGCGGATGCCCGCCGGGGGCATCCGCAGCCGGGGCGCGCTTTACAGGTACTGACCGGTGTTCGCGACGGTGTCGATGGAACGGCCGGTGTCGGCGCCCTGCTTCCCGGTGACGAGGGTGCGGATGAAGACGATCCGCTCGCCCTTCTTTCCGGAGATGCGGGCCCAGTCGTCGGGGTTGGTGGTGTTGGGGAGGTCCTCGTTCTCCTTGAACTCGTCGACGCAGGCGGCGAGCAGGTGGGAGACCCGCAGACCCTTCTGGTTGTGGTCGAGGAACGCTTTGATCGCCATCTTCTTGGCCCGGTCCACGATGTTCTGGATCATGGCTCCGGAGTTGAAGTCCTTGAAGTAGAGGACTTCCTTGTCACCATTGGCGTAGGTGACCTCCAGGAAGCGGTTCTCCTCGGACTCCGCGTACATCTGCTCGACGACGGACTGGATCATGCCGTCGACCGCGGCCGCCGGCGAGCCGCCGTGCTCGGCGACGTCGTCCGCGTGGAGCGGCAGCGACGGCTTGAGGTACTTCCGGAAGATGTCCTTCGCGGCCTCCGCGTCCGGGCGCTCGATCTTGATCTTCACATCGAGGCGGCCGGGGCGCAGGATCGCGGGGTCGATCATGTCCTCGCGGTTGGAGGCGCCGATGACGATGACGTTCTCCAGGCCCTCCACACCGTCGATCTCGGCGAGCAGCTGGGGGACGATGGTGTTCTCCACGTCCGAGCTGACACCGGAGCCGCGGGTGCGGAAGAGGGACTCCATCTCGTCGAAGAACACGATGACGGGGGTGCCCTCGCTCGCCTTCTCCCGGGCCCGCTGGAAGACCAGGCGGATGTGCCGCTCGGTCTCGCCGACGTACTTGTTGAGCAGCTCGGGGCCCTTGATGTTCAGGAAGTAGCTCTTGCCGGCGGGCCGGCCGGTGACCTCGGCGACCTTCTTGGCAAGGGAGTTGGCCACGGCCTTGGCGATCAGCGTCTTGCCGCAGCCGGGAGGGCCGTAGAGCAGGACGCCCTTGGGCGGCCGCAGCTCGTGCTCCTTGAAGAGGTCGGGGTGGAGGTACGGGAGCTCGACCGCGTCCCGGATCAGCTCGATCTGGTTGCCCAGGCCGCCGATGCGGTCGTAGTCGATGTCCGGGACCTCTTCGAGGACGAGCTCCTCGACCTCGCTCTTCGGTACGACCTCGTAGACGTAGCCGGAGCGGGGTTCGAGCAGCAGGGCGTCGCCGGCGCGGATGGTGACGCCCATCAGCGGCTCGGCGAGCCGGACCACCCGCTCCTCGTCGGTGTGGCCGATCACCAGGGCCCGTTCGCCGTCCTCGAGGATCTCCTTGAGGGTGACGATGTCCCCGGCGCGCTCGAACTCCATGGCCTCGACCACGTTGAGCGCCTCGTTGAGCATGACCTCCTGGCCACGCCGGAGCTCGTCGAGCTCGATGCTCGGGCTGACGTTGACCCGGAGTTTCCTGCCTCCGGTGAAGACGTCGGCCGTGCCGTCCTCGTTCGCCTGCAGGAAGACCCCGAAGCCGGCGGGCGGCTGCGCGAGGCGGTCGACCTCCTCCTTGAGGGCCACGATCTGGTCGCGGGCCTCACGGAGCGTGCCGGCCAGCCGCTCGTTCTGGGCGGAAACCCCGGCCAGATTGGTCTGCAACTCGACGATCCGCTCTTCGAGAATCCTCGTGTGGCGCGGAGAGTCGGCGAGCTTGCGGCGCAGGACGGCGATCTCCTGCTCGAGATAGGCGACCTGGCCGGCGGGGTCCTCGGACCCTCGCCCCGGCCGGAAGCCGCGGTTGATGTCGTCGTCGTGGGCTGCCACGGTCCTCACCTCCTCCAAGGGGAGCTGGACGCTTCCTGACCCTACCTGGGCCGGTGCAGGTTGAAACCCCTAGATCACAAAGACGGTGGGGGCGTGTCCGATCTTCACCCTTGCGTACTCCCTCTCGCCAGGGGATACCCACCCAGCAACATCCGGAAGCGGCCGGTTGTATCGTCGGGACGGTCAACACCCGTCAGAGCTGGCTTCAATTGATTCACCGACGCAGGGAACGGCAGGCGAGATGAGCGTGCAGGAAGAGACGGCCGCCGGGGCCACGGCGGACACGGCTCAGCCGGAGCTGGAGGTCTGGATCGACCAGGATCTGTGCACCGGCGACGGCATCTGCGCCCAGTACGCGCCCGAGGTCTTCGAACTCGACATCGACGGCCTCGCCTATGTGAAGGACGCCGACGACGAGCTGCTCACGGAGGCCGGCGCCACCACGCGCGTGCCGTTGCCACTCCTCCGCGAAGTCGTGGATTCCGCCAAGGAATGCCCCGGCGACTGTATTCACGTACAGCGGGTTTCGGACAAGGTTGAGCTGTACGGTCCTGACGCGGAGTAACCGGTCACACACTCCCGGGGACGGGCAGGGCGGTCAGCCGGAACTTCCCGTCCCGCCAGTGCCATTCGACCTTCCGCTGCAGATCCGGGCAGCAGCGGGGGACGTCCGGACCGGAGTAGCCGAGCAGGGTCGCGGAGATCGCCCCGTCCTCGTCCACGGCGAAGTCCGTGACGTTCATCTTCTCCGCCGGGTCGACCAGGGTCTCCAGCAGCCGGGGCGCCCTGGGGTCCGCCCGGGGCGGACCCCAGGACGTACACGCCGTGCGGGGGCGTGCCCATGCCGGCGGCGCAGCGGACCACGACGGCCGTCTCCGGACGGCCGTCGCCGTCGAGATCGGCGGACCCCCGGTCCACCACCTCGGTTTCCGCGCCACCGCACTCCAGGGGGTACTCGGCGGCCCCGGCGTCGGGCGCGGCCGCCTGCCGCGCCGTGCCGTCCGCCGCACCGGCCTGCTGCCGGCCGGCGGCGGGCGGGGTGGCGGTCGCGTCCGGCGGCTGGACGAGGGCAGCGGCTGCCAGGACGGCGGCGAGGGCCGTCGCGGTGGTGAGCCAGTGGACCGGCCGGGTACGGGTGTGCGGAAGGTCCGCGGTGGGCTTCGAGGGCCGGGGCGCTGACGGCTGAGGGCATGCCGGGGCCTGCACGCGCTTGTGTCTCCTGGAATCCGGAGCGGATGGGGATGGCCTGCATCGTGCCATATCTCACACCGGCCGGGAACGGCGGGGTCACAGCGCGCCGCCAAGTGTGGCCAAAGGTTTACCCGGGACCCCGCCGTCCGGACTTCCCGGGGAAGCGGACGGCGGAGCCGTGCCGTACGGAGGGTGGTGCGCGGGTCGGGCGGACGGGGCGTCAGTCGCGGCCGGCGCCGCCGCTGCCCGACCCCGGGCCGGTGTAGTCCTCGCCGTAGGCGCCCTTGGCGGGACGGCGGCGGCGCAGCGGGGGTTCCACGCCGTCCGCGAGGCGGCGGGCGGTGAGCAGGAAGCCGGTGTGGCCGATCATGCGGTGGTCGGGGCGGACCGCGAGGCCCTCCACGTGCCAGGTGCGGACCATGGTCTCCCAGGCGGTCGGCTCGTTGAACGTGCCGTGCTCGCGGATGGCCTCGACGGTGCGGGCGAGCTGGGTGGTGGTGGCCACGTAGCCGCAGAGGATGCCGCCGGGCACCAGGGCCTTGGAGACCGCGTCCAGGCACTCCCACGGGGCGAGCATGTCGAGGATGACCCGGTCGACCTCGGTGTCCGAGAGGTTGTCCTGCAGATCGCCGACGGTGAGCCGCCAGGCCGGGTGCTCGCCGCCGAAGTAGCGCCGGACGTTCCCGGCCGCGATCTCCGCGAAGTCCGCGCGGCGCTCGTACGAGTGCAGCATGCCCTGATCGCCGATGGCGCGCAGCAGGAAGGTGCTGAGGGAGCCGGAGCCGACGCCGGCCTCGACGACGCGGGCGCCGGGGAAGATGTCGGCCATCGCCAGGATCTGCCCCGCGTCCTTGGGGTAGACCACGGCGGCTCCGCGGGGCATGGACAGGACGTAGTCGGGGAGCAGGGGGCGCAGCGCGAGGTACGCGACGTTCCCGGTGGTACGGACAACACTGCCCTCGGGAGCGCCGATCAGCTCGTCGTGCGGGAAGGCACCCTTGTGGGTGTGGAAGCTCTTCCCGGCTTCGAGCGTGAACGTGTAGTGGCGTCCCTTGGGGTCGGTGAGCTGGACCTGGTCCCCGACCTTGAAGGGCCCGCGACGGCGGGCGGCACCGGTCGGTTCGGACATGTGACCAGCCTACCGGTCGCCGGCGGGCCGTCCCGCCACAGCGGTGCGGCCGGTCCGCGGGCGCGGGCGCGGGGGACGGTGCCTCAGGGGTTGCGGGCCATCGCGGAGACGAAGGCGCGTTCGACGTCGGCGGTGGAGAGCACGCCGTAGACCTCGCCGGTCTCCTCGACGACCAGGTACTCGGTGGCGGGGGTGGCCCGCAGGGTCTCCAGGAGATCCTCGCCGGCGAGCTCCGCGGAGACCCGCAGACCCGGCTTGAGGTCCTGGGCCAGGCCGCCGGCGGCGACCCAGGGGCGGCGGTGCTCGGGGACCCCGGCGATCGCGGCCTCGCGGACGAGAGCCGTGGGCTCGCCCTGCCCGTCGACCACGACGAGGGCCCGGGCCCCCGCCTCGTTGGCGCGGCGCAGCGCCTCGGAGAGAGGGGTGTCGGCGGCGACGGGAACCGCGCGCCGGGTGAGGTTGCGGGCCCGGAGTTCCGGGAGGCGCTCGCGGAGCCGGGCCATGCGCAGGCTGTTGCCGGCGCCGGTCCAGATGATCGCCGCGAGGATGGCGGCGAGCAGCGCGTCGGTGACCGTGTCGACCCCGCCGAGGTCCTCCGGGGCGTTGCCGAGGCTGCCGGAGTGGGTGAGCAGCGGCAGGCCGATCAGGACGGCGATGGCGAGGGCCCGGCCGGTCCAGGCGGCGGCGACGGTGCCGGTCATCGGTTTGCCGGTGACCCGCCAGACGACGGCGCGGAGCATCCGTCCGCCGTCCAGGGGCAGTCCGGGCAGGAGGTTGAAGACGGCGACGATCAGGTTGGAGATCATCAGGCCGGCCAGCAGCACACCGGGGACGGTGCCGGGCTCGACGGCGTACACGCCGAGGTAGAAGACCCCGGCGAGGGCCAGGGAGAGCAGCGGGCCGACGAAGGCGAGCAGAAACTCCCGGCCCGGGGTCTCGGACTCCTTCTCGATCTCGGAGACCCCGCCGAAGAACTGGAGCTGGATGCGGCGGACGGGCAGCTTGTAGTGGAGCGCGACGACGGTGTGGGCCAGCTCGTGGACGAGCACGGACCCGTAGAAGGCGACCGCGAAGAAGAGGGAGACGAGGTAGCGCAGACCGCCGAGTCCGGGCAGCACCCGTTCGAGCTGCCCGCCGAAGACCCAGGTGATCAGGGCGGCGACCAGGAACCAGCTGGGAGCGACGTAGACGGGCACCCCGAACGGGCGGCCCATGAGAATGCCGCCCCCCGTCCCGCGCGGCCGCTTCGGCTCACCAACGCCGCCGGCCGCTCCCCCGCCGCCGGACTGCGGCTTCCCGCTCTCGCCGCTCTCGTCCACGGTGTCCCTTCGTCGCTCGTTCCCCCGCGCCGCTGTCGTCCGGTTCCGCGCACGGCCGGCGGCCCGGGGAGGTCTGCCGTCGATGGTATGCGGACCGGTGTCGGTCCCGGGCCGTAGGGTCGTACGCCATGGGAACCAGCACCGAGCGCGCGGACGCCGGACACGGCGGCCGCAGGACCGGCCGCGGGCGCGGCGCGGCGGCCGCGCCGCCGACGTCGCTGTCGCCGTCGCGCGCCGCCGACTTCATGACCTGCCCGCTGCTCTACCGCTTCCGGGTGATCGACAAACTGCCGGAGAAGCCCAGCGAGGCGGCCGCCCGCGGGACGCTGGTCCACGCGGTGCTGGAGCGGCTCTTCGACACCCCGGCCGCGGAGCGCACGGCCACGCGCGCCCGGGCGCTGGTGCCCGGCGAATGGGAGCGGCTGCTGGCGGCGCGGCCGGAGCTGGCCGAGCTGTTCGGGGACGCCGGCGGGGGAACGGAGGGCGGCGGAGACGACGACGGCCCCGGTCCGGCGCCGCCGGCCGGATGGCTCGCCGAGGCCGAGCGGCTGGTGGAGCGCTGGTTCACGCTGGAGGACCCCTCCCGGCTGGAGCCGGCGGAGCGGGAGCTGTTCGTCCAGACCACGCTGGACTCCGGGCTCCGGCTGCGCGGCATCATCGACCGGGTGGACGTCGCCCCGGGCGGCGAGGTGCGGATCGTCGACTACAAGACGGGGAAGGCCCCGCGCCCGGAATACGCGGACGGCCCGCTGTTCCAGATGAAGTTCTACGCCCTGGTCCTGTGGCGGCTGCGGGGCACGGTGCCGCGCCGGCTGCAGCTGGTCTATCTCGGCAGCGGCGACATCCTGACGTACGACCCGGCCGAGGAGGACCTGCGGGCCACCGAGCGGAAGCTGCTGGCCCTGTGGGACGCGATCCGCCGGGCCACGGACACCGGGGACTGGCGGCCCCGGCGGAGCCGGCTGTGCGACTGGTGCGACCACCGGGCGGTGTGCCCGGAGTTCGGCGGCACTCCCCCGCCGTACCCGCTGCTGCCCGTGGCCGTCCCCGACGGGGAACCGGGCGGCCCGCGGGTACCGGGCCAGGGCAGAATGGGCGGTGTCTAGCGAAGGAGTCCCGCTGTGGCCATCCGTGTCCTCCTGGTCGACGACCAGCCCCTGTTGCGCACCGGTTTCCGGATGATCCTGGAGGCGGAACAGGACATCGCCGTGGTCGGCGAGGCCGGTGACGGGCTGCAGGCCCTGGACCAGGTCAGGGCCCTGCAGCCCGATGTGGTCCTGATGGACATCCGGATGCCCCGGATGGACGGGGTCGAGGCCACCCGGCAGATCACCGGGCCGGGCCGGGAGGGGCCGGCGAAGGTGCTGGTCCTGACCACGTTCGACCTGGACGAGTACGTGGTGGAGGCGCTCCGCGCGGGGGCGAGCGGCTTCCTCCTCAAGGACGCGCCCGCGCAGGAGCTGGTGCAGGCGATCCGGGTGGTCGCCTCGGGCGAGGCCATGCTCGCGCCGAGCATCACCCGCCGGCTGCTCGACAAGTACGCGGCGAAGCTCCCCTCGGGGGACGAGCCCGTGCCCGACACGCTGGACACCCTGACCGACCGCGAGGTGGAGGTGCTCAAGCTGGTCGCCAAGGGGCTGTCCAACGCGGAGATCGCGGCCGACCTGTTCGTCAGCGAGACCACGGTCAAGACCCATGTGGGGCACGTGCTGACCAAGCTCGGTCTGCGCGACCGGGTGCAGGCGGCGGTCTACGCCTACGAGAGCGGTCTGGTGCGGCCCGGGGGCGCCCGGTGAGCGCGCGCGGACGCGGGGGAAGGGCCGGCCCGGGTGCGGGCCGGCCCTTCCCCCGCGGGGTGCCGGGCCGGATAGCGGTGCGGCGGACCGCTCCGGTCACTCCTGGATCTTGCTGATCTCCCAGAAGCGGAAGACGGTGGAGGCGTCCAGCGACCACTCCAGACCGGCGATGTCCCGGTGCGCCACCGCGTACTGCTTGCCCTGCCACAGCGGCAGCACCGGCAGTTCCTCGGCGACGATGTCCTGCAGCTCGCCGAAGTTCGCGGCGGTGGCGGCGCGGTTGGCCTCGGCGGCGGTGCTCGGGATGAGCTGCTTCACGATGCGCTTGGACTCGTAGTTGTTGGAGAGGACGTTGCCCTCGCCGAAGAACGGCGCGGTGAAGTTGTCCGGGTCCGGGTAGTCGGGCACCCAGCCCTTCACGTAGATGCCGTACTCGCCGTTCTTGATGCCCTCCTCGTACTCCTCCAGTTCGACGCTCTTCACGTCGGCGTCGAACAGCCCGCTGGCGTTGAGCTGCTGGGCGAGCTTCTGGAAGCCGGGGACGGTGCCGGGGCCGTAGCGGGTCGGCGTGGCCCAGAGGGTGATCTTGAGCCGGCCGGTGATGCCCTCCTCGCGGAGCGCCTCCTCGGCCTTGTCCCGCTGCGGGCGGTCGCCGTAGACGTCGAAGAAGGCGGTGTTGTGGCTGGTGATGCCCGCCGGGACGATCGAGTACAGCGGCTTGGCGGTGTACTTGTAGACGTCGCGGACCAGTGCGCTGCGGTCGACGAGGTAGGCGATGGCCTTGCGCACGCCGTCCTTGCCGACGACCGGGTGGTCGACGTTGAAGACCAGGTGCTGGACCTCGGCGCTGGTGCCCTCGATGACCTCCAGGCCGTTCTTCTCGTCGGTCGTGGCGGTCTCCAGCTCGTTGATGTCCTTGATGGAGAGACCGCGGTAGGCGAGGTCGACCTCGCCCTCGCGCAGGGCGCTCTTCAGGGCGGCCTGGTCGCCGTTGAAGAGCTTCATCGTCATGCCGGAGTTCTTGACCTTGGCGGGGCCCTTGTAGTCCGGGTTGACGGAGAACTTCGCCTCCTTCTCGGGCGTGTAGGAGTCGAGCTTGTAGACGCCGGAGCCGATGGCCTTGCCGTCGGTGCGGAGCTTGTCCATCTCGTACTCGCGGTGGTCCACGATCGAGCCGGCGCCGGAGGCGATCTTCATGGGGAAGGTCGCGTCGGGGAACTTGAGCTTGAAGACGACGGTCTTCTCGTCCGGCGTCTCGACCTTGTCGATCGACGTCAGCATGACGGCCGGGCCGTTCTCGTCGTTGATCTTCAGCGTCCGGCGGAAGGAGAACGCCACGTCCTTGGACGTCAGGCTGTTGCCGTTGCTGAACTTGAGCCCCTTCTTGAGCTCGCAGCGGTAGACCCTGCTGGCGCTGTCGTCGAAGCCACAGCGCTCGGCCGCCTCCGGCTGCGGTGTCGTACCGCCCCGGGGGAAGCTCATCAGCGACTGGAAGACGTTGTTGAACAGCAGCCAGGAGCCGGGGTCGTAGCCGGAAGCCGGGTCGGTGGCCGCGATCTCGTCCGTCATTCCCATGACGATCGGCTCACCCGTGCCGGCCGAGTCGGCGTCCCCCCCGCCGCAACCGGCCAGCAGCCCCATCGCGATGGGGACCGCGAGCAGGTGATGACGTATCCTCACGCGCACATTCCTCACACTCTTCTTGATCGGCACCGGCCCCCGTCGGTGCCACGACTGGTCAGGTCAGTCGACCGTGCGGCCGAGTTCCCACAGCTGCAGGACCGACGACGAGTTCAGCGCCCATTCCACTCCGGTGACGGTGTTCCGGGCTGCGACGTACTGCTTGCCCTGCCACAGCGGCAGCAGCGGCACCTCCTCGGCGACGATGTCCTGGACCCGCTCGAAACTCTTGGTGGCACCGGTCCGCTCCGCCTGCCGCCGGGTCTCCGGGATCAGCCGGCCGTGGATCTCCTCGTTGTCGTACGGACTGTTGAGGAAGTTGTCCTCGGAGAAGAACGGGGCCGTGAAGTTGTCGGGGTCCGGGAAGTCGGGGAACCAGCCCATACCGTACGCGGCGTACTTGCGCTCGGTCTGGCTGGGGCGGAACGTCTTCCAGGGAACGCCCTTGATCGTTACGTCGAACAGGCCCGTCCGGTTCAGCTGCTTCTGCAGGGTCTCGAACTCCAGGGCCGTGGCCGGGCCGTAGTGGTCCGTGGTGTACGTCAGCTCCAGCTTCACCGGGGTGTCGACACCGGCGGAGGCCAGGGTCCTGCGGGCGGCCGCCGGGTCGGGCTCCCCGTACCGGTTGAAGAAGGAGTTGACGTGCGCGTCGACGCTGCTCGGGATCATGGAGTAGAGCGGCTCGGCGCTGCGCGCGTACACGTCGCGGGCGAGTTCCTGGCGGTCGACGATCTGTGCGACGGCCCGCCGCACGGCCTTCCGGCCGGCCGTCCGGTGCTCGGTGTCGAAGACGAGGTAGCGGATCTCCTGGCCGGGCATCTCGACGAGTTCGATGTCCTCGTCCTCACCCTTCGCCAGCCGGGCGATCTGCTCGGGTGACATGCTGCGGGTCATCATGTCGATCTCGCCGGCCTTGAGGGCCTCCTCCATCGCCACCGAGTCCCGGAGGATCCGCAGTTCGACCTTCTCGTTCCTGAGCTTGAACTGCCCCTGGTAGTTCCGGTTCCTGGTGAAGGTGATCGACTGGACGGCACCGTCCTTCTCCTTCGTCTCCAGGGTGTAGGGGCCGGAGCCGGACACCTCGAAGCCGTCGCGGAGCGCGTCCCGCCGGTAGCTCTGGGAGTCCACGATCGCGGCGGCGGGGGTGGCGAGCTTGTGCGGGAAGGTCGCGTCCGGCTTCTTGAGGTGGAAGACGACTTCCAGGTCACCGAGGGTCTCGATCCGGTCGATGTTCGAGATCAGCGAGACCGGCCCGTTGGGATCCTTGATCCTCAGCGTCCGCTCGATCGAGAACTTCACGTCCTCCGCGGTGAGGAGGTTGTCGTTGGAAAACTTCAGGCCCTCCCGCAGGGTGCAGCGGTACTGCTCGTTGCGCCGGTCGGAGAAGCCGCACCGGGAGGCCGCCTCGGGGGTCGGCTCGCTGCCGGAGCGGGGCAGGGCCATCAGCGTCTGGAAACTGTTGCGCAGGACGTTCCAGGAGGCCATCTCATAGGCCAGCGCGGGATCGAAGGGCGCCGGGTTGTCCTCGGTGACGATGAACTGGTCCGTGGTGCCGACGACGATCGCCCCGTCCGCCGCCGACCCCGCCGACCCGCCGCAAGCAGCCAGGACCGGCAGCAGCAAGCCGATGGCCGCCGGCAGCGCCAGAGTCTTGCGATTCATCGTCGGGGGTCTCCTGCATTGCGATCCGTCCCGGGGACCATACCGACGTGGGCACCGCTGGTCACAGGGGCTGTGGTGAAGTTCTGGCGAAACATTAGTCCGCGCCGCCAGGGATGCTGGAACGGGGCGAAGTTGACGCCTCATAACACACTGATAACAGCCGCGGTCCGTCCACTATCCGGACGCCGGAATGATTGCCGCGTTCACCGACCTATGGGGACAGAAAGGTGCGCATGCGGGCCGCCCCGCCCCTCGGAGAACACCCTTGCCCGCCCCTGTCGACCGGCGGGGGCGTGAGAAAGGTCACGTCATGGATTTCCGGTGGGATCACCGGGAATTCCCGCGCGCATTCGTCACGGAAAATGACCGGACGGGCGCCGACGGTCGTCTTCTTTCCGCCGCCATACGCACCGTGTGCGGTTCAGTGCATTCCCGTGATCAATCCGTGCAGAAAGGGGAGGTCGACTTCTTCGAGGGAACTGACCACCGTACGCCGCGGCGCCGGTGCGACCGATGCCACGGACGGCACCACCACCACCGGGCAGCCCGCCGCCTCCGCCGCCGCCACCCCCGTCGGGGTGTCCTCGACCACCGCACAGCGGGCCGGGTCCACCCCCAGCTTGGCGGCAGCCGTCAGATACGGGTCGGGGTGCGGCTTCGTCCGCTCCAGCTCGTCCCCGGCCAGGGTGAGGTCGAAGTGGCCGGCCCCGACCGACTCCAGGACCCGGTCGATGATCCGCCGGTGCGAGGCGGAGACCAGCGCGGTCGGCACCCGGTGCGCGGCCAGTTCGGCCAGCAGCCGGGCCGCCCCGGGCATCAGCGGCACACCGCGGCCGATCATCTCCTCGAAGCGGTCGTTGAGGAGCACGGACAGCTCCGGGACGGTGATGTCGGCGCCGGTGGCCTCGATGAGGTAGCGGGCACTGCGGCTCATCGGGCCGCCGATCACCACCTCGCGGTGGTGATCGTGGAGGATGTGGCCGAGTTCGGCGAAGACCTCCACCTCGGCGTCCCACCAGAAGCCCTCGGTCTCGACGAGCGTGCCGTCCATGTCGAGCAGTACGGCCTGCAGGGTGGTGGACCCCTCGGCCGTCCGGGTGCCGAGCGCGGGGATGCTGCTGGTCATCCTTGCCCCTCTCGTGAAAGGTCGCCCGGCCGTGCCGGACCGACCAGTGTACGTCGAGCCGCTACGGAGCGTCGTGGCGAGCGCCCGGCGCCGCTCCGGGGGGCCTGCCCGCACGGGGCCGGACCGCGCCGCCCGCGCTACCGGGCGTTGAAGTACTTGGCCTCGGGGTGGTGGATCACGATGGCGTCGGTGGACTGCTCGGGGTGGAGCTGGAACTCCTCGGAGAGCTCGACGCCGATCCGGCCGGGCTCCAGCAGCTCGGCGATCTTCGCCCGGTCCTCCAGGTCGGGGCAGGCGCCGTAGCCGAGGGAGAAGCGTGCGCCGCGGTACTTGAGCGCGAACATGTCCTCCATGGCCGCGGGGTCCTCCCCGGCGAAGCCCAGCTCGGCGCGGACCCGGGCGTGCCAGTACTCGGCCAGGGCCTCGGCCAGCTGGACCGAGAGGCCGTGGAGTTCGAGGTAGTCGCGGTAGGCGTCGGCGGCGAAGAGCTTGGCCGTCTCCTCACCGATCCGGGAACCGACGGTGACGACCTGCAGGCCGACCACATCGGTCTCCCCCGACTCCTCCGGGCGGAAGAAGTCCGCCAGGCACAGCCGGCGGCCGCGGCGCTGCCGGGGGAAGGTGAAGCGGGTGCGCTCCGTGCCGTCCTCCCGCAGGATGATCAGGTCGTCGCCCTTGGAGACGCAGGGGAAGTAGCCGTGGACGACGGCGGCCTCCAGCAGGTTCTCCGTCTGGAGCCGGTCGAGCCAGCCGCGCAGCCGGGGCCGGCCCTCGCGCTCCACCAGCTCCTCGTACGTGGGGCCCTCGCCGGTGCGGGACTGCTTGAGCCCCCACTGCCCCTTGAAGAGCGCGCCCTCGTCCAGCCAGGAGGCGTACTCCTTGAGCTGGATGCCCTTGACCACCCGGGTGCCCCAGAACGGCGGGGTGGGCACGGGGTTGTCGGTGGCGACGTCGGACCGGACGCCCTCCCCCGGCTCGGGTTCGCTGATCTCCAGGTCGCGCCGGGGGACCCGGCGCTGCCGCAGTTCGGGCAGGGCGGCGCCGGGCACGCCGCGTTTGACGGCGATCAGGGCGTCCATCAGCCGCAGCCCCTCGAAGGCGTCGCGGGCGTAGCGGACCTCGCCCTCGTAGATCTCGTGGAGGTCCTGCTCGACGTAGGCGCGGGTGAGGGCCGCGCCGCCGAGGATGACGGGATAGTCGGCGGCCAGCTTGCGCTGGTTGAGCTCCTCCAGGTTCTCCTTCATGATCACGGTGGACTTGACCAGGAGACCCGACATGCCGATGACGTCGGCCCGGTGTTCCCGGGCCGCCTCCAGGATCGCGGAGACCGGCTGCTTGATACCGAGGTTGACGACGGTGTAGCCGTTGTTGGAGAGGATGATGTCGACCAGGTTCTTGCCGATGTCGTGGACGTCACCGCGGACGGTGGCCAGCACGATGGTGCCCTTGCCCTCCTCGCCCTCGACCTTCTCCATGTGCGGCTCGAGGTGGGCCACCGCCGCCTTCATGACCTCGGCGGACTGCAGCACGAACGGCAGCTGCATCTGGCCGGATCCGAACAGTTCCCCCACGACTTTCATACCGGCGAGCAGCGTGTCGTTGACGATCTCCAGGGCGGGGCGCTCCCGCAGGGCCTCGTCGAGGTCGGCCTCCAGGCCGTTGCGCTCGCCGTCGATGATGCGGCGCTGCAGGCGCTCGTCCACCGGGAGGGCGGCCAGTTCCTCGGCCCGGCCGGCCTTCATCGACTTGGTGTCCACGCCCTCGAAGAGCTCCAGGAACCGCTGCAGGGGGTCATAGCCCTCCCGGCGGCGGTCGTGGATCAGGTCGAGGGCGACCTCGCGCTGCTCCTCGTCCAGCCGGGCGATGGGCAGGATCTTGGAGGCGTGGACGATGGCGGAGTCGAGGCCGGCCTTGACGCACTCGTCCAGGAAGACGCTGTTGAGCACGGCGCGCGCGGCCGGGTTGAGCCCGAACGAGATGTTCGACAGGCCGAGGGTGGTCTGGACGTCCGGGTGGCGGCGCTTGAGTTCGCGGATGGCCTCGATGGTGGCCAGGCCGTCCTTGCGGGACTCCTCCTGGCCGGTGGCGATGGTGAAGGTGAGGCAGTCGATGAGGATGTCGCTCTTGTGCACGCCCCAGGTGCCGGTGAGGTCGGCGATCAGGCGCTCGGCGACGGCGACCTTGTGCTCGGGGGTGCGGGCCTGGCCCTCCTCGTCGATGGTCAGGGCGATCAGCGCCGCGCCGTGCTCCACCGCGAGCCGGGTGATCTTCGCGAAGCGCGACTCCGGTCCGTCGCCGTCCTCGTAGTTGACGGAGTTGATGACGGCGCGGCCGCCGAGCTTCTCCAGTCCGGCCCGGATCACGGCCGGTTCCGTGGAGTCCAGCACCAGCGGGAGGGTGGAGGCGGTGGCGAAGCGGCCGGCGATCTCCGCCATGTCGGCGACGCCGTCCCGGCCGACGTAGTCCACGCACACGTCCAGCAGGTGGGCGCCCTCGCGGATCTGCTCCCGGGCCATCTCCACGCAGTCGTCCCAGCGGCCGTCCAGCATGGCCTCGCGGAACTTCTTCGAGCCGTTGGCGTTGGTGCGCTCCCCGATGGCCAGATACGCCGTGTCCTGCCGGAACGGCACGCTCTGGTAGAGGGAGGCCGCTCCCGGCTCGGGGCGCGGATCGCGCGGGGCGGGGGTCAGGTCCCGGACCCGTTCGACGACCTGGCGCAGATGCTCGGGTGTGGTGCCGCAGCAGCCGCCGACCAGGGAGAGCCCGTATTCGCGGACGAAGGTCTCCTGCGCGTCGGCCAGCTCGGCCGGCGTGAGCGGGTAGTGGGCGCCGTCCTTGCCCAGCACGGGCAGCCCGGCGTTGGGCATACAGGACAGCGGGACCCGGGAGTGGCGGGCCAGATGGCGCAGGTGTTCGCTCATCTCGGCCGGGCCGGTGGCGCAGTTCAGGCCGATCATGTCGATGCCCAGCGGTTCCAGGGCGGTGAGTGCCGCGCCGATCTCGGAGCCCAGCAGCATGGTGCCGGTGGTCTCCACCGTCACGGAGACGATCACGGGGAGGTCGGTCCCGGTCTCCCGGAGCGCGTGCTTGGCGCCGATGACCGCGGCCTTGGTCTGCAGCAGGTCCTGGGTGGTCTCCACCAGGAGGGCGTCGGCGCCGCCGGCGATCATGCCCGCGGCGTTCCGCTGGTAGGCGTCGCGCAGGACGTCGTAGGGGGCGTGGCCGAGGGTGGGCAGCTTGGTGCCGGGGCCCATCGAGCCCAGGACCCAGCGAAGGCGGCCGTCCCCGGCGGTGAAGGCGTCGGCCGTCTCGCGCGCGATCCGCACCCCGGCCTCGGAGAGCTCGAAGATCCGGTCGGCGATGTCGTACTCGGCCAGCGCGGCGTGGTTGGCCCCGAAGGTGTTGGTCTCCACGCAGTCCACCCCGGCCGCGAAGTAGGCCTCATGGACGGAGCGCACGATGTCGGGGCGGGTGACGTTCAGGATCTCGTTGCAGCCCTCCAGCTGCTCGAAGTCCTCCAGGGTCGGCTCCTGTGCCTGGAGCATGGTGCCCATCGCCCCGTCGGCCACGACCACGCGGGTGGCGAGCGCCTCCCTCAGGGCGGCGACGCGGTCGGTGCTGCTCGTCGATGGCTGGATCGAGCCCATGGAAAACTCCCTGAGGTGCGACGGCTGTCGGCTTTACGCCCTCCCTGCGAAGAACGCACCCGGCCAGCGTAGCCGTGATGGGGCCCGGTCTCCGGAGTGTTTCAGTGGGCGGACTATGTTCCGGCCATGTGCCGGCCGAAGGATCCCGCCGGCTGCTTCCGGCAAGCTACCCGGGGTCGGCATAGGCCGATACTGTTCAGCATTGCCGAATCCGTAACGATGGAGGTTGCCCGATGGCTCGGACCATCCAGTCCCTGGAGCGGGCCGCGGCGATGCTGCGGCTCCTGGCGGGCGGCGAGCGCCGGCTCGGCCTGTCCGAGGTGGCCGCCGCGCTGGGACTGGCCAAGGGCACCGCGCACGGCATCCTCCGCACGCTCCAGCAGGAGGGCTTCGTCGAGCAGGACCCGGCCTCGGGCCGCTATCAGCTCGGCGCCGAGATGCTGCGGCTGGGCCAGAGCTATCTGGACGTCAACGAACTGCGGGCGCGGGCCCTGGTGTGGACCGACGACCTGGCGCGGTCCAGCGGGGAGAGCGTCCACCTGGGGGTGCTGCACCAGAGCGGCGTGCTCATCGTGCACCACGTCTTCCGGCCGGACGACAGCCGGCAGGTCCTGGAGGTCGGGGCCATGCAGCCGCTGCACAGCACGGCGCTGGGCAAGGTGCTGGCGGCCTACGACCCGGTGGCGCACGCCGAGGCCGTGGAGGGCGCCAAGGAGGCCTTCACGGACCGCACGGTCACCGGGGCCGAGGAGTTCGAGGCCCTTCTCGACCTCACCCGGGCCCGGGGCTGGGCCTCGGACATCGAGGAGACCTGGGCCGGGGTGGCCTCCGTGGCCGCGCCCATCCACAACCGGCGGCGGATGCCCGTCGGCGCGGTCGGCGTCACCGGAGCGGTGGAGCGGGTCTGCGACGGCACCGAGCTGCGATCGCGGCTGGTCGCGGCGGTACGGGACTGCGCCCGGGCAGTCTCCCGGGACCTCGGCGCCGGGCGATTCTGAACACCCTCTGTCACCCTTGCTCTACGCACTGGTCGAATCGGCGGCTTTTTCGTTCGCGGACTCTTGACGTGCTGGGACCCGTGAAGAAAACTGCCGTTCTCCGGTCGGCATTGTCGAACACCTAACGACAATATTGATCACGGTGCCGCCAACGGCCGACCGGTGACCGCCCTCACCGAGGGCACGGGCCACGGGTGGGACCCCGGGGCCCGCCGTGCCCCCCTGGACAAGGACAAAGGAGTCGCGGGTGTCCAGCTCCGACATCTTCATCGGCGAGACCATCGGAACCGCCGTACTCATCCTGCTCGGCGGCGGCGTCGTGGCCGCCGTCACCCTCAAGCGCTCGAAGGCCCTCAACGCCGGCTGGACCGCCATCGCCCTCGGCTGGGGCTTCGCGGTCCTCACCGGCGCCTACATCGCGGTCGGTCTCTCCGGCGCCCACATCAACCCGGCGGTCACCGTCGGCCTGGCCATCCAGGGCACCACCGAGTGGTCGGACGTACCGCTCTACATCGCCTCGCAACTGCTCGGCGCGATGATCGGCGCCGTCCTGGTCTGGCTGGCCTACTACGGCCACTTCCGCGACCACCTGACCGACCCGGAGGTTCTGGCCGAGGCCCAGACCGGCCCGGAGGGCCTGGTGGAGCAGGACAACGCGCCGGCCGCCGGGCCCGTGCTCGGCATCTTCTGCACCGGTCCGGAGATCCGGAACGCCGTGCAGAACCTGATGACCGAGACCATCGCCACCACCGTGCTCGTCCTCTCCGTCCTCACCCTGGGCCTGACCAAGGGCCTGGGCGTGTCCGGCACCGGGGTGCTGATCGTCGCCCTCGTCGTGGCCGGTATCGGCTTCTCGCTCGGCGGTCCCACCGGTTACGCCATCAACCCGGCGCGCGACCTCGGCCCCCGGATCGTGCACGCGCTGCTGCCGCTGCCGAACAAGGGCGGCTCGGACTGGGGCTACGCCTGGGTCCCGGTGGTCGGCCCGCTGCTCGGCGGCGCCCTCGCCGGCGGGATCTACCAGCTGGCCTTCGCCTGAGCCCGGGCCCCGACCCGGACACCACACGCACCACACGCACCACACGCACCACACGCACCGGAGCATCGCGCCACCCCCGTCCCGAACGCCCCGTACGACCCTCCCGTCACCGGATCCCAGGAGCACACCGTGACCGACGCGCACACCGCCGGCCCGTTCATCGCCGCCATCGACCAGGGCACCACCTCCAGCCGCTGCATCGTCTTCGACACCGACGGGCGGATCGTCGCCGTCGACCAGAAGGAGCACGAGCAGATCTTCCCCAAGCCGGGCTGGGTGGAACACGACGCCGCCGAGATCTGGACGAACGTCCGGCAGGTCGTCGACGGTGCCGTCGAGAAGGCCGGGATCACCGCCGCCGACGTCAAGGCGATCGGCATCACCAACCAGCGCGAGACGACCCTGCTGTGGGACAAGGCCACCGGCGAGCCGGTGCACAACGCCATCGTCTGGCAGGACACCCGCACCGACGCGCTCTGCCGCGAGCTCGGCCGCAACGTCGGCAAGGACCGGTTCCGCCGCGAGACCGGCCTGCCGCTGGCCTCCTACTTCGCCGGCCCGAAGATCCGCTGGCTGCTGGACAACGTGGACGGCCTGCGCGAGCGGGCCGAGGCCGGCGAGATCCTCTTCGGCACCATGGACTCCTGGGTCATCTGGAACCTCACCGGCGGACCCGACGGCGGCGTCCACGTCACCGACGTCACCAACGCCTCCCGCACCATGCTGATGAACCTCCACACCCTGCAGTGGGACCCGAAGATCC
Source organism: Streptomyces sp. F63 (assembly GCF_018070345.1). GTDB lineage: Bacteria > Actinomycetota > Actinomycetes > Streptomycetales > Streptomycetaceae > Streptomyces. The sequence continues at coordinate 294,405 of NZ_JAGPXX010000004.1, forward strand.
TCGACTCGATGGGTGTGCCCGCCGCGGTGCTCCCGGAGATCCGCTCCTCCGCCGAGGTGTACGGCGAGGCGAGGAGCGGCGCCCTCGCCGGGGTGCCGGTGGCCTCGGCCCTCGGTGACCAGCAGGCGGCGCTGTTCGGCCAGACCTGCTTCGAGGAGGGCGAGGCCAAGTCCACCTACGGCACGGGAACGTTCCTGCTGATGAACACCGCCGGAACGCCCGTCAACTCGTACCACGGGCTGGTCACCACGGTCGGCTACCGCATCGGCGACCAGGCGCCCGTCTACGCGCTGGAGGGCTCGATCGCCATCACCGGCGCGCTCGTCCAGTGGATGCGCGACCAGATGGGGCTGATCAACAGCGCCGCGGAGATCGAGACCCTCGCCAGCTCCGTCGAGGACAACGGCGGCGCCTACTTCGTGCCGGCCTTCTCCGGGCTGTTCGCCCCGTACTGGCGCGACGACGCCCGCGGCGTGATCGCCGGCCTCACCCGCTACGTCACCAAGGCGCACATCGCCCGCGCCGTCCTGGAGGCCACCGCCTGGCAGACCCGGGAGATCACCGACGCCATGCGCAAGGACTCCGGCACCGAGCTGGCCTCCCTCAAGGTCGACGGCGGCATGACGTCGAACAACCTGCTGATGCAGACCCTCGCCGACGTCCTCGACGCCCCCGTGGTGCGCCCGCTCGTCGCCGAGACCACCTGTCTCGGCGCCGCCTACGCGGCCGGTCTCGCCGTCGGCTACTGGCCGGACACCGACGCGCTGCGCGCCAACTGGCGCCGCGCCGCCGAGTGGACGCCCCGGATGGACGCGGCGGACCGGCAGCGCGAGTACAAGAACTGGCTCAAGGCCGTGGAACGGACCATGGGCTGGCTCGAGAACGAGGAACAGGAGAACTGAGTCCGATGACGATCCCCATCCCGCAGAGCCCTCCGGCCACCGGAGGCTCCCCGGCCGCGGCCCCGCGGCCCGGCGGCCGCGCCGAGACCCGCGACCGGCTCTCCCGGGGAACCTACGACCTGCTGGTGATCGGCGGCGGCATCCTGGGCACCTCGGTCGCCTGGCACGCCTCGCAGTCGGGTCTGCGGGTGGCGATGGTGGACGCCGGCGACTTCGCCGGCGCCACCTCGTCCGCCTCCTCCAAGCTCGTCCACGGCGGTCTGCGCTATCTGCAGACCGGCGCGGTCAAGCTGGTGGCGGAGAACCACCACGAGCGGCGGGTGCTGGCCAAGGACGTGGCCCCGCACCTGGTCAACCCGCTCACCTTCCATCTGCCGGTCTACAAGGGCGGGCCGCACGGCGCGGCCAAGCTCGGCGCGGGCGTCTTCGCCTACTCCGCGCTCTCGGCCTTCGGCGACGGCGTGGGCCGGGTCATATCCCCGGCCCGCGCGGCCGCCGCCAACCCGGCGCTGCGCACCGAGAACCTCAAGGCCGTGGCGGTCTACGGCGACCACCAGATGAACGACTCCCGGGTCGCCGTGATGACCGTGCGGGCGGCGGCCGGATCCGGGGCCGCCGTCCTCAACCACGCCGAGGTCACCGGGCTGCGGTTCACCCGCGGCCGCGTCACCGGCGCCGAGCTCCGGGACCGGCTGGACGGCACCGAGTTCGGTGTGAACGCCCGCCTCGTCCTCAACGCGACCGGCCCGTGGATCGACCGGCTGCGGCGGATGGAGTACGAGCACGCCGCCCCCAGCATCCGGCTCTCCAAGGGCGCACACCTCGTGCTGCGGCGGAAGGTGCCGTGGCGGGCCGCCATGGCCACGCCGATCGACAAGTACCGCATCACCTTCGCCCTCCCCTGGGAGGACCAGCTGCTGCTCGGCACCACCGACGAGCCGTACGAGGGCGATCCCGCGGACGTCCGGGCCACCGAGGCGGACATCGCCCAGATCCTGGACGAGGCCGCCCACTCGGTGCGCGACGAGCACCTCTCGCCCGATCTGCTGACCTATGCCTTCGCCGGCCTGCGGGTGCTGCCCGGCGGCCCCGGCGGGGTGGAGCAGGCCAAGCGGGAGACCGTGGTCACCGAGGGCCGGGGCGGCATGCTGTCCGTCGCGGGCGGCAAGTGGACGACGTACCGCCACATCGGCCGGGTGGTCATGCGGAAACTGGCCTCGCTGCCGGACGGGGCGCTCGCCGAGGACATGGAGCCGCTCTCGCAACTGCCGCGCCGGGTGCCGCTGCCCGGGATCGCCAACCCGAACGCGGTGGCACACCGGCTGCTGGTCAGCCGGGAGCCCGGGTCCCGGATGGACCCGCTGACGGCGCGCCAGCTGGCCACGCACTACGGCTCGCTGGCGCTCGACATCGCCCGGCTCGCCGACGAGGACCCGGCGCTCGGCGAGCGCATCCATCCGGACGGGCCGGAGATCTGGGCCCAGGTGGTCTACGCCCGCGACCACGAGTGGGCCGAGACGGCCGAGGACGTGCTGCGCCGCCGGACCACCCTCACGGTCCGCGGCCTGGACACCCCGGAGGTCCGCACCCGGGTGGAGGAGATCCTCGCCGCCCGCAGGGACTGAGCCGGCCGCGCCGCCCGGAGGGGAGGCGGCCGCTCCTGACGGTGCGGGCCTCCCACCGCCTCCCCTCCGCCGTCCGTCCGCCGTCCGTCCGTCCGCCGTCCCTCCGCCTCCCGCCGGGGCCTTCGCCGCGCGCCTCGAACAACCGTGGCACGGGCGGCGTTTGACCGGCCGTGCGTTCGGTACCCCAAGGGTGAGGGAACGTCACGACGGCAGAGGGGGGCGTTCACGATGACGAACCGCATCGACCAGCCGCGGGAGTGGGATCTGGTCGGCGACCCGGTCCTCATCGCGGGAGTGGCCAACGGCTTCGAGGGCACCGCGCACTACCGGGTCGGCGAGGGCCACGACGAGGTGACCGGGTACTTCCAGGTCGGCGGCGGGACCGGTGAGCACGGGCAGTTCCAGGTCCGGGCCGACGTCAGCGCGGCGGCCTTCACGCTGGACCGGCTGTACGTCCAGGTCTTCGAGGTCAGCGCCGAGAACGGCGAGGAGTTCAACCTGGTGACCGTGCCGGTGATCTACGGTCCGCGGATCGTGCCCGGCTACATCGGCTACCGCGAGCACACCGTGGTGCGGGGCGAGACCCTGTCGGCCATCGCCCGGGCCCACTACGGCGACTCCCGCCTCTACCCGCGCATCGTACGGGCCAACCCGCAGCTCACCGACCCGGACGTGATCGTCCCCGGGCAGGTGCTGCGGATCCCCGTCGGCGACTGAATGCCCGCTCGCCGGGCAGGTTCCTCCCGTGCGGAACGGCCACCGCACCCCGGCCCGCGCCGGGGCGCGGTGCCGTCCGGCCCCGGGGACCGGGCGGATGCCGCGTCCCCCGGCATGGCCTGCCGGCGGCCGCGCCGGAAGCCGTAGGCTGGGTGCCGCACGTGACGGAACAGCAGCCGAGGCTGCGGGGGTAGCGCCCCGGCCCCGGCGGAAGGAGGCGCTGGGTGATCGAGCTCGAGGGGGTTCCCGAGCTGATCGACCCGGTCATGGTGGCCGCGTTCGAAGGCTGGAACGACGCGGGCGACGCCGCTTCCGCCGCGGTCGTCCACCTCGACCGGGAGTGGAAGGGCGAGGTCTTCGCCGCACTCGACGCCGAGGACTACTACGACTTCCAGGTCAATCGGCCGACCGTCTTCCTCGAAGACGGGGTCCGCAAGATCACATGGCCCACCACGCGGCTCTCCGTGGTCCGGGTGGGCGGGGAGAAGCCGCGCGACCTGGTGCTGGTCCGCGGGATCGAGCCGAGCATGCGCTGGCGTTCGTTCTGCAACGAGCTCCTCGGCTTCGCGCACGAGCTGGGCGTGGAGATGATCGTGATCCTGGGCGCGCTGCTGGGCGACACCCCGCACACCCGGCCGGTCCCGGTCAGCGGCGTCACCTCCGACCCCCAGCTGGCCCGCACCATGGACCTGGAGGAGACCCGCTACGAGGGCCCCACCGGCATCGTCGGCGTCCTGCAGGAGGCGGCCACGCACGCCGGGGTGCCCGCGGTCAGCCTCTGGGCGGCCGTGCCGCACTACGTGTCCCAGCCGCCCAACCCGAAGGCCACGCTCGCCCTGCTGAACCGCCTGGAGGACCTGATCGGGCTGCGCGTCCCCACGGGCGAGCTGGTGGAGGACGCGCGGGCCTGGCAGCTCGGTGTGGACCAGCTGGCGGCCGAGGACAGCGAGGTGGCCGAATACGTGCAGACGCTGGAGGAGGCCCGGGACACCGCCGAGCTGCCGGAGGCGTCCGGTGAGGCGATCGCCCGCGAGTTCGAGCGCTATCTGCGGCGGCGGGACGGCCGGCCGGGCGGTGCGCCGGGCGGCCACGCCACCGAGACCGGCTCCGCGCCGGACGGGCGGGACAGCGGCTCGTATCTGCGGGACCCCTCGGCGGGGACCGGCCGGCCGGCGAAGCCGGTCACCCCCGAGGAGACGGGCGGGGACGCGTCCGGCGCCCGGGAGGACTCCCCCGGCGAGGAGGGCGGCGGCCCGTCCGGCCGCCCGGCGGGCGGCGAAGGCACCGGCGGCGGCCGGAGCTCCGCGGAGGACAGGCCGTCCGCGAAGGACGACGCCGGAGAGGGCGGTGCCGGGAAGAGCGGAGCCGGCGGCCGCGGACGGACCGAAGGCGGCCGGGGCGGCCGGAGCGGCAGGCCGCGCGGACGCGGGGACACGGCCGGCGGACCGTCCGGCCCCCGGAAACCCGGCCGCGGGAACGCCGGCTCCGGCGACGGCACGGAGGACGGCCCGGGCTCCGAGGACACGTAGCCGGCCGGCGGATCACGGAGCGGCGGAACGCGGAACGGGGCGCTCCCGGTGGCGGGAGCGCCCCGTTCCTCATGAGCGGAATGAGCCGACCGCGCCCACCGCGCGGACGGCCGGCCTCAGACGGCCACGCCCAGCAGCGCGTCCACGGCGCGGGACACCAGTCCGGGCGCCGACGGGTCCGTACCGCCGGTGGCCTCCTGCCCCGCGGCCCAGCGGTCCACCGCGGCGAGGGCCGCGGGAGCGTTCAGGTCGTCCGCCAGTGCCGCGCGGACCTCCTCGACGAGAGCGTCGGCGGGGGCCCCGTCGGGCCGGGAGACGGCGGCGCGCCAGCGGTCGAGCCGGGCCGTGGCCGCGGCCAGGTCCTCGTCGGTCCACTCCCAGTCGGAGCGGTAGTGGTGGGCCAGCAGCGCCAGCCGGATCGCCGCCGGGTCCACGCCCTCGCGGCGCAGCGCCGACACGAAGACGAGATTGCCCTTGGACTTGGACATCTTCTCGCCGTGCAGGGCGACCATCCCGGCGTGGACGTACGCCTTGGCGAAGGGGCGCTCGCCGGTGAGCGCGTGGGCGTGCGAGGCGCCCATCTCGTGGTGCGGGAAGGCCAGATCGGAGCCGCCGCCCTGGACGTCGAAGCCCATGCCGAGGTGGTCCAGCGCGATGGCCACGCACTCGATGTGCCAGCCGGGCCGGCCGGGCCCGAGGCTCCCGCCGTCCCAGCTGGGCTCGCCCTCGCGCGCGGCCCTCCACAGCAGGGGGTCGACGGGGTCCTTCTTGCCGGGCCGGTCCGGGTCGCCGCCGCGCTCGGCGGAGAGCCGGCGCATCGTTTCCGCGTCGAGCCCGGCGACCTCGCCGAAGTCGGGGTCGGCCTGGACCGAGAAGTAGACGTCCCCCTCCAGCTCGTAGGCGGCGCCGCTCTCCAGGAGCCGCTCGACGAGCGGCACGATGCCGGGTATGGCCTCCACGGCGCCGATGTAGTGGCGCGGCGGGAGCATCCGCAGGGCGGTCATGTCCTCGCAGAAGAGGGCGGTCTCGCGCCGGGCGAGCTCCGTCCAGTCGTCCCCGTTGGCGACGGCCCGCTCCAGCAGCGGATCGTCGACATCGGTGACGTTCTGGACGTAGTGGACCTGCCGCTTGGTGTCGAGCCATACGCGCTGAACGAGGTCGAACGCGGTGTAGGTCGCCGCATGACCCAGGTGGGTCGCGTCGTACGGGGTGATGCCGCAGACGTAGATGCGGGCTACGGGACCGGGGGCGAGGGTGATCGTCCCTCCGGTCGCGGTGTCGTGGATCCGGAGGTCGCGGCCACGGCCGGGCAGGGCGGGGACCTCGGAAGCGGGCCAGGCATACATGTCATGAGCGTAACCGGATGCACTGTCCGGATACGAACCGGCCGCCGCACCTGGCCGGATCGGCGGTCTTGCGCGGGGGCACACCGGAATGCACCCTCCGCGCCGCCTCCGCGGAGGGGCGCCCGCGGTCAGATCGGCGGCCAGGGGATCGGCGGCCAGTCGCCGCCGGGCTCCGGGTGACGCCCCGTGCGGAGGAGCCGGGCCACCCTCGTCCGGACGGCGTCGGTCTCCGCGGGGGTGATCAGCGCGGCGAGCCGGCCGGCCAGCGGGCCGCCGGGGGCGAGCTCCACCGCCAGCCGCTCCAGCACCGCGACGGCCTCCGCGGGCAGCGGCTCCCCGGCCCATCCCCACAGCAGGGTGCGGAGTTTGTCCTCCGCGTTGAACGTCACACCGTGGTCGATGGCGTGGAGCCGGCCGCCGGCGTCGGGCAGCAGATGGCCGCCCTTGCGGTCGGCGTTGTTGACGACCGCGTCGAAGACGGCGAGCCGGCGCAGCCGCGGGTCGTCGGCGTGGACCAGCAGGGCGGTGCGCCCCTCACCCACCTCCGCGAAGCCGATCGCCCGCCAGCCGGGTGCGGGTTCCTCCTCCTCGACGAGGGCCAGCAGCGCCGCCTGCGGGTCCGCCTCGATCCACAGCTGGCACATGCCCTCGCCATAGGGGCCGTCCCGCAGCACGGTCGGTGGGACGAGGTCCCAGCCGGTGACCCGGGAGACCTCGTAGGCGGCCGTCTCGCGGCGGGCGAGGCTGCCGTCGGGGAAGTCCCAGAGCGGGCGCTCACCGGCGACCGGTTTGTAGACGCAGGCCACGCGCCGCCCGTCGAGTTCGGCGGTGCAGCGCAGCACGGCGTTCGAGGCACCGCCGACCCGGCCGTCCACGGTCAGTTCGCCGCGTTCGAGGAGAGCGAGGGCGTCCGGGGGCGAGCCGGCCGGCGCGCCCCCGGGGGGAGCCGCCTCCGGGGAGGTCACAGGCCCCGGCGGTATCCGTTCTGGCGCGGACATACATGTCCCTCCGGGTCGAGCGGCAGGCTGCACAGCGGGCAGGGCGGCCGTCCGGCGTTGACCACGTCCAGCGCCCGTTTGGCGAACGCGCGGGCCATGCTTCCGGTGAGGCGCACCCGCAGCACGGGCGGGCCGTTCTCCTCGTCCTGCAGGAGCTTCTCCTCGGCCTCGGCCAGATCCTCCTCGGACCCGGCCTCCAGTTCGACGAGGGCCTGCGCTTCCACGATCATGCACTCGCCCTCGCCGTCCCAGGCCAGCGCCATGGTACCGACGCGGAACTCCTCCTCCACCGGCGTTTCCAGCGGCTCGGTGTCGGCCTCCTCGGCGGGGGCGACGGCCGGTACGGGCGCGTTGCCGCCCGTGCGGCGCACCACCTCGTCCAGCAGTTCGTCTATGCGTTCGGCGAGCGCCTCGACCTGCGTCTTCTCCAGAGCGACGCTCGTGGTCCGGCTGCCCGCGCTCGCCTGGAGGAAGAAGGTCCGGCGCCCAGGCAGTCCGACCGTACCGGCGACGAACCGGTCCGGCTGGTCGTAGAGGAACACCTGACGGGGCACGTCCTGCTCCATGTCTGCTCGGTGGTCTCGGGATGTCGGCGGTGCCCGGCGGCCGCGGTTGCCGGGCGGTCGCGCGGAAGGCCGTTCGCCCGCGGGCTGCCCACCCTACTGTGACCGGCGATCACGGTGCGCCCGCACCGCCTCCGACCGCGGCGTCCCCCTCCGCGGTGCCGTCCGGGACGGCGTCGGCGGGCGCCAGGCCGGCCAGGTCGCCGGTGTCGCCGAGCCGCAGCAGGAAGGGGCGGAGCGGGGTGTAGCGGATGGCGGTGACGGAGCCGGGTTCGGCGGCGAGCCGCTGGAACTGGTCGAGGTGCAGGCCGAGGGCGTCGGCCACCACCGATTTGATGACGTCGCCGTGCGAGCACATGACGTAGACGGCGTCGGCGCCGTGCTCCGCCTCGACCCGGGCGTTCCAGTCCCGGACGGCGTCGACGGCGCGCGCCTGCATGGCCCGCAGGGACTCACCGTCCTCGCCGGGGAACGCGGCCGCGGAGGGGTGCCGCTGCACCGTGGTCCACAGCGGCTCCCCGGCCAGTTCGGCCAGTTTCCGGCCGGACCAGTCGCCGTAGTGGCACTCGCCGATCCGCTCGTCGCGGTGGAGCGGCAGGCCGGGCCGGGTGTCCAGCAGCGGGCGCAGCGTCTCCCGGCACCGCTGCAGCGGGCTGGTCACGGCGGCGGCCAGCGGAAGCCCCGCCAGCCGGGCCGGAAGTGCGGCGGCCTGGGCGGCGCCGCGCTCGTCGAGTCCGACGCCCGGGGTCCATCCGGCGAGGATCCCGGCGGTGTTGGCGGTGGACCGGCCGTGCCGGACGAGAAGCAGCGTGGGCATGCCCGCCAGCCTAGAGCGTGCGGCGGGCGTCCCGCGCCGGGTCTCCGCCCCCGCGGGCCCGGTCCGCCGCCCGGCCCGCGCCCCTCCCCGGCGGTTTCCCGGGCGGTCGCGCGCATGACTCCCGCAGACGGGGAACAAGCAACCGAGTGATCGTGGACTGTGCCATCTACCAGGACGGACGCCGTGCCGAGGGCGCGCCGGACGTCACCGCCGCCCTCCGGGAGGCGCGCACCGCGCGCCACTCCTTCCTCTGGCTGGGACTGCACGAGCCGGCCCCGGAGGAGTTCGGCAAGGTCAGCCGGGAGTTCGGGCTGCATCCGCTGGCGGTCGAGGACGCGCTCAAGGCCCACCAGCGGCCGAAGCTGGAGGTGTACGACGACTCGCTGTTCCTCGTGCTGAAACCGGTGGTCTACGACGCCGCCGCGGACACCGTCACGACCGAGGAGCTGATGGTCTTCCTCGGCGACTCCTTCGTGGTGACCGTGCGGCACGGCGAGGGCAGTCCCCTGGCGTCGGTGCGCCACCGGCTGGAGCGGGAACCCGAAGTGCTGCGGCAGGGGCCGACGGCGGTGCTGTACGCGATCAGTGACGCGGTCGTGGACCACTACATCGACGTGGCCGCCGAACTCCAGCTCGATCTGGAGGAACTGGAGACCGAGGTCTTCGCGCCGGAGGCCGCGGACGCCCGGAACACCGCGGCGCGGATCTACACCTTCAAGCGGCAGGTCGTCGAGTTCCGGCGGGCGACCGGCCCGCTCAGCGACCCGATGACGCGGCTCACTCAGGCCCCGCTGCCGTTCGTCGACGAGTCGGCGCGGCCGTTCTTCCGTGACGTCGGCGACCACTTGACCCGGGCCAACGAGAGTGTCGAGGGACTGGACCGGCTGCTGTCGGACGTCCTCGCCGCGCATCTCGCGCAGACCGGGGTCCGGCAGAACGACGACATGCGGAAGATCTCGGCGTGGGCGGCGATGGCCGCCATCCCCACGATGGTCGCGGGCATCTACGGGATGAACTTCGAGCACATGCCGGAGTTGGAGAGCACCTGGGGTTATCCGGTGGTGCTGGGGCTGATGGGGCTCGCCATCGCCGGTCTCTTCCGGGCGTTCAAACGGCAGGGCTGGCTCTGAGCCGGGACCCCGGCGGGCGCCGCGCCGGGCTGCGCCGGGCCGGGCCGCCCCGGCCGGCCGGCTGATCGTTTCCCTGCGGCCGGTCGGCCCGCTGTCCGCGGCTCTCGGTAGGGTGACAGTGCACCGGAGGGGGTAGCGGGTGAGTCTGTTCGGCAGAGCGGCGCGCGGCGGTCTCGCGCGGCCGCGCCTCGGTCCGGCCGGCTCGGACTGGTCGCCGTACGAGCGGTTCGACGAGGCGGCGCGGGCGTACTTCCTCCACGCCGACGTGGCGCTGGAGGCGGTCGGCGGAGTGCTGGGCCGGCGCCGGGTCCGCGGTTTCACGTTCGAACGCGTCGTGGACCTCACGGAGTCGGGCGCCTCGGTCTGGCAGGAGGCCGCGGTCTGCGACGGCCGCCGTCTGATCCTCTGGCACAGCGAGGAGGTCGCCGACGACCAGGCGCCGGGCGGCACCGTTCTCGATTCATCGGTGCAGGTGCTGCCGCTGGAGTCGATCCGGCATGTGGGAATGCGGACCATGGTCGGCCGGGACGCCGCGGGCCGGCGGGTGGACCGCGGGGTGCATCTGGTACTGGCCACCTCCACACCGCACGAGCTGAACCCCGTGCCGGGCGGCGATCCGGAGGCGCCGATCGCCGCGGCCCGGTTCCGCCCCGAGGCGTTCCGTTTCAGCAAGTCGCTGGAGGACGGCGGACCGGGGCAGATAGCGCGGCTGATCTCCTTCGGCCGGCTGCTGGGGCGCCTGGTCCCGCGCTGAGCCCCGCCGCGCCGGCCGCTGCCCCGCAGCGCCCCGCCGCGCCCCGAGCCGCCCCGAGCCGCCCCGGCTCCCGGGCCGCCCCGGGTGTCGTCCTTCCACGGCACCGCCCGCTCCGTGTGGGGCCGGACCGGGGGAAACGGCCCCCGCCCCGCCCGCGGCGGCTGCTTCGGGCGAGCGGCCCCGCACACCCCGCCGCCGCGGAGCCGAAACCGCCCGGGCCCCGTGGCGCCCGGCGCCGGACGGTGCCGGGCGCGCCGCTCACACCGCCGCGTCCGCCCCGGCCCTCTCCGCCAGGCCGGCCGACAGCCACCGCACCACCGACTCCGCGCTGTACGGTTCGCCGCCGGGCGCGATGCGGGGAAGGAAGTCCAGGTCCTGACCGATGGTGACGACCGGCGGCTCCACCCCGCCCCCCGGGCGGCGCTGGCCGAGCCCGATGGCCGCCAGCAGCCCGTTGCACAGGCACTGCCGGCCCTCCGTCCGCGCCGGGTCCCCGCCCTTGCGCGCGTAGGCGGCCGGGGGTTCCGCCGGGCAGCGGTAGCCGACGGCGCCGCCCGCCGTCCGGTACGGGGTGCGCAGATAGCCGAGGTCGCAGACGCGGCGGCGGCCGGCGGCCACGGCCGGATCGGCGAGCGTCCCGGGCAGCTCCGCGACCTTGAACGGGAAGGACGTCGGTGACGCAGCCGGGTCGTTGCGCACGGTCAGTGCGGAGCTCAGCCGGCGCTCCACCAGCTCCCGCCGCAGCCGGGGGTCGAGACCGGACTCCTCGCAGAGCGCGAAGACGCTGCCGACCTGCACGCCGGCCGCCCCGGCGGCCCGGGCCCGCGCGAGCCGCTCCGGCCCGCAGGCACCGCCGGCGATCCAGAACGGCAGGCCGAGGGCGGCCATCCTGGCGAAGTCGGGGGTGTCGCGCGGCCCGTAGACGGGGTCTCCGTCCCCGTCCAGCCGCAGCGGTCCGCGGGGCGGGGCGCTGTGGCCGCCCGCGCGGTGGCCCTCCACCACGAAGCCGTCCGGCCGGGTCCGCTCGGAGCGGTGGAGGTACGCGGCGAGGGCCGGCAGCGAGACGATGGCGAGCACCTGGGGGCGGCGCAGCCGGCCCACCGCGGCCCCGCCCAGTTCCGCCGCGGGGTCGAAGGGGACGCGCAGGGGCTCGGCGTCGCCCTCGACCGCCACCTCCGCGGTGACGGGCAGCAGCCGGGACAGCCGGGTGGCGAGGCCGGGGATGTGCGCGGGGATCCCGGCGCCGACCAGGACGTAGTCCACCCCGGCGAGGATCGCGCCGAACAGCGCGGGCACGGTGGCCAGCTGGACCTTCTCCAGGTAGTTGACGCCGACGGGGCCGCGGTGGCCCTCCTTGGCGAGCCACACCTCGCAGAAGTTGGCGACGGTGGTCAGCGCGCGGCCGCGGCACCCGGGGGCCGCGGTCAGCCGGGGCGTGGTGGGAAACCGCTCGCCGTCCCCGGCACCACCCTCGACGAAGTACCGCTCCAGCACGGCCTCGGCCGCGCCGGGCACGGGGTAGGCGGCCAGGGCACGGCGCAGGTGCCCGCCCGGGTCGCCGCTCCGCAGGGTGCGGATCAGCACGGTGTCCAGCGCGGTGCCCGAGACGACGCCGAGCTGCCCGGTGCGCGCCACGGCGCGGGCCAGCCGCCACCCGGAGACCCCGACCCCCATTCCGCCTTGGATCAGCCAGGGCCGGCCGGACGCGGGGCTGTCCGGCGCAGGGATGTCCACGGTTCCTCCAGGGGTCGCCGGGGACGGGGCCGTCAGCCGCCGCCACCGAAAACCTACGCTAGCGTAGGTTCGGCCCGTTCCCCTTGGGACCTTCGGCCCATCCCCGCCCCGCCGGGCGGTCCGGCAGGGCGGGACGGGCCGCGCGTCACCCCGTCACGTCCTCACTGTCAGGCCAGGCCCGCGCGTTCCAGGGCCTCGACACCGGCGCGCAGCGCGCTGATCCGCTCGTCGAGCGTGAAGCCGGCCGGGGTGAGCGACAGGGTCGTGACCCCGGCCGCGGCGTAGGCCTGCATGCGGTCCGCGATGCGCTCCACGGGGCCCAGCAGCGAGGTGGAGTCGATGAGTTCGCGGGGGACGGCCGCCGCGGCGCCCTGCTTGTCGCCGGCCAGGTACTTCTCCTGGATCTCGGCGGCCTCCTTCTCGTACCCCAGGCGCCGGGCGAGCTTGTTGTAGAAGTTCTGCTTCGCGCTGCCCATGCCGCCGACGTAGAGCGCGGTGTACGGGCGGAAGATGTCGGCCAGCGCGTCCACGTCCTCGCCGAGGGCCATCGGGACGGTGGGCACCAGGTCGAAGCCGTCCAGGGTCTTGCCGGCCTTCTCGCGGCCCGCGCGGACCGCGCTCAGCGTGGTCTCCTCGGCGTGCTCCGGCGCGAAGAAGAGCACCAGGGCGCCGTCGGCGATCTCCCCGGTCTGCTCCAGGTTCTTCGGGCCGATCGCCGCTATGTAGAGCGGGATCTCCTCGCGCACCGGGTGCACGGTGAGCTTGAGCGCCTTGCCCGGGCCGCCGGGGAGCGGCAGCGTCCAGTGCTCGCCCTCGTGGGTCAGCCGTTCGCGGGACATCGCCTTGCGGACGATCTCGACGTACTCGCGGGTACGGGCCAGCGGCTTGTCGAACTTCACGCCGTACCAGCCCTCGGAGACCTGCGGGCCGGAGACCCCGAGGCCGAGCCGGAAACGGCCGCCGGAGAGGGAGTCGAGGGTGGCGGCCGTCATCGCCGTCATGGCCGGGGTGCGCGCCGGTATCTGGAGGATCGCCGAGCCGATGTCGATCCGTTCGGTCTGCGCCGCGACCCAGGCCAGCACCGTGGGAGCGTCGGAACCGTACGCCTCCGCCGCCCAGCAGACGGAGTAGCCGAGCCGGTCCGCCTCGCGGGCGACGGCGAGGTTGTCGGCGTCCATGCCGGCGCCCCAGTAGCCGAGGTTGATGCCGAGCCGCATATCGCTCCCTTTACTGGTCGGTAACGTCTCTCCGGCCGGACTCTAGCGCGCGGGCCCCGCCCTCCGGCAGTGCCGGGCGGGGCCCGGTGCCCGCCCGCCGGTATGACGCGCGTCACCGCGCCCCGGCCGGCGGCCAGTACTCTCTGCGGCCATGGAGCAGAGGCATCTCGGCCGAACCGGCCTGCGGGTATCGCGGATCGGCCTCGGCACCCTCACCTGGGGCCGTGACACCGGCGAGCACGACGCCGCCGAGCAGCTCAAGACGTTCTGGGACGCCGGCGGGACCCTGGTCGACACGGCCGATGTCTACGCGGACGGCGCGGCGGAGTACCTCCTCGGACAGCTCATGGAGGGACTCGTCCCACGCCGCGACCTCGTCATCGCGACCAAGGCGGGCAGTGTCCCCGACCCGGAGCGGCGCTTCGACGGCTCCCGCGGCCATCTGCTGGCCGCCCTGGACGCCTCCCTGGAACGGCTCGGCACCGACCACGTCGACCTGTGGCAGGTCCACGCCTTCGACCCGGCGACCCCGCTGGAGGAGACCCTGCAGGCGCTGGACATCGCGGTGAACAGCGGCCGCGCCCGGTACGTGGGCGTCTCCAACTACAGCGGCTGGCAGCTCGCCAAGGCGGCGACCTGGCAGCTCGCCGTCCCCGGCCGCACCCGGCTGGCCAGTACGCAGATGGAGTACTCGCTGGTGCAGCGCGGAGTCGAGCGGGAGGTACTGCCCGCCGCCCGGGACCTGGGGCTGGGGCTGCTGCCCTCGTCCCCGCTGGGCCGGGGCGTGCTCACCGGCAAGTACCGGCACACCACGCCGGCCGACTCGCGCGGGGCCTCGGCGCACATGTCCGGCTTCGTCGCCCCGTATCTCGACGAGGCCGCCGGCCGGATCGTGGACGCGGTCGCCACCGCGGCCGACGGGCTGGCCACCACCCCCCTGCATGTGGCCCTGGCCTGGGTCCGGGACCGGCCGGGGGTCGCGGCCCCCCTCGTGGGCGCGCGGAACGCGCAGCAGCTCTCGGCGGCGCTGTCAGTGGAAGCGCTTAGTCTTCCCGACGAGATCCGCCGCGCGCTCGACGATGTGTCGGCGCCCCTGCACCACTATCCCGACCAGGACTGGAGCACGCTGTGACCACGGACCGCCCCGCCGGCGAGACCGCTGCCGCCGCCCCGGCGCCGGAGGACGGCCCGGCCTCCCCCGGCACCCCGGCCCCGGCACCGCCCGCCGGGGAGGGAGGTGCCGGAGAGGGCGGCACGAGGGAAGGCACCTCCCGACGGCCGCCGGCGGCCGAGGCGCTCGCCGCCGCCGTGCGGGCCGTGGAAAGCGGGGAGCGGTCCGCCGCGTCCTTCTTCAGCGAACCGCGGCCCCCCGCCGCCCGGCGCCCCGCCCCTGCGGCGGACCGCGGGCCCGCGGCGGCGCCCGGCCGCTCCGGGCCCGCGCCGCGGCCGGAGGGGCCCGGAGTCTCCGTGCCCGGCGGCCCCGCGGCGCCCGGGGTCCGGCCGCCGTCGGCGGAGCGGGCGGCCGCGAGCGCCACGGCGCGGGAAGTACTGGCCGCGGGCGGGGCCCCGGAGACGCTGGCGGAGCCGGTGACGGACCTCCTCGGGGAGCGGGCCGCGGCCGCCCTCCGCGAGGACCCCTGGCAGCTGCTCGCCGTACCGGGCGTGCAGCCGGAGCAGGCGGACGGCTTCGCGCGGGCCCTGCTGGGGGCGGAGGCGGGCCCGGGGGACGAGCGCCGGACCCGGGCACTGATCACCTGGCTCCTGGAGCGGGCCGCGCTCCGGGGGCACACGGCCCTGGAGCCCCCGGCGCTGCGCGAGGCGCTGGCCCGCCGGTCGGTGCCCGATCCCGAGGCGGCGCTGCGCGACGCGATCGCCGACGGCGCGGTGCTGGTCTTCCAGGACGCCCTGGACACCCCCGGCGGGTCACCGGGCGGTTCGCCCCGTCCCGCCGGTGAGCCGGAGGGCGAGGAGGCCGAGCAGCCGGTCCGGGTGCTGCTGGGCCTCGACCGCTACGCCCTGGCCGAGGAGAGCCTCGCGGACGGGCTGGCCCGGATCGCGAACGCCGTCACCCCGGACGGCAGCCCGGCCGGAACCCCTGCCGGGACCCCGGACGGCAGCGGGGACGCCGGCGCGGACGGCACCGCGGACTCCGGCCCGGACGCCGCCGCCTGGGAGGCCGCCGCGGGGGCCGCGCCGTCGCCGTCCGCCGCCGAGCTGATCCGGGCGGCCGCCCGCCACGGGCTGGTGGCGCACACGGGCGGGGAGACGGCGCGCGCCGAGCCGCTGGCCCTGGTCGCCGCCGCGCGCGGTATGGGCCTGCGCGCCTGGGCCGCCGTGCACGCCCCGGCGGGGCGCCGACGGGCCGGGGAACCGCTCGCCGCGGCCGGGCGCCCCGGCTCCGCCGCACCGGGGGCGGCGGACGCGGCGCGCTCCGCGGAACCGGCCGCCGCCGGTACGGACGGCACGGCCGGCGGGAAGGGCGCGGCGGCTGCGAGCGGTGCGGCCGGCCCGGACGGCACGGCGGACGCGGCCGGCGCCGTGGTGACGGTCGCCGGGCTGCTCGCGGGCGCCGAGGGGCCGGGGCGGAGCCCGGAGGGAACCCTGGAGCTGGATCTGCTCGTCGTCCTCGACGCGCCGCAGCTCGATGTGGAGACGGCCGCGATGCTCGTCGAATCACTGCCGGACGGCGCCCGGCTGGTGCTCAGCGGTGACCCGGGCGTGCTCTGGTCGGCCGGCCCGGGCAAGGTCTTCGCCGATCTGCTGTCCGCCGGTTTCTGTCCACGGATCACTTCGCGCACCCCGGACCCGGGCCCGATCGGCGAACTGGTGTCGGCCGTCGGCATCGGTGAGCTGCCCTCGGTGGAGGCCCCCGGCAAGGAGGTGGTGATCGTGCCGGTCCGGGACGCCGGGGAGGCGGTGCACCGCACCGTGCAGCTCGTCGCCGACTCCGTACCGCGCGCGTTCGGGGTGCCGCCGGAGCAGACCCGGGTCATCACCCCCGGCCACGGCGGAGCGGCCGGCACCCGCACGCTGAACGCGGCTCTGAAGGAGCGGCTCAACCCGGGACCGGGGCGGTTCGGCGGTTTCGATCCGGGCGACCGGGTGGTCTACAGCCCGGCTCCGGGCCGGGCCCTGATGGGCACCGTGGTCTCCGCCGACGCCGAAGGGCTGCTGCTGGAGGGGGACGACGGCCGGATCACCGTGCCGCGCGAACGGGTCGCCACCGGTGCCGTACGGCACGGCTGGGCCGTCACCGCCCACCAGGCGGCCGGTGCCACCTGGCCGGCGGCCGTGGTGGTCCTGCCCGGTGACGCGGCGGCCGCGCTGACCCGGGCCTGGGTCTACACGGCGTTCGGACGGGCGGAGCGGCATCTGTCCGTGGTGCACGGAGTGGACCGGGCCCTGCCCCGCGCGGTCGCCGAAGTACCGGCCACGGAGCGCACCACAAGGCTGCGGGCCCTGCTGCGGGCCCTCCCCCCGCCGCCCGCGCAGGGCTGAGCCGCTCCCCGGCCCCACCCGCCCAGGGCGGGCCGGGTCCCGGAGAGCGGTCCGGACCCGGCGGACCCGGCGGACCCGGCGGACCCGGCGGACCCGGCGGACCCGGCGGACCCGGCGGGTCCGGTCCCCTCGCCGGGCCCTCCCCGGGCCGCCTCCCGGCCGGCGGGTGCGACCCTGCTCCGCGGCGGGGCCGGGGCCCGGGGCCGGGCCCGGCTCAATCCGGCTTCGGGCTCAGCGCCCGGTGTCGGGGGTGTCCGGGGCGAGGATCTCCAGCCCGTCGGGCAGTGCCTCCTCGTCGTCCTCGGCTTCCTCTTCCTCTTCCGCCTCCTCGTCGAAGACGGAGCTGACGTCGAAGCGGCAGAGGATCCGCTGCGGGTCCACGTCGTCGAAGGGCGCGTTGAGCCACTCCCCCGGCTCGGCCGGCTCGTCGGCAGCGGTCACCCAGAGGGTGGAGTCGCCCTCCTCAAGTCCGAACTCCTGGTGCCGGGAGGCGATCTCGTCGGGCTCGAACTCCCCGAACAGCACCCCCAGAGCGGTGTGGACACTGCTGCCCACTCCGGCGATCTCCGCGCGGGCCCCGTTCACGGCGGGCTCCGCGTCCGGGTCCAGCTCGACGATCCGCTCGGCCTGGGCGAAGAGCCGGCGGGACTCGGCGACGGAGTAGTCGCGCCGGATCAGCACACTGAGGGCACTGGGATTCTCCGGACCGGTGTAGGCGGGCAGCGAGCCGTCTCCGGGGATCTCGAACGGGGTGACCTCGTCGTACGCCTCGTACAGCAGTTCGTCGTACTCCTCGGCTGCCGCCGCCAGCTCGTTGAAGGCGGCGAAGACGGCCGGGTCGTCCTCGCCCGACCGGCGCTCGACCGCGTCGAGGTGTCGGTCCAGCGCGGCTTTGACCGCCTCGGCGGCGGCGCGTACCTCGGCAGCGGATGGCTGCGCAGCATCAGACATAGTGCAGACGCTATCCGTACATGGCCCTTGCCCGCACAATAGATGCGATGCCGGAATATGAATTTCGTGACGTGTATGTGCCGCGCGGGGTCTCCCGCCACGCGGCGACCCGCCTGCTGACCGACCACGCCGAGTACGGGCACTGGGAACTGGACCGTCTTCTCCTCATGCGCGACGGCAGCCGCAGGGTGCGGCTGCGCCGCCGGATCATCCGACAGATCCGCGCCACCTGGTAATCCGGGGTTCACACGTGCGGGGAGCGGGCCCCGTTACGGGACCCGCTCCCCGGTTGTGCCGCGCTGGGCGGGCCCGGCCCGCGAGGGCCGGGCTCCAGGATGCGTCAGGCCTTCACTCGCGAGCGCCGGTAGAGCAGCGCGCCGCCGATGAGAAGTCCCGCGCTGAGCGGCAGGGTGACCGCCAGTGAGTCGCTGCCCGTTTCGGCGAGGGTCTCGACGCCCTCGGGCTGGTCGACCAGGGTGGTCTCCTCACCGGCCGGTGAGTCGCCCTCGCCGTCCGCGGTCTCCGGACCGCCCGTGCCCGGCTCCTCCTCGCCCGGGTCGCCCGGGTCGCCCGGGTTACCGGGGTCACCGGGGTCACCGGGGTCGCCCGGCTCACCGGGCTCGTCCGGGTGGTCCGGAGTGCCGGGGCCACCGGGCTGCCCCGGGACTCCCGGGCCCGAGTCGCCGGTGCCGGTGCAGTCGTTGTCCCGGACGGTGTCACCGACGCCGATGACGCTCACACCGGTGCCGCAGACGTTCACCGGGGCGTTGACCGGGACCTGGACCGAGTTGCCCGAGGCGATGCCCTCGGAGTCACTGGTGGTCCCCTGGGCCTGCGGGCTGTTGCCCGAGCTGCCGCAGGCGTTGCCCGCGGCGGGGTTCAGCAGGCCGACGACGCTGGCCGTCGTCCCGCAGACGTTGACGGGCGCGTTGATCGGTGCCTGGACCGAGTTGCCGGAGAGGACCCCCGGCGAGTTCGCGGCGCCTCCCTCGGCGCCGGAGTCAGCGCACGCGTAGCCGGCGGTGGCGGCGAGTACGCCGCCCGCGGCCGCTGCGGTGATCAGGCTCTTCCTCGCGACATGTCGCATGGATTCGTTCCTCTGTCTCTGCCATTCGAAAAGCGCGCGGGCTTGTCTCCCGCCCGCCGGAAACGGACAGCCCCGGAGTGCGTGGCGTGCGCTCCGGGGCTCCCCGGCGATCACACCCTTCCGGGCCGTCGCTCAGCGTCAGGGTGAGCAGGAGTTGCCGAAGACGGGGTTCAGCGCGCCGATCACGGAGACCGTCGTGCCGCACACGTTCACCGGCAGGTTCACCGGAGCCTGGACCGCGTTGCCGGAAGCGATGCCCGGGGAGTCCGTGGCGGAGCCCATGGCACCGGAGTCGGCGGCAGCCACACCCCCGCCGGCGAGCATGAGTCCGCCGGCGGCAGCGGCGACAGCCACGACCTTCTTGATCATCTGTTCCTCCTAGTTGGCAGTGCGAACCCGACCTCGGATCGCACTCCCTGTAACGAGGAAGGAGTAAGGGAGGAACGTGCCGCCGCGGCGCTTCACTCTTTCCGGCGAGACCGGCGCACCGCGTTGATTTTCCGGTGCGGAACGGGAGTTCAGCAGCGGTCGAGGAAGCGGTCGAGCACCCGCACGCCGAAGGTGAGACCGTCCACCGGCACCCGCTCGTCGACGCCGTGGAACATGCCCGCGAAGTCCAGCTCCGGCGGGAGCTTCAGCGGCGCGAAGCCGAAGCAGCGGATGCCGAGGTCGTCGAACGACTTGGCGTCCGTGCCGCCGGAGAGACAGTACGGCACGGCGTGCGCGATGGGGTCCTCGGCCTTCAGCGCGTACCGCATGGCGTCGACGAGGGACCCGTCGAAGCCGGTCTCCAGGGCCTTGTCGGTGTGCACGTCCTCGCGCTTCACGCGCGGGCCGAGGACACGGTCGAGATCGGCGAGGAACTCCTCCTCGTGGCCGGGGAGGAAGCGGCCGTCGACGTGCGCGGTGGCCTGGCCCGGGATCACGTTCACCTTGTAGCCGGCGCCGAGCATGGTGGGGGCCGCCGTGTTGCGGAGCGTCGCGCCGATGATCTTGGCGATGCCGCCGAGCTTGGCGAGGGTCTCGTCCATGTTCTCGGGGTCGAGCGGGGTGCCCAGCGCATCGGACAGCTCGTCGAGGAAGGACCGCACGGTCTTGGTGACCCGGACCGGGAACTGGTGCCGGCCCAGCCGGCCGACCGCCTCGCACAGCTCGGTGATGGCGTTGTCCGTGTTGGTCATCGACCCGTGGCCGGCGGTGCCCTCCACGGTGAGGCGCATCCAGTGCATGCCCTTCTGCGCCGTCTCCACGAGATAGAGGCGGAGATTCTCGTTGACGGTGAACGAGAAGCCGCCGACCTCCCCGATGGCCTCCGTGACGCCCTCGAAGAGGTCCGGGTGCCGGTCGACGAGATGCCGTGCCCCGTACACGCCGCCGGCCTCCTCGTCGGCGAGGAACGCCAGCACGATGTCGCGCGGGGGCTTTCGTCCGCTGCGCAGCCGGTCGCGGACGACGGCGAGCGTCATCGCGTCCATGTCCTTCATGTCCACGGCGCCGCGCCCCCAGACGCAGCCGTCGGCGATCTCGCCGGAGAAGGGGTGGTGCGTCCAGTCCTCCGCGTTGGCCGGCACGACGTCGGTGTGGCCGTGGATGAGCAGCGCGGGCCGGGAGGGGTCCTCGCCCGCGATGCGCGCCACGGTCGAGGCACGGCCCGGGTGCGATTCGAAGATCCTTGGCTCCAGGCCGACTTCGGCGAGCTTCTCCGCGACGTACTCGGCGGCGGCGCGCTCGCCGGGGCCGGAGTGGTCCCCGTAGTTGCTGGTGTCGATCCGGATCAGGTCCCGGCAGAGGTCCACGACCTCGTCCTCGCCGGTGGTCCTGCCGGTGCCCCTGCTGGTGCTCGCGTCGGCATGCGACTCGCTCACGCTGCCCTGCCTTTCTGAGTGCGTCCCGGCCGGCCGCGGGGGCGGCCGGCCCCGGGCGGGATTCCCCACCATCCTCCCGCGCTCCGGCCCGCTCCCCAAGGTCCCCGCCGGAGGGCCGCCGCCTCCCCTTCCCGTCCCTCACGCGGCCGGGACCCCGGCCCCGGCCGGGTGATCGAACGCCCCCGGATGTTTGCTATGGTTTTCCCGTCGCCACAGGCCACGGCCGCGGCGGCGGACACCTCGTCCGGGTGGCGGAATGGCAGACGCGCTAGCTTGAGGTGCTAGTGCCCTTTATCGGGCGTGGGGGTTCAAGTCCCCCCTCGGACACCGAAGTCGGGATTCAGCCCGTGCGGTGGGCGGCGCAGGCCGCGCACCGCACGGGCTTTCCACTGTCCGGGCACATGGCGCCGTGGCGCAGGGGCCGCCCGCGGGCCGTGCCGGCAGCACGGCTACCGGGCTACCGGGCCGCGGTCTGCCCTCCGGTGGAGGTGGTGGACGCGAACCGGGTGAAGAACTGCCACACCTCTGCCGAGGTCCAGGTCTGCCAGCCGGTCCCGGTGGACCCGTCCAGCGGAGCCGGGGTGTGGCCTCCGTCGAACGCGGCCCAGACGACCGGGTATCCGTCCCGGCAACCGGAGTAGGCGGTGACGGTGTGCGTCCGGCTGCCGTTCGGCGGCTCGGGCGGGTTCTGCTGGGCGCAGCCGTTATTCCTGACGAACGTGTCGCGCAGCGACCGGCCCAGGGAGATGGGCAGCACGTTGTCACTGCCGCCGTGCAGCCCCATGTAGGCGACGGGCTGCGTGCCGCCGCTGCATCCGCTGAGGTTGGCGCCGGCGTAGACCGCGACCGCGCGGAGGACCGTGGCCCGGGTGCAGGCGAGCGCGTACGTCATCGCGCCGCCGTAGCTGAAGCCCGTGGAGAACCGCTGTGTCTCGTCGACGCACAGGGCGGACTCCACCTGCCGGAGGATGTCGTCGAAGAGGGCCACGTCCCGGCCGCCGGAGTTGGCCCAGCCGTTGTCGATGCCCTGGGGCGCGACGAAGATCGTGGGGCTGCCCGCGCTCTCCGCCAGTCTTCTGAGCCCGTAGTAGGACCAGTTGTAGCCGTCGGCTCCGCCGGAGTCGACGTCGTGGGCGGTGCCGCCCAGCCAGTGGAACCCGAAGACCAGCCGGTGGGGGTGGTTGTTGTCGTAGCCGGACGGGATCCTGAGGATGTAGCTGCGGTTCTGCCCGCCGCTGTTGATCGTGTGCGTACCGCTGCCGAGCGTCGGGGCCTTGCCGCATCCGGCGGTCCCCGCGACGGCACGGGCGCCGGGGGGCGACGCCGCAGCGCCGGGGCCGCTGCTCAGCGCGGTGCCGGCGGGGACCATGACGAGAAGTGCCGCGAGTAACGCGGACACGGCGAGGGATGTGCGTCTCATGGTTCTCCTTCCTTTCCTTGTGGGCTGTTCCCCAAGGCCGTCTCGGGGAGTGGACAGCTCGGACCGCGCGACGCGGACCGAGCCGCCGAGTGCCTGGACGGCGTGCGGGGGTGGACGGGCTGCCGCCCGCGGGGCCGGGCCGGCGCCCGCGTCCGGCCGTGCGGGCCGTGCGGCTCCTCGCCGGGGCTCATCCCGCGTTCACCAGACGTTCCGGTCTTCCGCGCAGTGGCGTGGGGGGAGCCTCAGCGGTACTCACATGCGGGCGGTGCGGAATGCGGGGGCTGCGATGCCGGCCGCGGGGCGCGCGACCGGCGACGTCGATAAATGTTCGATACTTCGACCGTTAATCGACGAGTCGGACGTCATGCATGTTAGGAGACACACGGCGTTCGTCAACACCCCCGCGGAATCAGCGACTTGAGCACCGGCCACCGGGCACCCGCGGACCCACGGCCGGGGTGCGCGACCCTCGCGGATCCCACCCTCCGCCGGACGACGCCCCACCAGGCCCGGCACACCGTGAGACCCCTCCCCGCGCACCGGAGGTATTGACACCCCCCGGCAGCTCCCTACCATCCATGAATGCACGACACTTCGAATACTGTTCGAAGTATCGAATATCTGCGTGTTCCCGCACCACCCGTGCCGCGCCCTGTCCCTCTTGCGAAAGGAACGGACGGTGCCCCTACGATCAGGCAGACGACTGCTCGGCCTCTGTGCGGCCGCCGCACTGACGGTCACCGCATGGGTCACGGCCCCGGCCCCGGCCGCCCGGGCCGCGCCCGGAAGTCCCGCGGTCACCCCGCCGCTGGGCTGGAACAGCTGGAACAGCTTCGGGTGCGGGATCACCGAGGCACAGGTCCGCCAGGCCGCCGACGCGATGGTGTCCTCCGGCATGAGGGACGCCAGCTACCGGTATGTGGTGGTCGACGACTGCTGGTTCGACCCGCAGCGCGACGCCGCGGGCCATCTGCGGGCCAACCCGGCCACGTTCCCGAGCGGGATGAAGGCGCTCGGCGACTACATCCACGACAAGGGCCTCAAGTTCGGCATCTACCAGGCACCGAACGAGAAGACCTGCGCCCAGGGCGTGGGCACCTACCCGGGATCAACGGGCAGCAAGGGACACGAGCGCCAGGACGCCGCCACGTTCGCCTCATGGGGAGTGGACTACCTCAAGTACGACTGGTGTTCCTCCGGCGGCACCCGGGATGAACAGGTCGCCCGGTTCACGCTCATGCGCGACGCCCTGCGCGCGACCGGACGCCCCATCGTCTACAGCATCAACCCCAACAGCTTCCACGCCATCACAGGCGACACGTACAACTGGGGCGAGGTCGCCGACCTGTGGCGGACGACCGAGGATCTGCTCGACATCTGGCAGAACGGCAACACCAACAGCTACCCGATGGGCGTCGGCAACGTCCTGGACGTCACCGCGCCCCTGGCGGCGCAGTCGGGCCCCGGCCACTGGAACGACCCGGACATGCTCGTCGTCGGCCGCCCGGGCCTGTCCCTGACCGAGTCCCGTTCCCACTTCGCCCTGTGGGCGCTGATGGCCGCCCCGCTCATGTCGGGAAACGACATCCGCACCATGTCCGCGGACGTGAGCGAAATCCTGCGCAACCCCCGCCTGCTGGCGGTGAACCAGGACCCGCTGGGCGCGGGCGGCCGCAGAGTGCGCGACGACGGCGACACCGAGGTGTTCGCCAAGGCCCTGTCCGACGGATCGGTCGCCGTGGGCCTGTTCAACCGGGGGAACGGCACCACGACCGTCACCACCACGGCCGCGGAAGCCGGCCTGGCCGGCGGGTCGTTCACCCTCACCGACCTGTGGACCGGCGGCACGTCGGACACCTCCGGCCGGATCTCGGCGAGCGTTCCCGCGCACGGCGTCGCCGTGTACCGGGTGACCGGCGGCAGTCCGCTCGCCGCCACCACGTCCCGTCTGCGCGGCGGCGGGTCCGGCCGCTGCCTGGATGTGGACAACGCGTCCACCGCGGCCGGCGCGACGGTGCTGATCTGGGACTGCCACACGGCCGCCAACCAGCTCTGGACGACCTGGGCCGGCGGCGAGATCAGGGTCTTCGGCGACACGTGCCTGGACGCCTACGACCAGGGCACCGCAGACGGCACCCGCGTCGTCACCTGGCCCTGCAACGGGCAGGACAACCAGAAGTGGACCCTCGGCCCCGACGGGTCGATCCGCAATGTCCACGCCGGGCTGTGCCTGGACACCGACGGGTCCGGCACGGCCAACGGGACCCCACTCGTCCTGTGGACCTGCGACGGCCGCGCCGGCCAGCAATGGACCCGCGTGTGAGCATCCGGCCGGTTGAGCTGTACCGGGATGTGCGGAGTCCCCGGACCGTCCCGAGTTGGGTCGTCGAACGCTCACACGCCCGGGTCGTGCACGCCCGCAGACACGCGCGCGACTGCGAACGGCTCATCCAGCACTCGGAATCGCTCATCACTTGGGCCGCAATCACCCTGATGACCAGGCGCATCACCCGCCGGAACTCCCGCAGGAGCGGACAGCCGGCCTCCCGCGAGGCCCACCGCGACTGATCCGATCGGCACTGACCGCCGTCAGTGCCACCAAGAGGTCACCGGGACCCGGAAGCCCGCCCAGTTCTCGCACCACCACGACGACTTCATCAGCGCAACCGGCAACATCGAGACCGGTGTCCTGTTGCCCAGAAATCCCAGGTCGCGCCGCCGGACGGCATAGCCGGAGTCGTCCTGCGTTCACCAGGCCGGCACGCTCCGCTCGACGGGTCTGTAGTGTGCGGCAATGACAGGAAGCGAGCGGCTCGCGGAGCAGTTGGACTGGTACTGGCGCAAGAACCTGCGGCCACGGCTGGACGGTCTCACCGACGAGGAGTACTTCTGGGAGCCGGTGCGCGGCTGCTGGAGTATCCGCCCACGTGGCACGTCGGCCGCACCGATGTCGGCAGGTTCGGGGAAGTGGACGATGGACTCCGCGTCCCCTGGCCCGGAGCCGGCGCCGGTGACCACGATCGCCTGGCGGCTGGCGCACATCATCGTCTCGTGCCTGGGCTATCGGGTCGGATGGTACTTCGGCGGCCAGGACGTCGACTCCGAGACATTCGCCTACGCGGGGACCGCTGACGAGGCACTGAAACAGCTCGATGAGATGTATGGGAGATGGAACGCGGGGGTCCGCGAGCTCTCGGACGCCGACCTGGACGATCCGCCCACGGTGGGTCCCGAGCGGTTTCCCATGGAGAACAGGGTTCTGCACGTCAACAGGGAGCTGATCCATCACGGCGCCGAGATTTCTCTGCTGCGCGACCTCTACCGCTGGCAGGACGGAGCCGTACCGCGCCGCATATGAGCCGGGTGCGGCGCCAAGCAGCAGTCGACCAGCCGCCCCCGCCACCCCCAACACCGCCGTTCGAATTCTGAGCTGGGCAAACCCCCAGCCGGCCATGTCATGCCCAGCTCAGAACAAACACCCGGCTTCTCCTCGGCCACGTCCAGGGAGAGGTTGAAGCACGCGCAGACGCCGATCCCGTGCGGGGCGAGCCCTTTGGCGAGCAGCGCCCGGACCCGGTTCCTTCCTCTCCGCGGGGACCGGCGGGGTTCCGCCAAGGGCCGCGGCGGTCACGGCCGCGGGGCGGCCGCGGCCAGCCGGGCGGCGATCTCCCGGACGGAGGCCAGGAGCTGGGCGGGTTCCCGGTCGAGGTCGAGGCTGTGCTGGTAAACGCGCAGACCGCGTCCGCCCGGCCCCACCGCCGTGCCCCGTATCTCGTGGAGGCGTTCGGGCCGCCGTCCGGCCGCGTACACCAGGTGCGCCTCGCGCAGGCCGAGCGCGGTGGCGTAGGCGAGGGCCTGGTACAGGTCGTCGTTGGGGAGCGCCCCGGCCTCGCCGGTCTTGTACTTGGCGTCGGCGACCGCGAGCGGGGTGCGGCCGTCGCCGGTGCGGACGACGAGGTCGGGGCGCATCCGTACGAGGCCCGCCGTGTCGAGGTGGTGGGGGTCCTGGAGGCGCGCGGTCAGGCCGCGCTCCCGGAGGGCCTCGCGCAGGGCGACGGTGACGAAGTCCTCGAACAGCTGGTTCATGTCGAGCAGGAAGCCGTCCACCGCGAGCCGCAGGGCGGGCCGGTAGCGGGAGTTGAGGCGGGACGGCTGCCAGCGGGGCAGCTCCTGCCCCCGTACCAGCGGCAGGGCGTCGGCGAGCAGGACGCGCTGCCGGGCGAGGCGCCGCCGGACGGGGCCGGGGACGCCCGGCAGCCGCAGCAGCCGCTCGGCGGCGGCGCGCAGGATGCGGTTCTCGGCGGTGTCGGCGGTGTACGCGTCGTAGGCGATCTCCACGGGCGGCGTGCGCCCGAAGTGCCGGCGGATCTGCTCGGCCTCGCGCAGCCGCCCGCGCACCACCCGTGCGGATTCCTCGGCTTCCCGGTAGCCGTGGAGGACGCCCTGCCGCAGCGCCGCGTCGGTCTGCCGCTCCACGGCGTGCGCGAGCGCGGGGACGACGTCGTCGTACGCCCCGGTGTCGACGGTGCCTTCCCGGCTGTCGCGCCAGGCGCGGGCCGGGTCGAGACCGAAGCCGAGGAGGAAGAACAGCCGGCGCACGGGCGTCTTGGGCATGATCCGTACGACCGGGCCGCCGCCCGGCGCGCGCACGGCGCCGACCCGGTGGCCCGCGCGCAGCAGCCAGTGCCCGTCCCGGCCGGGGCCGGGATCGGGGGTGACGCTCCGCAGGATGCCGGAGGCGGCCAGGGCCCGCCCGGCGTCCGCGCCCAGCGGGACGGAGACGGCGGGGCCGTATTCGCGCAGCGTGACCTCGCGGGGCGCGGGCCCGGGCAGCGTCACCTCGCGGGGCGTCACCTCGCGGGGCGCGGCCTCATGCCGCACGGCCTCGCCGGGCATCGCGCCGCCGGGCTGCGCGCCGCCGGGCCGCGTGCTGACGGGCTGCACCGCCTCGCGCGGGGCAGCCTCGCGCGGTGTCTCCCCCGCCTCCGCCCCGGGTGCCGTCACGGGTGCTGCTCGCGCAGGGCGTCGAGGCCGTAGCGGGCGGCGACGTCGATCCCCTCGCCGTAGTGGTACTCCTCCAGGAGCGGCAGGATCTTGGTGACGATCAGCCGGTGGGGGAATGGAAACGGTTCGACCGGGTGGTCTGGGTGCCGCTGCGGGACGGCCAGGCGTTCGGCGTGGAGTTCCGCGACCCCGCCGCGTTCGCCAAGGTTTTCGGCGCCTTCGCAGTCGCGGCGTGCGGAGGGCCCGACAACGTCCGCGCGCGGGCCGCAACGGAGACCTACCCGGAGCCGCGCCCGATCCGGCCCCGTCCCTCCGGCGACGCGGGCTCCTCGCCGGACTTCCTGGACATCTTCGGCTGACAGGCCGAATCGCCGGCAACATGCCGTCAGTGCGCAGCCGGCCGGCCCAGTGTGGCAAGAAGGAAGCTCTATCGGGGACTGACGGATCGGTTGCCGGTCCCCTCAGCTCTCCTGGAAAGGGGTGGAGAATGATGAGGTTCTCCGGTGAGAACAACAGGTTCCCGAGGATGTGGCTCGTCGCCTCTTTCCTCTTCGCGCTGTTCCTCGTCTTCCTGATGATCTTCCAGGGCATGCACGGCGCGTGGGTGGGGTTGGCTGCCCTCTCCGTATTCTGGGCCATGGCACTCCACGTGACCGGCTCCCCGGGAAGCCGCTGACGGCCCGCCATGACGTCCTCGTATCCCGCCGCCCTGCCCCTGCTGCTCGGCATCGTCGCCGCCGCTGTGACCGCCTTCGGTCTCATCGGGTACGGCCTTCCGGCGATCGGCCGGGGGGCCGTGGCGCGCGGTGGCGCCGCGCTCTCCGGAGCCACCGCCGCACTCGCCTGCGCCTGGGGCCTGCTGTCGCTCGTCCTGGACGAGAGCGGCACCGCCCAAGCCTGCCAGAACGCGAACCCGTCGCTGTACGGGCAGGTCAGCGGCCACAGCGTGTCCTACCTGCCGCCTGCCCTCACCTGCCGTACGTCGTCCGGCGGTTCCTATCGGGCGGCCGTACCGGGCTATGTCACGCCGGTGATGACGGTCTGTGCGGTGATCGCGGTGATCGCGGTGATCGCGGTGACGCTTGCCCTGCTCGCCGTCGCCGAACACCGCCGGTCCGCGGCCAACGCCCTCGCACACCGCCGGCGGAACCCGGCCTGACGCGGCTCCGCACGCGGCCCCGGAGACCGGCGAAGCCGGGATCTCCGGGATACCGCTCGCCGCCCCGCTGTCCGTCACCCGGGAGCACCTCAAGGAGTCGCTGCGCCTGGTGGCGGCCGTCCTCGCCGCTCTGGGCGCGGCGCTGGCGGTCCATCCGCTGCTGCCGCTCCTCGGTGCGCCCGAGTTCCTGCGCCCGTGGTGCTATGTGACCGCCGCGCTCGTCCCCGGCCTCCTGATCGCCGGCCCGCTCCGCGTCATCTCCTACCTCAGCCTCGCCCCCTGATCCACCGGACACCGGCCAAACGGCGCTGGGAAAGCGGCCGTTGGGTCGGGCACGGCGCCCGGGAGCCGGGTACGGGCGGATCAACCACGGACCGCGAACTGTACGAGGATGCCGCTCACCGGACATCTGCCGACAGCGCGCCGGGGAGGTCAGCCCCCGGCTCGAAGGCGTCCCGAATAGGGCGCCTTGTCGGGATTCCCCCCGCGCCGAATACTGTGTTGAAGTCGTGTCGGCCCGTGGTTAGAGTGCGGAGGTCGTGCGAATTGGCATGGACTGCTCAACGCTTTCATTGACGGGGGATCCGTGCATTTACGCACCGTGCTTCAGGCCACCGCTGCCGTCCTGGCCCTGCTGACGGCAGGGTGCGGCACGGAGAGCGGGAACGACGGCACCGCCGACGCCCCTCCCACGGTGGCCGAGTCCGCCGGGGCCACTGCCACGCCGCCGGAGAAGACACCCGGCCCCAGCACTCCGCCGCAGGAGTCGGACCCGGTGCCGTCGTTCTCCCAGGACGGCACGACGCGCATTCTGCGCTACGGCGATGTGGAAGTGAAGGCCACCCCCAGGGAGAACGGCGTCTTCACCACGGTCACCGTGCACAACGACACGGACGAATCCGTGAATTACGACATCGTTGTCAGCATCGGGAACGGCGTCGACTGGGTCGCGACCAGCACCTTCCGCCTCTACGGCGTCCCCGCCCACGGCGGCAAGAGCGAATCCGAGAGCGTGGGAGGAACTCATCTCGGGCCCATTCCGCAGCGACCGAAGATCTACATCGACAGAATCTCGACCTACTGATGAGGAGAAGCCGGTGCAGAACCTTTCCCTGCGCCCCGTGCTCAGGACTTCATGCGCCGCCCTCGTTTCCGCCGCCGCCGTGGTGGCGGCAGCGGTCCCCGCGCAGGCCGCGGAGTACAAAGTGACGGACAACTGCGGTGTCCCATGGATCAACTGCACCGAAGGGGACATCTTCCTCTTCTACAACTCGAAGGCGTACTCGTACAACGCGGACGGCTCGAGATACGTGACGAGCTGGTCGAAGTTCTACGGCAACGTCAGCGACTACTGGGGCACCAGCCGGTACCAGGGCTCCAGCCTGAGCACCTACCGCTACGTCTTCAACGAGAACGGCAGCGGCTCCTGGCAGTACATGAAGAACAACGCGGCGTCCGTCATGAACTGCGCGCCCGACGACAACTACCGCGTCTACTACAACTCCGGCTACGGCGGCACATCGCAGTACTTCGGCAAGAACGGCCCGTACGGGGATTGCAACCACACCGATCTGATCTCCGCCCTGAAGAACAACAACGCGTCCCAGCACTTCGCCTAGCCATCGGCCGGAAACCGGCCCGGAAGATCGTCCGGGAACCCGCCTGAACCCGCCTGAACCCGCCTGGAAAGAGGCAGCATGAATCCCCGCAGGAAGGCGCTCGTTCTTATGGCCGTCGCCACGACCGGCCTGATGACCGCCTGTTCCTCCAGCACGGCCGCGGACGCGTCGCCGGCGAGCGCGGACCGGCAGATCGTCGACAAGAGCATCTGGCCCGAGGAGATCCCCGTCACGGGACTGACGAAGGGTCTGAAGCTGCCGCTGGAGGAGTACATGCTCTCCTACGCCGACACCGTCGCCATCGATGAGGCCAAGAACGCCCTCCAGAAACAGTGCATGGCCGAGTACGGGTTCACCGTCGACTTCCCCAAGCCCGGCGCGAATCCGCCGCCCAGCAACAACGACGCCAACATCGAGCGCCGCTACGGCATCACCGACGAGACGGTGGCCAAGACGTACGGCTACGGCATCCCCGAGGAGCTGACGCACCACGTCGACCAGCCCCAGCAGGAGCTGTCGGACGTCGAGGTCGAGGTGCTCACCGGGCACACCAAGCCGGAGGAGGCCGCGCTGCCGGAGGGCGCCGAGGCGGGCGGGTCGTACTTCGTCGCGCCGCCCAGGACGAAGCCCGCGCGGGCCGAGCACAACGGCAAGAAGCTCCGCGAGGGAGGCTGCGCGGGATGGAGCGACGAGCAGCTCGGTGTGTCCCAGCAGGAGGCCGACGCGTTCACGGTGAGCGACCTGAACGGTGACAGCCTGGTGGCGACCCAGCAGTCCGAGCCGGTCCGGACCGTCATCGAGGACTGGTCGGCGTGCATGAAGACGAAGGGGCACGCGGGTCTGGCCGACCCGTACAAGGCGATGGACGCGGGACTTGCCCTCGACAAGGACGGCAAGGCGACCGCCGAGTCCATCCGGATGGCCCTGGACGACATCGCCTGCAAGGAGAAGACCGGTCTGGTGAAGGTCTGGTTCGACGAGGAGTCGAAGATCCAGCGCCGGCAGATCAACGACAACAAGGCGAGGCTGGACGCGGCGAAGGCGTCGAAGAAGGCCGTGCTCGCCAAGGCCGACGCGCGGTAGACGACGCTGCGGACGACGCGCTGCCGGACAGCGCGCAGAGACGGCACGCAGGACGACGCGCAGTGAATGACGCTCAGTCGACGACAAAGGATGCCTGTGAGACACCCGCACACGCGTTGGCGTGTTCCCATCACCACCGTGATGGCGATCGCGCTGGCGTTACCCCTGAGCCTGCCCGCGCAGGCAGCCGCCCCCACGCCGCCGGACGACGCGGCCCAAGGCTGGGCCGGCCAAGCCGATGCCGAACCGCACCGGAAACCGGACGAGAAGCCGGAGCCGAAGCCGCGTTCCGTCGCCAAGGGCGACCGCACGGCGGTGCTCGGCCCCGGCCACTCGGCGTCACAGGACACCGCGTTCACCACGTCCGGGGACGGCACCGGCTTCCATCTCCTCGTCGCCGACGAGCGCGACGGCTACGCGTGGAAGGCCGCCGCGACCCTGTCCGAGGACGGCTTCGACGCCGACACCTGGATCGGCAACGCCTGTCGGACCGGGTCCGGGAAGTACGCGGCCGTCGCCTACGCGCCCCGCGCCTTCACCAACAAGCCCGAGCTGATGGTGCGGGGAGCGTTCACCGCCGTCGTCGATCTCGGCAGCGGCGAGGTCACCAAGCTGCCGTTCACCGCGTCCCTGGCCCACTTCTCCCCCGGCTGCGGCACCGGCCGGGACGCGGTGTTCACGCAGCTCTCCTGGGACGGCGACGCCGCACAGAAGACCCGGCTGATCAGCGTTGACGCGGCCACGGGCAAAGCCTCCCGGGCGGTGTCGTTCCCCGGGCAGGTCACCTCCGCCGTCCCCACCCGGGACGGCATCGTCGCGGCGCACGGCAACAAGCTGGTGCGGATCAACGGCAGCAGGGAGCGGGTGCTGGCCGCGGCCACGGCGGTGCCGTTCCAGATCACGGCCGACGGCGACGGCGGCGTCACCTTCATCGACCGGCAGCCGGAGAAGACGGACGCCGAGACGGTCAGTTGGGCGAAGCACCTGACCAGCCGCCAGGTAGAGGCCGGCAGGACAGCCACGCCGGTCACCGTCGCCTCCGGGCGGCTCCGGGACTGGGACTTGACGGGCACCCCGTCGGGGCAGGTCTTCATCACCGGCAAGGCGGCCGGGAAGGGCGGTCTGCCGGACAAGGTGCGGAACCCGGGCCGTCTCGCCAAGGGCGCCCGCATGTCCAGCCTCGGTCACGCCGCCGTCTCCACCACCTGGGCGGACGGAAAGACCAGCCTGATCACCCCCAGCGAGGCCGACGCGGTCCGCGACGCCCGCACCACGCTGCGCGTGCTCGCCACCGGGAAGACCGTCACCCTGGACGTCACCCCGAAGGCCGCCGGCGGCAACGCCCGCACCGGGCGGGACCCTTCACCGGCCCTGGGACTGACGACGGCACCACAGCGCGAGCCGGGGCAGCCGGGCGGGCCGAAGCCGCAGGGAGGCGCCGCGCCGCTCGCCGCAGGCGGCATGTCCGCGCAGACGGTGCGCACCCAGCCCCTCGCCGGACGGGCGGACAGCCCGTCCGAGGGCACGGACGAGCGTTACTGCGGTGTCGCCCGCAACGATGTCAGGAAGCAGGCGTTCCAGCCCACTCCCCGGCAGGTGGAATGGGCCGTGGACCAGGCCGTTGTCGGTGAACTGAACTTCTACCGCTCGCCGAACTGGAAGAACACCGGCATGGGCGGCTATCAGCCCCAGGGCGGTCTGTTCCCGGCGACGGTGCTGGCCGGTGACCCCAACGGCACCCTCGACAACGAGGACCCCGACGTCACCGACCGCTGGCACATACCCTCGCAGGTGATGCTCGGCGTCACCGCGCAGGAGTCCAACATGTGGCAGGCCACGCGGTTCGCCGTCCCCGGTGTGACCGCCAACAGCCTCATCGGCAACTACTACGGCACCCAGTACACCTCCGACGGCACGCAGGCCGACCCGTGGCGGATCAACTTCTCCGAGGCCGACTGCGGCTACGGCATCACCCAGGCCACCGACGGCATGCGGCTGTCCGGCAAGGAGAAGGACGGTGAGACGGCGCTGTCCACGTACACCCAGGAGGCCGTCGCGCTGGACTACACCGCCAACATCGCCTACGGCGTGCGGATCCTCTCGGACAAGTGGAACCAGACCTACCGGGCCGGCATGAAGGTCAACGACGGCCACCCGCAGTGGATCGAGAACTGGTTCTTCGCCCTGTGGGCGTACAACTCCGGCTTCTACCCGAACGCCGACGCCGGCGGGCACAAGGGGCTGGGCTGGACCAACAACCCGGCCAACCCGCTGTGGAAGGCCAACCGCGTACCCTTCCTGCAGAGCGCCACGGACCCGGCCCGGGACGACTACAGCCATGCCGCGCACCCGCAGGACTGGCCGTACCAGGAGAAGGTCCTCGGCTGGGCGGCGCGCCCGATCTCGGCGATGTTCGCTCCCGGCGACTTCCGGCCCGGCTACCTTGCCGCCTGGTGGAACAGCAACGCGGACCGCAGCACCGTCAAGCCGCCGCTCGATCTCTTCTGCGACGCCTCCAACGACTGCGACCCGTCCAAGATCGGTGACAACGACTCCAACGATCCCGGCCTGGGCGCCTGCGAGCTCGACGCGGGCGACTCCGGGAGCAACCCGCACTGGCTGCACTGCTGGTGGGACAAGCCGGCCGAGTGGAAGAACTGCGACACCGGGGCCGAGTGCGGGCACCAGGTGCACCGCTTCAACACCTCGTATCCGGAACAGCCGGACGCCAACTCCTATCCGCCGCGCTGCTCCAGCGGCCTGCCCTCGAACGCGCTGGTCGTGGACGAGCTGCCCGACGGCACCACGCCGGCCGGATCGGACGCGCGCGGATGCGGGGCGGTGAAGTCGGACGGTACGTTCAGCTTCAGCTACCGGCCCTCCGACATCACCGACGCCGACACCGGGGAGACGATCACCACCTATCCGGGGAAGATCGACACGCACCAGATCGGCGCGGCCTACGGCAACCACTTCTGGTTCACCCACACCCGCTCCCCCGAGACGTATCCGGAGCCCGGTGACCGCATGAAGGTGACGGGCACCTGGACGCTCGGGAGCCGGATCACCTCCCACGACGGCCAGGCCAAGGTGTACGCGCACATACCCGACCACGGGGCGCAGACCTCCAAGGCCGAGTACCGCATCACGCACGCGCACGGCACCACCGTCACGGCGGTCTCCCAGGACGCCAACCAGTCCAACAAGTGGGTCGACCTGGGGGCGTACCGGTTCAACGACACCGTGCCCCAGGTCAGTCTCGACAACTTCAACGGCGGCGACGGCTCCAAGGACATCGCCTACGATGCCATCGCCTTCGTGCCCGGGGACTACGACGGTCTCAACGAGATCGTCTTCCCCGAGGCGGACCCGAACGCGCCCGACATCGACTTCGTGGCCGCTCAGGACGCCGAGGAAGTCCCCGCGGGCGCCGCTCTGAAGTCCTCGGCGGCCGCGGAGCCGGAGAGCCCGCGGTGCGCGAACGGCCACGACGGGATCCGCTGGTGCGGCTCCTACGTGCCGCTGGACGGGAAGAGGGCGGCGTCCCCGGAGAAGAGGGCGGCGTCCCTGGAGAAGGAGGAGCGCGCCTCCGTGGCCGCGGGCCCCGTCGGCTGGTGCGCGAACGTCAACGGCGCGGCCATGCAGACCAGGACGCAGGGTTGTCTGCGCGGTCTGCTTCCGCTGACGGCGACCCGCGACGGCGTCCCTGTCGGCAACGCGACCATGAAGGTCATCCAGGAGATCGACCTCAATCACAAGTCGAACGAGTTCACCACGTGGACCCAACTGTCGCTCGTCAGCATGACGGGGCTCACCTCCACCACGCTGACGTCGTTCGCGGAGGACTGCTGGCCGACGGGCGACTGCACCGAAAGCACCGGGCCCTGGATCGGCAGCACGACGTGGACCCCCGGTGACACGCACACCGCCACCCGGACCAACACCTACACCTGGAAGAAGACCACCGGGGGCGAATCGAAACTGGACTTCACGTGGAACACCGCCTGGTCCACACCGAGCGCCGGTGTCCAGGCCGTCCCGAAGTGGACCAACAACGCCTTCGACGTCCGCTGCGACAACAAGGTGGGCGGCAACACCGGATGCGTGTTCCCCCGGTACACGCCGAAGCTTCAGCTGAACACCAAGAAGTACCCGGCCGCCGCCGCGTACTACTGGGTGCTCATGGAGAAGCTGACCTCGCACCCCGGCAGCGAGCGGCACAACAAGCCACTGCACCGCCTGGCGGACGATGCGAAGGCCAAGGAGAACCGGGGAAAGATGTGCAGGCTCGCGGTCGCGGAATGGAAACCGCATCCGAACGCGGACGGCACCAGTTGCGACGAGTACCCGTTCGCCAAATCCCGTGAGAGCGGCGGGATGACGCTGTCCTCGGGCAAGTACTGCGCCCAGTTCTACGCGGAAAAGCAGTCCAGTGGGAGCTGGATGCTGAAGCTCGACAACAACTATCCGTATCCGACGTGGAACGAGATCTGCGGCCGTGCCGCGGTCCCGGCCAGGCAGAACACGGATGCCGGTGGCGACCTCGGACGGTTCACCACCGAGATCCGCCTGCTCGACCACGACCCGTACGTCGTCCAGACCGGTTTCGAGTCCTGCGACATCAAGTCGGTCTGCGACATCAGCTGACAGCGGCACCGCGAACGAGACGTGGGGCCGGAG
>NZ_JAGPXX010000040.1 GCF_018070345.1 Streptomyces sp. F63
GTCGCAGGTCTAGTGCGACAGAAAGGTGGGCTCAGGTGAACAGTGCAGATCCGTGCGCACAGTTGAGGTCAGAGCAGGGCTCAGAAGCCATTCCCCACCCCGCTAAAGCGGGGCGTCCCCTGGCTAGTGTCCTGATGGACCCGCCAGCCTGGAGTGTTCCTCGCACCTCGTCGGCATCACCTGCACAGTCACACTCCTCCTGTGGCCGACTTCAAGGATGTGTTCAAGCTGCCCACGCCAGACCGGGGTGCCTCCGATGGGCCGGAGCACAGCAGCCTCCTCGATGACGAAGCTCATCAGCGGCGTGGGGCGTCGGGAGAAGACCTCCTGTCGAGCCATACGAGCCGCGACGAGCTGGTCAATCTCCGCGTCCCCGAGCAACGGTCGCCCCATGGAGAAGATGCACCGGGCGTATTCCTCTGTCTGCAGCAGACCCGGAACAGCCTGAGTACCGAACACGTGCAACTCGACGGCCGCAGCCTCCTGCTTCGCCACATCTCGGAAGAACGCCGGAAACTGGGCCTTCTCCACCTCCTCCTTCATCTCCTGGAGCACACCGCCCGCGTCCAGAAGCTCATCCGCCTTGTCAATGAAGCGGGGCGGTGGGACGCGCCGGCCCTGTTCGAAGGACGCGATGGTCGACGCCGAGTATCCCGTCGCTGCGCCGAAGTCCGGCCGCTCGATGCCCGCCCGCACCCGGAACCGCTTCAGCTGGCGTCCGAACACGCACAGCGTCCCCGCGCCCTGCTCGCAGACCAACTCCGTACCCTCGTCCGGCTCTTGCTCGCTCATGCCGTTTACCTCCACAGCCGCCAACGCACCCCCGTACGCCCGGACACGCCTCACGGTGCGTACACCTCCCGGCGGGCGCGGACACATTCCGCGTGTAGGCGCCCACCGTGCCGTCACCGTAGAAACGAACTAACCGGTATGTCCTATGAACAGCGGAAATTCCCACCCGCGGGTGACCGCACAGGGCTCTCCCCCTTCAGCTCCGGGGAGGGCTGTGGCAGCAAGCCCGGCATCTCGGTCCCCTCCAGCCGTGGCCCAGCACGCAGTCCTTAACCCATTGGCGGCCCCCGTGACCAGGGCTCTAGCGTGGGGCCGACCGTCATCGCCACCTCCCGGGAGTCCGCGTGTCCACCGTCACCACGTCGATGTTCACCTTCCTCCTCGGGGACGACGCCGCCCTCATCCCCCGTACGCCCGCGATCACCGCCGCGTATCACGAGGTGTTCACGGCGAACTTCGAGCGGATCACCCGCTGGAACCCGAGCCCCGAAGGTCGGCCCACCCCGGAGGACACCCGGCGGAACCTCGCCGAGGCGGGGCGGGCCTGGGTGGACGGAACACGCCTGCCGCTGGCCATCGGGGTGAAGACGGAGGGCGGGTGGCGGCTGGTCGGCGGAGTGGGCCTGGAGATCAACGGCACCGCCGGGACGGGCGAGGCGGGTTACTGGCTCGACGCCTCCGCCGAAGGGCGCGGCCTGGCCACCCGGGCCATGTCGGCCCTGCTGGACGAGGCGTTCGGCCGTCTCGGCCTGCACCGGGTGGAGCTGCGCATCGCCCCCACCAACGAGCCGAGCCGGAAGATGGCCCGGCGCCTGGGCTTCACGGAGGAAGGCATGCTGCGCGAGGCCCTGGCCTTCCCCGACGGGCGGCAGGACGAGCTGGTCTACGGCCTGCTGGCGGAGGAGTGGCGCGGCGCCGCACGCGGCTGACGCGAGGGGTGGCGGCACTCCGTCCCCGCCGTTTCGTCCGCGACGGCCTCGGACGGACGGAC
The DNA here is from genome assembly GCF_018070345.1 of Streptomyces sp. F63. Taxonomy (GTDB): domain Bacteria; phylum Actinomycetota; class Actinomycetes; order Streptomycetales; family Streptomycetaceae; genus Streptomyces. The sequence continues at coordinate 1,784 of NZ_JAGPXX010000040.1, forward strand.
GGCCCGTGACGTGCTTCGGGGCAAGGACGGGCAGGCCCACCGGGTACGGCTCCGGCTGAGACCGCACCGAGCACAGTGGCGTTCAGCGGTCCGAGGGACAGAGCGGCCGACGGGACCCGGGGCGGGTCCGGGCGGCGGGGGGCCGGTCCCGCGATCAGGTGACGCGGGCGGCGATGGTCCGGGCACAGGCCAGGGACTCGGTATGCGTCGTGTCCACTTCCACGTCGTAGACGACTCCGTCGTGGACCAGCTCCGCCTGTGCCGCGGCCATCCCCTGGACGCGGTCGCCCCGGGCGACCTCGCGGCCCGAGGCGACCGCGCTCTCGCACCTGACGCCGACCCACAGCACTGCCAGTCCGTCCGTGGCCTTCCGCCACCGCTGCTGGGACGCCGCGCCGCCGAGGAAGACGTCATCGACGATGATCCCGGCGCCCGCTCGGGCCATGGCCGCGATGCCCTCCGTCCAGGCCGCCTCCAGCGCCCGGAAGTCCGCCCCGACGCTCACCCCGCCGTCCGCCGCGAACGTGATCCCCTCGTCCGACGCCTGCGTCTTCGCGGGCACGGCGTCGATGAAGGAGTCGATCCCGAACGCCAGCCACGGGTCCGGCAGTACGGCCTGGAGACACCGTACGATCCCGGACTTCCCCGAGCTGGAACCACCGTTGAGAATGATCATCTGCGTCGTCACCGCGCCACGATAGGGCGCTTGTCCTCACGGCGCCGAACGAATATCGGCGCACCCGCTTCCGCTGTCGCCCCCCGGTACACCCGCGGGGCGGCCGTGGCCGCGTCGGGGACCGGCCGGCTCGCCCGCGTGGGTACTCCATGCGTGCGGCCCGCCGAATTCCCGGCCCGGCTCGCGCGGGCCGCCGGAACCGGCCGGGGCGGGCGCCGTCGTGGCGCCTCGGGCCCTCGGGAAGGGTCCGCTGGCGTGTCGTGGCGGCACGGCGGGATCTGCGGCACGCCTCCGCCGCATGGTAGGTGTCAGTCCTCTCAGGAGGTCTCAGACCCCGCCGGACGATCACCTCAGGGACACGGGATGCGCAAGGGCCGCACGAAAGCGATGGAAGCGACGGAGAGGCGCCGGCGGCTCCGGTGGCTGCCGGCCGCGGTGATCGCGGTCGCGCTCGTGGTCGACGTGGCCACCCCGGGGAGCATCAGTGTGTTCCCCCTGCTCGCGGCCGCGCCGAGCGTGGCCGCCCCGCTGCTCTCCCTGGGCGGGACGATCGCCACCGGCGTGGCGGCGACCCTCGTGGGGAGCGAACTGCTGTATCTGGCGGGGGAGCCGACCCAGGAAAGCCTCGTCGCGGTCATCAGCATGGTCGTTCTCACCGGGACCGCGGCGGTCCTCAACGTGCTGCTGACACGGGACCGGCGGCAGTTGCGGACGAGCCGCGAGGTAGCGGCGGCGGTGCAGCAGGCGGTGCTCGCGGATCCGCCGTCCCGGGTGGGACGGCTGGCCGTGGCCTCCCGGTACGAGGTCGCCCACGAGGAGGCCGCCATCGGCGGCGATCTCTTCGCGGTCAAGGAGACCCCCCACGGCGTCCGGATGCTCATCGCCGATGTGCGCGGCAAGGGGCTTGAGGCGGTCCGTACGGTCAACGCCCTGCTCGGCTCGTTCCACGAGGCCGCGGAACACCGCCCGGATCTGCCGGGTGTCGTCCGGCAGCTGGAGGACCGGATGCGGGACACCATCGGTCAGGCGAGCGGGGAGGAGGGCGAGTCGTTCGCCACGGCCGTCATCGCGGAGGTCTCCCCGGACAGCTCGGCGGTGCGGATCGCCAACCGGGGCCACCCCGCGCCGCTGCTGGTCCATGACGGCGGGGTGAGCCCGCTGGAACCGGCCACGCCGTCCCTGCCCCTGGGCCTGGGGGGCCTCGGCCGCGGCGACGTCCCGGTCGACCGGTTCGACCTGCCCGACAGGGCCACCCTGGTGCTGTTCACCGACGGCATCGACGAGGCCCGTGACGCGAACGGTGTGTTCTTCGATCCCGTTCCGGTGCTGTCACGGCCTTTTCCGCCCGATCCGGACGCGGTGCTCGACGCCCTCCTCTCCGCCGTCTTCCGGCACACCGGGGGCACCCTGCAGGACGACGCCGTGCTCCTCGCCGTCACCCCGGACGGGGACGGCGCCGTCGCCGGGGGCGGACAGCGGCACAACGCGGTGGCGCGCCCACGGCATGGCGGGTAGCCCGGTCCGCGCGTCCTTCCGGCCCGCCCGGCCCGCCGGGCTCAGTCGTCCGAGCACGAGTAGTCGTCGATGTCGTCCGAGGCCGGCTTGTAGTGCTGCTCGAAGTCCGGGTCCTCCTTGGCCAGCCGGGGGAAGTGGCTCCGGAAGGCGTTGCGCCAGTCCTGGTCCGTCCCGAGGAAGCGGCGCAGCGCGTCGGCGATCTTCCGGCAGTCGTGCTCCCGGCCCTCCTGGATGCCCACGCCGTAGCGCTGGGGTGAGCCGAGTTCCAGCTTCTCGACCACCTTGACGTCGTCGTACCGCTCCATGAACCCGTACAGCACCGCGCGGTCCGTCCAGACGGCGTCGAAGTTGCCGCGCCGCAGCTGGTCCACGCACTGGGAGTAGCTGTCGCGCAGGTCGATACGGGCCTTCGGCAGCAGCTGGGCGAGCTTCTTCCCGGAGCCGGGTGTCTCGGGTGCCGAGGTGGAGCCCGAGACGGTGCAGATCACCTTGCCCGCCGTGGTCTCCCGGGAAGTGATGTCCTCGTTGCCGGCGCGGACGAGGAGGCCCTGCCGCGTCTGGAAGTAGGGCCCGGCGAAGTCGACCTGCTCCTCGCGGTCCTCGGTGATGGAGTACGTGGCGATCACCAGGTGGGAGGTGCCGTTCTCGAGCACCTTCTCGCGGCGGTGGGACGGTTCGTCCTTGAGGTCCATGGTGAACCCCAGTTCGTGGCTCAAGTACTCCGCCAGGTCCTTCTCGAAGCCGGCGTAGGCGCGCGTCTCCTGGTCTTGGAAGTTGAAGCCGGGCTGGTCATACTTCACGGCGATGCGCACCGCGCCGTCGAAGAGGGAGTCCTCGGGTTCCTCCTCCGCCGGGGAAGGAGCGGGCTTCGGCCCCGGAGCGGGTTCCTCGCTCCCGCCTCCGCAGGCCGTCGCCAGAAGCAGGACGCCGCCCACCGCCGCAGCGGTGAGCCGGGTGATCGGGCTCATGGGGTCTCCCGCAGTTCAGTCGTTGTCGAGTACGGCCCGCGCCACGCGGAGCGTGAGTTCGCAGCCCGGGTCGGACACGAGTTCCGCCTCCAGGCGGACGGTGCGCTTCTCCCGGTCGAGGGCGATGGTCATCTCCTCACCGATCCGCGCCTCCGGCCGTCCTCCGTCGGCGCCTCCGGTGACCCGCAGGGAGCTCGACGGGACGCAGGGCGATCCAAATCCGAGGTCCTCGGCCTCGAAGGTGAGGCGGAGCCGGTCCCGGGGGGCGGGGGTTTTCAGCCGGATGACGGCCTTCTCGCCGTTCTCCAGGGAGGCCGCGCCCTTGCTGAGCTTCACGGATTCCGTCACGGGGAGGGAGCGCGACTCCTCGATGTACCGCCATGCGAACAGCCCGCTCACGACCACGACGAGCAGCAGGCAGAGGACCATCACCAACTGCCAGGCGGAGTAGGTGTCGTGGACGAGGCCGAAGAGGGCGAAGACGAGGAGCACGATGCTGCACACCGTGGCGAGCGCCGTCTGCGCGGTCGTGACGGTGTCCGGGAAGAGAGCGAAGGGGAGGACGGACAGCACGATCGCCAGCAGAATGATCAACACCACGGCCCAGGGCGCGCGCCGCCCGAGTTCGGCAACCTTCTTCATCCCGACCCCCCGTCGGCGGCACTGCCCCGTCAGTGCCTCTCCATGGTGCCGTACAACGCCTGTCGCGGTCAGCGGTTGCCGCCACTCCCGCACCGGAACCTCCGGCGGGCCTCCGGGGCAGCGGATCAGGCTTCCCGCCAGGCGCTCACGCCCCTGCGGTCACAGCGGCAGCCATCCGCCCCAACTCTTCACACGGTGCGCAATTCCGTTCCGGAAGCTTTCCGGTAATTGAACGGTACGCAGCCTTTCCGGTGAGCGCCCGGACCCCTCTTCTCAGCCAGGGCGGCGCCCTGAGCGAAGCGGCTGAGCTGCGCCGTCCAAGGGATGAGCGAGCGAAAGGAGGCCCCGTTTCCCGCCGGAAACTTTCCGGTAACCGCAGCGCGACCTACAGTTCCGGTCACCCGGGAACGTGATCCCCGCCACAGGTCTGTTCGTCCCACCGACCCACGGCCTGAGCTGCCGCGACGTCTCGCGGACGGGGAGCCGAACGGACCGGGCGCCCACCGGCATCCCAACCATGACCTGCGCGTTCACCGGATCATGATGGGCCGGAAGTGAATGGCGGCCGCGGTCGTACCACATTTACCGTTCTTGTCATCGCCAGGCCGGTGCTGGTTCACCGCGCGTACACCCCCCACATCACCGGAAGGTACCCGCCATGGCCCAACCTGTCCTGTTTCTCTGCGATATCGCCGCAGTGGCCCTCCTGGTGTTCGGCCTCTACTTCCCGCGCCACCGCCGCCGGGACCTGGTGGTGGCCTTCCTCGGTGTCAACGTCGGTGTGCTCGCGGTCGCCAGCTCCCTCGCCAACAGCGGCTCCAGTACCGGGCTCGGCCTGGGCATGGCCCTCTTCGGCGTCCTGTCGATCATCCGGCTCCGCTCCACCGAACTCGACCAGCACGAAGTCGCCTACTACTTCTCCGCCTTGGCCCTCGGCGTCCTCGGCGCCATGGCGACCACCAACCTCTGGCGGTCCGCCGGGCTGATGGCGCTGATCCTGGCCGTGCTCTACGTGGGTGACCACCCACGGCTGTTCCGCAGCTACAGACGTCAGGTGATGGTGCTGGACACGGCGCTGCCCGACCACACCGCGCTGGTGGCGCACCTGGAGAACACCCTCGGGACCCGGGTCCACTCGGCCACCGTGCAGCGGCTCGACCTGGTCAACGACACCACCGTGGTGGACGTCCGCTACCGCGGCGTCCCCGCGGGCCGCGGCGCCAAGGGCGAGACCACGGCCCGGACCGGGCCGGCACCCACCGCCGGCCCGGGCGCGTCCCCGCTGACGGTGCGGCCGTGAAGGCCCCCGCACCGCTCGGTGCCGCGCTCGGCGAGCTGCCGCCCATCGGACTGGACGAACTCCTCGCCTGCGCCATGCTGCAGACCCGCGTCGACCGCAAGTACGTGCTGCCGGCCGACGCGCTGACCACCCTGCTGACCCGGGTGCCCGCCGACACCAGGGTCCTGGAGATCGACGGTGACCGCCGCTTCGCCTACCGGTCGCTGTACTTCGACACTCCGGACCTCCTCAGCTACCGGCTGACCGCGCACCGCCGGCGCCGCCGGTTCAAGGTCCGCACCCGGGTCTACGAGCAGTCGGACGAGTGCTGGCTGGAGGTGAAGACCCGCGGCTCCCGCGACAACACCGTCAAGGCGCGCCTGCCCTACGCCCCGGACGACCACGACACGCTCGTCCCCGGGCGGCGGTTCGTCGACACCACCCTGGCCGGGAACCGCATCGACGGCAGCCACCGGTTCACGTTCGTGCCGACGCTCACCACCCGCTACCACCGGGCCACCCTCTACCTCCCGGGCACCAACAGCCGCGTCACCATCGACACCGGGCTGATGTGGCGGGACGGCGACCGCGAGCTGTGCCTGCCGCACATGGCGATCGTGGAGACCAAGACGGGCTCCACGGCCTCCCCCGTCGACCGGCTGCTGTGGCAGAACAAGTACCGGCCCAGCCGCATCTCCAAGTACGCCACCGGCCTCGCCGCGCTGCGCCCGTACCTGCCCGCCACACCCTGGCGCCGCACGCTGCGCCGGGACTTCCGGGAGGGGGCGTCCGGCGCCGACGACGCGTACCCGCCGGCGAGGGAGCTGTCGGGCGCCGGCGCGGTCGGCTGAGGTCCCGCCCGGGAACGCAGGCCGCCGTCAACTCCGGTGGCGCGGCCGGGGGTTCGGGGGCCGGGTGCCGGGTGCCCTACCCCGTCGCCCGGCGGCGCGTACCAGCACAGCACGTACCAGCACATACCAGCACGTGAAGCACTCACACGTACGCACACACGGATAGAGGAACGCGGGCCCGGCGGCAGCCAACGGCGTCTGCCGCCGGCACACCGTGCCCCTTCGCGAAGATGAGGTGTTGCTCTGTGCGCAGAACACGGATGGGCGCGGTGGGCCTGCTGGCCGCGGTGTCCCTCGTCATGACCGGCATGACCGGTCCCGCCGGCGCGGACGGTGATCCCGCGCCGCCCGACAGATCCTGGGCCCGGGAGGCCCGGAAAGCCGGGCTGGAGGACATCTCCGGCGGTGACGCCGCCAAGGTGCCCGCCCCCACCCGGGCCGACGTCGCCGCCGGCAAGCAGTCGGCGGAGGACCTCACCGGGGACATCACCTTCTCCACCCCCGGCGGCACCTTCCAGAACGAGGTGTCCGTCTCCCTGGGCACCACCATCGCGGGCGCCCAGATCCGCTACACCACCAACGGTCAGCTTCCCACCGCCTCGTCCACGGTGTACTCGGGCCCGCTGCGCCTCACGAGCACCACGCAGCTCCGCGCCCAGGCCTTCGTGAACGGCGCCGCGAGCGGCGAGCCCGGCACGGCCGTGTACGTCGCGCGCAGCGTCGACGCCAGCCACGATCTGCCGCTTCTCGTGCTGGACGCCTACGGCGGCGGCAAGCCGGACCGCGAGTGGGCGGACGTCGCCGCCATGGTCATGGAGCCGCAGGGCGGGTCCACCTCGCTCGGCGCGGCGCCGGCGGTGTCCACGCGGGCCGCCTTCCACCTGCGCGGGCAGTCCTCGGCGACCTTCGAGAAGGCCCCGTACCGGATCGAATTCCGCGACAACGACGACAAGGACGCCGACTACCCGGTGCTCGGCATGCCCGCCGAGTCCGACTGGGTGCTGCGCGGCCCGTTCCCGGACAAGACCCTGGTCCGCGACGCCTTCGCCTACACCCTCGGCCGGGAGATGGGGCTGCAGACGCCCCGCCACCGCTTCGTCGAGGTCTATCTGAACCTGGACGGGCAGCCGATGGGCGCCGACGACTACCAGGGCGTCTACCTGCTCGACGAGAACATCAAGGTGTCACCGGACCGCCTGGACATCGCCAAGCTCAAGAAAGGCGACCTCACCGAGCCGGCCGTCACCGGCGGCTACGTCATGAAGTTCGACGCCTGGGCGGCCGAGGAGCCGAAACTGCCGTGCACCGGGCAGGAGTGCTGGTCGGACCTGGAGGTCACGGAACCGGACGACCTCCAGCCGGAGCAGCAGACGTGGATCACCCAGTACGTCCAGAAACTCCACAACGCGCTGCGCAGCGGCAATCCCTCCGACCCGCAGACCGGATACCCCGCCTACATCGACGTCGACTCCTTCGTGAACCTGATCATCCTCAATGAGATGGGACGGCAGGGCGACTCCTACCTCCGCAGCATGTACATGTACAAGGACCGGGGCGGCAAGCTCACCGCCGGGCCGCTGTGGGACTACGACCTCGGGTTCAACGCCATCCCGAACGGCAGCCCGGTCGACGGCTGGCAGTTCCAGCCGTTCTTCGGCTTCGGCACCACCGACTGGTTCCTGAAGCTGATGCAGGACCCGTCGTTCAACCAGAAGGTGCGGGCCCGGTGGCAGGAACTCCGCCGCGGCGTGCTGTCCGACGCACAGCTCCGCGACCGGGTCACGCAGCTGTCCTCGCCGCTGGCCAACGGGGCCCGGCGCAACTTCCAGAAGTGGCCCAACCTCAACACCAGGACGGTCGGGCCGTTCCAGACCCAGACCACCCGGACCTGGCAGGAGCAGCTGACGCTCATGCAGGACTGGCTGGTGCAGCGGGCCGCCTGGATCGACTCCTCCGGCTGGGAGGTCGGCGAGACGAGCCCGCCGCCGTGGCCGACGGCACCGGGAGCGCGCGAGAAGGCGGCACCGCTGCTGCCGCATCTCCGCGAGGCGGCCGAGCGGCGGGAGGGTTCCTCCGGCTGAGGCACGGGCACCGTCCGCACCCCGGGCACGCGGACCGTCCACCCGGCACACCATCACCATCACAGCGGCACCGGGCCGCCGACGGACGTCGGCGGCCCGGTGCCGTATCCGCGCCCGCTTCCGGGCTCCCGACGGTCGCGGCGATGAACGCCGGCCGGGCGCGCCCGGCGCAACGGGGAGCCGGCCGCCGCTGCCGCCAACGGGGGTCCCCACCGTCCCGGCAGAGCGGTGTTGACCCATCGCCCCGCCCGCGCATACTGGCGGACAGCGCTTGCGCGGCCCCGCCGCCGCTTCGCCGCCCCTGCGCACGGCCATTCCGCACCCCTCCCCCCACACACACTGGTTCGGGAAAGTGGGACGTATGCCCGGGACCCCCCGTTCACCGCGCCGCGGCCTCGGTGCCGCCGTGCTGACCGGCACCCTCACCCTCCTCCTCGCGCTCCTCGCCGCGACCGCCGGGCCCCCGGCCGCCGCCGGCGCCGGCCCACTCCCCGGCGCCCCGCCGGGCGCCGGGGGCACGTCCACCGCCGAGCAGTACGCCGGGTACGTCTTCACGTACTTCACCGGTGAGGGCACCGCCGACGGCGAGCAGGTGCACATGGCGCTGAGCGAGGGCAACGACCCCCTGCGCTGGCGGGAGCTGAACGGCGGCGCCCCGGTGCTCCGTTCCGTACTCGGCGACCGCGGCGTGCGGGACCCGTTCCTCATCCGCGCCCCGCAGGGCGACCGCTTCTATCTGATCGCCACCGACCTGCGGATCCACGGCAACGGCGACTGGGACCGCGCCCAGCGCCACGGCAGCCGCTCCATCATGGTGTGGGAGTCGGCCGACCTGGTGACCTGGTCCCCGCAGCGGTCCGTCCAGGTCTCCCCGGCCACGGCCGGCAACACCTGGGCCCCGGAGGCGTACTGGGACGAGAGCCGCGGCCGGTACGTCGTCTTCTGGGCGTCCAAGCTGTACGCGGCCGACGACCCGCAGCACACCGGCAGCAGCCACCACCGCATGATGTACGCGACCACGACGGACTTCCGGACCTTCAGCGAGGCCCGGGTCTGGCACGACCCGGGCCACTCGGTGATCGACTCCACCGTGATCCGGCACCAGGGCGTCCACCACCGGTTCACCAAGGACGAGCGGAACCAGAGCCCGTCCGCCCCCTGCGGCAAGTTCATCACCCAGGAGCGCTCGGCCGACCTGCTGTCCCCCTCGTGGAGCCCGGTGGCCGACTGCATCGGACGCGAGGGCGCGGCGGGCCCGGGGATCAGCCGCGGCGAGGGCCCGGCGGTGTTCAAGTCGAACACCGAGGAGAAGTGGTACCTGTTCATCGACGAGTTCGGCGGCCGCGGCTACGTACCGTTCGAGACCACCGACCTCGCCTCCGGCCACTGGACGATGTCCCCGTCCCACACCCTGCCCTCCTCGCCCCGCCACGGCACCGTCGTCCCGGTCACCCGGGCCGAGTACGACCGGCTCTCGGCCCGCTAGGAGCGCCGCGTCCCGGCCCCGTCCGTGAGGTCACGGCCGTCGCGGGGACCGGCGCCGCCGCCGCGGGCGCCGCACCGGGAGCGGCCGCAATTTTCAACTCGCGCCGGGGGAAAGCGCTCTGACGCCTACAATCGCCAGCGAGTCCACCGGCCGGCGGCCGGAGCGGAAGACAGGGGGATCGCCGTACCGCGGGCGGCACCGGACCGGCCGCCTCAGCGAAGGAAAGGCTGGCAACGATGCCTGGTGGGCAGCACAAACACGCGGCCCGGCTGCCCCGGCGGTGGCGCGGCCGCCTGCTGCCGGCCGCCGGCGTCGCGGCCCTGGCACTGCTGGCGTTCGCCCTGGTCCGGATGCTGGGTGCCCCGATCGACCCGCCGGATTCCCCGACGATCCAGGCCAAGCCGAGCCCGGTTCCGTCCGCCACCACGACCGTCACCGCCCAGCCGTCCCCGGCGCCCGTGGTCACCACCACCGTGGCGCCGACCGCCCCGCCGCCGCGGATCGTGCCGAGTTCCGCCGCGCCGTTCCCGTCGTCCCCGCCGGAGGCCGGCGGCTCCTCCGGGGCGACCGGCGGCGGGGATCCCGCGCGGACGATGCGCCGCGGGGACGAGGGATCCGACGTGCTGCGCCTGCAGCAGCGCTTGCGCGAGGTCGGGATCCAGACCGCCCCCCTGACCGGGACCTACGACCAGCCGACCGAGGCCGCGGTCCAGAACTACCAGTCCATGCGGCGCATCGAGGCCGACCCGGCGGGGGTGTACGGACCGGTCACCCGCAGCGCCCTGGAGGCCGAGACCTGACGGACCCGGCCGGGGCCGACGGCAGGCGCACGGGCGCGGACCGCCGAGCGCGGACCGCCGAGCGCGGCACGCCGGGCACGGGGCGGGTGCGCCGGGTCCGGTGGCCGGCGGGGTGCCCGGCTCAGGTCTCCGCCGTGCCGCCGCGGCCCGCGGCGCGGCGCGGATCCCCGCCCCCGGTCCGCCGGGGGTTCCGGCCGCCCGGCCACCGGTGGCCGTCACCGCTCGCGTCCACGGCCTCCCCGCCCCCTGCCGGCCCGAAGACCATCGTGACCCGGGCCCCGCCCCAGGGGCTCCGGTCGACCACCAGGCGTCCCCCGGCGGCCTCGGCCGCCTTGGCGGCGATGTCCAGGCCCAGACCGCTCGACCCGCCCTCGCTCGCGCCGCGGGCCGCCGCGAGGGCCGGGCTCTCGATGCCCGGCCCGGCATCCTCCACCACGAGGCGGGGGGCGCCCGACAGCAGGCCCGCGTGCACCGCGCAGCCCGTGCCCGGCGGCGTGTGGCGGAAGACGTTCCCGAGCAGGGCATCGAGCGCCGCGGTCAGGTCGTCCGCCGGGAGGTCCACCGGCAGCGGCCCGCGTCCCAGCCACACCCGGCACTCGCGGCCCTGGGCCTCGGCCAGCGCCGACCAGAACTCCATCCGGCCGCCGACCACCGCGGGGAGATCGCTGGCCGCGCGGCCGGGCAGCCGCTCCCGCGCGGGCCCGCTCCTGGTGGTGCTGATCAGGCTCGTCACCTCGCGGTCCAGAGCCGTGAGCCCGGCCCGGAGGCGGGAGTTGGCGGGGACGGCGAGCAGATCCGCCTCCAGCCGCAGGGCCGTCAGCGGGGTGCGCAGCCGGTGTGAGAGGTCGGCCAGCAACTCCCTTTCGGCCCGCATGAGTTCGTCGATGCGGTCGGCCATGGCGTTGAAGGCCCGGCCCACGCGCCGGACCTCGCGCGGGCCCTCGACCGCGACGCGGACCCGGAAGTCGCCCTCGCCCACCGCCGTGGCGGCGTGCGCCAGGTCGGTGGCGGAGCGGTTGAGCCGGCGCGCCATGCGGTCGGCGCCGGTCACCGAGATCAGGGTCAGCGCGGCCACGGCCCCGGCGAGGACGAGCCAGGCCGTGAGGACCCCCTCGGACCGCTCGTCCTCCCGTACCGCGGACTCGACCACGGCCGTCCCGCCGTCCGGCAGGGAGACCGGCAGGAGCAGGACCTCCTCACCGCCGGGCGGCCGGACCCACAGGGCGCGCCGCCGCTCCGCCGCCCGCTCGGCGTAGGCGGCCGGGGCGGGGCAGCGGCCGACGACGCCGTCGCCGAGGCGGACGCAGGTGGACCGCGCGTCGTCGCCGGAGCTGCGCCAGGCGGCCGCCAGTTCAGCGGGCTGCCGGGTGGCGCCGAGGACGGTGACCAGGGTCGCCGCCCGCCGTTCCGAGGTCTGCTGCGCCCGTTCGGCCGACTGCTGGCGCGCGAAGAACGCCAGGGGCAGGGCGAAGGCGAGGGCGGTGAGCAGGGAGATGCCGAGGGAGAGCCGGGCGTGCCAGCCGCGCAGCGTCATGGCGTCCGCCATCCCCGTGCCGTCACGACGGGGGCGCCTGGAGCCGGAGTCCGACGCCCCGCACGGTGTGCAGATAGCGGGGGGCGGCGGCGGTCTCCCCCAGTTTGCGGCGGAGCCAGAAGAGGTGGACGTCGATGGTGCGTTCGTAGACGTCGCTGCCGCGCCAGACCTCGGTGAGCAGTTCGCGGCGGGTGACGACCGCGCCCGCGCGGCGGGCCATGTAGGCGAGCAGGTCGAATTCGCGCCGGTTGAGTTCGATGGTCTTCTCCTCCAGGGTGACGCTGCGCGCCTGGAGGTCGAGGACGAGGTCGCCGACCTGGAGCCGGGAGGGCGGGGCCTGTCCGGACCTGCGCAGCACGGCGTGCACGCGGGCGGCGAGCTGTTCGCTGGAGAACGGTTTCACCAGGTAGTCGTCGGCGCCGTCGCGCAGCAGCCGGACGATCTCCGCCTCCTCGCTCCGCGCGGTCGCGATGATGACGGGGACGCGGCTGACGGCGCGCAGCATCCGCAGCACCTGGCTGCCGTCCAGATCGGGCAGTCCGAGGTCGAGCACGACGAGGTCGGGGACGGGCGGGGCGATGCGGCGCATCAGCTCGATGGCGGTGCCGACCGCCGTGACGTCGTAGCCCGCGGCGGTGAGGGAGCGGGTGAGCACGTCACGGACGAGGTCGTCGTCCTCGACTACCAGTACCGTGGGCATGCCGGAACGGTAGACGAACTCAGCCCCGGATACCGGAAGTCGGCGGGGAAACGCGGTCATCGGGGCCGTTCCAGGGGGAGATGACGAGTTTCTCCACCAGCAGCGCCGCTCCCCGCCGGTGGCGGAGGGCCGGGGCTCCGGCGGCGCGGTCGAGGGCGGCCCGCCGGGCCAGCCGGGGGTGCGAGGCCTCCACCACATACAGCTGGACACCGGGGATCCGGCCACCGGGTTCGCCGGGTTCGTCGCGCAGGGTGGGGATGCTGACGATCCACTTGGTCATCCCGGGACGCTCCTTCGGCGCGTGCCGCCGCGCATGCCTCCGCGGCGTTCCGGGTGCGGTGGCGGGCAGCCGCCGGTCCCCGCGGCACCCTCGCACATGGGCCTTACCGTCCCTTCGTCGTCACATCCAGCGGTGGAGCAGGAGCCGTGCCGCCCCGGAGGGCCCGGCCCCCGTGGGGGGGCTTGCGAGGGCCGGGCCCGGGCCGGGCGCGTCTCCCGGCCGGGTGCCGTCCGTCCGGGCCGGGAAGCCGGCGCACGGGGGTAGCGCTTCCCGGTCGGACAGTGCGGAGGGTGCGTCCGATGGAGGGTTCCGGTAGCCGCACCCTGAGCGGCGGTAGTCATCATGCCGAGGAAAACGGCATGCCATCGAGCGGATCCGATCAGAAAAACGCAGCAAGAACGTGCAGTAATACGCGCTTAACACAGCCGGGCCGCGTCCGTCACCGGAGCCGCGGACCGCACCGTCCGCCGCACACGCGACCGCCCCGGCCGGGCGGGATGCCGGCCGGGGCGGGGCCTTGCGGGGCGGGGCCTTGCGCGGCGGGGCCGGGGCGGAGGCCGCCCCGGCGCCACGGATGCCGGGTCAGCTCAGAGCGGCCAGCGCCTCGTTGAAGGTCTTCGACGGACGCATGACCGCCGAGGCCTTGGCCGGGTCGGGCTGGTAGTAGCCGCCGATGTCCGCCGGGGAGCCCTGCACCGCGGCGAGCTCGCCGACGATGGTCTCCTCCTGGGCGGCCAGGGACTCGGCGAACGGCGCGAACGCCGCCGCGAGCTCCGCGTTCTCCGTCTGCCGCGCCAGCTCCTGGGCCCAGTACAGGGCCAGGTAGAAGTGGCTGCCGCGGTTGTCGATGCCGCCGATCCTGCGGCTGGGCGACTTGTCCTCGTTGAGGAACGTGGCGGTGGCACGGTCGAGGGTGTCGGCGAGCACCTGGGCGCCCGCGTTGCCCGTGGTCTGCGCCAGGTGCTCGAAGCTCACCGCGAGGGCCAGGAACTCGCCCAGGCTGTCCCAGCGCAGGTAGTCCTCCTTGACGAGCTGCTGGACGTGCTTGGGCGCCGAGCCGCCCGCGCCGGTCTCGAACAGCCCGCCGCCGTTGATGAGCGGCACGACCGAGAGCATCTTGGCGCTGGTGCCCAGCTCCAGGATGGGGAAGAGGTCCGTCAGGTAGTCGCGGAGGACGTTGCCGGTGACGGAGATGGTGTCCTCGCCGCGGCGGATGCGCTCCAGCGAGTACGCGGTCGCGTCCACCGGCGACATGATCTCGATCGTCAGGCCCTCGGTGTCGTGCTCCGGCAGGTACGCGCGGACCTTCTCGATGAGGTTGCGGTCGTGGGCGCGGCTCTCGTCCAGCCAGAAGACGGCCGGGGAGCCGGTGGCGCGGGCGCGGGTGACGGCGAGCTTGACCCAGTCGCGGATCGGCACGTCCTTGGTCTGGCACATGCGGAAGATGTCGCCGGGGGCGACGCTCTGCTCCAGCACGGTCCCGCCCGTGCCGTCCACGGCGCGCACGGTGCCCGCCACCGGGATCTCGAAGGTCTTGTCGTGGCTGCCGTACTCCTCGGCCTTCTGCGCCATCAGGCCGACGTTGGGCACCGAGCCCATGGTCGACGGGTCGAAGGCCCCGTTGGCGCGGCAGTCGTCGATGACGGTCTGGTAGACGCCGGCGTAGCTGCTGTCGGGGATGACGGCGAGCGTGTCGGCCTCCTGGCCGTCCGGGCCCCACATGTGGCCGGAGGTGCGGATCATGGCCGGCATGGAGGCGTCGACGATGACGTCGCTCGGCACGTGCAGGTTCGTGATGCCGCGGTCGGAGTCCACCATGGCCAGCGCGGGGCCCTCGCCCATCTCGGCCTCGAAGGACTCCTTGATCTGCGCGCCCTCGGGCAGCGCGTCGAGGCCCTTGTAGATGGCGCCGAGGCCGTCGTTCGGGCTGAGGCCGGCCGCGGCCAGCGCCGGGCCGTACTGGGCGAAGGTCTTCGGGAAGAAGGCGCGCAGCACGTGGCCGAAGATGATCGGGTCGGAGACCTTCATCATGGTGGCCTTGAGGTGCACGGAGAACAGCACGCCCTCGGCCTTGGCGCGGTTCACCTGGTCCGCGAGGAACGACCGCAGGGCCGCGGCGCGCAGCACGGCCGCGTCCACGACCTCGCCGGCCAGCACGGGTACGGACTCGCGCAGGACGGTGACGGAGCCGTCCTCGCCCACCAGCTCGATGCGGAGCGCGCCGTCCTCGGCGATGACCGCCGACTTCTCGGTCGCGCGGAAGTCGTTCTCGGCCATGGTCGCGACATTGGTCTTGGAGTCGGCCGACCAGGCGCCCATGCGGTGCGGGTGCGCCTTGGCGTAGTTCTTGACGGAGGCGGGGGCGCGGCGGTCCGAGTTGCCCTCGCGCAGGACCGGGTTGACGGCGCTGCCCTTGACCTTGTCGTAGCGGACGCGGATGTCGCGCTCCTCGTCGGTCTTGGGGTCGTCCGGGTACGCCGGCAGCGCGTAGCCCTTCTCCTGCAGCTCGGCGACGGCGGCCTTGAGCTGCGGGATGGAGGCCGAGATGTTCGGCAGCTTGATGATGTTGGCGCCGGGGGTCTTCGCCAGCTCGCCGAGCTCGGCGAGGGCGTCCTCGATCCGCTGGTCCTCCTTGAGGTACTCCGGGAAGACGGCGATGATCCGGCCCGCGAGGGAGATGTCGCGGCTCTCCACGGTGACCCCGGCCTTCGAGGCGTAGGCCTCGACCACCGGCAGGAACGAGTAGGTCGCCAGGGCCGGGGCCTCGTCGGTGTGCGTGTAGATGATGGTCGAGTCAGTCACCTGGTGCTCCGCTCCACGTCACGTCGATAACATTGCTCGACATCAAGATATCTCCTGCCCCCGGGTGCCACGACAGGGCCCTGCCCGGTGCGGCGGCGGGTTCCCCTCCGCCGTTCCGGTACGGCGGAGGTGCGCGCCGGGCGTACGCGCCCCGGGCGCAGGCCGGACGGGCATACGCCGACCACCCCGGGGACGCGGCAACGGAGCCGTCGGTACCGTGACGTCCACGGCCGGTCTCAAAGGTGGGTGAACGGTGGGATCACCCGGGTGATCGCGATGAGCCGCAGGCGGGGAAGGGGCAGCGCGTAGAACCAGCCGTCGGCCAGGAGCGGGATACGCCGGGCCCCTCCCGGTACGCCCCTCCGGGCCCCTCGCCCAGGTCGGTGACATCGATGCCGACCTCGGCCAGCGCGACCATCTCTCCCGCGAGCCGCTCGACCTCGGCCACCACCTGCGGGGGCAGCCCCGCCACGACGTGCTCGGCGTCCGGGTCGTACTCCCAGCGCCAGTCGTCCCGATCGCTCACGCCGCTCCCTGGCGGTGGTTGATACCGGCCTCGGCGCAGGCTTCGTCGAGGATGCGGCCGATCTCGGCCGCGATCTCGCGAGCCCGGCCGATGTCCCCGACCTCAGCCGCGCGGGCCTCCAACGCGCGCAAACGGGCGGCTCGTTCGGGGTGACGCTCCACGGCCACGTAGACCGCCCACTGCCCGACGAAGCGGCGCATGGGTGCGGCGCTGACCTGGTCGCGGGATTGCTGCAACGCCGCCGCACGCTCGGCGTCGAAGGTCGGCAAGGCGTCCGGGGCGGTCACCGCAAGGGCGGCACGCAGTTCCTCCGGAGTGCTCGCGGGCTGGGCGATGCGGGGTTCCTCCGCGTCCGCGTCACCGCGGGCGGCATCGTGCCGCGGGTGTTCGGGCTGCGTGCTCATTGCGGTCTCCAGAGGGAAATCGGCCGGTCCGCTGAATCTCTTACGTTACGTCGCCGCACCGACACCGCGCAGGGTGGAACCGGAGCTTGTCACGGTTCACCCATCCGTATCCGGATCGGGGCCGTTGCCGTGACGGGGCTGGAGCCGCGCCCCGCCTCACTCCGCCGGAGCCGGAGCGGTGCTCGTGCCGTCCGCCCGGCCGCGGCCGTACCGCGCGAGTGCGTGGAAGGCAGCCTTGGGCTCCCACGGAAGGCCTGGGTACGCGGTGCCGGGCGTCGGCCGCGTGCCGCGCGGCCGTCTCCAGCCGGTTGCGGTCGCCTCGGCCGGGCGGCGGCCCGCGGCGAGGCCGCGCCCGATTCGCTGCACCCCCGGGTCGCCTCCGCGGCACCGCTGCGCAACGAGTACTTGACGAGAGGCGTCCCGGCCGTGCCGGACGCCGTCCTCACCGGGACCGTCGACGAGGTCTTCCTGCCACCGGTCCGCGGCCGGGGCCCGGTCGACGACGCGTCGGCACTCCCGTCGTGAGCCCCGCCCGCGCCACGCCGGTGCCCCGGCCGTCGAGCGGATCGGCCGGTACCGTGCCGTAGCTCCGGGTCAGCGGCCGAGCGCCCGGGCGAGTTCCTGCTTGTTCATCGAGGAGCGCCCCTCGACGCCCCGCTTCCTGGCCTCCTCGTAGAGCTCGTCCCGCGTCTTCGAGGCGCCGCCGGAGCTCTTGGAGCCGCCGGCGCTGCGGGATCGGCTGGAGCTGCCGCTGCCCGACTTCGTCTCGCCGGACTGCGCCCGCTTCTTGTTCACCGTCCGGGCCGCCAGCTCCTTGGCCCGTCCGGTCGAGGCACCGCGCTTCTCGGCGCCCTCCTTGATGTGCTCGTACTGCCGCTCACGCTTGGAACCGGGATTCCCGGGCATGTCCTCTCCTCCTTCGGAGCTCTTGTCGCGTCCTGCGCGCGGGTACCCCGGACCGGGGCGGTAACCCCGCCCGGTGGACTCCGGCCGTGCGGCCGCCCGGAGCCGGTACAGGCGGCCGGTGTACCGGCACGTCCGGCCGCTGTCCGGCCCGGCGGCAGTAACCGGACGGGCGCGGACCGGTTGAGCGGTGGGAGAGGGGGATGACCACCATGGCTGAACGCGAATCCCGGCCCGGGGCGGAAGACCCGGGACCGGAACAGCACCCGGATCCGCTGGACGACAGCGACGACGTGACAGACCTCTTCCGCGCGGTCGGCAAGCAGATCAAGCTGCTGCGCGAACGGGCGGGCCTGACGCAGAGAGAACTGGGCGAACGGCTGCGCTACGGCGAGGACCTGATCTCGTCGGTGGAACGCGGCCGACGCGTCCCGCAACCGAAACTCCTGGAGGCGGCGGACCGGGCACTGGACGCGGGCGGCCTGTTGAAGAGCGTGACGGACGACGTCGTCAAGGCCAGGACCCGGGCCCGTGTACGCCATCCGGCCTGGTTCCGTGACTACGCCCGTATCGAGGCGGAGGCGGCGGAGCTCAACTTCTTCAGCACGCTGACGGTGCCAGGACTGCTGCAGACGGAGGACTACGCGCGGCTCACGTTCAGCCTGCGACAGCCCCTGCTGCCCGAAGACGTCATCGAACAGCGCGTGGCCGCGCGGCTGGCACGGCAGGAGCTCCTGACCCGGTGGCCCTCCCCCATGGTCACAGCTGTCCTGGACGAGTCAGTGCTGCTCCGCCGGATCGGAGGACGGGAGGTCCAACTGGCGCAGCTCAGGCATCTTCACCACCTCGGGCAGCTCCGCAGCACGACGATCCAGGTGCTGCCGCTGAACTGCGAGGACTACGCAGGCCACGACGGCCCCTTCATCGTCCTGACGCCCAAGGGCAAGGAACAGGTGGCGTATTTGGAGGTCCAGGGAGTCAGCCGCCTGGTCACAGATCGCGATCAGGTCCGTATCATGACGGCTCGCTATGGAGGCATTCGGGGCCAGGCGCTCACCCCGCGCGAGTCCTTGGCCCTGATCGAGAAGATGCTGAGGGAACGATGAACGCAGCGGCGTCCGCGTCGGATACCACAAGGTTCGTCTGGTTCAAGAGCAGCTACAGCGGTGGCGAGGGCGGAGAGTGCGTCGAGGTGGCGGTCCGGCCCGCCACGGTCCATGTCCGGGACTCGAAGGACGCGCGGGGAGCGCGCCTGTCGTTCGGCAGCACCCCGTGGGCGGCCTTCGTGGATTTCGCCGCCGGGCTCTGACGGCGGCGGCCCGGGTATCTCGGAGGCGCTGCGGACCACCGTCCCCGGCGCCCCTTCTCCGTTCCCGAAGTTCTTCGGAAACCCGCTCCGGCGCGGCGTGGAAACCCGCCTCCAGAGCGCCCGGCCACGGCCGGAACGGCCGGGCGCGTACGGGCGGGTGCGAGACCCTTTCCGCACTCCCCCGGGCCTCCCCAACGCCCGCTCGCGCGGCCGGGGCACACGGCCCGCGCTGGGCATGCACCGCGTTCCGGCCTAGCGTTTGTCCCCTACCACGAGGGGGCCTGATGGACCGGAACATCCGCACGGTCGACGACGTGCTGAAGCTGCTCGACGGCCTGTTCGCGCCCGGAGCCGACCGGTGGACGGCCGGCGGGGCCTCCTTCTGGGACGGCTTCTACTCCGACCGCTCGAAGTCCGTCCCGTTCTTCGCCGCCAAGCCGGACGAGAACCTGGTCTCGTATCTCGACCGGGGCCTGATCGCCCCGGGGCGCGCGCTCGACCTGGGCTGCGGACCGGGCCGCAACGCCCTCTTCCTGGCCTCGGCGGGGTTCGAGGTGGACGCCGTCGACCTCTCCCCCACCGCGATCGCCTGGGCGGAGGAGCGCGCGGCGGAAGCCGGTGCGGACATCCGTTTCCACTGCGGCGACGCCTTCGAACTCACCGCGGCCGAACTGCCCGACGGCTGCTACGACTTGGTGTACGACTCCGGCTGCTTCCACCACCTGCCGCCGCACCGCCGCGTCAGCTACCTCGCCCTCCTCGACCGGGCCCTCGCCCCCGGCGGCCACGTGGCCCTCACCTGCTTCGCCGCCGGCGCGATGGGCTCCGAGCTCCCCGACGCGGCCTTCTACCGGGAAGGCGGGCTGCAGGGCGGGGTCGCCTACACCCCGGAGTCCCTGCGCCGGATCTTCTCCGACTTCACGGAGACCGAACTCCGCCGCATGCGCGACGAACTACCCGATTCCCCGGCCTTCGGCGAACCCTTCCTCTGGACGGCCCTCTTCCACCGCGGAACCGCTGGGCCTTCCAGGGTCCCGGCGTGAGGCTTCCCCCGCGCCTGCTCTCCGCACTGTTCCGGGGCCACCTCGGCGGAGAGACAACCCTGCGCCCCCCTCGCGGCCCTCATGGGGGTGGAGGTGGACCGCCTGCACGACCGCCTCGACCCGGTGGTCCAGGACCTGCCCGCCCAGGGCTTCGAAGCATTGGGGGCGGGGCGACCGGAAGCACTCCGGTCACCCCGCCCCCGTGTCCGTCCCCTGGTCCGGGGAGGAGGGAATCCCTACCGCACCGCGTAGCCGAAGCGGGCGCCGACGGCCGGGAGGCCGCCCTGGCCGGGCTGGTGGGTGGTGACCGCGGCGACCGCGCCGCCGGCCGTCACGTTGGACAGTGGCAGGGCGTGGACGGCGCCGGAGCCCGGGCCGTACGGCATGCCGACGTACAGGTGGCTGCCGGTGAAGTGGAGGCTCTTGCCGAGGTACTGGCCGGCTCCCGGCGTGCCGGGGATGCCGTCGCCGTCGCCGGCCTCCAGCCATCGGTCGTGGGCACCGGGCGTGCCCAGCAGCGAGAAGCTGAGGATCGCGCCCGCCCTGGCCGTGCTGCCGATGGCCTCGTGGGGGATGCCGACGGCGAGCTTCATCGTCTCCGTGGTGCTCACCGCGCGGGGCGCGGTGTTCACGGCGGTCACGGTGGAGCCGAAACGGTCGCCCGCCTCGGAGGTGCCGACCACGTCGTCGGTCGGGGTACCCGATTCGTACCAGCTGAGTCCGCTGTAGGTGCCCGTGGCGGTGATGCGGAAGGTCAGGACGGCGCCCGTTTCGGCCTGGTTGGCGCCGTCGATGGTCAGTCCCTCGCCGGGCGTGCCGACGGCGAGGATCGACTCCTCGGCGGTCGCCGCGCCCGACGGGCGGTACGGGGCCAGGGCCAGGGCTTTGCCGAACTCGTCGCCGGGCTCGGCACCGCCGGCGACCGTGTCCAGGTCCTGGTCGAGGCCGAACCGCGGGGTGGGCCGGCCCTCGGCGTTCAGCGTGTGGTCGAGGACCGCCACGTTGCCGGCGTCCGCGTCGGAGCCGATGGCCTCGCCGGGGGCGCCGACGGCGATGTAGTTGGCGTCGGCCGCGACGGCGCCGCCGAAGCCGTCGTTCGCCTCCACACCGCCGGGCACGCCCGTGCTGTCCTGGTGGAAGGCGATGTTGGTGGTGCCGTGCACGTAGAAGACGCTGCCCGCCTTGGCGGCGCCGTCGAGGCCCTCGCCGGGCGCGCCGATCACCACGAAGGGCTCACCGGCGGCGCTGACGCCGGCGGCGAGGGTCTGGCCGGTGCGGTCGCCCGCCTCGGCGGACGAGGCGGCCATGGAGCCCGTCCCGGTGCCCTGTTCGTAGTGGGTGGCCTTCTTCGCGCCGGTGCCGAGGCCGCCCGGGGCGCCGTGCAGGATGTCGACCATGCCGGTGTCCTTGGCGCCGCCGAGGTCCTCGGAGGGGATGCCGACGACCAGGTCGGTGCAGCCGTCCTGGTCGTAGTCGACGGTGTCGACGGCCTCGCCGAACCAGTCGCCCGCCTCGGAGCCGCCCGGCACCCAGTCGAGGTCCTGGTTGATCTCGGCGGTGCCCTTGCCGCCGCCGTGGACGATACGGACGACGCCGGCACCGGCGTCGCCGCCGACGGCCGCCGCGGGGTCGGCGATGGCGGTGTCCTCCACGCCGTCGCAGTTGAAGTCGGTGATGCGGGGCGCGCCGATCCGGTCGTTCACCCAGGAGGCCAGGTCGTCGACGCGGGCGGCGACGCCCCCGGTGCCGGTCACGGTCTCGTCCACGCCGTAGCAACCGCCCTGGTGGGACTGGCTGCTGAGGGCGGCCAGCCGGTGCGTGCCGTCCGTGACGCGGACCATGGGGCCGCCGGCGTCGCCCCTGCACGCGGCCACGCCGTCCTTGCCGGTGACCGTGGCGGTGGTGGCGGTGGTGGCGTCCACCGAGAACGTGCCGGTGTGCAGGTTCAGCGGCGCCCACTCCGTCGCGCTGCGGCCGTACCCGGCGAACTTCAGCTCCTCGCCGGCGGCGGGCGCGGCGGTGGCCAGGGCGATCGGGGTGACGTTGGTGACCGGGCGGCTCAGCCGGGCCAGCACCACGTCGCGGTCGGTGCGGGGCACGAGCTCGACGACCTCGCGCACCGCCCCCGCGGAGGTGCTCGTCAGGTCGGTGCGGCCGATGGTCGCGGTGGTCTTCCGGGCCGGCTTGCCCGCGGGCACCGTGAGGTCCGCGGCCGGGTTGTCGGCGAAGCAGCTGGCCGCGGTGAGCAGCCACTCGCGGTCGACCAGCACGCCGGAACAGCCCCGGTCGTGGGGGCCGACGGTGACCTGCGCGGTGTAGGCGTGGGTGGTCTCGGACGCGGGTGAGGCCGGGCCGGTGACCGCGCCGGCCGGGCCGGCGGCCAGAGCGGCCGATCCCAGGGTCAGGACGGCGGTCAGTGCGGCACGGCGCACGGGTCTGGTGTGTCTCATGAAGTCAGTCCTTTGAGGCGCTGGCAGACAGGGCTGGCGGAGGGACTCGCCGGGCACTACGCGGAGGTCCTGATCTCCACGAGCATGTGGGGGCGGCCCTCCGGGTCGGCGCTCTCGCCCACCGCCTGCCAGGTGTTCGCCGGAACGTCGACGGAGGACTCCTCGGTGCCGGCGGTCATGTCGAGTTCCGTGTCGTGCGCGCTGGTGCGGACGCCGTAGACGGAGGGGAGTTCCAGGGTCAGCCAGCCGCTGTTGCCGGTGACGGCGAAACAGATCCGGGCGTTGGCCCGGGAGTAGACCTCCAGCAGGCCGGTCCCGCTCGCGCAGTCGGCGAGCGTGATGCGGCCGTCGCCGCGCTTGAGGACGATGCCCTGCTCCGCGAGGATCTTGTCCGCGTTCGGGTAGTCGTAGGTCTCGACCGCGTAGCCCGGGGCCTCGTCGGCGACGGCTTCGGCGGAGGCGGCCCGCTCGCCGGCGGGCGTTCCCGGCTGGCCCCCCGTCAGCACGGCCCACGCCAGGGCACCGGCGGCCACGGAGCCGCCCAGGATGCGTGCCGCGAGGCGTCCGGTTCTTGTTCTCGGCGTGGTGGTGCCACGTTTCTTCATCGCAGTCCTCAGGGTCGTAACCGGCTCGGGAGCCGGAACGGGTTCGGAAATGGGTGTGAATGCTGCGGCGCGTCAAAGGCCCGCATTTTTCCCATGGAATCCACGCGACAGAAAACGTCCATGCTTGCGGAATCACCCCCCGCTCATATCCGCAGCCCTGTGCATACAAGGCCGCCGACGGAAGATCTGTCCACCCGTTGAACCACCGCAAACGGGCTCAAATCCACAACGGTCTCATGACCTGCGTCACAGTGCGGGAAGGTTGTCCGAGAAGCTGTATACGTTCCAAAAAGAAACGGTGTCCGGTGCATAACGTTCCGCTTTTCCCGGTCCGGGGGGCAGGGCGGCAAATCGCTATTGACCCGGCAATGAGCCGGCCGTACCTTCGGATCCGGCAGCCCGAAATCCCGTCGAAACAAAGCGGACTGAGGGTCTGTCATGTTTTTCTCGCAGCGCATTCCGTGCGCGGAAGGAGGCATATCTTGCCCGCATCACTGTGGAGCAGACGCCGGATCCTCACGAGCCTCGCCGGGGTGGCGGCCGTCCCCGCCCTGCCCTCGATCCTCACCCTGACCGCCGCCCCCGCCCACGCCGCCACGGCCGGCACCGTGGACACCGGCCTGCCCGACACCGACCGGGGCAAAGCCGTGTGGGCCTACAAGACGGGCGGACGGGCGACCCGCGAGGCCGCCGCCGCCGCCCTCGCCGGGTCCTCGGCCGCCGTATCGGCCTTCCTCACGGGCGACTTACCCGCGGTGAACGCCGAGGACAACCGCTTCACCGTTCTCTCCTCGCTCTCGCACGCGGGCACATCCACCCGCCAGGCGGCCGAGACGGCGTTGTCCGCGGGGGACGACGCGATCGCGGCCTTCCTGGAGAGCGGCTACGCCCAGCCCCTGGAGACCGACATGCGGGTCGCGGTCTTCACCATCCTCGACAACGGCGGCACCGCCGTGCGGCGGGAGGCCAACAAGGCGCTGGACGCGGGCACGTCGGCGGCACTGCGGACCTTCCTGGAGAGCGGCCAGTACACGGCGCGCGCCGAGGACGAGCAGGTCGAGGTCTTCAGGATCCTCTCCACCGCCTCCCCGCAGGTGAAGGTGTACGCCGAACGCGCCCTGTCCGAAGGCACACCCGAGGCGATCAGCCAGTTCCTCGCCTCCGGCCAGTACATCGCCCGCGCCCGGGACGAAGAGGCCGCCACGATCGACCAGTTGGTCAAGATCGTCGAACGCGAGGGCAAGCGCGCCCAGCTCCGGACGGAACAGGCCGTCGCGGCCTCCGACCAGGCCAAGGAGGCCGCCGCCAAGGCCAAGGAGGCGGCGCTCCGGGCCGCCGAGGAGGCCCAGGCCGCGCAGAACGACGTCCGCAAGTCGGCCGCCGCCGCCAACAAGGCGGCCGGTGCCGCCCGCGGTGCCTCCGCCGCCGCCAGCACGGCGATCTCCGCTTCCCGTGCCGCCCAGGCCGCCTCCGGCCGCGCCGCCCGCGCCGCGCAGGCCGCCGCTGCCGCCGCCGCGGCCGCCGGCGGTGCCGCCTCCCGGGCCTACGGCGCCGCCATCGCCGCCTCCAAGGACGCGTCCAAGGCAGCGGCCGCCCGGCAGGCCGCCCAGGGCGCCCGGGACGCCGCCGCGCGCGCGAAGACCGCCGCCGTCGCCGCCGACCAGGCCGCCATCGCCTCCCAGAACGCCTCCGCCGCAGGCGCCGCCGCCGCCGGTGCCGCGCAGAACGCCGCCGCGGCGGCCAACGCGGCCGCGAGCGCCGCCACCAGCGCCGGGGTGGCCCAGTCCCAGGCGGCCCGGGCCCGGGCCGCCGCCGCCGAGGCCGACGCCGCCGCCGCGCGCGCCACCCGGGCGGCGGGAACCGCCCGCGCCCTCGCGAACCGGGCGGCCGCGGCCGCCCGGGTGGCACGCGACGCCGCCAACAGCGCGGCCGAGCACGCCCTGAAGGCGGCCGACGCCGCCGAGGACGCGGCCGAGAACGCGGGCAAGGCGATCGAATACGCCAAGCGGTCCACCGAGTACGCCAACGCGGCCGTGACCGCGGCCACCACCGCCGCCGACGCCGTCACGGAAGCGAAGGAGGTGGAGCAGGCGGCCCGCGAGGCCGAGACCGCACGCATCGCCCAGGACACCGAACTCGGCATCGTCGAAGCCCGTGCCCGGGCCCAGGCCGAGACCGACGACACCAGGCGGGCCGACCGGCAGCGCACCCAGGCCGACCGGATCGCCACCGAGGTCAAGGACCTCATCGCCGCCGCCGAGTCGGCGCTGGACTCCGGGGACACCGCTGCGGCGGTCGCCGACGGCCGCAAGGCCGCCGTCAAGCTCCTCGACTCGACCGGCAGCTGGACCCGGGAGGCCGCCGAGTACGCCCTCTCCGGCACCGACGAGGACATCGTCAACTGGATCAGCGCGGACCGGCTCCTCGCCCAGGGCCAGGACGACCGGGAGAGCGTCCTCAGCCTCGCCCGGCTCGGCACGCCCGCCGTCGCCGAGGCCGCCTCCCGCGCCCTGGCCGACACCGCCCCCGGCGCGGTCCGCGACTTCCTCGACAGCGGCGCCATCGAGGCCGCCGCCGAGGACAACCGCGTCGCGGTCTTCGCGCTCCTGAACTCGAACCCCGGCGCGGCCGTCAAGGCGGGGGCCGAGGCCGCGCTGGAGGACGGCAGCGCCCGCGCCCTGCACCGCTTCCTCACCGTCGGCTTGGCGGACGCCACCAAGGAGGACGACAACGTAGAGCTCTTCCGCCTGCTCGACTCGGGCGGCCCCTACATGAAGTCGGCGGCGCAGATCGTGCTGGAGGGCTCCGCCCGGATGCGGCGCGCCTTCGTCGTCCGCGACAAGTTCAAGGTCGCCCGCCTCGACCAGGACCACGCCACCCACATCGCCGCCGTCCGCGCCGCCATCGCGCACGCGGCGAAGGTCGCCGCGAAGGCCCAGGAGGACGCCGCACTGGCCTCCAAGGCCGCCGCCGAAGCCCGGGAGGCCGCCGACAAGGCGTCCGAGTGGGCAGCGGCGGCACAGGACTACGCCAACAAGGCCGCGGCCTCGGCGAAGGAGGCCAAGGCCAACGCGGACGAGGCCGACCGCTCCGCCGCGGCCGCCGCCGAGTCCGCCAAGTCGGCGCAGTCGGCGGCGGCCACGGCGCGCAGCGCCGCCCGCTCCGCCAACTACTCGATGACCCAGGCCGTGGCATCCGCCAAGCAGGCGGTCTCGTCCGCCGCCTCGGCCCAGTCCTCCGCCTCCGCGGCCCGGGCCTCCGCCCTCCAGGCCGGCAAGGACGCGCAGGCAGCCGCTGCCGCCGCCAGCCAGGCGCGCGCCATCGCCGTCGAGAAGCGGCGCGCCGAAGCCGCCGAAGCCGCCCGCAGGGCGGCCGAAACGGCCAGGCAGAACGAGCAGGACGGCACCAACCCCTCCGACAAGCCCGAGCACGACGACAACACCGGCGACACCAAGTTCTGGGGCATGTGGCCGGAGGACGCGGGCGACGTCAAGGACTGGGCGGCGGCCACCGGGCACTGGAGCACGGTCCTCGGCGGGGTCTCGCTCGGTCTCACCGTCCTCGCCCCGTTCACCGGGCCGTTCGCCCCCATCGTCGGGGGCGTTGGCCTGGGAGTCGGGCTCGCGTCCTGGGGCATGCAGGGGGTGAGCGCCCTCCTGTCCCTGGGCTACGAGGGCGGCTGGAGATCCCCCGAATTCCAGCAGGCGCTCGGCGTGTTCGTGATCGCCGGCATCTTCCAGGGCAAGGGGGCGATCTTCCGCAACTTCAGGATCGGCGGGGAGACCGTGGCGCAGCAGGTCGGTGCCAAGATCTCCGGCGCCGTCAGTGACACGGTCACCACGGTGGTCGGCCTGCTCACCTGGTGAACCCCGGGCGGGTGGGGTGGTGCGCGTCCACGCAATAGGGTGTACGCGCATCGCCCCGCCGCCAACTCGGGGGAATCCGTGCCGTCTTGCCGTCGGGAGCCCCGGAAGGGCAGTTCCCGCGTCCGGGCCGGCCCGCGGCGCACCCGGCGGGTGGGCGGGGCCGTGGTCCGCTTCCCGAGCCCCTCGGACGGCATCGAGGCCATCGCCGTCACCCCGTAAGCCCGCACCGGACGGAGACCTGCTGTGCTGACCTCTCACTTCTCCCGCGCCGACTGGTGGATCGCCGCCTTCGTGGCGGGCACCGCGGCCGCGGTGGCCTTCCAGTCCCTGATCCTCGAGAGGAGGAACAAGTGGAAGGTGATCGTGCTCCCCGCCGGCGCGGCGCTCGCCATCGGCCTCGACTCGGCCGTGCGGGAGTACGAGGGGAACACCCCGCTGGAGCTGTACACGCTGGCCATGCTCAGCCTCGCCCTGACGAGGGTCGTCTTCGCACGCTACATAGGGCGCCAGATCGAACTGGCCCGCTCCGGACAGCCCGTCCAGGAGCCGACGGGCAAGCAGATCGCCGTCTTCGTCCTCACCTTGATGGCCATCATCCTGGCCATCGCCGTCACCCTCTGAGCCACCCGGCCGGAGCCCCCGGTGCCGCTCCCCCGTGCCGCGCCGGCTCCCGGGCGCACCGGTGACGGCGCGCGGCCGGCCGGCCGGTGCCCGCGTTCTCCTGGACGCGTTCACGGCCCGGCCGAGGTGGCCCGGAGGGTGACACGCGCGAGGGCCGGAAGGGGGTACGCCCCTCCGGCCCTCGCGGCCACTGCGCCGCCGTCCGTTCCGGCCGGCCGCGACGGTCCGGTCAGTAGGGGCCGTTGACGTTGTCGATCGACCCGTAGCGGTCGGCCGCGTAGTTGCAGGCCGCGACGATGTTGGCGACCGGGTCGTACTGGCTGTTCGCCGTGCCCGGCACGTGGTACTCGTCGAAGGTCGGCTTGATGACCTGCAGCAGACCAATGGACGGGGTGCCCTTCTGGGCGTTGATGTCCCAGTTGTTGACGGCGTTCGGGTTGCCGTCCGACTCCCGCATGATGTTGCGGTGGATCCCCTCGTAGGTGCCGGGGATGCCGTGCTGCTTCATGATGTCCAGGGCCTCGCGGATCCAGCCGTCCAGGTTGTTCGGGTAGGACTTCCCGGAGGCGGAGGCGGAGGCGGAGGCGGCCGGGGCGGGGGGCGCGGGCTTCGCCTGCTGCGCCGCCGTGCCGCCGTGCCCCGCCCCGGTCAGCGGGGCGTCGAGGGAGAGCTCCTGGCCGGGGAAGATCAGGTGCGGGTTGTCGCCCACGGTCTCGCGGTTGGCCGCGTAGACGGCCTGCCAGCCGCCGTCGACGTCGTGGACGGTGGCGATCCGGTGCAGCGTGTCGCCGCTGACGACGGTGTAGGACTCCGGACGGGCCTGCTTCCGCTCGGCCTTCGGCTGCGCGGCCTTCGGCTTGGCCGGGGAGGCCGCCTTCTGCTGCGCGGCCGTGTCGATGTCCGGCGCCCCGGAGTCCCGGGTCAGTCCGGCCCTGGGACCGCAGGTGGGCCAGGCGCCCGGGCCCTGGGCGGCGAGCAGCTTTTCGCCGGCGGCGATCTGCTGGTCCTTGGTGGCGAGGTCGGCGCGCGGCGCGTACTCGGTGCCCCCGACCGACTGCCAGCTCGACTGGGAGAACTGCAGTCCGCCGTAGTAGCCGTTGCCGGTGTTGGCGGACCAGTCGCCGCTGCTCTCGCAGGCGGCGACCTCGTCCCAGACGGCGACGGGAGCGGCGTTCGCGCTGCCCGCCGTCAGCAGGGGTGCGGCGATGCCCGCACCACCGGCCGTGAGAACGACGGAAACGCGCGAGGCGTGACGGGAAATCATAGAAGTGCGCGGGCGGCGATGGCGGCCACGAGACATAGGTGTGCGTCCTCTCCTGCGCCTGCGAGGTTAGCTGTCGGATTCGGGCTGGAGTTGCCCGGCCCATTCCCCTGCGCCAGGACGCGTTCGGAATGGGCTTCACCCCTAGCCGGACCGCGCGAAAGCACGGCACGGCAGTATGTGGTTTCCCCGCTCCTGCCGCGTTGAGCTGCTGTTTCTCCACCGGCCGGGCGGCAGGACTCGGCGTGTTACCGGCGGTGGAACCCCCGTCATGGGGCGGAGGCGAGGACACATAAACACAGCGATTTGGTAAAGACAAGACGAGCGGAAACGATCTCATTCCGAACCGCAGCCGATCCCGCCATTACGGACACCGTGCGCACCCGGCTCTTACCGGAGGGTAAATGACCTGCACAGCGCCGGGTACTCAATTCTCGGCACACCAAGGAGAATCCGGGATTCCCGCGGTAAAGGATCTCTTCGGGCCGGGCGGGCACCCGGCGGGGAATGTGATACAGGACACGCCCCAACGGCGGGTCCGCCACAAACAGTCCCGAGCGTAATGAAGTGGACTTTCCAGGTAAGACACCCAATTAGAACTTTGCGCCACGCATGCCGTGCCCAGTCCACGGACCGCCGGTCGCCGGTATCGCCGGTCGCCGGTTCCCGGCGGGCACACCGTCTCCGCGGGCGGCTCGGCCCGTCCCTGCGGCGCCCGGCGGCGTGCCGCCCCGAAAGCACCGGGTGACATCCGGAGCGGTGGGTAGACGGAACTACCTCCGCGGTCAAGGGGCGGAACCGGCCGATGTCGTCCGGACCGCCGGGCCCCGCGGAGTTTCCGTGAGCGGAAGGAGGCGGACGCCGTGACCGACGCGGTGCGGGTGGGAAAGGTGCTCACCGGCCTGATGCAGGCCGGCCACACCACGGCGCTGGAGCAGCTGCCGGGCGTCGTGGCCGGGCACGCGGACACCGTGGGCCTGCACGATGTGGCGCTGTTCGCGGTGGACCTCCAGGAGAGGGTGATGCGGCAGTTGACCGGCCGGGGACCGGACGCGGGCGAGGGCGGAGAGGAGCTGGCCGTCGACGGCACGCTGCCGGGCCACGCGTACCAGAACGTGACCATCGTCACCGAGTCCGCCCCGGCGGCGGCAGGGGGCCGGCGCCGGTGGTGGGCCCCGGTCACCGATGGGGTGGAACGCCTGGGCATGCTGCGCGCGGACACGGCCGCCGAGGACGAGGAGACCCGCGACGCGGTCCGCGACCTGGCGTCACTGGTGGCGCTGCTGCTGCTCAGCAAGCGGTCCTTCAGCGACTCGTACGCCCGCCTGGTGCGCAGCAGACCGATGAACGTGGCCGCGGAGATGCAGTGGAACCTCACGCCGCCCCCTGCCTTCGCAGGCCACGGCGCCACCGTCAGCGCCGCCCTGGAACCGGCCTACGAGGTCGGGGGCGACGCCTACGACTACGCCCTCACCGGCACCAATCTGTACCTGGGCGTCTTCGACGCCATGGGCCACGACACCACCGCCGGGATCACCGCCAATGTGGCGGTGTCCGCCTGCCGCAACGCCCGCCGCCAGGGCGCCTCCCTGGCGGACGCCAGCCGGATGGTGGAGAAGACGCTGAACGAGCAGTTCGGCACCAGCCGGTACATCACCGGGATCCTGGCCGACATCGATCTGGTCACCGGCCGGCTGACCTGGGTCAACCGCGGCCATCACCTGCCGGTGGTCATCCGCTCGGGCAACGGACCCCGCCAGCTGGCCTGCCCGCCGGCGGGTCCGATGGGCGCCTCCCTGGGCCTGCCCGTGACCGTGTGCGAGGAGCAACTGGAGCCCGGCGACCGCCTGCTGCTCTACACGGACGGCATGACCGAGGCCCGCGGGGCCGACGGCAAGCAGTTCGGCATGAGCCGCTTCGTGGACTTCGTCCTGCATCACCACGGTGACGGGCGGCTCCCCCTGCACGAAACGCTGCGGCGCCTGATGCACGCGGTGCTCGACCACCACGACGGCAAGCTCGACGACGACGCCACCGTCCTGCTCGCCGAGTGGGCCGGCGGCCGCCAGGAGGACCTGGTCCCCTGAAGCGGCCACCGGGCCGGCCCCCGCCCCCACCGGCCCGGCACGATCGGTGGACGGCGTACGTTGGAACCGGTGGCGGACGGCATCCTGGCCCGGTTCGCCAACGGCCGCACCGACAGGCGGCACAGACCGAACCGACAGGCGGCGCACGCCGGCCGGCACGCGCCACGCGCCGCTCCGACCCGAGGATCTCCGTATGCCCGCCCGTTCCCGTTCCCGTTCCCGTCTCCGTTCCCGTTCCGTGGCCGCGACCTCCGCCGCCGCTGTCGTCCTGCTGGCCGTCACCCTGAGCGGCTGCTCCAACGGCTCGGACGGACACGGGGATTCGTCCTCCGACGGACACTCCCGCACAGAGGCTCCGGGCGCCGACGCGATCAGCCACATCCACGGGCTCGGCGTCAACCCGGGCGACGGCAAACTCTACGTCGCCACGCACCACGGTGTCCTCGCGGTGGACGACGACGGTTCGTCCCGGCGCGTGGGCGACACCGCCGACTACATGGGCTTCACCGTCGCCGGGAAGGACACCTTCCTCGGCAGCGGGCACCCGCCCGAGGGGAGCGGCGACCACGCCAACCGCGGCCTGATCAGGAGCACCGACGCCGGGAAGACCTGGACCTCCCTCTCCCTCGCGGGCAAGGCCGACTTCCACTCCCTCGAAGAGGTCGACGGCACCATCTACGGCTACGACAGCACGGCCGGTCTGCTGCGCGTCAGCGAGGACGGCGAGAAATGGGACGAGCGCGCCCAACTGGCGGCCCTGGACATCGCCGTGGACCCCGCTGACCCCGGCACCGTCCTCGCCACCACCGAGAGCGGCGTGGCACGGAGCACCGACGGCGGCAAGACCTTCGGCACCGGGAGCGAGCCGGTGCTGACGCACCTCTCCTGGGCACGGGGAGCGAAGGGAGAGGCGCTCTACGGCATCGCCCCCGGCGGGGAGGTGCACCGCAGCACCGACGGCGGAAAGAGCTGGACGGAGACCGGGACCGTGCCCGGCGGGCAGCCGCAGGCGCTGACGGCCGTCGACGCCGACCGTGTGCTGGCCGCCACCGGGGACGGGGTCCACGAGTCGCGCGACGGCGGCAAGACCTTCACCCGGCGCCTGGCGATGTCCGGGGACTGACGGCGTCCGGGCACTGTCGCGGAGAAAGCCGGAGCCCGGCGCGGCTCGCGCGCCGGGCTCCGCGACTCACTCCGGGAACAGGCCGGTCCGGGGCCGGTCCGCCGGCCCCTTCCCCACGGCCCGGCCGGGATCAGTCGGTCAGGGTCGGGGTCTGCCAGTTCCTCCACTGGGAGAGGTTGCCGGACTTCTTGCCCGAGATCCTGATCGTGCCGGTGCTGCTGCCCGTCCCCAGCATGTACGTCTGGATGTGCTGCTGCAGCGGGCCGCGCCACTCGGACCGGCTGGCGCAGTGGTTGCCGTCCTGGATGTCGGACCAGTACGTGATGTTGCCGCCGGCACCGAGCGCCTTGTAGACCTCCGCTCCGCCGAGGGCCGCCACGCTCCCGGAGGTCGCGGCCAGCCAGTCGATGTGCGGGTTCTCCATGATGAAGAGTCCGCGCGGGGCGACCATGCCCACGATCTCGTGGGTGTCCACCGGCAGCCCGGACGGATTGCCGGTGTACGAACCGAACGCGTCACCGAGCCACGGCTGCTCCCCGTAGCCACTGCTCAGCGGCTGCGCGCCGTTCTCCCGCGGAATGCTGCGGAAGGCGGGGGCACCGCCGGTGCCCGACTCGATCGGCATGGTGAGAGCGATGCGCTGGTCGAACGCACCGGCCACGAAGGCGCCCTTGCCGTACCGGGAGCAGCCGGTGACGCCGGTGCCCTCGGCCTTGAGGACGCTGCCGTCCGACTGCTCGATGACGTCGATGATCCGGCTGACGCCCCATGCCCAGGCCATCAGCAGTCCGGTGCTGCTGCTGGAGCCGTAGACGCTGTAGAAGGCGCCCTGCTTGTTGTTCCGCGGGGTTCCCTCCCGGCCGACCGCGAACGGGTCGAAGCTGATGACGGCGGCGCCGGCGGCCTTGATCGTGGCGGTGTCCGCCCCGAAGCCGCCGTAGACGATGACGGCCGGGAAGGGGCCGGAGCCGCTGGGCAGCTCGACGCGGGCGGAGAAGCTCGAACTCCGGCCGCTGTCCGAGACATTGACGGTGATGTTGCTGCGGGAGACCGTGCCCGTGACGCTCTGGGGCTTGGCGGGCTTCGTGCCGTAGACCGTCTTCTCCGCCAGCTTCTTGATCTCGGCACGGCGGCACCGCCAGTCGGACTTGGCGGTGACGCGCGAGCCGTCCAGCCTCGTGAACGGGTCGGGAAGCAGGGAGTTGGCGGGTGTGGAGCCGGGGTCGGGCACGTTGCAGTCGGCACCGTCGAATTCGACGTCGGCCGCGAACCGCGGGGTGGCTCCGGGGCTGCCGGCGGCCACCGCCTGTGGGCCGAGGGTGGCGACGCCCAGGCTCGCGACGGTCACGAAGACCGCGGCGGCCCAGGTCCGCGGCCGGTATCGATGGAAGCGCATGTGGGGGAACCTCCATAAGGAAGGCGCGCAGCCGAGGGAACGGCTCCCTGGCCGACGACATGGAGCCGCGAAGTTGACACCGCGCGCCAGATGGTGGGAAACGTTCGGGCCGTCAGGCGGCTGCAGCTGCCCCCAGACTCCAGCCACGGCCCAGAACACTCGCACGGTATAAGGGCGTTGACCGCCCCCACAAGCCCGCGCCGGACAGGCCTGTCAGGCGCCGCGCCGTGCGCCCGCGCCCGCGCTCCGAGGACGGTGCCCGGAGGGAAGCAGGGCAGGAGAGCTCCCCGCGGAGGTGAGCGGCAAAGGTCGCCGGGCGGTTCGCAGCGGACCGGGCGGCCATGCCGCTCCGTACGCGCTCCTGTACGCCCGGGAGCCGCCGGCCCCGGTGTTCCACCCAGAGCGAGCCATGTCCGGTTTCTCACCTTTGGCCACGATTGTGACGGAGCTGTTTCGCGAGGGAAGTGAGGGTAACCCGGTGCCGGCAGCGACTTCCGAGGAGAGGGGTGGCAGTTGTGCGAGGTGTCCCTGGCAGGCAGTTCTTTCCGGGCCGCCGGTCGGCCCGGTCGGCAGCGGCCCTGCTCCTCGCGGCGGCCGCGCTCGCCGGATGCGGCGGCGACGACACGGCGGAAGGGGAGTCGGGTCTGAACGTCGGCGAGGTCCAGGAGGCGTTCGAACGCGGTGACCCGGAGTCGGTGACCGGGGAGAGAGGAACGTTCAACGCCCGCGTCGAGAACGTGATCTCACCGTGGGCGTTCACCATCGGCGGTGGCGAGTTCGGCGATGCGGATCCGCTGCTGGTCATCGAGGAGGCTATGCCCCCGGTGGACCAGGACGATCGGGTGCGGGTCGAGGGCACTATACACCAGTTCGACTTGTCGCGGGTCCAGAAGGATCTCGGGGTGGATCTCGCGGAGCCGCTCTATCAGGACTTCTCCGGCGAGCCGTATGTGAAGGCCGACAAGATCGCCGAAGACGTCGGCGAGTAGCGGAGCTCCCGCCGCCAGCGAG
Organism: Streptomyces sp. F63; assembly: GCF_018070345.1. Classification (GTDB taxonomy): domain Bacteria; phylum Actinomycetota; class Actinomycetes; order Streptomycetales; family Streptomycetaceae; genus Streptomyces. The sequence continues at coordinate 36,003 of NZ_JAGPXX010000040.1, forward strand.
ACGGCCCGCCCGGCGGCAAGCCGGAGAGTTGCGGAGAGAGGAATCCGCCGCGCTCCGGAGTAAGGACCGCACGCCCCTGAGCCCCTTTCGCCGCCCGGATGGAGGCGACCCCGTGGGGTGCGCGAGGCCCGAGAGATTCCCGGCGAGAGGACGAGCATGCGACTCACAGCAGGACACCGCCGCGCGCGGAAGGCCACCCCCCTGTTCCTCGCTCTGGCCCTGGCCGCCGTGCCTCTGGCCGGATGCGGTGAGGAGGGCGGGAACGCCAGGCCCGAGGCCTCCGTGCGCGTCGAGGAGTCCCCTGGGGACGGCGACGGGTACGAGTTCGTCTACGGGGACCTGGCGGAGGGCGAGTTCTGGAACGACGTGGACACCTGGGCGGGCAGGCGGGTGACCATCACCTCCACGGTCCACGACGTCATCGACAGCCACTTCTTCACGATCGCCGGCACCCGGGGCGACGCCCCGAAGGATCTGCCGGTCGTCTCCGCGGCGGCCGTCAGGGAGGGCAGGATCGAGGATGGGGACACCGTGCGGGTCACCGGCACAGTGCGGAAGGCGTTCGACGTCGCGGAGGCGGAGAGGGAACTCGGCCTGGACTGGGAGGACGAGCTCCTCACCGACTGGCAGGACGAGAACTACATCGTCGCATCACGGGTCGACACCTCGGCCAGTCTGGACTGACCGACCCCTGCCGCCGCGCGGGCGAAGAAGCGTGAGCTGCCCACGGTGCCCTTCGGGCCCGAGTCCGCGACGGCCACGAGAGCCGCCGACGGCGCAAGCCCGGCGGGCGGGTCAGCGGTGCGGCGGCGCACGAGCACTGGAGGCACAGGACCTCGCGGTTCAGGTGAGGCCGGCCGACAGGAGCGCCGGAGTCGTGCGCGGGGCAGCCTCCACGTCGGCCCGTGCGGCCGCGGGGGTGGTGCCCGGCCCCGGCCGCAGATTGCCGTGGGGCAGTCCGGCCAGTTCGGCGAGGGCGACGGATCCCGTCCGGAGGCTCCTCCCGCCACCGCTTCAGGAGATCCTGGAAGCCGACGGCGCCGTGCGGGTGGGCGATCGGGTCGTCCGGCCGGGCGCACCTTTCAGCGTTGCAGTAGCCGGGGGCGCACTGGGCGTGGAACCACGCGTGTCGGAGCGGTTCACTGCCAAGCTGGTGGGGTGCGGGAGACGGTCGGGGAACTGGTCAGGCGGCTGCGCCTGGCGCGTGGTTGGAGTCAGCGGCGGCTCGCCGAGGCTCGATCCGAGGCTGCTCCTGGGCGCGTTCCGCCAACGCGCAATGACGTGTCCCGTTGAGGGAGATCGGGACGCGGTCTCCGCGGGAGTGGCTGCCCTTCCTCGCGCGGGTGCTTCAGGTGCCGCGCGAGATGCTGGAGAGGGCGAAGGCCGTTCATCTGGTCGAGTCAACACTGGCCGGACAGCGGACGCGGTGGGATTGGCTCGCGCCGCACTCAAGGATGCGGGTCCGGACGCCCCGGCGAAGGCTCGCGCGCTGTACCTGGACCGTGTCGCCTGGGCACATACCGTGCCGGGCAGGACCGCCTGGCAATGACCGCCCTCGGGGAAGCGGCCGAGGCTCTGTCCGAGGACGCGGCCGGCACCGAATCTCCGTCGTACCTGTACTGGATGGACGCCGGGGAGTTGCAGGTCATGGAGGCCCGCGTCTACACCGAGCTACGGCGCCCGCTGCGGGCCGTGCCGCTGCTGACGGACGTGCTCGGACGCTACGACGCCAGCCACGCCCGGGAGCTGGCGCTGTACCTTTCCTGGCTGGCGGTGGCCTACGCCGACGCCAACGAGCCCGAGGCCGCAGCGGGAACAGCGGGTCGGATGCTTGCCCTGGGGCAGAGCGGCAGCGAACGCACGGCGGAACGCACGAGGATCGTGCTCGATCGCCTGCGGGCCCATCGCGCCGTGCCCGAGGTCGCCGAACTGCTGGAGTCCTGAGCCCCCCGGAGTCGGGCGTCTGTCAGCCGGAGTCAGCCTCCGGCAGATTCCAGACCTCACCCGCGCCCCGCGACCACTCACCACGACGAAGCCGCACCCGCACTCGGCCCCGCTGCCCCTCAGAGAGAGGGCCGGGGTCTGGGGCAGAGCCCCAGAAGGCTTCGCTGTCCGGGCTGTTGCGCGCCCGGATCGGCGGGGCTGCCGCCAGCGGGGCGGAGACAGGAGCGGGCGGCGGCCCCGCAAGGCCGGAGCGCGCGCGGCCCGCGACAGCGGGCCGCCTTGATCAAGTAAAGAAACTCTGAACAGCTCACCCAGGGTCTGTCAATCATTCGGGTCTTCCAAGATTTTCGTAGGCGGTGATCGGGTCAACTGGCCTGTGGCGTCGGCTGGTTGACGGCGTCATCCTGGTGGTGTGTGCGATACGAATGGAAGACCTGTTACCGCAGCTGGCCGCGGTGCGGGTCGATCGTGTGGAGGCCAGCAGTGATCTGCTGCGGATCACGGCCCGGACCTGGGACGATGCCGCAGCTGTCTGCCCGGGGTGCGGGACGGAGTCGGACTGGGTGCACTCCCGGTACGTGCGGCATGTCGCGGACGAGGCGGTGGGTGGCCGGGCCGTCGTCATCGACCTGTCGGTGCGCCGCCTGTACTGCGAGAACTCCGGTTGTCCCAAAACCACCTTCGCCGAGCAGGTCACCGGGTTGACGGTGCGTTACCAGCGGCGCACCCCGGCCCTGCAGCACGTGGTGAACGCGGTGGCGGTGGCGCTGGCGGGATCGGCCGGGGCCCGACTGCTGGCCGTGCTGCACTGCGCGCTGTCCTGGGCAACGGTCCTGAACTGTCTGATGCGCATCCCCGTGCCGTCGGCGGCCATCCCGCGCGTGCTGGGCATCGACGAGTTCGCCCTGCGCCGGGGCCACCGTTACGCCACGATCATCATCGACGCCGCCACGGGCGCGCGTGTCGACGTGCTCGCGGACCGCGCGAAGGAGCCGGTCGCCGCCTGGCTGCGCACGAATGCGGGATTCGAGGTGGTGTGCCGGGACGGGGCCGGCAGCTTCGCCCAGGCCATCACCGACGCGGCACCCCACGTCGTGCAGGTCGCGGACCGCTGGCACCTGTGGCATCTGCTCGGCGAGGCGGCACACAGGGAAGTCCTGGCGCACAGCGCCTGCTGGGCGCCCCTGGGACCACCGATCCGCGAGGGCAGACGCGCGCAGAGCACCCGCGAGCGCTGGCAGCAGGTCCACGATCTGCGAGATCAGGGCGTGGGCCTGCTCGAATGTGCCCGACGCCTGAACCTCGCGCTCAACACCGTCAAACGCTACGCCCGCCACACCGAGCCCGACCGGCTCATCCGGACCCCGCAGTACCGCCCCACTCTGGTCGATCCCTACCGCGAGCACCTGCGCAAACGCCGGGCCGCAGACCCTGCCGTCCCCGTCACCCACCTGCTCGCCGAGATCCGCGAACTCGGCTACACCGGCAGCGCGAATCTCCTGGTCCGCTACATCACCCAGGGCCGCGTCGAAGCCGACCACGCCACCCTCTCCCCGCGGCGCACCGCCCGCCTCCTGCTCACCGATCCCGCCCACCTCAAGGAGGAACAGGCCGCGCTACGCGACGAACCGTCCGCCGCCTGCCCGGAGATGACCGCCCTGGCCACCCAGATCAGCGACTTCGCCGCACTCCTCACCCCCGCAGCGCAATCCCGGGCGGCTGAACGCCTGGATCGCCCGGACCCGCGCGGCCGACCTGCCTTTCCTGCACTCTTTCGCCACCGGCCTGGCACGCGACCGGGCCGCCGTCGACGGCGCCCTCACCCTGCCCTGGCACAACGGACGCACCGAGGGCGTCAACCATAAGATCAAACTGCTCAAGCGCCAGACCTACGGCCGGGCCGGCTTCCCGCTCCTCCGCCAGCGCATCCTGCTCAGCTGATGCTCCGCCAAACCCGGCGATCACCGCCTACGAAAATCTTGGAAGACCCGAACGATTTACAGTCCCTTGCCGTCAGACAGCTGGAGGGCCCGGCCGAAATGAGATTTCGGCCGGGCCCTCCAGTCTTATTTGAGTCTGACTTCGATATTAGCTACCAGCTATCGAGGTTCACCTTCGCCGATGGGGCGCAGTACAGACCGCAAGCGGTCAATCGCGGCCTGAGCCTCAGACCTCTCCTCGGCATCCACCCAGCTTCGCCAGAACCAGCCGTCCGTAGGCAATGCCGCTTCCAGCGCTTGAATGGCAGATGATGCGAGGGCGGGCGTGATTGGTTTCGCTAGCCATTCCGTAACGCTCGGATATTCCTCGTTCCAGGCCAGAGATCGCCCAGCAGGAACATTTGCCGCAACTACCGCAGCAGCAGCCATCACATCCTCTGGCAGCATCGAAGAAGACGAACTCCCGCCCCCCTCAATTGCGGAACGAAACGTCTTCTCCACGACCGCGAGCCGCTGCGGAGCCGACTGTTCTTCCAGGTCATCGAGGAAGTCCTCGGCCGTGTCGCTGTCGAACGGACCCGAACCCCAGGTTCCCATCACTCACTCCAGTTAGAGGATTACGGCAGGTATCCACCGATCGGAACTTCGATCTCTGGGTCTCTTCGGTTAAGGAGAGTTCCACCTCTCGCCTTAACGCCCTGCATCATGGTCTGTTCCATGCGGCGGATGGCCGTCTCGCTTGTCCCGGCAGGCAGAGTGAAGTAGGTGACATTAACTACGTCATCCGATGTGTATCCGGCCTTGCGGACCGCATGTTCGGATCGCATCGACTTATTCACTCGTTCTCTAATGCTCGACGTTGAGCTTCCTACATACTTCGTTCCGTCTTTGAGGTGAATGGTGTAGATGCCCGGCCCGGTCGGCACATCAAACTTCGTACCCGGCCCACAATTCGAGTTGTGAACGAGGACCGGAGTCTCGCCCGCCAGCACATAGTACGTGTGCTGCGCGACCTCTCTCTACCTGCGTTTTCGCAGGTCAAGTGATATTCGGCGGTCCGCTGACGTCCGGCTTCGGCCGGGGTTGTTCGTGGTTGTTGCTGTCACTACTGCCGTCAAGGATCTCGACCCCTCAGGCAGGTTGGAGCCCCGCAGCGGCTCGGCCGTCCGCCGGTTCGGCAGTGCGGGCCAGGGCGGGGCGGGAAGGGTTCGCCGCTCGGAGGGGCAGGCTTCGCTCCCCGTCGGAGGCGACGCGCCGACAGCCCGTTTCTGGTCACCTGTAGAGCAGTGCCCGGACCGCTACCCGCTACCCGCTACCCGCTACCCGAGCCAGGACATCCGAGCTACTGTGGATGTCATGACGACGGCCTACGAGGACGTACCCTTCAGCGAGCTGCTCCACCACCCCGCTGCCACCGCCCGGCGCCTGGATGCGGTCCGCGCACTACGCCTGCGCCGACGCGACGCGGGCGACCTGGCGCTCATTCGCGCCGACCAGCTGGCGCAGGACTCCACCGTGGTCGACTTCACCGCCCGCCTGCTCGCCGGGCTGGTCCGCACCGAGAACACCGCCGCACTGCGACAGGCCCTGCCTGATGCCCTGCCCTGGTCGGTCTTCCTCCCGGAGGACGACGTCGAGGCGATGCTCGGCGAACTCGTGGACACTGCCCGCGGGGCTGCTGCCCTGGAGAACTTGGCTCCCATCGCGCTGCTGCTGGCCCAGTGGCGGCACAGTGCCGAGATCTACGCCGATCCGGCCCTGCACGACTTCCTCACCAGAGAGCCCGACGGCGACCTCGGCCCTGTCCCCGTACCCGAAGGCGAGACCGCCGAGTGAGCCCCAAGCGCGGTGACCGCGCGGCCCCACCCCCGATCGGCGACGAATTCGACCTGCGCTTCGCCAACACCGAAGCGGCCAACGGCTGGGACCACCTCTCCCGCCACGCCGCAGGCAACCTCCGCCGCGCCTTCGACAAGATCCGATCCGCCCCGCGGGCCGCCGACGACCCCGAGCGCCACCACCGCCTCAAGGGCAAGCTCGGCGCTACGGTCTGGAAGGGACAGACGCTGGAGCGCTGGCAGTACGAGGTCACCGGCGGCGGCCGCATCTGGTACCTGGTCGACGACGCCAACCGCACCGCCTGGATCACCTACGCAGGCACCGGACACCCCAAAGCCACCGACTGATCGCCCTTCACCTCCTGTCCACCTGCCGCAGCCACGATCCGCGCGGGTGTTGGCGCGGCCTTGGGCCGGTGGCCTGCCCGATCCAGGGCCCCGCCCCGGGCAAGTGGGCGGTCCGGAGGCTTTCAGCGGCTCGGCGCTCGACTTCCGGGGCGGCCCTCGGTCGGCATGCGGCGGGGCTGGTGCGTCGGTCAGTCCGGCAGCGCGGGGGTCGTGACGGAAGGCGGTCCGGCTGACGGCGAGTGGCCGGGAGCTTCACGCTCCCCTGCCAGAGGCAACGTCGGCCACCGCCCTCGGTGAGCCTGGCGATGTACGCGAAGGGTCGGCCCCCTGGTCGGCCCTGTGCCTGCGATCCGGCCGTAGGACGGTCGTGGGCGACAACTTGCTGTGCGACACGCAAGGGCTCCAGCGCCCACAACTTGCGCCCGGCAGAGCCAGGTTGAGCCCCGCTCACGCCCAAGACCGGCAGCCCGCCGACACTCGGCACGAGCGTCGGCTGCTCATCCGACGGCGGGGCTTGTCGGCGACGGCGGCCCGCACCAGCGGGCGGGAACCGCCTTGAACCTCGTACAGAAAATCTGAACGCACACGCCGGGCGGCCCCGGGCTGAACCGCCAGGGGCATGCGGTGGCCCGCTGCACGGTCGAGCGCCTGATGCGCGAGCTCGGCATCGCCGGCGCGGTGCGCGGCAGACGCGTTATCACCACGATCCCTGGCGGACAGGTCCAGCGGGCCCCCAACCTGGTCGACCGCGACTTCGTCGCCGTCGCTCCAAACCGGTGCTGGGTGGCGGACTTCACCCATGTGAAGACGTGGTCCGCGACCGTCTATGTCGCGTTCGTCGTGGACACCTTCTCCCGCCGGATCGTCGGCTGGTCCGCGGCCACCGTGAAGGAGACCGTCTTCGTGCTGGACGCCCTGGAGATGGCCGTCTGGCAACGCGACCGCGACAAACAGCCAGTCCAGCCGGGCGAGTTGATCCATCACTCGGACGCCGGGTCGCACTACACATCGTTCAAGCTTGCCGAGCACTTGGACGCCGCCGGCATCGCGGCGAGCATCGGATCCGTCGGTGACGCGTACGACAACGCCCTCATGGAGTCCACGATCGGCCTGTTCAAAACCGAGTTGATCAAGCCCCAGCGCCCCTGGAAGACGCTCTCCCAGGTCGAGCTGGCCACCGCTGAGTGGGTCGACTGGTACAACCACCGAAGACTCCACGGTGAAATAGGCCACATCCCGCCCGTCGAATACGAAGCCAACCACTACACCGAACTCACGAAACCCCAGGTCATCACCGCAATCTGAGACCTCTACCGAACCCGGAGCGGTTCACCTGGAACAGGGCGTCGACCTCGTCGTGATCAAGGAACTCCTCGGCCACGCCCACATCGGCGTCACCGCCGGCGTCTACGCGCACGTCCGACTCCGCCTCCAACGCCAAGCCATCGACACCCTCGGCAACACCCTCGGCTCAGCGGACGACGGCCCCGAAAACCCACCTGCCGCAGCCGTCGTCCGCTGACGTTGCCGTCAGCGTTGCCGTCAAAGACCAGGATGCCCCTTTCTCCACCAATCGGGAAAGGGGCATCCTGCCTCACTATTCGACAGCGCCTACGAGCGAGCTAGCTTTCGTCCAGGAACTGCAAGACTCCTTCAGGTCCGCCTGAATCGATAATCCCCTTGAAGGAATCCAGCATCGCAGCCAGACCCCCCTCCGGAATGATCACGAGATCGGGACACTGAAAATATGCCCCGCCGGAGCATTCTCCAGTCTCCTTCCATCGATCCATCACTTGCGCGATCGCGCGCAGCGTCATGAACGTGGCGCTCCACCGTGTCCCATCCGGGAGGGTGAGTTCCGCGTCTACATTCTCAACGGTTTCCTTGTCGTCCTCTGCACCCAACATGAAGAGCGCACTGAACTGCTGGTTCTCTACGCGGTAGAGAGGATCACTGGCCATAGAGCTGATTCAGCCTCGCAATCACCTTGGACTCGTTCGCTTTATCGGACTTCCCGACGACCTGGATCCCTCCGTCAACGTTCCGGAAGAACAGGCGACCGCCGTTCCTTCCTCGCGCGTAGGTGACATCCGTTCCGGCCAACGCCTTACTTCCGAGGCCCGGATTCATATTTCCGCGCGACAGCTGCTGAAACAGGCTGTCCAGATCGGCCTGAACCTTCTGATTCTTCCCTGCCTGCTGTGCGGGGGCCTGTCAAACGAGCGGTGTAACCGGGCCCTCCGTCGTGGCCGCGCTCTGCAGCGCGGCTCCTAAGGGGGTGGTCTGCTGCTCACCGGCGGCTCCGGCGGAGTCCCACATCTGGGCGGGCGGTGCCCTGAAGACCGTTTTGCCGTCCGCGTCGACGGCGGCCAGGTTCCCCGCGGATCCTTCCCGGACCGTCAGCTCGCTGGTCTTGAGGGTGTAGTCGATGCGTTCCAGTTCCGGGTTGGCGGCCGCCTCGGGGGTCTTGACCAGCAGAAGGTGCCTGAAACCCTCGGTGGAGGCGGTCACCTGCAGATCGACATCGGGCAGGACCTCGCGGTACAGGGCGCTGGTGCCGTCCAGTTCCGGTTCCGGCAGGTCCCCGGGCCAGCCCAGTTCCAGCGACCGCCCCCGGTTGGTGATCTCGGCCAGAGGGTCGTTGGAGCCGCCGCCGGAGAAGACCATCTCCGCGGCCGATGCCTTCGGCCCCACGGTGCCGTCCGCCCGGGCCTCCAGCGTCGGGTCCGGTGCCTGCCATCCGCCGTCCGGCTTGGCCACCCGCACCGGCACCGAGGACTCCTCCAGGGTGAAGGTGAACCCGTCGGGGTTGGCGAACACCGTCGTGCGCTCGGACCGCTCGCCGGTGACCTCCACCCGCTGGCCGCTCTGCTGGGCCTCCGCCAGGGCCTGCTGGCCTTCCGACAGCGCCGGGGATCCCTCCGTCACCGTGGTGGCCTCGGCCAGCGAGATCGGCCCCATGGATAACAGCGCTACCGCGAGCGTGACCCCAGCGGCCTCGGGTATCCGTCTTCGAGACCGTCGTACCGTGAGCACGGCACGACGGTCTCGCTTCATCCCCACCACAGATCCACCCCGGCTCTACAAGATCTTCACAGACCAGGAGACCTTACACCGATGCATTCATGAGCATGTCAGATGAATACGCTTCGCGATCAAGATCCCGGGCTGGCCACCTGGCCCGGTTCGTCGGGACCTGGTCGACCAGACGCTCGACCTCACGTCGATCCTGGCCGACTACACGGAAAGTCGCGGCCACCCGTCCTGCGACCCACGGCTGACGGTGCGCCTGCTGATCTACGGCTACACCACCGGCATCCGTTCCTCCCGGGCGATCCAGCGCCACTGCGTCGACGACGCCGCCTTCCGGTTCCCGGCCGCCGACCAGGCCCCCGACTTCCGCTCGATCGCCCGCTTCCGACGCCGCCACCTCGACGCGCTCGCCCTCGCCGCGCAGGGCGGCCGTGTCGTGGTGGCAGACCTCAACGCCGAAGGCGCCAGCGGGGTCGTCGAGGAGGCAGGCGGCACGGCGGTGGCCGTCAGGGTGACCTGAGCGACCAGGCCGTCGTGGACCGGGTGACGGCGACGGCGGTCGAGCGGTTCGGCGGAGTGGACATCCTGGTGAACAACGCCGGGATCCTGGACAGCATGTCGGCGGTGGCCGACGTGACCGACGCCGAGTGGGAACGGGTCGTCCGGGTCAACCTCACCGCGCTCTTCCTCCTCCCCCGCGCCGTCCTGCCGCACATGCTGGCCGCGGGCCGCGGCGCCATGGTGAACACCGCCTCCGAGGCCTCCCTGCGCGGCAGCGCGGCGGGCGCCGCGTAACACGGCCTCCAGGCACGGTGTGGTGGGTTGACGACGTCGCTGGCGGTGATGAACGGCCAGACGGCATCCGCGCCAACGCCCTCTGCCCCGGCGGCACCGCGACCGGGATCACCGTGAACGCCGACCAGGCCGCGCACGGACCGGCCTCGCTCGGCCCGCACTTCGTCAACCTCGGACGGCTGGCGCAGCCTGAGGAGCAGGCCGCAGTGATCCTGTTCCTGGCTTCGGAGGCCGCGAGCAACGTCAACGGCGCGATCCTGCCCGTCGACGACGGCTGGTCCGCGGACTGATACCCCTGGCCGGGGCGCACTCGGCACACGACCACGCGTCGTCCGGGGGGGTTCCCGGTGCAAGGCGGCGATCCGGACATCCCCGGTCCCCGGGCCGGTTCGACGAGGGCCCGGTCACGCGAGGACACGACGGACCCGGCGGACACGGAATGGCGCCGCCGCACCCGTGACGCCATGGGTGCGGCGGCGCCTCGTCGTGGTCGGGCCGGGGGCGGTGCGCCCCGGCCGGTACGGCTAGCGCGGGGCCATGCGCAGGGCGCCGTCCATGCGGATCGTCTCGCCGTTGAGGTAGTCGTGGTCGATGATCGCGAGGGCGAGCTTGGCGTACTCCTCGGGGGCGGCGAGGCGCTGCGGGAACGGCACGCCGGCGGCGAGCCCGGCCCGGAACTCCTCGGACACGGTGGCCAGCATGGGCGTCTCGACGATGCCCGGCGCGATGGTGCAGACCCGGATGCCGTACTGGGCGAGGTCGCGGGCGGCCGGCAGGGTCAGCCCGACGATGCCGCCCTTGGAGGAGGCGTAGGCGGCCTGGCCGACCTGGCCCTCGTAGGCGGCGATGGAGGCGGTGTTGACGACGACGCCGCGCTGGCCGTTCTCGTCGGCCCCGGTCTGCGCGATGGCCTCGGCGGCGAGCGCGAGGACGTTGAAGGAGCCGATCAGGTTGACCTGGACGATCTTGGCGTAGAGGCCGAGGTCGTGCACCCCCTTCTTGCCCAGGATGCGCATGGACGGGCCGATGCCGGCGCAGTTGACGACGGTGCGCAGCGGGACGCCGGAGGAGGCCGCCTCGGTGACGGCGGCCCGGACCTCGTCGCCGTCGGTGACATCGGTCGGCACATAGCTGATGCCGGCCGCCTCCGGAGCCTTCTCGATGCTCGCGGGGAGGTCGAGGGCGAAGACCTTCGCTCCCTGCTTCACCAGGGCGGCGGCGGTCGCCGCGCCCAGGCCGGAGGCCCCGCCGGTGACGATGGCGGCGGTGTTCTCGATACGCATTACTGCTGCTCCTTGTTCCGCACGGTGATGATGCCGCGGCTGTCCTTCTTCAGCGCGCGGCTGATCACCATGCGCTGGATCTGGTTGGTGCCCTCGAAGATCTGCATCACCTTGGCCTCCCGCATGTAGCGCTCCACGGGGAAGTCACGGGTGTAGCCGTAGCCGCCGAGGACCTGGACGGCGTCGGTGGTGACCTTCATGGCGTTGTCCGTCGCGACCATCTTCGCGACCGACGCCTCGCGGCTGAACGGCAGCCCCAGGTCCTTCAGCCGGGCGGCGGCCAGGGTGACGGCGCGGGCGGCGTCGACGGCGGCGGCCATGTCGGCCAGGACGAAGGCGAGCCCCTGGTGCTCGATGATCGGCTTGCCGAAGGTCTCCCGCTCCTGGGCGTAGCGCAGGGCGTGGTCGAGGGCGCCCTGGGCGAGGCCGGTGGCGACGGCCGCGATGCCGAGCCGCCCGGAGTCGAGGCCGGCGAGGGCGATCTGCAGGCCCTGGCCCTCGGCGCCGATGCGGCGGTGCCGGGGGATGCGGACGTTGTCGAAGCGCATGGTGGCGGTGGCCGAGCCGGTCAGGCCCATCTTGCGCTCGGGCGGGTCGGCGGAGAGCCCGGGGGTGTCGGCCGGGACGAGGAAGCAGGAGATGCCGTGCGACCTGTCCTCGGAGGTGCGGGCCATGACCGTGTAGAAGTCGGCGTAGCCGCCGTGGGTGGTCCACGCCTTGCTGCCGTTCAGCACGTAGTGGTCGCCGTCACGGACGGCGCGGGTGCGCATCGCCGCGGGGTCCGAACCGGCGTGCGGCTCGGAGAGGCAGTACGCGCCGAGGGTCTCGCCGCCGAGCATCCCGGGGAGCCACTCCTCCTTCTGCTCGTCCGTGCCGAACGCGGTGAGGGCGAAGCAGGAGAGGGCGTGCACGGAGACGCCGACGCCGATGCTGGACCAGACCGCCCCGATCTCCTCCAGCATCTGCAGGTAGACCTCGTAGGGCTGCCCGCCGCCGCCGAAGTCCTCCGGGTAGGGGAGACCGAGGAGGCCGGCGCGGCCAAGGGTGCGGAAGACGTCGCGGGGGAACTTCTCGTTGGCCTCCCACTCGGCGGCGCGGGGGGCGAGTTCCTTCTCGGCGAGTTCACGGGTCAGACCGATGAGGTCGGCGGCTTCCCTTGTGGGGAGCGTTCGCGTTGCGGGCATGGTTGCCGTCCCTTGAGTGATACTGGAGCCGATACGAGAGTATCGCTACGGGTACGGTCCTGGCCAGCGGGGAGTCCCCGGGCGGACGCCCTGAGGGCCTGCTTCCACCATCCGGTTCCCGGCCGGCTGCGCAGGGGCCCGCTTCCGGTGGCCGCGTTCGGCGGGGCCGCTTCCGGCCGTCCCGCTTCCGCCGGGCCCGCTTCCAGGAGCCCGCGCCGGTGGGGCCCCGCCCTCTCCCCGGGCCGGCCGGGGGCGCGCAGCCGCGCCGGCGCCCGGTCCGGGGCGCGGGGCAGGCCGGGCGGCAGTCCCGGTCCGGTCAGGACGAGACGGCGTGCACGATCAGTGAGGCCAGTTCGGCGTACGCGTCCGCGTCGCTCAGCCCCGTGTTCGCGGTGACCCCGCCCCGCTGGATCTCCTGCATCGTGGCCGCGACGACCTCGCCCACGAAGGCGGCGTGGACGTCACGGAAAGCGCCCGCCGCCACCCCCTCCGTGATCAGCTGCCGCACCCGGGCGGACGCGTGGCGGGTGTTGGCCTCGTAGACCTCGCGGGCGGGCGCGAACTCCGCCATGTCGTCGAGGAAACGGCGGGAAAGCGGCCGGAGCTGCTCCGAGACGGCGTTCAGATAGACCACCACGCGCTCCGCCGGGGCGGAGGTGTCGGCGACCTGCTTCTCCACGGCCTCGGTCGCCGCCCGGAAGTAGTACTTCACCGCCTCGCGGACCAGCTCCTGCTTGCTGCCCGCGAGTTGGTACAGCGTCGTCTTGGAGCAGCGGAGCCGCTCGGCCAGGTCGTCGAGGGTGAAGGAGGCGAAGCCCTCGGCCGCGACCAGCGCGACCAGCCGCCGGAGCAGATCGCTCTGGCGCGCGGTACGGCGGGCGGACGGCATGGCGTCAGGGTATCCGGTGGCTCCGGGCCGCTCGCCGGGCCGGCTGCCGGAGGCGCCGGTGCCGTCACACCCACCGCACCCGCCGCCACCGCACCCGTCACACCCACCGCACTCACCGCACTCACTGCACCCGTCACACCCACCGCACCCGGCCGCCGTCGTCCCGGGGTGCGTACCGGTGCGGTGCCGGCGCCGGAGCGGGGCGGCGGCCCGCCCCAGCGCGCGCCCCCGACCCCGCTCCCGCGCGGGTCCGCCCCGCGGAGTGTCCTCGTCCGCGGTGAAACCCCACAGCCGCCTGCGGAGTGTCCTTCCCGAACCGAGGCGCGAGACCCCGTAACCCACCGCCGGCACCGGCGCGCCCGGCCCGCGGAGCCGTACCGCCCGCCGGCGGACCGGCCCGCGCCGGGAGACGCGTCACGCGCGCCGGGAGAGACAGCACCAAGGAGCCGCACCATGAACCACCGCCGTCCGCACCAGCGCCTCCGGGCCCTGATCGCCGCCCTGGTCGCGGCCACCGCCCTGGGAGCCGCCGGGACGACAGCCCTGGCCGGCCCGGCCGACACCACCGATCCGGCCGGCACCACCGTGCCCCGGGAGGCGGCCGCCGCGAAGCCCAAGGTGTGGGTGGTCAGCGATCTGAGCAGACCCGGCGGAGGCACGGACCGGGACGACATCGTCGCCCTCGCCGCCATGACCTCCTACCGGGAGCAGCTCCGCGTCCGGAGAGTGGTCGTCGGCTCCACCACCGTCGGCATCGACTGCGACGCCGCCCTGGACTACGCGAAGGAGGCCTCGGCGGGGAAGTTCGGCCGCCGCGTGGTCAAGGCCTCCACCTGCGCGGACCCGGAGGGATTCACCACCTGCGACGACCGCAACCCGTGGGTGGACAACCCGCCGGCGACCGTCCGCGCCCTCGTCCGCGCCATCCGGGCCGGCGGCCTGACCGTCCTCAACTGGGGGCCGATGACCGAGACGGCCGGCGCCGTGTGCTGGCTGGAGAAGAACGCCCCCGCCGACCTGTCCGAGGTCACCGTCGTCTCGCACTGGACCGACACCAGCCCCGGCTACGACCACTCGTACAACTGCAACAAGGACGCCTCGGCCTGCGCCTACCTCCACCGGGCGGCGGCCCGCCCGGACCACCGGATCCGGCTCGTCGAACTCGGCGCCGCCGGGCAGAAGTTCGTCGACCGGGCCAATGACGAGTGCGGCGCCGACACCTCGGTCCCGGACACCGGGCTCGGCAGGTACCTCAACACCACCAAGGACACCGGCACCCCGGACCTGTCCGACGGCGCGACCTTCCTGGTGCCGCTCCTCGGCGGCCTCGGCGGGTACGAGACCGACGGCACGGACAACCGCAACTTCACCAGGGCGTACCGGTCGCTCTGCGACGCCGCACCGGGGATCTTCGACCATCTCCGCGCCCATCTGACCTGACCGGCCCGAGTGCCGTCGCCGGACCCCGCGGCCCCGGACCGCGGGGTCCGGCACGTGCATGGGAGCACGGCCGCGGCGGCCGCCGAAAGGGCCGCCGGCGGGGGTTCGTTAAGCGCGCGTTGTCTGCCCCTGAGCCGTTCCTTCATCCGCCCCGAACACCTGGCTCCGCCGCCCGGCCCGCCGCCACGCTCGGCTCCGGTGGCTTCCGCCGCGGCGGGCGCCCTGGTGTGCCCGGCGCCGCGCCGCTCACCGGCGGCGCGAGCCGGACCTTCCTCAACGGCCCGGACTCGGCCCGCCACGCGGCGCCGGCCACCGGAGCCGACCCAGGAGTTGCGATGGCCGACACAACGGAGTTCGAGATCTTCTACGCCACGACATACCGCCGCGTGGTCGCCCAGGTCTACCTCATGACCGGGGACGCCCACGACGCCGAGGAGTGCAGCCAGGAGGCCTTCTCCCGGGCCATGGTCCGCTGGGAGCGGATCAGCGGGTACGAGGCGCCCTACGCCTGGGTGCGGCGCGTCGCCTTCAACCTGGCCTGTTCCCGGATGCGGCAGGCCCGGCGCGCGATGACGGCCCTGGTCCGGATGGGCCCGCCGCCCAGTCACCCGCCGGCCGACGTGAACACTGTCCTGGTGGTGGAGGCGGTCCGCACCCTGCCGGTGAAATACCGTCAGGTTCTCGTCCTCCACCATCTGCTCGACCTGCCGGTCCGGGAGGTGGCGGAGGAACTCGGCGTCCCCGAGGCCACGGTGAAGACCCGGCTGGCCCGCGGACGGCGGCGGCTGTCCGACATCCTGGAGGACCGGGACGCGTGCTGGGAGGAGGTGGGCCATGGACGGCAGGAGGCCGCACGGGCCTGATCCGCTGCGACGGCTGCACGACGCCGCCGACGCGATGCACCGCCACGCCACCCCGCCGGCCGTGGCGGCGCTGCGCGCCCGGGTGCGCCGGCGCAGGGTGCGCCGCACCTGGCTGACCGTGGCCACGACGCTGGTCGCGGGCGTCGCCGGGTGGCAACTGCTCCAGCCGGGCGCGGACTCCGGACCGGCGGTGTCCGGCACCGTCGCCGCCCCTCCCGCCCCGGCCCCGCCGCCGGACACCGGCCGGCCCTCCGCTGCTCCGCGCCCGTCCTCCCCGGCCCCGTCCGCCCCGGACCGGCGGAGCCCGGAGGCGGAACAGCCGCCGGCGGGCCCCGGCCCCGCCCCGTCCACCGCCCCCGCCCGGCGCACGGTGACCGTGTACGTGCTCCGCCCCCGGCCCGGCGAGCGCTGTCCCGGGACCGTCGCCGTGCGACGCACGGTGGACGCCGCCTCGCCCGCCCTCGGCGCGCTGCGGGCGCTGCTGGACGGGACGACCCCCGCGGAGGAGCGCCGCGGGCTGTCGTCCGCCTTCGACGGGGACGCCTGGCGCCTGACCCGCCTGCGGCTGGAGGGCACGACCGCGCACGTCGACTTCCGGTCGATGACCGGGGTGCTCCCCGCGCGGGACAGCTGCGAGGTGACGAAGATCATGACCCCGATCCGGCGCACGCTCCAGGGGTTCCCCTGGATCGACGACGTCAGGGTGAGCCTGCGCGGCAGCGAGCGGGCCTTCCGCCGGGACGTCCTCCACATCGACGAAGGGAAGTGAAACCCCGCCGGCCGCCGTGGAGTGTCGTCCGGGAGGGGCGGCCGGCACGCCGGCCGCCCCGTACCGATCCCGGAACGCGAGGAAGGCCCCCCATGGCACGACACAACCGCACCTCACACCGCCGGCTGAAGGCGGGCGGAGCCGCCGTCGCCGCGGCCTGCATCGCCGCCGCCGGCACCGCCGCCCTGGCCGGTACGCCGGGTGAACTACCCGAAGGACAGGGCGGGCGACCCGCTGATGTCGAAACCACCGATGCGGGCGGCGTTGGCCTCCGTGATGACCGTGCCGCCGATGCGCAGGCCCCTCACCTCCAGCTCCAGCGGGGCCCGGGACCGGTGCACGAGGTTGCGGGGCAGGCTCTTCTCCCCGTTGCCCCGCAGACGGCCGATCTCCGCGGTGGTGAACAGCCGGTCCACGGTGGTGTCGATCAGCCGGATGCCGCGGAAGGCCTGGTCGGCCCGCTCGTTGGAGAGCGCCACGATCCGGGTGACGGGCCCCATGACGCGGGTCCCCCGGATCGTGACGTCGCTGATCGTCCCGGAGCCGCCGTTCTCCCGGTAGTTCAGCACACCCCAGTTGGCGTTGGTGCCCGTCCACTCCGCGTGCAGGACCGTGTTGCCGCTCGCCGTGACACCGGAGACGGTCTTGCCGTACCAGCCGAGCTGGAAGACCGCGCCGTTGTCCATCAGGACCTAGCCAGGGGACGCCCCGCTTTAGCGGGGTGGGGAATGGCTTCTGAGCCCTGCTCTGACCTCAACTGTGCGCACGGATCTGCACTGTTCACCTGAGCCCACCTTTCTGTCGCACTAGACCTGCGAC
>NZ_JAGPXX010000041.1 GCF_018070345.1 Streptomyces sp. F63
GGTCTCGGCGGTGCGACGGCGGTGCGGTTCGGTACGGCGCCGGCGGCTTCGTTCACCGTGGTGTCGGCGACGCGGATCGACGCCGTGGCTCCTGCCGGGAGCCCCGGTCCGGTGGCCGTCACGGTCACCACGCCCGGCGGCACGTCCGTTCCCCAGGCGCCTCAGTCGTATTTCTACTACCTCGCCCAGCCCGTGATCTTCACCTATGTCACGGCGTCCCTTCCGTCCGTGACGAGTGTGGTCCCCGACCGGGGGCCGGCGGCGGGCGGTACTCCGGTCACCTTGACCGGCAGTGGTTTCGGCGGTGCGACGGCGGTGCGGTTCGGTACGGCGCCGGCGGCCTCGTTCACCGTGGTGTCGGCGACGCGGATCGACGCCGTGGCTCCTGCCGGGAGCCCCGGTCCGGTGGCCGTCACGGTCATCACGCCCGGCGGCACCAGCAACTCTCTGACGTACACCTGGGTCTCCGTCCCCGTCCTCAGCGACGCGGTCCCCGATGCCGGACCCACCTCGGGAGGCACCACTGTCACGCTGGCCGGCAGTGGGCTCACGCTGACCGGGGCCGTCGCCTTCGGCGGCGACTCCGCCTCCTTCACGGTGATCTCCGACACCCTGGCCACCGCGGTCTCCCCGCCCGGAGCGGCCGGTACCGTCGCGGTGACCGTGACCACTCCGGGGGGCACCAGCAACGGTCTGCCCTACACCTATGTCCCGCCACCGGACATCTGACGAGCCGCCCGTACACCGTGGGTGAACGGTCCGGCAGGTGGCCCGGACGGGCCGGCTCCGGCGGGTCCCGCCGGCTGGTCACAGCTTGCGCAGGCTCAGCCGCCGCACCTTGTGGTCGGAGCCCTTGCGGAGCACGAGGTCGGCGCGGCCCCGGGTCGGGATGATGTTCTGCTCCAGATTGGGCCGGTTGATCGTGCTCCACATCCGGCGGGCGTAGTCCAGGGCCTCCTCCTCGGAGACCCGGGTGTACGTGCGGAAGTACGAGAACGGGTTCTGGAAGGCGGTCTCGCGCAGCTTGCGGAACCTGCCGAGGTACCACTGCTCGATGTCCTCGGTCCGCGCGTCCACGTAGACGCTGAAGTCGAAGTAGTCGGCGAGGCCCACCCGGGTGCGCCCGTCGTGGCCCGGCAGCGCGGGCTGCAGGACGTTGAGCCCTTCGACGATGAGGATGTCGGGGCGGCGGACGGTCAGCCGCTCGCCCGGCACGATGTCGTAGACGAGGTGGGAGTAGACGGGGGCGGTGACCACGTCCCGCCCGGCCTTCACCTCGGCGACGAACCGGGTCAGGGCCCGCCGGTCGTACGACTCGGGGAAGCCCTTGCGGGACATCAGGCCGCGCCGGTGCAGCTCGGCGTTGGGCAGCAGAAAGCCGTCGGTGGTGACGAGTTCGACCCGCGGATGCTCCGGCCAGCGGGCCAGCAGGGCCCGGAGCAGCCGGGCCACGGTGGACTTGCCGACGGCGACGCTGCCCGCGACGCCGATGACGAACGGGGTGCCGGGCTGGACGCCGTGCCCGCTCGCCGTGTCGCCGAGGAAGGTGTTCAGCGCGCCGCGCAGATTGCCGGCCGCGGCCACGTAGAGGTTGAGCAGCCGGGAGAGCGGCAGATAGACCTCGCGCACCTCGTCGAGGTCGATGACGTCGCCGAGACCGCGCAGCCGTTCGACCTCCTCGGCGGTCAGCGGCAGGGGGGTCCGCTCGCGCAGCGCACTCCACTCCGCCCGGGTCAGGTCCATGTAGGGGGTGACGTCGGAACGGCGTCGCTGCTGCGGCTGGGTGAGGGACACGAGCCCCATTGTGCGGGTGCGCCCGGTGCGGGGCCGGGCGCGGGGGTGGGGGAGCGCTCCCGGCCGCGCCCCCGCACGGTGTGCAGGCGTTCTCCCCGGGGCCTACACAGAACGTTCGCCACGGCATAACGTTCGGGCAACGGAACACCGGCGGGAGTGCTCTTCCGGGCAGCGGGGCACCCGTGTGCCCCGCGGGGCCGCCCGGCCGGCCGCACCCGCGACCAGGGGGGAACCCATGTCCGTATCCGTACACGGCCCGGTCCGGATCTTCGGTCACACCTTCGGCGGACGGCGGGAGGGCGGAGTCCCGCGGCCCCGGCGCCCGGACGCCCGCGCGGAGCGGCGGGCGGCGGCGGCGCGGATCGCCGGCGAGCTGGCCGACGAGCTGCCCGACGAGGACCTGATGGAGGACCTCGACGACTCCATAGACCTCTACCGCGCGGGCACCAAGCCCAGTTGCGAGGAGTCCGAGTACCTGTGGCTGCTGCGCGACGCCCGGGACCGGATGGAGCGGGGCGGCTGACCGCGCGCCGCCGCCCCGGCTGCCCGCCGCCCCGGCTGCCCGTCGGCGCGCCACCGGTGCCCGTCGCCGGTGCCGCCGGGCCCCCGAGGCGGCCGGCCGCCCGTGCGGGGCCGTAGGCTGCGGGCATGTGCGGAATCGTTGGGTATGTGGGAGGGCAGTCCGCCCTCGACGTTGTCATCGCCGGTCTGAAGCGCCTGGAGTACCGGGGCTATGACTCGGCCGGGGTCGCCGTGCTCGCCGACGGGGGGCTGGCCGCCGCGAAGAAGGCCGGCAAGCTGGCCAACCTGGAGAAGGAGCTGGCGGGCCGCCCGCTGCCGTCCGGCTCCACCGGCATCGGCCACACCCGCTGGGCCACCCACGGCGCCCCCACCGACGCCAACGCCCACCCGCACCTGGACAACGCGGGCCGGGTCTCCGTCGTCCACAACGGGATCATCGAGAACTTCGCCGCGCTGCGGGCCGAGCTGTCCGACCGCGGCCACGACCTCCTCTCCGAGACGGACACCGAGGTCGTCTCCCATCTGCTGGCCGAGGAGTTCTCCTCCTGCGGCGACCTCGCCGAGGCGATGCGCCAGGTGTGCGGCCGGCTGGAGGGCGCCTTCACGCTGGTCGCCGTGCACGCCGACGAGCCGGACGTGGTGGTCGGCGCGCGCCGCAACTCGCCGCTGGTGGTGGGGGTCGGCGACGGCGAGTCCTTCCTCGCCTCCGACGTCGCCGCGTTCATCGCGCACACCCGTGAGGCGATCGAGCTGGGCCAGGACCAGGTGGTCGAACTCCGCCGGGACGGTGTGACGGTCACGAACTTCGACGGCAGCCCGGCCGACATCCGCGAGTACCACGTCGACTGGGACGCCTCGGCCGCCGAGAAGGGCGGCTACGACTACTTCATGCTCAAGGAGATCGCCGAGCAGCCGAAGGCCGTCGCCGACACCCTCCTCGGCCGGATCGACGGCTCGGGCACCCTGCTGCTCGACGAGGTGCGCATCCCGCCGTCCGAGCTGCGCGAGGTCAACAAGATCGTCATCGTGGCCTGCGGCACCGCCTACCACGCCGGGATGATCGCCAAGTACGCCATCGAGCACTGGACGCGCGTCCCCTGCGAGACCGAGCTCGCCAGCGAGTTCCGCTACCGCGACCCGATCCTCGACCACCGCACCCTCGTCATCGCCATCAGCCAGTCCGGCGAGACCATGGACACCCTGATGGCGCTGCGGCACGCCCGCGAGCAGGGCGCCCGCGTCCTCGCCATCTGCAACACCAACGGCTCCACGATCCCCCGCGAGTCCGACGCCGTGCTCTACACCCACGCCGGGCCGGAGGTCGCGGTCGCCTCCACCAAGGCGTTCCTCACCCAGCTCGTCGCCTGCTACCTCGTCGCGCTCTACCTCGGTCAGGTGCGCGGCACCAAATGGGGCGACGAGATCCACTCCGTCATCCAGGAGCTGTCGGCGATCTCCGTCCAGGTCGAGCAGGTGCTCGGCACGATGGAGCCGGTACGCGAGCTGGCCCGGAGCCTCGCGGACAAGAACACCGTGCTGTTCCTCGGCCGGCATGTCGGCTTTCCCGTCGCCCTGGAGGGCGCGCTCAAGCTCAAGGAGCTGGCCTACATGCACGCCGAGGGCTTCGCCGCCGGCGAGCTCAAGCACGGCCCGATCGCGCTGATCGAGGAGGACCTGCCGGTGGTCGTGGTCGTGCCCTCGCCGCGCGGGCGGTCCGTGCTGCACGACAAGATCGTCTCCAATATCCAGGAGATCCGGGCCCGGGGCGCGCGCACCATCGTCATCGCCGAGGACGGCGACGAGACGGTCGTGCCGTACGCCGACCACCTGATCCGCATCCCGGCCACCCCGACGCTGCTCCAGCCGCTGGTGGCGACGGTCCCGCTGCAGGTCTTCGCCTGTGAACTGGCCACCGCGCGCGGCAACGAGGTGGACCAGCCGCGGAACCTCGCGAAGTCGGTGACGGTCGAGTGATCCTCGGCGTCGGTATCGACGTCGCCGAGATCGACCGCTTCGCCGAGGCGCTGGAGCGGACGCCCGCGCTGGCCGACCGGCTCTTCGTCGGCCACGAGCTGACGCTGCCGAGCGGCGAGCGGCGCGGTGTCGCCTCGCTCGCCGCCCGCTTCGCCGCCAAGGAGGCCCTGGCCAAGGCGCTGGGCGCGCCGCGCGGGCTCTCCTGGACGGATGCCGAGGTCGTCACCGAGTCGAACGGACGGCCGACGCTGCGGGTGAAGGGCACGGTGGCGGCCTGCGCGGCCCGGCTCGGGGTGACCGGCTGGCATGTCTCGCTCAGCCATGACGCGGGGGTCGCCTCGGCGGTGGTCATCGCGGAGGGCTGAGCCGCCGCCCGGGGGCGCGGGCCCCGGGGGCGCGAGCTCCGGGGGCGCGAGCCCCGGCGGCGCGGGCCGGACGGCCTCTGCCGCGGCGGCACCCGCCCGCGGCCCCGCCGCGGCGGCGGGGGGAACGGCAGGGCTGCGCCCCCCGTTCGGCGGGCTTCCGCTGGTCGGCGCGGGGTCCTCTTGCGAGGCTCGGTCCGGTGGGCCCGCGTGACCGGTTCGTCCGGGCCCGCCGTCCGGACCCACCCGACCCCACCCGACTCCCCGGAGGGACCCCGATGGACATGCCGATCGTCAACGACTGCGCGGCCACCAGCTGTGCGTACAACCGGGAGAGCGCCTGCCACGCGCTGGCCATCACCGTGGGCGACCCCGGCCACGCGCACTGCGACACGTTCGTCGACTCGGGCGCGCGGGGCGGCGACATGGCGGCCACCGGCCGGGTCGGCGCCTGCAAGATGTCCGACTGCCGGCACAACGACCAGCTGGAGTGCCGGGCGCCCGGCATCACCGTCGGCTTCCAGCAGCACGCGGCCGACTGCCTGACCTACGCGCCCGCGTAGGCCGGACGGTCCCGGGACGGACGGCTGTGGTGCGCGGCCGGCCGCATCGCACGGCCCCGAACCGGCCGGCGGACCTGGACACTGGGGGCATGAGAACTGCGTACAGCGTGGAGACCGTACGGGCAGCCGAGCACGCGCTGATGGCGCGTCTTCCGGACGGGGCGCTCATGCAGCGCGCGGCCGCCGGGCTCGCGGCCGCGAGCGCCGGACTGCTGGGCACCGGACGGGTGTACGGAGCGCGGATCGCGCTGCTGGTGGGGAGCGGCGACAACGGCGGGGACGCCCTCTACGCCGGGGCCCGGCTGGCCCGGCGCGGAGCCGGGGTCACCGCCGTTCTGCTCTCCCCGGACCGCACCCATGGCGGCGGCCTCGCCGCCCTGCGCGCCGCGGGCGGCCGGGCGCTGCCGGCAACCGGGGAACCCGGGCCCGGGGAACCCGGCTCCGGAACGTCCGCGGTGAGCGGAGCCGCGCGGGCCGCCGTGCGCCGGGCCGATCTCGTCCTCGACGGGATCGTCGGCATCGGCGGGCACGGCGGTCTCCGCCCCGCCGCGGCCGAACTGGTGCTCGCCGCCCGGGAGTCCGGGGCGGTGATCGTGGCGGTGGACCTCCCCAGCGGGATGGAGGCCGACACCGGCGAGATCACGGGAACGGCCGTGCGGGCCGACGCGACGGTCACCTTCGGCACCCACAAGCCGGGCCTGCTGATCGACCCCGGGGCGGAGCACGCGGGGGCCCTGCGCCTCGTCGGCATCGGCCTGGAGCCGTACCTGCCGGACACACCCGAACTGGAGGCCCTGCAGCACGCGGACGTGGCCGCGCTGCTGCCCGTACCGACGGGCGAGAGCGACAAGTACCGGCGCGGCGTCGTCGGCGTGGTGGCGGGCTCGGCACGCTACCCGGGCGCCGCGGTGCTCGCCGTGGCGGGCGCCCTGCGCGGCGGGGCGGGGGCCGTGCGGTACGTCGGCCCGGCCGCGGACGCGGTGATCGCCCGCTTCCCCGAGACGCTCGTGCACGCGGGACCGCCCGCGAAGGCGGGCCGGGTCCAGGCGTGGGCCGTCGGCCCGGGCCTGGGGGACGGCCAGGAGGCGCGCCGGGCGGTGAAGGACGTCCTCGCCTCGGACGTGCCGGTGCTGGTGGACGCGGACGGGCTGCGCCTGCTCGACCGCAGGCTGTTGCGGCGCAGGACCGCGCCGACCCTGCTGACCCCGCACGCGGGCGAGGCGGCCGCGCTGCTGGGCACGGCCCGCGAGGAGGTGGAGGCGGCGCGGCTGCCCTCGGTGCGGAGGCTGGCGGCCGAGTTCGGCGCCACCGTGCTGCTCAAGGGTTCGACGACGCTGGTGGCCGCGGCCGAGGGGCCGGCCCGGGTCAACCCGACGGGCACCGGATGGCTGGCCACGGCGGGCACCGGCGACGTGCTGTCCGGCCTGACGGGCTCGCTGCTGGCGGCGGGTCTGGAGCCCCGTGACGCGGCGTCGGCGGGCGCGTATCTGCACGGTCTGGCGGGACGCCTGGCGGCGGGGCGGACGGGGGCCCCCGTGGGGGCGTCCGATGTGGCGGCGGCCCTGATGGCGGCGTGGCGTGACGTCGCCTCGGCCCCGGCTTCCGGCTCGGCCCCGGCTTCCGCCTCGGCCCCGGCTTCCGGCTGACGCGGCCGGGAGCGACTGCCTGCCCGGTGCCCGGTCCGGGTGAAAGCCCTGGGACAACCGGGTGGGAGACCGGGGGGCGGCGGTGTGAGGCCGGGGCGCCGGCGGGATGGTCCCTCCGTTCCGATCATCTGATGTATCGGCCGCGCGCCGGTGATCCGCCGGGCCGTGGCGGCCGCCTGGAGAGGTACGGGGAGCCGGTATGGGGCCTGCGGCGAGAAGATACGCGCGCTGGGCGGCCGCGGCCGCGGTGCTGCTGCCGGTGGCGGGCGGCGTCGTCGCGGTGGCGGTGCAGGGGCGGCCGTCACCCGACGACGACGGCGGCCCCCGGCACGGACAGCAGCACGCGCGCGCCGACGACAGCGTGCCCCGGAGCCCCGGGAGCCCCTCGTCCGCACCGGCGGTCCCGGACCGCTCCGCCGGTCCGTCCGGGACCGTCCCGCCCGGTCCCGGCTCGGGCCCCTGCACCGCTCCCGCCGGCCCGTACCAGCGCCTGGTGGAGCAGTTCCTGGACCTGCGCGTGGACGGCCGGCAGTCGGAGGCGGACTGCCGGGCCATCCGCGCCTGGCAGCGCCGCGAGAAGCTGACACCGGCCATCCCCGGCTACGCGGACGTGAAGACCCGGAGCCACATCCGCGTCGTCGAGGCACGCCGCGACCCGAATGCCGCGGGCCGGTGTCCCGAGACCCGGGACCGTATCGCCTGCGTCGATCTGCCGCGCCAGCTGATGTGGGTGCAGCGGGGACCGAAGGTCCTGCTGGGGCCGGTGCCGATCCGCAGCGGCAAGGACGGCCGGCCGACCCGTACCGGCTGGAACCGGATCTCCTGGCGGAACGAGAAGCATGTGTCGACGATCTACAAGACGCCGATGCCGTACGCCCAGTTCTTCAACGGCGGGCAGGCGTTCCACGGGGTGCGCGACGACATCTACGACCCGGACGGCGGCTCGCACGGCTGTGTGAACCTCACCCGGTCCGACGCGGAACGGCTCTGGAAGACACTGCGGGTCGGGGACCGGGTCTTCATCTGGGGCCGCCGCGCCGGGACCTGAGCCCGGCGGCCCCCGGAGCCCGCGGCCCGGGCCCGCACCAGCCGCTCCCTCGGCGGGTACGTCCCGCCCGGCCGGACAGGCCCGGCGGCATCCGCTCGGTCAGCGCCATCTGAGCCGTTTCCCCGGCAAGCCGGTTCGTGCCTCGCAGGCTCGCGGACGGATGCGAAGAGGCTGCCGGTCCGCTGCGCGGCCCGGGGCCGGACGATGCGGTTCCTCCCGGGCACGAACGCCCGGGGTTCGAATAGGCTGAACCCGATGAACGAAGAGATGCGGGCCCGCGCCGAGATCGATCTCGGCGCCCTCCGGGCCAACGTCCGGGCGTTGCGGGCCCGCGCACCCCACTCCGAACTGATGGCCGTCGTCAAGTCCGACGCGTACGGCCACGGCGCGCTGCCCTGTGCCCGCGCCGCACGGCAGGCCGGCGCGAGCTGGCTGGCCACCGCCACGCCGCAGGAGGCGCTGGCGCTGCGCGCGGCGGGCGACACAGGCCGTCTGCTGTGCTGGCTGTGGACCCCCGGCGGGCCCTGGCGCCAGGCGATCGAGGCGGATGTCGACGTCTCGGCAAGCGACCTGTGGGCGCTCCACGAGGCCGCGGACGCCGCCCGTGCCTGCGGCCGCACCGCCCGGGTTCATCTCAAGGCGGACACCGGCCTGGGGCGGGGCGGCTGCCAGCCGCACGACTGGGACGCGCTCACCGCCGCCGCGCGGGCCGCCGAAGCCGAGGGCGTGCTGAAGGTGACCGGCGTCTGGTCGCACTTCGCCTGCGCCGACGAGCCGGGACACCCGTCGATCGCCGCGCAGCTGGAGTCCTTCCGGGCGGCGCTGGCCGCCGCGGAGCGCGCCGGGCTGCGGCCGGAGGTGCGCCATATGGCCAACTCCCCGGCGACGCTGACGCTCCCCGAGGCGCACTTCGACCTGGTGCGGCCGGGAATCTCCGTCTACGGGATCTCGCCGAGCCCGGAGGTCGGCCAGCCGGGGGACTTCGGGCTCCGCCCGGCCATGACGCTCTCCGCGCGGCTGGCGAACGTCAAGCGGGTCCCGGGCGGGCACGGCGTGAGCTACGGGCACCACTACGTGACCGCCGGTGAGACGACCCTGGCCCTGGTGCCCGTCGGCTACGCGGACGGCGTTCCGCGGCACGCGTCGGGCACCGGCCCGGTCCTGGTCGGCGGCAAGTGGCGGACCGTCGCGGGGCGGGTCGCGATGGACCAGTTCGTGGTCGACCTGGGCGGCGACACCGCCGAGGCGGGCGACGAGGCCGTGCTGTTCGGCCCGGGCGACGCGGGGGAGCCGACGGCCCAGGACTGGGCGCAGGCGGCCGGGACGATCGCGTACGAGATCGTCACCAGGATCGGCGCGAGGGTCCCCCGGGTGTATGTGAACGCCGACGGCGGATAGCCCTCCGGACGCCGTTGCCGGCCCGGAAGGGGGCGCCGGCCGGACCGGGAACCGGGAAGGGGCCCGGCGGTGTTGTTCCGTACGGGACCCGGGAGCGCCGGGGCCCGCGGAACCGGGACCCCGGGAACCCAGGAGACCTGGGGACTCGCGGGACAGGCGGAGGCGCCCCCGCCGGTGGCCGGGCCCGTGACGTCGCTGCCGGCACCGGTGCACCGGCCGCGTCGTCCCGTACGGCGGGCCGCGGCCGCGGAACCGTCCGGGGCCGGGACCCGGGGCCGGGCGGAGGCGGGGGCCGGGGCCGGGCGGAGGCGGGGGCCGGGGGGGAGGCAGGGGCCGGAGCGGCGCCGGACATCGGACCGGCCCGTATCGGGGGCATACGGCCGCTGTGACGGCCGAACCGGTGAAGAGGTGGACGGCGGAGGACGGTTGGCGAGGAGCCGGCCGGCCGCCGGGCGAGGGACGGACGACGAGGAGCGGCACGACGATGGCTGAGATCCCTGCCGGTGAGCCGGCGGCCGGCGCGGTACTGGACGCCGCGGCGTCCGCCGTGGCCGCGAGCGGTCCCGCCGGGCACGCCGGGCACGCCGGGCACGGCGGTCACCGGCGCCGCGTCGGCCTGGCGGGCACGGCGCTCGGCGTCGTCGCCGCCACCGCCGCGGCCGGTGTCGCGATCGAACGGCTGACCGTGCACCGCGGAATGCGCCGCAAGGCCCGGCTCGCCCTCGACACCGCCGGCCCGTACGGCACGCTGCGCGGCACCCCCGGCGAGGCCGTGGCCGACGACGGCACGGTGCTCCACTACGAGGTCCACGAGGCGGAGGCCGAGCCGGCGGCCCACCGCCGCCGCAGGCTCTTCGGACGCCGCGGGCCCGGCCCGCTCACCGTGGTGTTCTGCCACGGCTACTGCCTGAACCAGGACTCCTTCCACTTCCAGCGCGCGGCGCTGAACGGTGTCGTCCGCATGGTCCACTGGGACCAGCGCAGCCACGGCCGCTCGCAGCGCGGCATGGCGCAGGCGGACGGCGTCCCGGTCACCATCGACCAGCTCGGGCGCGACCTGCGGACCGTGCTCGATGCCGCCGTACCGCAGGGTCCCGTGGTGCTCGTCGGCCACTCGATGGGCGGTATGACGCTGATGGCGCTGGCCGCCCACTACCCGGAGTACGTGCGGGAGCGTGTCGCCGGCGTCGCGTTCATCGGTACGTCGGCGGGCGGGCTCGGCGAGGTCAACTACGGCCTGCCGGTGGCCGGGGTGAACGCGGTGCGGCGGGTGCTGCCCGGGGTGCTGCGGGCGCTCGGCTCGCGGGTGGACTTGGTGGAGCGGAGCCGCCGGGCGGCCGCCGACCTGTTCACGGGGATCGTCAAGCGGTACTCCTTCGGTTCACGGAACGTGGATCCGGCAGTGGCCCGGTTCGCCGAACGGATGATCGAGTCGACCCCGATCGATGTGGTCGCGGAGTTCTATCCGGCGTTCCAGGAGCACGACAAGACCGATGCGCTGGCGGTGTTCGCGGGCCTGCCCGCGCTGGTGCTGAGCGGCGACCGGGATCTGGTCACGCCCGCCTCCCACGGCCAGGCGATCGCCGACGCCCTGCCGGACGCCGAACTGGTGCTCGTCCCGGACGCGGGCCATCTGGTGATGCTGGAGCATCCGGACACCGTCAACGACCGGCTGGCCGAACTGATCACCCGCGCCGGCGCGGTGCACGGGACGCCGCGGAGGCGGCGGCCCCACCGCCCGGTCCGCGGCTAGGGCCGTGACGGCCGAAGCGGTGTGCACGAGCTGACCCGGGCCCGCCGCCGGGAACCGGCCGGCCAGGTGTCCGTCCGGTGCCGCCCGGCGGCGCCCCGGCGGCGCGGCTCGTACCATCGGCCGCAGTGCCCTCCCGGCCCGAAGGGGCGGACCCCGCCCGGCTCCCCGCCGCCTCGGGCACCGGAGGGGCAGGACGCCCCCTTTCCGTGTGCAAGCGGGACGGAACGGACCACGCGAGGAGAGAGATGGAAGCCCCGTACGACACGAGCCGCGCCCCGGGCACGGGTACCGGCGCGGACACCGTCACCCCCGCGGATCCGGCCGCCGCCGCGGTACGGCTCACCGTCCGCACCCCCGATGCGATGCGCGAGCTCGGCCGCCGCCTCGCCCGGCTGCTGCGCCCCGGCGATCTCGTCCTGCTCACCGGGCAGTTGGGCGCCGGCAAGACGACGCTGACCCGTGGCCTGGGCGAGGGCCTGAACGTACGCGGCGCGGTCACCTCCCCGACGTTCGTCATCGCCCGGGTGCACCCGCCGCTCGACGGCGGCCCGGCCCTCGTCCACGTGGACGCGTACCGGCTGAGCGGTGGCCTGGACGAGATGGAGGACCTCGACCTGGACGTCTCGCTGCCCGAGTCCGTGGTCGTCGTGGAGTGGGGCGAGGGCCGGATGGAGGAGCTGTCGGAGGACCGGCTGCACGTGGTCATCGCGCGCGCGGAGGGGGCCGGCGGGCCGGGCCCGGCCGAGGCCGTGACCGGGGACGACGTACGGGAGGTGTCCGTGACGGGCGTCGGTCCCCGCTGGGCGGCCGCGGACCTCTCGGCCCTCACCGGCCTGCCCGGCTGAGCGGCCTGCCCGGCTGAGCGGGCGGTACGGGCGGTACGGGCGGCACGGGCGGCACGGCGCGGGGCGAACGGTGCGGGCGGCCCGGGGGCGCCAGGGCCGCCGTGCACACCTGAGAACGGGACCGGGACCGGGGCCGGGGCGCGGGACAAGGGCCGGGACCAGGGCCAGGGCCGGGACCGGGGCCAGGGCCGGGACCGGGACCGGGACCGGGGCGCGGTGACCGGGGCCGGGGGCGGGGCCGCATGTCCGGCTCGGTCCCCGCGGCACGGGCCCCGGTGCGGTGTCCGGTCCGCCGCCATCGCCGGTCGTGTCCGTCCGTTCCCGCCGCCGGGCCGGAGGGGCCCGGTGGGTGCGGGGTGCGAGTCCCGGTGGGACTGGGGGCCCAGGGGCCGTGGTCCAGGGGCACGGGCAGGGGGCGGGAGCAGGGGGGAACGGCTCCGGGCACCCCGGGAAAACGTTCCGACATCGTGTCGGCAAGATGTTGCGCGGGCGGCGCCGGGCATGGTGACATGGGAGGGCAGTGATGGGTTAGGTAAACCTAACTCCCGCCCGTGACCTTCGCACCGGAAGCCCCTCGGGAGGCACCATGCAGCGCCATGAGCCCGCCGCCGACGCGGCGGAACCCGGGATCCGTCCCGGGGAGCAGCAGCCGTCGGTGAGCCGGGTGCTCGCCGCCTGCGCGGCGGCCACGGCTGTCTCGACCCCGCCGCCGGACGTGGAGGAGCGCCGCGCCGGGGGCGCCGGACACGCACAGGACGGCGCGGGGACCACGGGCGCGGCCACCGCGCGTCAAGCCGCCTGACGCCGATTCCGCCTTCGTTCTTCTCTTCGCATTCCCGTAGCCGGCGGGCAGGAAGCCACTGCCCGGGGCGGGGCGTCCCCGCCGGAACGACGGCCGGTGGATTCGCGCGCCGACCGGCTCCCCGCGCGCCCGAACGGTGTGCCGGGCGGACGGACGGGGAGGGCGGACGGACGGGAGCGGAGGCTCCCGCCGGAAGCCGGAAGCCGGAAGCCGGAAGCCGGAAGCCGGAAGCCGGAAGCCGGAAGCCGGAAGCCGGAAGCCGGAAGCCGGAAGCCGGAGCCCGGTCCGGCGGAACACCGGCCGGCCTGCGGATCTGGGCAGAGGCAGACCCGCAGGCCGGCCGGGACCAAACAGATCAGCGGACCACGACGACCTTCGTACCGACGGGCGCGAACTTCCACATCGCCGCGCCGTCCTTCCGCGGGGCCCGTATCCCGCCGGTCCTCGGCCCCGCGTCCGGGTCCGGCCTGGACCCGTCCACCGCGGCGCTGAAGCCGACGACCACGCCCTCGGCGGTCGTGAACACCACCGAGTGCTCGATCGGCACCCCGTCCGAACCGGCGACGCTCTCCGCGCGCGACACCACCGCGTACTCGCCCGGCGCCGGGCTCACGGCGCTGGGCCAGACCTCGTACGTCCGGACGGGCCGCTCGTCCTCGCCCACCAGCCACACGCGCTTGGCGCCGAGCGAGTAGACGACGCGCAGGCCGGTGCCGGAGCCGGCGGGCACGGGCGGCTGCTCGTTCGCCGTCTCGTTGCTCTCCGGACCGGTCTCCCGGCCGGCGCCGGGCTCGGGTGAGGCGGAGGCGGAGGCGCGGTCCGCGGGGCCGGCCGGCCGGTCGGAGGCGCTGGCGGCAGCCTGGTAGGTCAGGAATCCGACCGCGCCGAGGGCCGCCGCGGTCAGCGCGGCCACGGTCTTTCCCGAGCTGCTCACTGCCACCCCTGCGACCACCTTTTCGTACCGTCGTACGTGCGTGTGCCCGACGTTAGCACCGCAGGAACCCCGCCCCGCGCCCGCGCCCGTCCCTGGCGCCCGTCCCGGAACTCACCCCCGTACCTGCCCCGGAGCCCACCCTCCGGCCCGCCTCCGGAACCCGTCCTCCCCCGACCCTTCCCAGGCGTCTGCCCCGGGGGCTGCCCGGGGCCGCGTCCAGCGCCCGCGGCCTGGGCCCGTCCAGGGTCTCCAGCGCCCGCGGCCTGGGCCCGCGGCCTGGGCCCGCGGCCTGGGCCCGCGGCCTGGGCCCGCGGCCTGGGCCCGCGGCCTGGGCCCGCGGCCTGGGCCCGCGGCCTGGGCCCGCGGCCTGGGCCCGCGTCCCGCGCCCGCGTCCCGCGCCCGCGTCGTGCGTCCCACGCTTGGGCCTGCGGCCTGCGGCCTGCGCCCTGCGCCCCGCGTCCCGCGCCCTGCGCCCCGCGTCCCGCGCCTGGGCCTGCGCCCCGCTGGGCCTGCGTTCCCGCCCCTGCGGCCTGCGGCCTGCGGCCTGGGCCCGCGCCCCGCGTCCCGCGCCTGGGCTTGCGTCCCGCGCCTGGGCTTGTGTCTCGGGCCCGCGTCCCGCGCCGCGCCCCCGGGCCCGTTCAGCGCCTGCCGGAGAGTGGGCCCGCGTTCGGCCCGGGCCCGCGTCCGCTTCGGGGCCGTCCGGTTGGGGCCGGGGTCGCGTGGCCGGGGCCGGGAGGCCGCCCGTCGCGCGCCCGGGTGCGTCCGTTCCCCCGCTCCCACGGAGAGCGGCGGCCCGCGTCGCCGGACGGGGCGGCGAACCGGTCCGGGCCGGGGCCCGCGCGGAGCGCCGTAGGCTGTACCCGTGCTGCTGCTCGCTCTTGACACCGCGACCCCCGCCGTCACCGTCGCCCTCCACGACGGTGAGCGCGTTCTCGCCGAGGCGTCCCGCGTGGACGCCCGGCGGCACGGGGAGCTGCTCCTCCCCGCCGTCGACCGGGTGCTCGCCGAGGCCGGGGTGAAGCTGCCCTCGGTGACCGGCATCGTCGTCGGGGCCGGCCCGGGCCCGTACACCGGGTTGCGCGTCGGCCTGGTCACGGCCGCCGTCTTCGGTGCCGCGACCGGCGCCCCGGTGTACGGACTGTGCACCCTCGACGGCATCGCCTACGCCGCCGGGCGGGCCGGGATCGGGGGCCCGTTCACCGTGGCGACCGACGCGCGCCGCAAGGAGGTCTACTGGGCCCGCTACGCCGACTCCCGCACCCGCCTCACCGCGCCCGCCGTGGACCGCCCCGCCGAGATCGCGGAGCAGGTCGCGGACGGGCCGGCCGTCGGCGCGGGCGCGCTGCTCTACCCGGACGTCTTCCGCGACGTGCCGGACGGCATGCCGGAGCACCAGTCGGCCGCCGCGCTGGCCGCTCTCGCCGCCGAGCGGCTCGCCGCCGGGGACGCGGAGTTCCTGGCGAGCGCCGGGGAGCCGGTCCGGCCGCTGTACCTGCGCCGCCCGGACGCGCAGGTGCCGGCCCACTACAAGGTGGTCACACCGCGGTGACCGACGCGGCGACCCCCGGAGCCTCGGGAGCCACGGGAGCCACGGGAGCCTCGGGAGCCACGGGAGCCTCGGGAGCCACGGGAGCCACCGGAGCCGGAGCCGGCGGCGGGGCGGCGGCCGGCGCGCCGCCCGCCGTCGTCCTGCGCGAGATGCGCTGGTGGGACATTCCGGCCGTGCTCGGTCTGGAGCGCGAGATGTTCCCGGAGGACGCCTGGACGGAGGGCATGTTCTGGTCGGAACTCGCGCACGCCCGCGGCAGGGACGCCTCCCGCCGCTACGTCGTCGCCGAGGAGACCGGTAGCGGCGGGAAGAACGCGCGGCCCGGCGCGGCCACCACCGGCCGGATCGTCGGCTACGGCGGTCTCGCGGCCTCCGGCGGCACCGGAGACGTGCAGACCATCGCCGTCACCCGCAGCCACTGGGGCACCGGCCTCGGCGCCCGCCTGCTGGCGGAACTGCTGTCGGCCGCCTCGGCGTTCGAGTGCGACGAGGTGCTGCTGGAAGTCCGCGTGGACAACACCCGCGCCCAGCGCCTCTACACACGCTTCGGCTTCCAGCCGATCGGCGTCCGCCGCGGCTACTACCAGCCGGGTCACGTGGACGCCCTCGTGATGCGCCGCACGGAGCCGGGCCCGGCCGCCGACGCCGCCCACGACCTGCCCCCCACGGACACCGGGGACTCCGCCGCCGCGGACCCGGCATCCCCCGGGGACCCGGCCACCGGTGGCGTACCGGCGGCCGGGCCCGGTGCCGCACCCGCGGCAGGCCGAGCCACCTCCCCGGACACCCCCCATCCCCCGGACACCCCCCATCCCCCGGCAGCGGACCCAGACGAACAGGGAACGACCATCCATGGCTGACGAGCCCCTTGTCCTCGGCATCGAGACCTCCTGCGACGAGACCGGCGTCGGCATCGTCCGTGGCCACACCCTCCTCGCCGACGCGGTCGCCTCCAGCGTCGACGAGCACGCCCGATTCGGCGGGGTCGTGCCGGAGGTGGCCAGCCGCGCCCATCTGGAGGCGATGGTCCCGACGATCGAACGCGCGCTGAAAGAGGCCGGGGTGGCGCCCGGCGACCTCGACGGCATCGCCGTCACGGCCGGTCCCGGCCTGGCGGGCGCCCTGCTGGTCGGCGTCTCGGCGGCCAAGGCGTACGCGTACGCCCTCGGCAAGCCGCTGTACGGCGTCAACCACCTCGCCTCGCACATCGCGGTGGACCAGCTGGAGCACGGGGCGCTGCCCGAGCCGACGATGGCCCTGCTCGTCTCCGGCGGCCACTCCTCCCTGCTGCTCGCCCCGGACATCACCAGTGACGTCCGGCCGCTGGGCTCGACCATCGACGACGCGGCGGGCGAGGCGTTCGACAAGGTCGCCCGGGTGCTGAACCTCGGCTTCCCCGGCGGCCCCGTCATCGATCGCGTGGCGCGCGACGGCGACCCGGACGCCATCGCCTTCCCGCGCGGTCTGACCGGTCCCCGTGACGCCGTCTACGACTTCTCCTTCTCCGGACTGAAGACGGCCGTCGCCCGCTGGATCGAGGCCAAGCGGAACGCGGGCGAGGAGGTGCCCGTGGCGGATGTGTCGGCGTCCTTCCAGGAGGCGGTGGCCGACGTCCTCACCCGTAAGGCCGTCCGTGCCTGCCGGGACAACGGTGTGGACCATCTCATGATCGGCGGCGGTGTCGCGGCCAACTCCCGGCTGCGCGCCCTGGCCGCGCGCCGCTGTGAGGACGCGGGCATCACCTTGCGCGTCCCGCGGCCGAAGCTCTGCACCGACAACGGCGCGATGGTCGCCGCGCTGGGGGCGGAGATGGTCGCCCGGGGCCGGGCGGCCTCGGCCTGGGACCTCTCCGCGGACTCCTCTCTCCCGGTCACGGAACCGCACGTCCCGGGCGAGGCCCTCGCGGAGGCGGAGCCCGGCCACGGCGGCGCCCCGTCCCACTCCCACGCGGCCTCCCACTCCCACTCCCACACCCACTCCCACGATCACGTGCACGAGCTGAGCAAGGGGAATCTGTACTCATGACCGCGGCCCTGATGTGGGAGGCCCGTGCCGCCGAGGGGCGCGCCGCGGAGCTGCTGGCCTGGGTGCGGGAGCAGCGGCTCGACGGCGAGCGGGCGCCGCTGCGCCGCGAGACCTTCGCCGCGTCCGGCGACCGGGTACTGGTGATCACCTGGTGGGACGCCCCGCTGGACGCCGGCGTCCCCGAACTCCCCGATCCGCCGACGGAGTTGGCCGCCCGGCCGGTGCACCGCTGGCGCTTCGCCTCGCTCGGCGTGAGCTGACGCGGACGCCGGCCGCGCGCCTCGCGGAGGCGTCCGGTACCGGGCCGGGCCGTACGCGCCGCAGGCCCCTGCGCCCGCAGGCTCCTGCGCCCGTACGCGCCGTACGACGCTCCCGTACGCGCCGTACGCGCCGTACGCCCGGCCCGTCCGTGCCGCGCCTCAGCGCCGCCCGGATCCGCTCGGCACGCCGCCGCCGCTGAGGTCGGTGTCGTCCAGCTTGCCCCGCATGATGTCCCCGTGGAAGCCGCGGATGTGGGCCTCCACCAGATCACCGGCGCGCTCCTGGTCCCCGGCGGCGATCGCGTCGTAGATGGCGCGGTGCTCGCCGCGCAGCCGCCGCGCCACCGCCTCCCAGTCCTCGATCTTGTTGAAGGCCCTGAGCAGCACGTGCCGGAAGGCGTTGCGCACGGCGACGGTCATGTCCGTCATCAGCCGGTTGCCGCCGGCCTCGGCGATGGCGACGTGGAAGGCCGTGTCGTGGTCGTTGAAGCGTTCCCGGGGCAGCCCGGGCTCGTCCATCGCGTCCAGTTCGGCCCGCATCCGCGCGAGGTGCTCGACGGTGGCGCGCCGGGCGGCGAGGCGGGCGCTGGCCCGTTCCAGCGTGGCGCGCGATTCGACGACGTCGTCGAGCGGGAAGTTCGCCAGGGCCATGTGCAGCCGGAGGAGCTGGGTGAGCCCTTCGCTGGGCATGGCCGCGATCACGCTGCCGGAGGACGGTCCGGTGCCGACCCGGGCGCGCAGCACACCGTGGGCCTCCAGGACGCGCAGGGCCTCCCGGACGGCCGCACGGCTGACGCCCAGCAGGTCGACGAGTTCGCGCTCCGGGGGCAGCCGGTCCCCGACCCGCAGATTGCCCGCGAGGATCTGCTCCTCGATGCGGGCCAGCACCAGCTCGAAGGTGCGGGAACGCGGCACCGGCTCCCAGGCCGCGGCGTCAGCCATAGAACGCTTCTTCCCTTTCGAAGGGCTGTCGTGGGACGGGGCGGGTCCCGTCGCCCCACCGGCGAGCATACGTGAGGTCAAGGAAGCAAAAGGTCTGACCATAAAAATCGGGTTGGTCGAACCTATGGACACCCCGCGATTGGCTGAATAGCGTGTGCGCGCCCCATCCGTATGGTCTGACCAAACCCTCAAGAGGACCGTATGTACCAGCCTGACCTCTCACCCATCGCGGACAGTCTCGGCCTGTCCGCCCTCGTCGCCGCCCTTCCCCTGCTCACCCTCTTCGTCCTGCTCGGCGGCCTGAAGATGAAGGCGCACTGGGCGGGCCTGGCCTCGCTCGGCGTGGCCCTCCTCGTCGCCGTCGCCGGCTACGGCATGTCCCCCGGACTCGCCGTCCTCTCGGCGACCCAGGGCGCGGCCTTCGGCCTCTTCCCCATCATGTGGATCGTGCTGACCGCGATCTGGGTCTACCAGCTCACCGTGGTCAGCGGCCGCTTCGAGGACCTCCGCCGCGCCTTCGGCCTGATCAGCGACGACCCCCGGATACAGGCGGTCATCATCGCCTTCTGCTTCGGCGGTCTGCTGGAGGCGCTCGCCGGCTTCGGCGCGCCCGTCGCGATCACCGGTGTGATGCTGATGGCCCTGGGCTTCTCCCCGGTCCGCGCGGCGATCACCGTCCTGGTGGCCAACACCGCGCCCGTCGCCTTCGGCGCGATCGCCATCCCGATCATCACCGCCGGCAACCTCACCAAGATCCCCTACACCGAGATCGGTGCCTACGTCGGCCGCCAGACGCCGCTGCTCGCCCTCTTCGTGCCGCTGCTGCTGGTGGCGCTCGTCGACGGCAAGCGGGGCATCCGGCAGACCTGGCCCGCCGCCCTCGTCACCGGTGCCGCCTTCGGCCTCGCCCAGTTCGTCAGCGCCAACTACATCTCCGTCGAGCTCACCGACATCGTCGCCTCGCTCGTCGGCCTCGCCGCGCTGGTGCTCTTCCTCCGCGTGTGGAAGCCGCAGGGCGGCCAGGACGCCAAGGCGGCGCTGAAGACCGCCGCCGAGAAGGAGCTCGGCAAGGAGGCCGCCGAGGCGCAGGAGGCCGCGAACGCCACCTCGGACCGCCGCGAGGGCTCCTACCTCATGGCCTTCCTGCCGTACCTGATCATCATCGCGATCTTCTCGCTGGCGAAGCTGTGGACACCGTTCAAGGAGTTCCTGGCCTCGACGGATGTGAAGATCCCCTGGCCCGGTCTGGACGGGAACGTCCTCAACGCCGCGGGCGACGTGGTGACCAGCACCGTCTACACCCTGCCGTGGCTGTCCTCCCCGGGCACCCTGCTGCTGATCTCCGGTGTGCTCGTCGCGCTCGTCTACAAGGTCAACCCGGCCACCTCGGTGCGCGAGTTCGGCTCCACCGTCGTCAGTCTGCGCTGGGCGCTGCTCACCGTCGCCACCGTGCTCGCCCTCGCCTACGTCCTCAACCTGTCCGGCCAGACCATCACCATGGGCACCTGGATCGCCGGCACCGGCGCGGCCTTCGCCTTCCTCTCCCCGATCCTGGGCTGGCTGGGCGTCGCCGTCACTGGCTCCGACACCTCCGCCAACGCCCTCTTCGCCACCCTCCAGCAGGCGGCCGCCGCCAAGGCCGGCCTCGACCCGACCCTGCTGGTCGCCGCCAACACCTCCGGCGGCGTCGTCGGCAAGATGATCAGTCCGCAGAACCTCACCATCGCCGCCACGGCGGTCGGCCTGGTCGGCAAGGAGTCCCAGCTCTTCCGCGGCGCGATCAAGTGGAGCCTCGGACTGCTGCTGGCCATGTGCGTCCTGGTCTACCTCCAGTCCACCGTGCTGGCCTGGATGCTGCCGTAACGGCGGACGGAGAATCCCTTCATGCGCATCGCCCTGTTCATCACCTGCTTCAACGACACCCTCTTTCCGGCCACCGGCCGGGCGATGGTGACGCTGCTGGAGCGGCTCGGCTGCACGGTGGAGTTCCCACCGGAGCAGACCTGCTGCGGCCAGATGCACTTCAACACCGGCTACCAGCGGGACTGCGTGCCGCTCGTCCGCTCCTTCGCCGAGGTCTTCGCCGGTTACGACGCTGTCGTGACCCCGTCCGGCTCCTGCGCCGGCATGGTGCGTGAGAACCACGGCCGGGTCGCCGAGATCTCCGGCGACTCCGGCCTGGCCGCCTCCGTGAAGGCGGCACCGACGGTGTATGAGCTGTCCGAGTTCCTGGTGGACGTACTGAAGGTCACCGATGTCGGGGCGTACTTCCCCCACCGGGTCACCTACCACCCCACCTGCCACTCCCTGCGCATGCTGCGGGTCGGCGACAAGCCGCTCCGGCTGCTGCGCGCGGTCCGCGGGATCGACCTGGTGGAACTGCCCGAGGCCGACCAGTGCTGTGGCTTCGGCGGAACGTTCGCGCTGAAGAACGCGGACACCTCGGTCGCCATGTGCTCCGACAAGGTCCGCCATGTGCGGAGCACCGGCGCCGAGGTGCTCTGCGCGGGCGACAACTCCTGCCTGATGCACATCGGCGGCGCGCTGTCCCGGCAGCGCACCGGCGTGCGCACCCTGCACCTGGCGGAGATCCTGGCCAGTACGGAGGCGGACCCGGCACCCGGGATGCCGGCCGCCCCGGTCACGTCCGGGAAGACGAAGGGGGCGAAGCGGTGAGCGGCGGGACGTTCGTCGGCATGCCGGCCTTCCCCGAGGGGGCCGCGACGGCACTGGGCGACACCCAGCTGCGCCGCAACCTCGCACACGCCACCGGCACCATCCGCGGCAAGCGGGCGGCGGTCGTCGGCGAACTCGGCGACTGGGAGGAGCTGCGCGAGGCCGGACGGGCCGTCAAGGAGCACACTCTGCGCCATCTCGACCGTTACCTGCTCCAGTTGGAGGAGAAGGTCACGGCGGCGGGCGGGCAGGTCCACTGGGCGCGGGACGGCGACGAGGCCAACCGCATCGTCACCGAACTGGTCAAGGCCACCGGCGAGACCGAAGTCGTCAAGGTCAAGTCGATGGCCACCCAGGAGATCGGACTCAACGAGGCACTGGCCGAAGCCGGCATCGCCGCGTACGAGACGGACCTCGCCGAGCTGATCGTCCAGCTCGGCGACGACCTCCCCTCGCACATCCTCGTCCCCGCCATCCACCGCAACCGCTCGGAGATCCGCGAGACCTTCCTCCGCTCCATGGGCGACTACGGCACCCCGGCCCCGGACGGCCTCACCGACGAGCCCCGCGACCTGGCGGGCGCCGCCCGCCGCCATCTGCGGGAGAAATTCCTGCGCGCCAAGGTCGGCATCTCCGGCGCCAACTTCCTCGTCGCCGAGACCGGCACCGCCGTGGTCGTCGAGTCGGAGGGCAACGGCCGCATGTGCCTCACCCTCCCCGAGACCCTCATCTCCGTCGTCGGCATCGAGAAGCTGGTGCCGACCTGGCAGGACCTGGAGGTCTTCTTCCAGCTCCTGCCCCGCTCCTCCACCGGTGAGCGGATGAACCCCTACACCTCCACCTGGACCGGCACCGCCGACGGCGACGGCCCGGAGACCTTCCACCTGGTGCTCCTCGACGGCGGGCGCACCGACGTCCTCACCGACGAGATCGGCCGCCAGGCCCTCAACTGCATCCGCTGCTCGGCCTGCCTGAACGTCTGCCCGGTCTACGAGCGGGTCGGCGGCCACGCCTACGGCTCGGTCTACCCGGGCCCCATCGGCGCGATCCTCGGTCCGCAGCTCCGCGGCGTCCAGTCGGACGTGGACAAGTCCCTGCCCTACGCCTCCACGCTCTGCGGCGCCTGCTACGACGTCTGCCCGGTGAAGATCAACATCCCGGAGGTGCTGGTCCATCTGCGGGCCAGGGTCGCCGACGGGCCACCGGACGGCGACGCGCCCCGCCGGGCCGCCGGGAGCGGCGGCGGCCCGGGCGGCGACGCGGACGGCGGACGGGGCGCGAGCGCGGGCGGCACGGGAGACAAGGGCGGCCGCCGCGGCGCGTTCTCCGAACGGATGGTGATGAAGGCCGCCCGCTGGGTGCTCTCCGATGCCCGCCGGCTCGCCGCCGCCCAGCGGCTCGGCTCCCTCGGCGGCCGGCTGCTCGCCGGGCGGGGTCACACCCCACCGGGGAGGATCGGGCGGCTGCCCGGACCGCTGTCGGCCTGGAGCGACGCCCGCGACACCCCGGCCCCGCCGCAGGAATCGTTCCGCGCCTGGTGGAAGAGGACCCACGGATGACCCCGCAGAACACCCCCGAACCCGCGCCCGAACCCGCGCCCGAACCTGCCCCCGAACCCGCGCCCGTCCCCGGAACGGCCTCCGGCTCAGCGGCTTCCGGCACACCGGTCTCCGGCACACCGGCGGACCGGCGCAACGACGAGGCCCGCGAGGCGATCCTCGGCCGCATCCGCCGCGCCCTGTCCGACGTACCCGGTGCGTCCGGACAGGGCCCGGTGCCCGCGACCGTCCCGGTGGAGCGCCCCTACTCCCACGCCGGCCCCGAGGCCCCCGGATCGCCCGAGGCGCTGCGGCTGCTCGAAGACCGGCTCGTCGACTACAAGGCGACGGTGCGGACGGTCCCGGACGAGGCGGTCGCGGGCGCCATCGCCGAATCCCTGGCCGCGCGCGCCGCCGCCCGGGTCGTCCTGCCGGACGGCTTCCCGGAACACTGGCGCCCGGAGCCGCCCCCGGGTGCGGTCCCGGGCCTCGTGCCCCGGCTGCTTCCGGACGGCGACCCGCCGCTGACCGTGACCGAACTCGACGCGGTGGACGGCGTGGTGACCACGGCGGTCACGGCGATCGCCGCCACCGGCACCCTCGTCCTCGACGGCGGCCCGGGCCAGGGCCGGCGCGCGCTGACGCTCGTGCCCGACCACCACCTGTGCGTGGTCCGCGCGGACCAGGTCGTGGCGTCCGTCCCCGAGGCGATGGCGCGGCTCGACCCGGCCCGTCCGCTCACCTTCATCTCGGGCCCCTCGGCCACCAGCGACATCGAACTCCAGCGCGTCGAGGGCGTCCACGGCCCCCGCACCCTGGAGGTCCTGCTGGTGACCGGCTGACAGCCCGGGCGCCGACCGCTTATCGCCCACCGCTCACCGCTCACCATCCACCGCCTCTCCCGACCGGGCAGGGCATCGGGGACCCCGCGCGCACAGCGTCCCGATACCCGCGCCCACCGGGACCGGCCCGCCTTCTGCCGCACGGAAGCCGGGCCGGTCCGTCTTTTTCCCGTACGGAGACGGGGGCGCCCCGCACCATGTCGCATCCGGTGTGGGGCGCCGCCGTGTTCGTCCGGTTCAGTGCCGCCGATCAGCCCCGGGCCGCGTAGGAGACGAAGGCGGCCCAGGCGGCGGGGGACAGGGCGAGCTGAGGACCGGCCTTGTCCTTGGAGTCGCGGACATGGACCGTGCCGGGACAGGAGGCGACCTCGACGCAGTGATCGCCGTCCGACCCGCTGTGGCTCGACTTACGCCAGGAGAGGGCGACTTCAATGCATGCGTCACCCTGTGACCCGCTGTAGCTGCTCTTGAACCAAGCCAGTTCAGTGGAACTCATAGCGCTCCTTGGATTCGCTTCAGCAGGCTCACGGAATCCACAGGGGTAAGAGCCTGTGAGCGCATCTTGGCATAGCGCTGGAGCAAGATGCTCACGTGCTTCGGGTCAGAAATCAGTCCGCCGGACTGCTGGCCTTCGGAGTAGCCCAACCACCGGGCGCCCTCTGTCTCAAGGAGGAGGATCGGCCCGTCGAGCCCCGCGTGATCGCGCTGCTGCAGCGGCATGACTTGGAGCTCAACGTTTGTCAGCGAAGCACAGGTGAGCAGGTGATCGATGAGTTCGCCGGTGACTTCGCGCCCACCCGTCCGCCGCTCGATCACTGCTTGGTCGATGATGAAGCTGATGGCGATGAGCGGCACTCGTTTCAGCAGTCGCTGCCGTTCCAGCCGCGCCGCCACACGCTGCTCCACCTGCTCGTCGGACGGGGGTGGTGGCACGCTCAATGTCACCGCCCGCGCATACGCCTCTGTCTGCAACAGGCCGGGCACCACCCGGCATTCGTACGTGCACAGGCTCACCGCATCCTCCTCCAGGGAGGCCCACTGGCGGAACCAGGACGCCAGCCCCGGTCGCCGGGTCAGATGCTTGGCCGCGCCCCGTAGCGCTCCGAACGCGTCCAGGACTTCCTCCGCCCGTTCCACGAAGTCGTCCGGTGGGAAGCGGCGGCCCTGCTCGATCGAGGCGACGGTCTGGACGGAGTACCGCACCTGCGGTGCGAACTGTTCCTGCGTCAGCCGGGCCCGGGCGCGGAACGCCTTGACGACCGCCCCGAACGTCTTGAGGCTCTCGGTGGGTTCGGGTTCGCTGCCCTTGCCGCCGCCCGTACAGCCCACCGCGCCGTTGCCGCCCTCGCCGCCGGTGCCCTCCGATGCGACCGTCGTCATGGCCGTCCCCTCCGCGTACTGCCGCTCCCCGTGGTGCTCCCGAACTCCTTCATGCTCACGCACAGTTGTGTGCAGCGTCTACTGAACGTAGTCGTACGCTGACCGGGAGTACGACCGTCCGGGCTGGAGAAGTGCCTGCTCAGAGCAGGACGGTGGGCGGCATGACCGCACCACTGCACCCCCGCGCGCCCGTCACCGTACGTATGTTCACCCGGCGGTTCGCCTCGACGCCGCTCGGCGCGCAGCTCGCCCGCCGTCACACCGTGTACCAGCTCGACGGCTGGGGCCTCCCACCCGGCTCGGAACTCTCCGACGCCGCCGCGCTCCTCGTCGCGGAACTGGCGGCGAACGCGGCGACCCACGGCCGGGTCCCCGGGCGGCAGTTCGAGGTCCGGGCGAGGCTCTGCCCGGTCACGCTGATGATCGAGGTCGCGGACGCGCGCACCGAACGGTTCCCGCCCGGACCGGGCGCCGTGGCCGCCCCCGGCCCGCTGGCCGAGAGCGGCCGGGGCCTGCTGCTGGTCGAGGCGCTGGCGGACCGCTGGCGCGTCCTGCACCGCCTGGGTGTGGGCAAGACCGTCCGCGTCGAACTGGACCTGCCCGGGTGACCGGGTGCGGCGGTCGGTGTGCCGGTGATCTGCGCCCGCTCGCCGCGGGTGGAACGCGAGGCGCCCCGCCCCGGAGTGGACCGGAGCGGGGCGCCCGTGGCGAGGGCCGGCCGGATCAGCCGAGCGGGCCGAAGGGGCGGGTGTCCTGGCGGCAGACCGTGCCGCGCGGCGGGAGCGCGCCCTTGATGAAGTAGCGGCTCTCGTGGCGCTTCACGCAGTCGCTCGGGTTCATCAGGGCCATGTGCCCGTCGCCCTTGACGGTGAGGAGGCGGGCGTTGGCCAGCTGCCGCGTCATGGCCCGGGAGTTCTCGTAGGGCGTCGTCGGGTCGTTGGTGATGCCGACCGTCAGGATCGGGGCCGTGTAGTGGTCCCACGGGCCGGTGTAGGGGTTCGCCGCGCGGGCGGGCCAGGTGGCGCAGGGCTCGTTGCGCCAGGTCCAGTACGCACCGGGGTCACCGGCGCGGGCCCGGCTGAACCGTTCGATGGCCCGGTACCGCCGGGGATCGCGCGGGTTGGGGCTCTCCCCGCACATCATCGCGTACTGCCACTCGAAGCCGGGGTAGTTGTCGTCCTCGTGCCAGGAGGCGTGCGCCGGTGCGGGCAGCGTCCGGGCGCGGATCCCGGAGCCCGGCCCGGCGGGGGCGCTGTCCTCCCACAGTTCCTGCAGCTTGTCGGCCAGTTCGGTCCAGCCCGGGTCGACGTCGCGGAGCTGTTCGACGGCGAAGGACACGGTCGCGGCGTAGGTCCAGTACCCCTGGGGGTCGTGCCGCAGACGGTGCAGCAGCCGCTCGAACTTGCTGCGGGTGGCCTGCGGGTTGCCCGCGGAGAAGGCGCAGTCGTCCGGGGTGCTGCGGCCGCAGAGGTCCAGGAAGCGGGACAGGCCCTGGGCCGAGGCGAGGTCGAAGTCCTGCCGCAGGAAGGTCGGCAGCCAGGAGCCCCGGCGCACCCACTCCCGCGGGTTGACGTTGCTGTCCAGGGTCATGGCCCGGACCCGCCGCGGG
Organism: Streptomyces sp. F63; assembly: GCF_018070345.1. Lineage (GTDB taxonomy): Bacteria > Actinomycetota > Actinomycetes > Streptomycetales > Streptomycetaceae > Streptomyces. The sequence continues at coordinate 26,463 of NZ_JAGPXX010000041.1, forward strand.
AACAGGTTGGCGTAGGTGGCCCCGGCGAACGTTCCGTAGGAGGTGCCGAGGTAGTTCAGCCGGCGGTCGCCCACGGCCGCCCGCAGCAGGTCCAGGTCACGGGCCGTGTCGGCGGCGGACATGTACCGGATGAGGGCCGGGGCCCGCTTCGCGCAGCGCCGTCCCAGCTCGGCCCAGCCCTTGATCCAGACCCGGCGTTCCCGCGCGCCGACGGGGAAGCCCTCCGGCAGCCTCTCGGCCCAGCGCAGCGCCCGGGCGGTGGAGCGGAAGCACCTCAGCGGCGTGGACTTCCCCGTGCCGCGCAGGTCCCAGCTCACGATGTCGAACCGCTTCCGCACCGCGAGCGGGAAATCGTCGTAGGTCTCCCGGAGCGCCTCCGTGCCGTCAGCTCTCAGACCGGGGTGGTAGAACAACGAGCCGACGCGGCGGTGGGGCTCCACCGCGGGCCGCTTGATGACGGCCAGCTCGATGGTGCGCCCCCAGGGACGCCGGTGGTCCAGCGGGACCCGGGCGGTGGCGCAGTCGTACCGCGGCGCGTGCGTGCAGGGCGCCCAGTCCAGGTGCGGCACGGGTGACGAGCCGGCGCCCGCGCCCCCGCCCGGTCCCGCACCCGCGGGTACGGGTGCCGGTGCGGAGGCCTGGGCCGCCGCGGCGGTGCCGGCCGCGGCGGGCGGGGCGAAGGCGCCGACGGTGCAGGCCAGGGCGGTCGCCGCGGCGAATCTTCGCCAGCGGCGGGGAGGGGTGGCAGGTGGCACGGGGAGGTCCTTTCTGACCGGTGGCGCGGCTGCGCCACCGAGGCCGTCTCACCGCCCCGCGGCACGGCCGGGTCACCGGTGCGCCGGAACCCCGGTCACAGGACTGCGCGGCCGGGAAGCCGGGCGCCCGGGGACAGGGACCGGACGCCGCAGCCGGATGCCGGAGCCGGATGCCGGGCGTTGTACGGCCGGACTTCGCGGAGTGCGCGGCCCGGTGGCCGCCCGGCCGCGGATTCCGGCGCGGGCGACGGGGGTCCGCCCGCCCGGGGGCGATGTCTTCCAGACCGCAGCCTGCATTCCCCCCGCCCGCCGCGCCCGGCGGGCGACCCGTACGGGGGGCCGGTGCGGCCGTACGGGTGGACCCCCGGGGCGTGGGCCGGCGGTGTGGTCACCGGCCGGCCGCTCCGGCGGGGGAGACCCGGTGCGGCAGCCGTGCCGTCAGCCCCAAGTCCCGGGATTCCACGGGCGATTCGGGGTCTCCGGCGGGGGTGCCGCCATACGCCGTGCCGGGTGGGCCGGACCGCCGCCGGATGCCGCCGGGCGAGCGGTGCGCCGGGCGGCCGGGGGCCCCGAGTGACTGCCGGGCGGGCGGGGGCCGAGGGGCCGTCGGTCCGGCCGTGTCCCGTGTGGTGGGGCGATCCCCGGCGTCCGGGCGTCCGGGCGTCCGGACGTGCGGACGCCGGTGCGGCCACCGGGCCGGCTCGCCCGCCCGCTCAGCGGAGGCGGCCGACCGCCCAGAAGGCGGACACCACCACCCCGGTGAACCACGCGGCCATCTCGACGGCCCGGCCCGCGACCGACCGTTCCAGCAGCCCTTCGGACACCGCCTGCCCGGCCATGCCGAACGCACCGGTGCACACGACGCAGACCAGGGCCACGATCGTGATGTCGGCGATCTGGCCGTCCCGCTCGTCCCTGCGGCCCATTCCCGGTTCTCCGTCCCCGCTCATGCATGCATCCGTGTATCCGCACATCCGCACATCCGCACATCCGTACGGTGTCGGGACTCAACACGGGAGGGGGGCATCCCATTCCATCTGTCTCGCCCATTGGACAGAACGGCGCCTCACCAGGGGCGGGAGCCCGGCCGGACCGTCTCAGCGGGGCACCGGCCGGCCGATCAGCATCACCGGCGCTCCGGCCGCGCGGGTGAGGAAGACCGTGGCCGCGTTCGGGCCCCTGGGCTTGATCCGCTTGCGCAGTTCCTCGGGCTCGACCGCCGATCCGCGCTTCTTGACCGTCAGCGTGCCGACCTCGCGTTCGCGCAGCAGCGCCTTGAGCCGCTTGAGGTTGAAGGGGAGGCTGTCGGTGATCTCGTAGGCCGTCGCGTACGGGGTCGGCGTCAGTGTGTCCGCCGTGATGTAGGCGATGGTCGGGTCGATCAGGCGGCCGCCGTCCAGCTCCGCCGCCACGTCCGCCACCAGATGGGCCCGGATCACGGCGCCGTCCGGCTCGTAGAGGTAGCGGCCCACCGGCCCGGCCTCCGGGTCGGGCAGCGCGGCGCCCAGCAGGGACGCGCCGGACGGCAGCAGCGTCGCGCGGCAGGCCCCCGGCTCGACGGGGGGGCCGGTGCCCGCGCGAGTGCCGCTGGTGGTACGGGTGTTGATACCGGTCTCACTGCCGGAGCCGGCACCGGAGCCAGCACCGGAGCCGGCACCGGAGCCGGCACCGGAGCCGGCGGTGACGGGGCTGCCGGTACCGGCACCGGGGCGCCCGCCGGAGGCGCCGGTTCCCGTGCCCGTGCCGAACCAGAGAACCGCCTCCTTCACGTCCCCGCCGTCCGAGATCCACTCCGCCTCGGCGTCCTTCGGCACCGCCTCGTGCGGCACCCCGGGGGCGATCTTCAGCGCCGCGTACGGTGCGCGGCGCGCCGCCCCGATGGCCCAGGAGAGCGGTGGCGAGTACGCCTCCGGATCGAAGACCCGGCCGCGTCCGCCGCGCCGCGCGGGGTCCACGAACACCGCGTCGTACGGCGCCGTGTCCACCTCCGTCACCTCCGCCCGCCGCACCTCGATCAGCCCGCCCAGGCCCAGCGCCTCGGCATTGGCCCGGGCGACCGCGCACGTCAGCGGATCGCGGTCGACCGCGAGCACCGACATCCCGGCCCGCGCCAGCGCGATCGCGTCCCCGCCGATGCCGCAGCACAGGTCCGCCACCCGCCGCACGCCGAGGGCGGAGAGACGGCGCGCACGGTGCGCGGCGACGGATGTGCGGGTCGCCTGCTCGACGCCGTTCGGGGTGAAGTACATCCGGTACGCGTCCCCGGGGCCGAACTTGGCCACCGCGCGCTGCCGCAGCCGCGCCTGGCCCAGCGCGGCCGACACCAGCTCGGCCGGGTGGTCACGGCGCAGCCGGGTGGCGGTCGCCAGTTCACGCGCCGGGTCGTGGTCGCGCAGTGCGCCGAGGAGCGCCCGCCCCTCGTCGGTGAGCAGCGCGGAGAAGGCCGCGACGGCCGGATCGACCGGATCGGCCGGATCGGCGGAACCGGGTGGGGCGGCGAGGTCGGCGGCGGAGTCGGCGGCGGGGTCGTTCACCTGCTCATTGTGGGCCATACGGGGGGGGTGGCGACCGGCGGACGGGGCACCGGAGTTGCGCCGGGTGGAGGCACTGGCAGCATCCGATTTCATGGGAGTTGTACGAAAAACTCACAAAACGATGAGGCTGATGACGGCGCAGACCCGGCGGTCACGGCCCCGCGCCCCCCGGACCTCCGCCCCGTCGGCCCGGCTCCGCTCCGGCCGGCCCCACGGCACCGGCCACTCCCGTGCCCCCGGCCCCGCCCGCGACTGCGGCGGCACCGAGGCCCACCCCGGCCGTGCCGCCCGTCCTCCGGACCCCTCGCCTCCTCCGGACCCCTCGCCTCCTCCGGACCCCTCGCCTCCTCCGGACCCCTCGCCTCCTCCGGACCCCTCGCCTCCCCCGGGCGCCCCGCATCCGCCCGGCGCCCCGGACCCCCGCCCCGGCCACCCCGGCCGGCCCCGCAGGGCGGCCCGGCCCCGTACCGGCCGTACCGCCGCCGCGCTCGTCCTCACCGGGCTCATCGCCGCCGCCTGCGCCCCCTCCGAGGAGCGCCGGCCGGACCCCGGCCCGTCCCACGACGCCCGGAACGCCGCCCCCGACGAGGTTCTCGGCGCGGGTGATCTGCTCTCCGCCCCCGCCCGCGCGCTCGCCGCCCGCGCCGAGCGGCTGCGGCGTGCCCCGGCCGTGCGTCTGGCGGTCGCCCGCCGGTGGGGCCTGCGCTCGGCGCCGCTCGCCCCGCCGCCCCCGCCCGCCGTCAAACCGGCGCTGACCACCCCGGAAGGGCTGCGCCGCGGGCCGCACCGCCCGGAGGACGGACTGCCGCATGTGATCACCCGGGTCCCCACCGACGACCGCGTCATCTTCCTGACCATCGACGACGGCGCCGACAAGGACCCCCGTCTGCTCCGCATGGTCCGGGAGTTGAACGTCCCGGTCAGCGCCTTCCTCACGCACGATCTCGCCCGCGAGGACTACGGCTACTTCCGGAGACTGCGCGACCTGGGCGCCGGAATCCAGAACCACACCCTCACCCACCCCTACCTCCCCGCCCTCCCGTACGAGCGGCAGCGGCGGGAGATCTGCGCCCAGCAGGACAACCTGGAGCGCGAGACCGGCGTACGCCCCACGATGTTCCGCCCGCCCTTCGGCGGCTACGACCGCGGCACCCTGCGCGCCGCCGCGTCGTGCGGGATCAAGGTCGTGCCGCTGTGGAGCGAGGAGGTCTTCCCGGGGCGGACGGAGTACCGCCGGGGGAGGCTGGACGGGCGCTTCCACCCGGGTGACATCGTCCTGACGCACTTCCGCGGACCGTCCCACTGGAAGGGCGACATGCGGGACGTTCTGCGCCGGCTGCTGGACCAGGCCACCGAGGAGGGATTCGCGGTGGCCCTGCTGGAGGACTACATCGAGAGCCCCCCACCCCCGGCACCCGGCGCAGGCAAAGCCCGGGGAACGGCTCGCCGGCACCGATGAGTTCCGCCCGGCCCGCTCGTCCACCCCTGCAGACGGCGCAGACGGCGCAGACCGCGCCGGCCGCACAGCACGGCTCCGCACCGGCGACGGCGCGGACCAGAGAGAAGAGGCGACCCCATGGCCACCACCAGCATCTTCGTCAACCTCCCCGTCAAGGACGTCCAGCGCTCCCGCGCCTTCTTCGGCGCCCTCGGCTACTCCTTCGACGAGCGGTTCTCCGACGAGAAGGCCGCCTGCCTGGTGCTCAAGGAGGACAGCATCTACGCCATGCTGCTCGCCGAGCCGTTCTTCAAGGGATTCACCAAGAAGGAGATCCCGGACACCTCCGGCAGCGCCCAGGTGATCACCGCCCTCGGTGCCGAGAGCCGCGAGGAGGTCGACCGGCTGGTGGACACCGCGCTGGCGTCCGGCGGTTCACCGGCGGGCGACACCATGGAGGAGGGCCCGATGTACGTCCGTTCCTTCCAGGACCCGGACGGGCACCACTGGGAGGCCGTGTACATGGACATGTCCGCGATGGGATGACCGCCGGCGAACCGGCCCGCACGTCCCCGGGCCGCACGCTCCGGCCCGCAGGTTCCGGCCCGCACGTCCCCGGCCCGCAGGTTCCGGCCCGCACGTCCCCGGGCCGGGCGCCCGCCCGGCACCCGTGCGTGCGGCCGTCCGCGCGCCCCCGGGAGTCCCACGCGCCCCGGCGGTCCTCCGGCCGCCCCCGGACCGGACCGCCGGCGCCGCGACTCGTTGGCACTCAGCTTGACCGAGTGCTAACGCCGTCATAGGCTCGGCGCTGGCACTCACCACCGGCGAGTGCCAACACAGCGACGGGCAGGTCCGGCACCCGCGACGACGGATTTACCCGGTCGCCACCTCAGACAGTTAACCCCGTGAGATCTCCGAAGGGGGAGGTCGGATCGTGACGACCGCCAGCTCCAAGGTTGCCATCAAGCCGCTCGAGGACCGCATCGTGGTCCAGCCGCTCGACGCCGAACAGACCACGGCTTCCGGCCTGGTCATCCCGGACACCGCCAAGGAGAAGCCCCAGGAGGGCGTCGTCCTTGCCGTCGGCCCGGGCCGCTTCGAGGAAGGCAACCGTCTTCCGCTCGACGTTTCCGTCGGCGATGTCGTGCTCTACAGCAAGTACGGCGGCACCGAGGTGAAGTACAGCGGCGAGGAGTACCTCGTCCTCTCGGCTCGCGACGTGCTCGCGATCGTCGAGAAGTAATTCACCCCAGCAATTCTGATCTGCGCCCCGGCCATCCCGTGTACTGAACCACCGGGCGCCGGGGCGCGGCTCGTTGAGAGGACTCAGGCAACCCATGGCGAAGATCCTTAAGTTCGACGAGGACGCCCGTCGCGCCCTCGAGCGCGGCGTCAACAAGCTCGCCGACACCGTGAAGGTGACGATCGGCCCCAAGGGCCGCAACGTCGTCATCGACAAGAAGTTCGGCGCTCCGACCATCACCAACGACGGTGTCACCATCGCCCGCGAGGTCGAGGTCGAGGACCCGTACGAGAACCTCGGCGCCCAGCTCGTCAAGGAGGTGGCGACCAAGACCAACGACGTCGCGGGTGACGGCACCACCACCGCCACCGTGCTGGCCCAGGCGCTGATCCGCGAGGGCCTGCGCAACGTCGCCGCCGGTGCCTCCCCGGCCGCCCTGAAGAAGGGCATCGACGCCGCCGTCAAGGCGATGTCGGACGAACTGCTGGCCACCGCCAGCCCGATCGACTCCAAGTCGGACATCGCCGCGGTCGCCGGCCTGTCCGCCCAGGACAAGCAGGTCGGCGAGCTGATCGCCGAGGCGATGGACAAGGTCGGCAAGGACGGTGTCATCACCGTCGAGGAGTCCAACACCTTCGGTCTGGAGCTCGACTTCACCGAGGGCATGGCCTTCGACAAGGGCTACCTCTCGCCGTACATGGTGACCGACCAGGAGCGCATGGAGGCCGTCCTCGACGACCCGTACATCCTGATCCACCAGGGCAAGATCAGCTCCATCCAGGACATGCTGCCGCTGCTGGAGAAGGTCATCCAGGCCGGCTCCTCCAAGCCGCTGCTGATCATCGCGGAGGACGTGGAGGGCGAGGCCCTCTCCACCCTCGTCGTCAACAAGATCCGCGGCACCTTCAACGCCGTCGCCGTCAAGGCGCCCGGCTTCGGCGACCGCCGCAAGGCGATGCTCGGCGACATGGCCACCCTCACCGGTGCCACCGTCATCGCCGAGGAGGTCGGCCTCAAGCTCGACCAGGCCGGTCTGGACGTGCTCGGCTCCGCCCGCCGCGTGACCGTCACCAAGGACGACACCACCATCGTCGACGGTGCCGGCAAGAGCGAGGACGTGCAGGCCCGGGTCGCGCAGATCAAGGCCGAGATCGAGACCACCGACTCCGACTGGGACCGCGAGAAGCTCCAGGAGCGCCTCGCCAAGCTGGCCGGCGGCGTGTGCGTGATCAAGGTCGGCGCCGCGACCGAGGTGGAGCTCAAGGAGAAGAAGCACCGTCTGGAGGACGCCATCTCCGCGACCCGCGCCGCGGTCGAGGAGGGCATCGTCTCCGGTGGCGGTTCCGCGCTGGTCCACGCCGCCAAGGTGCTGGAGGGCTCGCTCGGCAAGGAGCACGACGAGGCCACCGGTGTCGCCGTCGTCCGCCGTGCCGCCGTCGAGCCGCTGCGCTGGATCGCGGAGAACGCCGGCCTGGAGGGCTACGTCATCACCTCCAAGGTCGCCGACCTGGAGAAGGGCAACGGCTTCAACGCCTCGACCGGCGAGTACGGCGACCTGGTCAAGGCCGGCGTCATCGACCCGGTCAAGGTCACCCGCTCCGCCCTGGAGAACGCCGCCTCCATCGCCTCGCTGCTGCTGACGACCGAGACCCTGGTCGTCGAGAAGCCCGCCGAGGAGGAGCCGGAGGCCGCCGGCCACGGCCACGGCCACTCCCACTGACGCGACCGGACACCGGGCCGCCCGCGCCGGGCGGTCCGGACCGGCTCCGGCCGCGCGCAGGGAGCGTACCCAGCGCAGGGAACGCAGGAAGCCGGCGCCCCGCTGGGGGCGCCGGCTTCGGCGGTTCCGGCGGCACGGCCGCGGGCTCCCGGCCCCGGTCGCGTAACGCCCTCGCTCCGTCCCGGGGTTCCGGGTCCGGCGCAGCCGTCACCGCGGGCCGAACTTGCGTCCCGTACGGGTGGAGAGCCCGCCCAGCATGTTGCGCGGCGCGAGCTTCACCAGTCCCGTGAGGGTCTTGTAGCGGGGATCCGGCACGCTCAGCGACTTGCCGCGGTCCAGATCCTTCATCGCGGCCTCGACCAGCCGGTCCGCGTCCAGCCACATCCAGCCGGGGATGTTGTCCGTCCCCATGCCGGCCCGCTCGTGGAACTCCGTCCGCACGAAGCCGGGGCACAGGGCCATCAGGCGCACCCCCGACCCGGCGAGGTCATGGGCCACGCCCTGGGTGAACTGCACGACCCAGGCCTTGCTGGCGCCGTACGTCCCGCGCGGGACGAAGGCCGCCACGGAGGCCACGTTGATCACCCCGCCCCGGCCCCGGTTCCGCATCCCGGCGACGGCCGTGTACGTCAGCCGCAGCACCGCCTCGCAGTGGACCTTGAGCATGGTCAGCTCGTCCTCCACGGGTACGTCGAGGAAGGAGCCGCGGTTGCCGAATCCGGCGTTGTTGACCAGCAGGTCGACCGGGTGTTTCCGGTCCTCCAGCCGGGCTCCCACGGCCGCGATCCCCTGCTCGGTGGAGAGATCGGCGGACAGCACCTCCACCTCGATGCCGTGCCGGTCGTGCAGTTCGGCGGCCTGTTCGCGGAGCCGCTTCTCGTCGCGCGCCACCAGCACCAGATGGTGTCCGTCGGCGGCGAGCCGCCGGGCGAAGGCCGCACCGATGCCCGCCGTGGCTCCCGTAATCAACGCAGTCGTCATACGCGCACGGTATCCGCAAGCCGTCGACGGCCGCCGTGCCGCTCCTCATCTTCCCGGTCCCTGCCCCGCGTCGGCCGCTCCGGGCAGGACACCCCGCGGCCGCAAACCATCTGACGGTAAGTCAGTAAAATTCTCCCGGAGCCCGGGCCGTACGGGCCGTCAGGGCAAGGTCTCGTCCCCCCACCGGCCCGCCGCCCGCCCCACCGGCCCGCCGCCCGCCGCACCGGGGCGGTCCCCGGCGGCCGGTGCCGGCCCGGTCAGCCGACGGCGGTCCGCCGCAGGGCGGTCTCGCGGGACTCCGGGTGCAGGGCGTCGCCCGCGGCGAGGACGCGCGGCAGCAGCGCCGGTTCCAGGGTCAGGGCCCGGAACAGGAAGGACACCGTGACCTCGTGGTCCGGACGGTGTTCGACGGTCACCGCGTCGCCGGCCCGGATGGAGCCGGGCCGGAGGACCCGGAAGTACGCGCCCGGGACGGCGGCCCGCATGAAGGTCTTGATCCAGCCCCGGCCGTCCGCCGTCGGCAGCAGCCCGGCTCCGCCCAGATGCCCGGCGAAGGTGCGGCAGGGGATGCGCGTGCCGCTGACCTCCAGCAGGAGGTCGGGGCCGATCCGCCAGCGCTCGCCGATCAGGGCGCCGTTCACGTCCCCACCGGCGGTGGTCAGGTTCTCGCCGAAGATCCCGTTGGGGAGGGCGCCGCCGAGTTCGGCCTCCCAGCGGTCCAGGTCCTCGCGGGCGTAGGCGTACACCGCCTGGTGCTCGCCGCCGTGGAAGCGCAGATCGCACACCGTGTCCCCGGCGACGCCGCTGCCGCCGGAGCCCCGGGGGCCGGGCGCCGCCACGGCCACCGGCCCCGCCGCGGGCCTCTTGCCGATCCCGGTGAGCCCCTGGGTCTGGTCGGTGTGGCCGGAGCGGCGCGCGCGGCCGGTGTTCACGGAGAGGAGACGCATGGGGACGGAGGGGAGAAGCCGCCCGTGCCCGCGCCCGTGCCGTCGGGCGGGGTCAGGCCGCACCGCCCGCTCGTCTGTCGTACCCGTCGTCATGACCGTCGGCTGCCCCGGCCGGCCCCGGTCAACCACGGCGGCCGGCGCTTCGTCCCCCTCGGCGGCCGTCCCGGCCCGGCAGCCGGACGCGGTTCACCGGGCCGGCTCCTGGTGCCCCGGCGCCTGCCCGGTGGGGACGAGCCGGTTGCGGGCCCTGCCCATCAGTTCCTCCCGTTCGTCCTCGGTCAGCCCGCCCCACACGCCGTAGGGCTCCCGCACCGTCAGGGCGTGCGACGCGCACTCGGAGCGGACGGGGCAGCGCATGCAGACCTCCTTGGCCGAGTTCTCCCGCGCGCTCCGGGCCGCCCCGCGTTCGCCCTCCGGGTGGAAGAAGAGCGAGCTGTCGACCCCGCGGCAGGCAGCCAGCAGCTGCCAGTCCCAGAGATCGGCGTTGGGTCCGGGAAGGCGGGAGAAATCTGCCATGGCTCGTCTCCTCGGGAGGTACCGGTAAGGCTTCGGAGGCCGGGTGGCCACGGCCGGAGGTGCCCGCGACCGCGCGTAGGGGAGTGCCCGCAACCGCACGTTCGATGTGTAACCACCTGAAAATATTACTCATGGAAAATCTAGCCACACTCGTCAGCAAAGCAGCATTAATGCCACCAAATAGGGCATAGTCCGTCCGGAGCCCCTGGTCGGAGCCGGGGGCCGGGGCCCGTAACCCTTTCGGGTGACCATCGTTGAAAGTGCGGAGGCGGTTGACGCCGTGAACGACCGGGCACGGCCCGGTCCGCGGCCGCCGCCCAGGTGACGACTACGTACCAGCCTGGAGGCTCAAGGTGACGCGCATCAGCTGCGGAGGACGGCCATGACATCCGTCCTCGTCTGCGACGATTCCCCGCTTGCCCGAGAGGCGCTGCGCCGGGCGGTAGCGACCGTGCCCGGCGTCGAGCGCGTGACGACGGCCGCCAACGGCGAGGAAGTGCTCCGCCGCTGGGGCGCCGACCGTTCGGACCTGATCCTGATGGACGTGCGGATGCCCGGCCTCGGCGGTGTCGAGACCGTGCGCCGGCTGCTCTCGGCCGACCCCGGCGCCCGGATCATCATGCTCACGGTGGCCGAGGACCTCGACGGCGTCGCCCTCGCGGTGGCCGCGGGCGCCCGCGGCTATCTGCACAAGGACGCCTCCCGCGCCGAACTGCGGGCCACCGTCACCCAGGCGCTCGCCGACCCCACCTGGCGGCTGGCCCCCCGCCGGCTGCGCTCGGCCGAGATGGGCGCCGCCCCCACCCTCACCGCCCGTGAGATCCAGGTGCTGGAAGGCATGAGCCACGGCCGCTCCAACGCCGAGATCGGCCGCGAACTGTTCCTCTCCGAGGACACGGTCAAGACCCATGCCCGCCGGCTGTTCAAGAAGCTCGGAGCCTCCGACCGCGCCCACGCCGTCGCCCTCGGCTTCCGCTGGGGCCTGGTCCGCTAGTGCCGCGACAGCGGGGGAACGCGACGGTCCTCGCCCGTCCCGGGCGGGCGAGGCGGCGCACCGCCGGAACGCCCGGCGAGGGGAGTCACATCCCCGTTTCGCGCGGGCTGCCGCATCCTTGGAGACATGGACTTCCTCGGGGACGGCTCGGTCGGGGGGAGGGCGCGCGACATGACAGCCGGCGCACCTGCTCATAACGCTTCGGTGCACAAGTGCGGAGGCGGTGCGCCGCACGGTCCGGGGCCAAGGCACCATGGACCGATGCGTGACACCGAGAAGCCGGGTTCCCCCGTGGCCGGAGGCGGCCCGGGGGGGATCGGTGCACTCGTCCGGCGCGCGGCCGATGGTGACGAACGGGCCACCGGAGACCTCCTCGCCCAGGTGCACCCGCTCGCCCTGCGCTACTGCCGCACCCGGCTCTCGCGACTGCCCGGCGACGCCCGGCACTTCGTCGACGACCTGGCGCAGGAGGTCTGCCTGGCGGTGCTGTGCGCACTGCCCCGGTACCGCGACACCGGCAGGCCCTTCGAGGCGTTCGTCTTCGCCATCGCCGCGCACAAGGTCGCGGATCTGCAGCGGGCCGCGATGCGCGGCCCCGGCTCCACGGCCGTCCCCTCGGACCAGATGCCGGAGCAGCCGGACGACTCCCTGGGCCCGGAGGAGCGCGCGCTGCTGAGCAGTGACGCCGAATGGGCCAAGAAGCTCCTCGCCAACCTCCCGCACCACCAGCGCGAACTGGTGCTGCTGCGGGTCGCCGTCGGGCTGACCGCCGAGGAGACCGGGCATCTGCTCGGTATGTCGCCGGGGGCCGTGCGGGTCGCCCAGCACCGCGCGCTGAGCCGGCTGCGGGCCCTGGCCGAGCAGTAGGGGCGGCTCCGGGCGGACGGTGCCGCGGCGCCGTCCGTACCCGCTCCCGAGGCGGTGCGCGGACGGTGCGCGGACGGTGCGGGGGTGGTTCCGGCGCGGGGGACGGGGATCCTCCGCAGGCCGTTAGCATGGGGAGTCCGCGCTGGGCAAGAGCACTGGGAAGGTGTCATGACTGACGACGTCGAGGGAACGCCCGAGAAATTCGCGATGCTCGGGCTGACATACGACGATGTGCTCCTGCTGCCGGGCGCCTCCGAGGTGCTCCCGAACGCGGTCGACACCTCGTCCCGGGTCTCGCGCAACGTCCGGGTCAACATCCCGCTGGTCTCCGCCGCGATGGACAAGGTCACCGAGGCGCGGATGGCCATCGCCATGGCCCGGCAGGGCGGCGTGGGCGTGCTGCACCGCAATCTCGCCATCGAGGACCAGGCCAACCAGGTCGACCTGGTCAAGCGCTCGGAGTCCGGCATGGTGACGGACCCGATCACCGTCCGCCCGGACGCCACCCTCCACGAGGCCGACGCGCTCTGCGCCAAGTTCCGGATCAGCGGAGTGCCGGTCACGGACCCGGCGGGCAAGCTGCTCGGCATCGTCACCAACCGCGACATGGCCTTCGAGCTGGACCGCAGCCGCCGGGTCCGCGAGGTCATGACGCCGATGCCGCTGGTCACCGGCACGGTCGGGATCTCCCGCGCGGACGCCATGGAGCTGCTCCGCCGGCACAAGATCGAGAAGCTGCCGCTGGTGGACGGGGCGGGCATCCTCAAGGGCCTCATCACCGTCAAGGACTTCGTCAAGGCCGAGCAGTACCCGAACGCCGCCAAGGACGCCGGGGGCCGGCTGATCGTCGGCGCCGCGGTGGGCGTCGGCGACGAGGCGTACGACCGGGCGCAGGCCCTGGTCGAGGCCGGTGCCGACTTCCTCGTCGTGGACAGCGCGCACGGTCACAGCCGCGGCATCCTCGACATGATCGCCAAGATCAAGTCGAATGTCGAGATCGACGTGGTCGGCGGCAACGTCGCCACCCGTGACGGCGCCCAGGCGCTGATCGACGCGGGCGTGGACGGGGTGAAGGTCGGCGTCGGCCCCGGCTCCATCTGCACCACCCGCGTGGTCGCCGGCATCGGCGTCCCCCAGGTCACCGCGATCCACGAGGCCGCGCGCGCCTGCGGACCGGCCGGCGTCCCCCTGATCGGTGACGGCGGTCTCCAGTACAGCGGCGACATCGCCAAGGCCATCGCGGCCGGCGCCGACTCCGTGATGCTGGGCAGCCTGCTCGCGGGCTGCGAGGAGTCGCCCGGCGAGATGGTGTTCATCAACGGCAAGCAGTTCAAGTCCTACCGGGGCATGGGCTCCCTGGGCGCCATGCAGTCGCGCGGCCAGGCCCGTTCGTACTCCAAGGACCGCTACTTCCAGGACAATGTGCTCTCCGAGGACAAGCTCGTCCCCGAGGGCATCGAGGGCCAGGTGCCCTACCGCGGCCCGCTCGGCTCGGTGGCCCACCAGCTCATCGGCGGGCTCCGCGCCTCCATGGGGTACGTCGGCTCGGCGGACGTCCCCGAGCTCAAGGCGAAGGGCCGCTTCGTGCGGATCACGGCGGCCGGTCTCAAGGAGAGCCACCCGCACGACGTGCAGATGGTGAGCGAGGCGCCGAACTACAGCCGCCGGTAACCGCCGCCGCGCACCGGCGCCCGCACGGGGTCGGCGATACTGGGACGGCAGACCGAACTGGGAAAGGCCAACTGTGACTGAGATCGAGATCGGGCGCGGCAAGCGCGGCCGGAGGGCGTACGCGTTCGACGACATCGCCGTGGTGCCGAGCCGGCGCACCCGCGACCCGAAGGAGGTCTCGATCGCCTGGCAGATCGATGCCTACCGGTTCGAGCTGCCGTTCCTCGCCGCCCCGATGGACTCGGTGGTCTCCCCGGCCACCGCCATCCGGATCGGCGAGCTGGGCGGTCTGGGCGTGCTCAACCTCGAAGGGCTGTGGACCCGCTACGAGGACCCGGAGCCGCTGCTCGCCGAGATCGCCGAGCTGGACGAGCGCACCGCCACCCGCCGGATGCAGGAGATCTACGCGGCCCCGATCCGCGAGGAGCTGATCGGGCAGCGGATCAAGGAGGTGCGCGACTCCGGCGTCATCACCGCCGCCGCGCTGTCCCCGCAGCGCACCGCACAGTTCTCCAAGGCCGTGGTGGACGCCGGCGTCGACATCTTCGTCATCCGCGGCACGACGGTCTCCGCCGAGCACGTGTCGGGCGCCGCCGAGCCGCTCAACCTCAAGCAGTTCATCTACGAGCTCGACGTGCCGGTGATCGTCGGCGGCTGCGCCACGTACACCGCCGCGCTGCACCTGATGCGGACCGGCGCGGCCGGTGTGCTGGTCGGCTTCGGCGGCGGCGCCGCGCACACCACCCGGAACACGCTCGGCATCCAGGTGCCGATGGCCACCGCGGTCGCCGATGTGGCCGCCGCCCGCCGGGACTACCTCGACGAGTCCGGCGGCCGGTACGTCCACGTCATCGCGGACGGCGGCGTCGGCTGGAGCGGCGACCTGCCGAAGGCCGTGGCCTGCGGCGCGGACGCGGTCATGATGGGCTCCCCGCTGGCCCGGGCGGAGGACGCCCCGGGCCGCGGCCACCACTGGGGCATGGAGGCCGTCCACGAGGACGTGCCGCGCGGCAAGGTGATGAACCTGGGCACGGTCGGTTCCACCGAGGAGATCCTGCTGGGCCCCTCGCACACGCCGGACGGCTCGATGAACTTCTTCGGCGCGCTGCGCCGGGCGATGGCCACCACGGGCTACTCGGACCTCAAGGAGTTCCAGCGGGTCGAGGTGACGGTCGCGCCGTCGCGCCACGACCGCTGAGACCGGCCGGGCCGGGCCACCGGGCCGGCCGCCGCTGACACCCCGAAGGCCCGGACCAGCCGCTGGTCCGGGCCTTCGGGATGGTGCCGCGGGGGTCCGGGCGCGCTGCCGCGCCGTCCCCCGGAGGGTCAGCCGAACTTCTTGGTGAGCGAGAAGCCCGCCGCGCCGGAGAGGGCGTAGAAGAGGTAGTCGACGGCCTCCAGGTTCTCCTTCAGGCCCTGGTTGATGTCGCCGAAGTGCTGGGTGAGGATCTCGAAGAAGCCCGGGGCGCCCGGGAAGTCGGCGAAGGCCATGGCGACACCGAAGACCTGGCCGAGGTAGACCCCCAGCAGGCCGAGGGCGATGCCCACGAACGGCAGGACCGGGTTGCGGCCGCCCAGCTTGCCGAGCGCCAGGCCGATCAGCGCGCCGACGCCGACGGCGAGGTAACCGATCTGGACCTCGGCCTCCTTGAGGATGAGGCCGTAGATCACGGAGCCGACGAGCATGAGGACGATCGCGGCGACGATCGCGAGGGCCGCGCTGCCGCCGCGTCCGGGGGGCGGCGGGGGCGGCGGGAATCCACCGGGCATCCCGCCCGGCATCCCGCCGGGCATTCCGCCCGGCTGCGGCTGCTGGGGCGGGTAGCCGTAGCCGCCCTGCGGGGGCACCTGCGGCGGCACACCCTGCTGCGGGGCTCCCGCCGGGGGCTGCTGGGCGTAGGGGTTCTGGCCGGGCTGCTGGTGCTGCCAGGGCTGGCTGCTCATGGGTCCCCCGTGATGACGTTCTGGGAAAGATGGGAAAGCTTGTCCGATGGCCGGAAAGCGCCCCGAGGCTAACAGCCGCCGCGGACGGTCCGGCAGGCCTTTTCCATGTCCGTGACAAGGCTGGGACCTGTCCGGGACGCCCCGGACGCGGACGGGAGGCCGTGCGGTCAGAGGCGGTGCGCCGTGCCCGCCGGGCTCGCGCCGCGGGTGTCCAGCAGCAACCGGGCCTTCACCGCGAGCCCTTGGAGGTCGTAGAAGCGGTGGGGCTGGAGCAGGACCGTCAGGTCGGCGTCGGCCGCGGCCTCGTAGGGGAAGTCGGCGCGGGGCACCGGGCGGCCGAGGACGCTCCACTGCGGCACATGCGGATCGTGGTAGCTCAGCCGGGCGCCCAGCGCCATGAGCCGGGAGGCGATCTCATCGGCGGGTGAGCCGGTCCGGTCGCCCAGGTCCGGCTTGTACGTGACGCCGAGCAGCAGCACCCGGGCGCCGCGGGCGGACTTGCCGTTTTCGTTGAGGAGCATCGCGCAGCGCTGCACCACATAGCGCGGCATCCGGTCGTTGACCTCCTTGGCGAGCTCCACCATCCGCAGCGGATAGCCGAGGCTGCGCCGCCGGTGGGTCAGGTAGGTGGGGTCGACCGGGACGCCGTGGCCGCCGGCCCCGGGGCCCGGCCGGAAGGGCTGGAAGCCGAAGGGCTTGGTCTCGGCGCAGCGGATGACGTCCCACAGGTCGACGCCGATGTCGTGGCAGAAGACCGCCATCTCGTTGGCCAGCGCGATGTTGACGTGCCGGTAGTTGGTCTCCAGGACCTTGACGGCCTCGGCCTCGCGCGGGCCGCGGGCGCGCACCACGCGGTCGGTGACGCGCCCGTAGAAGGCGGCGCCCGCCTCGGTGCAGGCGGGGGTCAGACCGCCGATGACCTTGGGGGTGTTGGCGCAGCCGAAGTCCCGGTTGCCCGGGTCGAGGCGGCTGGGCGCGTACGCGAGGTGGAAGTCGCGGCCGGCGCGCAGCCCGGACCCCTCCTCCAGCAGGGGGCGGAGGTATTCCTCGGTGGTGCCCGGGTAGACGGTCGATTCCAGCAACACGGTGCTGCGGGGCCTGAGGTGGGGGGCGAGGGTGCGGGCGGCCCGGCCGACGGCGCGCAGATCGAGTGCGGAGTCCTCGCCGAGCGGTGTGGGGGCGCAGATGACGGCGGTGCGGACCCGGTCGAGTTCGGCCGGATCGGTGGTGGCACGGAAGCCGGCGGAGAGCATCCGCCGCAGGCCGGCGGCGGTGAGCGAGCCGTCCGCGGGTGGCCGGCCGGCCATGAGGCCGTCGGTGCGGCGGCTGTCGGTGTCGTATCCGACGGTGGCGATGCCGGCCGCCGCGGCGGCCCGGGCGAGGGGGAGCCCCAGCGGGCCGAGACCGATGACGGCGAGGTCTGCGGGCATGGCTGCGGGCCGTCCTTCCCGGGCACATCCGTAGTCGATCCATGCAAGGCTAAGTAAGGCTAAACAGACATATTGCTGATAGTGAGTATTGCCCGTGGGGTGACGGCCCGGTGTTGCCGTGGGAGAACGCTCAGGGTTGCGCGCCCGCCGGGCGGTGAGAATCGCTGGGTGGGGAACGCGCGACCCGACCACGACGGGAGACAGCGGTGAGGACAGCGACACTGGGACCGGCCGAGCGCGCCGAGGCACTCGCCCGGATGGCCGAACACGAACTCGACATTCTGGTGGTGGGCGGGGGAGTGGTCGGCGCGGGCACCGCCCTGGACGCCGCCACCCGCGGTCTGTCGACCGGCCTCGTCGAGGGCCGGGACTGGGCCTCCGGCACCTCCAGCCGGTCCAGCAAACTCATCCACGGCGGACTGCGCTATCTGGAGATGCTCGACTTCGCGCTCGTCCGGGAGGCGCTGAAGGAACGCGGTCTGCTGCTGGAACGGCTCGCCCCGCACCTCGTCAGGCCGGTGCCGTTCCTCTACCCGCTGCGGCGCAAGGGCTTCGAACGCTGGTACGCCGGGATGGGCGTGGCGATGTACGACGCCATGTCCGTCTCCTCCGGACACGGCCGCGGTCTGCCGGTGCACCGTCACCTCAGCCGGGGCCGGGCGCTCCGCGTGGCCCCCGCCCTCCGGAAGGAGTCCCTGGTCGGGGCGTTGCAGTACTACGACGCGCAAGTCGACGACGCCCGCTTCGTGGCCACCCTGGTCCGCACCGCCGCCGCCTACGGCGCCGACGTGGCCAACCGGGCCCGCGTCATCGGCTTCCTGCGCGAGGGCGAACGGGTGGTGGGCGCCCGGGTCCGGGACGTGGAGGCCGGCGGCGAGTACGAGATCCGGGCCCGCCAGGTGGTCAACGCGACCGGCGTCTGGACGGACGACACCCAGGGACTGATCGCGGAGCGCGGCCAGTTCAAGGTCCGCGCCTCCAAGGGCATCCACCTGGTGGTGCCGAAGGACCGCATCCACTCCACCACCGGCCTGATCCTGCGCACCGAGAAGAGCGTCCTCTTCGTCATCCCCTGGGGCCGGCACTGGATCGTCGGCACCACCGACACCGACTGGGACCTGGACAAAGCCCATCCGGCCGCCTCCAGCGCCGACATCGACTACCTGCTGGAGCGGGTCAACTCCGTGCTGGCCGTGCCGCTCACACGGGACGACGTGGAGGGCGTCTACGCCGGGCTGCGACCGCTGCTGGCCGGTGAGTCGGACGCGACGAGCAAGCTGTCCCGGGAGCACACCGTCGCGCATCCGGTGCCGGGGCTGGTCGTCGTCGCCGGCGGCAAGTACACGACGTACCGGGTGATGGCCAAGGACGCCGTGGACGAGGCGGTGCACGGGCTGGATCAGCGCGTCGCGGACTGCGTCACCGAGGACGTCCGGCTGGTGGGCGCCGAGGGCTACCGGGCGATGTGGAACGCGCGCAACCGGCTCGCGGCGCGCACCGGCCTGCACGTCGTCCGCGTCGAACACCTGCTGGGCCGCTACGGCTCTCTGGCCGAGGAGGTCTTCCGGCTCGTCGAGGAGCAGCCGTCGCTGGGCGAACCACTGGCCCGCGCCGACGACTACCTGCGCGCCGAGATCGTCTACGCCGCCTCCCACGAGGGCGCCCGGCACCTGGACGACGTGCTGACCCGCCGGACCCGCATCTCCATCGAGACCTTCGACCGCGGCACGCGCAGCGCCCGGGAGTGCGCCGAGCTGATGGCCCCGGTGCTCGGCTGGGACGAGGGCCAGATCGCCAAGGAGGTCGAGCACTACGAGAAGCGGGTGGAGGCCGAGCGGGAGTCGCAGCGGCAGCCCGACGACCAGACGGCGGACGCGGCCCGGCTGGGCGCACCGGACATCGTGCCGCTGAGCTGAGCTGAGCTGAGCTGAGCTGAGCAGAGCCGAGCCGAGCTGAGCTGAGCAGAGCGGAGCAGAGCGGAGCCGAGCCGAGCAGAGTTCGGCGCCCGGCACCGCGGGTCACCCGCTCCGCCGGTCCACGGTCTCCCCCAGCGGTGGACGGGGCCTCCCCACGCCGCCGGACAGGGGCCCCTCAGTGCGCGGGAACGGCCGCCGTCCGCCCCGCCGCGCACACCCCCGAGCGGACAGGGCGGCCAGTCCTTACGAGAGAATGACGAGCCGCCGGCGACCCGCCGATTCGCCCGGCCCCGTCCGTAACTCCGGTTACGCATCAGCCCTGATGCAGCGCCAGAGGAGCGGTACATGACGACGATCATCTCGGGCACCGTGGCGTCTCCGCGCGGGACCGGCTCGGCGAGAAGCCGCCGGCCGGTGCTCCGGGCGGCAGCCGGGCCGCCGGCCTCCCCGGACCCGGGTGATGTCTTCCGCCGCCGGCCCGGGCACCGGCCCGGGCTCCGGCAGTGACCGGGGCCACGGGCCCCGTGCCGTCGCCGTGTCCTGAGCGGCGGCTGACCGGCCGGCGCCTCATGCGGCCGGCCCGTCACGGGAACGGCCCGAGCGGCCCGCCGCGCCGGGACCGCGTTCCCGGCCCCCGTGCCCCTGCCGTACCCCGGCGCCCCTGCCATCGGGTGCCGGCCCGCGACGCGCTGCACACGGAGATCTCGGAGGAGTCCCATGCGACGCAACACCCGCAAACGATCGAAGACCGTACGCCGGGCGACCGCCGCCGCGGCGGCCCTGGCCATGGGGGCAGGCGGGCTGGTGGCGGCCAACGTGTACGCCTCGGCCGGTGAGAGCGGCTCCGGGGCGGAGCCGGAGGGGACCCGTCAGGTCCTGGCCTCCGGCGACGTCACCATCGCCTGCCCGGACGTCGGCGTTGAACTGCGCAACGTACCGGACCGGGTCAGGAAGGAGGTCGACAAGAACCTCGCGCTCCTGGACCAGCAGGTCGCTGAGGCGTACCAGCGGCTGCGGAGCGAGTCCCGGGCCGTCCGGCAGCAGCGCGACTTCGCCGACAACGCGATCGTGGGCCCGCTCACGGCGAAGCGGACGGCGGCCATCGACCGGATAGCGATCGCCATCGGCAGGGTGGCCGACCGCCCCCAGGGCCTCGAATCGCTCGCCGCCTGCACCCTGCGTGCCTCCGGCAACCAGGACGGCGGCGGTCAGGACGGCGGTGGAGAACAGGGCGGCGCCGGCGGTCAGGCCGGAAACGGCCCGGTCGCGGCGGACTTCGTGGACATCACCACCGTCCAGCCCGCCCCGGACAAGCCCCGCACGGTGCGGGGCGGATCCCGCGGCACGTTCACCAGCTCGTGCGGAGTGAACGAGAACAAGCTGTACAACACCGACAACATCATCGTCGCGCCCGGCGTGTCCAACGGCGCCCATCACACCCACGACTACATCGGCAACCAGGCCAACGACGCCTTCGCCGACGACCGGGACTTCGCCAACGGTGAGACGACGTGTGAGAACCCGGGCGACAAGTCCTCCTACTACTGGCCGGTCCTGCGCCTGCAGGACGGCACCGACGAGTTCGACGCGGACCAGCCGGGCGGCGGCGCCGAGGGCAACGTCGGCAGGATCCTCACCGCGAAGGAGGCGACCCTGGAGTTCGTGGGAAACCCGCGCAGCAAGGTCGTGGCGATGCCGAAGTTCCTGCGGATCATCACCGGCGACGCCAAAGCGTTCACCAACGGAACAGCCAACGCCAACGCCTCCTGGAGCTGCACCGGCTTCGAGGACCGGCAGCTGACGGACAAGTACCCGCTCTGCCCCGAAGGCAGTGACGTCGTCCGCACCTCCACCTTCCAGAGCTGCTGGGACGGCCGGAACACCGACAGCGCCAACCACCGTTCGCACGTGGCGTTCACCGATCCCCGGACCGGTGCCTGCCCCAGCGGTTTCCAGGCCATACCGCAACTGGTGCAGCGCCTGGTCTACGACGTCGACGCCCCCAGCCTGAACGACAACGGGCGGTCCACCCCCTTCTTCGCCGTGGACGGCTTCCCGGAACAACTCCACAAGCCGGTCACCGACCACGGAGACTTCGTCAACGTCTTCGAGGAAGGCCTGATGGACACGATGGTCCGGTGCATCAACACCGGCCGCGGCTGCCGGTGACCCGCGGGCGTTGAACGCCCACCACCCGCAGCGGACCGGCCCTGCCCGGAGCGCCACACACCCGGGCGGGGCCGGTCCCCGCCCCACCGCGCGAGGCCGGACCCGCGCCGACGACACGGCCCGGTCCGGGGGCCCCCGTCCGGCCGGGCCCCCGGACCGGGACGGCACCGGCCTGCCGACCGGCGATGTGAGACGGCCCCGCCCGCGCCCCTCCCGTCATCCCCGGCGGCAGAACGCCGCGCTCAGCAGCCGCCGTTCGGCTCCGGGGTCGCCCACCTCGTCGGTGTTGACCCGGTAGCCGAGCACCCGCCGTCCGCCGGCCGTGGCGGTGATCCGGACGTAGGAGCCGCTGATGCTGCCGTTGTGCCCCCACACCGTCACCCCGCACGGCAGCCGCTCCGGGAAGAGCCCGTAGCCGTACCGGCCGTGGGTCACGGAGGTGTCCGTCATCCGCCGCAGCTCCGGGCCGGGCAGGAGTTCGCCCCGCAGCAGCGCGCGCAGGAAGCGGTCCAGATCGCCGAGGGTGGAGACCATCTCGCCCGCGGCCCCGGCGGTCGACGGATTGAGCTCCGTCACGTCCACCAGCGCGCCGGAGCCGGAGCCGCCGGGCGCGGCCGCCGCCGAATAGGCCCGGCCGTGCGGGCGCGGCAGCCCGTGCCGGGTGCCGGGGAAGGAGGTGCCGCTGAGGCCCAGCGGCCGGATGATCCGGTCCTCGACCGCACGGGCGTACGGGCGGCCGGTGACCCGCTCCACGACAAGCCCCAGCAGGATGTAGTCCGTATTGGAGTAGCGGTAGCCGCTGCCGGGCGCGAAGTACGGCCGGTGCCGCAGCGCCGCGCGCACCAGCTCCCGGGGCGAGCGGGTGTCGAAGCGGTGCTTCCGGAAACCCCGGCCGAAGGACTCCTCCGCCAGCCGCGGATCGCGTACGTAGTCGAAGAGCCCGCTGGTGTGGGTGAGGAGTTGACGGAGAGTGACCCGCGTGCCGTCGTACCCCCGGCCGCGCACCAGGCCGGGCAGATGCTTCTCCACCGGGTCGGAGAGGCGCAGGACACCCTCGGCGCGCAGCTGGAGCACCACGGTGGCCACGAACACCTTGGTGACGCTGCCCGCGCGGAAGCGGTCGGCCCGTCCGATCGGCCGCGCGCTGCGCCGGTCGGCGACCCCCGCCGTGGCGAACCGGGCCCGGCCGCCCTCCCGGGTGTACGCGGCGGCGCCCGGGGCGCGGGCCGCGTCGGCCAGCCGCTCGACGGCCGCCGTCAGCCGGTCGGTACGCGCCATCTGACGCTTCGCCACCGCGTCGGCGCCGCCGTACGGCCCGGGCACCACCACGCACCCCGCCGCGAGGGCCGCGCACAGGGCCCCCGCCATCCCCGCCAGCAGGCGCGGGCGCATTCCGCCGACCGGCACCCCCGGCCTCCCTCCGGATCCCCTTGCGTGTACGCGCCCATGATGGCCTGCGGTGGTGCGCGGCCCGAGCGCGGGGCACGACGGGGCGGACCCGGGACATGGGCATGGCGCGGCATGGGGGAGAATGGAGACTCTGCCGGGGCGGACCACCGCAGTTGCGACGACGGCGCGGTGCACCACTGCCAACTCGGCGCCAACGCCTGGCCATCGCAGCGCTGAGGGGACACATGTCGGAGCCGGAGCAGACACAGGGCGCCACGGGACGGATCCTGGCCGGCCGCTACCGGCTGGGCGAGGTGCTGGGGCGGGGCGGCATGGGCACGGTCTGGCGCGCCGTCGACGAGACGCTGGGGCGTCAGGTCGCCGTCAAGGAGCTGCGTTTCCCGTCGTCCGTCGACGAGGACGAGAAGCGCCGGCTGATCACCCGCACCCTGCGCGAGGCGAAGGCCATCGCGCGGATCCGCGCCCAGGGCGGCATCACCGTCTACGACGTCGTCGACGAGGACGACCGGCCCTGGATCGTCATGGAACTCATCGAGGGCTCCTCCCTCGCCGAGGTCATCCGCGACAAGGGCCGGCTCTCCCCGCGCCGGGCCGCCGAGGTGGGGCTCGCCGTCCTCGACGTGCTGCGCGCCGCGCACCGCGAGGGCATTCTGCACCGCGACGTGAAGCCGTCCAATGTGCTCATCTCCGGCGACGACAGCCGGGTGGTGCTGACCGACTTCGGCATCGCCCAGGTGGAGGGCGACCCGTCGGTCACGTCGACCGGCATGCTCGTCGGCGCGCCCTCGTACATCTCGCCCGAGCGGGCCCGCGGCCACAAGCCCGGCCCGCCCGCCGACCTCTGGTCGCTCGGCGGCCTGCTGTACGCCTGCGTGGAGGGCGTGCCGCCGTACGACAAGGGCAACGGACTCGCCACGCTGACGGCCGTGATGACGGAGCCGGTTCCCCCGCCGGAGCACGCGGGGCCGCTGGCGGACGTCATCCACGGGCTGCTGGAGAAGGACCCGGACCGGCGTCTCGACGACGCGGGCGCCCGGGCCCTGCTCACCAAGGTGCTCGCGGAGACGGAGGAGCCCCAGCGGGTCGCGAGGACCCGGACGATGGCGGCGCCCGGGGAGACCCCCGGCGCGCGGACGGCGAAGGCCGCCGGCGCGGGCGCGGCGGGTACCGCGGCGGCGGCCGCGGGCGCCGCCGCCGCGGGCAAGGGCAAGGGCAAGACCAAGGGCAACGGCAGCGCAGGCGGCAACGGGAGCGGAGGGACGCCGGAACCGTCGCGGGGCGGCGAGCCCGGAGCCGGCGCGGACTCCTCCGCGGAGTCCGGGGCGGCCTCCCCGGCGGACTCCGCGCGGCCCCGGAACGGGCGCGGTGCCAAGGACGGGCGGGTGCGCGCCGCGCTGCGCTCGGCCCGGGCCGCCGCCGCTGCCGGAGCCGCTTCCCGGGCGGCCACGCCCGCGGAGCCGTCCGCCGCCGCCCGGGCCGGGACGTCCGGCTCGTCCTCACCGGCCACCGCCGGCCACGCCTCCCCGTCGGCGGCCACGGGCACCGGCACCCGGCGGCCCGTCACCGCCGCGCTCACGGACGTGGTGCCGAGACGGGTGCTGGCCCTCATCGCGGGGGTGGTGACCCTCGCCGTGCTCGGCGTGGTGCTGGCCTTCACCCTCGACCGTGACAACGGCGAACCGGCCGGCGGGACCAAGGACGACAGGGCGGCCACCAGCGGCGCCGACGGCGGCAAGGACGACTCCGCGGACGCCGGCAAGAACGCCGGGGCGTCGGCCGAGCCCTCGGAAGACGCGCAGGACGGCGCGAGCGAGGGGAAGCCGGACGGCGAAGGCTCCGCCGGCAAGGACGGCGGGGAGGACGGCGAGAGCGGCAAGGACGGCGGCAAGGACGGCGGCAAGGACGGCGGCAAGGATGCCGGAGACGCGGACAGGATCCCCGAGGGCTACAAGACCAGGACCGACGACCGCTTCCACTTCTCCATGGCGATGCCCGCGGACTGGAAGCTCACGCGGATAGCGGGCCAGAACTCCGGCGGCGAGTACAGCGAGTCCGGCGGAGTGCCGCGGATCCAGGTCGACTTCAGCTCCCAGCCGCGGGACGACGCGGTCGCGGCCTGGCGTGCCCAGGAGCGGGCCTCGCGCGGATCGTTCCCCGGATACGCGTCACGGGGCATCAAGAGCGCGGAGTACCGCGACTATCCGACGGTCGCCGACTGGGAGTTCGAGTACGACCGGAGCGGTGAGCGGATGCGGGTGCTCAGCCGCGGCTTCAAGGTGGACGGCAGCCACGCCTACTCGATCATGATCACGTGTCCGGCGGACGAGTGGGACGGCAAGGAGTGCAGCACGCTCCGCGAGACGGCCTTCCGGACGTTCAAGCCCACCGACTGAGCGCTCCGGGGACGCCAGGGACGCCAGGGGCAGCAGGGACGCCAGGGGCAGCAGGGGCGCCAGAGGCGGCAGGGGCGGCGGGGGGGTGCGCGAGGGCGGCGCGCGTACCCGCCCGGGCCGAGCCCCGGGCCCGTTCCGCGCCGGATGCGGAGACCGGTTGCGCCGTCCGCTCCGCACCGCCGCGCCGGGGCACGTATCGTGAAACGGTGCGGACGCTACGCAGCCGCAACGGGTCGGTGGGCGAACAGGGTTGACTGTTCCGGGTGGACGCGGAAAGCGCGCTTGGGGAGGCGTCGTGGAGGACTACGCGGGCCGGGTACTGGCCGACCGCTACCGCCTGCCCCGAACCGCCGGCGACGTGTTCGACGCCATCGAGACCCGGGCCTTTGACACCTACAGCGGCCAGGAAGTCCTGATCCGGCACATACCCCTGCCGGAGACCGTCGAGGCCGAGATCGCCGGCACCGACGGCCGGTACGGGCCCGGAGCGCCCGGTGGCACGGCGCACGGTGCCGGCGATCCGGCGGTGCGGCGCGCCCTCGCGGCCGCGAGGGCCGCGGCGGCCGTCCCCGACCACCCGCGGTACGACCAGGTGTTCGACGTGTTCGCGGAGGGCGGCGGGCTGTGGATCGTCAGCGAACTGGTGGTGGGCCGGCCGCTGGCCGCGCTGCTCGCCGAACACACGCTCTCCCCGCACCGCGCCGCGGAGGTCGCGGCCGACGTCCTGACCGCCCTGTCGGCGCTGCACGCCCAGGGCTGGATCCACCGCAACATCACCGCCCGCACGGTACTCGTCTGCGAGGACGGCCGGGCCGTGCTCACGGGGCTCGCCTCCGGCGCCGCGGAGGAGGCGCTCTGCGGCTACGACCCGACCCCGCCCCCGGCGGACGGACCGGGCGGGCCGGACGGGCCCGGTGACGCCGGAGGCGGTCCGGGCGGTTTCGGCGGTCCGGGCGGTCCGGGCCCCAACGGCGGTGGGCCGGACCCCGCACGGACACAGGCCAACGGCCCGCGTGACGACGGCGGTTCCGGCCGGTACCCCGGCGATGCCTCCGGACGGCCGCAGGGCCCCGGGAGCACGGCGGGCCCGGCCGGCCCGGGGGCCGGAGCCCCGGGCGGTGCCCCGCACACCGGTTCCGTCCCCGGGCCGGACCCCGATCCGCACCGCGCCTTCCGGCGCCCGCCCCCTTCCGGGGGGAACGCGTTCGCCCCCGGAGCGGACGGCACGGGCCCGGACGGCGCCCGCACCGCGTACGGCCCCCGGCCCCCGGGCGGCGGTCCGGCCGCGGGGCGCGCCGAACTCGCCCCGGGCCGGGGCCCGGACGGCCGTACCGGAGATGCCCCGGGGCAGGTCCGGGACGGTGCGGCCCCGGCATACGGCTCCGGCGGTGCCCTCGCGCTCGGCGGCACCGGCACCGGCACCGGTGTGCCGGGCGCCGGTCCGGGCCGGCCCGCCGGCCCCGGGCGCGCGGCGGGCGCTGACGGCGACGGTCTCCCCTCCCCGGCCGGGGCCCCCCCCCACCCCCCGACCGCCCCCCCCCCCCCGCCCCGCCC
>NZ_JAGPXX010000042.1 GCF_018070345.1 Streptomyces sp. F63
GATCACGGTGATCCGGCGGCACGTCTCGCTGCCGGGTCAGCCCGTGACCCATTCCAGCATGCGCCCTTCGTGGACCGACGGACGGCACCGCGCGGCCGGCAGCCGCAGTGATTTCTCTACCGCCTCGCACAGGTCGGCCATCATCGGGGCCATGGACGGCCAGAGAAGGACGTACTCGGGGTCGCCGAACGAGATCTCGCCGATCTCTCCGCAGTGGCCCGTACGGTGGTCGACGAACAGCAGATCACCCGTGATGTCCTGGGCGAACGGAACCCACCGGGTGTGCGCGATGCGCCCGACCACTTCCTCCTCGTACCCTTCCTCGGCCGCTTCGTCCGCCATCGAGGATAGGTTCTGATGCCATTCCAGGATTCCCTCGGTGTCCAGCAGGCTGTACCCGAGGAGAAAGGCGCCGGGCTCCATGCTGGACCTGCGGGGCGTAACGCCGTTGTGTTCCGAGAGAAACGCCTTCAGTTCACTGTGGAGCGGGAAACCGATTCCGCTCTCCAGCCTGGATATATCGGCATCCGAAGCTCCCGGGCGGAGCGCGGAATAATCGCCGGGCGCGTTCCGCCGGAGCCACTCCTCGAATCGGCGCCACAGTTCCTGCATGGTGTTCATCCTGTCCCTTGTGGTTCCCGCGCACTACAGTCGAGCCGTCAGTTCCTCGTGCCACGGTAGCCTCCGGCGTCCGGCGGCCGTACTGGCGAACCCCGGTGCCGAGGAGGGCTTCCGATGCGCAGCGTGACCTACTCGATGGGCGTCTCCCTGGACGGCTACATCACCGGGCCGGACGGCCACTTCGACTGGACGGAGCCCGACGAGGAGGTCTTCCGCTTCTGGATCGACGACATCCGGGAGGTCGGCGTCCACCTGCTGGGGCGGCGGCTGTACGAGACGATGCTGTACTGGGAGACGGCCGAGGAGGATCCGTCGCTCGATGACGCCGGGCGCGAGTGGACCGCGCTCTGGAAGCCGCTCCCCAAGGTGGTGTTCTCGACCACGCTGTCCGAGGTGCGGGGCCATGCCCGGCTGGCGTCCGGCGGCCTGGCGGAGGAGATCGAGCGGTTGCGGGCCGAGCCGGGCGAGGGCGCTATCGCGATCGGCGGCGCGACGCTCGCCGCCGAGGCGGCCGAGCTGGATCTGATCGACGAGTACCGGACCGTGGTCCACCCGGTGCTGGTGGGCGGCGGTATGCCGTTCTTCCCGCGGCGCGAGCGCCGGGTGGACCTCGAACTCGCCGAGGCCCGCACCGTCGGCTCGAAGGCGGTCCACCTCCGCTACCGCGTGGTGCGTTAGCCGGCTCCTCCGCGGAGCCCGCCGGCCTCTCCGGTCCGGGCGGTGTCCGGCCTCCTGGCGCCCGCGTCGGGCGGACGTGTCACCGGTGGAGGGACGGCCCGGCGGCCGGTCGCCGCGGATTCGGCGCCCGTGGCCCGGCCGCGCGGCAGTGAGCGACCGGGCCACGGGAACGCAGGAGCTCAGGAGCACGCACGGGCGCCCGGGAGCCGGCCGGAATCAGTAGCCGTGGATCATCTTGTAGGCCACCTCGGGGAGGAACTGGCCGGCCGAGGAGCCGCCCCCGACGCCGCAGTTGCCGTCGGACTCACCCGGCGCCTTGATCCACAACAGCATCTCGGCGCCCCCGCCCAGCTGGGTGGGCGTGCCGATGCGGCGGCCCGAGGGGTTGCACCACTCGCCGTTGGAGCCGTTGCCGTTGCGGCTGGTGTCCACGACGAACGGCTTGGTGTAGCCGTAGCGGGCGCTCAGTTCACGGTTGACGGCGTCCCCGTAGGCGGTGTTCTCGCCCGTGGTGAAGTAGTTGGAGACGTTCAGCGAGAAGCCGCGGGCCTGCGGGAGGCCGGCCTCGTGCAGCCGGCGCGCCATGGTGGTCGCGTCGGTCCAGCCGGGGTTGCCGGCGTCCATGTAGACCCAGGTGTTGGGGGCCTGGCGGCTGAACGCGGAGAGGGCGCCGGTGAGCATGGCCTCGCGCTCGTCGATCTGCGCCTGGTTCATGCATCCGTAGTCCCCGAGGGAGTCCGGTTCCAGGATGACGACGGCCGGACGGCTGCCGATGCCGCCGGCGAACTGGGATATCCAGTTCGCGTAGTCGGAGGGCGAGGAGGCGCCGCCCGCGGAGTGCCCGCCGCAGTAGTCGCGGTTGTAGACGTTGTAGGCGACGAGGATCGGCAGCTTGTCCCGGCTGTCCGCGGCGCCCGCGTAGGCGCCGGTGGCGGGGCCGATGGCGCCGCTCCAGGAGCCGAACCAACGGGCCATCGGGGTGTTGGCTATCGCGCGGTCGATATCGGCTGCCCGGCCGTCGCCGGGGTTGGCGGCGACCCACTGCTTGGCGCTGGAGTCGGGGTCCACGTAGAACCCGCTGGTCATGCCGGTCGGGTCGGCGGCCTGGGCGGAGGGGGCGGCGGCGAGCGCGAGCGGCAGGGCTAACAGCGCTGCCGCCAGGGAGCGGAGTCTGCGGCGCATGTCTGGACCTCGGTTTCGTGGGGGATGCGCCGCCCGCCCGCGTCCCGGGCATGCGGCGCGCTGAAGGAAGTGCGGTGGTCCGACGGCCCCGCGCGGCGACGGCCTTCCGGCCGGCGGGCGGGGACGACCTGCGCGGGATGCGACGTCGATACTGGAAGCGCTTCCAGTCCAGAGCGCCCTCAACGCCGCATCCCGGCATGTGACCGGTATCGTTGTCCTGCCCTGTTTCCGCTGTCAAGGGCTCAGTTACGAGGATCGGCGATGCGGCCGAACGTGAAGCCTACGCGACTGGAAGCGGTCCCAGTTTTCTCTCCGCCCGGGCGTCCTCCCCCGGCCCGGCTCCCGTCCCCGAGACGGGGACGGCCGCATGCGCGAGGATGAGACCCCGTCCGGCCGACAGCGAGGGGAACGGTTCATGACAGAGGACGCGCCGCGCCGGCGGCCGACGCTGGACGAGGTGGCCGGACTCGCCGGCGTGTCCCGTTCCGTGGCCTCGCGGGCCCTCAACAACGCCCCGCACGTCAGCCGGGCCAAACGCGAGGCGGTCGAACGCGCCGTCCGGCAGCTCGGTTACGTGCCGGACCCGACCGCCCGGGCGCTGGCCACCCGGCAGACGGGGGCGGCGGCCCTGGTCGTCTCGGGAGAGGATCCCTCGATCTTCGCCGATCCGTTCTACGCCCAGGTGATCGTCGGGGCCTCGGCCGCCCTGGAGGAGGCCGACCTGCACCTGATGCTGTGTCTGGCCGCCTCCGACCGGGGCCGCAAGCGGGTGGAGGAGCTCTTCCGGTCCAGGATCGCCGACGGCGTGATGCTGATGGCGCTGCGCGAGGGCGATCCGCTGGCCCGGATGGCCGAGGGGGCCGCGGTACCCGTCGTGTTCGGCGGACGGCCGGTCGGCCCGGCACCCCGCTGGTACGTGGACGTCGACAACGCCGGCGGGGCGCGCGAGGCGGCCGAGTACCTCGTCTCGCTCGGCCGGACGCGCGTGGCCGCGCTCTGCGGGCGGCTGGACACCGAGGCCGGACGCGCCCGGTACCGCGGATACCGCGACGCCATGCTGGCGGCGGGTCTCGAGCCGTTCCCGCCGCAGGAGGGCGACTTCACCGAGCGCAGCGGGGCCGCCGCCATGGCCGCGCTGCTGGCCCAACACCCCGATGTGGACGGGGTGTTCGCCGCCAACGACCACATGGGAGTGGGAGCGCTGCGCACCTTGCGCGGGGCGGGCCGGAGGGTCCCCGAGGACGTCGCCGTGGTCGGCTTCGACGACCTGGCCGCGGCGCAGGTCTCCGATCCGCCCCTCACCACCGTGCACCAGCCCATACAGGCCCTCGGGCGGGAGATGGCGCGCATGCTCGCCGCCCTCGTGGGCGGGCAGGCCCCCACTCCGCTGCTTCTGCCCACCCGGCTGGTCGTCCGCGCCAGCGCCTGACGGCCGGGCGCCCGTCGGGGCGGCGGGGCGGCGGGGCACCTCCGTCGGATCCGCGCCCCGGTCGTGGGCCCCCTGGCGAACCTCCCGCGGCCCCACCCGCCGCCCTCACCAAGCCGGCGTCACGTGCTGGGTCGTTTTCTCAACGAGATTCATCGCCCTGCGTTGTGGAGGACGAGGGCGGTCTGGGCGATGGTGCGATCAGACCAGGGCTGAGCGTGCCGTGCCGCAGGTGCGCGAGTACGGGCCATGCCTGTCGTCCGGCGAGCAGCCGGCGCCCGACGGCGACGTGGACGGTGGCTTCCCGGCCTCGCCCGGTCCCGACCGCCGGCATCACACGGTGGCGGTTCGGCGGACCCGGCCGGCGCTGCGCGCCCAGGGCGGGCCGTCACGCTGTTCCCCCGTGGCGACGGCCCGCCCTCCCCCGTTCCCCCTGGCCGGTGTCACACCGGACCGGGGTGGGACAGACCTTAGGAAGCCCCGCGGACGGCGGGCAATGCGCACGGTGCGCAGTCGCGGGGCCGCGGCTGTTCACGGTGCACGGTCGGCGATGCGGAACGCGTGGACCAGGTCGTGGGTGCCGGGGCCCGGGGTCAGGAGGGTGCGTTCCAGGAGCTGTTCGGCGGTGCGCAGGTGGGCGCGGACGGTGGTGCGGCTGATGCCGAGGTTCCGGGCCGTGCACTGGGCATCGGTGCCGGCCTCGACCCAGGCGCGCAGGCTCCGGTGCACGGCGCGGCCCGTGCCGGACCGCAGGGGCTGGAGGAAGGCGCGGGCCCAGCTGACGGCCGCTTCGGTGGACAGCAGAGCATCGAGCGAGGACGTTGGCGGATGCCCGGCCCCGGCGCCGTCGTCGGGCGGCGGGAGGTCGGTGACCGCCAGGGCCAGGGCCAGTTCGGCGCGATCGCGGGGGTCCTGCAGATCGAGGCCGAGGGCGTCCTGGACGCGCCGCAGATGGGCGGTGACGGTGTTACGGCTGACGTCGAGCAGCCGTGCCACACCGGAGCGGGGGAAGTGCAGGGCGAGGCTGGTGATGTCGAGGGTGAGCCGGGGGGCCGCCCTGATCGGCGCCAGGAGGGCGCGGGCCCAGGCGAGGGCTTCCCGGCGAGGGAGCAGCCCGGCCAGGGGCGGCCAGCCGTGGTAGTCGGCGATCCGTTCGGGCGTGTGGCAGGCGACGGCCAGGGCGTGGCGGGCTTGCTCGTAGGCCTGCGCCGTGGCCGGCAGGGGCGCGGGGGCGCTGACGCCCAGCGCGTAGTCCGGGTTGTCCCGCACCAGCGCCCGCAGGGGCGCGGCCAGGCCGCCGTCGCCGTCGTCGGCACGGCCGGTACCGTCGCCGTCGTCGGCACGGCCGTTGCCGGCATCGTCGTCCGGGGGCAGGAGGCAGATGAGGTGCTCGTCGTAGACGGGGCAGCGCACCATCAGGCCGCGGCCGTGGTAGCCGGACTCGTCCTCGTAGGCGTCGATGATCCTGCCGCGGTGCGACGGCGGGCAGCGCAGCAGATGGACGCGCAGACGTGCGGCATCCAGCAGCGGCGGGACGGCGCCGGCCGTCATCCGGCGGGCCAGCGTCGGTTCTCCGGTCATCAGGGCCGCGAGGATTCCCAGGCGCAGCCGTGCCGCCGCCCGCTGGTGGCGGAGGGCGAAGTCGTCGGCCCGGCGGGCGCGCCGCACCACCTCGACCACGGCGCCGGCACGGGACGTCAGCGCCAGCGCCTCCCGCGTGAGCGGCCGCGGGCCGGCCACGACCAGCACCGGACGCGGCACGTGCCGTCCCAGCGCCTCGCAGCGCACGTGGACCGCGCCCGCCTGCGAGGCCGCGGCGGCCAGCCGCCCGTCGGCCAGCCGCGTCAGCACCGGCTGGAGACCGCCGAGGAGGTCCGGAGAAAACCGGGCCGTGGACGCCTCCACCGTGCCGGCGCGGTCCACCAGGGCGATCTCCGCGCCGAGTTGCCGCCCCAGCCAGTCGATGAGCCCCCGCGGATCGGGACCGGGGCCGGGGCCGGCGTCCCGGCGGGCTCGGGGTATCAGCTGACGCAGCAGCTCATCGAGTACCTGAGGTGTCGCCACGGCCATCCTCCGGCGGCTCGCCGGCCGCCTTGTCCGGGCCGGCCGGCGCGCACTCCCCCGGAACCCGTAACCCGGAGGACCGGCGGATCTCCGCGCGGTGTCCCTGAGCGACCCGGCCGGCCTGCCTGCTCATGCGCTCCGATCCTACGGGGGACTTCACCCCCGGGTGCCTCCCGCGGCCCCGCAGACGACGCCGGCCCGGCCGGGGCGGGGCTCGCCCGGCTCCCGGCGGCCGGGCCGGTCCCTCCCCGGTCCGCGGGGAACCGGGCGGAGGGGGTGGTGGCGTGTACGCGCCGGACCCGCGGACGCGGGACGACGGGCACCGGGGGCTGCTGAGTCCCGTACGAAGGCGCCGCCCGCGGTCGTCGCCAGGCCGGCACCGAGGGCGGCGGCCGGAGTTGTACCCCGATCAGTACGGCAGCCCGGCAGAAGCGGAGAGGAACGGGCACGGGACGGTGGCCGCCCGGGGCGGGGCACTGAACGGCTCGGGACTTCCGTCACGCGGCCGTCCGCCACCCTGCCCCCTCCTCCCGTCCCGCCCTGCCCCGGGGTCTTCTCCCGTCGGTCCTGCCGACGGACGCGGGCGGGGCGGGGCCGGGCGGGGCGGCCGTGCGGCACCGGTTCACGGTCGCGAGCCGCCTCGGCCGCGGCGCCGGGGGCGGCCCGGCGGGGCCTGTGCGCCCGCGATCTCGCGCCGAAGCTGATGGGTGAAGCGGCGGAGGAGTTCCTCCGTCTCCCGGTGTTCGGCCTTGCGGTCGGCCCTGCCCTCGCTGGGCCGGGCCTGCCAGACCCGGCGTGCGAGGGCAGCGGCGAGGTCGACGGTGTCCTCGGCGCACAGGAGGTAGAGGGCCGACCGCGCTTCCTGCATCCGGTCCGCCAACTCGTTGGCTCCGGGACCGTCTTCGGCCAGCTGCGTGTGACGAAGGTGGTCGAGGAGCGCCACCACGGCGGTGTTGAAGCCGATCCCGGCCCTGAGTTTCTGTTCGCGGAGCCACATGCGGTCCTGCCGGCGTGCGGTGAACCACGAACCGAACACGACTCCCATGAGGCCGATACCGGCCCCGATGGCCACGGACAGGATGTTCTCCACGGTCAGCCCCCCGGCGCACGGATGGCGCCAGGCTATCGAAGCCGTCGAGGGGCCGTGCCGCGCGGACGAGCGCTCTGGGCCGGGCACCGGGCGTCGGCCCCCCGGACGGACACCTGCCGGGTGGACGGCACCATGCCACCGGGCCCCCCGAGCTGTCAGGACAGCTCCGGGGCCCGGTGCTTCGCGGGGCCGCCCCCGGCGGACGGTGCGTCAGCCGCTCGTGGTCCAGTTGTGCCACCGGCCGTTGTAGTGGCAGTTCTGCCAGTAGTGGTAGTCGGCGTTGTTCACGTAGACGACGATGCAACGGCGCGAGGTGCCGGTGCCGTTGTGCCCCAGCATGTTGTCGGCACGGCCGTTGCCCGGCATCTCCCTCCAGCCGCCGGCGTTCTTCCATGTGTGCCAGATCGTCCGGTTCGGAGCGATCACGAAGACCTCGTCGGTCCGGCCGTCCTCGTTCCAGTCGACGTAGCCGGCCTTGAGGTCCGTGCCGCACTTTTAGTAGCCCTGGTGGCCCCAGGCCGTGACCGGGCACCGCGCCGCGGCCGACGCGGGCGCGGCGGTGGCGGCCGGCGGCGCCGTGACCGCCAGGGCCGCCAGGGCCGCCAGGGCCGCGGTCGTGGCGAGAAGCGTCCTGGTGGTGACAGTCATGAGTTCTCTCCCGTCCCCGCTCAGCACACCACGGTGCGGTCGTACCGGCCGCCGACGGTCTGGAAAAGCCGGCCGGTCCCGTTCCGCATGGACGTGCACCCGCTGTCCGACCAGTACTTGACGACGACCTTGACGCGCATGGTCTTGCCGCAGAAGTTGCGCAGGTGGACCCGGACACCGCCGTCGGGCTTGTTGGTGACGCTCGTGCGCTCGATACACGCGGGCGCGGTTCCGGCGATGGCGAGCCCGGCGGTGCCGCCCCGGCCGGCGTCGGCCCGGTCCGCGGCCGTGGCGCCGCCGGTGAGGCCGACGGTGAGAGCGGCCGCCGCCACCGTTGTGGCGACGGCTGATGTGATCCTGTTCATGGTTCCCCCTTGTCGATGGTGGCCGGAGAACGGTGCGGGTGGTGGACGTTTCCGCACCGTCCGGCTCGGCCCCACCGAGATTGCCGGCCAACCCGGAACGGCGGCCAGGGGCATCGGGCCGGCCGGGACACCGTGGGATGTCCCACGTGCTGACCTGCGAAGGCGTACGACGGAACGCCGGATCGCCGGGACGCCGGGCCGTCTGGGGACGTGGCCGAAGAGGCGTGGGCACCGGGTGAACCCGGGGCAGGAGCCTGCGCCGGGGACGACGGCGGTCCCACCATGGAGGAGGTGAAGGCCCTCGGGCCCTGACGACGCTTACGGAGCGAGCCATGCGGCGTTGGAAGGAACTGCCGGATTCGCTGGATCAGAGGGTCCGGCACCTGGTCGTCCAGCTGAGGAGATTGAAGGACCGCAGCGGGCTGAGCCTCGTCTCGCTCGCCGCCAAGACGGAGTACAGCCGGTCGTCGTGGGAACGCTGCCTGAACGGAAAGGCGCTGCCTCCACGGCACGCGGTGGAGGAACTGGCACGGATCACGGGGACGGAGCCGACCCGGCTGCTGGTCCTGCACGAGGTGGCCGAGAAGGCGTGGCAGGAGCGGTCCGCGCCCTCTCCGCCGGCCGGCGCGGAGGCCGGGGAGCGGCGCGGCCGGACCGGCGCGGCGCCGGCGGAGCCCGCCGGCGAGGAGCCCGCCGCGTCGGGCAGCGGGCGTCGGCCGGGGATCTCCAGATCCGCCGCCGTCGCCGTCGCGGCCGCCGCGCTCGCCGGGCTGTACGCGGGGCTGCTGTTGGGCACACCGTTGCGCGGTGACGCCGACGGCGATGGCGACGGCGGCGGCGAGAAGGCCGGCACGGCGCTCGGCACACCGGCCGCGCAGCCGAGCTCCCCCGCCCCGGCCACGTCCGCCGGCAACGGGCGGGGACGGTACGTCTTCGAGCCCGGCAGATCCTACCCCTGCGAGGTCCGCAGATCAGGTGGCCCGGACGGCCCCGGCCTGGTCGCGGGATACAGCACGACACGCACCGCCGTCCTCGCCGGGCCGGGCTGGGACGTCGTGGAGGCCCAGTGCCTGCTGGGTCATCACGAGATGGACCCGGGCATCGTCGACGGGGTCTACGGACAGCAGACCATCGCGGCCGTGATGCGGCTGCAGAAGAAGGCGGGGCTGCCGGCGGACGGCGTCGTGGGCCCGCACACCTGGCGGGTGCTGCGCGGATGACCACCCCCGCACCCGAGTGCGCGGCCCTGGCCGAGGGGCTCCGCGCGGTGCGGGCCCGTACGGGTCTGAGCCTGGCGGCCCTGGCCCGGCGCACCACGTACAGCAAGTCCTCCTGGGAGCGCTATCTCAACGGCAAGCTGCCTGCTCCCCGGCAGGCCGTCGAGGCGCTCTGTGCGATGGCGGGCGAGCCTCCCGGACGGCTGCTCGCGCT
This sequence comes from Streptomyces sp. F63, assembly GCF_018070345.1. Lineage (GTDB taxonomy): Bacteria > Actinomycetota > Actinomycetes > Streptomycetales > Streptomycetaceae > Streptomyces. Next base: position 9,506 of record NZ_JAGPXX010000042.1, read on the forward strand.
GTGGGAGCTGGCCGACGCCGAATGGAGCGGACGCGCCCGCTCCACCGCTCCCCCGCCGGCCGCCCCGGGGCCGGTGCCTCCGGAGGCCGCGCGGACGGCCACGCGCCCCCGCCGGCTCCGGCCGTGGTACCTGCTGGCCCTCGGCGCCGGAGCCGCCGTGACGACGGCCGCCCTGTGGCTGCCCGGCCAGACCTCCGGCCGTACGGCGGTGCCGGCCTCCCCGGTGCTGGATCCGCCCCCCGGCTGCCGGGGCGAGGCCTGCGACGGAAAGGATCCCGACGCCATGGCCTGCGGGCTGCCCGGCCGGGCCGACGCGTTCGGCCCGCCCCGCCGCACCCGCACCGGCGCGCACGTGGAGATCCGGTACAGCACGGTCTGCGCCGCGGCGTGGGGGCGGGTCTGGCACGCGCGGGTCGGGGACGCGGTCGAGATCTCGGTGCCCGGCGCGACGCCGCGCCGTGTCGTCATCCGGACCCCGGCGGACACGCGCGTCTACCGCTTCACCCCGATGCTGGGCGGCGTCCACCGCGCCGGTCTGCGCGTCTGCTTCCTCCCGGCCGGCGGAACGGCCCGCGAGTGCCACCCCGCCTGACGCGGACACGGACGGGGGTGGAGGGGGTGGACGGGGGTGGAGGGATGGCCGGCTGGCCGGGCGCCGCGGTGTATCCGGGCCGGGCTCCCGGCCTGTCGGGCGGAGGCTTTCGCCGCCGTGCGGGCCCGCTGCCGCAGCCACCGTTGTGCGGGGTCCTTGCCCGGGCGTCATGCTGCCGATGACGTCGGGGGCGGGCATGACGTGAAGTGCTGCGCATCGCCCCGGGGCAGCGGCATCCAGGAGTCGTTTCGGCAGAATGGCGACGCGTGCCGTTCGGGCGACGGCCCGCGGGGCCGCGTCACGGCAGGGCACCGTGAGGCCGGCGGGACGTGCCACGGCCGGGCCGTGGCCGACCGCCCAACGGCCGGTGGGTGCCGCCCCCAGTGCCCGCTCGCCGCCGGATGACACCGGTTCCCCCGAGCTCACCCCCGGGGGTCTCCCACCCGGCGCCGCCGCCTCCGGCGCGCTGCGCGCATCCGGTCCGTGCCGATGCGAGCCCGCCACGACGGGCGAGGAGCCGCGGCACACGCTCCGCGATGCGGCGGTCGTCCGGTCGCGGACGTGCCGCCCGGCCTCGCCGATGACGGCGGGCAGCGGGTACGACGGCACCGTGTGTTCCCGCCGGGGCACGGCTCAGACCGTGCTCGTCCCCTCGTCGGTGCCGTTGCCGCCCGCGTGCCGCAGCCGTTCGTTGTGCCAGGCGATGGCCCGTCGGATCTCCGGCTCGTGCAGGCCGGTCCGGCGGCCGAGTTCCTCCAGGGTGAGCACGGGACGGCCCGTGGTGAGGACGCAGTTGACCTTCGCCGCCCAGAGTTCCTCCGGTACGAAGGGGCGGAGCCGGTATTCCTCACGGATCTTCCCGAAGTGCTCCTCGCTGCAGGCGGTGACCCGGCGGAGACCGTCGAACCACTGGCGGCGGGGATGCGCGCAGGAGGAGTCCCGGACATAGCCGCTCACCGCCTCGTCCTCCGGGAAGGTCCGCGCGCACAGATCGCACAGTTCCAGAGGGACGGGGTCCCCGGGGCGACGGTCCTTCCTGCGCTTCCACATGCTGGCTCCAGGGTTGGCGAGACGGCGGGTCACCTCGTCGGCGGGCAGCGGCGAGCGGCCGGACCGGGCTCTCGCCGGGTCCGGCCAACGGCACTGCCGGGAGGGCCCCGGGCCGCGGCCGGCGCATCCCCGCGGCCGTCGTTGTGTGTACCCGGGTCCGGGCGGCCGAAGCAGGGCCGTCTCCGGGACCGCGTTCCGCGCCGGGGCCGGGACCGGGTCGGGGAACGGCCCGGACGCGCCGAGCCGGAGCGCGCGGTCCGTGGGGCCGGACCGGCGGGCGCCACCGGGTCGCCCGGCATGTGACGTCCCCGAGGGCTCGGCGGGGGGCCGTCGGCCTCCGAAGTGCAGGGAACGTTCGGCGGCGGGGCGTCCGCCGGCCGCCGGCTGCCGCGGCGGGTGTGCCGGACGATCACGTGCGCGGCGCTCACCGCTACCGGACACGAGGAGCCGGCGGCATTCCGGTCTCTCCCGGGGAGGTGTACCGGCCGCGTTCCGCGGTACCCGGCCGGGAATCCGTACACCGGGGTTGGAGAGGAAGAGCAACGTGCGCGCACTGACGGTCCGGCCGGGTCACAGCGGTTCGCTCGAGGTGCGGGATGTGGAGGAGCCGAAGCCGGCACCGGGTGAACTCCTGATCCGCGGTATCGCCGTGGGGGTGTGCGGCACGGACCGCGAGATCGCCGCGGGCGAGTACGGCCGGGCGCCCGCGGACCGGGACCGGCTGGTGCTGGGCCACGAATCACTGGGCCGGGTCGAGGAGGCACCGGACGGCAGCGCTTTCGCCCTGGGCGACCTGGTCGCGGGGGTGGTGCGGCGCCCGGACCCGGAACCGTGCGGCGCCTGTGCGCACGGCGAGTACGACATGTGCCGCAACGGGCGCTACCGGGAACGCGGTATCAAGGAACTGGACGGCTACGGCGCCGGCCTGTGGTGTGTGGAGGACGACTACGCCGTCGCGGTCGACGCGGATCTGGGACTTGCGGGCGTCCTGCTGGAACCGGCCAGTGTCGTCGCCAAGGCCTGGGAGCAGATCGAGCGCGTGGGGGCCAGGGCCTGGTTCGAGCCCCGGCGCGTCCTGGTGACCGGCGCCGGCCCGATCGGTCTGCTGGCCGCCCTGCTCGGGAAGCAGCGCCGGCTGGAGGTCCACGTCCTCGACCGGGTGACGGAGGGACCGAAGCCCGGGCTGGTCCGCGCTCTGGGGGCCACCTACCACAGCGGCGCGGTGGACGACGTGCTGTCGGCCGTGCGTCCGGACGTCGTCGTGGAGGCCACCGGTGCCGGACGGGTGGTGTTCGCCGCCCTGCGCGGCACCGCCTCCTACGGCGTGGTCTGCCTCACCGGGGTGTCACCCGCCGGACGCCGGCTGACCGTCGACGCCGGCTCGGTGAACCGCGACATCGTGCTGGAGAACGATGTCGTGGTGGGCTCCGTCAACGCCAATGGCCGGCACTACCGGCAGGCCGCCGACGCCCTCGCACGGGCCGACACGGCATGGCTGCACCGGCTCATCACCCGCCGTCCGCCGCTCGACCGGGCGGCCGAGGCCTTCGAGCAGCGCCCGGACGACGTCAAGGTAGTGATCACGCTGGAGGAATGACGCCACTGGCAGGTCGACACCCGGGGCGGCGATGCCCTGCCGGGCGAGGCGGGCGAGGGCGCGGCCGGTGCCGCAGCCGATCTCCAGCACGGAGCGCGGGTTCCCCCAGGAGTTCCGGGCCCGGCCCGTGACCGGCGTACTGGGTCCGGCAGAAGCCGGGCTCCGCGTCCTCCTCGAAGGCGGAGGCGGCGAAGGTGAGGCTTCCCCTCGATGCCGGGCACCCGGAGACCGGGACGTGAGCCGCCCCTCGGTGCACCAACCGCACATCACGGCCCCGCAGTTACGGCCTCAGCCATGTGCCAGCACGCGGAATTCGTTGCCGTCCGGGTCGGCCAGCACCGCATGGGAGGCGTCCGGTCCCTGGCCGACGTCGGCGTGGTGCGCGCCCAGATCGAGCGCCCGGGCCACGGTCTCCCGCTGGTCCTCCGGGGAGAGACTGGTCAGGTCGAAGTGCAGCCGGTTCTGGGCCGCCTTCCGCGCCGGGGAGGGACGGAAGCCGAGGCGGTAGCCGGCGGCGTTTCCGGACCGCACGGCGACGCCGTCGTAGGAGGCGGAATCGCCGGCGCTCTCCAGGCCGAGGAGGCCGGACCAGAAGCGGGCCAGGTGTTCGGGCTGGTGCGCGTCGAAGGATATTGCGAAGAGTCGGCTGCTCATTGCTCCACGCGTCCTCGGTCCGTTGGGTGCCGGCTGCCGGCAGGGCGCCAAGTCGGCCCCCCGCGCGAGGATATGGGCGGGCCGGTCCGGATCGCAGCCGAGTTTTCCGCGCCGCGCCACAGGATCGCCGCATGAATCCGCCCACCATCGACGCGCCGACCTCCGCTTCTCCGTCGGAAAGGGCGATCGTCCTCACCGGTCCACCGGGTGCGGGCAAGAGCACCGTGGCGGGGCGCGGCCGGAGTCGCCATGGGTGCCTGCGCCTTGGCGCCGATGGACCGGGAACGCAACGACCTGGCGGACCGGTCGTTCCGGCAGGCCGCTCGCGTGGCCGGCTGTTGCGGGGGCGGGCGGGGGCCAGCGTTTGACGCGGCTGCGGATCGCCAGACCGCCGGGACCGCCGAGCCGAGGGCAGCGGCCCCGGCCGGGCCGCCTGCGGCGGCGAGCTCACGGCGCCTGCTCAAGTCGCTTACGTCGTGCCCTTGTTCCTGGTCCGGCGTCGGATGACGGCCAGGAGCACGGCGTAGGCCAGGCAGAGGAGCGCCAGAAGGGGGAGCGCGACCAGGGCCGGATTCACCCAGGCGGGGATCAGGTCGTATTCCGCGTTGCACTTGTTGTGCAGCGGGAACCACCGCGTGTACTCCTCGAAGTTCGCACTGCGGTAGTCCCCGTCGTAGGCCTGGCCCGCTTTGGTGCAGGCCTCCGCCGGGTCCAGTGACGTGATGGGGAAGAGGAGGCCGATGAGGTAGGTGACACCGGCTCCCATCAGGAGGAGCACCGCACTCCAGGTGAGCCATGCGGGGTTGCGCCGCCATGTGCCCAGGATCAGCGGACGGCTCCAGAACCACCCTGCGGTCGTGAGGGCGCAGCAGATGAGGACAGGGATGACGGACATGGGTCAACTCTGCCGGTCCTTCAGTCCTGCCGGGACGTATTGCCGCCTGCTGCGCGGCCTTTGCCGTGGACTTCTTTGCGCTGTGGCCTCCGGTCGGCTCCTTCCCGCCCCTCACGCACGGCTGCTGCTGACGGATGCGCGGCCGGACCCTGCAACCACGATGCTCCTGGCCCCGGTTCGCCGATCACGGGCCGTGAGATCGACGGGGTGGCTTACGTCTTCCACGGCATGGCCGACGCCAGGATCGGCGTGGCCCGCCCGGACCGGCTGCCGTGAGGGCGCCGCGGCGCGCCCCGCTGCACAGCGCGGCCCGCGCGCCGCGCACCGTCCGGGTCACCGTGCCCGGCCCGGGGCGGGCGGACATCCGCGGTGACGACGGCCGGGGCCGGCGTACCGGCGCACCGCGCCCCCCGGCGGGCGGGGGTCCGTGACGGTCGCGGTCAACTTTGCGGACGCGCCCCGCACCGCGCCGGGCGGGCGGGTGCTGCCGGCGTCCTGGCGGTCCGGCCCCTTCCGCGGCGCGGGCGGCGGCGGACGGCACGCTGCGGCTGCCCCCGTACGGCGCCGTGGTCCTCGACGGCTGAGGCGTACGGCGCCCCGGTACGGAACAGCCGAGGTGTACGGCGCCGTGGCCGCGGACGGCTGACGCCACTCGGACGGTCCTCGCTCTCCCGGACGCCCCGGCTTGCCCCCGGCCCTGCCTCCCGCGTCCGCCGCGCGGGGCGGGGCGGCCCGTGCCGGGCGCTCCGCTACCGGTCGTCCCGCAGCGCGTCCGCCGGTCCGGCCGTGCAATGACGGTGCCGCGCGGGCCCGTTTCCGCAGGCGCGGACGTCCTTTTCGGTGCCGTCCCCCTGCCGCTCCGGGGTCATTATCATGGCGCGCCGAACATCACATTTCCGCAGGATTCCGACTGGTGATTGTTACCTTCTCATCTCGGTCGATGACATGAAAATTCTGGGCCATCCGGGTCATCGCCCTTCGTGTTCCTTCCAGTCAGTCCCACGGGAGTGCCCCGATGGCGTCACCGAATTCCGTAACCCAGAAGGCCGGGGAGCCGCCCGTCCCCGATTCCTCTCCGGCCTACGATTACGAGCGGTACAGCAGACTCGCGGGGCCGCTCCACGACCCGGAAAAGGGAGAAGCGCCGTACCGGGTGGCCTACCGCAGCCTGCTGGCGCAGGAGCCGCACCGGGTCCGCGCCACCCTCCTCCTCTGTGCCGCTCCCCTCGTCTCGGCGCTGCTGCTGGTCTGGCTGCTGCAGCCGGACCACTGGGTGCACCGCCCGTACGTGTCCGCCTGGGAATCGGCCGCGGACACCGCGATGCTCGTTTCGATCGGCCTCATCGAGTTCTTCCGGCTGTGCACGGTCTTCTCCAACGCCCACGCGACGCTCGTCGCCCGGGACCCCGTGCCCGTCACCCCGGAGGCCGGTACCCGGGTCGCCTTTCTGACCTCGTTCGTGCCCGGCAAGGAACCGATCGAGATGGTCACCCGGACCCTGGAGGCCGCCGTCCGCATCCGGCACCGCGGCACCGTGCACGTCTGGCTCCTCGACGAGGGCGACGACCCGGTGGCCAAGGCCGTCTGCGCCCGCCTCGGCGTCCGTCACTTCACCCGCAAGGGCGTCGAGAGGTGGAACCGGCCGGCCGGCCCGCACCGCGCCCGGACCAAGCACGGCAACTACAACGCCTGGCTGGACGCCCACGGCGGGGACTACGACTTCTTCGCCTCCGTCGACACCGACCACGTGCCGCTCCCCAACTATCTGGAACGCATGCTCGGCTTCTTCCGGGACCCCGACGTCGCCTTCGTCATCGGCCCCCAGGTGTACGGGAATTACGACACCGCCGTCACCAAGGCCGCGGAGAGCCAGCAGTTCCTCTTCCACGCGCTCATCCAGCGGGCCGGGAACGCCTACGGATCGCCCATGTTCGTCGGCACCTCCAACGCCGTCCGCATCAAGGCCATCCGGGGAATCGGCGGCCTCTACGACTCCATCACCGAGGACATGGCGACCGGTTTCGAGATCCACCGGGCCAGGAATCCGGAGACCGGCCGGAAATGGCGCTCCGTCTACACCCCCGACGTGCTCGCCGTGGGCGAGGGACCGGCCGCGTGGACGGATTTCTTCACCCAGCAGCTCCGCTGGTCGCGGGGGACGTACGAGACCATCCTGAAGCAGTTCTGGAAGGCGCCGTTCTCCCTCTCGCCGGGCCGGCTGCTCAACTACACACTGATGATCGTCTATTACCCGATGACGGCGCTCAACTGGATGCTGGCCGCGCTGAGTTGCCTGCTCTTCCTGGTGGTCGGCGCCTCCGGTCTGCACGTTCCCGCGGAGATCTGGCTGATGCTGTACAGCGACGCGGCGGCCCTGCAGATCGGCCTCTACATCTGGAACCGGCGGCACAACGTCTCGCCGCACGAGCCGGAGGGGTCCGGCGGGCTCGCCGGCATGGCGATGTCCGCCCTCTCCGCGCCCGTCTACGCCAAGTCGCTGGTGGACGCCGCGCTGCGGCGCAAGAGCTCCTTCGTGGTGACGCCCAAGGGTGATTCGGCGAGCCCCGACCGGCTCGCCACCTTCCGGATCCACCTCGGCTGGGCCCTGGTCTTCGGCGGCTCGGTGGTGGCCGCCCTCTTCCTCGGCCATCTCCACGCCGCCATAACGGCCTGGGCCCTGCTCGCCCTGACCCTGTGCCTCGCCCCCGTGCTCGTCTGGGCCGCCGGGGAACGGCGGTCGCGGGCCGCGGTCGCGGCGAAGCCCGCTGTCCCCGCCGCCCGGGCGGACTCCTCCCCCCGCCCGGCGGAGCCGGGCACCTCCCGCCGCGGCCCGGGCGGTTCCCCGGCCGCCGTCCCCGCCGCGGCCGGACCCGCGTCCGCGCCGCCACCGGCCGCCTCCCCGGCCGCGTCCACGGAGAGTGACACCCCCGCAGAGAAGGACCCGCTGTGCGCCATCTGATCAGCCCCCGCTTCCGCACCACGGCCCTCGGAGCGGCCGCCTTCCTCACCCTGGCCGGGCTCAACGCCCCCGCCGCCATCAGCTACGCCGAGCGCACCTACCACGCCTACAAGATCGAACAGCCGGAGTACAAGGCGCGGTACGGCCACTGGGACCTGCTCGGCGTCCCGGAGAAGTACCGGGTCAACGCCATCCACGCGGCCCTGCTGCACACCGGCAAGGTGCTGCTGATCGCCGGCTCCGGCAACAACGAGAAGACGTTCGAGGCGGGCACCTTCAAGACGCTGCTGTGGGACCCGGAGAAGGACACCTTCCGGCTGATCCCCACCCCCGAGGACCTGTTCTGCTCCGGCCACGCCCAGCTCCCCAGCGGCAAACTGCTGGTGGCCGGCGGCACCGCCCGCTACGAGGTGCTGGAGGGCAAGGTCGAGCGCGCGGGCGGCGGGATGCTCGTCAAGAACGAGGACCCGGACCGGAAGCACCACTTCCCCCGCGGCACCGTCTTCCGCTCCCCGGACGGCAGGGAGTACCGCACCACCCGGGCCTTCGACCTGCCCGCCGCCGGGAAGAAGAAGGGCAAGGGCGGCAAGGTCACCGTCACGGCGAGCGAGGAGCGGGTCTTCGTCGAGGCCGTGCGCAAGGGCAGGGGGCAGGTCACCCGGCGCCCCGCCCAGTACACCGTCGACGGGCTGAAGGGGGAGGACCGGCGGAACGTCTACGGCCTCGCGCAGTCGCTGACCCTGGACAAGCAGGACTACCACGGTCTCGACGTCGCCTATGAGTTCGATCCCGTGGCCGAGCGGTACCTGCCGGTCGACCCGATGGCGGAGGCCCGCTGGTACCCCACGCTGACCACCCTCAAGGACGGCAGGGTCCTCGCGGTCTCCGGCCTGGACGAGATCGGGCAGGTCGTCCCCGGAAAGAACGAGATCTTCGACCCGGAGACCCGGACCTGGTCACCCGCGCCGGAACGTTACTTCCCCACCTATCCGGCGCTCTTCCTGACCCGCGGCGGAGACCTGTTCTACTCCGGGTCCAACGCCGGTTACGGCCCCGCCGACAAGGGCCGCGCCCCCGGGCTGTGGAACCTGGAGAAGAACACCTTCCGCCCCGTGCCCGGACTGGCCGACCAGGACCAGCTGGAGACCTCCGCCTCGGTGCTGCTGCCGCCCGCCCAGGAGCAGAAGGTCATGGTGCTCGGCGGCGGGGGCGTCGGGGAGTCGCCGAAGTCCACCGCACGCACCGCCGTCGCCGATCTGGCGCGGAAGGACCCCCGCTTCACCCCGGGCCCCGACCTGCCGCAGGGCACCCGCTATCTGTCCAGCGTGCTGCTGCCGGACGACACCGTCTTCACCACCGGCGGCTCCGAGGACTACCGCGGCAAGGGCGACAGCGACATCCACAAGGCGCAGTTCTACCTCCCGGAGAAGAACACGTTCCGGCCCGCCGCGTCCCCGGTGGTGGGCCGCAACTACCACTCCGAGGCGCTGCTGCTGCCCGACGGGCGGGTGGCCACCTTCGGCTCCGACCCGCTCTACGCCGACCCGGAGAACAACCAGCCGGGCACCTTCGAGCAGCGCGTCGAGATCTTCTCCCCGCCCTATCTGCACCGGGGCGAGCGGCCGCGGATCACCGGCGGGCCGGCCGAGGCCGAGCGCGGCGGCACGGCCGTCCTCACCGTCGAGTCGGCCAGGCGCCCGGCCCGGGCCCGGCTGATGCGGCCGAGCGCCGTCACCCACACCACCGACGTCGAACAGCGTTCCGTCGAGCTCGGCCTGGAGCGGCGGCCCGGCGGCCGGCTGGCGGTGACGGTGCCGGAGGACCCGACGCTGGTGCCCCGCGGCTGGTACATGCTCTTCGTGACGGACTCCGCGGGTGTGCCCTCGAAGGCCCACTGGGTGCACGTCCGCTGACGGACCGCCCGGTCGCCGCCCCCCTCCGCCGGCGGCCGGGCCCGCGGGCCCGCCGGGTCACCGCCCGGCGGGTCACCGCCGGTAGAGCTCGGCGATCTCGGCCGCGTACGTCTTGACGATGGCGCCCCGGCGGAGTTTCAGGGAGGGGGTCAGCAGGCCGCCCTGGACGGTGAAGTCGTGCGGCAGGAGGCGGAAGGCGCGGATGGACTCGCTGCGGGAGACCGCGGTGTTGGCGCGGGACACCGCGCGCTGGATCTCCTCCTGGAGTTCGGCGTGGCGCACCACCACCCGCAGGTCCATGGGCTGCCGGAAGCGGAGCTGCTGCCAGTGGCCCAGGGCCTCCTCGTCCAGGGTGATCAGGGCCGCGATGAACGGCCGGTTGTCGCCGACGACGAGGCAGCGCGAGATGAGCGGATGCGAGCGGAGCCGTTCCTCCAGGACGAGCGGGGAGACGCTCTTGCCGCCGCTGGTGACGATGATGTCCTTCTTGCGCCCGGTGAGGTGCAGGTAGCCGTCCTCGTCGAGGTGGCCGATGTCGCCGGTGGCCAGCCAGCCGTCGTGCAGCACCTCCTCGGTGCCCTCGCGGTCGTCGAGGTATCCGGCGAAGACGTTGTCCCCGCGCACCCAGATCTCGCCGTCCTCCGCGATGTGCACGGAGCAGCCGGGCAGCGGGCGGCCGACGGTGCCGAACTTGGGGCGCCCGATGGGGTGGCCGGTGACGGCGGCGGCCGTCTCGGTGAGGCCGTAGCCGTCGTAGATGGTGACCCCCGCCCCGGCGAACACCAGCCCGAGCTCCCGGGAGAGCGGTGAGCCGCCGGAGACGGCGTGCCGCACCCGGCCCCCCAGCACCGCGCGCAGCCGGGCGTAGACGGCGCGGTCGTGCAGGGCGTGCTGGACCCGCAGGCCGGGGCCCGGCCCCGAGCCGCGGAGCAGGGACCGCCGTTCGACGGCCTCGGCGTAGCGCATGGCGACGTCCACGGCGTGGTCGAAGGCCTCCAGTTTCCCGGCCTGTTCGGCCTGGCGGCGGGCCGTGCGGTAGATCCGCTCGAAGATGTACGGCACGGCGAAGAGGAAGGTGGGCCGGAACGAGGCGAGCGCGGGGAGGAGCCCGGCGGCGGACGGGTCCGGCTGGTGGCCGAGGCGTACGCCGTGCCGCTGGCAGGCCACCTGCACCATCAGCCCGTAGACGTGGGACAGCGGCAGGAAGGCGAGCACGGCGGGCTGTTCGCCGGGTTCGGCGAGGAGTTCGCGCCAGCCCTCGATGAGGGTGTCGCACTCGAAGGCCAGATTGGCGTGGGTGATCACGCAGCCCCGGGGGCGGCCGGTGGTGCCGGAGGTGTAGGTGATGGTGGCCGCCGCGTCGGGGCTCACGCCGGCGCGCATCCGGTCCACCAGGGCGTCGGGGATGCCGCGGCCCAGGGCGGTCAGCTCCGAGACGCAGTCCTCGTCGAGTTGCCAGATGCGGCGCAGCCCGGGGAGGTCGTCGCAGATGGCCCCGACGGTCATCGCCTCCTCGGCGTGCTCGACGACCACGGCGGAGGCGCGGGTGTCGGAGAGGATCCAGTGCACCTGTTCGGCGGAGGAGGTGGGGTAGACGGGGACGAGCTGGGCGCCGAGGGCCCAGAGGGCGTAGGAGAAGAGGGTCCATTCGTAGCGGGTGCGGGACATCACGGCGATCCGGTCGCCGGGGCGGACGCCGTCCGCGATCAGGCCCTTGGCCAGGGCCGTGACCTCGCTGCGGAAGCCGAGGGCCGTGACGGGGAGCCAGCGGATGCCGTCGGGGCCGTCCTCGCGCCGGGAGAACTGCACCCGGCCCGGGGCTCTTCCGGCGATCTCGTACACGGAATCCGCGAGTCCTCCCGTACGGAGCTTCTGCACCAGGGGCGGAAGGCTGAGTTCGCGCACCGCGTCACCTCTCTCGAACCCGTTCCCGCCGCGGCGGGGCCGTCGGCGAGCGCAAGTTACCGTTCGGAATCCTCAACTGCCTAGGGGTGGCCGGGCGTTCAGCACTCGAAAGAGTGATGATCGGACGTGCGGCCCGGATCCCGGGATCCGGGCCGCACGTCGCGTGCCGTCGCGGTGGTCAGCCGCGGGGAGCCGCGGTGCCCGCGGGGGGCGCGGAGTCCGCTTCCGCGGCCGCCGTCCGCTCCAGCTGGAACGCCTGGTTCCCCAGCCCGATCCGGCGGTGCACCTCGGGCCGTACGGTGCGCAGCACCAGTCCGTAGACGAGGCCGCCGGCCACGGCGAGGCCGATGATGCCGGGCAGGATCCAGCGGAGGACGGAGCCGGGCTCCGCGCCCAGCAGCACGTCGAAGTCCTTCACCGTGTAGACGACGATGGTGAGCATCGCGGCGCAGGCGATCCCGGAGCAGACCAGCCGCCAGGCCTGGGCGCGGGCGGATCCCCGGCGGACGAAGAAGGCGATGACGGCCGCCGAGGCGGTGGCCATCAGGACGATGACGCCGAGCGCCCCGACGTTGCCCATCCAGGTGAAGAGGTTGAGCACCGGGGCGGTCGGGTCGCCGTGCGGCTTGTCGTCGGTGACGGCGAAGACGGCGATCACGACGAGCGAGACCGCGCTCTGCAGCAGCGATCCGGTGCCGGGGGCCCCGCTGGCGCGGGTGGTCCGGCCGAGGGCGGCGGGCAGCAGGCCCTCGCGGCCCATGGCGAAGGCGTAGCGGGCGACGACGTTGTGGAAGCTCAGCATGGCGGCGAACATGCCGGTGACGAAGAAGACGTGCATGACGTCGGTGAAGGTTCCGCCGAGCCGGCTCTCGGTGAGGAAGAACAGCAGTCCGGCGCTCTGCTCCTGCGCGTCCTGGACGATCCGGGACGGGCCGGAGGCGATGTTGAGGGCCCAGGAGCTGAGGGCCAGGAAGAGCGCGGCGAAGCCGACGGCGAGGAACATGGCCCGGGCGACGACGATCTGCGGGCGCTTGGTCTCCTCGGCGTAGACCGGGGCCTGCTCGAAGCCGACGAAGGAGGCGAAAGCGAAGCAGAGCGCGGTGCCGAGGCCGGCCCCGGCGAGGGTGCCGGGGTCGAAGGCCGTCAGGGAGAGCCCCTGGGGGCCCGGGTCGCCGATGGCCGCGGCGTCGAAGATGACGACCATGCAGACCTCGATGACGAGCAGCACGCCGAGCAGTTTGGCGCTGAGGTCGATCTTGAGCCAGCCGAGCACGCCGACGATCAGCGCGGCGGCGAGGGCGGGGATCCACCAGGCGACGGTCAGGTCCAGGTGGGTCGCGGCGAGCCCGCTGATCTCGAAGCCGAAGATGCCGTAGATGCCCACCTGCATGGCGCTGTAGGCCACGAGAGCCACGACGGAGGCACCGGCCCCGGCCGTGCCGCCCAGGCCCCGGGCGATGTACGCGTAGAAGGCGCCGGCGTTGTGCACATGCCGGCTCATCTCGGCGTAGCCGACGCTGAAGAGGAGCAGCACCACCCCGAGGAGGACGAAGAGCAGCGGCTGCCCGACGATGCCCATCACCGCGTATGTGGTGGGCATGACACCCGCGACGACGAGGAGGGGCGCGCTGGCGGCCAGAACGGAGAGCAGCAGCCCGCCCAGGCCGATCCGGTCCGCGCGCAGCGCCCTTTCCTCGCCCTTGTACGTGCTGATGCCGGAGGCGTTGTCCGTCAGCATGGTCACCTTCCCGCTGGTTGGGTCTGTCGGCCGGATAAGAGGGGGTGCCGGACGCACGGAGGGCCGGTCACCGGAGGTCCGTCCCGCCGGTGGCGGCGGCGTGGGCCGCGCGGTACGTCCTCCGCGGATCCCGGTCGGGGTAGGACCAGGGCTCCTTGGTGACGTGACGTCCGATGCGGTGGAACAGGGCGGCGGCCTCCCAGGGCCGGCCCTCGTGGTACTTGGCGTGCGCCAGGAAGTTGAGGTCCACGAGGCGGCGGGGGTGCTCCTCGTACCCCCACTCCAGCCACCAGTCGAAGGCCGCCTTCATCACCTGGCGGGCGCGGCGGCTCTTCCAGTGGCCGGAGCGGGTGGGGTCGCGCGGTTCGATGCCGGCCTGGGCGAGGACCCGGTAGCGCTCGGTGTGCGCGACGACCGGCAGGGCGCACAGGGGCGAGTCGGCGGGGGCCTGTTCGGCGGCCCAGGCGGCGAAGTCGTAGACCTCGTGGAAGGGGTCGTCCCGGTCCTGCTGGTGTTCCGCCAGGCAGGCCGTCATGAGGTGGTGGGCGTGGTGGTGTTCGCGGTGGCGGCCGCGGACCTGGTCGAAGATCTGCAGCCGCTCCTCGTCGGTGCCGGTGTGCCGGGCCAGGATCAGCAGGGCCAGCCAGGGCGAGGGGTCGGCCGGGTACATCCGGGCGGCGGCCCGGCAGACCTCGCGGGCGGCGGCCGGCTTCTCCTTGCCGCGCAGCGCGCGGAAGACCGCGGCGCACGCGTACAGGGCGGCGGCGTCCACGCTGTCGGGTTCGGCGAGCCGCCACTCCTCGGCCCAGGCGGCGCTGTTGGGCTCCATGCCGAGGACGACCAGCCGGTGACCCCGGCGGTCCCAGTCCCGGCCCGTCCTGGCCAGCAGGGCGCGGCTCTCCCCCCAGCGGCCCTGGACGAGCGCGTCGCGGACCCCGGCGAGTTCCGTGTCGTCGAGGGCGGGGTCGAAGGCGAAGCCGTCCTTGTTGCGGGATCTGCCCAGCGGAGGCGGTGGCGGCGGTGGAGGGGTCATCCGTGAGCTTCTTCCTCCACGGCAACACGCCACTTCCCGCCCGGTATGGGGCACTTGTCCGTGCATCTGGCGGACCCGCCGGCGGCGTGATCTCCGCTACACCGGTCGATGATCACAGACAGCAAAGCGTTAGTCACCACTCCGCGTCAAGGCGTCCCCGGAGGACCGTTTCCTCACCGGATGGCTGTTTACATCTTGTTGACAATCCGTTCCGCGCGGCGTCCGCCCCGAGAAGTGCAGGACCGCAGGCCGGCGGCCCGTTGGACGGGAAAGGAAACCCCCGCGCCCCGGCCGGGGAGCTCCTCGCGTTCACCCCTCGAAGGTTTCCCCGGGGCCCTGATGATTGGATGGGGGCATGGCCGGAACCGGGTTCGAAAAGATTCGCGCGGCCGCGGCCGCGGTGCGGCTGTGGTTCGCCCCCGCCCGCATCCGCTCCGAGGGCGAGACGCCCGACTACCGCTTCTCGCTCGCCAACGAGCGGACCTTCCTCGCCTGGCTGCGCACCGCCCTGGCCCTGGTGGGCGGCGGCTTCGCGGTCGCCCAGTTCCTGCCGGACCTGCACCGGTCGGTACGGGCCACCGTCGCCGTCCTCCTGCTGGTGGGCGGGGCGCTGGTGGCCGCGCGGGCGGTCAACCACTGGGTGCGGGTGGAGCTGGCGATGCGGCGCGGCGACGATCTGCCGTCCACACGCTTCCCCGCCTTCCTCGCGGCCGGGGTGATCCTCGTCTCCGCGGTCATGGTGACCACCGTGGCCGTCGGCTGGGCCGGCTGATGACGGACCCGGTCGCGCGCGACCCGGCCGCACAGCCCGAGCGCACCGGCTTCGCCTGGCGGCGTTCGACGCTGGCGGCCACGGTCGCCGCGATCCTGGCCGCCCGGCTGGCCCTGCACGGGGACACCGGGCACGTCGCGGGGGCGGCGCTGGCCCTGATGGCCGCGGCCTGGCTCGTCCTGCTGACCGCGGCCCACCGCCGGATCCGGGCCCTGGACCGGGCGCGGCCCGAGGCCGTGTCCGTACGGTCGGTCACCCTCGCGGCGTTCTGCGTCGTGGCCATCGCGGTTTGCGGGATCCTCCTGGTGCTGTGACACCCGTCGCGGGGCGCCCGGCCCCACGGCGCGGCACCGGGCCGACGGGCCCGGCCGCCGCTGTCAAGTGCCGCCCGGGTCTGGACGTCATACCGACTGGTCGGCATGATAAGCGGGACGTCCCTTCCCCCCAAGGAGCAGTGATGAGCCAGGACCACCCGCCCGGCCTTGATCCGGACCGCCTCCGCGGCCATCTCGACCGCGAGCGCCCCGGGCTGGTGCGGGGGCCGCTGACCGCCCGGCTGATCGAGGGCGGCCGGTCGAACCTCACCTACGCGGTCACGGACGGTACCTCCCGCTGGGTGGTGCGCCGCCCGCCGCTCGGCCATGTGCTCGCCACCGCCCACGACATGCACCGCGAGCACCGGGTGATCAGCGCCCTGCACCCGACGGCCGTACCCGTCCCGGCGACCGTGCTGCTCTGCGAGGACGAGTCCGTCATCGGCTCCCCCTTCTACGTCATGGAGTTCGTCGAGGGCACCCCCTACCGCACCTCGGAGCAGCTGGCCCCGCTGGGGCCGGAGCGCACCCGCGGGGTGGTCCTCGGCCTCGTCGACACCCTCGTCCATCTGCACGCGGTCGACCCGGAGGCCGCCGGCTTGGGCGACTTCGGGCGCCCGGAGGGCTTTCTCGACCGCCAGCTGCGCCGCTGGGGCAAGCAGCTCGACGCCTCCCGCAACCGCGAGCTGGCCGGGATCGACGAGCTCCACGCCGCCCTGGGCAAGGCGCTGCCCGACTCCCCGGCGCCCACCGTCGTCCACGGCGACTACCGGCTGGACAACGTCCTCGTCGGCCCCGACGACTCCGTCCGGGCCGTCCTCGACTGGGAGATGTCCACCCTCGGCGACCCGCTGACCGACCTCGGCCTGCTGGTGATGTACAGCGGGCAGCGCGCGATGCCGGGCATGCCGATCAGCACCACCGCCGACGCCCCCGGCCACCCCGCCCCGGCCGAGCTGATCGAGCGCTACGCCGCCGGCTCCGGCCGCAACGTGTCGCGGATCGCGTGGTACACGGCGTTCGCCTACTTCAAGCTCGCGGTGATCCTCGAAGGGATCCACTACCGCTACACCCTCGGCCAGACCGTCGGCTCGGGCTTCGACCGCATCGGCGCCCTCGTCCCGGTCTTCATCGACAACGGCCTCACCACCCTGAAGGAAGGCTGAGCTCATGGACTTCGCGTTCGACGCCCGTACCGAGGAACTCCGCGGGAAACTGCTCGCGTTCATGGACGAGCACGTCTACCCGGCGGAACGGACCGCCGAGGAGCAGCGGGCGGAGCTGCCCTCCCCCTGGCACATCCCGCCGGTCGTCGAGGACCTGAAGGCCGAGGCGCGCCGCCAGGGCCTGTGGAACCTCTTCCTGCCGGACGAGCGGTACGGGGCGGGGCTGACCAATCTCCAGTACGCGCCGCTCGCCGAGATCACCGGCCGCAGCCCGCACCTGGCGTCCACCGCCCTCAACTGCGCTGCCCCGGACACCGGGAACATGGAGGTGCTGACCCTCTTCGGCGACGAGGCGCAGCGCAAGGAGTGGCTGGAGCCGCTGCTCGCCGGTGAGATCCGCTCGGCCTTCGCGATGACCGAGCCGGCGGTGGCCTCCTCCGACGCCACGAACATCGAGACCCGCATCGAGCGGGACGGCGACGAGTACGTCATCACGGGCCGCAAGTGGTACATCTCCGGGGCGATGAACCCCAACTGCAAGATCTTCATCGTCATGGGCAAGACCGACCCGGACGGTGCGGACATCCGCCGCCAGCAGTCCATGGTGCTGGTCCCGCGGGACACCCCGGGCGTCGAGGTGCGCCGCGCGATGACGGTCTACGGCTACGGGGACGAACTGCACGGCGGCCACGCCGAGATCGTCTTCGACCGGGTCCGCGTCCCGGTGACGAACCTGATCGGCGAGGAGGGCGGCGGTTTCGCCATCGCCCAGGCCCGGCTGGGCCCCGGCCGGATCCACCACTGCATGCGGCTGATCGGCATGGCCGAGCGGGGCATCGAGCTGATGTGCCGGCGCGCGGTCTCCCGTACGGCCTTCGGCAAGCCGCTGGCCGAACAGGGCGTCGTCCAGGGGTGGATCGCGGACGCCCGGGTGGCCGTCGAGCAGCTCCGGCTGCTGGTCCTCAAGACGGCCTGGCTGATGGACACCGTCGGCAACAAGGGCGCGCACACCGAGATCCAGGCCATCAAGATCGCGACGCCGCGCACCGTCGTGGCCCTCCTGGACCGGGCGGTGCAGCTGCACGGCGCGGCCGGCGTCAGCCAGGACACCCCGCTGGCGGAGCTGTGGGCCGCGGCCCGGACGATCCAGCTCGCCGACGGGCCGGACGAGGTGCACCAGCGCTCCCTGGCACGCCGGGAGATCAAGCAGTACCGCTGACGGCGGCCGGCCGACGGGAGCCGGGAGGGCGGGGCGCGGGGCGCTGCGCGGAGCACCCGGGGCGGGCCCGGACCGGAACCACGGCGGCCCCCCCGCCCCGGGTGGCGCCGTCCGCCAGGGGCCGTCGCTTCCCGCGGGCCGTCGTCCCGCGGCAACCGCGGGCTACGGCCGCAGGGCCCGCAGCAGCAGGTCGGCGAGGTGGTCGGCCACCTGCTGCTGGGTGAGCGGACCCTCCGGCCGGTACCAGGTGGCCAGATGGTGCACCGAGCCGAAGTGGTAGTCGACCACCAGGTCGGCCGGGGTCGCGGTGGAGAAGACGCCGGTGCGCTGCCCCTCCTCGATCAGGGCGCGGAACCGCTCGTGGTAGCGCCGCCGCTCCGCCCGCACCTGCTTGTTCTTCTCCGGGCTGAGCTGGTGCATCGAGCGGAAGAAGATCGTCGCGTCGTCGAGGTGTTCGAGGGTGGTGACGACGACGTCGGCCGCCGCACCCCGCAGCCGCTCCTCGACGGGGGCGTCGGACTCGGCGAAGGCGTCCAGCCGCTCCTGCTGGAGGCGGAGCACCCGGCCGTAGATCTCGTGCAGCAGATCGTCCTTGGAGCCGAAGTAGTGGTAGAGGGCGCCCTTGGTGACCCCCGCGGCCTCCACGATCTCCTGGACGGACGTCCGGTCGTAGCCCCGGTCCGCGAAAAGGCGGGTGGCGGCGGCCAGCAGCCGCTGCGGAACGGGTGCTCCGCTGCCCTCCGTCGTTCTGGCCATCACCGCCACCTTGCCTCTCTGCTCTGCTCTGCCGTTCCGCGGCGCCCTGCCGCGCGGTCCCGCCGCCGTGCCCGCGCGCCGCGGGGCCGGACACGCGGTCCCGTCGCAGGATCCTCCCACCTGCCGGTGCCGGGGCTCCGGCAGGAGCCCGGATTCCCCGGCCCTCTCGCCGCGGCCGGACCGGGAACCCCGGGGTGGACCGCACCGCACACTAACCGGTCGGTATGACGCCGGGGAAGGACGGCGGGGGGACGGCGGGGCCCGGCCCGGCCGGGGGCCGCCGGGGTCGTTCCGCGCGGGGCCACGGCGGGTTAGCGTGCGGGGGCACAGCGCAATCGCCGGGGCCGGCGCCGCCGCGCCCCGGTCCGACGCCGAGCCCGGAGGTGCTGGATGTCCCTGTCCCGGAGAAATCTGCTGGCGGTCACGGGAGCCGTCGGCGCGGTGGCGGCCACCGCCGCGCCCGCGGCGGGAGCGGAAGCGGCGGGCGGCCGGTCCGGGCGCCGCGGCGGGCCCCGGGTCCGTACCGGCTTCGACCGGCTCGCGGCGGCGGGCTACGCGCCGCTGGAGGGGCAGAAGGCCGGGGTGGTCACCAACCCCACCGGGGTGACGGCCGACGTGCGCCACCTGGTGGACGTCATGCACGCCGACGAGCGGGTGAACCTGACGGCCGTGTTCGGTCCGGAGCACGGCTTCCGCGGCACGGCCCAGGCGGGCGGCTCCGAGGGCCGCTACGAGGACCCGGCGACGGGCCTGCCGGTCTACGACACCTACCGCAAGAGCGGGCAGGAGCTGGCGGACGTCTTCACCGCCTCCGGGGTGGACACGGTGGTCTTCGACATCCAGGACGCCGGTTCCCGCTTCTACACGTACATCTGGACGATGTACGACTGCATGGCCGCCGCCGTGCTCGCGGGCAAGCGGTTCATGGTGCTGGACCGGCCGAACCCCGTCACCGGGCGGGGCGCGTACGGGCCGGTGCTGGAGAAGGAGTTCGCGACCTTCGTGGGCCGGGAGCCGATCGCGCAGGCGCACGGCATGACGGTCGGCGAGCTGGCGCTGCTGTTCAACGCCGAGTTCGTGCCGGAGGCGGCCGGGCGGGCGGTGGAGCTGGACGTGGTCCGGATGTCGGGCTGGCGGCGCGGTGACTTCTTCGACGAGACCGGGCTGCCCTGGGTGCCGCCGAGCCCGAACATGCCGACGCCGGAGACCGCCCTGGTCTACTCCGGCACCTGTCTCTTCGAGGGCACCAATCTCTCGGAGGGGCGCGGCACCACCCGGCCGTTCGAACTGCTGGGCGCCGAGGGGATCGACCGCCGCTGGGCGGAGGCGGCGAACGCGCTGGAGCTGCCCGGGGTGCGCTTCCGGGAGGCGTACTTCCAGCCCGTCTTCTCGAAATTCCAGGGCCGTACCGTCGGCGGGGTGCAGTTGCACGTCCACGACCGGGAGGCGTTCGACCCGGTGCGCACCGGGATCGGGCTGCTCGTCACCGCGAAGCGGGTGTGGGACGGCTTCACCTGGCGCTCCGACCACTGGATCGACAAGCTGACGGGCAGCACCTGGGTCCGTACGGCGATCGACCGGGGAGCGGACACCGACGAGGTGGTGGCGGGCTGGCGGGCGGACCTGGCGGCCTTCCGCCGGATGCGCGCGGAGCATCTGCTGTACCGGCGGTGAACGGCGGCCGCCCGGCGCCGGGTTGACGGCCCGCGGCCGCGGTTCCGCGGTCCGGGCCCGTGCGCGCCGCCGGGCGGCGGCCGGTGGGAGCCGGCCGCCGCCCGGGGATGACCCTGTCCCGGAGGTGACGTCTCAGCGGTGCCGGGGGAACTCCACCACCTGCTGGTACGTCGGGCGGTTCTGCCAGTGGACGACCGGGTGGGTGATGCCGCCCACCGCCCGGTGGATGATCGCGTCCGAGCACCACTGGTCGCCCGGCTCGCAG
Source organism: Streptomyces sp. F63 (assembly GCF_018070345.1). Taxonomy (GTDB): domain Bacteria; phylum Actinomycetota; class Actinomycetes; order Streptomycetales; family Streptomycetaceae; genus Streptomyces. The sequence continues at coordinate 30,008 of NZ_JAGPXX010000042.1, forward strand.
TCCTCGTCGCCCGGATAGACCTCGGTGGCCGGGGCGGCGGCCGCCCGGGTGAGCGTCGTCAGCAGGACCTCCCGGCAGGCGGAGAGCTCTCCGCCGCCGCAGAACTCCTCCCCCAGACCGCCCGCGACCGGCTCGCCGAGGACGGCCCGGAGGTCCTTGTCGACATAGCTCCACCAGCCGGCGAGGAAGGCCGAGCCCGCGTGCCCTCCGGTCGCGCCGTGGCTCGCCGAGGGCGACTCGTCCAGCGGCAGCTTGGCGCGGAACGCCTCGTAGAGCGGGTCGCCGAGGCCGGGGGCGAACTGGGCCTCGACGAGCAGCGGCCACCAGGCGTCCATGATCCGGATGGCGTCCGCGTGGGCGTAGGTGCGCGAACCGGCCGCCGTCTCCTTGCGCTTGGCGCCGCTGTCCGCCCAGGACTCCAGGCGCTGGACGGCCTCGGCCGCCGCCGGGTCGCTCACGCCGCCGCCGCGCAGCACCTTCAGCAGCACGGGCAGCACGGCCTCGCCGCGCAGGTCGGTGAGCCCGGCCTCGGCCATGACGCGGGTGAGGGAGGCGCGGGTGACCCCGCCCTTCTCCGTCAGCCGCTTCACCCGGGTGTCGAGCAGGTCGCCGCGGTGGACGGAGCCGCTGCCGAAGCCGGCCGCGCTGTAGTCCTTCGCCTGCCGGTTGTTCCAGGAGATGTAGTAGTCCTGGTTCACCGACTGCGGGTGCTCGTCGGCCGGGGTGTAGGCGGCGGTGTTGGGTCCGGGGTCGAAGTCCCGCCATTCGTACGCCTTCTCGGCCTTCACGGGCAGGGAGGCGTCGACGCCCTCGGCCCGTACCGGGTTGCTGCCGCTGTTGAAGTAGGCGGTGTCGCGGGAGTCGGCGTAGAACCAGTTGAAGGTGTAGTTGACGTGCTCGGCCGCGCGCTGGAAGGACTTCGCGTCCGTGACGTAGCCGGGGTCGTTGAACATCTGGAAGCCGATGATCGACTCGGCCTCGTGCCGGTAGGAGGAGCGCAGCGAGGTGAAGGCGACCGGCTTGCCGTCCACCGTGGCCCGGTGGGTGACGATGCCGTAGTCGGTGCGGAACACCTGCATCCGGTAGGAGCCCTTGGCCGTGGAGTCGGCCAGGGAGGGCTTCCAGGCGTTGCGCTTCTCCAGCTTCTCCATCGGCTCGCAGGCCCCGCCGTTGCGGTAGTGCGAGGAGTCCTTGGAGGGCGCGGAGCCGTCGGGCTCGCACAGTTCGACGGCGTAGGTGTCGGTGATGTCCTGGCCGGCGGAGGTGGCGCTCCAGGCGTAGTCCTGGCCGCGGCCGAGCTGGACGTACATGCCGACCCCGGCGAAGGACGCGCCGCGGGCGCTGATGCCCGGGCCCTGGAGCTCCTGGAGCATGAGCAGCTGGGGCGCGAAGTAGCCGGTCTGCGGCCCGAAGACGGCGACCGGGTTGCCGCTCGCGGTGTGCGCGCCGGAGACCATCAGGGCGTTGGACATGCCGTGCGGCTTGGCGAACAGATCGGCGGGGAGCACCCCGTCGTCGTGGAGGTTCCGCAGCTTCCGCAGGTGCGGGGGCGCCTTGACCGGGGTCTCGGCGTCCTTCACGGCCGCGCCCTCGCGGTCGTACACCAGCGGCTCGGCGGTCACCGAGCCGGGGTCGGGCAGGGCCGTGCCGTGGGCGTTCTCCGGCTTGCCGGCGTACGGGAACGACTCCCCGTCGTGCAGGGTGAGGACGGCCTCCGGGTCGTTGCGCTGCCGGAACGCCTCCCAGACGGCGGTGCCCTGCTCGGTGCCGTACTTCTCCTGCGCGGCGAGCAGCGCGATCGCGGACTGCACCTCGCCGCCCCCGCCGCCGCCGAAGAGGGCGCCGACGACGGAGGCGAGCGCCACCATGTCGGTCAGCTTGAACTTCTCGATGGTGCCGATGTTGGTGATGGCGTCGACATGCCCGGTGAGGACGTACTCGCCGGGGAAGTAGCGGCCCTTCTTGGACTTCCCGATGTAGGCGTTGATGCCGTCGAGGTAGGCCTGGGCGTCGGCCATGGCCTGCGCGCCGCGCTCGCCGGAGGCGGCGATCCGGTCGATCTGCGCCTGGAGGTCGGCCTCGGTGTACGGGGCCTGCGGCCAGAACTGCTGCTCCAGGCCCTGGTTCCCGGCGGCTCCGCCCGCGAACGGGGTGAGCTCGCCGCGGCCTATGTGCCGGAAGAGGTCCATCAGCCAGAGCCGGTCCTGGGCGGCGGCGTATCCGGCGCCGAACTCGGTGCCCTCGCGGGTGGTGCCCTTGATGTGCGGGACGCCGGTCTTCTTGTCGCGGGTGATCGTCACGTCCTCGCGGGGCCGGGTGACGGAGTCGACCTCGTCCTCGGGGACGCCGAAGGAGGCGTCGTTGAAGAAGGCGGTGAGTCCGGCGTCGGTGAGGGAGGGATAGCCGGCGACGAGGTCGTTGTACGGACCGAGTTGGTCGGAACTGTGCGCGGGGCGGGTGCCGAGGGTGCGGTGGGCGAGGATCCCGGCGAGGGTGGCGTTGCCGTTGGCGCCGGGCGGGAGGATGTCGGAGCACTGGTCCGCGCAGTAGTCGTCCGCGGAGGCGGCGGAGGCCGCGGCGGGGGCCGCGGTGGCGGAGGTCTCCCCGGCCGCGGCGGCGGTCGGGGGCGGGGACAGCAGTCCCGCGCCCAGGGCGAGCAGCGCGGTCGCGACGAGAGTCCCGCGCGGGCGCGGGACTCTGCGGCTGAGGGAACGCGGGAGGCAGCGGCGCATTCCTGCTCCTTCCGAAGGGGGGTGCGCCGGAGGTTACCGCCGGGTACAGGGCCACGGAAGGGAGTTGACATCACATTTTCCGATTGGCCGTCAGCGCTATCCGGAGCCGGGGATGCGCGGGCCGGGACGCAAGAGCGCCCAACCGGACAGTTTGCGGTCAACTCCCGGAAGCGGGAGCCATTTCGGGTCGCGGTACGTCCATTCCACATCGCCGAAGTACAAGCGACGGAGGTGGGAAGCGATGGCAGGTTTCAGAAGTCTCGCCGAACAGGTGCGTGACCCCCGGCTGACCCCCGAGCAGCGCCGCACCGCGCTGCGCCGGTGCCTGGAGAAGTTCGCCCCGTACGGGCACCGGGCGACCTGGCACCATCTGTGCGGCCGGGTCGGCATCGGCACCGAGGACCGGCGCCCGGCGCCGGACCGGCTGGTCGAGGCCCTGGCGGAGCTGGAGGAGGCCCGGCGGGTCTGGCTGGCGTACGACGTGGCGTTCGGCGTGCGCCGCAAGCGGGAGAAGCGGCTGGGCATACGCCAGCCGAGCGCCCTGGACGACTGGCACCGGTGCACCTGGGGAGGCTGCGGAGTGGCCTGGTGCGACGACCCCCTGGTCCATCCGGCGGCGCCGCTCGCCGACGTGCTGCGGCGCATCATCACGGCGCTGGAGTCGGAACCCGGCTCCGTCTGCCCGGTCTGCGACTCGCCGCGCATCACCTGGCGCGGCGGCCTCGACCACGTCCCCAGCTCCGGCCCGGTCTGCGCGGACTGCGGCATCGTCGTACCGGAACCGGTGCTGACCGAGCAGGCCCTGGCCGCCTCCCGCCGGTCGCGGCGGCCGGAGCTGGCCTCCGCCACCGCCCGCTGAGCGGACCGGGACCGGAACCGGGACCGGGACCGGGCTCGGGACCCGGGCCCCCTCCGGCCCCCCGCCGCGCGGCGCACGCCACAGCGTTCAGCCGCCGCGCGCCCGCCCGCGCTCGGAGAGCAGCGCCGACCCGCTGCCGTGACCGCCGCGCGTGTCATCGGGGTTGGAGAGCACGCACGTCTCCAGGGAGAGGCAGCCGCAGCCGATGCAGTCGGTCAGATGGTCGCGGAGCCGTGCGAGCCGCGTGATGCGCTCGTCGAGCTCGGAGCGCCAGGCCTCGGAGAGCCGGGCCCAGTCCTCGCGGGTCGGCGTGCGCTCGTCGGGCAGTTCGGCGAGCGCGTCACGGATGGTGGCGAGGGGGATGCCGACCCGCTGGGCGGCCCGGACGAACGCCACCCGGCGCAGCGTGTCACGGCTGTAGCGGCGCTGATTGCCCGCCGTGCGGCGGCTGCTGATCAGCCCCTTGGACTCGTAGAAGCGCAGCGCCGACACCGCGGCGCCACTGCGCGCGGAGAGCTGGCCCACGGTGAGTTCCTGGAGTCCTGCGGGAATCTGCGGCACGCCGCCCAAGGCTACGCGGCGGGGGCCGGAGGGCGCCCGCCGGTCCGCCGGATCCGGCGGTTCCGCCCCGCCGGCGCCCCGCCCCGTGTGATCTCGTCCGGAGCCGCGGTCCGGCCGTTGACAGGGGCCGCACCGGGCAGCATGCTGAGCAACCGCTTAGTATCTGTCTTTGGGAGGTCATGGAGATGGCGGAGCCCCGGGTGTTCGCGTCGCTCGACGAGCTGAAGTCCGCGGTCGGCGAGGAGCTGGGCCACAGCGACTGGCTGGAAATCGACCAGAAGCGGATCGACCTCTTCGCCGAGGCGACCGGTGACCACCAGTGGATTCACGTCGACCCGGAGAAGGCCGCCGCCGGGCCCTTCGGGACGACGATCGCCCACGGCTATCTGACGCTCTCGCTGCTGCCCGTCTTCGTCCCGCAGCTGATGCGGGTGGAAGGGGTGCGGATGGGCATCAACTACGGCTCCAACAAGGTCCGTTTCCCCTCCCCCGTGCCGGTCGGCTCGCGGCTGCGGGCCACCGGGCGGATCGCGGAGGTGAGCGAGGTGACCGGGGGCGTCCAGCTGACCGCCGTGGTCACCGTCGAGCGGGAGGGCGGCGACAAGCCGGTCTGCGTCGCGGAGGCCGTGACCCGCTTCTACCTCTGAGGCCTCCGGGTGGACCGGAGCGGCCCCGGCTCGCTCCGGCTCGCCCCGCCCCGGGACGGCTCCGGCCCGGGGCCGCTCACACCTCCGGACGGGCCGCGCCGACCATGCGCAGGACGAGGTCCGCGTAGAGTTCGCCGACCTCCTCGGGGCTGCGGGGCCCCTCGGGGTTGAACCACCGGGCCACGTCAACGCAGAGTGACAGCACCGCGAGGGCCGTGCCGTTCACATCCGGCACATCGAAGTCGCCCGCCGTGACGCCCTCCTGGATGATCCGGCGCACCGCGCCGTCGGTCCTCCGGCGCACGGCGAGCAGCTCGGCGTGGTGCTCCTCGCCGAGCGCGCCCAGCTCGTACTGGACGACGCGCGCGGTGGTGTGGCGCTCGGCCTGCCAGCTGGCGAAGGACCGCACCGCCTCGGCGAGCCGCTCGGCGGGGCCGCCGCCGCCGTCGGCCGCCTGCTCCAGCATCTCCAGGGCACGCCGGTGGCCCACCCCGCTGATCTGGTAGAGCAGTTCCTCCTTGGTCTTGTAGTGGATGTAGAGCGCGGCCGGGCTCATGCCGGCGCGGGAGGCGATGTCCCGGGTGGTGGTGGCGTGGTAGCCGCGCTCGGCGAAGGCCTCGACGGCGGCCGTCACCAGCCGCCTGGCGGCGTCGGGCGTCACATCGGCCCACTCCTCGGTCTGCTGCGCCTCGCTGCTCATCGCGCCCCGCTCCTCCGGTGCCCGGCGGGCTCTCCACCGGCGGCGAACACCTTACAGGGTGCTGAGCAAGCGCTTAGGCGGGCGGGCGGCGGGACCGCGGCCGGCGCCCGCGTCCGGTCAGAAGGCGGAGACGCCGGTGAGGGAGCGGCCGATGAGCAGTTTCTGGATCTGGCTGGTGCCCTCGTAGAGGGTCATCACCCGGGCGTCGCGGACCAGCTTGCCCACCGGGTACTCGTCGATGTAGCCGTACCCGCCGAAGACCTGGAGGGCGTTGTTGGCGCACCGCACCGCGGCCTCGCTCGCGTAGAGCTTGGCGACGGAGGACTCGGCGGCGAACGGCAGCCCGCGCTCGATGAGGTCCGCGACCCGCCAGGTCAGCAGCCGGGCGGCGTCGACGTCCACGGCGATGTCGGCGAGCAGTTCCTGCACCAGCTGATGGTGCGCCACCGGCCTGCCGAACTGCTCGCGCTCGCCCGCGTACCGCACGGCGGCGTCGAGGGCCGCCTGGGCGATGCCCACACAGCCGGCGGCCACCGACATCCGGCCCTTGGCGAGCGCGGACATGGCGACGGCGAAGCCCCTGCCCTCCTGGCCGAGCAGCGCCGAGGCGGGCACCCGCACGTCGGTCAGCGTCAGTTCGGCCGTGGCCTGGCCGCGCAGCCCGAGCTTCCCGTGGATCTCGCGGCGCTCCAGGCCGGGGGTGTCCGCGGGGACCAGGAAGGCGCTGACGCCCCGGTGGCCGGGGCCCCCGGTGCGGGCGAAGAGCAGGACCACATCGGCCACGGTGCCATTGGTGATGAACATCTTCGAACCGTTGATCACATAGCCGCCGCCCTCGCGCACCGCCCGGGTGGTGAGGGCCGCGGCGTCCGAGCCGGTGCCGGGCTCGGTGAGGCCGAAGCAGCCCAGCGCCTCCCCGGAGCACAGCCGCGGCAGCCACGCGCGCTTCTGCTCCTCGTCGCCCCAGGCGGCGATCGACTTGGCGACCAGGCCGAGGGACACGGAGAGGATGCCGCGGACGGCGGAGTCACCGCGCCCGAGTTCCTCGGTGACCAGGACGTACGCGAGGTGGTCCCCGCCGGAGCCGCCGTACTCCTCCGGGATGGTGAGCCCGAGGAAGCCGAGCTTCCCGAGCTTCTCCGGCACGGAGGGGTCCACCCGCTCGGCGCGGTCCCACGCGGCGGCGTGCGGGGCGATCTCCCGCTCGACGAAATCCCGGGCGAGCTGCCGAACGGCCGCCTGCTCCTCGGAGAGCTCCAGATCCACGGCCCGCTCCTCAGGTCCTCGGGGCTTTTAACTAACGCTGCTAGTTTTTCTCGTCTCTACTATGTGGCGCATGGCCCGCCCCCGCAAGCCCCTGCTGAGCAGAGAGCGCATCGTCACAGCCGCCCTCGCGCTGATCGACGAGGACGGGCTCGCGGCGCTCTCCACCCGCCGGCTGGCGGCGGAGCTGGGGGTCAGCGGCCCGTCGCTCTACAACCACTTCACCGTCAAGGACGAGATCCTCGACGCGGTGGCCGACACCGTCGTCGCCCAGGTGGACCTGTCGATGTTCGGCGGCGGCGAGGACTGGCGCACGGCACTGCTGCGCTGGGGCCGCTCCTACCGGGCGGCCCTGGCCGCCCACCCCCACATCGTCCCGTTCCTCGCCCAGGGCCCGGGGCGCCGCCCGGCCGGCCTGAGGATGGCCGACGCGGTCTTCGGCGCCATGGTGGAGGCCGGCTGGCCGCCCGCCCACGCCACCCGGATCGGCGCCCTGATGCGCTACTTCGTCACCGGCTCGGCCCTCGGCTCCTTCGCCCGCGGCTTCGTCGGCGACGCCACCGCGTACGACCCGGCGGACTACCCGCACCTTCAGCAGGCCCACCGGCTCGCCGAGCACCAGCAGCAGGTGGACGAGGGCGCGTTCGAGACCGGGCTGCGGGCCCTGGTCGACGGGCTCGCCCTGCAGTACGAGCAGGTGGCCGCCGGCCGGCCCGCCGGCGCCGCGGCACAGGGATCCCGGGCGGCCGGCTGACGGGGGCCGCGGGCCCCGCTCCCCGCCACCCCGCCGCCCCGCCTCAGCCGCCGGGCCGCGTCCCCGGCTCCCGGCCCCCGGCCTCCGGCCTCCGGCGCGCACATGCCGCCGCGCCCACCCCGGCGTACCATCCGGATATGACCGATACCCGGCATTCCGGACCCGCGGCGCCGGCCCCGTCCTCCCCCCGCCGGGCCTCGCCGCGGCCCTCGGAGGACACCGCCCCGCCCCGCGGGTGAGACGGGAGAGCAGGGCGTGCCGGTCCAGCGGCCCTCGGCCATCCGTTCCAGCCCGGAGAGACTCCGGCTGGAACGGATGCTCGCGAACGCCGTGCAGGACACCGACGCGTACGGCGCCGCCCTGTACCTGCCGCTGCCGGGCGAGAACGCGCTGCGCCTGGACACCCTGATCGGCGTGCCGCTGGAGTTCATCGCCCCCTGGGCCCGGGTCCCCCTGGGCGCGCCCACCCCCGGGACCGACGCCGTGCGCGGCGCGCGCTTCGTCTGGATCAGCGGAACGGAGGAGCTGACCCACCGCTATCCGCAGTCGGCCCTGATCCTGCCGTACGACTTCCGGCTGGCGGCCGCGCCCCTGCTCGCCGACGGCGTCTGCCACGGAACCGTCCTCCTGTTCTGGCCCGCCTCGCACGACGAGCGCCTGCCCGGCGCGGAGCGGGAACGGGTCCAGGAGCTCGCCGCCGGGATGGCCGGGGTGCTGCACCGGGCGGCGGAGGCGGAGAAGCCGCTGCGCCCGCTGGCCGCGACCCGGGTGCTGCCCGAGCCGGGCGGCGCCGCCGCCCCCGGCGGCCGCTCCGCCCCCCTGGCGGTGGCCGGCTTCCTCGAACGCCTCCCCGACGGGTGCTGCGCCCTCGGGCTCGACGCGCGCATCACCTACATCAACCACCGGGGCGCGGAACTCGTGGACCGCGGCGTGGAGCAGCTGATGGGGGCGCTGCCGTGGGAGGCCCTGCCCTGGCTCGACGACCCGGTGTACGAGGACCGCTACCGCGCCGCCGTCATCAGCCGGAGACCCACCTCGTTCACCGCCCTGCGGCCGCCGGGCCAGTGGCTGACCTTCCGGCTCTTCCCGGACGCCTCCGGAATCAGCGTGCTGATCTCCCCCGCCCGGGTGGGGGAGCACCCGGAACAGCCGGGGAAGCAGGAGCACCACCCCGCCGAGCCCACGCGCGTGGGGTCCATCTACCAGCTGATGCACCTGGCGGGCGCGCTGACCCAGGCCACGGGGGTGCGGCAGGTCATGGAGCTGGCGGCGGACCACCTGATGCCCGCCTTCGGAGCCGGCGGCTTCGCGCTCATGGTCGCCGAGGGCGGCCGGATGCGCCAGGCCGGCCACCGCGGCTTCCCCGACGCGACGCTGAACCGGTTCGACGGGATGCCGGTCTCCGGGCACGCCCCGGTGGCGCGGGCCCTCACCCGGGGCACACCCGTCTTCCTCGCCTCTCCGGAGGAACGGGCACGCCTCTTCCCCGCGGGCCCCGCGCCGGACGACGCCATGCGCGCCTGGGCCTTCCTGCCACTGATCGTCTCCGGGCGCCCGGTCGGCACCTGCGTCCTGGGCTACGAACAGCCGCACCCCTTCCCCCCGGAGGAACGGACCGCGCTCACCTCGGTGAGCGGCCTCCTCGCCCAGGCCCTCGACCGGGCTCAACTGTACGAGGCCAAGCACCGGCTGGCCCAGGGGCTCCAGCAGAGCCTGCTGCCGCAGAGCCTGCCCCCGATGGCCGGCCGCCTGGACGTCGCGGCCCGCTATGCCTCCGCCACGCACGGCATGGACATCGGCGGCGACTTCTACGACCTCATCCGCCTCGATCCGGTCACGGCCGGAGCGTTCATCGGGGACGTCCAGGGGCACAACGTCACCGCCGCCGCGCTGATGGGGCAGGTGCGGACCGCCGTCCACGCGCACGCCACCGCCGGGGCGCCGCCGGACGAGGTGCTGACCCGCACCAACCAACTGGTCACCGACCTGGACCCGGGGCTCTTCACCAGCTGCCTCTACGCGCACCTCGACCTGTCGCGGCACCGGGCCCTGCTGGCCAGCGCCGGGCATCTCCCGCCGCTGCTGCACGTCCCCGGGCACGGCACCGAGGTCCTCCGGGTGCCGCCGGGGCTGCTGCTGGGCATCGACTCCGGGGCCCGGTACGAGATCGCCGAGGTGCCGCTGCCGGCCGGCAGCCTGCTCGTCCTGTACACCGACGGTCTCGTGGAGATCCCCGGGGAGGACATCGGGCTGTCCGTCTCCGCTCTGGCGGAGAGGGTCTCCGCCCTGGCCGGCCTCGAACGGCTGGACGACATCGCGGACGCCCTGATCGAACCGGTCGGCGCCGGGGGCCAGCGCGCCGACGACGTCGCACTGCTGCTGCTGCGCCCGTCCTGACGGGTCGCCACGGGCGCCCGCGGCCACGGCTCCGCACGCCCCGGGCGCACGCCCCCGGCCTCGCCGCGGCACCCGCCCGCCGGCGGCTGGAACGCCCGTCGGCGGGTACGCGTGCAGGCGCACCCGACAAGGAGGCATCCGTGTACTTCGTGGACATCGTGGAGACCGAAGGGCTGGGCAACCGCGGCTATCTGGCCGGCGGGGCCCGCACCGCCGTGGCGGTCGACCCGCCGAGGGACGTCGACCGGGTCGTGGCCATGGCGGCACGGCGCGGCGTGCGGATCGTCCGGGTGGCGGAGACCCACGTCCACAACGACTACGTGAGCGGCGGGCCGGAGCTGGCGCGGATCACCGGCGCCCGCCACGTCGTGCCCGCCGCCGCGCGCGTGTCGTTCCCGCACACCCCCGTCCACGACGGGGACACCCTGCCGGTGGACGAGGGCCTGGCGCTGCGCGCCGTCGCGACCCCCGGCCACACCCCGCACCACGTCGCGTACGTCCTCACCGAGGACGGCCGCGAGGCCGCCGCCTTCACCGGCGGCTCGCTGCTCATCGGCAGCGTCGGACGCCCGGACCTGGTGGAGCCGCGGCTGACGGAGGAACTGGCGCGCGCCCAGCACTCCTCCGCGCACCGGCTGGCGCGGGAGCTCGGGGACGAGGTGCCGGTCATGCCCACCCACGGCTTCGGCAGCTTCTGCTCCTCCTCGCCGCAGACGGACCGGGACAGCACCACCATCGGCGCCGAGCGGAAGAGCAACGACGTCCTCCTGAAGGACGTGGACGCGTTCGTCGCCGGCCTGCTCGCCGGCCTGGACGACATCCCCGCCTACTACACGCACATCGGGCCGCTCAACGCCGCCGGCCCGCCCCCGGTGGACCTCTCCCCCGCCGCGTCCGCGGACGCCGGGGAGATCGCGCGGCGGCTGGCGGCCGGGGAGTGGGTGGTGGACCTGCGCAGCCGTACGGCCTTCTCCGCCGGGCATGTGGCGGGCTCGTTCAACTTCGAGGCGGACGGGCAGCTCGCCACGTATCTGGCGTGGCTGATCCCGTGGGGCAAGCCGGTCACGCTGCTCGCCGAGAGCCCGGAGCAACTGGCCGGCGCGCAGCGCGAGCTGGTCCGGGTCGGGATCGACCGGCCGGCCGCCGCGGCCACCGGCGACCCCGGCTCCTGGGTCCGGGACGGTGACCGGCTGCGGTCCTTCGAACGGAACACCTTCGCGGGCCTGGCGGAGACGCGCGGGGGCGGCACGGGCGGCGATGGGGACGCGGTGGTCCTGGACGTGCGCCGGGACGCGGAACGCGCCGGCGGCTGCGTCGAGGGCTCGGCGCACATCCCGATCCACGAACTGCACGGCCGCATCGGCGAGGTGCCGCCGGGCCGGGTGTGGGTGCACTGCGCGAGCGGGATGCGCGCGGCGATCGCCGCCTCGATGCTGGACGCGGCCGGCCGCGAGGTGGTGGCGGTGGACGACGCGTTCGACGCCGCCGGGGAGGCCGGCCTGCGCGTCGTCCGCCCGGCGGGAGAGTGATGGCGCCCCCCCGGCCGCCCCTGGCCCGGATGGCGCTCCCGCCCCGGCAGCCGGGCGCGCTGCGCGTCCGCCCGGGGCCGGGGCGCCGGGCGGACGGGCCGTGCGACGGCGGGCGCCGGGGCGCCTCACCCGGCGGGCCGGCGGTGCGCCGGCCGCGGCCGGCGCGGATCCGATCAGGCCAGGGAGAGGAAGAGCTTCTCCAGGCGGAGCTTCATCGCGTCCCGGTCCGCCACGTCGGCGGCGCCGTCGGCCATGCAGCTCTGCAGTCCGGTCGCGATGATCGCGAATCCGGCCCGGTCGAGCGCCTTGGACACGGCGGAGAGCTGCGTGATGACGTCCTCGCAGTCCCGGCCGTCCTCCAGCATCCGGATGATGCCCGCCAGCTGGCCCTGGGCCCGCCGCAGCCGGTTGAGGACCGATTTCAGGTCCTCCGCTGCCATTTCCAGCTCCACCATTTCCTCCTCTCATACCCCCTTGGGTATTCTACGCCATAGGTCGCGTTTCGCGTCCGAGCAGCCGGACAGCCCGTCGCGCCGGAACCGGCGCCGGCCCGCCCGGCGCGGGACGCGGCCCTCTCCCGCCGGGCCGGGGGGAAGGGCCGGGCGCGTCCCCACCGCCGCACCGTGGCGGCCCTGGCGATACTGCGTCCCATGAGCGAACCATTCGGCGGGCCCTCCCCGGACGCGGACGAGCCGCAGCACGACGAACCGCACCGGGCCGGCCTCGGGGTACGGCTCAACTGGCTGCGCGCCGCCGTCCTGGGCGCCAACGACGGCATCGTCTCGACAGCCGGTCTCGTGGTGGGCGTCGCGGGGGCCACGGACTCGGCGGACACCCTGCTCGTGGCAGGTCTCGCCGGGCTCTTCGCGGGCTCCCTGTCGATGGCCGTCGGGGAGTACGTCTCCGTGAGCACCCAGCGCGACTCCGAGCGCGCCACCCTGGCCACCGAGCGGCGGGAACTGGCCGATACACCGGCGGCCGAACTCGCCGAACTCGCCGGCCTCTACGAGGCGAAGGGCCTCTCCCCCCGCCTCGCCCGCGAGGTCGCCGAGGAGCTCACCCGGCACGACGCCTTCGCCGCCCACGCCGAGGCGGAGCTGGGCCTGGACCCGGAGGAGCTCACCAACCCCTGGCACGCGGCCTGGGCCAGCCTCGCCGCCTTCTCGGCGGGCGCGCTGCTGCCGCTGCTGGCCATCGTCCTGCCGCCGGCGGCCGTCCGGCTGTGGGTCACCGTCTCCACGGTGCTGCTCGCGCTGGCCGCGACCGGCTGGTCCAGCGCGGCGCTGGGCGGGGCGCCACGGGGCATCGCCGTGCTCCGCAACGTCACCGGCGGCTTCACGGCGATGGCCGTCACCTACGCCATCGGGGCGCTGATGGGCACCGCCGTCGCGTGAGGCCGCGGGACGGCGGCCGCCCACCCGGGCGCGCCGCGCACCGGGGGGACGGACCGGCGACAGCCCCGGTGCCGGACCGGTGCCGCATCAGGCAGCGTGTGCCCGGTGAGGAGCATCGTCCGGTGCGTGCTCCCGGCGAGCCGGCCGGGAGTTCTCGTACCGGATCGCACGGGGGCTTTCGGCCGGTGCGACGCGCGGGGGTGCCCCCTGCTCGCAGAGCTCGGGGTGGGGGTGCCCCCTGCTCGCAGAGCTTGGGGTGGGGGCGCCCCCTGCTCGCAGAGCTTGGGGGAGTGCCGGGCGTCGCGACGGGGCGAACGCTGCCTGATGCGGCACTAGAACACCACCAGGGCCCGGCCGCCGCGGCCGGCCAGCATCGCGTCGAACGCCGCCGGCACCCCGTCGAGGCCGATGCGGTCGGTGACCATGCCGCCGAGGTCGAGCCTGCCCTCGCGGACGAGTCCCGCCAGCACCGGCAGGTCCCGGGCCGGATCGCAGTTGCCGTAGACGCAGCCCGAGAGGGTGCGGCCGAAGTGGAAGATCTCCAGGGCGGAGAACGAGACCTGGTCGTCCTTGCGTCCGATGCCGACGACCGTGGTGCGGCCGCCGCGCCGGGTCGAGGACCAGGCGGTGCGGATGGTCTGCGCCCGGCCGACGCACTCGACGGCGACGTCCGTGCCGTGCCCGCCGGTGAGCTTCCGTATCCGCTTGGCCGTGTCGTCGGCGGCGACCAGGTAGTCGGTCGCACCGGCCTTCCGGGCGAGTTCCTCCTTCTCCGGCGAGACGTCCACGGCGATGATCTGCCCGGCCCCGGCGATCCGGGCCGCCTGGATCACCGAGAGCCCGACACCCCCGGCGCCGAAGACGGCGACCGACTCCCCCGCCCGCACCCGCGCGGCGTGGTGGACGGCTCCGTAGCCGGTGAGCACGGCGCAGCCGAGCAGGGCCGCGTCGGCCAGCGGTACGCCCTCCGGCAGCGGCAGCACACAGCGTTCGGAGACGACGGTCTCCTCGGCGAAGGCGGCACTGTTCAGCCCCGGGTGGAGGGCGGTGCCGTCCGTGCGGCGCGCGTACGGCACCGCGGCGCCCGCCAGGGCGCCGGCGCAGAGCCAGGGCTCTCCCAGGCCGCAGTAGTGGCAACTACCGCAGGACGGAGCCCAGTTGATGACCACCGCAGCTCCGGGGGCGACAGTGGTGACCCCCTCCCCGACGGCGGTGACCGTGCCCGCGCCCTCGTGGCCGAGGACGGCGGGGACGGGCTGGCGCAAGGTGCCGTTGGAGAGGGACAGATCGGAATGGCAGACCCCGGCCGCGGCGATCCTGATCCGCACCTGGCCGGGGCCGGGGTCGGGCAGCTCGATCTCCGTGATCTCCAGGGGGGCGTTGACGGCGGGCAGCACGACGGCACGGGTCATGGCGGCTCTTCTCGGTATCTCGGGGCTTCTCGGAATCTCGGGGCTTCTCGATCGCTCGGGTGTCGTCCGCCCGGGCGTCGTCCGCCCGGGCGTCTCGGCCGGTCTTCGGGCTTCCCGTCCCCGCCCGGCGCGGGCCGTGCGGTGACGGCGCGGCACGGACGGCGGCGCCCGTGCCGCGCCGCGGTCAGAACTGGAGCGACTTGGTCTGCAGATACTCGGCCAGACCGTGGCTGCCCAGTTCGCGGCCCACGCCCGACTGCTTGTAGCCGCCGAAGGGGGCGAGCGGGTTGAAGCGGCCGCCGTTGATGTCGACCTGTCCGGTCTCCAGACGGCGGGCGAACGCCGCCGCCCGCTCGGTGTCGGCGGACCAGACGGCGCCGGCGAGGCCGTAGACGGTGCCGTTGGCGATCGCCACGGCCTGCTCCTCGTCCTCGTACCGCAGGACCGACAGCACGGGGCCGAAGATCTCCTCCTGCGCAATGGTCATCTCCGGGGTGACGTCGGCGAAGACGGTGGGCCGGATGTAGTAGCCGGTCTCCCGGCCCTCCGGGGCCCCCGGGCCGCCCGCGACGAGGCGGGCGCCCTCCTCGATGCCGCGTTCGATGTAGCCGGTGACGCGGTCCCGCTGTTTGGCGCTGACGACGGGGCCGAGGCGGCTCGCGGGGTCCGCCGGGTCGCCGGGGACGTACTTCGCGGCGGCCGCGGCGGCCAGGGCGACGGCCTCCTCGTAGCGGTCGGCGTCCACGAGCATCCGGGTCCAGGCGCTGCACGTCTGGCCGGAGTTGGCGAAGACGTTGGCGACACCGACGTTGACGGCGCGGGCAAGGTCGGCGTCCGGCAGGATGACGTTGGCCGACTTGCCGCCGAGCTCCAGGGCCACCGGTTTGACGGCCGCGGCCGCCGTGGCGGCGATCTGCTTGCCGACGGCGGTGGAGCCGGTGAAGGACACCATGTCGACGCCCGGGTGCCCGGCCAGTGCCTGCCCGGCGACCGGACCGAGGCCCGTGACGAGGTTGAACACCCCGGCGGGCAGCCCCGCCTCGTGCACGATCTCCGCGAAGAGCCGCGCCACCAGCGGGGTGTCCTCGGCCGGCTTGAGGACGACCGTGCAGCCGGCGGCGAAGGCCGGGGCGGCTTTGGCGACGATCTGGTGCAGCGGGTAGTTCCACGGCGTGATCGCGCCGACGACGCCGACCGGCTCGGAGAGGACGGTGGAGTTGCCCACCTGCTCCTCGAAGGGATGGGTGGCGGCCAGCTCCGCGTAGCTCCCCGCGACCGCGGCCGGCACCGCCGCGTGCACGGTCCGCGAGAACTTCAGCGGGGAGCCGAGCTCGGCGGTGACCGTCTCCGCGATCTCGTCGCGGCGCGCGTCGAGCGCGGCGTGCAGCGCCTTGAGGTGCGCGGCGCGCTCGGCGGGCGGGGTGGCGGCCCAGCCGGGGAGGGCCGCGCGGGCGGCGCGCACGGCCGCGTCCACGTCCTCGGCGGTGCCGGCCGGAACCGTGCCGATGACCGACTCGTCGGCCGGGTTGACCACGGCGATGGTGTCCCGCCCGGCGGCGGGCCGCCAGTCGCCGTCGATGTACATCCCGTCGTGGGCCTTCATCGCCTTGACCTCCAGGACAGACTGCTCGGTATGTGATCCGGGGAACCAAACTAGCGCTGTTAGTTTTCCGGCGCCAGGACGGGCGGACGTGCCCCGGCTCACGTCCTCCCCGCGCGCCCGCGCACGTGCGCACCCGGCAACCCGGCCCGGCCCGGTTCCCTACCCGCGGCCGGGCCCGCCGACGCGGACGGGACCTACGGGGCCCGGGTCTCCCGGACGGACACGGGCCGGAGCCGGGCCGGAGCCGGGCCGGCACCCGCCGCCGTACCGGTCCGCGCGCCGGAGGCCCGGTACGGCGGCTCCTCCGCTCCGCCGGCCGGCCCGGCCCGACCCGGCCCGGCCCGTTCCGTTCCGCCGGAGGCGCACAGGGCACCGGCCTCCCGCCGGGGTCAGCCCGCCGCCTCCACCCGCACCGGGAAGCCGTTGAGCACCGCCGTGCCCGAGAGGGGGTCGAGGCGGCTGCCGTCCAGGAGCTGGTTGACGTTCGCGCCGGGTGCCGCCGAGGCCACGGAGAGCCGGGTGCCGGGGCGGTCGTGGCCCCAGCCGTGCGGGAGGCTGACCACCCCGGTGCGCACCGCGTCCGTCACCTCGACGGGGACCTCCAGCTCGCCGCCCTCGCCCTTCACCCGGGCCGTGGCGCCGTGGGCCAGGCCGAGCCGGTCCGCGTCCGCGGGGTGGACCTGGAGGGTGCAGCGGTTGCTGCCGCCGGTCAGCGCGGGCACGTTGTGCATCCAGCTGTTGTTCGAACGGAGATGGCGGCGTCCGACGAGCAGCAGTTCGCCGCCGGCCGCGTCCAGGGAGCGGCGCAGCCGGGGCACATCGGCCGCGACGGGTTCCGGGCAGAGCTCGACCCGGCCGCTGCGGGTGCGCAGCAGTCCGGGGACGCGGGGCCGCAGCGGCCCGAGGTCGATGCCGTGCGGGTGCTCCAGGAGCCGGTCCAGGGAGAGGCCGTCGGGGCGGGCGCCGAAGCCGTCGCCGTACGGGCCGAGCCGCAGCATCAGGTCGAGCCGCCGCTCGGGGCCGGTGCGCCCGGTGAGTTCGGCCTCCAGCTCCGCCGGCTCGCGGCCGTGCACCGGACCGTGCGGGTCGGCGACGGCCCTGGCGAGCGCACCCCCGATGGCCGTGCGGTCCACCTCGGCCGGGTCCGTGCCGTGCAGGCCGGCGGCGATGAGCACGAGCCGGGCGAGGATCTCGCTCTCGTCCGGCCGGCCGGGGGCGAGGGGCAGTGCCTCCCGGGTGTAGCGGACCTGGTTGCGCACGGCGAGCGCGTTGAAGGCGAAGTCGTAGTGCGGGGTCCGGGAGGGCGGGGGCGGCGGCAGCACGACATGGGCGTGCCGGGAGGTCTCGTTCAGGTAGGGGTCGACGGATATGACGCAGTCGGCTTCGGCCAGCGCCCGGTCCAGGCGGTCCCCGTCGGGAGCCGAGAGGACCGGGTTGGCCCCGATGACGACGACGGCGCGCACCCGCCCGTCCCCCGGTGTCTCGATCTCCTCGGCGAGGGCGGCGAGCGGCAGTTCCCCCTTGGCCTCCGGGTGCCCGGAGACACGGCTGCGCCAGCGGCCGAGGGCGAAGCCCTTGCCGGGGCCGGCGGGACGGGGGGCGCGGGCCGTGGCGGAGAGGGGGAACATCGCACCGCCGGGCCGGTCGAGATTGCCGGTGAGCGTGTTCAGCACATCGGCCAGCCAGTTGGTGAGGGTGCCGAACTCGACGGTGGAGCCGCCGACCCGGGCGTAGACGGCGGCGGTGGGCGCGGCGGCCAGTTCGCGGGCGGTGGCCCGGATGTCCTCGGCGGGCAGGTCGCAATGGGCCGCCACCGCCTCCGGGGTGAACTCGGCGGTGAGCGCGCGGACGTCCTCCACGCCCTCGGTGTGCTCCGCGAGCCGGCCGAGGTCGGTGAGCCCTTCGGCGAAGAGCACCTGGACGAGGGCAGCGAGCAGGGCCGCGTCCGTACCGGGCCGGGGCGCCAGATGGCGGTCGGCGAGCGCGGCGGTGCGGGTACGGCGCGGGTCGACGACGGTGAGGGTGCCGCCCCGCCGGCGCAGCGCCTTGAGCCGGCCGGGGAAGTCCGGGGCGGTGCACAGACTCCCGTTCGACTCCAGCGGGTTGGCCCCGATCAGCAGCAGGTGGGCCGCGCGGTCCAGGTCGGGGACGGGGATGGCCGCGGCATCGCCGAACATCAGCCCGCTGGAGACGTGCTTGGGCATCTGGTCGAGGGTGCTGGCGGTGTAGACGTTACGGGTGCGCAGCGCCCCGATCAGCAGCGGCGGGTAGAGCCCGCCCGCCATGGTGTGGACGTTCGGGTTGCCGAGGACGACGGCCACGGCGTCCGGGCCGTGGCTGTCGATCACCGGCCGCAGCCGGGCGGCGGCCTCCTCGAACGCCTCGGCCCAGCCGGTGTCCACCAGGGCCCCCTCGCGGCGCACGAGGGGCCCGGCGAGGCGGTCCGGGTCGTTGTCGAGGCCGCCGAAGGCAGCACCCTTGGGACAGACGAAGCCGGCGCTGAACACGTCGTCGCGGTCCCCGCGGGCACCGGTGACCCGGTCGCCGTCGAGGGTGAGGACGAGGCCGCAGGTGGCCTCGCAGAGCGGGCAGATACGCGGAGCGGTGCGGCTCATCGGTTCCCTCCGTCGGGGATGGGGCGCCCGGCGGGGCCGGGGCGGGAGGCTGCGGGTAGGGGCAGGGGGCCGGGCTCGCCGCACGGGGAGCCGGGGCGCGGCGACAGGAGCACCGCTGACCATACCGACCGGTACGCACGATGGCACCCGCCTTGCGGGCATCACTCGCCCGGAACCGGTCCGGCACTCCGCCCTCCGCACCCCGGCACACCCGCGCCACCGCACCCCGGCGCACCCGCGCACCCTGAGCCGAGGCGGCACACCCGCGCCCCCGCACACCCGGCCCGCACCCCGGCCGCGCGCCGGGCCGCGACACCCACCCCCGGCCCGCGCCCCGGCCGGCACGCCCGCACCTCCACACGCCCGGCCGACGCGCCCGCACCACCCGCCCGGCCGCTCGCTTCACCGGCGCCCCCGCACCGCCGGGCGCGGCCGGCGCCCCGCCCGCGCCCGGCGCGCGCCCGGGGACCCGTCCCGCCGCGCCCCACGGGTCATTGACGGGCCCGCGCCGCCATTCCTATGGTTCAGCACAGG
The DNA here is from genome assembly GCF_018070345.1 of Streptomyces sp. F63. Taxonomy (GTDB): domain Bacteria; phylum Actinomycetota; class Actinomycetes; order Streptomycetales; family Streptomycetaceae; genus Streptomyces. The sequence continues at coordinate 49,008 of NZ_JAGPXX010000042.1, forward strand.
AATCAAGGCACACGGACAGCGGGACGACGGGAGCGGACATGAGCGGGACCACCACGGAGCGGGTCACAGTCCCCGGCGAGGAGCCGGGGGCCCCGGCGTACTCCTGCGGATTCGGCAACGAGCACAGCTCGGAGGCGGTGCCCGGCGCGCTCCCCCTGGGCCGCAACTCCCCGCAGCGCGCCCCGCTCGGCCTCTACGCGGAGCAGCTGAGCGGAAGCGCCTTCACCGAGCCGCGCCACGACAACCGCCGCTCCTGGCTGTACCGCATCCGCCCCTCGGCGGCCCACCCGCCCTTCACCCGGACGGACAACGGCGCGCTGCGCGGCACCCCGTTCGACGAGACCGAGCCCGACCCCAACCGGCTGCGCTGGGACCCGCTGCCGGACCCGGCCCCGGGCACGGACTTCGTGGCCGGCCTGTGGACCCTCGGCGGCAACGGCGACATCCGGCAGCGCGCCGGCATGGCCATCCATCTCTACGCCGCCAACGCCTCCATGACGGACCGGGTGTTCTCGGACTCCGACGGCGAACTGCTGATCGTCCCCGAGCGCGGCGGGCTGCTGCTGCACACCGAGTTCGGCCGGCTGCTCGCCGGGCCCGGCGAGGTGGCGCTCATCCCGCGCGGCGTCCGCTTCCGGGTGGAGCTGACCGGCGGCTCCGCCCGCGGCTACGTCTGCGAGAACTACGGACGCCCCTTCGCCCTCCCCGAGCTGGGCCCGATCGGCGCCAACGGGCTGGCCAACCCGCGCGACTTCCTCGCCCCCGCCGCGGCCTTCGAGGACCGCGAGGAGCCGGTGGAGGTCGTCACCAAGTACTGCGGCAACCTCTGGGCCGCGGAGTACGGCCACTCGCCGCTCGACGTCGTCGCCTGGCACGGCACCCTGACCCCCTACGTCTACGATCTGCGCCGCTTCAACGTCCTGGGCAGCATCAGCTACGACCACCCCGACCCGTCGATCTTCACCGTGCTGACCTCACCGTCCGACACCCCCGGCCTGGCGGGGATCGACTTCGTGGTCTTCGCGCCGCGCTGGCTCGTCGGCGAGGACACCTTCCGGCCGCCGTACTTCCACCGCAATGTGATGAGCGAGTACATGGGGCTGATCGAGGGCGCCTACGACGCCAAGACCTCCGGGCCGGGCGGCTTCGTGCCCGGCGGCGGCTCGCTGCACACCATGATGTCCGCGCACGGACCCGACCGGGAGACCTTCGAGAAGGCGAGCGCGGCCGAGCTGGCACCGCAGAAGGCGGACGACGGCCTCGCCTTCATGTTCGAGACCCGCTGGCCGGTGACGGTGACCGCGCAGGCACGCGGCGCGGGACACCTCCAGACCGGCTACGACCGGGTGTGGGACGGGCTGGAACGGCACTTCCGGCGCTGACACGAACGGGTCCCCTCCGGCGTACGCGACAGCGGGCCGGCCGGCGGCCGGCCCCGAGTACCGGGGCCGGCGCCGGAGCCGGAGCGCGGCCGCCCGTTCCGCGGCTCCGGGGCACCGGCCACCGCGTTGCGGTACACCTGTGTCCCACGCCCCCGAGACCGCCCCGCAGACCCGCCCGACCGCAGACCCGCCGGAGCCGCAGCCGTGACCACCGTCTTCTCGCCCGACTCACTGGTCCTGAACCGCAAGCTGCCCCTGTGGTACCAGGTCTCGCAGTCGCTGCGCGCCTCCATACTGGGCCGCCGCCCCACCGAGCCGCTGCGGCTGCCGCCCGAGGACCGGCTCGCCGAGCACTACGGCGTCAGCGTGCTGACCATGCGGCAGGCGCTGAAGGAGCTGGAGAACGAGGGGCTGATCAGCCGGCACCGCCGGCGGGGCACCTTCATCGAGCCCGCGGCCCGGCGCGGCGCGCCGGTGCGGCTGCTCGGCTCGGTGGACAGCATCGTCGCCCAGCAGTCCGGTGAGACGGCCACGCTGCTGGGCCACGGGCCCGTGCCCGTGCCGGCGGAGGTGGCCGAGCACTTCCCGGATCTGGAGGAGGTCGTGGAGTTCCGCCGGCTGCGCTGCGACGAGAAGACCGGCGAGCCCACCAACTGGGCCGAGAACGCGGTGCGCCCGGAGATCGCGGAGCGGATCGACCCGGCGGACCTGGTACGGCAGCCCATGACCAAGGTGCTCCGCGACGGGGCCGGGGTGCGGATCAGCCGCATCACGGACACCGTCGAGGCACGGCTCGCGGACCCGGAGACGGCGAAGCTGCTGGACGTGCCGCTGCTCAGCCCGATCCTGCACTACACCGGTGTGGTGTACGACGAGACCGGCCGCGCGGTGGACGTGGCGCGGATCCGCTACCGGGGCGACCGGTTCTCCTTCACGGTGACGGTGGAGGCCTGAGCGGACGGGGGC
>NZ_JAGPXX010000043.1 GCF_018070345.1 Streptomyces sp. F63
GGGGGGGGGGGGGGCGGGGGCGCCCCCCCCCCGCCTCCGTGGTCCCGTGCGACCTCGCCGGCGCGGCACCGGCCCGCCGGGCTTCGGCCGGGCTCCCCGTCGGCCGGCCGGGGCACCGCACCCGGCGTGCGGGCCCGGGCGGGGATGTGCTCGGCCCGCACTCCGCGGAGGCCCGGCCCCGGCGGCCGGTCCGCCGCGTCGGCGCGTCCGTGAGGGGCGCGGGTACCGGGGCACGGGGCCCGTGGGTCAGCTGTCCGGCACCAGGGCGACGGGGCAGCGGGCGTGGTGGGCGACCGCGTGCGGCACGCCGCCCAGCGCCACGCCCGGTCCGCCGCCGCGTCCGGCAACCACCAGCCCGGCCCCCGCCGACGCCTTCACCAGGGCTTCGGCCGGGGAGAACAGCCGCACGTCCGCGAGGACGGGCACCGCGGGGTACTCCTCCCGCCAGCGGTGCAGCGCGTCGTCGAGAAGCTGCACCTCCTGGTCCTCCCAGGCCCCTCGCTCTTCCTCCAGCACCTCGTACGGGGCCCAGGGCGCCGCGTACGGCGCGGGCAGGCTCCAGGCGTGCACCGCGCGCAGCCGGGCGCCGCGCCGCCGCGCCGTCTCGAAGGCGTAGCGCAGGGCGCCGGCGGCGGGCCGGCGCGCGTCGAGGCCGAGGACGACCTCGGGTTCCTTCTCCTCACCGGCCCGTGCCGCGGGCACGAGCACCACCGGGCAGGGTGCCCGGCCGGCCAGTTCCAGGGCCACCGATCCGAGCGCCAGCCCCTCGAACCCGCCCAGTCCGCGCGTGCCGAGTACCAGCGGCGCGGCGGACGCGCAGGCGGCGGCCAGGGCGGCGGCGGGGGCGCCGGTGGCCTGTTCACCGACGACGTCCAGGTCCGGGCGGCGCCGGGTGATCTCCGCGACCGCCCCGCGCACCATGCGCTCCGCGCCCAGCCGCCAGGCGTCCGCGCCGCGCGGCGCCGGCCGTCCCACCGGTTCCGGCGGTGCCACGTGGACGAGGCGGAGTGCGGTCCCCCGCGCCTCCGCCTCGGCCGCGGCCCACTCGGCCGCCGCCAGGCCCGGCCGCGAACCGTCGATCCCGGCCACCACATGACGGTCCATCATCTTTTCCCTCCCTCGCCCGGTTCCGTCCCTCGCGGCCACCCTGCCACCCCCGCCCCCGGCCGTCCCAGGGGACCACCGCGCGGCGCACGGAATTCCGGCCACGGGCCCGGCACGGCGGGCCCGGTGCGACGGGTCCGGCCGCGCCCGGTGCGGCCCAGAGCCGGGGCACGGCCGTGCGGCGGGGCGCCGGAGCCGGTGACGGGGTGCCGCAGCGGGGCCCCGTGCGGCGCCCCGGCCGTGTCTCCGGTCCTCCCGGCCCCGTGCCGGGGCGGCGGTTCAGTCCGCGGGGCCGCCGACCGCCCGGATCAGCTCGCACTCGACCCCGACGACCCCCTCCACCGCACGGGCCAGCCGCGCGGCCACCGGCACCAGCGAGGTGTCCTTGATCCTGCCGCTGAGGGTGACCACGCCGTCCTTCACCGAGACCCGCACCGGCGCCTCGGGGTCCGGGAAGAGGTACGAGGTGACGGTGCGCCGCACCTCCTCCTCGATGTCCTCGTCCTTCCGCAGGAACACCTTCAGCAGATCGGCCCGGCTCACCAGGCCCTGCAGCCGCCCGTCGGCGTCCACCACGGGCAGCCGCTTGACGTGCTCGACGGCCATGACGCGCGCCGCCTCGGAGAGCGTGGCGTCCGCCCGTACGGTGACGGGCGGCGCGCTCATCAGCTCCTCGGCGGTCGTCGCCCCGGCCTTGGCGAGGTCGGGCAGACGCCGCATCTGCTCCCGCCGGCTGGGGTCGCTGTCCCGGAACTCCTCCTTGGGCAGGAGGTCCGCCTCCGAGACCACGCCGACGACCCGCGACTCGCCCGCGAGCACCGGCATGGCACTGACCTTCCACTCCGTCAGCATCCGGACGATCTCCTTGAAGGAGGCGCCGCGGCCGATGGCGACGACCGTCTGTGTCATCACATCGCTCACGATGTGGGGGGTCTCGGTGGGCATGGTGCTCTCCTCTGCGGTGAGGCGGGGGCGGGCGCGGGGCGGGGCGGCGCGGTCCAGGGCCGTCGCCGTCAGCTCCGGTTGATGACGGCCTTCGGGGCTCCGGTCTCGGGGATCACGCGCCTGCTGGATGCCGGGCCCGGGCCGGTCTCCCCGGAGGAACGGCCGGGACCGTGGAAGACGCGTGCTCGCATGATGGGTTCCTCCGCCGTCGTACGTCCAGCATCGGGGACCCGCGGGGACGGGGCCCAGTGCCGAGCGGTGCATGGCCGGGACCGATGGTCCCGGTCCGGCCGCCGGCGCATCCGCGCCCGCACCATGACGGCGCGTCAGAGATGGGGAAGGCCGTGCACGGTCCGGGGCGGGCCCGCGCGCCTCAGTCGTGCGGGACGACGGCGACGGGTGCCGCCGAATGGTGCAGCAGCGCGTGGGCCACGGCCCCGATGTGGGTACCCAGCGGGGAGCGCCGTATCCGGCGGCCGACGACGACCAGTGAGGCCTCGGCCGACGCCTGCGTCAGATGGTGGGCGGCGCCCCCCACCCCGCACTCCTCGGCCACCTCCACCTCGGGGAAGTCGGCCCGCCAGGGGGCCAGGGCGGCGGTCAGCGCCCGTTCCTCATACCGGGAGAAGTCCGCCGCGGTGGGCACGAGGTCGGCCGTGGTGGGCGGGTAGGCGCCGGCGGCCGGCCTGCTGCCCCAGGTCTCGGCAGGCGGCAGCCGGTAGCTGTGCACGACCCGGAGCCGGGCGGCGCGCCGGGCGGCGGCCTCGAAGGCGAAGCGGATCAGAGCGTCGCAGGGCTGGTGGAGGTCCAGGCCGAGGACCACGTCCCGGAACGGGGCCGGGGTCGCGGAGTGGCCGTCCGGACCGGCCCGGTGGCCGTCCCCCGCCGCCTCCCCGGCCCGCACGAGCACGGTGGGCCGGGTGGCGTGCGCCACGGTGGCCAGCGCCACGGAGCCGACCAGGAACCCGGCGACGCCGCCGAGCCCCCGGGAGCCCAGGACCAGCAGGTCCGCGGAGCGCGCGATGCCCTGCAGCACCTCCCTCGGCCGGCCGGTGACGTCCTCGGCGGTGATCTCCAGGCCGGGGTGGCGCTCCCGGAGCGCGGTGACCGCCTCGTCCGGGATGCCGCCGGTCCACTCGTGCTGGGTCTCGGTGCCGACGAAGGGGGCCTGGACGAGGTGCGGCTCCTTCTCCCGGGCGTGCACCAGCCGCAGCGGCACCCCGCGGAGCAGCGCCTCGCGGGCCGCCCATTCGGCGGCGGCGGCGCTCTCGGGGGAACCGTCGAGGCCCGCGGTGACGATGCCGTTCATGGGACCTCCGGAAGGTGAGCGGTACGGCCCGCGGAACCGGGGGCGGCCGGGTCCGGCCCGACGAGTCCCCCGATCCGGACGGTGTAACCGGCCCCGGGCGGGGATCACACCTCCGGCCGGGTCCGCCCCGGGCACCGCCGGCGAAACGTGCGGACGGCCGGGACGGCGGGGAACGGGAACGGCCCCCCGCGCGGACGGGGACACCCGGGCGTTCCCGTGAGCGGCGCCGTCCGGCGGGGTACGCTCCCCCGGACGGCGGGCTTCCGCCGTCCGGCGGGCCGGCGGGCGGTACCCGGTTCACCGGCCGCGAGCAGGGCCGTCGTCCGGGACCCTCCGGCCGCAGGACGGGACCACAGTCCCTGTTCGGGCGGCTCCCGCCCGCCGGAAACTGATCACACGGAGCCGGGACCCCCCGGCCCCGCCGGCGCCCGCGGCGCCCCACACGGATCCTCTGGAGGAGTCGGCATGAACCACCCCGTCACGGTCGGACTCGACGGTTCGCCCGAGAGCCTCGCCGCCGCCGAATGGGCCGCCGGAGAAGCGCTCCGGCGGAAGCTGCCGCTGCGGCTGGTCCACGTCCGGCCGCCGGCGCCGCCGGCCCCGCCCGGCGGTGTCGACGCCCACCACTGGGAGGAGAAGCTGCTCCGGGAGAGCCGGGAGGCCCTGGAGCAGCGCCACCCCGGACTGCCGGTGACCACCGGGCACATCGTGGACCAGGACCCGGTACACGCCCTGCTGGGCGCCTGCGACGAGGCCGGCCTGCTGGTCCTGGGATCCCGCGGGCTGAGCGGCATGGCCGGCTTCCTCCTCGGCTCCGTCGCCATGGCCACCGTCGCGCGGGCCGCGAAGCCGGTGGTGCTGGTACGGGCCGCCGCGTCCGGCACCGGTGCCCCGGGGGCGGCCGCGCCGGCACCCGAGGGCCGCGAGGTGGTGCTGGGCTGGGACGTCCGGCACCCGGACGACGCCCTGGTGGAGTTCGCCTTCGACGCCGCCGAGCGGCGCGGCGTCCCGCTGCGCGTGGTGAGCGCCTGGGCCCCGGCCCCCGCTCTCCGGTACGAGCCGACGGCCGCGGCCGGGATGAACCTGGAGCCCAGCCCCGAGGAGCTGGCCCGGGAGCGGTCCGAGACGCTGGACGCCCTGCTCCGGCCGTGGCGGGAGGCGCACCCCGGCGTCGAGGTCGTGCCGGGCGTGCCGATGGGGAGCGCCGGGCGGGAGCTGGTCGAGGCGGCCGCGGACGCGAGTCTGGTCGTGGTCGGCCGGCGGCGCACCTCCGCGCTGCACATCGGGCCGCGGCTCGGTTCGGTGGCCCACGCGGTGCTGCACCACGTGTCCGCGCCGGTCGCCGTGGTGCCGCACGACTGACGACGGCGGCGCGGCCGGCCCCGGAGGGCCGCGGGCCGGCCGCCGGCCCCCCGCTCCGCGCGGAGGGGCCGGCGGCGGGCCGGTGTCAGAGGGCCCGGAGGCCGGCGATCACGTCGCGCAGGATGCTCTCGTCCGGCAGCTCCGCCGGGGGCACCGGGCGGGACACCCGGACCAGGTCCCCGTCGATGAGGTCGCCGATGAGCACCCGTACGACCCCCACCGGCAGGTCGAGATCGGCGGAGAGCTCGGCCACGGACTGCGGGACCTCCCGGCACCGTTCGACGATGTCGATGTGCTCGGGTGAGAGCGTGTGGTCGACGGCGGAGTGACCCGCGTAGAGGTCCGCCGCCCCCCGGTCCCGGGCGACGACGACGGCGATCAGGTCGAGCTTGTCCTCCGCCGCGCTGCGGGTGCGTCCGCGGGTCATCGCGTACGGCCGTACGACCGGTCCGGCCTCGTCGTCGAACCAGTGCCCTTCCCCCTGGCCGTCTTCGCTCATGCCACCCCCCGTCACCCTCCGCCGGCCAGGTCTTCGCGCGGGGCGGTACCGAGGTGCGCGCCCACCCGCTTGACCAGCAGAGTCATCTCGTATGCGATCTGGCCCACATCGGAGTCCGCGTCCGCCAGCACCGCGAGGCAACTGCCGTCGCCCGCCGCGGTGACGAAGAGGAAGGCACCGTCCAGCTCGACGACGGTCTGCCGGACCCGGCCCGCCTCGAAGTGCCGGCCCACACCCCTGGCCAGGCTGTGGAACCCGGAGGCGACGGCCGCCAGGTGCTCGCCGTCCTCGCGGCTCAGGTCCTGGGAGGTACCGGTCGGCAGTCCGTCACGGGACAGCACCAGGGCCTTCCGGATGCTGCCGACGCGCTCCACCAGCTCGTCGAGGAGCCAGCTCAGCTCGCCCGCTCCGCCCCGTGCGCCGTTGCGTCCCATGGCCTGCGGTGAGGTCATCGACCGTTCCCCTCATGTGTCGTTCCTGGTGCTGTGTCCCCGGTGGTTCCGGTGCCGGTGTCGTCACCGTGGTGCTCCCGGCCGCGCTGCCAGCCGCGCTGGAGCGAGGCCATCCGGGCCCGCACCTCCTCGGCGTCGCGGTCGGGCTCCGGGTCCGCTGTCTCCGGCGGCTCGGACCGGGGTCCGTGCTCCGCCTTGAGCTGGGGTGCGAGGCTCGCCTGCCGGACACGCCGGGGCAGTCCGCCGGGGCCGCCGGCCCGGGCACCGGGCCCGTCCTCCCCGTCCGGGGGCGGGGTGCGGCGGGCGGCGTCGACGGGCTGTCCGTGGTCGGAGACCAGGACCGGGGTGCCGCGGCGGGGCCGCGGCACGGAACGGGTGGTCTCCGGGCCCGCGGTGTCGCCGTCGCGCGCCTGCTGGTGCTGCTCCGCGGCCGGGGCGGCGGAACCGGACCGGTCCCTCCCGCCGTGGTCCGCGCGGCCGGCGGAACCCTCCCGGCCGCCGTGCCGGCGGGCGCGGAAGAGCAGCCCCTCGTGGTCGGTCTCGTCCTCCGCGGCGTCCGGACCCTCCAGTTCGACGGGGCCGTCCAGGGCCGGCATGCCGCGCCGCGAGGGACCGCCCAGGGGGACGGGCACCTGCGCGAGAGCCGCGAGCCTGCCGCCCGGGGCCGCGACCTCGGCGGTGTCCTCCGAACCGCCCCGGCCCTCGGGCGCCTTCTCGGTGAGCAGGGTGGCCGGAATGAACACGACCGCCGTGGTGCCGCCGTACGGGGAGGTCTGGAGGGAGACCCGGACCCCCTGCCGCTGGGCGAGCCGGCTGACGACGAAGAGACCGAGGCGGTCGGTGTCCGACAGCTCGAACTCGGGGGTCTCGGCCAGGCGGAGGTTGGCGTCGAGCAGCGCCTCCGGTGTCATGCCGAGACCGCGGTCGTGGATCTCCAGAGTGAAGCCGTTGGCGACCCGCTCGCCGTGCACCTGGACGGCGGTGTGCGGGGGCGAGAACACCGTGGCGTTCTCCAGCAGTTCGGCGACGAGGTGCGTGAGGTCGGCGACCGCCGGGCCGGCGACCGCCAGCCGCGGCAGCCGGCGCACCTCGATGCGCTCGTAGTCCTCGACCTCCGCGACGGCCGCCCGGACCACGTCCATGAGCTGGACGGGCCTGCGCCACTGCCGGGAGGAGGCGGCCCCGGAGAGGATGACGAGGCCCTCGGCGTGGCGGCGCATGCGGGTGGTGAGGTGGTCGAGTTTGAACAGGTCGGCGAGCTCGTCGGCGTCCTGGGTGCGGCGCTCCATGGTGTCGAGCAGGCTGAGCTGCCGGTGGAGCAGCACCTGGCTGCGGCGGGCGAGGTTGACGAAGACCTCGGAGACGCCGCGGCGCATGTCGGACTGTCTGACGGCCGCCTCGACGGCGGCCCGCTGCAGGGTGTTGAGGGCCTGGCCGACCTGCCCGATCTCGTCCTGGCCGTATTCCCGCCGGGGCGCCTCGGCCTCGACGTCGACGTGCTCCCCGGCAGCGAGCCGGCGCATGACGGCGGGCAGCCGGACGCCGGACATCTCGTGGGCGTCCTTGCGGAGCCTGCTGAGGTCGTGGGCGAGGCTGCGGCCGATGCGGAAGGAGATGGCGATGGAGGCGACCACCAGCAGGAAGCCGAGCACGGCCACCGACGCCGCCTGCAGCAGGAAGCGGGTGCCGTGCGGCTCGACCCGCTCCTGGTAGCGGCCGATGGCCTCGATGCCCATCCCGGCGAGATCGGCCAGTGCGGTCTCGGCGGCGGACTGCCACCGTTCGGCGTTGACGTTCTCCAGCCCCTCCGGGCCCTCGGCGATCAGTTTCTCCTCGGTGGCGCGCAGTTCGGCGGTCTCGGAACCGGTCCAGAACTTCTCGTAGCGCTCGCGCTCCGCGGCGGGAAGCTGCGGGAGGTGGAGGCGGTAGAGGAGCTTCCGGTCGGCCACGCGGTCGGCGAACATCCGCAGATCGCCCTCGGACAGGGTGCCGGCGGCGAGCGCGGCCGCGAGCAGCGAGTCCTCGCGGGCCAGGGCCTCGCGGGCGCGGATGGTGCCGACGTTGGCGCCTCCCTCCTGGTCGAGCTCCGGCTCGTTGAAGGCGTAGGGGTTCAGGGTGAGCAGCAGTTCGTGGCAGGAGTCGACGAGTTCGTTGTACGTGGCGAAGGCCTCGGCGGGGGCGAGCGTGCCCTCCTGGGCCCTGCGCCGGACGCTGTCGAGACCTTCCAGCTCGTCCTCCAGGTCGTGCAGCCGGTCCCGGGCCCCGGCGTTGTCGCCGATCTTCTCGTGCACGCCTTCGGTGACCAGGACGCCGCGGAAGGTGTTCAGCGCCTCGTCGGTGGCGCTCTCCGAACTGTGCAACCGGGCCAGGGTGTCGGCGCTGCGCGGGTCGGCGAGGTAGACGAGGGTCTGCCGGCGCTCCCGCTGCAGCTCCTGCGCGAGCTGCTCGGCGGGGACGCCGACCGTGCCCGTCAGCGGGCTGAGGTCCAGCAGGCGCTTGGCCTGGCCGGCGGTGAATACCGTGGCCAGGGCCCAGGCCGACACCAGGGACACCAATGGCACCAGCAGCAGCGCCACGATCTTCCTGCGGATCGATGTCCCGCGAAAGCGCATGGCCTCCCCCATTTGTCAACCCCGGCTCGCCGGAGGTGCTGTTCCGTATTCCGTCCGCAAACGGCGTGAGCCTACTACTGCGAGGGTGACAACTCGAAGACCAGTCCGGGGATCCGCGCGCGTACCGATCACGGCCCGGCCCGGAACTGTCGGACGATTCCAGGACATCACACAGCGGGCGTCCACGCAGGCAACAGCGGCCAACACCCGCCCAACGGGAACATGTTGGCCGGAAAGCGATGAGCCCGGGAACCTCCGCCCCGCCCCGGTCGTGATCCGGGGGTGGGGCGGAAGCGGATTTCTCCCCCACTCCGGTTTTCGGAACGGCGCACGGCGGGCAGCCGACCGATGCCGGGACTCCCGTCCCCGGCCCGGCACGGACACCCGCGGGGAAGTGAAGATTTGATGGACACGCAGGCACACCATCCGACCGAGGGCAGCACGGAACCTCCGCATGAGGCGCGGGATCACGTCATCCCGGCGGAGGCGTCCTTCGACGCGCCCGGCGCCGGCACGCTCTGGACGGTCGAACCGGCAATCCGCCCCCCGCTGCCCGGACCGGTCCGGAGGGCCGCGGTACGGGCGGGCATCATCGTGGCCGTGACCCTGATCGCGGCCATGATCGCCTTCTTCTGCACCATGGCGGCGGTATGGGCGGCCCTGCCCGCCGTCCTCGCCACCGTGGCCATGACCATCGCCGCCACCTGGAGCGTCCTCGACGTCTGGATCACCCGGCAGGTCTGGAACCAGCGGCACGGGGTCGTGTCCGTGCCGAGCAGCACCGCCCGGGCCCTGCGGCGCGAGCGGCGGCGGGCCCGGCGCGAGGCCCGGGCCGCCGCGCGGGAAGCGGCCCGGGACTCCGGCAAGGCCGCCCGCTCCGCCCGGCCGGCCGGGCGCCGGCTGTCCTCCGTCTGACCTTCCCGGGGCGGTCTCCGGGCCGGCCCGGGAGGGCCCTGCCGCCGTCCGCACTCCCCCACCGGCCTCCCCGGCACCGCCCGGCAGCCGCCGGACCCCCACGCGGCCCCGGCCGTGCGCGCGGCCGCCGCTCCGCCCCCGTCACGTCTCGGGGAGGGACTCCCGCTGCTCCCGGGCCGGCCGGCCGCCGCGGTTCCCGGACGGCGCCCGTTCCGGCCCCTCCGCTTCCCCGTCTCCCGCGTCTCCCGCGCCCGCGGGCTCGGGCGGGCGGCGGAACATCCGGGTGGCGCTGATCTCCCCGTGCACCGCGCCGTCGGCGTCCTGCCGGGGCAGCCCGGGGCGCAGATGCTCCTCCACCCGGATGTACTTCAGCCCGGCCCGCAGATCCGCGTCGTTCCGCAGCCGGATCACCAGGGGGAACTCCGCCAGCGCCGTGGTGTCGAACAGCCCGGTGGTGTAGAGCAGCTGCACCCCGAGGGCGTCCGCCACCGCCCGCTGCAGCTCCAGCAGATAGGTGGCGTTGGCCCGGCCGATCGGGTTGTCGAGGAAGAGCGTGCCCGCGTGCCGGTGCCGGTCGCGGCCGCGGTCGTTGCTGCGGAGGGCGGCCATCGTGCAGTAGAGCGCGATGGCGGCGGTGAGCAGCTGGCCGCCGGAGAAGACGTCTCCCATCTGGCCCACGGGGACGCGCTCGGCCCGCAGCACCGCGTCCGGCTTGAGGATCTCCACGGCGACGCCGCGCGGCCGGAGGGCCGCCGCGACCCCGCGCAGCAGCAGGGTCATGCCGTCCCGGCGCAGGTCGGAGTTCTTCCGCACCGCGCCGCGGGTGGCCTCGTCGATCACCTCGCCCAGCCGCTCGCTGAGCGTCGCCTGATCGGGCTCCTCGAACCGGATGCGGAGGAACTCCTGGCCCGACCACTCCCCCAGCCCGCCGGGAAGCCTGGACAGCCGCTGCGCCGAGCGCAGGGTGGCCAGCGAGGCCTCCACCAGGCCGCGCAGCCGGTCGACGATGCTGTCCCGGTTCCGCTCCAGCTGCTCCAGCTCGTCGGTGAGGACCCGCAGCCGCGGTGCGAACGCCTCCCGCCAGGCCGCGGCGTGCTCGGCGAGGGCGGCGGCGGGCAGCTCCCTGATCTGCTGGCGGGCGGGGGTGCGGACCTGCTCGTAACGGACGGCGTTGGCGTGCCGCACGAGGATGTCGCTCGCCTCGCGGACCGCGGCCTCGGCGGCGGAGAGGTCGGCGGCACAGCCGCGCAACGACCGCCGCGCCCCGGCGGCGGCCTGCCGGGCCTCCTCCGGGCCGCCCGGATACGGCGCGGGCGGTTCCCCGCCGTCCTGCTCGCCCGCCCGGTCCGGCTCGCGCAGCAGGTCGCGCAGGAGCGCGGCCGTGTCGTCGAAGCCGCTCGCCGCCTCCTCGGCGGAGCGGTGCGCGCGCAGCAGTCCGGCGTGGGCGGCGCGGGCCGTCTCCCACGCGTCCTCACGCTCGGCGCGCTCGGCGGTGGCGGTGCGCAGCAGGTCCTTGGCCTGCTCGGCGTCGCCGGGGACCAGCTCCGCGGGCAGCTCCGTGTAGGCCTCCCCGGGCTGCCCGCCGGGGCCCGGCGGCGGGGCGAGCCGCTCGGCCTCGCCCCGGTAGCGGCCGAGTTGTTCGCTCGCGGCCGAGGCACGCGACTCCAGCAGCTGCACCCGGGACTCCGCCCGGGCGGCGGCCGCCTGGCGCGACGGTCCGTCGGCGCCGTCGGTGCTCTCCAGGAGCTGGGCGGCGCGGTTGCGGACCTTGTTGGTGAGCCGGTCGAGTTCGGCGCGGGCCGCGCTCTCGTCGCTCTCCGCGCGGGCCTGCTCGGCGCGGAGGTCGGCACCGACACCGACCTTCTCGTAGAGCCGGGAGGCGGCCCGGTACGCCTCGCGCAGATCGGGCAGGGCGGTGCCGCGGGCCTCGGCGGCGCGCCGCCCCTCGCGGGCCGCGTCCTCGGCGACACCGGCGATCTCGGACCGCTCGGCGCGCAGGGTGCGGGCGGTGCGCCGGGCGTCGTCGGCGGCGCGCTGGGCGGCCCGGCGGTCCTCGTCCGCGGCCCGGGCACGCTCCCAGCACGCCGTGGCGCGGGCCTCGGCCTCGGCGGTCTCGTCCGCCGTCTCCCGCAGCCGGCTCTGCCAGCGCGCCCGTTCCCGCAGCCGGAAGGCGAGACCGGACAGGGCGTCGGCGGTGCGGCGGGCGCGCTGCGCCGCCTCCTGCCGTTCGTCGCGCGCCGCGGCGGCCTCGGCGGCTGCCTCCTCCGCCTCGGCGCGCGCGGTCCCGGCCTCGGCGAGCCGCCGGCGGGCGGCCCCGGCCGCCTCGTGCGCCGAGCGGGCCGCGTCCGCGAGTTCGGTGAGCCGGCCGGGCGGGCAGTCGGTGCGCCAGGCGGCGATCCGGGCGGCCAGCGCGCGGTCCCCCGCCAGCCGGGCCGACAGGGTGCGGATCTCCTCGTCGCGGGCGGCGGCGCGGGCCCGGCGGGCCCGGCGCTCGTCGTCGGCGGCGTGCTCGTCGTGCATGGCCGGGTTCGGCGGGACGAGGAAGACCTCCCCGTCCGGCCCGCTCCCCGGCCCGCCCTGCGGGGGCGGGGCGAGCAGCGCGGCGGCGGTGCCGACGGCCACGGCCGAGCGGGGCAGCAGCGCGGCGCCCGCGAGGACCTCGCGGGCGCGGGCGTGGGTGGCGGGGTCGGTGATGACGACGCCGTCGACGAGCTCCGGGCGGGCCGCGAGCACCGTGGCGTGGTCCTCGGGAGCCACGGCCCGGGCGAGGTAGCGCCAGCCGGGCAGGGCGGGAATGCCGTGTTCACCGAGGTACTCGACGGTGGCCAGAACGTCGGGGCCGGGCGGCAGGAGCCCGCCGTCGCCGAGGGCGCCGAGGATGCGGGCGTCGTCGGCCGCGGCCGTCCTCAGCTCGAACAGCTGCCGCTCGGCGGAGGCGACTCCGCGGTCGAGCAGATCGCGCAGGGCCTCGGCGCAGCGGTCCAGTTCCTCGACGGTCAGGGGGCCGTCGGCGGCGGGCGGTGCGGGGTGGGCGGGGCGCGTGCCCTCCCCGGCGCCGAGGTCGGTACCGGAGTCGGCACCGAAGTCGGCACCGGAGTCGCTGCCGGTACCGGTGGTGGCCGCGGTTTCCGTGCCGGTGCCCGTCGCCGCGGCCGTTCCGCCGGTCCCGGTTTCCGCCGGATGCCCGGCCGCCCCGGCCGCGGCGGCGGTCTCCCGGTCCTGCCCGGGGTCCTCCGGGGGGCGGGATGCCGCCGTGCCGCCGGCCGCCGTCTCTCCCTGCGGCCTGCCGCCGGACGGGCCGGCCCCGCCCGGCGCCACGGCCCGGCCGCCGTCCGCCGGTTCACCCGGACTCGCCCCGGCCGCGGACGGGTTGACGCCCCGGGGGTCTTCGGAGCGGGTCGTGCCGCCGGGCACCGGTCCCCGGTCCCCGGTGCCCGGGTGCGGGTCCTCGGGGCCGCCCGGGTGCGGGATGGCCGCCTGGGCACGCGCGCCGGGGCGGGAGCCGCCGGCCGCGTGGGCCGCGCCGGGGCGGTCCGGGGCGGCGCCGCGCGGGGCGGGGACGGCGGCCGGGCCCACGCCGCCGGACGCCCCGGGCCCGCCGCCGGCCGCCGCACCCGGGGTGCGGCCGGCCGCGGAGCCGGGGTCCGGGACGGGCGCCGGGCCGGGCCCCGGCAGGCTCAGCAGTTCGGCGAGGCGGGGCTCCGCGGCGATGGCGGCGGCCGTGCGGCGCTCGGCGGCGTGCGCGGTCTCCGCCGCGCGGGCGGCGTCCCCGGCGCGGGACGCGGCCAGGTCGGCGCGGGTCTCCTCGACCGCGGCCTCCCGGGCCCGGTCGGCGGCCTGCCGGGCCGTGTCCCGGGCCGCGTCGGCGGCGGCGGCAGCGGTGCGCACGGCCTCTCCGGCGGCGAGCGCGGCGCGCGCCGGATCGGCGTCGGGCGCGGCGTCGTCGAGCCAGCCGGCGCGGACGGCCTCCGCCGTCTCCTGTTCGACCTCGGCGAGCCGCTGCCGCAGATGCTCGGCCTCGCTGCGGGCGCGCTCGGCGGCGGTCGCGGCCTCGGTGGCGCCGCGGTGGGCGGTCTCGCCCTCGCTCTGGAGGGCGGTCGACCGGGCCTCCTCCTCGGCCGCGTTCCGCTCGCTGCTCTCGACGGCCGCGTCCAGGGCGCCGGCCAGTTCGGCGGCGGCGGCCGCCCGGGCCGCGAGAGCCGGGGCGGCGTCGCGCTCGGCCTCGCGGATGGCGGCGGCGACCCGCGCGGAGCGGTCGGCGGCGGCCCGGTGGCGCAGCACGGCCTCCGCGGCCTGCCACGCGGAGAGGAGGGTGCGGGCCTCGCCCAGTTCCCGCTTCTGCGCGGCCGCCGCCTTCCCGGCGGCGGCGAGGGCCAGGGAGGCGTGCCGGTAGGCGAGTTCGGCGGCGATCAGGGAGCTGTGCTCGCGGGCGCGCGCCGCCTCGGCGACCGACCGCTCCGCGTCGCCGGCCTGCTCGGCCAGTTCGGCGGCCCGGCCCCGCTCCTCGCGGGCGCGGGCGGAGAGCCGCCGGACGAGGGTGCGGGCGCGGCGCTCCGCCCCGGCGTGCACCTCGCGGGCGCGCTCCCGTTCCGCCGCGGCCTCGGTGATCCGGCCGAGCAGGTCGACGGAGCCGGCCGTGAAGTCCCGTTCGGCGGTGAGTTCGGCGCGCCGGCCGAGCTTGTGCGCGAAGCCGTGCACCAGGTCGGCGAGGCCGTCGGTGTCGCGGGTGTCCGTCACGGCGCGCAGGAGCAGGTCGGCGAAGTCGGCGTCGTTCCTGACGGCGAAGAGGCCGGCGGCCTCGCCCTCGTCGGCGTTCATCTCCCGCTGGTAGCGGAAGAGTTCGGGGTCGAGGCCGAGTTCGCCGAGGTGCTCGTTCCAGCGCTCGTGGATCTCCACCCAGACGACGTCGAGGTTGGGGTAGGCCCGGCCCGCCTCGGTGAGGGCGTCGCGGAAGCCCTTCATCGTGCGGCGGCGGCCCCGGGCGCCCGACACGCCCTCGGCGGGGGCCCGGACGGCGGTGGACTCGGCCACCGGCAGGGAGTCCAGGCTCATCCCCGGGCCGGGGCGGAAGGAGTACCAGGCCTCGGCGAACTTCCGCGGGTCGGAGGAGACCTGGCGGCCGCGCCACTCGCTGACCTTGCCGACGACGACGGTCTCGCCGGTGAGGGTGTGCATCCACTCCAGGGCGACGTGCCCGCAGTCGTCGGCGAGGAGGAACTTGCGGAGCACGCCGGAGCTGGCGCCGCCGAGGGTGTTGCGGTGGCCGGGCAGCATCACGGAGAAGATCAGTTTGAGCAGGACGGACTTGCCGCCGCCGTTCTCCAGGAAGAGCACTCCGGCGGGGGCCGGGCGGCGCGGCGGCCCGGTGGGCTCCTCCTCGAAGAAGTCCGCCTGGGCGGGCGCGGGGGCGGCCACGGGGTCGCCGACGCCGCGCAGGTCGAGCACGGTGTCGGCGTAGCGGGCGCCGGCGGGGCCGATGGAGTAGAGGCGGACCCGGGACAGCTCGTACATGGCGGCGGACTCTCGGTGTGATGCGGACGGGCGGGGCGGGCGGACGGGCGGGGCGGGCGGACGGGCGGCGGGCGCCCGGGGCGGTCCCGGGTCCCCCTCGGGTGGGGGACGGTCTTCCGGGGCGCCCGGGCCGGGCCCTCAGGAGTGGAAGGGCAGTCCGGCGTCGGCGACGAGTGCGTCGCTCTCCTCCGGGGGCAGCAGCGTCGGGGTGCCGTCGCCGACGGCCACGACGCCGAGCTCCAGCAGCTCGGCCAGGGCGGCGGAACCGGCCATGTCGCGGACCTGGAGCTGGTAGCGGGCAGTGGTGCGGTACGAGCCGCCGGCGTCGTCCCCGGTGCGCTGGAGGAAGCCGGAGTCGGTGAGGAACGCGACGGCCTTGCCGACGATGCCGGTGGTCGAACCGGCCAGCCGGCGGGCGTCCTTGGTGGCGCCGGTGGCGCTGCGCCGGGACCACACCCGCCAGGCGGCCTCCAGCCCCGGGGCGCCGGTGGCCGGATCGGTGTTCTCGCCCGCCGCCTCGGCGCGCTCCTCCAGCCGCCGGCAGGCCTGCCGGACGAAGGCGTCGACGCCGTTGACGGTGATCCGGCCGATGTACCCGTCGTCGGCCAGGTCCTCGGGGCGGGGAAAGGCGAGGGCGGCGACGGCGAGATGCGCCAGCCCGTGCAGGAAGCGGTCGGTGGTGTCGGAGGCGGCGCGGCGGGCGTAGTCGCCCATGCGGACCGCGAAGACGGAGTCCTCGGCGGCGGTCACCACCATGCCGGCGCGCGGGGACACCTCCAGGACGACGAGGCCGAGCCCGGTGGCGACCGCGTCGGCGAGCCGGGCGAAGGCCGGGTCGTCGCGGTGCCGGCGCAGCAGTTCGGCGTAGTCGGCGTCGCGAGCGGGGAGCAGCTTGGGCTGGAGGCCGCAGGAGACGAGGCGGGCGGCGTCGGCCGCGTCGGCGGGCGTGATCCCGGCGGGGCCGGCCGCGGCGCGCGGCCCGGCCTCCTCCCGCTCGCCGGGCGGTGGGGCGCCGTCACCCGGTGCGCCGCGGAAGCCGTCGTCCACGCCGTACTCGTTCACTGCTGTCGCTCCTTGCCGGGTGCGGGGGGCCGGACGGCGGTCCGGATCGTGCGGGGACGGCCGGTCCGCGAGGCG
This sequence comes from Streptomyces sp. F63, assembly GCF_018070345.1. Taxonomy (GTDB): domain Bacteria; phylum Actinomycetota; class Actinomycetes; order Streptomycetales; family Streptomycetaceae; genus Streptomyces. The sequence goes on from NZ_JAGPXX010000043.1 coordinate 15,847, forward strand.
GCGGGCGGCGGGCACCGGTCCGGGGTGCCGCCCGGGCGGGCCGCCGTGCCGGTGGCCGTACCGGGCGTGGCCGCCGCGTCGCCGGCCGGGCGGCGACCGCTGTCGCGGACGGGTGCGCGCCGGGTGGTCCCCGTACGCGCCCCGGCCGCCGGGGGCTGCGGGGACGGCGCCGGAGCGGCGGGCCGGGGCCGGCGTCCCGGGGCCGTCATGCCGCCTCCGTGCTGCGGTCCGCGGCCATGCCGGCCGCGTCGAGCAGGGCGGTGCCGACGATCAGGTCGGCGCCGCCGTACTCGGGGTCGTCGAGCTGGACGCCGTCGTCCACCGCGAACAGCAGGCGCTGCTCACCCTGGCGGTAGGCGGTGCCGACCGGCGGGCTCGCGGCGTGCACCGCCAGCAGGGCGACGAGATACGGCAGTTCCGGATCCTGCCGGCGGGCCTCCGCCAGCAGCCCGGACAGCCGGCGCGGGGCGTCGGGCGGAAGGTCGAGCAGGTCCAGGGCGCGGGCCAGCTGCTCCTCGCTGAACCGGCTGTCGTCGGGCGTGGTGACGAGATCCGGCTCGGGCATCTCCGCGCCGAGGTGCTCCCGTTCGGCGGGCGGGGTGAGGAGCAGGTCGGTGAGGTCGCCGAGGCGCACGGCGGAGGGGGTGCGCAGGCCGGTGCCGCGGCGGAAGAAGGCGTCGGTGACCGGCAGGGCCCGCTCCACGGCCAGCGGCAGCAGGGGCGCCAGCAGCTGGCCGTACAGGTCGAGCCCGGCCCGCGCGGAGGGCGCGGCGAAGGCCTGCCGGTCCTGCTCGGCGCGGAACAGCGGGCCGGCCTCCAGCAGCCGGGACTGCAGCTGGGTGTGGCGCCGGACGCAGTCCTTGACGATGTCGACCAGCTCGGCGGCGCGCCGCTTGTGCTCGGGTTCCTCCGCCTCGTCGCGGGCCCGGCGGATGTTGGTCAGGATGGCGTTCTCGTGGCGGTAGCGGTCGGCGACGTGGTCGAGGGCCTCGGCGATCAGGTCGGGCACCCGGTTCAGCCAGTCGACGGCGCGGACGTTGCGGCGGGTGGCCTCCAGGGTGCGGCGCAGCGTCTCGGCGTACTGCACGGTGCGGTAACGGGCCTGTTCCGCCGCCAGCTGGGCGTCGGCGAGCCGGCCCCGGTTGATCAGCACCTCCAGCTTCACCTCGGCGGCGATCTGCGCGCTGGTGACGTCCGTGTCGAGGGCGCCGACCAGGACGTTGACCGCCTCGTCCGTGGTGCGCAGATAGACGCCGCCCCCGGGGCCGGGGACCTCCTCGATCAGCTTGAAGTCGTAGTCCCGCCGGACGTAGGCGCCGTCCGGGCCGAAGGTGCCGTAGACGGCGCGGAAGCCGCGGTCCACGCTGCCGACGTTGATGAGGTTCTCCAGGACCCAGCGGGCGACCCGGTCGTGCTCGGCGGCGGGGCGGTCGGGGGCCTGGGCCGCGACCCGGGGCAGCAGCCGGGAGACGACCTGCTCGTGGTCGGCGCCCGTGTCGAAGTCCATGTTCAGCGTGACGAGGTCGATGGCGGCCAGCGCGGTCTCCGCCATCGCGTAGACCGTGTACTCGCCGGCGAGGTTGGCCTTGCGCGCGTCGAGGTCGTGGAGCGGCGCGGTGCAGGCGAGGGCGCGCAGCCGGCGGGCCAGCCCCTCGTCGGCGGCGGGCCCGGGGGCGGGCCGGGCCACCGATCCGGGCTGTACCCCACTGAACTGCGGCGGAGCGGAATCCGAGACGTGCGACTTCACGACGCACAGAGTAGGTCCTCGCGCTGACATCCTCCCAAACGGCGCGGATGGGACCGGCCTTGGGCGCGGGCCGCCGGGGGCGCGGGGCGGGAACCGGGTCCCGGGCCCCGCGGCGGACACCGGGCCGGAGGGGTTCCGCACACTCCGGCGCGGCCCCGTGGCCTCCCCGCTCGACGGGGGCGGACACGGCGCCGGAGAGGCCCCCGCCCCCGGACACGGACGGGGCCGCTGCCCACGGGACAGAGGGCCCCGTTCCGCCGGTGGGTGCATCCGCCGGTACGGCGGGGACGCCGGTACGGCGGCACGGCAGAGGCCGGGCCGCGGCAGTGAACGGGCCCCGAGCCGCCGCGGCCGGCGGCAGCGCTCCGCGGGCGGGCGGACCCGCCCCCGGCTCGGCGCCAGTTCCCCGGGCCGGCCGAGCAGAACAACCCGGAGGCAGCCCAGCAGGGCGTCGGTCAGTGGCGGAGCCACGACCGCCGGAACCCGCGTACGAGTACCCGTGTCGGTGGGCAGTGGGATGCTTCTCGTGTCGCCGCGTCCTCACCCCCGGCCGGGCCGGGTCCCGGCCCCGGGGCCGGGACCGTCCGCCCCGCGCCGGGCCGCGAGCCGCCGCGGCTACTGTTGTTCAACAATCCACGCCGTGTTCCGCTTGCCCACGGGGGGCCCATGGACCGCACCAACCCGCAGGCCGCGTCCGCCGCCGATCCCTTCGCGCCGCTCGCGGCCGACCGCGACCGGCTCGGCCGCGGCAGTACGGCGCAGCGCGTCGCCGACGTCCTGCGCGACCGGATAGCCGAGGGGACGCTGCCGCCCGGCACGCGTCTCTCCGAGGAGGCCCTCGGTGCCGCGCTCGGCGTCTCCCGCAACACGCTGCGCGAGGCGTTCCGGCTGCTGGCGCACGGCCGGCTGGTCGTGCACGAGGTGAACCGGGGGGTCCGGGTGCGGGTGCTCAGCCGCGCCGACGTCATGGACATCTTCACGGTCCGGCGGGCTCTGGAGCTGGCCGGCCTGCGCGCCGCACCGCAGGCCCGCCCGAGTCAGCTGGGCGCTCTGGCGCAGGCGGTGGCGGGGGGCGAGGCCGCCGCGCGGGCCGGTGACTGGCGGGCCGTGGGCACCGCCGATCTGCGCTTCCACCGGGCGCTGGGCGGGCTGGCGGGCAGCCCGCGGATCGACGAGTACCTGAGCCGCATCCTCGCCGAACTGCGTCCCGCCCTCCTGGCGCTGCCCCGGGCCCGCTGGCTCCACGAGCCGCCGCCCGTCCGGAACCGGCGCTTGACGGATCTCCTCGAACGCGGTGCGCTGCACGTGGCCGAGGCGGAGCTGGACAGCTCCCTCGCCGACTCCCGGCAGATGCTTCTCGACACCATGAGGGACACGATGGGGAAGGCCGCCCGATGACCGCTTCCGCACCTCCGTCCGCGCCCGTCATCGACCTCAACGCCGATCTCGGCGAGGGGTTCGGCCGCTGGAGCCTGACCGACGACGACGCCCTGCTGTCGGTCGTCACCAGCGCCAACGTGGCCTGCGGCTTCCACGCCGGCGACCCGTCCACGATGCGCCGGGTGTGCGCGCTGGCCGCCGAGCGCGGAGTGCGCATCGGCGCCCAGGTCGCGTACCGGGACCTGGCGGGGTTCGGCCGCCGCTCCATGGACGTGCCGCGGCGCGAGCTCACCGACGAGATCGCCTACCAGATCGGGGCACTGGACGTCTTCGCGCGCGCCGCCGGTTCGCGCGTTTCCTACGTCAAGCCGCACGGCGCGCTGTTCAACCGGACGGTGCACGACGAGGAGCAGGCCGCCGCGGTGGTGGAGGGCACCCTCCTCGCGGCGGGGGGCCGCCCGCTGCCCGTGCTGGGGCTGCCGGGCTCGCGGCTGCTGGAGGCGGCGGAGCGGGCCGGGCTGCCGGCGGTCGCGGAGGCGTTCGCCGACCGGGCCTATTCCGCGGACGGCACGCTGGTGCCGCGCGGCCGGCCGGGCGCCGTCGTCGAGGACCCGGAGGAGGTCGTGGCGCGCTCCCTGCTGATGGCCGTGGACCGCCGGGTGGCGACCATCGAGGGCGAGAAGATCACCGTGCGGGCCCGCTCCCTGTGCCTGCACGGCGACACCCCCGGAGCCGCCGCGCTGGCCGTGCTGGTCCGGGAGGCGCTGGCCGCCGACGGGGTGGCCCTGGAGCCGTTCGCATGAGGGTCCTGCGCGTGGGGCGGCACGCCCTGCTGGTGGAGCCCGGCAGCCCGGAGGCGGCGAGCGCGCTCCACGCCGAGCTCATGCGCCGCCGCGAGACGGGGGAGCTGCCCCCGGTACGCGAGATCGTCCCGGCCGCGCACACCGTGCTCGTCGACGGCCTGGACGACCCGCGGGCCCTCGCCGCCGAACTGGCCGGCTGGGAGGTGCCCCCGCCGTCCGCGGGGGCGGGCCGCGCGGTGCGCATCCCGGTCCGGTACGACGGTCCGGACCTGGCGGAGGTGGCCGGGCGGTGGGGGGTCCCTCCCGAGACGGTCCCGGAGATCGTCGGCGGGGTGCGCTTCCGGGTGGCGTTCTGCGGCTTCGCCCCGGGCTTCGGCTATCTGACCGGGCTGCCGGAGCGCTACCGGGTGCCGCGCCGGGCGACGCCCCGGACGTCCGTGCCGGCGGGGTCGCTGGCCCTCGCCGGGGAGTACGCCGGGGTGTACCCGCGCTCCTCGCCGGGTGGCTGGCAGCTGATCGGCAGCACCGGCGAGGTCCTGTGGGACCCGGCCCGTGAACCGGCGGCGCTGCTCGCTCCCGGTACGGAGGTCCGCTTCGTCCCGGACGGCGGCCCGGCGGCCGTGCGGGAGGGGCTCCGGTGAGCGGCGGCCGTACGGCGGTGGCCGCGGCCACGGCGGTGCCCAAGGCACCCGGGCCGTCCGGAGCACCCGGGCCGCAGGGGGCCGTGGTCCGGGCCGAGCGGCCCGGGGCGCTGACGACCGTGCAGGATCTGGGGCGCACCGGCCACGCCCATCTGGGGGTGCCCCGGTCCGGCGCCCTGGACGTCCCCGCGCACCGGCTGGCCAACCGCCTGGTGGGCAATCCGCCGGGGGCCGCGACCCTGGAGACCACCGTGAGCGGCGCCGCGCTCCGCGTCCGGACGGCGGTCACGGCGGCCGTGACCGGCGCGCCCTGCGCGGTGCGGGTCGACGGCCGTCCCGCGCCCTGGGGAGCGCCGGTGCGGCTGCCGGCCGGTGCGGTCCTCGACGTCGGCCCGGCGGCGGCCGGCCTCCGCTCGTACATCGCGTTCGCGGGCGGGGTGGCGGCCGAGCCGGTGCTGGGCAGCCGCTCCGCCGATCTGCTCTCCGGGCTGGGCCCTCCCCCGCTGGCCGCCGGCGACGAACTCCCGCTCGGCCCACCGCACGGCCCGCCCGCCCCGGTGGACACCGTGCCGTGCCCGGGCCCGCCGGCCGAGCTGGTACTGCCGGTGCTGCCCGGTCCGCGCCACGACTGGTTCGCGCCGGACGCGCTCCGCTCCCTGGCCCGGGCCCGGTACGCGGTGTCGCCCGCGAGCAACCGGATCGGGCTGCGCACCGAGGGCCCGCCGCTGCGGCGCTCCCGCACGGGGGAACTCCCCAGCGAGGGGATGGTGCTCGGAGCGGTGCAGGTGCCGCCGGACGGCCGCCCGGTGGTCTTCCTGGCCGACCATCCCGTGACCGGCGGCTACCCGGTGGTCGGCGTCGTCCCGGAGGAGCATCTCTGGGCGGCGGCCCAGTCCGTCCCGGGTACGCCGCTGCGCTTCGTCCCGGTCAGCCGCTGACACCGTGCGAGGGCGGCCGGCGGGCGACGCCGCCCGCTCACCGCCCGCCGGCGGCGAACCCGGCGTCGGGCCCGATGCGGCTGCGGACGGCCGTCTGGACCTCGGCCTCCTCGGCGGGGTCGGCGGCCAGCCGGCGCAGCTGCTCGACGACCCGGGCGTCCCCGATGGCGGCGTGCCGGGCGGCCAGTTCGCGGGTGGACTCCTCGCAGTCCCAGAGGCATTCGACGGCGAAGCCCGCGGCGAAGGAGGGGTCGGTGGCGGCGAGGGCGCGGGCGGCCCGGCCGCGCAGCTGGGAGGAGGAGGTCTCGCGGTAGACGTGCCGGAGGACGGGGGCGGCGCTGTCGATGCGCAGCCGGCCGGTGCCGTCCACGAGGGTCCACAGCTCCCGGGCGTCGGCTCCGCCGCTCCGCACCGTGCGGCGGAGCGCGGCGAGGACGAGCCCGGTGTCCCGCGCGCCGCCGCGGCAGGCGAGCATCCCGGCCGCGGCGTTGCCGAGGGCGTCGTCGCGGTGCGCCCAGACCCGGGCGCGTTCGAGGGCGGCGATGCTCCGCATCCGTTCGAAGGAGGCGAGGGCGGTCTCGGCGACGAGGCCGGAGGGGCCGGACGGCTCGGAGGCGGCGAGGTCCAGCAGGTCGAGGACGCCGGGGTCCTGCCGGTCGGCGAGGTGGTGGAGCGCGGCGCTGCGGGCGGCCTCGGGGCCGCGGCGGGCGGCTTCGAGGAGGAGCGGCCGGTCCTCGGGGCCGGCGACGGCGGCGAGGCAGCGGGCGGCGGCTTCGTGCCGCGGCCGCCCGGGCTCCTCCTCATAACGGCGCTGGGCCCAGTCCAGGACCTCGGGAACGCTCCAGCCGGGGCTCGGCCCGGCGGGCCTGAGCTGCCGCTGCCAGCGGTCGAAGGAGCTCCGGTCCCGCGCGGCGCGGACGCGGGCGGCGACCCGGGGGCCGGCGGCGCCGTCCGCCCACAGCCGCCAGGGCCGGGGTTCCCAGGCGTCGCGCACGGCGGTGGTGAGGGCGGCGTCGCCCTCGGGGCCGGCCGGGAAGCGGGCGAGGACGGGGGCGCCCAGCGACCGCAGCACGGTGTCGTCGGCGCGCAGTGCCAGTTCGTCCAGCGCCCAGGCCCAGTTGGTGCCGGCTGCGGTGTAGCGGCGGAGGAGGTCCACGGCGTCGGTGCGGCCGTATCCGGCGAGGTGGCCGAGGAAGGAGAGGGCGAGGCCGGTGCGTTCCTCGGCGGTGTCCATCAGGTCGTCGGCGTCGAAGAGGTGCTGTTCGATCTCGTCGAGGCCGCCGTCGAGCGCGAGGTGGAGCCGGGCGTAATAGAGGGAGCGGTTCTCCAGCTGCCAGTCGTGACGGGGGTCACGCACCACGCAGTGGTGCAGTGCGGCGAGCGCCTCGCCCCGGGGGGCCGCGAGGGCGTGCAGGGTCCCGTCGCCGCGGCCTCGCTGCAGGAGGCCGAGCAGGGTGCCGCTGGGCGCTATGTCTGGATCGAACATGAGGTCAGCATCCGGTGCGGGAGGTTCGCTGGCAACGGGATATTTCCGCTGACCGGCATTCTTGCCGGTGACCGCGGCATCCACGCCCGGCAGGGGGAGGGGATTCCGGGTCCCGAGCGCCGCAGCCTACCGTTCCCCTCGTGACGGTCCGGCGCCCGACCGGATCGCCGCGCTCCGGATCGGTGGGTCCGGGCGGTCCCGCGGGGGTCTCCGGGGGGCTCCGGGGGCCGGGGAACGGCCCGAGGCGACCACCTCGGGCGGGCCGGGTCCTGCCGCCCCGATGAGCCGTCCTCACCGTCCGGGGCGGTCCCGCTGTCCCGCGCGGCCCGGGGACGCGTACGGCCCGGCCGGTGCCCTTCCCCGCTTGCTCCCGGCCCGGCCGGGAGCGCCGCCCGCGGTACGGCCTCCGTACCGTCCGCACCACCGGGTCGGGTATCGCCGAATCCCTTACGGGCCGTCGCTCCCTGTGCAACAGTCGTAACCGGCCCTCCCGGCAGATCCCCAGACCTGTCCGTGCCGCGCCCGTATCGGAGTCCGTCATGCCGTCCCATGTGTCCGCCGAGCACCCGGCCGCCCAGCCGCCCGAACCGGGCACGGTCGAAGCCCTGATCGCGCAGGCCCGGCGCCTGCGCGGAGAGGTCGACGCCGTACGGCGCACCACGGCCGCCGAACCGGGGGACGAGCGCCTGCGGTGGCAGCGCGCGCTCTGCGAACTCGCCGTTCACCATCTGGACGATCTTGACCGGCAGCTGGGGCAGCTGCGCGACGGCCCGGCTCCCGATCCCGTCGGCGCGGCCGCCGCCGCGGCCGCCGGCGGGGCCGCCGGCCGCGTGGCGCTGCCGGCCGCCCCGCCCGAGGGGCCGGCCCCCCGCCCGGCCTGCTCGGCGGGCAGCGCGGAGTGGAACCTCCTCACCGACGAGGCCGACTGGTCCGGCGAGCTCTACGGCCTCTTCGCCCGCTCGCCGGAGGAGGGCCCCCTCTCCCTGGACGAGCTGCCCTCCTGGCTGGTCGAGGAGGATCAGCCGCTGCTGACCGCGATGGTCACCGACTGCCTGGTGGACGGCCGGCCGATCGAGGGCGAGTTCCGCATCGTCCGCGCCGACGGCGCCGTGCGCACGGTCCACATGATGGGCAGCCCCGTCCTCGACGCGGACGGCCGGACCGCCGCCATGTGGGCGGTCCTCCGTGACGTCACCGCACTGCGCCGCAGCGAACGGGAGCTGAGTGAACGCCGGGATGCGCTGCTGCGCCGGCGGCAGATCGCGCGCACCGAGCACCGCATGGCGGTGGAACTGCAGGAGGCCGTGCTGCCGCCGTGGCGCGAGACCCTGCGCCGCCCGCCGGGCGCGGACGCCGTGCCGGATCTCGCCGCCCACTACCTGCCCTCGGCCACCAGCGCCCTGATCGGCGGCGACTGGTACGACGCCCTCCACCTGCCCGGCGGCGGCCTGCTGCTGAGCGTCGGCGACCTCACCGGCCACGGGGTCACCGCCACCTCCGGCATGGCCATGCTGCTCGGTGCGCTCCGCGGCATGGCGCTCACCGGGGCGGAGCCCGGCGCGCTGATGGAGCGCCTCAACCACCTGCTGGACACCGCCGCCCAGCCGGCCCTGGGCAGCGCGCTGTGCTGCCGTTACGACCCGGCCGGCCGCACCCTGGACTGGGCCCAGGCCGGCCACCCCGCGCCCCTGCTCTTCCGCGGCGGCACCGGCCGCGCCCTCCCCCGGCCGGACGGCGTGCTCCTCGGGGCGACCAGCGGAGCCGTCTACGGGCAGGCGCGGGAGTCGCTGCTCCCCGGCGACGTGGTCGTCCTCCACACCGACGGACTCGCCCGCCGGGCCGCGGGGCTGACCGACTCGCCCGACGGCGAACCGGGCGGCGCCCGGCGGCTGCTGGAGCTGGCGCCCCGGTTCTGTGCGGCGCGCAGCGCACGGGAGTGCGTACGCGTCGTCGTCGAGGAGTTCGGCGGCACGGAGCGCGAGGACGACGCCTGCGTCCTCGTCGCCAGGATCGGCGGGGCGGAGCCGGAGCGGCCGGAGCCGGCCCGCCCGGTGCCGTAACGGCGGGCCGGTGCGCCGGGCGCGCCGCGCCCTCGCGGCCGTCCGTCCGCGCCGAGCCCTCGCGGCCCCGTCCGTCCGCGCCGAGCGCCCGGTCCCGGCCGGGAGCCGGACGCGGGGAGCGGCGCTACACGCCGGACACCCGGCCCCCGGCCCCCCGCGCGGAGGCGCGGGACGACGGCGCCTTGGGCAGGGCCGCCTGGATCTCCGCGCGCAGGTCCTCGACGGTGGCGTGGCCGGCGTACTGCCCCGTCAGCCGGTACATCTCGCGGAGCCGGTCCCAGGTCCGGTGCGAGGAGGTCTCCCCGATGCTCACCAGCGCCAACCGGGCGTAGCGGTCCGCCTGTTCGGGGTCGTCGGCGATGAAGCAGGCCGAGGCGAGGGAGATGTAGTCGAAGATCTGCGAGCGCTGGTGGCCCTGCGCGCGCAGCCGCAGGGCCTCCTTGGCGTGGCGCTTGGCCGTGACGGCGGCCGACGGGTCGTGGTCGGCGAGGGTGCGGAACGCCAGGGCCTGCATCCCGTGCAGATCCGCCTCGTCGAACATCTGCATCCAGCTGGGCGGCGGGACGTCGCCGCGGTCCGAGGCGAACAGGTCCTCGGCCCGGCCGAGGGTCCGGCGCATCGCCTGCCCGCGGCCCATCGAGGCCTGGGCCCATGCCTCGATCGTGCAGAGCATGGCGCGGGTCCGCGGCAGGGTCTCCTCCCCGGAACCGGACGCGGCGAGCTTCATCAGGTCCAGTGCCTCGTCGGGCCGGCCGAGGTGGACCATCTGCCGGGCGGCGCGGGACAGCGCCTCGCCGGCGCGCGGCCGGTCGCCGCCCTCGCGGGCCGCGTGCGCGGCGATGACGAAGTACTTCTGGGCGGTCGGCTCCAGGCCGACGTCGTGGGACATCCAGCCGGCCAGCACCGCGAGATTGGCCGCGACGCCCCACAGCCGCCGCTGGAGGTGTTCCGGGTGGCGGTAGGCGAGCATGCCGCCCACTTCGTTGAGCTGGCCGACCACGGCCTTGCGCTGCAGCCCGCCGCCGCGGGCCGCGTCCCACGCGCGGAACACCTCGACCGAGCGTTCCAGCGCCTCGACCTCCTGGGTTCCCACGGGGGCGGCGTCGAACCGGTCGAAGTCGGCCATCCCGGCGCTCGCCGGGCTGCCGGGGCGGGGCCCGGGGAGGGCGCCCGCGGGGTCGGTGTGCAGCCAGTCGCGCAGGGCGACGGCGAGTGCTGATCCTGTGGTGAGCGCGGCGCCCGCGCCCACCAAGCCGCGTCGGTTGAGCATGAGGTCCATTCCCGTGAATTCGGTGAGAACCTCGGCGGTCCGCTCGGGCGCCCAGGGGAGTCCGTCGTCGGACTGCCACTTCCTCCCCGCACGCCCGCGCCGGCCGAGTCCGAGGTCCTCGATGGTCACGACACGGCCGAGACGCTCGGTGAACAGGGTCGCCAGTACCTTCGGCACGGGATCGCGCGGCACCTCGCCGGTGTCGATCCAACGCCGCACCCGCGAGGTGTCGGTCGCCAGCTGGGGGTGGCCCATGGCCGCCGCCTGCCGGTTGACCAGCCTCGCGAGCTCTCCCTTGGACCAGCCGGTGAGGCCGAACAGGTCCGCGAGTCGGGTGTTGGGTTCCTTGGTCACGTCAAGCCCCCAGGTTCCTCGGCTGTCTTGACAGTAATGGCCCGTCAGGGGGGTGCGGGGCATTCGCCAGGCTTCGCCAGGGTCCGCCACGTGGTGTGCCACCCGTGTCCGGGTGTCGGGTAGGAACCGCGCCACCCGTCCCGGTGACCGGACCGCATTTCCCCAGGGTGCGGAGTCCGGGCCCGGGCGGGGGGCGCAGGCATGCCGTCGGCCCACGAAGGGATCCGTTCCGCCCATGTACGCAGCGCCGTCCTCCGTGTCCGCCCCGCCTCCGCCGTACCGCCCGCAGGCGGGCGGCGGCAGGCCGTACGCCACCGGTGCCGCGCCCGCGGGGGCGGTCCTGCCGGCCGGCGGACGGCCGCAGCGCGCGGCGGCCGGGGGCGGCCCCACGCTCAGCGGGAGGATCGACTTGTCCGGCCCGCAGGGCACCCGGCTGCGCACCGCCATCGCGGCGGTGCACCGCGTCTGCCCGGAGTTCCACCCGGTACAGGTGCTCCGCCGCAGCGGGCGCTCGGTGCTGATCGTCGGCACCACGGGCCGGGCCACGGCCGTGGCGAAGTGCCTGCTGGACCACTCCCCCGTCTGGACGGAACGGGCCCGGCAGGAAATAGCGGCGTACCGCGCGTTCGTCCGGCACCGCCCGCCCGTGCGGGTGCCCCGGCTGGTCGCGGCGGACCCGGACAACTGCACGCTCGTCGTGGAACGGATGGCGGGGCGGCCGGCGGCCCTGCAGCGGCACCCTCTGGAGGCCCCGCCGCGCGCCGACATCAAGGCGGTGCTGCAGGCGGTCTGCCGGGTCAACCAGTGGCGGCCGCCGCCCGGCCTGTTCGGCGTCCCGCTGGACTACGCGGGCCGGCTGAGCCGGTACCACGAACTGGGCCTGCTCACCGACCGGGACACCAGCGACCTGCAGAAGCTGCTGCACGGCCTGGCGCACGCGGCCTCCCGGCAGGGCGGCCAGGGGCAGGGGCAGTTCTGCCACGGCGACGCGCTGCTCTCCAACGTCCTGCTCTCCCCGGCCGGCCCGGTGCTGCTCGACTGGGACCACGCCGGCTGGTACCTCCCCGGCTACGATCTGGCGACGCTGTGGACGATCCTCGGCGAGGCGCCCGCCGCCCGCCGCCGGATCAGCCGGCTGGCGCAGGCGGCCGGGCCCGCCGCGCGGGACGCGTTCCTCGTCAATCTCATGCTGGTGCTCACCCGGGAGATCCGCACCTGCGAGACCGCGGTGCAGCGGATGATGCGCGAACCCGGTCCCGCCCTGCCCGGGGCCACGGGCTCCCCCGGCGAGGCGCAGCGGCTGCTGCTGCGGCGTCTCCACGACGACTGCGGAATGGCCCGGCGGGCGGTACGGGCAGCGGTGGGCACCCGCTGAGGGGCGCCGTGCGGGGCGCGCCCCCTTGGGGGTCGGGCGCGCCCCGCACGGTGGGGACGAGCACGCTGACCGCGCGGCCCGCGCCTCCGTGCGGTGCGCGGTGGTCACGGGAGCCCCGGTGGCCACCGCTTCCCGCCATTCCCGCCAGGAGTCACGGGTCACTGGTCACTGGTCACTGGTCACTGGTCACTGGTCGCGATGGTGCACCACCGCGACGGTGAGGGCGGCCGCCGCGAGCGCCCAGGCGGCGTAAACGGTCCACGCCCCGCTCACCGTCCAGGGGTACGGGCCCGGCGGGAAGCCATCCGGGACGGCCAGCCGGTTCCAGGCGCCGAGGGGCAGCGCATGGTCGAGAACCGCCGCCCAGTGGCGGTTCTCCCGGACGGCCGCGGGCAGCAGCAGAAGCACCGCGAAACACGCGACGGTGGTGGCGGCCCCGTGCCGGATGAGGACGCCGAGCGCCAGCCCCGTGAGCGCGGCCACCGGTGCCAGCAGCGCGGAGGCCGCGACGACGCGCGGCGCACCCGGGTGACCGAGGGAGACCCCGGCGTCCCGGGCGCCCAGGATCGTCTGGGTCAGGAGGAACGAGCCTCCCGCGACGACCACTCCGAACAGGATGGCCACCGCCGTGACGACGCACGCCTTGGCCGCCATGAGCGGGCGGCGGGCCGGGACCGCCGCGAAGGTGGCGCGGATCATTCCGGTGCCGTACTCGCGGGTGACCGCGGTGGCGCCGATGGCGCCGGCGGCCAGCAACAGCACCAGCGCGGCGTTGGCGGTGAAGGCGTCGCGCAGCGGTATGCCGTCGGCCACGAAGCCCGCGCGGGCCTCCGGGTCCAACACGTCCCAATAGCGGTAATGGTCCCAGGCGGCACCCGCGTTGAACGCCGTGACGGCCACCGCGCCGATGAGCAGGCTCCACGGGGTAGAGCGGAGCGACCACAGCTTGAGCCACTCGGCGGCCAGGAGGTCGCGGAACCGTCCGCGGGGCCCGGTCTCCGGCGTTCCGGCGGCGGCTGTCCCGGTCACCGTGGTCACCGGCTCTCCTGCGCGGGGTATTCGACGTGATCGGCGGTGAGTTCCATGAAGGCGTCCTCCAACGAGGGTTGCCGGGGGGTCAGTTCACTCAGCGGGATGCCATGGCGGCAGGCGATCCCGCCGATCCGCTCCGCGGTCATCCCGGTCACGGTGAGCGCGCCGCCCTCCGGGTGCACGGCTGCTCCCTCGACGGCCAGTAACGCTCCCAGCCCGCGCGGGTCCGGGCTGCGCACGACCACACTCCGGCGGGTGCCGCGTGCCGCGAAGTCCCGCACGCCCTCCGCCGCGATCAACTTGCCCCGGCCGATGACGATCAGTTCATCGGCGGTGTGTTCCATCTCGGACATCAGGTGACTGGAGACGAACACGGTGCGGCCTTCGGCGGCCAGTTCGCGGAACAGCCCGCGCACCCACGCCACCCCTTCCGGGTCGAGCCCGTTGAGCGGTTCGTCGAACAGCAGCACCGGTGGATCGCCGAGCAGCGCGGCGGCGATCCCGAGCCGCTGCCGCATGCCGAGCGAGAACCCGCCGATGCGGCGCCGTGCCGCACCGGCGAGTCCGGCCTGCTCCAGTACAGCCTCAACCCGGCGGCGCGGGATGCCGTTGCTCCGGGCCAGGACGGCGAGATGCGCCCGTGCGCGATGGCCGCCGTGCGCGGCGCCCGCATCCAGCTGCGCGCCGACGTGGCGCAGGCCGCGAGGGCGGTCCCGGAAGGGCCGGCCGCCGACGGTCACGGTCCCGCCGGTCGGCTCGTGCAGTCCCAGGATCATCCGCAGCGTGGTGCTCTTCCCGGCGCCGTTCGGGCCGAGGAACCCGGTGACCCGCCCCGGTCTCACCGTGAAACCCAGGCCGTCCACGGCGGTGGTCCGGCCGTAGCGCTTCGTCAGTTCATTGGCTTCGATCACCTCGCCCACGGTGCCGGGGCGCACCCGCGCCTGTCGTCGGCCCGGGGCGGACAGTCGTCGCGGCGGACGCCGGCCACGGGTGTACGACCACGGGCCGATGACCGGCCGGGGCCCCGTCGTTAGCATCGCCCGCATGCCGGTCCCGCCTTCCCGCACCCCGCATGCCCGGGCCTTCCTCCCCCCGGTCCTCCGCCGCTGGGGGCGTCTGCCGTCCGGCGCCTGGGCGGCTCTCGCCTGGTGCGCGGGAACGGCCTTCGCGTTTCTGTCCCGCGTACGGCTGCCCGGGGAGGCGGAGCCCACCGTCCACCCCGGGGTCTACCTCTACCGCTGGGACGGCCTGACGGTGATGGCGCTGGCCACCGCCGCGACACTGGCCGGCGCCGGTCTGCTGCGCCGCCGTCCCCCGGTGGCGCTCGCGCTGATGCTTGCCGGGGCCGTCATCGCGTCCACGGCACTGAGCGTGGCGGAGATCCCGTTGGCACAGTTCCTCGCGGTCGATGTCGCGCTGTACGCCATCGCCGCGACCCGGCCGCGCCGGACCGGCATCGCGGCCACCGGCACGGCGCTGGGCGTGCTGGCCGGCTACCTGGCCGTCCGGTTGTCGTCCGGCTGGTCGGTGGGCACCTCGGCGGAGCTGTCCGTGGCGCTGACGGCCGTCGTGGCCTGGCTGCTCGGTGACGCGGCGCGCCAGTCCCGGGAGCACGCCGACCGGGTTCGCGCCCAGGCCGCCGAACAGGCCATTACCGCCGAACGCCTCCGTATCGCCCGGGAGTTGCACGACATGGTCGCTCACAGCATCGGCATCGTCGCTCTGCAGGCCGGCGCGGCGAGCCGGGTCATCGAGACCCGGCCGGCGGACGCGCGGGAGGCGCTGGCCGCCATCGAGACCTCCGGCCGGGAAACGCTGTCGGGGCTGCGCCGGATGATGGGGGCCCTCCGGCAGTCCGAGCCCGGGTCCGGTGCGCCGCGCGTGCCGCTGCCCGGCCCCGGGCTGGGGCCGGGCGGCCTGGGGCTCGCCGACGTCGGGCGGCTGGCCGCGGCCACGACGGCGGCAGGGGTGCGGGTGGACGTGGAGTGGCGCGGTGAGCCGGGCCCGCTGCCGCCGGAGATCGACCGGTCCGCGTACCGCATCGTCCAGGAGGCGGTGACCAACGTCGTCCGCCACGCCGGCGCCGGTTCCTGCCGGGTGACCGTCGGCCGGGCGCCGGACGGACTGTCCATCGAGGTCACCGACGACGGGGCGGGCCGCCCCGGGGAAGCGGGCGGCACCGGCTGGGGTCTGACCGGGATGCGCGAGCGGGTCCGGCTGCTGGACGGCGAGTTCGCCGCCGGGCCGCGCCCGGGCGGTGGTTTCCGGGTGGCGGCCCGGCTGCCCGTTCGGGCGGGGGCGCGGTGACGGTCCGCGTGGTACTCGCCGACGACCAGCCGCTCGTCCGCACGGCGCTGCGGATGGTCCTCGCCGACGCGCCGGATCTGGAGGTGGCCGGGGAGGCGGGCACCGGTGCCGAGGCGGTCCGGCTGGCGGCGGAACTCCGCCCGCACGTCGTCGTCATGGACATCCGGATGCCGGGCATGGACGGCATCGAGGCCACCCGGCTGATCACTTCGGGCTCCGGCGGCGCCCGTGTCATCGTGCTGACCACCTTCGACGACGACGAGTACGTCCACGGGGCGCTGCGCGCCGGCGCGTCGGGCTTCCTCGTCAAGGACATGGCGCTGGACGACATCCTCGCGGGGATACGCGCCGTCGCCGCCGGGGACGGCCTGATCGCTCCGGGTGTCACCCGGCGGCTGATCAGGGAGTTCGCGGACCGGCCCGCGCCCGCCCCCGGGGCCGTCGGCGGGCCCGTGCCGTCCCCGCTCGCGGGCATCACGCAGCGGGAGCGCGAGGTCCTGACGCTCATCGGCAGCGGCCTGTCGAACGGGGAGATCGCGGAGCGGCTGGTCATCAGCGGAGCGACCGTCAAGACCTATGTGACCCGGCTGCTCGCCAAGCTCGGTGCCCGCGACCGGGTCCAGCTCGTGATCCTCGCCTATGACACGGGACTGGTGGGGACGGGCCGGTGAGCGGTACGGGTCTCCGGGGCACAGCCGCCGCCCGGCCGGCCGTCCGGCAGCGGGGCCGCTTCACCGTGCGGTGATGACGTAACGGTGTCCGGCGCGGGCCCGGAGCAGGGTGGCCCCGTCATCCCGCCGGCGTGTCTGTGCCTCCCCTCTCCCGGTCGATTCCCGGGCGGTGCAGGGGCCTTCGAGGAGGCTGCCGCGGAGCGGGATCTCCCCGGTGCGGCCGGCGGCCACGACGACCGTGTGCGCCCTGCCGCCGGACCAGGCCAGGTCGACCGTGACGTCGCCGCGGGCGCGGAGGCCGTGGACGGAGCCCTCGGGCCAGGCGGCGGGGAGGGCGGGCAGCAGCTCGATCTCGCCGTGGTGGCTCTGCAGCAGCATCTCGGCGATGCCGGCGGTGGCCCCGAGGTTGCCGTCGAGCTGGAACGGCGGGTGGGTGCCGAGAAGGTTGGGGAGGGTGGACTCCCGGAGCTGCCCGGCGAGGAGGGCGTGGGCCCGGTCGCCGTCGTGGAGCCGGGCCCAGAAGTTGATCTTCCAGGCCCTGCTCCAGCCGGTGCCGCCGTCGCCGCGCGCCGCGAGCGAGGTGCGGGCCGCCGCGGCCCACCGGCTGCCGGGCCTGATCCGCTGTCCGGGGTGGAGGGCGAAGAGGTGGGAGACGTGCCGGTGGCGGTCCTCCGGGTCGTCCAGGTCCTCCTTCCACTCCTGGAGCTGGCCCCAGGAGCCGGTGCGCAGCCCGGGGTCGAGGCGGTCGAGGGCCCGCCGCACGTCCTCCCGGAAGTCCGGGTCGTCGCCGAGGACGCGGGCGGCCTCCAGGGTGTTCGACAGCAGGTCGTGGATGATCTGCTGGGCCATCGCGGTGCCCGCGGTGAAGCGGCCGTGTTCCGGGGAGTGGGCGGGCGAGACGACGAGCGTGCCGTCGGAGGGGTCCGTGCGCAGCTGGTGCAGCCAGAAGACGGCGGCCTCCTTGAGCGCCGGGTACGCGGTGTCGCGGAGGTACCGGGTGTCGGGGGTGTAGCGGTACCGCTCGTACAGGAGCTGGGTGAGCCAGGCGGCGGCCTCGGGGAACCAGAAGGCGGTGGGCCAGTCGTGGACGCCCGTGAAGCCGTAGGGGTTGGTCTCGTTGTGCACCACCCAGCCCGGTGCGCCGAACATCGTCCGGGCCGTGGACCGGCCGGGCGGGAGCAGGGAGGTCACGAAGCGCTCGTACGGCTCGGCGGTCTCCGACAGGTTGGCGGGGTGCGCGGGCCAGTAGGCCATCTGGAGATTGATGTTGGTGTGGTAGTCGGCCGCCCAGGGCGGTTCCGCGCTGTCGTTCCACACGCCCTGGAGGTTGGCGGGCAGCGAGCCGGGGCGGGAGGAGGCGATGAGCAGATAGCGGCCGTAGTGGAAGGCGAGCGCCTCCAGCGCGCGGTCGGCCGCTGCGGCCTCGGCGCGGTCGGCCCCTTCGCCGCCGGCGGCTCCGGGGCGGTCCGGGCCGGGGCGGACGGCGCCGGGCTGCGCATCCGGGGCCTCGGCGGCATGGAGGCGGTCGGCCGCAGCGCCACCGGGTCCGCGACCGTCCCGGCCGGGGCGGTGCGGGCCGTGCGGATTCCCGCCGTCGTCCGTGGCGCCGGGCCGGGTCGCACCGCCGGCGGTCGCGCCGCGGTGGACCGCGCCGTGGCCGCCGTCGCCCGGGGCCGGCGGGCGCCGGACGGCCGGGACGGGGGCCGCCGCGGCGCCGGCGGCCCGGCCCGCGTCCGCGGGCGGGCGGGAGCAGTCCGTCCCGGGGCCGCCCGTGTAGTCCCGGAGCAGCCGGTCCGTCGGCACGTCCTCCGGCAGCCGGCCGCCGAGGTCGAGCCGCACCCGGTCGAACAACCGCCCGTGGTCGGCCATGTGTTCGGCGAGCAGCTCGTCGGGAGAACGCCGCGCCGCCCGGTCGACGGCAGCGGTCACCCGCGGGTGCGGGTCATCGCCCCGGTAGTGCGGGTGGGCGTCCGCGTAGTCGGTGCCCGCGGCGAGGACGAACCAGGCGCTGTCGGCGCCCTCGACGCGGATCCGCCCGCCGTCGCCGCCGCGGAGGGTGCCGCCGTCGGCGGTCACCCGGAGCTGTGCCGCGAACCGCAGGCCGTTGTCGCGGAGGGTGCCCCGTACGGTGATCCGCCCGTCCCGGGTGGCCACGGTGGCGTCCCGGCCGTCGCCCGGTGTGGTGAGGCGCAGGGTGAAGCGGGTGCTGCCCGGCCGGTCCGCGCCGAACCGTCCGACGATCACCCCGGCCGGGTGGGAGGCGAAGAACGCGCGCCGGTGGGTGACGCCCCGGTCGTCGGTGTGGCGCACGGTGGCGAGGGCGGTGCGGAGGTCGAGTGCGCGCCGGTAGTGGTCCGGAGTGCCGTGCGCGCCGGGCGGCAGGTCGATCCAGAGGTCGCCGAAGGGCTGGTACGCCCCGTAGCCGCGACGGGGGCGGCCGAGGAGCGCCGCGGCCTCCTCGGGGCCGAGGGAGCCGGACTCCTCGATCCGCCGCCGGACGTCCTCCAGCGCGCCGGGGCCCGGTGGGGGCCCGTTGCCGTGGTCGTAGCCCTCGGGGGAACCGGGGCCGCCGGTCCACAGCGTCTTCTCGTTGAACTGCAGCCGTTCGGTGGGGACGGTTCCGAACACCATCGCCCCGAGCGCGCCGTTGCCGATGGGCAGGGCCTCGCGCTCCCAGTCGGCGGCGGGACGGTCGTACCGGAGGACCGGGTCCCCGGCCGGGTCCCGGGGGCCGCCGGGGCCGGGGCCGTGCCGGACCGGGACCCCTGGGGCGGCGGAGGGCTCCTGCGACTCCTGGGGCCCCTGCGGCCGGAACACGCCTGGGGACATGCCGGGCCACGCTAGAGGTCCGCGTGGTGGGTGACAACAGTGCGCGCAGCGGGGGCGGGGCGGGCGGGCCCCCGCCGCGCGGCGCGGGCCGGACGGCCGTCCCGTCGGTCCCCCCGGCGTGCGCCGGCACGCGCCCTCGGCCCCGGAGCGGCGACCCGAGCGCCAGCCGGCCCGGCGGGCCTCGCGCCGCGGCTCCCGGGACCGTGCGGCCGCTCGCCGCGGACCGCTGCGCCGGATGCCGGACGGGGCGCGGCCGCGGCCGCGAGAGGTGCCCGCGAGAGGTGTCCGCGCGACGCGTCCGGCCCCGCGCGCCTGGGCGGGAGCCGCGGACACCGGGGGCGCGGAGGGGCGTGATCAGCCGGTCTGGAACATCTCCGCGGGCAGCGGCTTGAGGAGGCGGTAGAGGTCGTCCGTGATGGGCCGGTCCCAGCTCGCGATGGTGACCAGCACGCCGTCGCTGCGGTCGAACTGCGCGCAGGAGATGCGGCTTTCGGAGAACGTGAGCCGGCGCACGATGAGGAGGTTGTCCTCGTGCATCACCGGGGTGTCCTCGGTGCCGGTCACCCGCACGGGCTCGTCGTTCTCCAGCGCCTCAAGGAGCTGGACCACCTCGAACGGCACCTCGTCCTCCCCCGTCTCCCGGGCCGGGGATCCCTCCGGCAGGTTTCCGATGATCATCGCCGGGCCGCGGCCGCCGAACAGGTCGTAGCGGAGGAAGACGCCCTGGCAGCTTCCGTCCGGCGCCGGGAGCAGACCGGCCCCGAGATTGCCCGGCCAGTCACCGGGATCCATCGCGAGGACGTCGAAGTCCGGTCCGGTGGGCGTGGCTGCGCTGCGGCGGCGGAGGAAGGACATGCGGCCATGGTACGGGGCGGCCGTCCGCCCCGGCGCGGGCGGCCGGGGCGGACGCCGCGTGCCGGGGGCGGGCCCGCCGGCCCGGCCACCCGCCGCGCCGGACGGGCCAGGCGGCCCGGATGCGGCCGCCGCGGACGGCCCGGACGGCCGCCCCGGCGCACTCCCGCCGCCCGGACGGATGATGCACGGCCCGGGCGGCGGTGCGGGCCCGGCGCGTTGGCCCCGTGTTGACCGCGGGGCGGCGCGGCGGCGGCTGTCAGCGCGGTGCGGCGGCGGCTGCGGGGCAGCGGTCCGGGCCGGGAGGCGGGCGGCGGTCCGGAGGGGCGCGTGTCACCCGGCGCGCGCCCTGGGAGCCGGCCGTCATCCGGTCCCGGCACCCGGTCCTCCGGCCTTCCGGCAGCCGACCGGCGCGGCGTCACGGGCGCCGTCAGGGGTGCCGCCGGGGGTGCCCGGGTCGTCGGCGCCGACGTGCCCGTGGTGGCGGATGACGGCAGGTGTCGGGGGCGGGCGGCGGCTCCGGTACGAGCTGATCCTCCGTGGCGGCCGGCGGTAGTGTCCGTGGCCACCGGAACAGGAGGATGCGTGTGACGACCCGCTGGACACCGGGGCGGCCCGCTGCCCGCCCCGGGCCCGAGGCTGTGGGGGAGCCGGCCGGACGGGGCCCGGAGTCGCTCAACCTGTGGAACCGCGGACTCGGCACCGTTCCGGAAGAGGTCTGGGACCGTACGGCGTTGCGCGTCCTGATCCTCGCCGGCAACGGGCTGACCGGGCTCTCTCCCCGGATCGCGGGACTGCGCCGGCTGCACACCCTGGACCTCGGGCACAACGCCCTCGCGGCCGTGCCGGAGGAGCTCGGCGAGCTGACCGGCCTGACCCGCTTCCTGTACCTGCACGACAACCGGCTGACGGAGCTTCCCCGTTCACTGATCCGGCTGACCCGGCTGCGCTACCTCAACGCCGGCGAGAACCCCCTCACCGCGCTCCCCCCGGACCTCGGCTCCCTGACCGGCCTGGTCGAACTGCGGCTACAGCACTGCGCGCTGACGGTATTTCCGGAATCGGCAGGGGCTCTGCGGAATCTGCGGGAGCTGTGGCTCCGCGGAAACCGTCTCACCGAACTGCCGGGCAGCCTGGGCGGCTTGAAGGAACTGCGGGAACTCGACCTGCGCGGGAACCGTCTCACCGGTCTCCCCGACCGCATGGCGGGACTGCCGCTGTTGCGCCGGCTGGATCTGCGCTCGAACCCGCTGCGCGAGCTGCCGGAGTGGCTCACCGGTCTGCCGTCCCTGGAGAAGCTGGACCTGCGGTGGACCGGCGCCGACGAGCGCAGCCCGGTGGTACGGGAACTCACCGGGCGGGGCTGCGCGGTCCTGCTCTGACCCGCCGCTCCCCCGCGGACCGGCGGGTGGACACCCGGCGGGGCCGGACGGCGCTCTCCGGGCCCGCCCGGGGCGGTTCCCGCCGCTCTCAGCCGAGGTCGAACTCCCCGTCGCGGGCGCCCAGGACGAAGGCGCGCCACTCCCCCGGGGTGAAGACGAGCGCCGGGCCCTCGGTGTTGCGGCGGTCGCGCATCGCGACGAAGCCCTCGACGAAGGCGATCTGCACATCGCCCGTCCCCCGGCCGCTGGACTGCCAGACCGCGTTGCCGAGGTCGAGCGGGGGCTTCCGGTGCTCCGCGGCCGTCCGCCGTGTGGGGGTGTCCGCCATGCCCCTGCTCCTCCCGGTCCGTTTCACCCGGTCAGCCTAACGACGGCGGGCGGCGCCGGACAGGGCCCGGCGCTGAACCGGAGGACAGCGCGCGCCGTGGCGCCGGGCCGCCCGCGGGGCAGCCCGGCGCCGGGGTCAGCGGTGGGGTGCTGCGGCGGCCGCCGGTCCGTACCGGTGTACGGGGCGGGGGCCGCCGCCGGTCAGTCCGCCGGCTTGCCGAACTCGTCGACGACCGCCTCGCAGAACACCTTGAGGTCGTCCGGCTTGCGGCTGCTGATCAGCTTGTTCGGCCCGTTGGAGCAGACCTGGAGTTGCTCGTCGACCCAGGTGCCGCCCGCGTTCTCGATGTCCGTCCTGAGGCTCGGCCAGGAGGTGAGGGTGCGTCCGCGCACCACCCCGGCCTCGACGAGGGTCCACGGTCCGTGGCAGATCACCGCGACCGGCTTGCCCGCGTCGAAGAAGCTCTTGGCGAAGGCCACGGCCTTCCGGTCCAGCCGCAGGAAGTCGGGGTTGGCGACACCGCCCGGCAGCACCAGGCCGGCGTAGTCGGCGGCCGAGGCGTCCGAGACGGTCTTGTCCACGGGGAAGGTGTCGGCCTTGTCCAGGTGGTTGAACGCCTGGATCTCACCGGAGGAGGTGGAGACCAGCTCCGGTGTCCAGCCGGCGTCCTTCACCGCCTGCCACGGCTCCGTCAGCTCGATCTGCTCGACACCCTCCGTGGCCACGAGGAAGGCAACCTTCACGTTTTCCACGTCCTCTCGCATGATCGCGTCGCGTTGCGTGGTGCACTCGCCGCGTACCCGGGCGTATCCGGGCGAAACAGCCGCGGGAGGACGTGAGGACGCAGCCGCCGCCGGAGGGCTCAGACCGCGCCCGGGCCGGTGATCGGCTTGCCGTCGAAGACGCCGAGCCGTTCCCGGTAGAGCTCGATCGGGACGCCGTTGGGGTCGCGGAAGTACAGGCTCTCCTCCACACCGCGGTCGGGACCCGCGTAGTCCACGTTCTCCCGGTCCAGGGCCGCGCGGGCCGCCGCGAACTGCTCGTCGCCCACGGAGAGGGCGAGGTGCTGGATGCCGCCGAGGGTCTCGGCGGCCGGCGGGTGCTCGTGGCCGGGGAAGTCGAAGAAACCCAGCAGATTGCCGTGGCCGATGTCGAAGAAGAAGTGCGTGGAGCCGCGGTAGTCGCGGTTCTCCACGATCTCGACCAGGGGGAAGCCCAGGAACTCCTGGTGGAAGCGGATCGTCTCCTCGACGTCGCGGCAGATGAACGCCACGTGGTGGATGCCGCGCGCCGTGGCCCGCGGCCGGTCGCCGGGCTCGCGCAGCCAGCGTTTGCGCAGTTCCTCACGGCGGTCTCGGATGGCTTGGAGTTCAGCGCCCTCCGGCTGCGGCATGCCCTTTCCCCTCTCGCCCGGGGATCCCGTGGGGGACCCCGTCGCCACCAGTATGGGGGCGGGGCCGGCCCCGCGTTCCGCGGCGGGCGCTCCCGGTGGGGTTGACAGTGGCATGGACACGGGAAGAAAGTTTCACCCGGTGGCGGACTGTCCGGAGATTTCTTCCAGAGGGAGCTGCGATGGCCGACGACACGGTGGACGGCGGCGGGCTCTCCCGGCGGCGGTTCGCGGGTGGCGCGCTGTCGCTCGGCGGGGCGCTGTTACTGGCCTCCGCACCGGCCCAGGCCGCGCCCGTCGTCACCGGCGGCCGCCACGCCCCCGTCCTGCGCCGGGGGCCCGCGCGGCGGGCGGGGCTGCTCCAGCCGCACCTCGACCGGCTGATGGACGACGTCCGCGGCTTCCTCGGCCCGTCCCCGGAGCACCCGTGGTACGCCGGGGCCGTGGTCCTCGCCGGGCGCGGCCGGACGGTCGCCCTGCACGAGCCGGTCGGCTACGCGGTCCGCTACGCGGCGTACGACGAGGAGTCCGACACCGGGGTGGAGTTCCCCCCGGACGAGCGGATCCCGATGTCCGCCGGGACCGTCTTCGATCTGGCCTCCCTGTCCAAACTGTTCACCTCGCTCCTCGCGGTGCGGCAGATCGAGCGCGGGGCGCTGGAACTGGAGGCGCCCGTCGCCTCCTACCTGCCCCGGTTCGCCGGCGGCGGCAAGGAGGAGGTGACGGTGCGGCAGCTCCTCACCCACACCTCCGGCCTGCGGCCCTGGATCCCCCTGTACCGGGAGCCCACCCGGGAGGGAAGGCTTCAACTGCTGTGGGACGAGCGGCCCGTGCGGCCGCCGGGCACCGCCTACGCCTACTCCGACCTGAACCTGATCTCCCTTCAGCTGGTCCTGGAGGAGATCACCGGCCGGCCGCTGGACGCGCTGCTGCGGCGGGACGTCACCGGCCCGCTGGGCATGCGCCGCACCCGCTACAACCCTCCCGCCTCCTGGCGGCCGCGGATCGCCGCGACGGAGGACGCCCGGGCGCCGTGGAGCGGCCTGGACCGCGGACTGGTCTGGGGCGAGGTGCACGACGAGAACGCCTGGTCCCTCGGCGGCGTCGCCGGGCACGCCGGGGTGTTCTCCTGCGCCTGGGATCTGGCCGTGCTGTGCCGCACCCTGCTGAACGGCGGCGCGTACGGCGATGTCCGCATCCTGGAGCGGGAGTCGGTCGAGCTGATGTTCACCGACTACAACACCGGTTTCCCCGGCGACGAGCACGGCCTCGGCTTCGAGCTCTACCAGCACTGGTACATGGGCGCGATGGCCACCCCGCACAGCGCCGGGCACACCGGCTTCACCGGCACCTCCCTCGTGCTCGACCCGGTGTCCGACTCCTTCCTCGTCCTGCTGGGCAACTCCGTGCACCCGGTGCGCACCTGGCGTTCCGGGAGCGCGCCGAGAGTGGCGGCGGCGACGCGTCTGGCGCGGGCCGTGCCCGTGCGCCCCGCCGCGGGCCGCACCGCGTGGTTCACCGGCATGGAGAACGGCGCGACGACCACGCTCACCCTGCCGGAGCTGACGCTCGGCGGCTCCGCCCCCCGCCTCGCCTTCTCCCTGTGGTGGGACACCGAGCCGAACGCCGACCGGCTGTACCTGGAGGCGTCGGCGGACGGGGGCGAGACCTGGCGGCCGGTGCCCTTCACCACGGAGGGCCCCGGGGACGGGGCCCCGCGGGAGCATCCGGAGGGCACGGTGGGCGGCTGGTCGGGGCGGGTCTGGCACCGGGCGTCGGCCGGCCTGGCGGAGTGGCGGGGCGGCCCGGTGCGACTGCGCTGGCGCTGCGCGACCGACGCCCGGTACGTGGGGCGCGGCGTCTACGCGGACGGGATCCGGGTGACGGACGGCGGGCGAGCCGTCTTCGACGGCTCCCGCCGGGCCGACGCGGGACGCATCGAGGCGGTGGGCTGGACCCTCTCGGCGGACTGACCCGCCGCCGCGGGGAATCCGGCCGCGGGAGTTGTCCGGCCGCCCGGACCGCTGCGGTGGTTCCTGTTCCCGCCGGCCGGGCCCGCCGCTCAGACGGCCCTGTCGTGCAGATCGAAGCGGCAGAAGACGCTCTTCCCGCCTCGCGCGCGGGGCGCCCACCAGGTGGCGTCGGCGAGGGTGCCGACGATGAACAGTCCCCGGCCGCGGTCGGCGAGCGGGAAGCCCGGCAGTGCGGCGGGGAGGTCGTGCGGCGTGCATGCGACAGCGGGAGGGACGGGCGGGCGGGGGTCTCCGTCGGAGACCTCCAGGAACAGCCACTCCGGCCAGACGCGCAGCGTGACGCCGATCCCGTGGTGTCCGCCGGCGCCCGGTGGGTGCCCGCCCGGTCCGGGCCCCGGGGAGCCGGCCCGTGGTGCGGCGTGCTCCACGGCGTTGCCGACCAGCTCGGACACACACAGCGTCACATCGTCGGCCAGCGGCGACAGGTGCCAGGCCCGGAGCGTCTCCGCCACGGCCCGGCGCGCCGCCCCCACCGACTCCGGGGCACCGGCCGCCAGGCCGATCCGCCGGCATCTCCCGGCCGGGTGGACGGCCGCCCGGGCGCCGTGCGGCTCCCGGGATACGGGGGAGGCCGTCCGCGCCGTGCACACCGGCGGCTCCCGTAACTCGCGCGAGTTCATCGCCCTGCCCTTCGGTCACCGGCGGAGTGCGGCCCGCCGTCTCATTGGCTACCAGTGAACGGCCGATACCGCGCGGGCGGCAGTGTCCACAGGGGGATCACGCACACAGAGGGGTGCACGCAAGGGCCCGTGCCGGCCGGGCGTGAACCCCCCGAACCCCCAACGGAACGCGACGAGTTGAACACGGAAGGTCATGAACGGGCCGGAGTCGCGGGACGGGAGGGCCGGGACCGCGGGCGGACGCCCTCCGGGGCGGGAAGCGGAATCCCCGACGGCTTCCGCGCGGTGCCGTACCGGGCCGCGCCGGACCTCGCCGGGCGGCAGGTCTCCGCCCGGCCGTGCCGGGCCATGCCCCTCCGTGCGCCGCCGGAGGCGTCAACGGCGCACGGACGCACGGAAGGTGCAGCGTGGCCGGACCCGTGCGCCTCCTTCGCCGTCCGTGCGCCGGAGAGGCTTCGGACGGGCGTCGCCCAGGGACGGCCGGCCGCCGGGCGGTGGCGTGGCCGCCGGCGGGCCGCCGTTCAGCGGCCCAGGGCCGCCATGGCCGCGTTGTGGCCCGGGATGCCGCTGACACCGCCGCCGCGCACCGCGCCCGCCCCGCACAGCAGCACGTTGGCGTGCCGGGTCTCGACCCCCCAGCGGCCGGTGGTCTCCGTGGCGTACGGGAAGGCCAGGTCGCGGTGGAAGATGTGGCCCCGGGGCAGGCGGAGTTCGCGGTCGAGGTCGAGCGGGGTCTTCGCCTCGATACAGGGCCGTCCCTCGGCGTCCGTGGCGAGGCAGTCGGCGAGCGGCTCGGCGAGGTGGGCGTCGAGCTGGGCGAGGGTGGCCGCGAGCAGGCGGTCCGGGACGGATTCCCCGGCCCCGCCGGACACGGCCGGGCCGCCGCTGCCGAAGAGGCGGGCCGGGGTGTGCAGGCCGAAGAGGGTGAGGGTGTGGTGGCCGCTCTCCGCCAGGTCCGGCCCGAGGATCGACGGGTCGGTGAGGGAGTGGCAGTAGATCTCGCTGGGCGGCGCTCCGGGCAGCTCCCCCGCCGCCGCCTGCCGGTGGGCCTCGGCCAGTTGCCCGTAGCCCTCGGCGATGTGGAACGTCCCGGCGAACGCCTCGCGCGGGTCGGCCTGCGGATCCCGCAGCCGGGGCAGCCGGCGCAGCAGCATGTTGACCTTGAGCTGGCAGCCCTCCGCGCGGTCCGCGGCGGGCGGTTCCCCGCCGAGCAGCCGGGCCAGTTCCTCGGGGGAGGCGCCGACGAGGACGTGACCTGCCGCCACCGCGCCCTCTCCGGACGTGTGGCGGTACGTCACCTCGGCGCGGATGCCGTCCGTCTCCACGCGCGTCACCTCGTGTCCGGTGCGGATCTCGGCGCCCGCCGCGCGGGCGGCGGCGGACAGGGCGGTGGTGAGCGCGCCCATGCCGCCGACGGGCACGTTCCAGTCACCGGTGCCGCCGCCGATCACGTGGTAGAGGAAGCAGCGGTTCTGGGCCAGGCCCGGATCGTGGGCGTCGGCGAAGGTGCCGATGAGGCCGTCGGTGAGGACGACGCCCCGCACCAGGTCGTCGGCGAAGGTCTCTTCGATCGTCACGCCGAGCGGCTGCTCGAACAGCGCCCGCCAGGCAGCCTCGTCGTCGACGCGGGCCCGCAATCCGTCCTTCGTGGGCAGCGGCTCGGTGAGCGTGGGAAACACCCGCCCGGCCAGCCGGCCCGTCATGCCGTAGAAGCGCTGCCAGGCCTCGAACTCCCGGTCGGAGCCGGTGAGCCGGGCGAACGAGTCGCGGGTGCGGGAGGTGCCGCCCCCGACGAGCAGCCCGGTGGGGCGGCCGCCCCGGACGGTCGGGGTGTACGAGGACACGGAGCGGCGGCGGACCGCGAAGTCCAGCCCGAGGTCTTCGACGATCTTCCCGGGGAGCAGGCTGACGAGGTACGAGTAGCGGGAGAGGCGGGCGTCCATCCCGGCGAACGGGCGGGTGGAGACGGCCGCGCCGCCGACCTGGGCCAGCCGCTCCAGCAGCAGCACGCTGCGGCCGGCGCGGGCGAGGTAGGCGGCGGCCACCAGGGCGTTGTGCCCGCCGCCGACGATGACGGCGTCGTAGGCGCCCCGGGCCGGAGGCACCGGCGCGGACGACGGGGCGGCGGCGGGCCCGGAGAGGGGGAAGGCCCCGGAGGAGGCGGTGGGCCCCGGGGTGCCCGGGTCCGGTGCGGTGGGGTCCGGTGTGGTCGGCATGGCTCTTGTTACCACGCCCGGGGCCGGGTG
The DNA here is from genome assembly GCF_018070345.1 of Streptomyces sp. F63. Taxonomy (GTDB): domain Bacteria; phylum Actinomycetota; class Actinomycetes; order Streptomycetales; family Streptomycetaceae; genus Streptomyces. Next base: position 43,591 of record NZ_JAGPXX010000043.1, read on the forward strand.
CGAGCGGTCGCGGGACGGGGTGCGGGACGGGGTGCGGGACGAGGTGCGGGACGAAGTGCGGGACGGGGTGCGGGCTGGGAGGATCGCCGCAGGGGGCACGGCGGGACGGGCGAGGTGCCGGATGCAGACGTTCCTCCCCTATCCGGGGTCGCCATCTGCTGGTCCTCGAAGTCGGGTAAGTGAGCGTAACCATGTATGAGTGAGTGTCGTTGTCAGAGCGTGAATCTGACGGAATGGGCGAAGACGCAGGGCGTGCATCCGCAGACCGCGTATCGCTGGTTCCGTGAGGGGATGTTGCCGGTACCGGCTCAGCGGGTCGGGCCACGCACGAT
>NZ_JAGPXX010000044.1 GCF_018070345.1 Streptomyces sp. F63
CTTGCCGCCCGGACGGGGTATCAACATATCTGGCGTTGACTTTTGGCACGCTGTTGAGTTCTCAAGGAACGGACGCTTCCTTCGGCCCCGTCTCCGGGCCCTCCGGGCGCTTCCCTTCGGTGTTTCCCACCCTACCAGTGCTTCTGACTCTCTCCGACCAGTGCCCCAGGGGCATGCGGAGAGCGGAAGTCGATTGCCACTTCACAGAGTTGGAGGGTGCCACCCACTCGGCACGGCCGATCCGGCGATGCTCCCTCGTGGGCAGGGGTTCGACAGTACAGCGCACCGCCACGGCAAAGCAAATCGATTCGGCACCAGCCCGTTTGGGGTCCCTTGACTTAGGCTGCTGGCAGCACGCCGCCCCGGGCACGACCCGCCGGGCGCCGCTCGATCAATCTCTGCTTGAGAGGCATTCCATGACCACCGTGACGTCCCCGGTCGCCGGCCGTTCCATCGGACTCGCGGCGGTGCCCGATCCGGTGTTCTCCGGTGCGATGGTGGGACCGGGCACCGCCGTTGACCCCGTGCGCGAGCCGTCCGTCGCCGTCGCGCCCGTGGACGGCATCGTCGTCTCCCTGCACCCGCACGCCTTTGTCGTCGTCGACGAGGAAGGACACGGTGTGCTGACGCATCTGGGCATCGACACCGTGCAGTTCAACGGTGAGGGTTTTGAACTCCTGGTCGGCAAGGGGGACACCGTGCGCCGGGGCGACTCGATCGTGCGGTGGGATCCCGCGCAGGTCGAGGCGGCCGGCAAGTCCCCGGTCTGTCCGGTCGTGGCGCTGGAGGCCACCGTGGAGTCGCTCTCCGACATCTCCGAGTCCGGTGACGTCGCCGCGGGCACCGTTCTCTTCTCCTGGACCTGAGCACGACGCCGTCGCGGAACGGCGGACACGACTTCCCCCGCGGCGGGCGGCAGGGCCCGGCCGCATCGATCGGAGACGGGTGCGATGAACACAACACTGCGAGGCGTCGGTGTGAGTCACGGAGTGGCGATCGGCGAGGTCCGGCACATGGGGACGGCGGTGCTGGAGCCGCCCGCCAAGCAGATTCCCGAGCACGAGGCGGCGCGTGAGCAGGCCCGGGCGCGGCGGGCCGTGGAAGCGGTGTCCGCGGACCTGACGGCCCGGGGGCAACTGGCCGGGGGTGAGGCGCAGGCGGTGCTCGAGGCCCAGGCGATGATGGCCCAGGACCCGGAGCTGATGGCGGACGTCGACCGCCGGATCGCGGTGGGCAGCACCGCCGAGCGTGCCGTGTACGACGCCCTCGCGGCGTACCGGTCGCTGCTCGCCGGGGCCGGGGAGTATCTGGCCGGGCGGGTGGCAGACCTGGACGATGTGCGGAACCGGATCGTGGCGCGGCTGCTCGGGGTGCCGATGCCCGGGGTGCCGGACAGCGACGAGCCGTACGTGCTGATCGCGCGGGATCTGGCCCCGGCCGACACGGCATTGCTCGATCCGACGCTGGTGCTGGGCTTCGTCACCGAGGAGGGCGGTCCCACCAGCCACAGTGCGATTCTGGCGCGGGCCCTGGGGGTGCCGGCCGTCGTGGCGCTGCCGGGGGCGTGCGACCTCGGGGAGGGAACGGTCGTCGCCGTCGACGGGAGCACCGGTGAGGTGTTCGTGTCGCCGGGCGCGGAGAAGCGGGCGGAGATCGAGGCGGCCGCGGCCGAACGGCGCGCGGCGCTGTCCGCGGTGACCGGGCCGGGGGCGACCTCGGACGGGCACAAGGTGCCGCTGCTGGCCAATATCGGCGGGCCGGCCGATGTGCCGGCGGCGGTCGAGGCGGGCGCCGAGGGCGTGGGGCTGTTCCGTACCGAGTTCCTGTTCCTGGACGACGGCGAGAACGCGCCGCCGGAGGAGAAGCAGGTCGATGCCTACCGGACGGTGCTGGAGGCGTTCCCGGAGGGCCGGGTGGTGGTACGGGTACTGGACGCGGGGGCCGACAAGCCGCTCGCCTTCCTGACCCCGGCCGACGAGCCGAACCCCGCGCTCGGTGTGCGGGGCCTGCGGAGCCTCCTCGACCATCCCGAGGTGCTGCGGACGCAGCTCACGGCACTGGCCCGGGCCGCCGAGGGACTGCCGGTCTATCTGGAGGTCATGGCTCCGATGGTGGCGGACCGCACCGATGCGCGGGCGTTCGCCGACGCCTGCCGTGAGGCCGGCCTGCGGGCGAAGTTCGGGGCCATGGTGGAGATCCCGTCCGCCGCGCTGCGGGCCCGGTCGATCCTGCAGGAGGTGGAGTTCCTCTCGCTGGGCACCAATGACCTCGCGCAGTACACCTTCGCGGCGGACCGGCAGGTCGGCGCCGTGTCACGGCTGCAGGACCCCTGGCAGCCGGCGCTGCTCGACCTGGTGGCGGTCTCGGCGGAGGCCGCCAAGGCGGAGGGCAAGAGCTGCGGGGTGTGCGGGGAGGCTGCCTCCGATCCGCTGCTCGCCTGCGTGCTGACGGGGCTGGGGGTGACGAGTCTGTCCATGGGCGCCGCCTCGCTCCCGTATGTGCGCGCGACGCTGGCCCAGCACACCCTGGCCCAGTGCGAGCGGGCTGCGGCCGCCGCCCGGGCGGCCGACACGGCCGAGGAGGCGCGGCGAGCCGCGCAGGCGGTGCTGTCCGGGGAGTGATTCCGGCGCGGGACCGGCGGACGCGGTTCCCCTGGGGCGTGGGGCGGGCCGGTGGCCGCTCCGCCGCGGCGGAGCGGCCACCGGCTGTCTGCGTCAGCCCCCGTCCGCCGGTGGCCCGCAGCAGCCGTCCGGTTCCGGGAGGTCGAAGCCCGGGAGGTGGTCGACGCCCGGTTCCGGGGCCACCGGTTCGCCGGTCTCGGGGTCGGTGCAGTAGGCGGAGAAGACCTCGGCGGCCGTCAGGGGGCGGAGCCAGGCGCCGCGCAGGGCCCAGCCGCGCAGCCGGTCGCGGCCGTCGGGGACGCTGGTGCGCAGGACGACTCCGCCCGGGGCGCCGGTGGCGATCCCGGCGGCGAGCACCGAGCAGAACAGCAGAGTCTCCGCTTCCGGGCTCCGCAGCCCCCCGCGCTCCCCGCTCTCGACGTGGAGGGCGGCGGTGAGCGGCGCGGGACCGGCGGGCATGCTGCAGACGAGGTGGTGGACGCCCGGGCCGGCCGCGGCGGCGAGCCGCAGCAGGGCCTGGGAGGCGCGGCTGCAGGCGGTGCGGCCGATGTCCTCGCCGCAGCCGGGGCAGGCGCCCGCGGCGGCCAGGAGCGTGGTGGCGAACTCCAGACCGGCGCGGCGCTCGGCGGCGTCGACGAGTTGGGGCAGCAGCAGGCCGACCGGCTGTCCGTCGTAGGGGACGGTGGCGCCGGCCGCGGCGACCTCGGCCGTGTAGCGGGCGCGGCTGGCCGGCTTCGCCGGATCGAGTGCGTGCTCGGTGCAGTAGGCGTGGTAGCGGTCCGGATCGAGGAGGGCGACCGTGGTGTGGCCGTCCCGGGCCGCGAGGGCGCGGAGCGCCTCCTCGGTCTGGCGGAGGTAGGCGCGGTAGCCGCCGAGTGCGGTGAAGGGCGGGTACTCCCGCATGGCGGCGAAGTCGTCCTCGTCGGCGAGCAGGGCGAGGGTGGCGGTGGCTTCGCGGAGCAGCGGCTGCCGGGCGGCCGTGGTCTTGCGGTCGGATCGGGACATGGCCAGGACTCCCCCTTGGTTACGTGTGGTTCCCAGCGGAACCGGATTTATCACTGAACGTAACCGAGGGGTGTGACATCGTGTCCCGGCGTCGCGTGCGGACGGGCGAGGAGGGGCGGTGGCCGGCGGCTCCGGGGCCGTGTGCCCTCCCCCGGGTCCGCGGCGCGGGCATCGCACCCCGTCGCGCCGCCGGGCGCACCTCCGTGCAGGCGGTACGGGCCCGGCCCCGGCGCCGGGCGGGGCGCCGGGGCCGCCGGCCGCGGGCCGGTCCACGCGGTTGGCGGGGCCGCCCTCAGGGGCGGCGGGCGGCGCGTTGCTCGGCGAGGCGCCCGTAGAAGCGGAGCAGTTCGAGGTTGTCGACGGAGCCCGGGTTGACCGCCTTGTCGAGTGCGATGCCCTGGAGGAGCCGCTTCACCGGGACTTCGATGCGCTTGCCGGTGAGGGTGTGCGGGACGCCCGGGGCCTCGATGATCTCGTCGGGGACGTGGCGGGGTGAGAGCTGCTCGCGGATGACGCGCTTGATGCGGTCGCGGAGGGCGTCGTCGAGGACGGCTCCGTCCGCGAGGTGGACGAAGAGCGGCATCCAGTAGCCGCCGTCGGGCTGTTCCACGCCGATGACGAGGGATTCCCGGATCTCGGGGAGCCGTTCGACGGCCTCGTAGATGTCGGCGGAGCCCATGCGGACGCCCTGGCGGTTGAGGGTGGAGTCGGAGCGGCCGTGGATGACGACGGAGCCGCGGGGGGTGACGGTGATCCAGTCCCCGTGGCGCCAGTTGCCGGGGAACATGTCGAAGTAGCTCTCGCGGTACCGGGATCCGTCGGGGTCGTTCCAGAAGCGGATGGGCATGGACGGCATGGGGTTGGTGACGACGAGTTCGCCGACCTCGCCGGTGACGGGCCGCCCCTGCGGGTCCCAGGCCTGGAGGTCGGTGCCGAGGCCCGGGGCCTGGAGTTCGCCGATGTGGACGGGGAGGGTCGGCACGGCGCCGGCGAAGCAGCTGCAGACGTCGGTGCCGCCGCTGACGGAGGCGATCCACAGGTCCTCGGACACCTCGTCGTGGATCCAGCGGAAGCCGTCGGGCGGGAGGGGGGAGCCGGTCGTGGCCACGCACTGGACGCGGGAGAGGTCGAGGTCCCGGCCGGGGTGGACGCCGGCCTTGCGGCAGGCCATGACGTACGCGGCGGAGGTGCCGTAGACCGTGGCGCCGGTGCGTTCGGCGACGCGCCACTGGGCGTCGGTGCCGGGGTAGCCGGGGCTGCCGTCGTAGAGGACGACGGTGGTGCCGGTGAGCAGGCCGGAGAGGAGGAAGTTCCACATCATCCAGCCGGTGGAGGTGTACCAGAAGAAGCGGTCCTCCGGGCCGAGGTCGCAGTGGAGGCCGAGCTGCTTGAGGTGTTCGACGAGGATGCCGCCCTGGGACTGGACGATGGCCTTGGGCAGTCCGGTGGTGCCGGAGGAGTACAGCACCCACAGCGGGTGGTCGAAGGGGACGTGCTCGAAGACGGGTTCGGTGTCGGCGGCGGTGAGGGCGTCCCATTCCAGGGCGCCCTCGGGTGCGGGGGCGCCGAGCAGCGGGATGTGCACGGTGGCGCGCAGGCCGGGGAGTTCGCGGCGGAGTTCGGCGACGGTCTCCGTGCGGTCGTGCTCCTTGCCGCCGTAGCGGTAGCCGTCGACGGTGAAGAGGACGACGGGCTCGACCTGCTGGAAGCGGTCGAGGACGCTGCGGGCGCCGAAGTCGGGGGCGCAGGAGGTCCAGACGCCGCCGACGGCGGCGGTGGCCAGGAGGGCCACGGCGGCCTGGGGGATGTTGGGGAGGTAGCCGCTGACGCGGTCGCCGGGGCGGACGCCGAGGCGGCGCAGTTCCGCGGCGAGCGAGCCGACCTGGCGGCGGAGTTCGGCCCAGGTGACGGGGCGCGGCTCGTGTGTCTCGTCGACGTGCAGCAGGGCCGGCTCGCCGGCGCGGGCGGAGTCCTCGGCGGCGCGGAGGGCGTGCTCCGCGTAGTTGAGGGTGGCACCGGGGAACCAGGTGGCGCCGGGCATGGAGGGGTCGGCGAGCACGGTCTCGTACGGGGTGGCGAAGCGGACGTCGAACCACTCGGTGAGCGCCTGCCAGAAGGTCGCCAGTTCGTCCACGGACCAGCGGTGCAGGGCGGCGTAGCTCGCGGCGGGGTCGCCCGGGACGGCGGCGGGGGCGCCGAAGCGCTCGGCGGCCCAGGCCTGGAAGCGGGTGAGCCGGGCGCCCTCGATCCGGTCGGCTCCGGGGCTCCACAGGGGCTCCTGCTGCTCCGGTCCGTCGGCGGTCGTCGGTGCTGCGCTGTGCGCGGCGGTCATGGCGGCTCCCGTGCTGTGGTCACGCGTCGTGTGCGTCGTCGCCGCGCACGGCCCGGCCCCCGGGGTGGTGGCCGGGGGCGTGCGTGTGCGCGGCGGCTGTGCAGGACGATGCCATGGGATCGGCCCGCGCACCAGGGCGGGTCCACCACAGCGGGTCGCCGGGGGGTGTGCGTGCGCCACACGCGGGGCCGTGCGCCGGGGTGTGCCCTGTGCTCCCGCGCCCGTCGGACGACAGCCGTCCGGGGGGACGGCCAAGGTGCGGTGAACGACAGTTGAACAAAGGACTGCCGGACTCTCCCCGGTGACCGGCCGGGTGGCAGTCTGAGCAGCATGGATGCGCGGGGCCTGGTGCGGTCGGTGGGAGTGCTGGGAGCGGCCCGGGGGGTGCGGTCGGCGTGGCGCCGGAGCCGGGCGGACGCGGTGGCACTGCCGCGCCCGGGGGCGGAGCGGGCCCGGGTCCCGGGAGCCGCCGAGGGCGCGGAGCCGCGGCCCGGGGGCGGGGTGGTGCGGTTCGCGCGGTCTTCGCTGCTGGTGCGGGTGACGGTGGGCGGTGCGGTGTTCTGCGGCTGGGACGGTGCCGGGCCGGAGCCGTCGTACGCCCTGGCGCACGGCTGCCCGGCGGCCGACGCGCGGGCGGAGCTGGAGCCCGACACGGAGGGCGGCTGGCGGGTCGTCTCCGAGCGGATGACGGTGGCGGTCTCGCACCGGGGCGCGGTGGAGTTCCGCACGCCGGGCGGGGTGGTGCTGCGGCGGGACCTGCCGCCGCGCTGGTGGGACCCCGTGGACACCGCGGCCGCCGGGCCCCCTGCCGGGGGCGGGTCCCGCTGGACGCAGTGTTCCCGGGTGGCGGCGGACGCGCGGTTCTTCGGGCTCGGCGCCCGGGCAACGGGACCGCGGCTGCCCGACGGGGCGTACCGGCTCTGGAACACGGACCCGGGCGGGGCGTTCGGGCCGGGGAGCGATCCGCTGCCGGTGACGATGCCCGTGCAACTGGTCGTCGCGGACGCGGGCACGCATCTGGTCTTCCACGACAACTCCTGGAACGGCTGGGCCCGGCTGCGGGAGGGCGCGGAGGGCGCGGGTTCCGGGCACGACCGGCCGGGCAGTTGCGAACTGCGGTTCGATGGCGGTCCGGTGCGTTCCTGGACGGTGGTGGGCGGGCCGGCCCGGGTGCTGCGCGGCTGGACCGCGCTCACGGGGGCGCCCGCGCTTCCGCCGGGCTGGGCGTTCGGGCACCAGCACGCCTGCGGCGCGTACGGCGGCGACGACGCGGTCGGCCCGCGGGCCGTGGCCGCGGCGCACCGGGAGCTCGGGCTGCCGCTGTCGGCGCTGCACGTGAGTCCGCCCGGTCTGCCGGCGCGGCGGAGGGGCGGGGGCGGGCCCGCCGGGGAGACCGCCCGCGGGGCCGGTCACGGGAGCGGGCCCTCTTCGGGGGCCGGGGCCGGGACCGAGCGGGTCCGGCTGGTGACGGCCGTCCGTCCCGCGGTGCGGGCCGAGCGCGGTGATCCCGTGTACGACGGCGGGGTGGCCGCCGGCGCCTTCGTCCGGGACGCCCGGGGCCGCGCGGTGCGGGGCCTGGCGGCGGCCGGGGAGGCGGTGTTCCCGGACTTCACCGACGCCCGGGTGCGCACGTGGTGGGGCGGGCTGCTGGAGAAGCGGCTGCCCCGCGGTACCGCCGGTCTCTGGCTGGACGGGAACGAGCCGCTGTCCCTGGCGGCGTTCGGCGACGCCACGCTGCCGCTGTCGGCGCGGCACGCCCTGGACGGCCGGGAGGGGGACCACCGGGAGGCGCACAACGTCTACGGTCTGCTGATGGCGCGGGCCGCTCACGAGTACCTGTTCGACCTGCGCCCGCGGGAGCGGCCGTTCCTCGTCTCCCGCGCGGGCTGGGCGGGCACGCAGCGCTACGGGGGCGTGGTGGCCGGCCCGGCCGTGGCGGACTGGCGGGGGCTGCGGGCGTCACTGTCGCTGGTGCTCGGGCTGGGGCTGTGCGGGGTGCCGTACTGCGGGCCGGATGTCGGCGGCGGTGAGCCGCTGCCGGCGGAGCTGTTCCTGCGCTGGTTCCAGCTGGCCGCGTATCTGCCGCTGTTCCGCACCCGGTCCGCGGACGGCCACGGCGGCGCGGGACCGCGGGAGCCGTGGGACGCGGCACCCTGGGTGCTGGAGCACGCCCGGGCGGCGCTGGCCGGGCGCGAACGGCTGCTGCCGTACTTCCTGACGCTGGCGCGGATCGCGCGGCGCACTGGGGCGCCGTACGTCCGTCCGCTGTGGTGGGGTACGCCCGCCGACCGGCGGCTGCGGGACTGCGGGGACGCCTTTCTGCTGGGGGACGCGCTGCTGGTGGCACCCGTGCTGGAACCGGGGGCGGTCCGGCGCGCGGTGCGGCTGCCGCGCGGGCGCTGGTACGACACGGTGACCGGAGACGTCCACGAGGGGCCCGGCACGGCCGTGCTGGAGGCGCCGCTGTCCCGGATCCCGGTGCTGGCGCGGGCCGGCGCGGTGCTGCCGGTGGCGTCGCCGGCGGGCGGCATGGAACTGGAGGTGTGGGCTCCGGCCCCCGGACGGACCGGGCGGGGGGTGTTCGCCGCCGGCACGGGCGACGGTTCGGAGCGCTCCCGCTTCGAACGGTTCACCACCCGGCGCGAGGGCGGGCGGGTGGTGGTCGAACGCGAGGGCGGCGGAGAGATCGCGCTGCCGCTGCGGATCCGCGGGATCTGAGGGCCGCGGCCGCCGGTGACTCCGGAGTGCGGTCCCGCCCCGGCGGACGGGAGGGGTGCCCGTCAGACGGGCGCGTAGCGGTAGCGGCCCACGAACCAGCCGCGGGCGGCCTCCGTGTGCAGGGGGAAGGCGAGTTCGGCGGGGGCGTGCAGGATCCGCCAGCCGTCGGTCTCGTCGGTGGGGGCGGACGGCGGCAGGTCCGCCGCGTCGCGTTCGGGCAGCAGCCCGAAGACGAGCAGGTGCCCGCCGGGGGAGCTGAGGACGTCCGCGAGGCGCACCTCCCGCTCGGCGGCCTCGATGCCCGTCTCCTCACGGAGTTCACGGACGACGGCGGCACGCCAGTCCTCGCCGTGGTCGATGAAGCCGCCCGGCAGGGCGAGCCGTCCGCGTCCGGGCTCGATGGCCCGGCGCACCACGGCCAGCCCCGCGCCGCCGGCCCGTCCGCCGTCCGCCGTGCGGACGGGGAGCAGGGCCACCGCGACCGGCAGCGGGTTGCGGTACGCGACGCTGCCGCAGCTCGCGCAGGTACGGGGCCATCCGGTGCCGGGAGGGAAGGCGGCACCGCAGGAGGAGCAGTGGGAGTCCGGTTGCGGCTCGGTCATCACGGGCGGACTGTAGCGGACGCGGCGTTCTCCCCGGGCGGCTTCTCCGGACCCCGTCCCGGCCGGATCCGTGAGGGAGGCGTCACGGCGGACGGGGTGCGGGCGGCCCCGGCGGCCGGGCGACCCGTATCCGTGTCCCCCTGGCGCGACGTATCGCGCCGCCGGTGCGAGGGAACGGGACCGCGGGCGGGTGGCCACGGGCGGCTGCGGCCGTTTGGACGGCGGTGGGCGGGTAACCCCGCACGGTGCGCGCCGCGTCCCCGGCCCGCGGCCGGCGGCGCGGCCGCGCGCGGGGCACGGGGCGCGGGCGGTGGCCGTCGCGCTCGCGGCCGCCCCGGGCAGGCGGAGCGCCGTCCCGGGACTTGCGGGCGCGGCTCCCGGGGAGGCGCGGAGCGTGACCGGGGCGGAGCGGGACGGCATGCGAGGAGGCAGCGGGCAGGGACGCGGCCCGACGCCGGACCGCCGTGGTCCGCGGTGCGCCGCGTGGTTCTCCGGAGGAGGGTCCGCCGGTGCGGTTTCCCGGAAGGCCGACGTGCGGTAAAGGACTTCACATGCCTCAACTCCTGTGTCCCGGAAGCACCGTGTTCCGTACCGGCGTGCGCGCCCGGATGGCGGCCGCTGCCACCGCCCTGCTCGTCCTGGCCGCCGGCGCACCAGCCGCCTCGGCCGCCTCGGCCGCCCCGGCCGCCCCGGCCCATGCCGGTCCCCGCGAGGGCCGGGAGCCGCGTGCTCCACGCGAGTTCGTCGACCTGCGGTCCGTCGACCGGACGATACTGCACGACATCCGCTACGCCACGGAGCACAACTTCGTCGGGGACCGGATCGACGGCTACCGCAAGCCGCTGTGCCTGCTCACCGAGCCGGCCGCCCGGGCGCTCCAGCGGGCCCAGCGCGATTTCCGGGCCCGCGGATACACCCTGAAGGTCTACGACTGCTACCGCCCGCAGCGGGCGGTCGACCATTTCGTGCGCTGGGCCGAGGACCGCGGCGACCAGCGGATGAAGCGGGAGTTCTATCCGGATGTCGACAAGTCCCGGCTGTTCGAGGACGGCTACATCGCCGAGCGCTCCGGGCACAGCCGCGGCAGCACCGTCGATCTCACGCTGGTGCGGCTGCCGGCCCGGAAGAGCGGGCATTACCGGCCCGGCATGCCGCTGGTGCCGTGCACCGCGCCGCGGGGGGAGCGGTTCCCGGACAACTCCGTGGACATGGGCACCGGGTACGACTGCTTCGACACCCTCTCCCACACCCTCGACGAACGCGTCCGGGGCGGGCAGCGGAAGAACCGGCTGCTGCTGAAGGAGGGGCTGGAGCGCGTGGGCTTCGTCAACTACGCCCGGGAATGGTGGCATTACACCTATCAGCCCGAGCCTTTCCCGGACAGCTATTTCGACTTCCCCGTCGACGGCCGTTCGCTGTCCGGACGGGACCGCGCGAAGCGATGACCCCGCGGAGCGGGGCCGGTTGCGGGGAGCGCACGGCGGGCCGGTCAGGTGGTGACGGGCTCCGGCTGGTCGGAGGCGAAGTCCATGGCGTGTTCGACGACGGAGATCAGAACCTCCTTGGCGGAGGCCCGTTCCCGCACGTCGCAGAGGATCACCGGAGTGCCGGGAGTGAGGTCGAGGGCCTCACTGACCACCTCGGGCGGGTAGCGGTCGGCGCCGTCGAAGCAGTTGACGGCGACGGTGAACGGGATGCCGCGGCGCTCGAAGTAGTCGACGGCCGCGAAGCTGTCGCTCAGCCGCCGGGTGTCGGCGAGGACGACCGCACCCAGCGCACCCTGCGCCAGCTCATCCCAGAGAAACCAGAACCGGTCCTGCCCCGGGGTGCCGAAAAGGTACAGGACCAGATCGTCGCGGAGCGAGATCCGGCCGAAGTCCATGGCGACGGTGGTGGTGCGTTTGTCCTCGACGCCTTCGAGGGAGTCCACCGGCCGCCCGACCTCGGTGAGCATCTCCTCGGTGCGCAGCGGCTTGATCTCGCTGACCGTGCTGACCAGGGTCGTCTTGCCGACGCCGAAGCCGCCCGCCACCAGGATTTTCAGCGTGACCGGCTCGACGGCGGCCGCGCCGCGGCGTTCAGAACGCCCGAAGACCATCGATCTGTTCCTCCGTGTCATAGGGGCCGCGGGCCGGAGCGGTTCCGCGAGGCCCGGACGGGCCGTCCGGCACCGGCGGGCCGGGTCCTCCGGCCACGGTGACGGACCGGCGCCGCGGGCAGCGGAACCGGGCAACTCCCCCGGGACATGCGATCGTTCCCGATGGACTCTAGTCCCGGCAAGTGCCCGGCGTGTCACCGCCTCCGCCGGAACGGGCCCCGGGACGGGGCCGGGACGGGTGGCGTGCCGGACATCGCGGGATTCGCCCCGCCCCGGAGCCGGGTGCGCGGGTCCAGGGTGCGGTCAGTCCGCCTCCAGCGGCACCCGCCAGGTGACGGTCGTGCCGCCGCCGGGCGTGCCGGTCACCTCGAAGGAACCGCCGAGTTGTTCGGCCCGCTCGGTGAGGTTGCGGAGTCCGCTGCGGCGTCCCCCCTCCGGGATGCCCACCCCGTTGTCGGAGACCGTGAGGACGAGTTCCGTGGCGGTCACCTTCACGGCGACGTCGGTGCGGGTGGCCTGGGCGTGCCGGGCGGCGTTGGACAGGGCCTCCCCGAGGACGGCGACCGCGTGGTCGGCCACCTGGCGGGGCACCTGGGTGTCGAGCAGGCCCTCCATGCGGAGGCTCGGCGGGAAGCCCATCGGCCCGGCGATCTCGCCGACCGCCTGCGCGATCCGGGCACGGAGGTTGTGGCCCTCCCCCGGCTGGCGGGAGCGCAGGCCGAAGATCGTCGACCGGATGATCTTGATGGTCTCGTCCAGGTCGCCGACCGCCCGCACCACGCGTTCGGAGGCGCTGTCGTGCTCGATCAGGCGGGCGGCGCTCTGCAGGGTCATACCGGTGGCGAAGAGCCGCTGGATGGCGAGGTCGTGCAGGTCCCTCGCGATGCGGTCACGGTCCTCCAGCAGCGCGATCTGCTCGGCGTCCTGCTGCCGCTCGGCGAGCTCCATGGCCACGGCGGCCTGTCCGGCGAAGCCCAGCAGCGGCTCCGTCTCCTGGTCGCTGAAGGAGGGCCGGTCCTTCTCCCGGACGAGGAGCAGCACGCCGCGGACGCCGGTGGCGGTGCCGATGGGCACGGCCACCGCCGGGCCGAGACCGACGAACCGTTCCGGCCCGGCGGAGATCCTGGGGTCGTCGGCGGCGTCGGAGCTGGTCACGGGGACGGCTTCGCGGAAGGCGAGCCCGCACAGGCTGGACCCGATGGGCAGCACCAGACCGCGGTGGATGTCGGACTCGCGGCCGATCGCCAGCTCCACGACCAGATTGGTCCCGTCCCCGACGGGCAGGGCGATGACGGCCAGCACGGAGGACGTTATCTCCCGGGCGCGCTCGGCGATCCTGCCCAGCACCTCGCCGCGCGGACGGCCGGAGAGCAGCTCGTAGGTGACCTCGCCGCTCGCCCGCAGCCAGCGCTCGCGCTGCCGGGACTCCTCGTACAGCCGGGCGTTGTCGATGGCCACGCCGGCCGCGACGGCGAGGGTGGACAGGACGGCCTCGTCCTCGTCGTCGAACTGCCCGCCGCCCCGCTTCTCGGTGAGGTACAGATTGCCGAAGACCTTGCCGCGGACCCGGATGGGCGTGCCGGCGAAGCTGTTCATCGGCGGGTGGTTGGCCGGGAAGCCGTAGGAGGCCGAGTGCTCGGAGAGCTTGGCCAGCCGCAGCGGCTCGGGGTTGCGGATGAGCTCGCCCAGGATGCCGTGGCCGGCGGGGTACGGGCCGATGGCGGCGATCTCCTCCTCGCTGAGGCCGACCGTGAGGAACTTCACCAGCCCCTTGCCGTCCTCACTGATCACGCCGAGCGCGGCGTACTGGGCGTCCACCAGGGCCGCGGCCGCCTCGACGATGCGCTGGAGCACCCCCTCCAGGTCCAGCTCCCGCCCGACCGACAGCACGGCCTCCAGCAGGTGGTGCACGCGGTCCCGGGTGCCCCGGGCGGCGTCGATCCGGGACTGCAGCTCCTCCAGCAGTTCGTCCAGCCGCAGCTGCGGCAGACGCACCGCGCCGCTCTCCTCGGGGGTTCCCACCCTGTGCTCACCTCCACATGGTCCCGGCGGGCCGAACGCCCGGCGGGGTCACGTCTCCCACGGTATCCGGAGCACCGGGGTGTCAGACACGCTCCCATCCGCGGCGGGGGCCGCGGGATCCCAGCTGGACGTCCCGGCTGCGGTAGACGATGTACGGGCGGGTGAGGTAGCCGAGCGGCGCGGTGAGCATGTGCACCAGCCGGGTGAAGGGCCAGGCGGCGAAGAGGGCCAGCGCGCTGAGGGCGTGCAGCTGGAAGAGCACGGGCGCGCCGGCCATCAGGGCGGGGTCGGGCCGGAAGAAGAAGACGCCGCGGAACCAGGGCGAGATGGTGGTGCGGTAGTCGTAGCCGCCGCCGACGACGTTCGCGGCCACGGTGGCGGCGAGCCCCAGGACGATGGCGAGCACCAGCAGCAGGTACATGAACTTGTCGTTGCGCGTGGTGGCCATGAAGACCGGGCCGACGGTGCGCCGCCGGTAGACGAGGATGGCGATGCCGGCGAGGGTGCTGATCCCGGCGATGGTGCCCAGCACGACGGCCGTGACGTGGTACGTGTGCTCGCTGATCCCGGCGGCCTCGGTCCAGCTCTTGGGGATCACCAGTCCGCCGATGTGGCCGAGGAGCACCACCAGGATGCCGAAGTGGAAGAGGGGGCTGCCGATCCGCAGCAGCCGGCTCTCGTGGAGCTGGGAGGAGCGGGTGGTCCAGCCGAACTTGTCGTAGCGGTAGCGCCAGACGTGGCCGGCGACGAACATCGTCAGGGCGATGTACGGCAGCACCACCCACAGGACGATGTCCGGGGCACCGGACTGCCCTCCGGCGGTCTCGGCCGTCCCGGCGGCCAGGGCGGGCAGGGCGGGCAGGGACACCGGTGTCGCGGCGGGGGGAGTCATCGGCGGCCTCCGGCGGGCTCGGGCATGAACTGCGGGGGTGTGAAGGGGGCCAGGCCCACCTCCTCCTCGGGCGGGCCCTCGGCGGCCAGCCGGGCGACGGCCTCCCGCTCGTCCCCGCGCAGCGGGGGCAGGGTGGCCGAGACGGAGTCCAGGACGTGCGCCCAGGGCGCCGCGGCGTCGCGCAGGGCGAGGCGCAGCAGTTCCAGTCCGGCACGGTGGTCGAGGAGCAGGGGGCGGCCGGCCTCGGGGTGCTGGGCGGCGAATTCGAGGACGACGGCGAGGTGGTCGGGGAGTTCGTCGTCGGTGAGCCGCAGTCCGGCCCGGGCGTAGGTCTGCTTCAGCCGGAGGAGGGCGACGCCGCGCTTCCGGGTGTCGCCGTGGGCGTAGTAGGTGAGGAACGGGCAGCAGCGCTTGCGGTGGTCGAAGAGGGTCACGTAGCCGGCGGCCAGCTCGGTGAGCGGGGTGGCGCCGGCGTGGTCGAGGAAGCGGAGGAGGGGGGCGCCGGCCGCTTCCGGCAGGGCTCCGGCGGCCCGGCGGGCGAGCCGGGCGTGCCCCGGGAAGTGTTCCTCCGGGTAGGCCAGCAGCAGGGACTGCACCTGCCAGGCGATGGGCATCCAGGGGGCGACGGAGCCGTTCACGGCCGCTCCTCCTTCCGTTCGGGGCCGCCCGAGGCGTCCGGGGAGGATCCGCGCTCGCCGCTCTCCGGTGGGAAGAGGCCCTCGGGGTGCCCCTTGCCGTCCCAGTTGAGGAGGTTGACCCGGGCGGCCTTGTCCTCCGGGGAGGCGAAGCTGTCGGAGGTCTGCCGGTCGCGCAGCGCCCGGTAGTTCTCCACGGCGACGGGGCTGGCGCCGCCGGACGCCTCGCCGAAGGGGCCGGAGCCGCCCATGCCGGGGCCGCCCTCGTAGTCGAGGCTGCACTCGGTGGCGAGTTCCTCCAGGCTGTGCGCCTGTTCGGCGTGGGCGGGCGGGATGACGTAGCGCTCGTCGTACTTGGCGAGGGCCAGGAGCCGGTACATGTCGTACATCTGCTCCTCGCCCATGCCGACGGCGGCGGGGATGGCGCCGTCGGGTTCCCGGCCGAGGTTGATGTCGCGCATATAGGCGCGCATGGCGGCGAGCCGGCGCAGGACCGCGTCGACGGGGGCCGGGTCGCCGGCGGTGAAGAGCTGGGCGAGGTAGTCGACGGGGATGCGGAGGGCGTCGATGGCGGCGAAGAGGTTGCCGGAGTCCTCGGCGTCGTAGCCGGTGTCGCGGACGACGTCGACGACCGGGGAGAGCGGCGGGATGTACCAGACCATGGGCATGGTGCGGTACTCGGGGTGGAGCGGCAGGGCCACCTTGTAGGTGCTGATGAGGGCGTGGACCGGGGAGCGCTGGGCGGCCTCGATCCAGTCGCGCGGGATGCCGGCCTTCTCGGCCTCGGCGATCACGGTGGGGTCGTGCGGGTCGAGGAAGACCTCGCGCTGGGCCTCGTAGAGCCCGGTGTCCTCGGGGGTGGAGGCGGCTTCGAGGACCTGGTCGGCGTCGTAGAGCATCAGGCCGATGTAGCGGAGCCGGCCGACGCAGGTCTCGGAGCAGACGGTGGGCAGTCCGACCTCGACGCGCGGGAAGCAGAAGGTGCACTTCTCCGCCTTGCCGGTGCGGTGGTTGAAGTAGACCTTCTTGTACGGGCAGCCGGTGACGCACATCCGCCAGCCGCGGCAGCGGTCCTGGTCGACCAGGACGATGCCGTCCTCCTCCCGCTTGTAGATGGCGCCGGAGGGGCAGGAGGCGGCGCAGGACGGGTTGAGGCAGTGCTCGCAGATGCGCGGCAGGTAGAACATGAAGGTCTCTTCGAACTGGAACGTGACCTTCTCCTCGATGCCGGCGAGGAGCACGTCCTTGTCGCCGTGGTCGGGGGAGCCGCCGAGGTCGTCGTCCCAGTTCGCCGACCAGCTGATCTTCAGGTCCTTGCCGGTGATCAGCGACTTGGGGCGGGCGACGGGGGTGTGCTCCTGGAGCGGGGCGTTGGTGAGCGTCTCGTAGTCGTACGTCCAGGGCTCGTAGTAGTCGTCGAGGGCGGGGAGCTTGGGGTTGGAGAAGATGGTGATGAGCTTCTTGAACCGGCCGCCGGCCTTGAGCCCGAGCCGGCCGCGCTTGTTGAGCTCCCAGCCGCCGCGCCAGGTCTCCTGGTCCTCGTAGCGGCGGGGGTAGCCCTGGCCGGGGCGGGTCTCGACGTTGTTGAACCAGACGTACTCGACGCCGCTGCGGTTGGTCCACGCCTGCTTGCAGGTGACGGAGCAGGTGTGGCAGCCGATGCACTTGTCGAGGTTCATCACCATCGCCATCTGGGCCATGACGCGCATCAGTACTGCACCTCCTGGCCGCGGCGGCGGATGACGGTGACCTCGTCGCGCTGGTTGCCGGTGGGGCCCAGGTAGTTGAAGGCGAAGCTCAGCTGGGCGTAGCCGCCGATGAGATGGGTGGGTTTGACCAGCAGCCGGGTGAGCGAGTTGTGGATGCCGCCGCGCCGCCCGGTGGTCTCGGTGCGGGGGACGTCGATGAGCCGGTCCTGTGCGTGGTGCATGTAGACGGTGCCCTCCGGCATGCGGTGGGAGACGACGGCGCGGGCGGTGACGACGCCGTTGCGGTTGACCGCCTCGATCCAGTCGTTGTCGTGGATGCCGAGCCTGACGGCGTCCTCCTGGGCCATCCAGATGGTCTGCCCGCCCCGGGAGAGGGAGAGCATGAAGAGGTTGTCCTGGTACTCGGAGTGGATCGACCACTTGTTGTGCGGGGTGAGGTAGCGCAGGGTCAGCCCGGCCTCGCTCCGCTCGCCGAGCCGGGGCTCGTCGAACAGGGCGTGCATGTTGAGCGGGGGCCGGTAGACGGGCATCCACTCGCCGAGTTCGGCGATCCAGTCGTGGTCGAGGAAGAAGTGCTGGCGGCCGGTGAGGGTGTGCCAGGGCTTCAGCCGTTCGACGTTGATGGTGAACGGCGAGTAGCGGCGCCCGCCGGACTCGGAGCCGGACCACTCCGGGGAGGTGATGACGGGGACGGGCCCGGCCTGGGTGTCGGCGAAGCTGACCTGCTTGCCCTCGTGTTCGCCGGCCAGGTCGGCGAGCCGGGTACCGGTGCGGGCCTCGACCTGGCGGAAACCCTGGGTGGCCAGATGGCCGTTGGTGGTGCCGGAGAGGGCGAGGATCGCCTCGCACGCCTGGACGTCGCGGGCGATGGAGGGGCGGCCGTCGGCGGGGCCGCCGCGGACCGTGCCGTTCTTGTGCCGCAGGTACTCCAGTTCCCGTTCGTACTGGAAGGTGACGCCCTTGGTGGTGGCGCCGAGGGTGTCCAGGAGGGGGCCGAGGGCGGTCATCTTGTCGGCGACGGCCGGGTAGTCGCGTTCGACGGTGATGAGCTTGGGCATGGTGCGGCCGGGGACGGGCTCGCACTCCCCCGCCTTCCAGTCGCGCACCCGGCCGTGCGGGGTGGCCATCTCGTCGGGGGTGTCGTGCAGCAGGGGCGCCGCCACGACGTCGTTGACGGTGCCGAGGTGGCCGGCGGCGAGGGTGCTGAAGGTCCCGGCGATGGTGTTGAAGGCGTCCCAGTCCGTCCGGGTCTGCCACGGCGGCGGGATCGCGGGGTTGAAGGAGTTCACGAAGGGGTGCATGTCCGTGGTGTTGAGGTCGTGCTTCTCGTACCAGGTGGCGGCGGGCAGCACCACGTCGGAGTAGAGGGTGGTGCTGGTCATCCGGAAGTCGAGGGTGAGCAGCAGGTCGAGCTTGCCGGTGGGGGCCTCCTCGCGCCAGGTGACGTCGCGGGGGCGGGCGCCGGGCGGGGCCTCGCCGGCGCGGACGGAGGAGTCGGCGCCGAGGAGGTGCTTGAGGAAGTACTCGTTGCCCTTGGCGGAGGAGCCGAGGAGGTTGGCCCGCCAGATGGTGAGGACGCGGGGGAAGTTCTCGGGGGCGTCCGGGTCCTCGCCGGCGAAGCGGAGATTGCCGGACTTCAGTTCGCCGACGATGTGCTCGGCGGGTTCGCGGCCGGCGGCGGCCGCCTCCTCGGCGAGGGTGATCGGATTGCGGTTGAAGGTGGGGTAGGACGGCATCCAGCCCATGCGGGCGGACTGCGCGATGACGTCGGCCGTGGACTTGCCGGTGAAGCTGCCGCCGGCCGTGGTGGCGGAGAGGGCGTCGGCGCCGAAGGGGTCGTAGCGGAACTGGTCGGAGTGGAGGTACCAGTACGCGGTCTGGATCATCTGCCGGGCGGGCCGGTTCCAGTCGGAGGCCGTGGCCAGGGCGGAGTAGCCGGTGATGGGCCGGACCTTCTCCTGGCCGACGTAGTGCGCCCAGCCGCCGCCGTTGACGCCCTGGCAGCCGGTGAGGGTGGTCAGGGTGAGGAAGGCGCGGTAGATGGTGTCGGAGTGGAACCAGTGGTTGGTGCCCGCGCCCATGACGATCATCGAACGGCCGCGGGACTCCTCGGCGTTGGCGGCGAACTCCCGGGCGATACGGGCCGCCTGCTCCCCCGGCACCCCGGTGATCCGCTCCTGCCAGGCGGGGGTGTAGGGCTGCTCGGTGTCCTCGTAGCCGGTGGGCCACTCGCCGGGCAGGCCCTCGCGGCGCACCCCGTACTGGGCCAGCAGCAGGTCGTAGACGGTCGTCACCAGGCGGCCGGCGATCCGGCGGACGGGGACGCCGCGGCGCAGCCGGCCCGCCGAGCCGTCGGGGGTGTCGAAGCGGACGAGGCCGACCTCCACCGGGTCTTCGCCGCCGCCGTCGGCGCTCAGCAGCGGGTCGGTGTCGCCGAGGTCGAGGTTCCAGCGGCCGGCGTCGGACGCGGCGTAGCGGTGGCCGAGGGAGCCGCCGGGCACCACGGGGCGGCCGGTGGCGGCGTCGAGGAGGACGGTCCTGAAGTCGGCGTGCTCGGCCGCGGCCTCCTCACCGCCCAGGTCGGCCGCGGTGAGGAACTTGCCGGGCTTGTGGGCCGGTCCCCCGGTGTCCGGGTCCTCACCGGTCTCCTCCAGGGTGACCAGGTAGGGCAGGTCGGTGTAGCGCTTCACGTAGTCGGTGAAGTAGGGGGTGGCGCGGTCGGTGAAGAACTCCTTGAGGACCACGTGGCCCATGGCCATGGCCAGCGCCCCGTCGGTGCCGGGGCGGGCGGGCACCCACTCGTCGGCGAACTTGACGTTGTCGGCGTAGTCGGGCGCGACGGCGACGACCTTCTGGCCGCGGTAGCGCGCCTCCGCCATCCAGTGCGCGTCGGGGGTGCGGGTCACCGGGAGGTTGGAGCCCCACATGACGAGGTAGCCGGCGTCCCACCAGTCGCCCGACTCGGGGACGTCGGTCTGGTCGCCGAAGACCTGCGGGGAGGCGACGGGCAGGTCGGCGTACCAGTCGTAGAAGGACAGCATGACGCCGCCGAGGAGGGAGTAGAAGCGGGCGCCGGCCGCGTGGGAGACCATCGACATCGCCGGGATCGGGGAGAAGCCGGCGAGCCGGTCGGGCCCGTACTCCTTGATGGTGTGCACATGGGCGGCCGCGATCAGCTCGGCCGCCTCGGCCCAGCTCGCGCGGACCAGGCCGCCCTTGCCGCGGGCCGACTTGTAGCGGCGGGCGCGCCCGGGGTCGGAGACGATGTCGGCCCAGGCGAGCACGGGGTCGCCGAGGCGCCGCTTCGCCTCCCGGTACATCTCCAGCAGCGGGCCGCGGACGTACGGGTAGCGCACCCGGGTGGGTGAGTACGTGTACCAGGAGAAGGCCGCGCCGCGGGGGCAGCCGCGGGGCTCGTACTCCGGGGAGTCGGGGCCCACCGAGGGGTAGTCGGTCTGCTGCGACTCCCAGGTGATGATGCCGTCCTTGACGTACACCTTCCAGGAGCAGGAGCCGGTGCAGTTGACCCCGTGGGTCGAGCGGACCACCTTGTCGTGGCTCCAGCGGTCGCGGTAGAAGTCGTCCGCCTGCCGGCCGCCGATCCGGTGGAGGGTCCGGTGGTCGCCGGAGACCTCGGCCCGGGTGAAGAACCTGCGGGTGCCGACCAGGGCGTCGGCCAGTTCACCGTCCAGACCGGGCACCGCCCCTTTCCGGTCCTGCCGCCCCTTTCCCCTCGTCCTCGCCATGGTGTCCTTCCCGGGCATGCAGACCCTGTGTCGTACGACGGTTCGGAACCGCGAACTCCGCCGCCACCCAACGACACATCACGCCACGACGCAAGATCCCCCGCTGCGTGTTCGCCAACCTCCCGGCAACTTCCGGGGAATGACCACGCAGGGGCACGGGAGGGTGCCCCGGGGTGTCCGGTCAGGCGGCCGGGAGCCGGGTGCCCACCCGCTGCCGCACCGCCTCGACCGCCTCCCACTCCTCGGTGGCCAGCAGGGCCAGGGCGGCGGGGAAGACGCCGTCCTGCTCCTTGAGGATGTGGTCGCGCAGCACGGCCAGGGCCTCCTCCAGACGCCGCGGCCAGGACGGGTCGGCGGGGACCACCGGGGCGCCCGCGGGGTCCGCGCCGTCCGGGCCGTCCGGGCCGTCCGGGCCGCCGGCCTCGGCGAGGACGGCCTCGATGCGGCGGTGCTCGTCCTCCAGGGCGGCGATCTGGTCCGGGAAGTCCGCGGTGAGCGCGGGGAAGAGGCCGTGTTCCTCGACCTCGGTGTGCGGGCCGAGGACGCCGGCGATGCGCCGGGCGGTGGCGGCCATCCGGGGCAGGTCGCCGTCGCGGCGGGCCTCCCGCACCTCGGAGATCAGCGCGACGACGAGCTCGTGCTCGCGGGTCAGCTCGTCGATGGAGGTCAGCGACTGGCAGCCGCAGTATTCGCACATGGGGTCGGCTCCTTCCGTGTGCCGGTGTGCCGTGGGGGCGGTGTGCCGGGGCGTGGCGCCGGCGGCGCCGGCGCGGTCAGGCGCCGTGGCCGGAGATCTCGGCACGGACCTTGGTGACGGTGAAGACCAGAGCGGCCGCGGACACCACCGCGAGCAACACCAGACCGATGGCGTAACTTCCCGTGGCCCCGTAGACGGCGCCCATGACGAGCGGCGGCACGAAGCCGCCGAGGCCGCCGGCCGCGCCGACCACACCGGTGACCGACCCGACCCGCTCGGGCGGGGTGATCAGGGCCACCAGGGCGAAGACGCCGCCGCTGCCGACGCCCAGGGCCGCGGCCATCGCCAGGAAGGCGATGGTGCCGAGCGGCATCAGCTCCGGGGTGAAGGACTGGACGACGGCTCCCGTGATCACCACGCCCAGGGCGCCGGCCAGCACGCGCACCGGACCGAGGCGATCGGAGAGCCAGCCGCCCACGGGGCGCATCAGCACGGCCAGGAGTACGAAGCCGGCCATCCGGTTGGCGGCGTCGGCGGGCTCCAGTCCGTAGGCGGTGCGGAGGTAGGTCGGCAGGTAGACCGAGAAGGCGACGTAGCCGCCGAAGGCGAGCGCGTACAGGCCGGACGCCTGCCAGGTCGCGACCAGCCGCGCGGTGACCGCCAGCCGGCTCAGCAGGGAGCCGCTGGACACCGTACGGCCCGGGATGTCCCGCAGCAGGAGGATGGCGACCAGCGCGTAGACGCCCAGGGCGACGGCCGTCATGACGAAGGGCGCCGCGGTCCCGTACTCCTTGACCAGGTTGACCGTGGTCAGCGCGCTGATCGCGGTGCCGCCCATGCCGGCGCCGAAGACGCCGACGGCCAGACCGCGGCGCTCGGGCGGAAACCAGGAGTTGACGAAGGGGACGCCGACGGCGAAGGCCGTTCCGCCGATGCCGAGGAAGAAGCCGCCGATCAGCAGTCCGGCGAAGGTGGTGTGCCCAGCCAGCCCGAGATAGAGCACGGGGACGATGGTCGCGGCGGAGATCAGGGGGAACATGATCCGGCCGCCGTAGCGATCGGTGAGGGCCCCCACCGGGATGCGGCCGACCGAGCCGACGATCACCGGTACCGCGACGAGCAGCGACTGCTCGAACGAGGAGAGGTTCAGGATCTCCTGGAAGCGCGGCCCCAGCGGGCTGAGCAGCGCCCAGGCCCAGAAATTGAGGGCGAATCCGAGCGTGGCCAGGGTCAGCATCAGTCCGCGCGGTCCGGACGAGGCGCAGGTGCCGGACGGCGGGGGCGCTGCGGTGGCCGCTCGTGACATGTCGTCCATGGAGGTGTCCGCATCCCTCGTGTGGCTGTCTGTGGTCATCGTGTCCCCGGCTGTCGCTCGAAAGAGTCCGAATGGAGAGGGGCTGAGTGGCACCGGGGGCACGGCGGGTTTCCCATGGGTGCCCTCCGGCCGCGGGTGTCATCCCCGTGTGTCCCAGGATCTTCACTCTCCCGGTGAGCGGTTAGGGACCATTGGGACCGTCGCCGGGGGCCGTGTGGTCTCCGCTTTCCCTCGTGACGTGGGGTCATGTGGCCGGGCGCTCCGGCGCGCGTCACGGGCGGCGCCGTTCGGGGAGCGGGAGCGGGGAGCCGGCGGGCGGGGCCGCGGCCGAGGCCGCGCCGCCCCGGGAGGTCCGCGGCCGTGAGCCCGGCCGTGCGGGGAGACGGCGCCTTGTACGGCGGTGTGCGGCGGCAGTTGGGCGGCCGGGGTCCGGCCGCCCAACTGCGGCCGGCGGGACCCGGGTGACGCCTGGTACCGGGAAACGGCAGCTCCGTGGTGACACGGACGGGGAGGAGCGCCCGCGGGGATCCTGCCGCACCTCCGTCCGGCCTGCTGACGGACGGTCCGCGGGGCGTGGGAGACGTGGGGACGTGCCGGGTACCCCGGGGGCGTCGGGCCGGCGTTCGTGACGCGGTACGGGCGGTGCCGGGCCGGGGGAGACGTGATGGTGGGCGCGCTGCGGCACGCAAGCGCCCGCCCGCGCACAGGACGAGAGTCACCGTCAACAGGCCACCGAAAGGGGCCGTTGGCGACCGGCCGCGCTGGGGCCGGGCCGCCCCGGACCGCCCGCGCCGGGCCGGGTCGCGCGGGGCGCACTGGGCCGGGGCCGCCGGGGCATCGGTCGGCGGCCCCGGCGGTCCGGCCGGCGGCGGGTGTCGGCGCTGGTGCCTGCGGGCCGGTGTCAGCGGGCCGGTGTCAGCGGGCCGGTGTCAGCGGTGGCTGAGGCGGAGGCGCCAGGCCTCCGGTCCGCGCTCCAGGTACTCCACCGAGAACACTCCCGGGTTGCGGGACTCGATCTGCGCGAGCAGCGGCTTGGGGTCGTGCGGTGCGACCAGTACCATCGCCCGGCCGGCCGGGACGGCTCCGAGCGCGCCGAACACGGTGGCGTGGCGGATGGCGTGCGGGACCTCGCGGACGTCGAGCTCCGGGTCCGCGGCCTCCTCCGTCTCGCCGCAGGCGCAGTGGCCGCCGCAGCCGCCCGCCTCCGCCCGCTCGCCGTCCTCCCCGTGCTCGTGGCCGCCGAGCAGCTCGTGCATGCCCGCGAGCAGTTCCGCCAGGGAGAGCTCGGCCGATCCGGCGATGAGCGGGAGGATCAGGGTGTTCTCCTTCTCCAGGTGCTCCTCGAAGAGGACTTGGAGGGCCCGGGCCTCGGCCGCCGCGTGGACGGCGGTGGGCGCGGAGCGGACGGCGGCGGCGAGGGCGGCGAGCCGGCGGTGTTCCGCGAGCATGCCGTCGACCAGCAGCCGGGCCTCGGTGGTGGCGTGGGCGGCCGGGTAGAGGGCCTTCTCCTCCGCGGCGGCGTGTGGCAGGAGCTCACGTTCGCAGAAGGCGGCCAGACCCGCCCGGATCTCCTCGGCACCGGCCGGGTCGCGGACCACGGTGTCGAGGAGGACGGAGACCCGCCCGGCCAGCTCACCGGCCAGTTGGGTGTGGTGCGCCTCGACGGCCTCCACGGCGGCGGCGTCCTCGGGGTCCGAGGCGATGGTGATCGTGCTCATGACGCATTCCTCCAGCGTTGGCGGCCGGCCGGGGCCGACCGGGTCCGGTGCCTGCAATATACTCCGGACATGTCCGTGAAAAATAAGGGTCCCCAGCCGGGTGGCGGGTCGGACGACCGGCCGCCCCTGTCGCGGCAGCGCGGTGCCGTGCTCCGGCACCTGCGCGGCCAGACCGGTTCCGTCACCGTCACGGCGCTGTCCGAGCTCTGCGGCCTGCACTCCAACACCGTCCGGGAGCATCTCGACGCGCTGGTCGGTTCCGGGCTGGCGGTACGCGAGCGAGCCCCGGCCGCCGGCCGCGGCCGTCCCGCCTGGCGCTACCGCGCCCGGCCGCCGCAGCAGTCGGCCGCGCGCGAGTACGCCGGGCTGGCCACCGTGCTCGCCGGGCAGATCGCCCGGTCCAGCGCCGATCCGCGGGCGGACGCCCTCGCGGCCGGTGAGGAGTGGGGCCATGCCCTGCTCTCCGGCGAGGAGCCGGCCCGGTCGCCGGAGGAGGCGCGCGGGCGGGTCCTCGGCCTGCTCGGCGAGATCGGTTTCGCGCCGGAGGCGGACGAGGGCGGTTACGGGGCGCGGCTGCCGCGCTGCCCGTTCATCGAGGCCGTCCGCGAGCACCCGGGCGTGATCTGCTCGGTCCACACCGGGCTGGCCAAGGGCGCCGTCGCGGAGCTGGGCGGCGATCCGGCACAGGTCGAGCTGCTGCCCTTCGCGGAACCCGACGCCTGCCGGCTGCGGCTCGGGATCCCGCCCGGCGGGCCGGCCGGGAACGCGGACCCCGCCGACCGGGGCGACGCCGCTCCGGCGGACGCCGGGGAGTCCCGGTGAGCGGCCCGGGGACCGGCACGCCCGGCGCGCCCGCCGGGGAGCGGGCCACGGAGGCGCGATGCAAGGGGTCCCGCGGTGCCGGGGCCCGGCGGGCCGTGCTGTTGCTGCCCGCCGGGCCGGCCCTGCTGCTCGGGCTGGACGCCGCCCTGATCCTGCTGGAGCTGCCCGCTCCGCTCACCGCCGAACGGCTGCCCGAGGTCCACGGCGTGCTGCTGGTGCTCGGTTTCGCGGGGACGCTGGTGGCGCTGGAGCGGGCCGTCGCCCTCGGCGCCCGCTGGGCGTACCTCTCCCCGGCCTGCCTCGGCGCCGGCGGTCTCCTGCTCGCCGCGCCGGTGGACCTCCGCGCCGGGCGGCTGCTGCTGGTGGCCGGTACGGCGCTGCTGCTCGTCCTGTACACCCGCTTCTGGAAGCGGCAGCCCGGTGCCGCGCTGCTGGTACAGGGCGCGGGTGCGGTGGCCGCGCTCGGCGCGGCGCTGCTGTGGCTGGGCGGGCTCGACGTCCCCCGGCTGCTGCCCTGGCTCGCCGCCTTCCTCGTCCTGACCATCGCCGGTGAGCGGCTGGAGCTGGCCCGGGTGGCCCTGCTCGCGCCGCGGACGGAGGACGGCTTCCTGGCCGCCTCGGGTGCCGTGCTCGCCGGGGCGGTCGTCACCCTGCTGTGGCCGGGGACCGGCTCGGCGCTGCTCGGCCTGGCGCTGCTCGCGCTGGTCGGCTGGCTCACCGCGCACGACGTGGCCCGCCGGATGCTGCGCTCGGCGGGCCTGCCGCGGTTCTCCGCCGCCTGCCTGCTGGCCGGTTACGCCTGGCTGGGGCTGGCCGGGGCGCTGTGGCTGGTGGGCGGGCCGGTGGCGGAGGGGCCGCGGTACGACGCCGTGGTGCACGCCGTCTTCCTGGGCTTCGTCCTGTCGATGATCATGGCGCACGCGCCGGTGATCCTCCCCGCCGTGCTGCGCCGGCCGCTGCCGTACCACCGGGTGCTCGCGGGCCCGGCCTGGCTGCTCCACCTCTCGCTGGCCCTGCGCGTCCTGATCGGGGACCTCCGGGGGCCGGAGACGGCCTGGCGGCTCGGCGGGGCGCTGAACATCACCGCCGTCCTGCTCTTCGTCGTCCTGGCCGCGACGCTCTCGGTCCGCGCGGGACGGGCGCGGCCCGGAGCCGCGGGAGGGCGGGAGGGCACCCGACCGGACGGCGCCGCCCGGCCCGCGCCGCGGGGCAGCGCCCCGGTGACGGACCCGGGGCCCGCGGACGGCGGCGGCCGCCCGGACGTGGACGAGGGTTCACGGGGCACGGTGCCCGCACCGGACGGCGCCCCGGGCGCAGCCGGGACGGACGCCGGGCCCGCCCCCGACGGCGTACCGATGGCGGTACCGGTCGGCGGCGGCACCGGCGAGGAGACCGGCCCCGGCAACCACCGGGCCGGCGACAGCCGTTCCCCCGGCACGGCACCGGCACGCGGCGCCGGTACGGCGGCCGGATCCGGGCCGGCCCGGCCCGCTCCCGGCACACCGGATCCCGTACCGGGCGCCGCACCCAGCACGCCGGGCCGCGCGCCCGGAACCGAACACCCGGAGGTCCCGCGGTGACTCTGCTCTCCTCTCCCCCGTCGCCCGGCCGGCCGCCCGCCGCCCCGGAGCGGCCCTCCGCCCGTGCCTCCTGGCATCTCGGGGTGAACGCCGTCGTGGCCGGCTGGCTCGGGCTGTTCGTCGCCGGGGTGCTCGTGCACCCGTTCGTCCCCGTCGCCCGGTGGCTGCTGGTGCATCTGCTGCTGCTCGGCGCGGTCAGCAACGCCATCGTCATCTGGTCCGGCCACTTCGCGGCGTCCGTGCTGCGGCTGCCCGAGGCCGACCGGGGCGCCCCGGCGGCGTGGCGGCTCGGGGTGCTCAACGCGGGGGCGGTCGCCGTGGTCGCCGGCATGGTGGCGGGGGTGTGGCCGGTGGTCCTCGCGGGCGGCGGCGCGGTCGGGGCCGCCGTGCTGACGCACGCGGTGTGGCTGGTGCGCCTGCTCAAGCGGGCGCTGCCCGCGCGGTTCTCCATGACGGTGCGCTACTACGTCGCCGCGTCGTCGATGCTGCCGGCGGGTGCCGCCCTGGGCGTTCTCATGGCGCGCGGCGGCTACT
This sequence comes from Streptomyces sp. F63, assembly GCF_018070345.1. Lineage (GTDB taxonomy): Bacteria > Actinomycetota > Actinomycetes > Streptomycetales > Streptomycetaceae > Streptomyces. Next base: position 27,047 of record NZ_JAGPXX010000044.1, read on the forward strand.
CGGGCGAGCTCACGGCGCGGCTGCTGGTGGCCCACGAGTTCGTCAATCTGCTCGGCTGGGTGGGTCTCACCATCGCCGGGACACTGATCACTCTCTGGCCGACCATGCTGCGCACCCGGGTGGCCGACGGAGCCGAGCGGGCCACCCGGCGGGCGCTGCCGGTGCTGGTCGCCGGACTGGCGCTGGCGGTGGCCGCGGCGCTGGCCGGCCCGCCGCCGGCCGCCGCGGCCGGTGTGCTGCTGTACGCGGCCGGGCTGGTGCGCGCGGGCGCGCCCTGGCTGCGTGAGGCCCGGGTGAAGCCGCCGCGCGCCTTCGCCCCCTGGTCGGTGGCGCTCGGGTGCGGCTGGCTGGCCGGGTCGCTGGTGGCGCTGGCGGCCGTTCTGGTCACGGCTCCGTCGTGGGCCGTCGTCGCGGAGCGCACGCCCGCGCTGACCGCCCCGCTCGCCGCCGGGTGGATCGCGCAGGTGCTGCTGGGAGCGCTCAGCTTCCTCGTGCCGGTGGTCCTCGGCGGCGGGCCCGCCGCCGTCCGGGCGGCCACCGCCGGTCTGGAGGGGGCCTGGCCGGCCCGGCTCACCGCGGGCAACCTGTCGCTGCTGCTGTGCCTGCTGCCGGTGCCCTCGACGGTCCGGGTCGTCTGCTCGACGGTGCTGCTGTGGGTACTGGTGCACTTCCTCCTGCTGCTCGTCCGCACGGTGCTGCGGAGCCGGAGGGTCCGCCGCTCCCCCGCTCCGGACACGTCCGCGTCCGCTCCCGGACCGCTCCCCGGAGCGCCCGCTAGACCGCTCCCCGGGCCGCCCGCCGGCCCGGGACGGCACCGGCTGCTCGGCGGGGTGGCCGCCGGGCTGGCCGTCGTGGTGCTGGCCGTGGCGGGGGGCGCGGCGCTGGACACGCGTTCGCTGCCGGTGCTCGCCGGCTCCCCGTCGGCGACCGGGGACGGCGGCGAGGTCACGCCGACGGGGCACACCACCACCGTCGAGGTGACCGTGGAGAACATGCGGTTCTCCCCCGGCACCGTCGACGTCCCCGCCGGGGACCGCCTCGTCGTGGAGTTCCGCAACACGGGGACCGACCGGCACGACCTGGTGCTGGAGTCCGGCAAGCGCACCGGGCGGCTCGCGCCCGGCGGCCGGGAGACGCTCGACGCGGGGGTCGTCGGCCGTGATCTGGAGGGGTGGTGCTCGGTGGTGGGGCACCGGCAGATGGGCATGGTGTTCGCCGTGAACGTCACGGGCGGCGGCACCGGCGGTGAGGACACCGCCACCGGAAAGGAGGACTCCGGGGACCCGGCGGACTCCGGTCACGCCGGGCACACACCGGGCGGAGCGGACGCGGATGCGGATGCGGATGCGGACAAGAACAGCGCCGCGCGGGACTTCGACCCCATGGCGGAGCCCGCCGAGGGCTTCGAGGCCCGGGACGCCGTCCTCCCGCCCGCCGCCGGCGGACCGGAACCCGTCACCCACCGGCGCACCCTCACCGTCCGGGAGACGGAGCGGGAGGTGGCCCCGGGGGTACGGCAGACGCTGTGGACCTTCGGCGGCACCGCGCCCGGTCCCGTGCTGCGCGGACGGGTCGGTGACGTCTTCGAGATCACGCTCGTCAACGACGGCTCGATCGGGCACTCGGTCGACTTCCATGCCGGGGCGCTGGCCCCGGACCGTCCGATGCGCACCATCCAGCCGGGCGAGAAGCTCACGTACCGCTTCACGGCGGAGCGCAGCGGGGTGTGGATGTACCACTGCTCGACGATGCCCATGTCCACGCACATCGCCAACGGCATGTTCGGCGCCGTGGTGATCGATCCGCCGGATCTGCCGGAGGTGGACCGCGAGTATCTGCTGGTGCAGTCGGAGCTGTACCTCGGCCCGCAGGGCGGCACCGCCGACGCGGCGAAGATCGCGGCGGAGAAGCCGGACGCGGTGGTCTTCAACGGCTACGCGAGCCAGTACGACCACGACCCGCTCACGGCGCGCGTCGGCGAGCGGGTGCGCGTCTGGGTGCTGGCGGCCGGGCCGAACCGGGACACCGCCTTCCATGTGGTCGGCGGCCAGTTCGACACCCTGTACGAGGAGGGGAGCCACCGGCTCCGGCCGGACGATCCGGGGAAGGGCGGGGCCCAGGTCCTCGGGCTCGCCCCCGCCTCCGGCGGCTTCGTCGAACTCGCCTTCCCCGAGCCGGGCAGCTACCCCTTCGTCTCGCACCGGATGACGGATGCCGAGCGGGGCGCCCACGGAGTGTTCGAGGTCCGCCGCTGACCGGCCGGCCACGCGGGGCCGCCCGGTCCGGGGCGGCCCCGCACCGGCCACGCGCGCCCTCACCGGCCACGCGCGCCCGCGCCGGCGCGGCTCCCGGCACGGCACGGGCGCGGTCCGGGCTTCCCCGGACACGGTGACGGGGCGGCCCGCGCCGTGCTCCGCGCGCACCGCCCGTCACCGTCCGGGCCGCCGCCCCGCCTCAGCGGCCCCCGGGCAGCAGCTCCGCCAGGTCCTCCTGGTACGGGAAGGAGCCCGGCCGGTACCCGCACCAGGGCTCCTCGGCGTACGGGTCGTCGGTGACCCCGTACGCCCGGGAGCGGGAGCCGCCGCAGACGGTGCGGAACTCGCACCGGCCGCACCGCCCGCCCAGCCGGTCGGGATCGCGCAGCCCCGTGAAGAGCTCGGACTCCCGGTAGATCTCGCTCAGCCGGCGCTCCCGCACGCTGCCCGCGCCCAGCGGCAGGAAGCCGCTGGGGTGCACCGTCCCCAGATGCGAGACGAAGACGAAGCCGCGCCCCGCGTTGATGTCCAGCGGCGGCCGGCGGGCGGTGCGGACGGCCGTGTGCAGGCCGAGTTCACCGGCGCGGGCGCGCAGCTTCTCGTAGAGCGGTCCGAGCCGCAGCGCGGGCACGTGGCCGGCGCCGCGGGCCTCCAGGATCCGGCGCTGGAGCACCACCCGGCGGAAGTGGTGCGCCTCGGTGGTCTTGGCGGGCACGGTGAGCCCCACGTCGTACACGAAGTTGAGGACGTCCTCGGCCTCCTGCGGGGTCAGGGCGTCCAGCAGCCGGCCGCGCCCGGTCGGCACCAGGAAGAAGGCGCTCCACAGCATCGCCCCGTGCTCCCGGACGAGCCGGACGATGTCCGGGAGATCGTCCAGGTTGCCGCGGTTGACCGTGGTGTTGATCTGGACCTTCATTCCGAGGCGGCGCGCCTCGTCCCAGGCGTCCAGGGTCCAGCCGTACACGCCGGGCACGCCGCGGAAGCCGTCGTGCCGTTCGGCGGTGGAGCCGTCGAGGCTGAGCGAGAGGCCCGTGCAGCCCGCCTCGCGCAGCCCGGCCAGGTTCTCCGGCGTCAGGGTCGGCGTGCCGGACGGGGAGACGGCCACCGGTACGCCCAGCGAGGTGCCGTACGCGACGAGGTGCCGCAGGTCGGGCCGCTGGAAGGGATCGCCGCCGGTGATGACGAACAGCGGCGCCGGGCGGCCGAACGCGGCCACCTGGCGCAGCAGGTCCTCGGCCGCGGCGGTGTCCAGCTCCCCGGGGCTGCGCCGGGTGACGGCCTCGGCGCGGCAGTGCAGACAGGCCAGCGGGCAGGCCCGGGTGGACTCCCAGATCACGATGAACGGCCGCTCGGCGACGTTCTGGTGCTGCCTGCGCAGCGCGCGCGGTCCGTGCGCCGGGACGCCCGGGCGCGCGGGCGCGCCGGCCGCTTCCGTCCCGGCGGCCGGTCCGTGATCGGTCATGGCCGTTCCCTCCTGAGTGGCATCCGGCTCAGCGTGCCCGCCGTCCGCCCCGCGCGGCAGCGGCCGTCCGGGGGCGGGCCGCCGGGACCTTGGTCCTGATCGGAGGGCCCCAACAGGCCCGGCCCGGCCCGTACCGGGGGACCTACCGGACGGTCCCGGGGGACCAACGGGCCCTGCTGGTCGCGGCTCTCCGCGATCTAGCTTCTGGCGCATGGCGAACGAGAGAACCGCAGACCCCGGCGGGGACGCCCCCGGCCGGCACTGGCCCCTGTCCGCCCGGCGGCTGCTGACGCGCGGTGAGGTGTCCCCGGACGGGCGGGCGGTGTACGGCGAGAACGATCCCCGGTGGGAGGACTTCTACCGGGGCCGCTGGGCGCACGACAAGGTCGTCCGCTCCACCCACGGGGTCAACTGCACCGGCTCCTGCTCCTGGATGGTCTACGTGAAGGAGGGGCTGATCACCTGGGAGCACCAGGCCACCGACTACCCGTCGATCGGTGCCGACTGCCCCGAGTACGAGCCGCGGGGCTGCCCGCGCGGCGCCTCGTTCTCCTGGTACACCTACTCCCCCAGCCGGGTCCGCTACCCGTATGTGCGCGGCACGCTGCTGACGATGTGGCGGGAGGCCCGGAAGCGGCTGGGCGACCCGGTGGCCGCCTGGGCGGAGATCACCGGCGATCCGGCGAAGGCGCGGGCGTACAAGCGGGCACGCGGCAAGGGCGGCCTCGTCCGCGCCGACTGGGACGAGGTGGCGGAGCTGATCGCCGCCGCCCATGTGCACACCGTCAAGACCTACGGCCCGGACCGCACCGCCGGCTTCTCCCCGATCCCCGCGATGTCCATGGCGTCCTTCGCCGCGGGCACCCGCTTCCTGTCGCTGATCGGCGGCACGCTGCTGTCGTTCTACGACTGGTACGCCGATCTGCCGATCGCCTCCCCGCAGTCCTTCGGCGACCAGACGGACGTGCCGGAGGCGGCCGACTGGTGGAACGCCGGCTATCTCGTGATGTGGGGCTCCAACATCCCCGTCACCCGCACCCCCGACGCGCACTTCCTCACCGAGGTCCGCTACCGGGGCACCAAGGTGGTCGCGGTTGCCCCGGACTACGCCGACAACGTCAAGCACGCCGACGAGTGGCTGGCCCCGCACCCGGGCACCGACGGCGCCCTGGCCATGGCGATGGGGCACGTGGTCCTCAAGGAGTTCCTCGTCGACCGCGAGGTGCCGTACTTCCGCGACTACCTGCGCCGCTACACCGACGCCCCGTTCCTGATCACCCTGCGCGAGCACGAGGACGGCTCCCTGGTGCCCGGCCGCTTCCTGACCGCCGCCGACCTCGGCGAAGGCGGGGAGCACCCCGAGTTCAAGACCGTGCTGCTGGACGGGACCACCGGCGAGCCCGTGGTCCCCGGCGGCTCGCTCGGCTTCCGCTGGGGCGAGCAGGGCAAGGGCAAGTGGAATCTGGAGCTGGGCGACACGGTGCCCGCGCTCACCCTCCAGGACCGCGCCGAGGACCGGGTGGAGGTGGCCCTCCCCCGCTTCGACGAGGGCGCCACCGAGGGCGGCTCCTCGATGGTCCGCGGGGTCCCGGTGCGCCGGGTCGGCGGCCGGCTGGTGACGACCGTCTTCGATCTGATGCTCGCCCAGTACGGCGTGCGCCGCGAGGGCCTGCCCGGCCGCTGGCCCACCGGCTACGAGGACGCCTCCGAGCCGTACACCCCGGCCTGGCAGGAGACGGTCACCTCGGTGCCGGCCGTGCAGGCGGCGCGCATCGCGCGGGAGTTCGCCCGCAACGCGGAGCGCACCGAGGGGCGTTCGATGATCGCCATGGGGGCGGGGACCAACCACTGGTTCCACTCCGACACCATCTACCGGGCGTTCCTGGCGCTCACCACGATGACCGGCTGCCAGGGCGTCAACGGCGGCGGCTGGGCGCACTACGTCGGCCAGGAGAAGGTGCGCCCCGTCACCGGGCTGCAGCATCTGGCGTTCGCCTTCGACTGGCAGCGGCCGACCCGGCACATGACCGGCACCTCCTACTGGTACATGAACACCGACCAGTGGCGGTACGAGGCGTTCGGCCCGGAGGAGCTCTCCTCGCCGCTCGGCGAGGGCCGGTTCGCCGGACGGGCGTTCGCCGACTGCCTCGCCCAGGCGGTGCGGATGGGCTGGACCCCGGGCCACCCGGCGTTCGACCGCAACCCGCTCGACCTCGCCGACGAGGCGAAGGCCGCCGGGCGCGATATCCCCGCCCACATCGTGGAGCAACTGAAGTCCGGCGAGCTCACGTTCGCGGCGGAGGACCCGGACGACCCGGCCAACTTCCCGCGCGTCCTCACCGTCTGGCGGGCCAATCTGCTGGGCTCCTCCGGCAAGGGCAACGAGTACTTCCTCCGCCATCTGCTGGGCGCGGACGCCGCGGTGCGCTCCGCGGAGACCCCGCCCGGGGGCCGCCCGAAGGAAGTGGCGTGGCACGAGGAGGCCCCGGAGGGCAAGCTCGACCTGATGGTCTCGGTGGACTTCCGGCTGACCTCCACCGGCCTCTTCTCGGACGTCGTGCTGCCGGCGGCGACCTGGTACGAGAAGGACGACCTGTCCAGCACGGACATGCACCCCTTCGTGCACGCCTTCACCCCGGCCATCGCCCCGCCCTGGCAGGCCAGGACCGACTACGACACGTTCCTGACCATCGCCGACCGCTTCAGCGAACTCGCGAAGGACCACCTGGGGACCCGTACCGACGTCCTCGCGGTGCCGCTCACCCATGACACCCCGGACGAGCTGGCGCAGCCCGGTGGCATCGTGCGGGACTGGAAGACGGGCGCCTGCGAGCCGGTGCCGGGGCGCACCATGCCCAAGCTGGTGACGGTCGAACGCGACTACGCGGCGGTGGCCGACAAGATGCGCGCGGTCGGCCCGCTGCTGGACACCCTGGGCACCACCACCAAGGGCGTCACCGTCCACCCGGACCGCGAGATCGGCGAGCTGCGGCGGCGCAACGGCGCGGTGCGCGGCGGCGCGGCGGACGGCCGGCCCTCGCTGGCCACGGCCTCCGACATGTGCGAGGCGATCCTCGCTCTCTCCGGCACCACCAACGGCCGCCTCGCGACCGAGGGGTTCCGCGCCCTGGAGGAGCGGACGGGGACGGAGCTGGCGCACCTCGCGGCGGAGCGGGAGGGCGAGCGGATCACCTTCGCCGACACCCGCACCCAGCCGCGCGCGGTGATGACCTCCTACGAGTGGTCGGGCAGCGAGACGGACGGGCGGCGCTACTCGCCGTTCACCATCAATGTCGAGCAGCGCAAGCCCTGGCACACCCTCACCGGCCGGCAGCACTTCTTCGTCGACCACGACTGGATGGCCGAACTGGGCGAGCAGCTCCCGGTGTTCCGTCCGCCGCTGGACGCCCGCCGCCACTACGGCGACGAGCACCTGGGCGAGGAGGGCCGGGCGGAGGTCACGGTCCGCTATCTCACCCCGCACTCGAAGTGGTCGATCCACTCGGAGTACCAGGACAACGCGTACATGCTGGCGCTGTCCCGCGGCGGCCCGGTGATCTGGATGAGCTCCGCCGACGCCGAGCGCATCGGCGTCCGCGACAACGAGTGGGTGGAGGCGTACAACCGCAACGGCGTCGTCGCCGCCCGGGCCGTGGTCAGCCACCGGATGCCCGAGGGGACGGTGTACATGTACCACGCGCAGGACCGCACGGTGAACGTGCCGAGGACGGAGGTCAGCGGCAAGCGCGGCGGCACGCACAACGCGCTGACCCGGCTGCTGCTCAAGCCGTCCCATCTGATCGGCGGCTACGCCCAGTTCACCTACGCCTTCAACTACTACGGCCCGACCGGCAACCAGCGCGACGAGGTCACCGTGATCCGCCGCCGTGCGCAGCAGGTCGACTACTGATGGCCGGCGCACGGACCCCCGCCCCACGGATCGCGGACGCCCGGACCCCCGGCGCCCAGAGCGGAGCAGCACGATGAGAGTCATGGCACAGGTCGCCATGGTGATGAACCTCGACAAGTGCATTGGTTGCCACACCTGTTCGGTGACCTGCAAGCAGACCTGGTCGAACCGGCCCGGGGTCGAGTACGCCTGGTTCAACAACGTCGAGACCAAGCCCGGTGTCGGCTACCCGCGCGGCTACGAGGACCAGGAGCACTGGAAGGGCGGCTGGATGCTGGACCGCCGCGGCCGGCTGGTGCTGCGGTCCGGCGGCCGGGTGAAGCGGCTGCTGTCGCTGTTCTCCAACCCCGATCTGCCGTCGATCGACGACTACTACGAGCCGGTCACCTACGAGTACGACACCCTGGTCGACGCCCCCGTGGGCACCCACGTCCCGGTGGCCCGCCCGCGCTCCGTGCTGACCGGCGAGCCGACCGCCATCACCTGGGGCCCCAACTGGGAGGACGGGCTCGGTGGCGCCGGGGAGACCGCCGCGGCCGACCCGAACCTGCGCGGCTCGCTCGCCGAGAAGGTGAAGTTCGAGTTCGAGCAGACCTTCCTGTTCCACCTGCCGAGGCTGTGCGAGCACTGCCTCAACCCGGCCTGTGTCTCGGCCTGCCCGTCGGGGGCGATGTACAAGCGGGAGGAGGACGGCATCGTCCTGGTGGACCAGGACCGCTGCCGCGGCTGGCGGATGTGCGTCACGGCCTGCCCGTACAAGAAGGTCTACGTCAACCACGCCACCGGCAAGGCGGAGAAGTGCACCTTCTGCTTCCCGCGCATCGAGGCGGGCCAGCCGACCGTGTGCTCCGAGACCTGCGTGGGCCGGCTGCGCTACCTCGGCCTGGTGCTCTACGACGCCGACCGGGTCGGCGAGGCCGCGGCCGTCGAGAACGAGCACGACCTGCTGGACGCGCAGCGCAACGTGTTCCTCGACCCGTCCGACCCGGAGGTGATCGCGGCGGCCCGCCGCGACGGCATCGCCGAGGACTGGCTGGAGGCGGCCCGCCGCTCCCCCGTGTACGCGCTGATCTCCCGGTTCAGGGTGGCGCTGCCGCTGCACCCGGAGTACCGGACGCTGCCGATGGTCTGGTACGTGCCGCCGCTGTCGCCGGTGCTGGACGCGGTGGGCGAGGCGGGCGGCAACGCCGACGACCCCGACCACGTGTTCGCCGCCGTGACCCGGCTGCGGATCCCGCTGGAGTACCTGGCGAACCTGTTCAGCGCGGGCGACACCGACGTGGTCGCCGGCGTGCTGATGAAGCTCACCGCGCTCCGCAGCCACATGCGCGCCGTCAACCTCGGCGAGGCCGGCGAGGAGGAGGCCCTGGCAGCGGTGGGGCTCGACGCCGTCGAGGCGGAGGACCTGCACCGGCTGCTGGCGATCGCCAAGTACGAGGACCGCTACGTCGTCCCCGCCGCCCACAAGGAGGACGCCGCCGCGCTCAGCGCGATGGAGAACCGCTGCCCGGTGGAGAGCTCCGGCGGCGAGCCGGCCGCGAGCGGCAAGGTGATGCTGGGCCTGCCCAGGATCCGCCGCCGCGACGCGGCCCCGGAGGCCGGCGGACTCGCGGGAGGAGTGTCGTGAGCCCCCGGAACCCGCTGCACGCGGTCCGCACCCGGATCCGCCCCGCCGCCCGGCGGCCCGCGGACCTCACCCCCGAGGAGCGGGAGACCCGCGGTCTGCTGCTCCGTCTCTGCTCCCTCTTCCTGCAGTACCCGGACGACGAACTGGCCGCCGCCCGGGCCGTGCTCGGCAGCTCCGTACGGGCGCTGCCGGACTCCCCGGCGGCCGCCGAACTGACGGCGTTCGCCGGGTGGTTCACGGCCACCGGCCCGGACGACCTGCGGCGCCACTACGTCGAGGTGTTCGACCTGCGGCGCAAGAGCAGCCTCTACCTCACCTACTACCTGCACGGCGACACCCGGCGGCGCGGCATGGCGCTGCTGACCCTCGCCCAGTGCTACCGCGCCACCGGCTGGGAGAGCGGCAGCGGGGAACTCCCCGACCATCTGCCGGTGGTCCTGGAGTACGCCGCCCTGACGGGCACGGCGGCCGGTGAGGCCCCGCTGCGGCGGCACCGGCGCGGCCTGGAGCTGATCCGCCGCTCCCTGGGCGCCGTCGAGTCCCCGTACGAGCACGTCCTGGCCGCGGTGCTGTCGCTGCTGCCGCCGGCGACCGACGCGGACCTGCGGGCCGTGGCCGAACTGGCCGCGGCCGGGCCGCCCGCGGAGGACGTCGGCCTGGACCCGTTCGACGGCGGCGTGTTCGCCCCGCCCGGCACCTTCACGCCCCCGGCCCCGGCCCCGCCCACCCGGACGGAGCCCGCCCCCGCCGGTCCCTCCACCAACCCGACCACCAGGGAGAACGTCCGATGACCCTCGCCGGCGGCCAACTCGCCGCTGCCACCACGGCAGGTGACCTCCTGCTGTGGGTGGCCCTTCCCTACGCCGCGCTCGCCGTCTGCCTCGTCGGCCACGTGTGGCGCTACCGCAGGGACCAGTTCGGCTGGACCAGCCGCACCACGCAGTTGCTGGAGCACCGCTGGCTGCGCTGGGGCGGCCCGCTGTTCCACCTGGGCGCCTTCGCGGTGATCGGCGGCCACGCCGTCGGTCTGCTGATCCCCGCCTCCTGGACGGAGGCCGCCGGCATCACCGAGCACATGTACCACGTGGCCGCCGTGTGGCTGGGCACGGTCGCGGGGATCGCCATGGTGGCCGGGCTGGGGATGCTCAGCGCCCGCCGGCTGCTCTCCCGCCGGATCCGCACCACCACCGACCGTTCCGACAAGGTCCTCTTCCCGGTGCTCGCCGCGACGGTGCTGCTGGGCATCGCGGCGACGGCGGCGCACAACGTCTTCGGCGGCGGCTACGACTACCGCACCACCATCTCGCCCTGGTTCCGCGGGCTGTTCACCCTGCAGCCGCTGCCGGAGGCGATGACCGGGGCGCCGCTGCTGTTCCAGCTGCACGCCCTGTCGGCCCTGCTGCTCTTCGCCGTCTGGCCGTTCACGCGCCTGGTGCACGTGTGGAGCGCGCCGGTCGCGTATCTGTCCCGGCCGTATCTGGTCTACCGGCACCGTCCGTCCGCGCCGCCGGCCGCCCGGCGGCGCGGGGCCCCGGCGGGGAGCCCGGGGGAGCGCCAGGGGGCCCGGCGGTGACCGCCCGGCACGCCTCCGCCCCGGGCCCCGCCCGGGACTCCGCCACCGCCCGGCCCGCGCCGATGCCCGCCCCCGAGGGGGACGGCATCGGCGCGGGCCGTTCCACGGCCGTCCTGATCACGGTGGCGGGCACCCTCGGGTGGCTCGCCTCGTTCGGCCTGGCCCGGGACTCCTGGGCGCTGATGGAGGATCCGTCCTACGCGCCGGCCTGCGACATCAGCCCCGTCATCGGCTGCGGCGACATCGCGCGGACCTGGCAGTCGGAGGCCTTCGGCGGGATCCCCAACATGCTGTGGGGGCTGGGCGTCTTCGCCGTCGTGGGGGCGCTCGGGCTGGCCCTGCTGGCCGGGGCGCGGTTCCGTCGCTGGCTGTGGCTGCTTCTCCTGGGCGGGTCCCTGCTCGGGGTCGCCTTCGCCCACTGGCTGATCTACCAGTCGCTCTACGTCCTGGGCGAGCTGTGCCCGTACTGCATGCTGATCTGGGTGGTCACCATCGCCCTCTTCTGGACGCTGCTGACGGACGCCCTGCGCAACGGGGTGCTGCCGCTGCCCGAGCACCGGCGGGAGGCGGCGGAGGCGGTGCTGGACGTGCGCTGGCTGCTGCTCTCCGGCTGGTACGCGCTGATCGCCGTGTTCATCCTGACCCGCTTCTGGTCGTACTGGACCAGCCTCGTCTGAGCCGTGCCGCCGGACCGCGCCGGCCGGCCGTCCGGGGACCTCTCCCGTGGACGGCCGGCCGCCGTGCGGGCCGGGCCGGCGGCGGCGCACACGGCGGCGCCCCGCCTCCCGCCCGGTGGCGGGGGACGGGGCGCCCACGGTCGCCGGTGCGCGTCCCGGGGAGGGGGACGCCTCCCGGCGGAGCCGGGTCAGGCGGCGGGGTCGGCCAGCCACAGGTCGGGGCCGAAGACCTCGTACTTGACGTCACGGGCGGGGACACCGGCCCGCAGGAGGTCCGTCCGGACACCGCGCATGAACTCCAGCGGGCCGCACAGGTACGCCTGCGCGTCCGCGGGGATCTCCACCTCGGAGAGGTCCATCAGGCCGGTACGGGCCCCGGCCTCCCCGGCGCCGTTCTCGTACCAGAAGAGGGCGCGGGTCGCGGGCAGCTTCGCGGCCAGCTCCAGGGTCTCGCCGCGCAGCGCGTGGTCGGCCGGCGAACGGTCGGCGTGCAGGACGAGCACCTCGCGCTCGGGCGTGGTGGCCGCTACGTGCGCCAGCATGGCCGCCATGGGCGTGACGCCGACGCCCGCGGAGGCCAGCACGAGCGGCCGGTCGGAGTCCTCCAGGACGATGTCGCCGAACGGCGGGGAGAGCTCCAGCTCGTCGCCGACCCGGACGGTGGAGTGGAGCAGGTTCGACATCTCGCCGTCGGGGGCGTCCTCGCCGTCGACCCGCTTCACGGTGATGCGCCGCTCGTCCTCGCCGGGGGCGGAGGAGAGGGTGTACTGCCGGAGCTGCCGTACGCCGTCGGGCATGACCATGCTGACGCTCACGTACTGCCCGGCGCGGGCCTCGGGAGCGGGCTCCCCGTCGGCCGGGCGGAGGACGAAGGAGACCGTGTCGGCGGTCTCCTCGCGGCGGTCGGTGACCCGCCACGTCCGCCAGTTCTGCCCGGGGCCGACGCCCGCGGCCTGGTAGAGCCGGGCCTCCTGGGCTATGAGGGCGCCGGCCATCAGCCAGTAGACCTCGTCCCAGGCGGCGGCCACCTCGGGCGTCACGGCGTCGCCGAGGACGTGGGCGATCGCGCCGAAGAGGTACTTGTGGACGATCACGTACTGGTCGTCGGTGATGCCCACGGAGACGTGCTTGTGGGCGATGCGGTCCAGCAGGGCGTCCGGACGGCGGTCCGGGTTCTCCAGGAGCCAGGTCGCGAAGGCGGCGATGGAACCGGCGAGCGCCTGCCGCTGGACTCCGCTGGCCTGGTTGCCCCGGTTGAACAGCCCGTCGAGGAGCTCGGGGCGCTCGGAGAACATCGTGCCGTAGAAGCGGGTGGTGATCTGGTCCAGTGCCCCGCCGACGGCGGGGAGGGTGGCGCGGACGAGCTCGGCGGACTCGGCGGACAGCACGGCAGCTCCCAGGGGGGTGAGGAGAAGGGTTTCCGGCCTCCCGTACGGGGCGGCCAATCCGTGTATAGCAGCCGAAATACGAGGTCAGAGGGGCGATGGGACCTCTGCGGTGGATCTCGGGACACAGGTCCCACAGACCAGGGCCAAAAGTCCCGGTCTTCTCCGTGACAAATCAGGGCCGGACGGCACCCCGCGGGGTCGCCGTCCGGCCCTCGCGCCGGTTACGGGATGGTCCAGAGCCCGGCCGCGGACGTCGCGTCCCGGGGCTCGGGCGGCGCGATCAGATCGGCGTGGCTGCCGAGGGCGCGCCCGGTGACCAGCTCCGGCTCGATGAGGATGTAGACGCCGTCGGCGACCGGCCCCCAGGAGTCGGGGCCGACCACCTCCAGCCTCCGGTGCTCCGCGGGGTCCGTCACGACGTGGGCGATGCCGGTGACGATCACACTCCAGCCGCTGGACGTGGCCGCGTCGATCTGGTCCGCCTCGAACGCGACCACGGCGCCGTTCACCGAGGCCGCCAGCCGGGAGCCGGCCGAGGTGCGGACGATCACCGAGTAGTCGCTGTCGAGGGCGAAGTTGACCGGCAGGACGGCGGGCAGCGCCTCGCTGGTGTAGACGATACGTCCGATCGGAACGGTGGCCAGCCGCCGCAGACACTCCTGCCGGTCGAGTTTGTGGAAGCCGTTGTCTGGGTGCATCTGTCCATCCTTGTTGCGGCGCGGCGGTCCGCGCCGGGGCAGCTGTGCCCCGCGGGTGCCGCGGGCGGGGCGGGGTTCCGGGGCGGCGCCGGCTCCCGGCCGTCCGGCCGGAGGCACTCCCGCCCCAGCGGCCCAGGATCCACCGGCGCGCGGCCGGGCGGCAGGGGCCACAGGTCCCGATCCCCCGCCGACCGGTCCCGGCCTTTCCGGCGGAACGGACGGAACGGACCGCTTCCCGCCCCCCTTCCCTTCGTCTTCCACCGGGTATCCGCTGGAAGAGGGCACCACACACGGATACGTCGATCCCCTCCCACCGGATACGGTGGGGGTGCGCGGCGCGGGCCCGCGACCCGGCCCGACCCCGCGTATCCGGTGCGGGCCGCACCCGCACCGCAGGTACCAGGGCGCCGCCGGCCCCGCAACGGACGGCGCGGACAGAGGAGCGATGGATGGCGGAAAACGACCGGGCCACCGGAGACACTCCGGTCAAGGTCTTCCTGCTCGACGACCACGAGGTCGTCCGGCGGGGGGTGCACGACCTGCTGGAGGCCGAGCCGGACCTCACGGTGATCGGTGAGGCCGCCACCGTCGAGCAGGCCCTCGTCCGGGTGCCGGCGCTGCGCCCCGACGTCGCCGTGCTGGACGTCCGGCTCCCCGACGGCAACGGCGTCAGCCTGTGCCGGGAGCTTCGGTCGCGGATGCCCGAGCTGGCCTGTCTGATGCTCACCTCCTTCGACGACGAGGAGGCGCTGCTCGACGCGATCATGGCCGGGGCCGCGGGCTACGTGCTGAAGCAGATCTCGGGGACGGACCTGGTCTCGGCGGTGCGCACGGTCGCCTCCGGCCAGTCCATGCTGGACGCGAGCGCCACCACCCGGCTGATGGCCCGCCTCCGCTCCGAGGAGGAGAAGGAGCCGGAGCCGGACGCCCTGCCGGGGCTGACCGCCCGCGAGCGGGAGATCCTGACCCTGATCGGGGAGGGGCTGACCAACCGGCAGATCGGCCAGCGGCTCTACCTGGCGGAGAAGACCGTGAAGAACCACATCTCGCGGCTGCTGGCCAAGCTGGGGGTGGAGCGGCGCGTGCAGGCCGCCATCATCGCCACCCAGGCGGAGGCCCGGGAGCCCGCGCACCCGCCGGCGCGCGGCCGCTCCCACGGCTGACCGGGGAGCGCGAGGCATACGGAGGCGGGGCGGGGGCGGGGGGGGCCCCGGCCCGACAGCACCTCGCCGTAGG
>NZ_JAGPXX010000045.1 GCF_018070345.1 Streptomyces sp. F63
CCGCTTTCCTGACATGCTACGGTCCCCTTTGTCTTTCGACTCCAGGTAAGTCATTCAGCCCAGGAATATTCTCCGAATTCCTCCCGGCTCAGCCGGGAATACATCAAGGCGCTTCCATGGCGCACTCGGCCCACACCGTCTTGCCCGGCCCGTCGGGCCTCGGATGCCAGTCCCAGCGGGAGGCGAGCCCGGCCACGAGCAGCAGGCCCCGGCCACCGGTGTCCTCGCCGCCCGGGGCCCGCACGGCGGCCGGGCGCGGCGGCACCCGCTCGGTCCGGGCGTCGGTGACCTCGACCCGGACGGTCCGCGGGCGCGGGGTGACGTGGAGGCGCAGCCGGAAGTCCCGGCCGGGGACGTGGCCGTGCCGCACGGCGTTGGAGGTCAGTTCGGCCACGATCAGCACGATCGCCTCGTGTTCGGGGGTGCCATACGGAATTCCCCACTCGTCCAGGCGATGCGCGGCCAGTCTGCGGGCGAGGCGGGCTCCCCGAGGGGTGGAGGTGAACTGCATCCGGAAGGTGTGGTCGTGCGGCGCGGGCGCGGTGCCCACGACGGTTGCCGCGTGGGGGTGTTGAACGGGGCGGGGGTGCTGGTGGGTGCCGCCGGGGCTGCGGGGCTTGCTGGTCATGACGATCACGGTCCTGCCCGGTGGAGCGCCATGACCAGGGGTGACGCGCCGTCAGTGGCCCGTTGTACGCGCGGTGCCGGTACGGGTACGCGACGAGTGCCGTGACGGCCGCCCGCAGTACGCGTTGAACCGGGGAGGCGGTCCGGCCAACGGGCCACGGACACGAAGGGGGACGGCGATGGCGGTCGACGAGGCACCGGTGAATGCCGGGGACGGCTGGGACAACGACGACGGCGCCGGGGCGCGGGCCGCCGACAAGTCCGGCCAGGGGGTGGTCGTCGCCTTCGGGCGGAGCATGAAGATGCTGCGCCTGCGGACCGGCATGGAACGCGCCGAGTTCGGCAAGCAGTTGGGCTACACGGCCTCCAGCGTCGCGTCCTTCGAGCAGGGCCGGAGGATCCCGCCGCCGCGGACGATCGACCGGGCGGACGAGGTGCTGGACGCGGGCGGGCTGCTGACCGTGTGGAAGGAACAGGTCGAGCGCGCGCAGTACCCGGCGTTCTTCCAGGGAATGGCCGCGCTGGAGAAGGAAGCCGTCGAACTGCTCTCGTACAACATGCCTGTGCTCAACGGGCTTCTCCAGACCGAGGAGTACATGAGGGCGCTGCTGGCCATGAGGCGTCCACCGCTGGACGAGGAGACGATCGAGCAGCGGGTGGCGGCACGATTGGCCCGGCACAGCATCTTCGATCGCCGCCCCGCCCCGTTCCTGAGCTTCGTGCTCGACGAGTCGCTCCTCCGCCGCCCGTACGGGGGCAGGGCTGTGCTGCGCGGCCAGTTGGAACACCTGCTGCTGACTGGCCGGAAACGCAACGTGGAGATCCAGGTCATGCCACTCGACCGTGAGGACAACGCGGGCGTGAACGGGCCGTTCACCGTCGTCACACGCAAGGACGGCAAGCAGTTCGTGTACACGGAGACACGAGGAATCGGCTCTCTGGAAACTGACCCGGAGCAGGGGGTCCTGGCCGCCGCACTCTATGGGATCATCCGATCACAGGCTCTCAGTCCGCGGGAGTCAACGGAGTTCATCGAAGGGTTGCTGGGATCGCTATGACCAACGCCGAGTCCTCGACCGTCGCCTCCGGCCCCGCCTGGTTCAAGAGCAGCTACAGCGGAACCGAGGGCGGCGAATGCGTTGAGGTCGCCGCCGGCACAAAGGCTGTGCACGTCCGGGACTCCAAGGACGTGTCCGGACCGGTTATCCGCGTATCCCGGGAAGCGTGGGCGGGCTTCATCGGGATGACCTCGTCGCAGCGAGGCGCCTGACGATCGCACCGCGTACACGAGAGCCCTGCCGTCCCCTTGCGGACCGGCGGGGCTCTTACTGTTCGAGGACCTGCACTGTCTGCCCCTGCCCCTCCCCGCGGAAACAGGAGGTGAGGTACGGGGTGCGGCGGGTACCCGGAGGCTTGGCACGACGTACGCGAGACCCCCGGGAGGCATCCCATGGGCAAGTTGGGCGACATGGCGAAGAAGGCCAAGGAGGCGGCGAAGAGCCACCCCGACCAGGCCGGCAAGGGCGTCGAGAGGGCCGAGCGCATGGTCGACGAGCGGACGGGCGACAAGTACGACGCCCAGACCGACAAGGCCGCCGACGCGGCCCGCCGCTCCTACGGAGGCGACGAGCCGAAGGAGCGGTAGCCCCGGCGTCACAGCCCCGGTCCCCCGGTGTCCGCACGCCGGGGGGCCGTCCTTGTGGTGGTGGGCGACCTCGGCGACGGCCGCGGTGTGGGCGTCGAGCAGGGCATGGTCGGCCATCGACCGGTCCGGTTCCATCGTCAGCTGCTGCGACTTCGCCTGCTCGGCGCACTCACCGGTGTCTGCCCGCCTCCACTGAGCGTTGAGGACCACTGAATCGGCGCAGGACACGCTTCCGCGATCCAGTATTGTCTGTCGACAGCTTCTGGAAGGGCATGCCGTGCGGCACAGTGGTGGTGGCACACGGGCGGTCACGCGAGTTCTGACCGCTGTCGTTGTCGTTGTCGTGGTGAGCAGTTGCTCGTCAGACGATCCGGCGCGGGCCGAGAAGTGGCAACAGGAGTACTGCACGAAGCTGGGGGCCTGGCAGGACGCCAAGCGCGCTGCGGCGACCAGCGGGGCAGACGTGAGTGCCGGTGACGAACGGGACGACCCGTCGTCCGAGTCGGACGACGTCGGATCAGCAGGCCAGGCCGCCATCACTGCCTCGGAACGGCTTGTCCGGGGTGACACCGCACACCGTGGTGGCACGATCCTCGACGACACTTCCAGTGCGGTCGCCGGCGACATCGACGGTGAGCGTCGTGCCGTGTCCTACTGCGACAGCGCAGGCTTCGAGACTCTGGTCGATTCCGCCGGCTAGGCGCGCACGGCACGGCCGTGCCGCCCCGTCCGCGATCCGGCGATCCGGCGATCCGGCGATCCGGCGATCCGGCGATCCGCAGCGGCGCCCGGCTCCGCCCACGCCGGACCGAAGCCCCACGGATCGGGACACCGTGCGGCCCGGACGGTGACCCGTGCACGGGTGCGGCGATGAGTTTCCGTGGCCCGGGGAGTCACACCACCGTCGTCGACAGCACAGGAGAGACACATGACCCAGTTGCTGAGAGTCCAGAACTTCACCGTCTCCAGTGACGGAATCGGTGCCGGTGAGGACCAGAGCCTTGAGAGGCCGTTCGGCCATGTCGATCCCGGGCGGATGTTCGCCTGGGCCGGTGCCACGGCGAGCTGGCCCGGGCGCAGCGATCCCGGGGGCAGCCGGGGTCTCGACGACTACTTCACCCGGGACTTCGCCCACAACATCGGCGCCGAGATCATGGGCCGCAACAAGTTCGGGCCCCAGCGCGGTCCCTGGCGGGACCACGAGTGGCGCGGCTGGTGGGGGGACGAACCGCCGTTCCACACCCCGGTGTTCGTCATGACGCACCACGAGCGTCCGTCGTTCACGCTCTCCGACACCACGTTCCACTTCGTGGAGGGTGATCCGGCCACGGTGCTGGCGCAGGCCCGCGAGGCGGCGCGGGGCAAGGACGTCCGGCTCGGCGGCGGGGTCACGACCATCCGGGAGTTCCTGGACGCCGATCTCGTCGACACCCTGCACGTGGCGGTCTCGCCGGTGGAACTCGGGTCGGGCCTGCGGCTCTGGGAGTCGCCCGACGAACTGCTCGACCGCTTCCACCTGGAGGTCGTGCCCAGCCCGAGCGGCGTGACGCATCACCTCTTCTGGAGGAAGTGACGGGGTTCCCGCGCCGGCCCGGGACGGCGTTCGGCGGAGGGGGAGAGCCGCGACCGGGTCCCGGCTCTCGCACGAACCGCACTTGAGCGGCCGCGGAAGTCCCGCGCGCCCAGCCGGGGCGTGGTCACGGACGCGAGGGCGTGGGGCAGGCGGCGGACTCCAGATCCGACAGGAGTTCACCGAGCACCGCCTCCTCCTCGATGCGGAGGCCGTGTTCGGTGAGAGCGGCGGCCAGGGCCGGGTCCCAGGGGGTGTCGGCGGGTGAGCCCGTCAGGTGCGGGGCGCCGGTGGTCCGGGCCGCCGCGGTGCGGTAGTCGGCGGCGGTGTAGCGCCACGGCCGCCAGGGGACGCTGCGGCGCAGGGCGGTGGCGATGCGGACCCCGCCCCAGTCGAAGTCGCCGTGGTAGCGGATCTCCGCTCCCTGCGCGGACAGGGTGCGGAGCAGGGTGAGTGCCGCCGCCGACGGCTGTCCCTGGAGGCACACCAGGGGCGGGCAGGACGGGCCGAGGGTGTCGGCGGCGGCGGACAGGACGGCCGGGTTCTCGCAGACGTGGACGGTGCCGGTGGCCGTGGGGGCTGGGGCGGGGACGGAGGCGAGGCGGCTGAGGTGGCGGAGGGTCAGCACCGTCGGTTCGCCGGCGTCGGCCATCCAGTCGAGGGCCGGGGTGCCCCGCAGGTTGAGGGCGAGGACGGTCGACGACAGGTCGTCCTTGAGCAGGCCCGCGGACGCCCATGCCTCCCGCCGCCACTCGGTGCCCGAGCCGTCGGGGAAGCCCGTGAGGGCGCGGAGGCCGGACAGCACGAGCGCGGCGAGCGGCGTCCCCTCGTCCAGGGCGTGCGCGCCGGAGAGGTGCCGGGCCGCGAACGCCGCACGGGACACCGGGGGCGACACGGGCAGCGCGCGCAGCGCCCGCACGGCGTCGGCCACCAGGGGTCCGGCTGCCTCCGGGGTGCGCGCGAGGCGCCGTATCAGGCCGTCCCGGCGGACGCGTTCGGCCCAGCCGGCCAGCCGCTCGCCCTCGTGATCCGTGGGGGCGGCGAGGGCGGTGAGCGGGCCGTACGCCTCCGTCCAGGCCCGCTCCTCCCGGCTCCGCGCCTCCGCGTGCGGGGTGACGGGGCCGGTGAGCGCGATGACGGCGGCCGCCAGTCCGCCGGGGCTGACGCCGGAGCGGCGCAGGACCGCGTCCACGGTGTCGAGGCGGACGGTCAGGGAGCCGCCGGCCCGCGGTGCCCGCCCCAACAGGCTTTCCGCAGCGTGCCGTTGGGACGCATCGGGACGGGCGAGCGTGACGGCGCCCGTGAGCGGCCGGCCACGTGCCATCCGCTGCCGGGCACGGTCCACGAGCCAGGCGAGACCGGGATCGCCGAGCAGCCGGCCCAGGCGTTCGGCGTCGACCGGTCCGGCGTCGACCTGGGCGACATCGGCTGCCGGTTCGGCTTCGGCCCGTTCGGTGTCAGGTGATGCCGTCGGGTTCACGTCCACAGCGAATCCTGCGCGCTGTTGTCGCCGGGGGTGCCCGTACCGGCGGGGGTGCCCGTACCGGCTGGGTCAGTGCTCCCGGCGGCGCCGGTCCGCTGCGGCTCACCCGCCGCGTCGCCGGCCGCCCCGTCACTCGCCGCAACCACCGCGCCCACCGCACCCACCGCTCCGGCCGCACCCACCGCTCCGGCCGCTCCGGCCGCTCCGGCCGCCTGGCCGGGGACGCCTGTCGGCGCGGTGCCCGTCTGCGCGGTGCCCGTCTGCGCACCGGTCGGTTCGCCGGGGTCCGGACCGCGGCGCCGTTCGCGGCCGTCCCACTCCCACCGGGTCACCAGCACCGCGTCGATGCCGTCGACGCGGGCGAGCTGCGCGATGGCGATGCCGGGGACCTGGGGGTAGCAGGCCCACTCGCGTTCGCTGGTCATGACGACGTCGAGGTCGAAGGCGCGCAGCAGGCCGAGGCACTTGGCGCGGGAGTCGTCGTCCACGCCGGCGAACGCCTCGTCCAGGGTGACCAGGCGCGGGGCGTGGGCGCCGCCCGCGCTCGCGTAGTGGGAGGACGCCGCGGCGAAGAGGGGGACGGACGCCGCCAGGACCCGTTCGCCGCCCGAGGCGGGACCGGTGGCCGGCACCCACTTGCCGTGCTGGTGGCGTTCGACGCCGAACTCGTGCCAGGAGCGGTAGTCGAGGGCCGCGGTGAGGTCCTCCAGCCAGCTCCCCGTGCTGTCGTCGGCCTGCCGGCGGGCGATCTGCTCCTGCAGGAACGCGCCGACCGCCTCCCGGTCCTCCGGTGACCAGGCGTCGGCGGACTGGCGCAGCCGTTCCCGCGCCTGGGCCAGTCCCTGCGGGGCGCGGCGGGAGGCGCGCCACACCAGCCGCAGCTTCATGCCCGTCGAGGTGGGGCGCTCCTCCAGCTCCCGGTTCATGGCGGCCACATGGCGCTCGGCGGCGCCGATGAGTTCCTGGAGGGTGCCGGCGACCTCCGTGATCAGGTGGGTCTGGAGGATCTCGCGTTCGCGCGCGGAGAGGATGCGGGTCAGCTCGGCCACCTCGGCGGCGAGGGCGTCGGCGAGTTCGGGGACGGCGCGTTCCCGGCCCTGGTAGACGATGTCGACCCGCATGCCGTCCTCGCCGGGACGGGCGAGGGCGGAGTGGCCGTGCCGGGAGAGGGCGTCCTGCAGCCTGCCGAACTCCTCGCTGAGGCGCTTCTGCACGCGTTCCCAGGCGGCGTCCGAGTCGTCGGTGTCGGAGAGCTGGGACTCGATGGCGCGGGCAAGGGTGACGGCCGGGGTCGCCGCCCACGTCCCGCCGCCCGCGGCCTCGTCCGGGACGGGGAGGCCGGGGAGGGCAACGGCGAGCAGCCCGGTCGCGGTGAACCGCTGGAGCGCCGCGATGGCGCGCTCCCGGGCTGCGGTCGCCTCGGTGACGTCCTTGGTGAGCTGGTCGATGCGGCCCTCGGCGTGGCCGACCCGCTCGCCGGCGGCGGCGAAGTCGTCGCGGGCGCGCCGCCGTTCGGCCTCGCAGGCGCGGGCGGCCGCCGCGGTCTCCTCCAGCCGCCGCTGGAGTTCGGCGACGGCCGCTCCAACGGTGGAGCGGAGGGTGGTGAGGTGCTGTTCCGCCGCGGCGGCGAGCCGTGCCGCCTCGGCCGCGCGGCGGGTGAGTTCGTCGGCGCGGAGCCCGGCCCGTTCGGTCTCGGCCTGTTCGGCGGTGACGGCCTGCCCGGCGTCGGCGTGTTCGCGCAGGGCGGGCCAGAGTGCGGCGAGATGCGCGGTGTGGCCGGCGAGTGCCTGCCGTACGGAGGCCAGGCCGGCCCGGTCGGCGGGGAGCTTCAGGGCGGCCGCGGTGTCGGTGAGTTCGGCCGCCGCGCGGTGGGCCTCCGCCACGGTCCGGGCCAGGTCGGCGGCCCGCTCCTGCTGCCGGATGCGGGCCCGGTGGGCGGCGTCGGCGGCGGCGGTGACGCGGGCGTGGGCCTGGCGGAGGGCGTCGTCGCCCGGTACGGCGGCGAGTTCCGCGTCGAGCGTCCTGCGGCGTTCGGTCACGGCGCGGAGTTCGCCGGCGAGTTGCTCCCGTTCCGCCTCCAGTGCGGCCAGTTCGGTGCGGAGTTCGCCGATGCGGGCGCGGCGCGCCTGTTCCCGGGCGCCTTCTCCGACGTACTGGGCGCTGTCCTTGGTCCAGCTTCCGGTCAGCGCGCCGACGCGGAAGCGGCCGTCCGCGGAGACCCAGGTGGTGTGGCTCCCGCCGTCCTCGGGGAGGGGTTGGCCGGGGCTGCCGCCGGGCTGTGCGGGCGGACCGTTCAGCCCATGCTGTTCCTGCTGTTCCTGCTGTTCCTGCTGTTCCTGCTGTGCCGCCTGCTGTCCGGGCTCGGCGGGCTGTCCGTACTTGCCGGTCAGGCCGATCGAGGCGAGCAGCCGTGCGACCGTCTCCTCTCCCACGGCGGCCGCGCGCACGTCCGCCGGGTTGACCGCCGGGCGCAGCGCGCGGTCCAGGCCGCTGCCCGGCGGTGTGCGGGGACGGTCGTTCAGGGGGGTGAGCAGCACGTCGTGGCCGTCCGCCGCCGCGACCGCGGAGCCGTCCGGCCGGACCCAGGCGTCGAGGAGACCCGATGCCTCCAGCGCGGCTTCGAGTCCGGCGCGTTCGGTCCCGGTGAGGTGCGGGCGGAAGTCGACGAGCCGCCACAGCGGGGCGCCGAGGCCCTGTTCCCGGATGCCGGGGGTGCGGGTGTACGGGGCGGACGGGCCGCGCTGCCCGCCCGTTTCGAGCGCGGTCAGCTCCTCCGCCGCCTGCCGTTGCCGTTCCGCCCGCGCCGACTCGCGGTGGGTCAGGGCGGCCGCGCGGTCGGCCAGGCCGGCGGCGGTGGCGCGGTGGGCCCCGGCCGCCGCGGTGCGGGCCGGGTTGGGGCCGTCGAGTGTGCCCACCCAGTCCTGGACCGCGTCGAGGACACCGGGCAGCCCGGGGACGCTCAACTCCCGGCAGCCGGACAGGTGTTCCCGTACGGCCGTGATCAGCGCCCGGCCCGCCCCGGCGATACCCTCCTCCGCCTCGGCCAGCCGTTCCGCGCCGTGCAGGGCCTCCTCGTCGGCCTCGTCGGCGCGGAGCCGGGCGGCCCGGCGCGTCTCCTCGGCCCGTTCGGCGCGGGTGGCGAGTTCCTCGACGTGCTCGACGGCCCGCCGCCTGCCCGCCGTCGCCTCGTCGGCCTCGCGGCGCAGGGCCGCGTCGGGGGCGCCCTCCGTGCGGGGGACGGCGAGCCCGGCCGCGGCGGCGCTCTCCGCCACGCGGCCCCGGATGCCGTCCAGGGTCTCCCGCGCCGCGGTGAGGCGGTTCCCGGCGGTGGCGAGCCGGCCCCGGGCGCGGGTGTGGGCCTCATCGGCCGTCCGCCGGTCGGCCTCGGCGCGGGTGACGTCGGCGGCGGTGCGGGTGGCGTCGGCGGCCGCCTGGTCGAGGGCGCGGGCGTCGCGCATCTCCGGCCCGGCGCGGAGTGCGGCGTCCTCGGCGCTCAGGCGCGCGGCCCGCTCGTCGAGGGCCGCTTCCCGCTCCTGCGCCTCCGTCCGGTCGGCCACGGCCCGGTCGCGCTCGCTCTGCGCGGTGAGGAGTTCCCGCTGGAGGCGCTCATAGCGGCTGTGCTCGGCGCGGGGCAGACGGGCGCGGCGGCGGGAGGCGATGCGGGCGTAGCGCCGGTAGTGGCCGAGGAAGGCGGAGGCCGCCTGTTCGGCTTCGCGCGCCGCGCGCAGTTCCTCCTTCTCCTCGTCCAGGGAGCGGAAGGCTTCCGCCGCGTCGGCGAGGACCGCCTGGTCCATGGGCGGCAGCGCCTCGGTCAGCGCGCGAGAGAGCGCGGCCTCGTTGGGGCGCTTGGACAGCTGCGGCTGCCGGAGCTGGATGAGGAGGTCGACGAGCGCCCCGTAACGGCGCTCGCCGAGGCCGAAGAGGGCTTCGTCGACCGCGCGGCGGTACGTCCTGGCGGTGTCGTGGACGGTGCCGCGGTCGCCGAGAGCCTCGGCGAGCCGGTCCCGGGAGAGGGCGGTGCCGGTGGCGTCGACCAGCCGGAGGCCGGCGCCGACGCGCTGGTCCGTGACGGCGAACCAGTGGCGGGCGATGCCGCGCCCGGCGACGGCCTTGAGGCCGCAGAGGAGGGTACGGAAGCGGGGCTCGCCGGTGGCCTCGTCGAGCCGGCCGAACTCGATCCAGGTGTAGCCGAGGCGCTCGGGGTGCGGGTGCTCACCGCCGAGGAGGAGGTTCCACTCCATGCGCTTGCCGGGGTCGCCGTCGGGCTCGACGCGGCGGGCGGAGAGGTCGCCGTCCAGGAGGAACGGCAGGGTGAGGGCGAGGACCTTCGACTTGCCGGTGCCGTTGTTGCCGCGCAGCAGCAGGCGGCCGTCGCGGAACCAGAACTCCTCGGCGTCGTAGTGGAACAGGTCGACGAGCCCGAGGCGCAGGGGCCGCCACCGGCCGGGCACGGGGCTGGGGAGCGCGGTCACGGGACGGATCGCCTTTCTCTCGTGCGCTGTCACGGCCGCGTCGTGCGCGGTGTGGTGGTCCGGAGTGGGGGTGGTGGTGCGGTCCGGAGTGGTGGTGCGGTTCGAAGTGGTGTGGCTGTCCGGGGTGGTGTGGTGCGCGGTGCGGCCGTGCGCGGTCGTGTCGTGCGCGGTCGTGTCGTGCGCGGTCGTGTCGTGCGCGGGGCCGTCCTCCGGGGTGCTGTCGTGCGCGGGGCTGCCCTGTGCGGCTTGGCCGTGTGCGGGGTGGCCTTGCCGGGGCCGCCGTGTCCGGGGCCGACCAGCCCGGGGCCGTCGTGCCCGGGGCCGTCGTGCCCGGGGCCGTCGTGCCTGGGGCCGTCGTGCCTGGGGCCGGCCCGTCCAGGGCCGCCGTGCCCCGAGCCGTCGTGCGCGGTGTTCCTCACGGTGGTATCCGTCATGGTGGTGCCCCTCACCGCCGGGCGCCGCGGCGCGGCCGGGCCGCGGGCCCGCCCCCGGTCTCCCGGACGACGGGCTCGCCGACCGCGTACCGGGCAAGGGCCGGGCGCGGCACGATGCCCCGCTCCGTGTACTCGACGAGGTCCAGGGCCACCAGTTTCGCCAGGGCCTGCGCCACGAGTTCGGGCTCGGTACCCGGTTCCCTCGCCGACTTCGCCCAGAAACCGCCGTGTTCCGCGGCCAGTTCGCGGACGTGCGCCGCCAGCTCGGCCGGCTGGACGGGCCCGGCCGCCCGCGCCAGGTGGCCGGCCAGGAGCAGGGTGACGTGACCGTGGGTGCCCTGCTCCGGCATGCGGACGTCCGTGAGCTCGCCGGCGGCGCCACCGGGTCCGGGGGCGGTGGGAGGGTCGACCATGGCGATGCCCTCGGCGCGTACCTCCGCGACCAGCCCGGTCAGTTCGCCGATGCGGGCGGTGATGAAGCCGCGCTGCCGGGTGAGATAGGCGAGTTCCTCGTCGGTCAGCTCGTCGTAGTAGAGCACCGGGTCGTCGAGGAGGCGGCGGGTCAGCTTCCAGCGGATCGCGCGGAAGCGCAGCTCGTCGCTGTCGAGCGCGGTCCGCGCCGTCATCTCCGCAAGGCGTTCCTCAAAGCCCTCCGCCTCGATCAGGGAGGGGCCGCGCCGGGTGGCCGGCATCCCGGCGAGCACGCGCCGTCGCACGTCGTACAGCGCGTCGCCCGAGCCGCTGACGTAGGCGTCCTCGTCGCCGGCGACCCGGCGCAGCACCCCGTACCGCAGCAGCAGCCGGACGACGGCCGCGAGGTCGAGGCGCTCCTCGCGCCGCTCCAGGGTGAACGTGATGCCGGCGGCGGCGAGTTCGGGGTCGGCGGCGGACAGGACGACCTGCTCGGCGAGGCGCCCGAGCGCCACCTGGGACTCGCCCCGCTCCAGCGCGGCCAGCGCGAGGCAGAGCAGGACGTAGCGGCGGCGGGTGAAGGGCTGCGCGCTGCGGGTGGCCTCGCGGGCGGGGTGCGTGGGATCGGTGAGGGTGCCGGGGGTCTTGCGCAGCCGGGCGGCGTCGGCGTCCGTGCGCAGCGACCAGCCGGCGTTGCGCTCGAACCACTCCCGCAGTTCGGCGGCGTGCCGGCGCACCAGCCGGAACGCGTCGGCGTGCGGGCCGTCCGCGGTGAGCAGCGGTTCGCGCAGCAGGGCGCGGGCGGCGCGCTGGAGATCGGCCTCGCGCTGGCCGTCCAGGACCTCGGCCAGGGGACCGGTCATCGGTGCTCCGTGACATGCGGGGCGGTGTGGGCGGGACGGAGGTGGCCGCTCTGCGGGGGGACGGGTGCGGGCGCGCCCGCCGGCGGGCTCTGCGGATCCCGCGGACCCTGTGGATCCCGCCCGGCCGGGGCGGCGGCGTGGCCCGTGGACGGGCCGGGCGGGCCGGTCCGGCCGGGAAGGCCGGCCTCCTCCGCCATGAGGCGGTCCCCCTCCCCCTCCACCGTGAGGCCGTCCTCTTCCGCCGTGAGGTCGATGATGTCGATCAGATGGTCGGGACCCCTGAACACACCGTCGGGCGTGTGCACTTCGGCCGTGGAGCCGTCGTCGAGCGCGGTCAGCCGGATCTCCATCGAACCGTCGCCGCTGGTGGCGGTAGTGGTCGTCATGCCCGGCCGCCAGGTGGCGAGGGCGTCGCCGAGCAGGCGCAGGAAGAGCTGGAACGCGAGCGGGTCGAGTTCACCCAGGCGGGACAGCCGGACGGGCCCGCCCGTGGCGAGGCGTGCCCGGGCGGCGGCGGCCTGCTCCGACTCCCGGGCGGCGATCTCGGCGAGCCGGCGCCTGGCCTCGCTCCGGTCGGCCACCCTGCGCGGTTTGCCGCGCCGTTCGTAGCTGCCGGTCCGGCGGAGCTGGGGGCTGATCCGCAGCGGCCGGGCCTCGGCCCAGGGGGTGGTGGCCGGTTCGGGGGTGGCTGCCCGCTCGGCGAGAGTGTCGGCGTCGATGGTGAGGTGGCGGGAGGAGTACAGCCCGAACGCGACCCGCCACAGCCGGTGCCGGGTCTCGTCGTCCGGTGCCTGGGCGAACCAGCGCGCCAGCACGCGGAAGTCGGCCGAGCGGTCGGAGCGCCCGGCCCGCCGCTCGTTCAACTGCCTTACGACTGCGAGGAGTTGCGGGATGGAGCCGAGGGCGCGCCCGCGCAGCAGCCGGGCCTGCGACTCGCGCCCCTCCGAGGACACGAACCACTCGGCGAGCCCGGACCACCGCGCGACCCACCTCCCGTACGCCGCCGTCTCCGCGTGCTCGGCCTCCTCCGGCGCCGCGTCGGCGGCCTCGCGGGCGGCGGCGAGCCGCAGCAGGGGCCCGACCCGGTCCTGCTCCTCCAGCTCGCCGATGAGCAGGGCGATCCGGCCGCCGAGGGTGATGAGGTCCTGGATGAACCGCTCCAGGTACTGGATCAGCCGGTCCTTGTAGGCGAGGAACGCCTCGACCTCGATGTCGTGCAGGTCGATGGTGCGCTGGAGGGAGCCCATGAAGGCGCGGGCGTTGTCCGCGAGATCGGTGAAGCGCGCGGTGAGCACGGAGAGGGCGAGGTGGGCCTTGGCCGGGTCCGGCTCGTCCTCCGAGGCGATCACCAGCAGCGCCCGGAGCTGGGTGACGATGTCGTGCAGCGCCACGGCCTGGAGCTCCCCGCGCCGCCCCAGCACCTCGTCGTATGTGCCGAGCGCCGCCTCGGCGGCCTCCCCGGCCCGGGTGAGCTGGTAGATGAAGCGTTTGCGGTAGAAGTCCTCGACGGCCGTCACCCGCGCCGTGTCCGGGTCGGCACGCAGATTGCCCCAGGCGACGAGGGCGTCCAGGGCCTTCACCACCGCCTCGGCGTCGCCCGGCCGGCTCTCCGGGTCCAGGGCGGCGTACACGTCCTCCGGCCGCAGATGGACGGCGAACCGCTCCTTGGCCGCGAGGAAGGCGCGCATCACCTGCCGGTAGAGGGCGGCGTTCGGGACGGTGAGGTGGGCGAAGGGGCCGTAGCGGCCGGGACCGGGGCCCGGGCCGCCGGGACCGGGCCCCGAGGGGACGGGATCCGAGGCGCGGCCGGGAGCCGAGGGGCCGGGCACCGAGGCGCG
This sequence comes from Streptomyces sp. F63, assembly GCF_018070345.1. GTDB lineage: Bacteria > Actinomycetota > Actinomycetes > Streptomycetales > Streptomycetaceae > Streptomyces. The sequence goes on from NZ_JAGPXX010000045.1 coordinate 13,344, forward strand.
GCCGGGAGCCGAGGGGCCGGGCACCGAGTCCCGCCGGGGCTCTACGGGCGGCACGGGCAGAACGGGGGCTACGGGAGGTACGGAGGGTACGGGAGGTACGGGAGGTACGGAGGGTACGGGCTGGGGGAGCTGGGAAGTCATCGCCGGTCCATTGTCCCGTACGCTGCGCGTCTCTGTGCGCGATGCCGGACTTCTCCCCGCCCGGACTCCCCTCTTTTCCGCCTCTTCCGCTCCCCGGCTCTCGCGGGGCCGACGGCCTTTCCCGGGCACGGAGGACCGGGGCGACCCGACCTGCGGCGCTCTCCCGCCCCGGCGGCCCCGGCGGGCCGAGGCCGGCGCCTCTCTGCGGTGGGCCGGCGGTGCGCCGCCCGCGCCCACCGCCGGGTGTCCGGCGGGAACACCCGAGTGCCCGTCCTCCGTCCCGCCCGGCGGCGGCCCTCCCCGAGCCCTCTGCGCCCTGCGGAATTCCACAGAGCAGTCTTAAGGTGGAGATGTGGAGAGGAGGCACCAGTCGGATCCTCCGTCACCGCGAGAGCTGTCCGCAGACCTCGGCGGTCAGCCGGTCGGCGGCGTCGATCGCGGCGGACAGGGCGTCCGGGGCCGTGGCCGGCACGGTGAACAGCGCGTGAGCGCGTGCGGTGAAGTCCGCAGGAGCAGCCGGGAGTTCTCCCGCTTCCCGAACGGCCCCCTTCTCGTTCAGCACCCAGCGGCCCGCGTGGGCGTGCAGGCCCTGCACGAGGAGCCCGGTGGCGCGGAAGAGGCAGCCCGCGACGTAGAAGGCGTCGCCGCGATCCACTCCCTTGCGGGCACAGGCCAGAGTGAACGGGGCCTCCCACAGCGCGTTGGCGATCAGGGCCTCGCGCAGCGACTCCGGATAGTGGCGGGTTTCCCGCTGCAGGGCTCGCAGTTCGCCTGCCGGGTCGGCCAGTACGCGCCCGACAGCCAGCTCGCCGGCATAGGTGTGGGAGTACACCCCGAGCGGATGACCGGCCTGGACGCCCACCTCGAAACGTCCTGCCCGGCAGTCCGCCCAGACCTGGTGGACGCGGTCCAGGTCGCGGTAGATCCAGTCGACACGGCGGCCGTCAACGGTCAGCCACGCCCCACCGTCCACCCACGGACCCCAGCCGCCCGGTTCGGTCACCTCCACCGGCCCGCCGGTGAGGTCGGACGCGAGGAGGCGGAGGGCCGCGGTGTCCAGTGGCGGCCGGTAGTACAAGCCCAGGTCGTAATCCGATGCGGGATGATGCGTGCCCTTCGCCCGGCTGCCGCCCAGGCACACTCCGGCGACTCCCCCGACGCCGGTCAGCCGATCCGCGATCTCCTTCAACCAATCCATGGCCCGAAGTCTGCATGATCCGGGCGCCGGCCGGCCACGGCGACCGCCTTCCCGCCGCCCGGCATTCGGCTCACCCGCCGCGCAGGTACGGCAGGAGTTCCGGAGCGCCGCACCCTGCCCACCTGCCACGCCCGGTGACACCAGCCCCGACCGAGCGCACGGCCGGGACGGCACCGACCGCTGTTCAGCCGCCCGGAAGACCCGGGCCCTGCCGCTTCCACTCCCTTCCCTCGGGGCGAACAGCGGTCTTCGGCGAGTTGCCGTGACCTGTGTCCGCGGGAAAGAGGCGATCTCCGCAGAGCCGCGGTCAGACCACGGACACGGCGACGAGCACGAAGGCGGCGGCGGCGAGCACGGTGCGGCACCGGTGCAGGGTGTTCCACCGCGCCTCGAAGGCACCCCGGGCGGCACGCTCGTCGCCGCGGCCGTGTGACCTCTCCAGCGCGTTGTTCAGCGGAACGTTGCCGAACGCGGTGATCAGATGGCCGGCCAGTGCGCAGGCGGCAGCCGCCGCGAGTCCGGCACCGCTCCCGTCGCGCGCCTCCGGTGCCACGAAGAAGGCGGCCGCCGGGAAGGCCACCGAGCCGAGGAAGAGGGCGAGGAAGAGGGGACCGGGCACCTTCCGGTTCACCGAGCGCATGACGGCGGTGAACGAGAACTCTCCGCAACCCGCTTGCTGCCACTACGCTCTGATTGAACGTCATACCGTCCGACCGGCACAGCGGGCGGCGGCAGCGGGGGCCGGGCAGGCGCCCTTCACCACGTCCGAGGGCAGGGGCAGCGCATGCGGGACGGCCGGTGGACCACGGTCACCGAGTCCGAGTTCGATCACGAACGCCGCGGGCTGCGGGCCGTCAAGGAACGGCTGCCCGACTCGGAGCCGTGGCGCGCCTGGTCGAACTTCACCTTCACGGCGAACACCGGCCACGTCCGCGAGGTCGACCTGCTCGTCGTCTCCCCCGGCGGCGTCCACCTGATCGAGCTGAAGAACTGGCACGGCTCGGTCACCGGCGAGAACGGCACCTGGGTCCAGACCACCCCCACCGGCCGCCGCGTCCCCCACGGCAACCCGCTGCACCTGGTCAACCGGAAGGCCAAGGAGCTGGCCGGCCTGCTCCTCGGCCACGGCAAGCGGGTCTACGTCGGCGAGGCCGTCTGCTTCACCGAGGGCTCCCTGCGCGTCCGCCTCCCCGCCCACGACCTGAACGGCGTCCACAAGCTCGACGAACTCGTGGCGATGCTGCAGCAGCCGCCGCGCGACGCGCGCCACCGCATCAGCCCCACCGACTCCCGCGAGATCAAGTCCGCGCTGGAGCGGATCGGCATCCGGCGCAGCGACGCCGAGTACAAGGTCGGCCCCTACCTCCTGGACCGCAAGCCGCTCGACACCGGCCCGACCTGGGCCGACTACGGGGCCCGCCACAGCGAGCTGCCGGAGACCGCCCGCGTCCGCGTCTACCTCCGGGAGCGCGGCTCGGACGCCTCCATCCGCGAGTCCGTGGAGAACGCGGCCCGGCGCGAGGCGGCGGTGCTGCGCCGCTTCCGGCATCCCGGCGTCGTCCAGCTCAAGCAGTACGACCCGTCCGGGCACTCCGCGGGCCCCGCGCTGATCCTGGACCACCACCCCCGGACCCTGCGCCTGGACGCCTATCTGCTCCAGTACGGCGCGAAGCTCGACGTGTTCGGCCGCATGGCGCTCGTCCGGCAGCTCGCGGAGACGATGCGCTCGGCGCACTCCAGCCGCATCTACCACCGCGCGCTGGCGGCCCGTTCCGTACACGTCGTCCCGCGCACCCGCGTCCCGAACGGCCCCGGCGGCGAGGGCGGTCCGGCGTCGGCCGGGGAGGAGGCCGCCTGGCTCCACCCGCACCTGCAGATCTCCGACTGGCAGGTGGCGACCCACCGCGGCTCCGGCTCCACCGGCGGCTCCGGCCGGGGCATGACCCGCTTCGCGCCCACCGCCCTCTCCACCCGCCACCTGGCCGACGACTCCGACCCCTATCTCGCCCCCGAACTGACCGCGCTCAACGCCGACCCGGTCTATCTGGACGTCTACGGCCTCGGCGTCCTCACCTACCTCCTCGTCACCGGCCGCCCCCCGGCTGCGAGCCAGGCCGAGCTGCTGGCCCGCCTGGAGGCGGGCGAGGGCCTGCGCCCCAGCTCCCTGGTGGACGATCTGCCGGAGGACATCGACGAGCTCGTGCAGGCCGCCACCGCCTACCGCCCCGAGCAGCGCCTGTCCACGGTCGACGAGTTCCTGGAGATGCTGGAGTGCGTCGAGGACGCGCTCACCGCACCGTCCGCCACCGCCGCCGACGAGGCGGAGGCCCCCGGCAAGGACCCCTTGGAGGCGGCCAAGGGCGATGTCCTGGCGGGCCGTTGGGAGGTGGTGCGGCGGCTGGGCACCGGCTCCACCAGCCGCGCCTTCCTCGTCCGCGACCGCGAGGCGGAGGCCCGCCGCACCCGCTCCCTCGCCGTGCTCAAAGTGGCGCTCTCCGACAGCCGCGGCGAGATCCTGGCCCGCGAGGCCGAGGTGATGGGCCGGCTGCGCCCCGACTCCCGCGTCATCCGCCTCATCGAGCCGGAGCCGCTGCGCATCGGCGGGCGCACCGTCCTGGCCCTGGAGTACGTGGGCGACGAGCGGGACGGTACCGCGGGCGGCGGCGCCGAGTCCGCCACCGGCCGCACCCGCCACCGCGAGGAGACCGTCGCCCGGCAGCTCCGCGAGCGGGGCCGGCTGCCCATGGACCAGCTCGAAGCCTACGGCGACTACCTCTTCGGCGCCGTCGACTTCCTGGAGGGCGAGGGCGTCTGGCACCGCGACATCAAGCCGGACAACATAGCGATCCGCGTCCGCCCCAACCGCACCCGCGAGCTCGTCCTCATCGACTTCTCCCTCGCGGGCTACCCGGCGAGGGACTACGAGGCGGGCACCGAGGGCTACCTGGACCCGTTCATCGGCACGCTGACCCGCACCGCGTACGACTCGCACGCCGAGCGCTACGCCCTCGCCGTCACCCTGCACCAGATGGCCTCGGGCGAGCTGCCCAAGTGGGGCGACGGCTCGGTGCTGCCGCGCCAGACGGACGCCAAGGAGTTCCCGCACCCGAGGATCGAGTCGGACGCCTTCGAACGCCCCATCGCCGAGGGCCTGACCGCGTTCTTCGAGAAGGCCCTGCGCCGCGACGCGGCCCGGCGCTTCCCCGAGCTGAAGCCGATGCGGGACGCCTGGCGGAAGATCTTCCTGGACGCCTCCCGCACGGTGCCGTCCAGCCACCGCCCGTCCAGCCACCGCCCGCCGCGCCACCCCGGGCAGCAGCCCGGCGGGAACGGCGCACCCGGCACACCCGGCACACCCGGCGCATCCGGCACACCGGGCGCGAACGGCGGGACCGCACCGGCCCCCGCGGCCACCCCGCCCGGCACGGCACCCGCGCCCGGCGCGACGCCCGCCCCGGCCCCCGCCCCGATCCCCGACGCCGAGCCGCCCACAGCCGACCAGCAGCGCGAGCAGCTCGCCCGGAACGTCACCCGCGCCACGCACCTGTCGCAGGCCGGCCTCACCCCCGCCGCCGAGTCGTTCCTCTACGGCCTGGACCTCACGGACGTCGGCCAGTTCCTCGACTACAGCCGCCGCAAGCTCCTCAACGCCCCCGGCCTCGGCGCCAAGACGCGCGCCGAACTGCAGCGCCGACAGCGCGAGTGGGGCCGGCTGCTGCGCGAGGCCCCGGTGTCGCCGCTCACCCCGCGCGGCCGGGCGGAGGCGAAGGAGGAGCTGGAGCAGCTCACGGACGCCGAGTCCGCCGTCGCCGGCGCCCTCGCGGCGGGAGGGTCCACACCCGGCCCGGCGGGCGCCCTGCCCGGGGCGGCCCTGCGCTCCGTCAGCCTGGACACGCTCGCCACGATCCTCGTGCCCGAGGTGAACAACAACGGCTCGAACCGCGCCAAGGCCGAGACGGTGCGGCTGCTGCTGCGCCTGCCCGACGAGCGCGGCGAACTGCCCGGCATCGGTGTGTGGCCCTTCCAGAAGGACGTGGCGGGCCGGGTCGGCCCGTCCGCGCCGCAGGTGTCGCGCCTCATGAAGGAGGAGCGCAAGCGCTGGCAGAAGCACCCGGCGGTACGGGAACTCCGCGCGGAGATCCTCGAACTGCTGGAGGACCTGGGCCGGGTGGCCTCCGCCGCCGAGATCGCCGACGCGCTGGCCGTGCGCCGCGGCACGCTGCTCGCCGAGCGCGAGCAGCGGCGCGCCCTGGCGCTCGCGGCGGTGCGGGCGGTCGTGGAGGTCGAGCAGTTCGTCCCGGAGACGGCCGAGTTCCAGCACCAGGCCAACCGCAAGGCGACGGAGGAGTCCCTGGGCGCGGGCCTCCTCGCGCTGGACGTCCGCGAGGCCGACGAGGAGACCGGCCGCCCGGCCGACCCGCCGGACACCCCCACCGCCCCGGGCCTGCTGGAGTACGCCATGCGGCTGGGCCGGAAGGCCGACGCCCTGGCCGAGCTGGACACCCTGCCCACGGCCACCACCGTCCTCGGTGAACTCACCGCCCTCGCCCCGCCGCCGGGCACCCTCGACTGGGACGAACGCCGTCTGGCCGAACTCGCCGCGGCCGCCTCCGCCAACGCGGCGGCCACCCCGCGCCTGGAGATCTACCCGCGCGACCTCTCCCTGGTCCGCGCCCTCCGCCTCACCCAGGCCGGCCTGGTCCGCCTCACCCCCGGACTGCGCGAGGGCCTCCAGCCGGGCCTGACCCCGGAGGCCGTGCACGAGCGGGTCCGGGCCCGCTTCCCCGAACTCGTCCTCCCGGACGGGCGCGGCGGCCACACCCACGACCTCCCCACCGGCCCCGCCCTGACCAGGGCACTGCGCGACGCGGGCTTCGACCTGAAGCTCGCCACCCACGAGGACGGCCGGACCCTGCGCTATCTGCCGACGCGGATGGACAGCGCCTCCAGCTACGTCACCACCCGCGCCGGACGCCACTCCACCGACGTGGGCGCGGTGACCCGCTACTCCGACGACCCGACGCTCGCGGGCGCCGTACGGGCCGAGGAACAACTCACCGCCTCGGCCCGCCGGGACGGCTACCGGGTGCTGACCGTACGGGACGGCCTGTCCCGCCAAGCGGTCGAGCAGCTCGGCCGCCCCGACCGCACCGGCGCCCAGGTGGTGTCGGTGACGGCCCTCTTCCTGGACGCCCTGCGCGCACTCGTCCCGCCGGGCACCAAGCCGACCTGGGAGACGCTGCTCAAGGCCGACGCGGCGGAGCCCGGTTCGCGGGGCGCCGTGAAGTTCGCCCAGTACGCGCGGACCGCCTGGGGCACGGTGGAACCGCGCCTGCGGGAACTCCTGGCCGGGGCCGGGGCGGGGACGGGCGCCGGGCCGGGAACGGGCACCGGGGCGGGAGCCGACGCGGAGACCCGGGCCGGCGGGACGGAGACCCCGGCCGGGACGGGCACGGGTACAGGTACGGGCGCCGGTACGGGTACGGGCCCGCTGCTGCTGACGGACGCGCAGGCGTTCGCCCGCTACGACGCCATGGGCGTCCTGGGCCGCCTCGCCGACCTGGCCCGGCGCGGCGGACGCGGCCTGTGGCTGCTGGTACCGCAGGGCGACCCGGCCCGCGAGCCGAGACTCGGCACCGTCGCGGTGCCCTTCCAGTCCGCGATGGGCGAGTGGATCGAACTCCCGGACTCGTGGGTCAACAACGACCACCGGTCTCGGGCGGGTGAGCAGTTAACCGAGGGAGACGGCAAGTGATCGACCGCAAGGCCCTGTTGGACGCCCTCAAGCCCCAGGTGAAGGCGGTGGAGACCGACCTCGCGCGGCAGGTGGGGGCCGTGGAGGAGGTCGGGACGCGGCTCCGCTCCGAGTACGAGCGGGCCCGCAAGCTGGGCCGCACAGCGGCGACGTGGAACTCCTGGCTGGACGAGCGCGTCACCCAAGTCGCCGTGGCCTGGGTGCTGGGCACGGTCTTCATACGGTTCTGCGAGGACAACCGGCTGATCCCCGAGCCGTACATCACGGCCCCGGACGACGACGGGCGCGAACTGGCCCTCGCCCGCTTCGACCAGTACGTCTCGGACAGCGACGACCCGACGTACCGGGGCTGGCTGGAGCTGGCCTTCGCCGAACTGGGCTCCGGACAGGCGGGCCGGCTGCTGTTCGACCGCCGCCACAACCCGCTCTACCAGATCCCGCTGTCCCACGACGGGGCGCGGGAACTGGTCGAATTCTGGCGCGAGCGCGACGAGGACGGCGCGCTGGTGCACGACTTCACCGACCCGCTGGAGGAGGACGGCGACGGCACCCGCGGCTGGGACACCCGCTTCCTCGGCGACCTGTACCAGGACCTGAGCGAGGCCGCGCGCAAGACGTACGCGCTGCTCCAGACCCCGGAGTTCGTGGAGGAGTTCATCCTCGACCGGACGATGGAACCGGCGATCCGGGAGTTCGGCTACGAGGACCTGAAGATGATCGACCCGACGTGCGGGTCCGGCCACTTCGTCCTGGGCGCCTTCCGGCGGCTGGTCCGGCGGTGGGCGGAGGGCCAGCCGGGCCGGGACGTACACGAGCGGGTGCGGGCCGCGCTGGACTCGGTGCACGGGGTGGACCTGAACCCGTTCGCGGTGGCTATTGCCCGGTTCCGGCTGCTGGTCGCGGCGATGGCGGCGGGTGGGGTGACCACGATGGCGGAGGCGGGGCAGTATGCGTGGCCACTGCATTTGGCGGTGGGTGACTCGCTCATCAAGCACCGACACAAGCAGGGCAACCTCTTCGACGGGCTGGATGAAGAGGGGGCCGATGAGCTTGCCGACTTCAAGTACGGGACTGAGGACCTTGGTAACCACTCGGAGATTCTGCGGCCGGGACGGTATCACATAGTGGTGGGAAACCCGCCCTACGTCACCGTAAAGGACAAGAAGCTCAACGAGATCTATCGGAACCTTTACGATACCTGCACCGGGGGTTATGCATTATCAGTTCCGTTCACTCAGCGATTCTTCGAATTGGCAAAATCGGGAGATGTCGACGCCGGAGACGGCTACGGAATAGTCGGCCAAATCACTGCAAACTCCTTTATGAAACGTGAATTTGGCACTCGACTGATCGAGAGATATTTCACACAAGAAGTAGAGCTCACCGAAGTTATCGACACATCCGGCGCACATATCCCCGGACACGGAACCCCAACCGTCATTCTTATCGGAAAGCCCCGTCGCGGACAATGCGGTTCAGCAACAATCCGAACGGTTCGGAGCATACGTGGAGAACCATCCGCTCCTGATCGGCCCGATGAATCGTACGTCTGGAGATCAATCGTCAAACAGATCGACGCTCCGGGATCAAGTGACGAGTGGGTAGCCGTTGACGATCTCGACCGAATGCAGCACTTCTCCTCACACCCATGGATTCTAACTGCAGGAGGCCGGGAACTGATCGACCAAATCCATGGAAACAGCCACCAAAGGCTCTCAGAACTGGTGAGCAACATCGGCGCGAGTGCAGTAACCCGCGAGGATAGCGCCTTTATGGTTGGGCGGGGTTTCCTCCAGCGCCATCGGATCCCGGATGGTCAGCGGCGTCCCCTCGTCGAGGGCACCAAGTTGCGGGATTACGTTATATTGGACCCTGAAGAGTCATTGTGGCCATACACCGAAGAAGATCTGAGACCCACAGCCCCTGTTGCTCTTGAGAAGGCTCTATGGCCCGCGCGTCGCGTACTTCGCGAACGCACGGCATTCGGAAAGACCCAGGTTCAACGTGGTCTCGCATGGTTCGAGTACTCGATGTTTTTCAAGTCGCGCTATCGGGCTCAGCCAACCGTTTCCTTAGCCTTCGTCGCAACGCACAATCATTTCGCCCTTAGTCGACCGCGTGACGTATTCCAGCATTCCGCACTGATCCTTGAACCACGAGAGCCATGGAGCAGGGAGGAACTACACCAAATACTAGCCATCCTCAATAGTTCGACTGCCTGTTTCTGGCTCAAGCAAGTATGCCACGACAAAGGCCACGGCGGAATTGGTGGCGGCATCGCGAGCGAAGAATGGGAAAAATTCTACGAATTCAACAGCACCAACTTGGCCGAAATACCACTACCCCGTTCACGCCCGGAAAATCTGGGCACCGCTCTTGTTGAATCCGCCGAAGCGATCAGTTCCACTCTGGCAGAGTTGACCATGCAGGACATTCCAAGTGTCACGCTGGGTGACTCCCAGGCCCGCTACAAGAAAATCCGCGCTCGAATGATCACGCTGCAGGAAGAGTTGGACTGGCAGGTCTACGCTCTGTACGGACTATACCCAGAAGATCTTCGCGCGTCTGAGGACCCTATCTCTCCGAACATTCCTCAACTCGACCTTGGCGAAAGGGCCTTTGAGATCGTGCTGGCGAGGCGCCTTATCGCCGGTGAGGCGAGTGACGAGTGGTTCAAACGGCACGGTTCCACGCCCATCACAGAGATTCCGGCTCACTGGCCCGCCGCGTACCGCGAGGTCGTGCAGAAGCGGATCGATGCCATCGAGTCAAGTCGGGCCATCGGCATGATCGAGCGGCCCGAGTACAAGCGGCGCTGGGCCACCGAGGGTTGGGACGCCCTCCAGGAGAAGGCCCTGCGGTCCTGGCTGCTTGACCGGATCGAGAAGCGGGAGCACTGGTACGACGACAACGGGATGCCCGCCATCGTCACGCTCTCCCGGCTCACGGACACCCTCTCCCGTGACGAGGCATTCGTCTCCGTGGCCGCGATCTACGCCCCTCGCAAAGAATTGCCAACCATCGTCCGCGAGTTGATGACCGACGAGCACGTGCCGTTCCTCGCAGCCCTGCGCTACAAGCCGTCCGGACTCAAGAAACGGGCGGACTGGGAGCACGTCTGGGACCTCCAGCGTCAGGAGGACGCCGCGCCCGACGAGCCCGCCAAGAAGAAGATCCGGAACTCCATTCCCGTACCGCCGAAGTACGTCTCGGCCGACTTCCTGCGCACCTCTTACTGGCGGGCGCGTGGCAAGCTCGACGTGCCCAAGGAGCGGTTCATATCCTACGGCGCCGCCAACGTCGCCACACCCGACCTCTACGGCTGGGCCGGCTGGGACCACCGCGAGCAGGCGTACGCCATCGACACCTACATAGCCACCCGCGAGGCCATGAGCACCGAGGAGGTGACACCGTTCCTCGCCGGCCTCCTGGAACTCCAGCCCTGGCTGGACCAGTGGCACCACGAGTCCGACCCGACCTTCGGCGTCTCCCCGGCCGAGTTCATCAGAGGCGACCGGCTAATGACCCAAGGCGAACACGGCCTCACGGACGACGACCTGCGGTCCTGGCGCCCGGCCGCCACCACGCGAGGACGCCGCGCCCCCAAGAAGTAGCGCCAGACCCGAGCCGACGCGAACACGACGACGGCTCCTCACCCGCCTGGCCGGTGGGTGAGGAGCCGTCGTACCGTTTCCAAGCCTGCAACGCGCGCTGCTCAGGCGCCCAACTCACCGCGCTTCACGGCCGCTATGAAGGAGCCCCAGCCACCTGCCGTGAACGCGATCACCGGGCCGTGTGGGTCCTTGCTGTCACGCACGGGGACGGCGGCAGCAGACTCGCAGGAGACCTCGACGCAGTCGCCTCCAGTCGAGTTGCTGTAACTGCTCTTGCGCCAGTTGACGGCGCTCAGGTCGATTGCTCGCACGGCACTTCCTCCAACATGCGCAGGACGAACTTCCGCGACTCGGCTGGGGACAGTGCCAGGTCGCGCATCGCATCGTACGCACGTTGCAGATGCTCAACAGCCCCGCATTCTTCGATGAGTTCGCCACGATAGGCGGTCTCAACGTAAGCCACGGTCCGCGAGTCCGGCAGTCGCAGGAACTTGACGGCCGTACTGTCCAGTCCGTGCATACCGGCCCTGAACGGCAGCACATGCAGCGTTACGCTCAGGCGCTCAGTCGCCTCGATCAAGTACGTGAGCTGATCTCTCCACGCCTGCTCATCACTGAGCGGCGTGCGCAACACCGTCTCGGAGAGAATGACACGGAACGGTGGCGCCTCCAGGCCCTCCAAGATCTCCCTGCGGCTCATCCGAGCCTCAACCTGTTGCGTCAGTTCCGGCTCCCTGAGACCGCCCGCAGCCAGGACCTCGCGCGCGTAATCCGGGGTCTGCAACAGACCCGGCAGCACGCTTACCGCGAAGTGCCACAGGCTGACGGCTTCCGCTTCCAGCGCCATGTAGATCCGGTAGCGCTCGCGAAACTGCGTGTGATCCGCCCGCGCCAGCTCCCACAGGGCCAGCAGCATCCCCGGCGTCCCGAAGTACGTGTCCAGGGCCTGGACGACCTCCGGGCCGCCCAGCGTCTCGCCCTTCTCCATCTTCCCGAACAACGACCAGTCCCAGCCCAGCCGTTCACCGAGCTGCCGCAGGCTGACGCCCTTCCCGGCCCGCAACTGCCGTAACTCCTCCGCGAACCGCTGACGCGGCTCCCGGCTGCGGCCCGTGACAAGACGTCGCTGCGGCAAGGCAACTCCCCTCCGGCGCTCCGGCCCGGCCGTCCCCGACCGCCCCGGAAGCCCTTCGTACCCGTACTCACTCACACCGGCACGCGCCTTCACCCGCACCCACCGCAACTCGCGTGGAAGGCGCGGAGCGCGTGGCCCGGGAAGCCGGACCGCCTGCACGGCACCAGCCCGGCAGCATTCTCGTAATGCTCCGACTACACACGGTAAGACAGCCGACGCGGGCGCGATGTACGGATCCTGAATCCTCATCCTCACCACCCCCGCCGGAGGGACGCCACCGTGCCGAAACCCGACACCCACAGTTTCTCGCCTCGCCCCGAAGCTCCAAGAGACCCTGCCGCGCGGGACACCCTCGCCGAACCGACTCGATCCGAGGCCAAGACCTGCGATGCCGAGTGGGCCTCGTCAAGTCGGGCAGGGCGCCATGTGGTTCACCGGACGCGAGCCGTCGCTTCCGTCGGCGCCGAGGCGCCTGGGCGGTTTCGTTTGGATCACAGCGGAGACGAGGATGAAGGCGGCTCCCGGGTGGCACCCTGGGGCGATGCGACCCGGAACCGATGTCCCCGAGAACGGCCTGCGGCATCTGCTCAATGAGTGGGATCCGATTGGCGTCGCCGACGAGGTGCAGGACGAGTACGACTGCATGCTCGCCCCTTTGCTACAGCGCCTCCATGGCGGCGCCGACCAGACGGAGATCGGCGAGTTCCTACGGCACGAACTGGAGCATCACTTCGGTCTCGACCCTCGGGTCCAGCGGCCGGACGCGATGGCCGCTCGAGTGATCGCCTGGTGGGCATCCGTCAGCGGGGAGACCGATGGCACCGGCCGCGTGTAGCCGCTCACCGCGGACAACGGCTTCGCGGTCGACCGGAAGCTGTGGGAGGCCAACCGCGCCGAGTGCGGGCCCTGCCCGCCCGGCAGGAACTGCCACGGACCCGCCGGGAACGATTAGGCCCGGGGGCACCACGAATGTCCCCGGGTCCTCTTGGCGCAAGACGCCGGCGCGCTGACCGATCCCGTCTGGAGAGAGAGTGCGAACCCTGACTCGAGCCGCGTGGGAGAACACTGTCGTGCGCCTTCTGGACGACGTGTACTCCTTCGCGGCAACAGGCCCCAGAACCCCCGCCGGTTGGCAGAAGGACGCACTGGCGGTGATGAACCGGGAGGTCGGCGATCCCCGCGGATGGATCACGCTCGACTGGGACAAGGAGAGGGACGGGGAACCGGCGAAGAACAGCCCCTCCTTTCCCTTTGTGCCACTGTCGGATACGGAGCTGACGAGGCGACTGTCCCCCGTCACGGCCGAGACGGCTGCCCGCCTGCTGGTGATCACGACGTATGAATGGGGTCCACCCGGCACGGAGGAGGAGACCAGGGCAGCGTCCGCCGACGCCCGTACTCTGCTCGACAGGTTCGGGGACCGGATCTCCTGCTACAGCAACATCACCGAAGCACGCACCACCCCGTCGCCGGACCTCACGACCGGGGTCACCGGCTGGAACCCTCTCACCGAGTACGACGGTGACTTCGGAGTCATCGTCGTCTCACCCGAAGAGGTCGGTGTCTTCTGGTCCTTCAACCCCATCTGACGGAGTCCATCACCGTGCTCACCAGAAGCGCCACGTACTCCGACACGCCCGCCGCGTCGACACCGCCCGCCTGCCCACCACCGAACGCCGGGCCCGGTACTGGATCGATGTCGCCCGCGCGTTCGAGCAGTGGGGCAAAGCCGACCGCTGCTACCAGGCGCTGCTGGCCGCCGAACAGGCCGCGCCCCAGGAAGTCCGCCGCGGCGCCGTGCGGAGCATGAGCCCCCACCTCATGCGGCACGACCGCACCCTGCCCGGCGTCCGGGCGTTCGCCTCACGCGTCGGCTCCCTCACCTGACGGACGGGGCCCCACCATGCAGCGGTAATGACCAGCCCGGGGACGCCGCGCGCGAGCGTCCCCGGGCACTGGCTTACGCAAGGCGCGACGGTGTTGCGTCAGTTCCGGCGGAGCATCGGGCGTCACCGGATACGGTGGCCGGCTCCGTCGGCCTCACCGTTTTCGGAGGAGTCTCATGCCCCGCGCGCCCCGCACTCCAGCCGAGTACTGGGACACCTATATGCCCCACCGGTAAGAGGGCGACCAGCCCGCTCCTCACGCGGACTGCTTCGAGTGGACCCAGTACCCCGGTCACGGCCCCGGTGCCGAACTGCTCGGCGAACCGCGCCGCGCTCTGGACCTCGGCCCCGCGGAAGGCAGGGAAGCCGTGTACCTGACCCGGCACGGCGTAGAGGTGACGGGCGTCGACCTCTCCCCCGTCCAAGTGGAGCGCGCCCGAACATGGTGGGACGACGTGCCGGGGCTCACCTTCGTCTGCGCGGACGTACGCGACTATCTCGCAGAGGAAGCCCAGTTGTTCGACGCCATCTACTCGGTGTGGGGTGCCGTGTGGTTCACCGACCCCGAGCAGACGACATCGTTGCGCCTCACCGAGAGGGGCGCATGCCGCCGTCGTACACGGTGTCGTAGTCCGGGATGACGACCCGGGTCGCGGGAGCCGCCTTCTCGACCTGGGCGAGGAACGTGTCCAGGTCCATCGCGGGGTCGCGTACCGGGGAACCGCTCAGCGGCACCTCGAAGTTGTCCCAGTGGACGGGGACGACCACGCCGGGGGTGTCCAGCGCGCGCAGCAGCCGGGGAACGTAGCGGTGGGTGGCAGTGCCGGCAGGGACGGCGATCATCGCGAGGCCGGGGCGCAGCCCCCGCACGGCCCGCTCGGAGAAGTCGCTGGCCCCCATGAGGAACGCCGACGGGCCGCTGTCCCCGGCCGTCACCTGGAAGGCGAGGGTGTCGCCCTCGGGCAGGTCGGAGATGGTGTCCGGGGCCGTCGCGGGCGGGGCGTTCAGCGTGCCCGGGGCGAAGTAGGAGCACTTCTTGTTGCGGCTGTGCAGGCTCGGCACGACCTCGACGGTGATCCCGCCGAAGTCCAGCACCTCGCCGCCCTTGACCACGGAGATCTGCCCCGCGTCGACGCCCAGGGCGACCAGCAGGTGGTACGTGGTCTCGGTGCCGACGACGCGGGCGCCGGTGGTCCGGGCGATGTGCGGTACGTCGGCGAGGTGGTCCCAGTGGGAGTGGCTGACGAGGACGAGTTCGGGGTGGCCCGCGTGCGCGTCCACGACCTCGGGCCGGGTCCGCAGCCGCGTCCGCGGATCGAAGGCGCCGTCGAACAGGCCCGTGGGGAAGCGGGTGAGGTACGGATCGAAGAGCACGGTCCGGTCACCCACGTCGATGCGCCAGCCGGCGGTGCCGAGCCAGCGGTACGACACCGGCCCGGCGGCTCCGTCACCGCCCCGGCCGCGGCCCGCGGGTGCGGGCGCCGTGGTGATGGTGGCCGCTGTGGCCGCTGTGGCCGCTGTGGCCGCTGTGGCCGCTGTGGCCGCTGTGGCCGCTGTGGCCGCTGTGGCCGCTGTGGCCGCTGTGGCCGCTGTGGCCGGAACCAGCGGGGAGGCCGCGCCGAGGGCGGCACCACGCAGCAGCGTACGGCGGCCGAGCCCGCGGTTGGAGGCTTCGTCCGATCCGTCCGCGACATGTGTGTTCTGAGGCATGGCGTCAGGAGATCAGGGCGTGAACCGGCCTGTCCAAGACCAAAGTTCGGGCCCTCGATATGCGAACGCATATGTGACCCGGTCACCGGCCGCCGCCCCGCAGGAATTCCACCGCGATTCCGGCCGCGCGGCCTATCGCGGTGTCCACGGTGGTGCGGGAGGCGGTCAGGTCGTGCGTGCGGGCGAAGACGGCGATCGCGTAGCACGCGCCGTCGGGGTAGCGGGCGACGCCCGCCTCCATGTGCAGCCCCGGCAGGGTCCCCGTCTTGGCCGCGACCGTGACGTCGTCCGGAAAACCCGACACCAGCCGGTGGCGAAAGACCTGGCGGCCCATCAGGTCGCGTACGAACGCGCAGGCTTCCGGCGGCCCCGCGGCATCGGTCCAGACGAGCCGGAGCAGCCGTGTGATCTCGCGGGGTGTGGCGGCCGTGGTGTGGCGGGGATCCAGCACGGCGAGCCGTCTCTTGCGCTCGTCGGGCAGGGCCGGGTAGCGGACGGCGAACTCCTTCTCGTCCCGTGCCCCGACCTCCGCGAGCATCGCCTCCAGCAGGGCGCGCGGGCCGCCCACGATCCGGGTCCGCCGCAGGCCGAGTTCCTGCGCGAGCAGCCGCACGGTGTCCAGGCCGACGCGGGCCAGCAGCAGGTCGGCCGCCGTGTTGTCGCTGACCGACATCGTGAAGTGGGCCAGGTCGCGCAGGGACAGCTCGACGTCGTCGAGACAGCCTGCGGTTCCCCAGCCGCCGAGCCGGTCGGCCGCGGTCACCCGCACCCGCTCCCTCGGGTCGAGCTGGCCGGCGACGACCTGCCGGGCGAACTCCAGCACCAGCAGCACCTTGAAGATCGAGGCGATCACGACGAGGTCGTCCGCACCCACGGCGACTTCGCGGCCGTCCGGCTCCGCACCGGCCTCCGCACCGGCCGCTGTGCCGGCTGCCGCACCGGCCGCCGTGCTCGCGTGGACGGGGGCCACGTGCAGTTGTCCCCTGGCGCCAACCCCGGCGAAGACCTGCCGGACCCGTTCCTCGATCACTGTTCCGTCCCCCTGTGTCCGTCGGCCATTCACGGTCATGCCGGCCCGGTCCTCGGTTCGCCGGCCCCCGACCGATCGGCCCATCCCCCGCACAGGTCCTTCGCGTACGATCCGTGATCGTGGATCTCTTACGCCACCTGCGACTTTTCGTCACCGTAGCCGACGAGCTGCACTTCAGCCGAGCCGCCGAACGGCTCGGCATGGCCCAGCCACCGCTCAGCCAGGCGATCCGCAGACTGGAGAAGGAACTCGGTGCCGAGTTGTTCGACCGCTCGCAGCGCGGCGTCCAGCTGAGCGCCGCCGGGACGGCGCTGCTGGACGAGGCCCACGAACTCCTCGCCCGGGAGCAGAGGTTACGCGCACTGGCCCGCCGCGCCGCCGACGGCGGCCTCGGCACGCTCCGCGCCGGCGTACCGCCCGACACCACGGCCGCCGTACTGTCCGCGCTGCTCTCCGCCTGCTCGCAGCACTCCCCGGAGCTGTCCGTCGACCTGCAGGAGGTCGCCACCGGGGAGCAGGTGCGGCTGCTCTCCTCCGGCGGCCTGGACGCCGGACTCGTCCACCACCCCGTCGACACCACCGACCTGCGGCTCGGCCCCGCGATCTCACTGGACCTGGGGATCGTCCTCCCCCGCACCTCGCCGCTGGCCCGGCTGCCGGAGGTGACGCTCGCCGAGCTCTCCGGCCACGACCTGGTGCTCTTCCCGCGGGCCCACGCGCCCGGCTGGTACGACCGCATCCTCGACGTGTGCCGCACCGAAGGCTTCGTCCCCGGCCGTCTCCAGCACGCCTCCAACCCCGAATTCCTGCTCGCCCTGGTGACGGCGGGGCACGGAGTCGCCTTCGACCAGGGGCCGGTGGCCCGCAAGGAGCCCCGCGTCGCCTGGCGTCCCCTTGCGGACCGTCCCCTCACCCTGCGCATCAGCGGCGCCTGGCCCGCCGGCCGCGGAGCCCACCCGGCCGCCCGCCGCTTCGCGGAACTCGCGGCCGGCGTCCTGGCCCGCGACCACACCGCGGCCTCACGGCGCGCGGGCGCCCCCCTCCCACCGGACGATGCCCCGCGCCCGTGGTCGGTGGTCTACGGATAGGTCCCCGCACCGGTGTCCGCGCAGCGCACACGCCGCCCCGTCCGCCCCTGGCCCTGTCGCTCCGTGGCTCTGCCGGACGCGGCGGACGGCACGGCCGGCCGAGGCGGACGCGATGGCCGCGTCACGCATCCGGCCACACGGGGAGCTTCAGCGTGCTGTCGTGCACACGCGCGGCACAGGGGAAGGTTCCAGCGACGGAGTCCCGGCGATCGGCCTGGCCGGGGTCCGGCCGCCGCCCTACGCCGATCGGTGCGACAGATCACTACGCGTGACAGGCCCGGGTAGGCTGCCGGTCATGGCCGCACAACTCCTCCGCCTCGATGCGGAAAACTTCCGCAGCCTGCGTGACGTCAGCATTCCGCTGGGCGACCTCACCGTCCTCGTCGGTCCGAACGGCGTGGGGAAGTCGAACGTGCTGAAGGTGTTCAGCTTCCTCGCGGACATCATCCGTACGGACCTCCAGCCCGCGCTGGAATCCCGCGGCGGCTTCGACGAAGTGGCCTTCTGGGGCGGTGAGAAACCGCCGACCTCACTGAAGATCGGGCTGACGGCGACGTGGACCACCAACTCCACGGTCAACGCCCCGGACAACTACGAACTGACCATCCGGCGCCGGGCGTTCCCCGGAGAGCGGGGGCAGAGCCGCCGGTACATCCTCTTCCGCCAGGAGAAGTTCGTGTTCAAGCGCACCCGTGGCCGGGGACGCAGGATCACGGTCTCCGGGGAGCAGGCCACCGTCACGGACACCCAGAACGACCGGAGGACCGGAGAGAGCAACATCGGCATCAGCAAGCTGAGCAGCGGCCTCTCCACGCTGCCGAGGCTCGCGAGGACCGAGGGGGGCGCCGAGGTCACCAGCGTGGCGCGCCGCCTGTCGTCGCTGCGGGTCTTCGACGTGGACGTGGACGCCGCCCGGCGGCCGTCACGGGCCCACTACGGCGCCAACAACCAGCTCGCTCCGGACGCGCGCAACCTCGCGGACTTCCTGTTCGAACTGAGCCAGGACGGCGATGTCTGGGACCGTCTGCTGGCCGACGCCCGGTCGGTGCTGCCGCAACTGCGCGCCATCGAATTCGCGATGAGCGGGGGCTCCGCCGACGAGATCACCGTGATACTCCAGGAGAAGGGCCTGCGACGCCCCACGCCGCTGGCGGACGCCTCCTACGGCACGGTGCGGCTGCTGGGCCTGCTCGCCCTCCTCTACGATCCCCACCCCGCCGCGCTGACCTGCGTCGAGGAGATCGACCACGGGCTTCATCCACAGGCGCTGGAACTGCTCGTCGAACGGCTGCGTGAAGCGAGCAGGCGCAGTCAGTTCCTGGTCGCCACACATTCGCCTGCTCTCGCGGACCGGTTGCGCCCCGAGGAACTGATCATTTGTGAACGCGACGCAGAAGGCGCGTCGGTGATCCCCGCCCTGACCAGGGACATCATGCGGGCCGCCCGGGATGCCGGGCTCATCGACGCCCCGGAAGGGACGAACCAGTCCTACACGGACTTCGTGACGGACCTCAGCCGCCTCGCGCCCGAGTGACACGGTGCCGGCGGCCACCATGGCCTCCGGCACAAGCCGGGCTCCCAGGGCACGACACCCGTCTCACCGCGTCGCCCCGCGCACCGGCCCTCCGCCTGGGACCCCGTGAGACAGCACAGCAGCAGTCAAGGTCCGTACGACACACACCTGAGACCGCGAAAGAAGAAAGACCAGCCATACCCGCACCCGCGAAAGCGCGGGATCTGGGTGCTCGACTCGCCGGAAGAGCTTGGAAAATGACTGGTCTCACGCGCCAGTTAAGCACACCTTCCGCGTCGGTCGTCAACAACCGCACGCGGCAGGCACGGGCACTCACGCGCAAGGCCCATCCGGCGGCCAGGACACCCCACAGCGTGGAGCCGCTCTCCTCAAGCGCCACGGGTTCACCGACATCCACGCCTCGGCGATCAAAGCACCGGAGGAGCCGGGCAGCCCGGCACGCGCCCGGTGCGGGCCCGCACCTGCGCAGAGGGCAACAGGCGACAGGCGACAGGCGACAGGCGGCCGCTCGCACACGGCACACGGCACACTCCCCCACGCCCGCACCCATCGCAACCCATGGCGACGTGGAACGTGTGGAACGTGCCCCACAGGGCGGGGAGCCCGACCGCCCGCACATTCCGGCCGGTCCCACCTCGGCGGCATTCTCGTAATGCGCCAACTACACACGGTGATTCAGCGGACGTGAGCCTCATACCGCACACGCATCCGCTCCCCCACCACCCCGCCGGAAGGAAACCTCGTGCCGAACTCCACACCCCACCCCGCCGCCGGTCTCGACCCCCGCCATGGCGCCGGTCCCGACCCCGCCCCGGAGCGCACCCGGCGCACCGGCCCCCAGTTCCTCGCCCCCAAGCTCCAAGAGGCCCTGGCCGCCCGGGACGCGCTTGCCGTCGCGCTCACCGACGCCGGTATCCAGCTCCCCGCCATGGACGTCCGCACCCCCTGGGGCGACGCGCTCCCCGACGAGCCCGACGAGCCCGACGACGCCGAGGACGCCGACGACCCGGCCGAGCCGCCCCGGGCCCGGCGGACGGACGAGGCCGCGGCGAAGCCCGCCCCGGCCGGCGAGCACCACCGCACCCCGGAGAGCGCCCGCTACGCCCTCGTCCACCTCGGCGTCTGCTCGGCCCCCGTCGCCCTCGCACTGGCCGCCGTCATCGCCCGGGGAGCCGTACGGGGCGCCGCCCGGTGACCACTCCGCACCCCGCCGCCCCCACACCCGAGCCGGCCCCTCCCCCGCCCGGCACGGCCGTCCACGACACCGCCCGGGCCCGGGTCGGGATCGTCACGGGCCACGAGGGCCCGTACCTCCGGCTCCGCCCGCTCTCCGGCGGCCGGGAGTGGGCGGCCGACCCGGCGGACGTCCGCCCCCTCGACCCGGCCGAACTGCTCCGCGCCCAGGTCGCGGAGGCCAACACCCGCAGCCTGCAAGCACTCCGCGAACGAGACATGTGAACCACGGCGCGACGGCCGACCTCGGAAAGGCCGACGGCAAGCCGATCGACAACTATCTCGACTTCTTCGGCACGGAGAAGTGGGAAACCTTCGGCGACGTCAACTCGCTCGACCAGAAGGAGCTCGAGGGCTCGCTCAACCACATGCCGGACGCCCTCGGCAAGGCGCTGGAGGCCGCGACTCTCGGCTATCCGGCCGGGCAGCCGGACGGGAGCGTGACCCGGGACGCGGACAACGCCGCGATCATGCAGAAGGTCATGGAGAAGTACGGATCGGACGCGGGCCTGCTCAAGACGCAGGAGGCCATGGCCGACAGCCTGGGGACCATGGGCGCCGGATACATCGACGACATCAACTGGGCCCTGGACAAGAACGATCGGAGCAGTGTCTTCGCGCTGGGCAGGAACCCGGAAGGGCGCCTCGACTTCTCGGACACCGATGACGGGAACGGGCGCAGCGTCGTCCGGGGCTTCCTCAGCTCCCTCGGCCAGTACCCGGACGCCTACGCGACGGTCTCCACCGCGGAGCAGGTCTACACCCGCAGCGTGCTGGAGACGCAGGTCGGCCCGGACGGGAAGATCGACACGGGCGCGGCGCGGTCAACGGTGCACGTGCGCGCCGAGGTGCAGGGCATGCTCGACCAGTCACGCGCCGACCAGGTCGAGGCCACGAACCTCAAGACGCACGAGGAGTACGAGAAGGCGGTCGCCAAGCGTGCCGGCTGGGTCGAGTTCGGGGCAACGGCGGCTGTAGCGGCGGGCGTCGCCTTCCTACCCGCGACCGCGGCCGTGGGCACAGCGGCGGTCCTCATCCCGCTGGCGACGGACACCGCGAGCGGTGCCCTGGAACAGGGCATCAGCAGATGGTCGGCGACATCTCCGACAACTCGGTGGACGAGCACAAGGAGAAGGTGGAGGAGCTCACCCAGATCGAGAGGCGCAAGATCTACTCCGCGGGTGAGAGCATGGCCGAAGCCCCGATGGAGGGCTTCCTTCGGAACATCGACGTGGAGCCCGACAGGGTTTTCGTCCAGGACCTCAAGGAATCGATGAGGCTCGGCTACTCGACGGGCAACGAGCGCGAGAACCAGCAGGGCAACGACCCGGAGACGGGCTGAGGCCAGGGACGGGCCGAGGCGGGGCGGGGCGGACGATGCCGACGACGCAGAAGGATGTTGATGACGACCGTGACCAGTCGTAGAGGGACGCGAGGCATCCTCTGTGCGACCGTGGCCGGCTCTCTGGCACTCACCGTGGCGGGTTGCAGCGGAGGGGACGACGGGAGCGGCGAGAAGGAACCCGACACCTCCGTGGCGGCCGAACGCCTCTGCGGCGGCAAGGCCGTGTCGGCGGAGGCGGGCAAAGCTCTCCAAGTGATCATGGGCTACGCACAGTTCGAGCCATCCGACGAGAAGACCACGGTCGCGGCCGCCGCACGGGAACTGGGCCGCACGGACGATTCCTCCGGGCGGGGGTCGCCATCTGCTGGTCCTCGAAGTCGGGTAAGTGAGCGTAACCATGTATGAGTGAGGGTCGTTGTCAGAGCGTGAATCTGACGGAATGGGCGAAGACGCAGGGCGTGCATCCGCAGACCGCGT
>NZ_JAGPXX010000046.1 GCF_018070345.1 Streptomyces sp. F63
CACGATCCGTGCCGCCGGACGCGACGAGTACGCGGGCGACCAGGACATCCAAAACCGTTCGGGGTGTCCGCAGTGACCAGGTATGGGTCCAAGACTCACTCCTGCTCACTGATTAGGAACGGTTCCTGCGCAGCGCCCGGGTGCTGGACGCGCGCCGGCTGGGCAAGCAGCGGGCCGAGACGGTCCAGGTGCTGCGGGGCATCACCGTGCCGGGGTACGGCTGGCGGCACCACCCCGCCGTCCGGATGTGGGCGGGTTACGAGGAGGCCCTGGTCCGGTACGGGCTGGTGATGGTCCGGGGGTGGCGTGCGGACGGCCGCCGGGACACCTGCGCGGCCACCCTGACCGGTGATCTGTCCCGGGCCACGGGGTGTACGGCGCCCCGGTCCCAGGAGGAGCTGGCTGCGGCGGGCGAACTGCCGCCGTGGCTGGGCGATCCCGCCTTCCATCTGAGCCACCGGTCGGCACTCGTACGGAAGGACCCGGAGCGGTACGGACCGCTGTTCCCCGGGGTCCCGGGGGATCTGCCGTACGTGTGGCCGGTCTCGGACCGGTACGGGGCCGCGGGCCCCGCCACGGGGTAGCCGCTCCCGTCCGCCGGTACCGCCGCATCCGGGCCCGGACGGGCCCGGCGCACGGGCCGGCACCGCACGTCCCGGAGCGGCCCCGTCCCGGCGGGGGCGGCGCCGTGACCGCACCGCGCGCGGGTCCCCGTCCGCGGTGCCGGCCCGTCCGGACGGCCGCGGCCCGTACCCCGTCCGCCCTGGCGCCGGGCACCCCCGGAAGTCCGGGCGCTCCCGCGGCCCGCACCCCCGGAGGTCCCGAAGACCGCGAAGGCCCCTTCCCGGCAGGAGCGTTGCGCCCGCGGGCCGTCAGCCCGGGGCGGGCCCGGGGCCGCGGAGCCCGGCCAGCCGGCGGTAGATCTCCACTGCTTCCGCGGAGCGCCCCAGCCGCTCCAGGCAGTGCGCCTCGTCGGCCCGGCCGGCCAGGGCGTCCGGATGGCCGGGGCCCAGGAGGTTCTCCTGGTCGCGGGCCACCTGGCGGTGGACGGCGAGGGCGTCCTCCCAGCGGTCCAGCCGGCCCAGGCAGAGGGCGATCTCCCGGCGGCCGGCCAGGGTCTCCGGGTGGCCGGGGCCGAGGACCCGCTCGCGGACGGCGCAGACCTCGCGGGCCTCCGCCAGCGCCTCCGGCCAGCGGCCCAGCCGGCCGAGGCTGACCCCGAACCCGTGCCGGGCGCGCAGGGTGCCGGGATCCTCCGGGCCGCGGGCCCGCGTCCATTGCGCCACCAGGTCGCGGTACAGCTCCAGGGCCTCGGCGCCGCGGCCCAGCAGTCCCAGGCTGACGCCCTCCTCGTGGCGGGCCGCGAGGGTGTCCGGGTGGAGCGGGCCGAGGACGCGCCGCCGGGCGGCGTGGATCTCCCGGTGGACGCGCAGCGCGTCGGCCCAGCGGCCGAGCCGGCCGAGGGCGTGCGCCACCTCGCAGCGGGTGCTCAGGGTGTCCGGGTGGTCCGGGCCCAGGAGGCGGGAGCGGGCGCCGGCGACCTCGGAGGCCGTCCGGTACGCGTCCGCGTACCGCCCCAGCCGGCCCAGGGTGACGGCGAGCTGATGGCGGCAGCGCAGAGTGTCGGGGTGACCGGGGCCGTCGGCCCGCTCGCGGGCGGCGAGCACGGCGGCGCAGAGCTGGTGCGCCTCGACGTGCCGGCCGAGCCGGCCGAGGACGCGGGCCTGGTCCTGCCGGACGAGGAGGGTGGCGGGATGGTCCGGTCCGAGGGTGCGCCGGCGGGCCTCCGCGACCCGCTCGTAGGCGCCCAGGGCCTCCCCGGGGCGCCCGGCGCGGAGCAGGGCGCCGGCCGTCTCGTAGCGGCTGGCGAGGGTGTCGGGGTGGTCGGGACCGAGGAGCCGCTCGCGTTCGGCGGCCACGTCACGGTGCGTCCCGGCGGCCTCCTCCCAGCGGCCGCGCCGGGCGAGGGCGAGCCCGGACGCGTGGCGGCGGGCGAGGGCGGCGACCTGCCCGGGCGGCGGCGGGGGCCGGCCGGGCGCCTGCGGGGGCGGGCCGGGCGCGGCGGGGCCCGGGTGGCCCGTCCAGGGGCCGGTGAGCCCGGTGGAGGGGCCGGGGACCGCGGCGCGCGCGAGGGCGCCGACGGCTTTGGAGCCGGTGGTCATGCCGCGGGTCCAGGCCGGCAGCCGCGGCTCGTACGGCTCGGTGAACGGTACGGGGCTGCCGTCCGGGTGGGTGCAGCGGGCGGCGGCGAGCCGGTCACCGAGTTCGGCCGCGTCGGCGGGCCGGTCTTCGGGGTCCTTGGCGAGCAGGTCGAGCACCAGCCGCTCGAAGGGCTCGGGCAGGTCCGGCCGGTGCTCGCGGAGGGGGCGGGGCGCGGTGTCGCGGTGGCCGACGAGGACGGACCAGGCGTCCTCCTGGTCGAACGGCGGGGCGCCGGTGGCGAGTTCGTAGAGCACGCAGCCCAGCGAGTAGAGGTCGCTGCGGTGGTCGGCGGAGCCGCCGGAGATCTGCTCGGGCGCCATGTAGTGCGGGGTGCCCACGGCGATCCCGGCACTGGTCAGGCGGGAGCCGGGGTCCATGCCGCGGGCGAGGCGGGCGATGCCGAAATCGCAGATCTTCACGGTGCCGTCGGCGAGCCGCATGATGTTGGCCGGTTTGAGGTCCCGGTGCACCACGCCCTGCCGGTGGGTGTAGGCGAGGGCGGCGGCGACCTGCTCGGTGATGTCCGCCAGCTCCGGGAGCGCCAGCGGGCGGCTGCCGTTGTCCTCCAGCACCTGCCCGAGGTGACGGCCGTCGAGGAGTTCCATGACGAGGTGCAGCACACCGTCGTCCTCGCCGAAGTCGTGGACGACCGTGATGCCGCGGTGCTGGAGCGAGGCGGCGACCCGGGCCTCGCGGCGGAAACGCTCGCGGAGCACCCGGGCGGAGTGCTCGTCGTGTCCGGGCCCGAGCGGCTTGAGGCATTTGACGGCGACCTGGCGGCCCAGTGCCTCGTCCAGGGCGCGCCACACCTCGCCCATGCCGCCGCGCCCGATGCGTTCGAGCAGCCGGTAGCGGCCGCGGACCAGTCCGGTCTTCTCCACTGCGATCGCCGCCCCCGTCGATTCGCGCCCTCCCCGGCGGACTCCCAGTATGACCAGCCGTGTGCGGCCTGTGTACGGCACCGTACGCGTTCGCCGCGGGAGGCCGGAAGCGTCCGCGACGGCCGGGAGTCAACTCCCGGCGCTTCCGGGCTGGTTGCCGCACGGTGCCGGACGCCGCGGGGGCGCGGGGGCGCGGGGGCACCGGCGTCCAGGGGCGCGCGGCCCCGGCGGACCGCGCCGCCGCCCCGCGGCCCGCCGCCCCATCGCGCCTCCGCCCCATCGCGCCTCCGCCCCGCCGGCCTTCGCCCACCGCCCGCCCGCGGCGCCCCGCCCGCCGCCGGGCACACGACGGCGGGCGGGCCCCACGGACCCGCCCGCGCCGTGTCGTGGTACGTCCGGACGGCGGTCCGGGCGCCCGTCGGCTGCTTACGAACCGCTCCCGCGGTCCTTGGCCTCGCCGGCCACCGTGCGGCCCGATTCCCGGGCGCGGCCGGTGACGTGCCCGGCCTGTCCGCGGGCCTCCTCACCGGTGTGCCGGGCGGCGCTCATGGCCGAGCGCGCCACCTCCTCGGCGGCGTGCCGCGCGGTCTCGCCGGCGCCCGCCTTCAGACGTCCGGCGTACTCCCCGGCCGCCGCCTTGACGGGACCGGCCGCACCGCCGGTCCGTTCGGCGAACCGGGAGACGGTCCGCTTCTCGGTCTCGGAGTCGGGGAGCAGCGACGCCCCCAGCATCCCGGCACCGAACGCGATCACCCCGGCCGCCATCGGGTTGCCCTCGGTGCGGCGAGCCGCCTCGTGCGGTGCCCCGCGTGCGCGGTGACCGGCCTCCTCGGCCCGCTGCCGGACGGATTCGGCGGCGTCGGCGGAGGTCTCCTGGACGGACCGGGCCGTCTGCCGGGTCCGCTCCCGGGTCTGGTCCTTCCCGTGCGAGGTGCTGCCCATCACGCGTTCCCGGGCGCCGGTCACGGCGTGCCGCATCCGTTCCCGCCGCCGCTCCACGGCGCGGCGGGGGCTGGCGCGGTCGGCCAGCTCGTCGACGTCGTGGGCCAGTTCCCTGCGGGTGGATTCGATGCCCGCCCTTATCCGGTCGGGTGAGTCGGGTGACGTGCCCATTCCGCATCCTCCTTCACGGTCTCGATGGTCTGCTGCGGTGCGGGGGAGAACGCCCGTGTGCGGGCCCGGCCCACCACGGCGAGTACGCCGCCGGCGACCGCCCACAGGGCGGTGACGATCAGCGCGGCCCAGGCCGGGTCCATCACGTTGGCCAGCGCGAACACGGCGGTCAGCGAGAGGAAGAGGGCGGTCATGTAGCCCGCGAACGCGGCGCCGCCGAACATCCCGGCCGCCTGGCCCGCCTTGGCTCCCTCCGCCTTGAGTTCCGCCTTGGCCAGCTCGATCTCCTGGCCGAGCAGCCTGCGGAAGTCGTCGGTGACCCGGGAGACCAGCTCGCCCATCGAGGGCTCGGTGTCCCCGGGCCGCCGTGCGGCGCGCCCGGCGGTTCCGGCCTCCAGGTCGCGGAGGACGTCCTCGCGGTCACGTTCCGCGGCCGGGGCCGTTCCGCCTCCCCGTGCTGTGGTCAGGGTCATCTCAGCCCACCTCCGGCGGCCGGCCCGGCAGGCCCGGCCAGTCGGTCTCACGTGCGGTCGTCCGCCCGGGGACGCCCGGGTCCCGTGTCTCCGGCCCGGTTCCGCGGGACGGTGCCGGGCTCTCCCCGGGCGGTCCGGTGCGGCGGCCCGCCCCGGCGGAGCGGTCGAGCACGGGTCCCGGCTTGTCCGCGGCCGGCGGCTCCTCCCCGGTCCCCGTTCCGGAGGACGCGGACTTCAGGTCCTTGGCGATCCGTCCCGCGGCGAGCCCCGCGGCGGCGGCGGTGCCGAGGAAGACCCCCGGCTTGCGCCGCGCGAACGACTGGATCTCCTCGGCGATGCCGCCGGCGCCGCGCTTCTCCAGGAAGTCGGCGGCGCGGTACCCGCCGTCCGACACCTTTTCGGCGACGGTCCGGGCGGGCGAACCCTCCCGGGCGTTGCCGGCCATGCCCGCCAGGTCGTCCGCCCACTGGCGGACGGTTCCGGCGGTGCGCCGTACCTGGCTGTCCGCCTCGCTCCTGGCGCGGTCGCGCAGGTCTCCGACGGCCGAACCGGCCTGTTCGCGGGCCTTGTCCGCGACCGCCTTCGCCTCGTGCCCGGCGGTGGCGCGCACCTCTCCGGCGGCCTGCCCGGCCGCTCCGGCCGTGGCCGCAGCCTCGTGTTGGGCCGTCTCCCCGGTCTGCCGACCGGGTCCGGCACTCGCATGACTGGCACGTGCCGAGTCGCTCATGGGTGCCTCCCTTCACCTGTCACCCCACAGGGGCGTTCGACCCCCGTCAGCTCTCAGCCGGTCGGGTTACCAGCCCGGTATGGACAAAACCGGCAAAACCGCAAGGCGGGATGGGCCGGCCGCTCATCACCGCAGGTGAGGAACGGCCACCTCACGCAGCGGCCCGGGCCCGGCTCCGTACGGCGGTCCGCGCCGTCCGCGGCTCCGGCGACTCCGCGGCTCCGCGGCTCCCGCGACGGCAGCGCGGTCCGCCCCGCGGAGGGGCCCCGTTCGCGGTTCCCGCCCCCGCCCGTGCGCTCCTCCGGCCGCGGGCCGCGAGCCGCCGGCCGCGCACGGCACGCACCGGGTTCGCCGACTTCCGGCGCGGCGACGGCCCCGTTCACCACACTGGTGGGAACGACCGGTGTCGAGCCGCCAGGGAGACGTGAGATGAAGATGCTGATCAATGTTCCGGAGACCGTGGTCGCGGACGCGCTGCGCGGGATGGCCGCCGCGCACCCCGAGCTGACCGTCGACGTCGAGAACCGCGTGATCGTCCGCCGGGACGCGCCCGTCTCCGGGAAGGTCGGCCTGGTCTCGGGCGGCGGATCCGGGCACGAACCGCTGCACGGGGGGTTCGTGGGCCCGGGGATGCTCGACGCGGCCTGCCCGGGCGAGGTGTTCACCTCCCCCGTCCCGGACCAGATGGTGCGCGCCGCGGCGGCCGTGGACAGCGGCGCGGGCGTGCTGTTCATCGTGAAGAACTACACCGGTGACGTCCTCAACTTCGAGATGGCGGCCGAGCTCGCCGAGGACGAGGGCATCCAGGTGGCCAGCGTCCTGGTCAACGACGACGTGGCCGTGACCGACAGCCTGTACACCGCCGGGCGGCGCGGCACCGGGGCCACCCTGTTCGTCGAGAAGATCGCCGGGGCGGCGGCGGACGAGGGCATGCCGCTGGAGCGGGTGGAGGCCCTCGCCCGGCGGGTCAACGAGTCCTCCCGCAGCTTCGGGGTGGCGCTCAGCGCCTGCACCACCCCCGCCAAGGGCGGCCCCACCTTCGATCTGCCGCCGGGCGAACTGGAGTTGGGCATCGGCATCCACGGCGAGCCGGGCCGGGAGCGGCGCGCCATGATGACGTCCGGGGAGATCGCCGACTTCGCCGTGGACGCCGTCCTGGAGGACCTGGACCCCCGGGAGCCGGTGCTGCTGCTCGTGAACGGCATGGGCGCCACGCCGCTGCTGGAGCTCTACGGCTTCCACGCCGAGGTGAGCCGGGTGCTGCGGGAGCGCCGGGTGGACGTGGCCCGCACGCTGGTCGGCAACTACGTCACCTCGCTGGACATGGCGGGCTGTTCGGTGACGCTCTGCCGGGCGGACGAGGAGCTGTTGCGGCTGTGGGACGCGCCGGTGGCGACCCCCGGGCTGCGCTGGGGGCGCTAGCGGCGCTGACCGCCGCGGCCGGCGGCGGACCGCCGGCCGCGCGCCCTGAGAGCGGCGCGGGGACCGGAGCGGACTCCGGGAGCCGGAGCGGGAGCGGGAGCCTAGCGGGAACCGGAGCCGGAGCCGGAGCGGGGAGCAGGAACCGGAGCGGGAGCAGGAGCAGGAAGCCGACGCACGGCGGCGGCCGGTGGCGGGCACGGGCCACCGGCCGCCGGCCGCCGGCCGCCGGCCGCCGCCGGAGGATGCCGACCGGCCCGCACCGGCACCGGTCCGAGGCCCGGGCCCGGGCCCGGGCCCGGGCCTCGGACCGGTATCAGGCCGCCGTGCCGAGGTTCCGGTGGACCGGGGCCGTGACCGGGACCAGGACGACCGGGCAGTGGGAGCGGCGCAGCAGGGTCTGGACGACGGGGCTCAGCCGCGGCCCGAAGGGGCCCGGCCTGCGATGGGCCGGGACCACGACCACATCGGCCCGCCCGGTGGCCCACAGGAGTCCGCGCCTGCGGTCGTGGTCCCGGCGGCGCCCGGCGCGGGACCGGCCCGGCCCCGTCGGGCCGGTCTGCCGTATCCGCAGCGCGGTGCCGCGCCGCTCGGCCTCGCGGAAGGCGTAGACGGCGGCCTCGGCGTCGGTGGCCTCGTCGGCGCCGAGCAGCACCCCGCGCCGCTCGGGGCGGCGCTCGTCCGGGAGCCGGCTGCCGCGGACGACGAGCAGCGGCCCGTGGGCACCGGCCGCCACGCGCAGGCTGACCGAGCCCAGCAGCAGTCCGGCCGCGCCACCGTGGCCCCGGTGGCCGACGACGGTGAGGACGGCGTTGCGGCCCCGCCGCACCAGCGCCTTCGCGGGGTCGCCGACGACCGGGGTCCCGGTCACGGGGAGGCCGGGATGGCGCTCCATCACCCGGCGGACGGCCGACTCCAGAACCGGCCCGGCCTGGTCCAGGGCGGGGACGGCGTGGACGATCTCCAGGAGGGCGCCGCAGTGCTCGGCCTCCCGGGCCGCCATGTCCAGGGCTCGCAGGGAGGCGGGCGAGCCGTCCACCCCCACCACCACATGCCGCGGGGTCATGTCCGTTCCTTCCGTGCGCGACGAGGCGGGCGGGGCCGGCCGGCAGGGCCGCCGGGCCGCGCGGCCGGCGATCCGGCCGGGGTGCCCGTTCCGTGCGCCGACCGGTGCGTACCGGCCGGTCAGTACCGGACGCGGCCGGTGTGACCTGCGCCCCGAACCCGCGGTTACGGGTGCGGGAGCGCTCCCGCCCCTCATACTCTCGCACCGCGCACGCGCCGTCCGGGAGGGGCTGACCGGCCCCAGCAGGGGGCGCGCGGCCCCGGGTCCACGCCGGGCCGTCAGGGCCGGGCGTCCCGGGACAACCGGGGCCATAGGGCCCTTCCCCGCGCGGGCCCACTGTTCTTTGCTGAGGACGCACCGGCCGTACGCGGGGTACGCCGGGCCGAGAGACGGGTGGACGACCATGCTGGAGGCCGGGAGCCGCACGGCGGACGGACTGCGGGTACGGCGGATCGACGGCACCACCGTCGCCGAACTGCGCGGCGAGGTCGACCTGCTGACCGCTCCGGCCCTCTCCGTACGCCTCGACGCGCTCACCTCCTCCCCCGCCCCCGACCTGGTGGTCGACCTGCGGGCGGTGACGTTCCTGGACTGCAGGGGCCTGGCGCTGCTGTGCCGGGCCCGCAACCGCGCCCTGTCCCGCGGCGGCCGGCTCCGCCTGGTGGCGAGCGACGGGCACATCCTGCGGGTGATGCGCCTGACACGCCTCGCCCGGGTCTTCGACGTCAGCGCGGGCCTGGCCGAGGCCCTCACGTCCCCGGCACCCGCCACGCTCCCGGTGACGGCCGCGGTACGGGCGGAGGCCGCGGCGCCATGACCGCCGCGCGCCGCACCGGGCGGACCGTCGTCATCGGGGTCGGCAACGACTTCCGGCGCGACGACGGCGTGGCCTGGCGGATCGTCGGCCGGCTCCGGGAGCGCGCGGCGCGGCAGCCGTTACCGCCGGGCACCGAACTGCGCGAGTGCGACGGCGATCCCGGGCGGCTGATCGGCCTGTGGGAGGGCGCGGAACTGGCCGTGGTGGTGGACGCCGCCCACGCGCACCCCCCGTCCCCCGGCCGGGTCCACCGGCTGGAGCTGGACCGGCGCCGGCTGTGGCGGAACGGGGCCGCCGGCTCCCACGGGCTGGGGCTCGGCGAGGCGGTGGAACTCTCCCGCGCGCTGGGCACACTGCCCGCCCGCCTCGTCGTGTACGCGGTGGAGGGCGCGGACAGCGCGCTGGGCACCGGGCTGTCGGCTCCCGTCGCCGCGGCCGTGGAACCGCTCGTGGCCCGCATCGAGAGCGAGATCGGAACCGGCGTCCCGACCGGACCCGCCGGGACCGGCACGGGGACCGGACGCGGCGGGGACGCACCCGGCGGAGACGGTTCCGGCGGGGACGCTCCGGAGCCCGAACGGCCCGCGGCGGGGGCCGTCCCGGCCGGAGACACCGCGGCGGGCGAGGGCCCCGCCACGGCCGAGGGCGCCGCCACCGCGGCCGGGAGGCCCGGCACGGCCGGTGCGGCCCCCGGAGGGCCCGCGGCGGGGACGGCCGCCGGACCCGCCCGCCGCGACGGCGGCGGGTGAACCCCCGTGTCCGGGAGAGCGGACGGGGTTACGCGGACCGCGCGGCGCGTCGAGGTGTCCGGCACCGTACAGGGCGTCGGTTTCCGCCCGTTCGTGCACCGCACCGCCACGCGTCTGGGCCTGGACGGCTGGGTGCGCAACGCGGACGGGCAGGTGGTCGTGACCGCCGCCGGGACCCCCGAGGCCCTCGACGCGTTCGTCGAACAGGTGCGCCGCGCCGCCCCGCCGCTCGCGCGGGTCGGCCGGGTCCGCGTCACCGGGCTGACCGGACCTGCTCCCCCTCCGGGCTCGGGTTTCGCGATCCGCGACAGCACTCCGCGCGGGGACGGCGCGAATGCCGCCCGGGACCGTTCGGCCGGGCCGGCGGCCGGTCCAGCAGGCGCTCGCCCAGGGCTCGCTGACGAGCCGGCGGATGGCGAACGCCGGGGCGGCACCGGTGAGGGCGGCGACCGCCACGGCCATGGCGACCGCGGCCACGGCCGCGACGCGGACGCCGGGGCGGGGACCGGGGCCGGGGCGCCCGTCCGGGAGGTCCCGCCCGACGCGGCGACCTGCCCGGCCTGTCTGCGCGAGCTGTTCGATCCGGCCGACCGGCGCCACCGCTATCCGTTCGTCAACTGCACCGACTGCGGCCCGCGCGCCACCGTCATCGAAGACCTGCCGTACGACCGCGAACGCACCACGATGCGCGGCTTCCCGCTCTGCGCCCGGTGCGCGGCCGAGTACGCCGATCCCGCCGACCGGCGCTTCCACGCCGAGCCGCTGGCCTGCCCGGAGTGCGGGCCCCGGCTCGCGTGGCGGGCGACCGGGGGGCCGGTGTCCGCGAGCGGCGAGGAGGCACTGCGCCGGGCGGTCGGCGCCATCGCGGACGGCGGCATCGTGGCCGTCAAGGCACTGGGCGGCTACCAACTGGTGTGCGACGCGGGGAACTCCGCCGCCGTGGACCGGCTGCGGAGGCGGAAGCACCGCCCCGCGAAACCGCTCGCCGTGATGGTGCGGGACCTCGCGGCGGCACGGCGGCTGGCCGTCGTCGGCCCGGCCGAGCAGGCCGTGCTCACGTCCCCGGCGGCCCCGGTGGTCCTCTGCCGTGCCCGCGCCGCCCGGCCGGCCCCGTCCGGCACGGGTGCGCCCGCCCCCACTCCCGCCGCCGCCACCCCCACCGCTCCGGACGACACGGCCACCGCCCCGAACGACACGGCCACCACTCCGGACCACGCCCCCACCACCCCGGACCGCATCCCCGCCGCACCGGGCCACACGGCCACCGCCACGGCCCCGGACCGCACCCCCGCCACCCCGGAGCGCGTCCCCGCCGTCCGGCCCGGGCCACGCGCCGCCCGGGCGGGCGGGGACGCGTCCGCGCCGGCCTCGGTGGCCGCCGGCGTTCACCCCGGGACCCACCGGATCGGGCTGTTCCTGCCCACGTCGGGGCTGCACCACCTGCTGCTGTACGATCTGGCCCGGCCGCTGGTCGTCACCAGCGGCAACCTCGCCGGTGAGCCCATCGCCACCGGCGACGACGAGGCGGTCCGGCTGCTGTCCGCCGTCGCCGACGGCTTCCTCTTCCACGACCGGCCGATCCGCGCCCGCTACGACGACTCGGTCGTGCTCGTCGCGCGCGACCGGCCGCTGACCGTCCGCCGGGCGCGCGGCTGCGCCCCGGCGCCGCTGCCCCTGCCCGTACCGGCCCGCATCCCGCTGGCCGCGGCCGGAGCGCAGCTCAAGCACACCTTCGCGCTGGCCGCCGGTGACCGCGCGGTGCTGGGACCGCACACCGGCGACCTCCAGGACGCCCGCGCGCAGGAGGCGTTCGCGGCCTCGTACGCCGACCTGACCCGGCTCACCGGCATCACCCCGCGCGCGGTCGCGCACGACCTGCATCCCGGCT
This sequence comes from Streptomyces sp. F63, assembly GCF_018070345.1. Taxonomy (GTDB): domain Bacteria; phylum Actinomycetota; class Actinomycetes; order Streptomycetales; family Streptomycetaceae; genus Streptomyces. The sequence continues at coordinate 11,336 of NZ_JAGPXX010000046.1, forward strand.
ATCTCTCCACCCAGTGGGCGCGGGCCCTGCTGCCGCACGCCCTCGTCCCGGTGCAGCACCACCACGCGCACATCGCCGCCGTCGCCGCCGAGCACGGCCTGACGGAGCCGGTCACCGGCGTCGCCTACGACGGCCTCGGGCTCGGCGACGACGGCACGCTGTGGGGCGGCGAGATCCTGGTCGCCGGCCTGACCGGCTGCCGCCGCGTGGGCCGCTGGGGCACGGCCCCGCTGCCGGGCGGCGAGGCGGCGGTACGGCACCCGGCCCGGATGGCCCTCGGCTACCTCCACGGCGCCGAGCCCCTGGGCGCGCCCCCGCCGCCGCCCGCACTCGCCCGCGCGCTCACCGGCCGGCTGGACCCGCGCCACACGGCCGTCGTCCGGGCGATGATCGCCCGCGGCCTCAACTCCCCCCGCGCGTCCAGCGTCGGGCGCCTGTTCGACGCGGTCGCGGCGCTGCTCGGCCTCGGCGACACGGTCTCCTACGAGGGCCAGGCGGCCGTGGCCCTGGAGGCGGCGGCCGGCACGGTCCGCGCCGAGCCGCCGGACTGGCGTGTCGTCCGGGCGGACGCCGACGGCCTGTGGGTCGCGGACCCCGTCCCCGTCCTGACCGGGCTGCTGGAGCGGCTCGCCGCCGGGGTCCCGGTGCCGGAGCTGGCCGCCGCGTTCCACACCGCCGTCGCCGAGGCCACCGCCGCACTGGTCGGCCGGGCCGTCGCGGAGGGCGCGCCGCGCACGGTCTGCCTGGCCGGCGGCTGCTTCCAGAACCACCGTCTGCTCACCGAGATCACCGCGCTGCTCCACGACCGGGGGCTGCGGGTGCTGACGGGCAGCGCCGTCCCGGTCGGCGACGGCGGCATCAGCTACGGCCAGGCGGCCGTCGCCGCGGCCCTGCTGGGCACGTGACGCAAGCCCGAGAGGAGTGTGATCCCCATGTGCCTGGGCATCCCCGGCCGGGTGCTGGACGTCCGCGAGGACGCGGGCCTGCGCATGGCCACCGTCGACTTCGGCGGCGTACGGCGCGAGGCCTGCCTGGAGTACACCCCGGAGGCGGTGCCCGGCGTGTACGTCATCGTGCATGTCGGCTTCGCCATCACCGTGGTCGACGAGGAGGAGGCCCGCCGCACCCTCGACGTCCTCCGCGCCATGACGGACGCGGTGGCGGGCGAACTCGGCGAGCCGCTTCCGGCACGGCCGCGGACGGCACCACCACCGGCGGACGCGGAGGGAACGGAGCGGCCGCGGTGAAGCGGCGCGGACGCTTCAACCGGTGGCGAGGCCGTCGACCAGACGGTCGAGGAACCGTGTGAAGGTGGCCTCGGGGGTGAGGGGCCGCCCGGTGGCGGCCAGAGCTTCGGCCCGTCCGGGATGACGGGCCGTCCGGGGCGACGGCGGCGAGATGGCGGGCTTCAGCCGCGGCCCGGCCCGGGGGCGCGAGGCGTCGGCCTGGGCGACCTCGTGGGCGACGTGTCCGGCCACGAAAGCCGTGAGCTGGGTGAATGTCACGCTGCCGGGTACCGGCTGCCGGGTCCCGCAGCCGGGGCCGGAGGCGCCCGGTGAGAGCCGCCGGGGCGCGCGGTGTCCCCGCCGGCGCGGCGCCTCCCCGCCCCGGCGGAGTTCCGAGCCGGGCCGTGGTCCGCCGGGGGCCGAACGTCCCGGGCACCGTGCCCCGTCGGCCCTCACGGCCGTCGGGCGCGGGGGGCGAGACTGGGCGCGTCACGCCCCGACCTCCGGGAGCCGCCACCATGTCCGCATCCGGCCGCACCCCCGTGTCATCCCTGCCGCCCGGGCCGCCGGGGGGCCATCGGGCGCCGCGCGTCGTCGTCGGCGTCGACGGGTCGGCCGGTTCGGTCGCCGCGCTGCGGTGGGCCGCCGCCCGGGCCCCGTCGCTGGGCGCGGGTCTCGTCGTCGTCCACGCCTGGGAGCCGGCCACCGGCCGCCGGGCACCGTACGCTCCGGCAGCTTCCCGTCCGTCGGGGACGGAGTCGCGGGGCAGCGCGGGCGAGGTCCTGGAGCGGGCCCTCCGCGCCGGGCTCGGGCCGAGTGCGGAGGCCGGGGTCCGCGCGGTCCTCGCCGAGGGCCCGCCGGCGGCGGTGCTCCTGCGGTACGCGGACGACGCCCTGCTGCTCGTCCTTGGGCGGCACCCGCCGGGGCCGGGCCCCGGGCGGCCGGTTCCCCCGAACGCGGGCGGCGGGCCAGTGGCGCGGGACTGCCTGCGGCACGCCCGCTGCCCGGTGGTCGTCGTCCCCGGCGAACCGGCCCTGCCGCACGGCGGCCACGGCGCACCGGGCACCGGCCCGCGGGCGTACGGCGCGGAGCCGTACCGCGCCGGGGTGTACGACGCACACGGGGCGGTGGGCTGTGGTCCCCCGGCAGGGGCCTTCCGGCCCCCGCGGGCGGCGTACGCGGCGCACCGGCACTGAGACGAGGGGCGGCGGACCGCCGCCGCACCGCCCCGGACCGAGCAGGACCCGACCACACCCCGAGGGGGAATCATGGCGGAGACCGGAACGGACATCGGCGCCCCGGCCGTCCTCGACCGGGACGGGCTCGACGCGCTCGTGAAGGCGCTGGCCGCGCGCGGTCGGACCGTGATCGGGCCGACGGTGCGCGACGGGGCCGTCGTCCTCGCCGAGATCGACTCGGGTGACCGGCTGCCCTACGGCTGGGGGGTCGAACTGGCGGCCGGGCGCTACCGGTTGCGGCGGCGCGCCGACGGCGCGGCCTTCGCGCACAGCGCGGGGCCGCAGTCCTGGAAGACGTATCTGCATCCGGAGCGGGTGCGGCAGTGGAGCGCCGACCGCGCGCCGGACGGCGGTCTCACCGTGACCGCCGGGAGCGGGGAGGACGCCACACCGCCGTCGTACGCCTTTGTCGGCGTGCGGCCGTGCGATCTGCGGGCCATCGCCGTGCAGGACCGCGTGCTGGCCGGCGGCCGGTACCCGGACGCCGGCTACCGGGCCCGCCGCGAACGGGCGTTCGTCGTCGCCGTGGAGTGCACCGAGCCGGGCGAGACCTGCTTCTGCGTCTCCATGGGCACCGGCCCGGCGGCCGAGAGCGGCTACGACCTGGCGCTCACGGAGCTCACCGGCGACGGTGACGGCGGCGGGGACACCGGCGGCCACGGGGACGGGGAGCACCGCTTCCTCGTGCGCGTCGGCAGCGAGGAGGGCGCGGCCGTCCTGGAGGAGGTGGCGCACTGGCCCGCCAACCGGCCCACGGCCGCCGCCGCCCGGGACCGCGTCACCGAGGCGTCCCGCCGGATGGGCCGTGCCATGCCGCCGGTCGACCTGCGGCGGCTGATGGGCGACAGCGTCGAGTCCGCGCACTGGGACGACATCGCCGAGCGTTGCCTGAGCTGCGGCAACTGCACCCTGGTCTGCCCGACCTGCTTCTGCACGACCACGGAGGACGTCACCGACCTCACCGGCGACCACGCCGAGCGGTGGCGCCGCTGGGACTCCTGCTTCGACCTGGACTTCTCCTTCATGCACGGAGGCCCGGTGCGGTCGTCGGTGAGCAGCCGCCACCGCCAGTGGATGACCCACAAACTCGCCACCTGGTACGACCAGTTCGGCAGCTCCGGCTGTGTGGGCTGCGGCCGCTGCGTCGTCTGGTGCCCGGCCGCGATCGACATCACCGAGGAGGCCGCCGCGTTCCACGCGCCGGCGCACGGGGCGCAGGCTGCCGGCGGCCGGGACGGGCCCGGAGCCCGCACCGCCCCTGTGGAGCGCGCAGGCCGCACGGCCCCCGCAGACCGCACGGATCACACGGACCACACGGACCACGCGGTGGGAGGACTCTCGTGACGGCCGCGGCAGCCGGCTTCTCCACCGGCACACCTCCATCCGGAACAGCCGCCGGCCACGACGGCGCCACCGGCCCGGCCGCCATGCCGCTCCCCTACCGGGTGGTGCGCCGCCGCGCCGAGACCGCCGACACCGCCAGCTTCGTCCTCGAACCGGTGGACGAGGCCCTGCCGCCCTTCCGCCCCGGCCAGTTCGCCATGCTGTACGCCTTCGGCATCGGCGACATCCCCGTCTCGGTGAGCGGCATCCTGCCGCACCGCGGCCGGCTGATGCACACGGTCCGGGCCGTCGGCGCCGTCTCCACCGCCCTGTTCGAGCTGGCTCCGGGCGACACCATCGGCGTGCGCGGCCCCTTCGGCACCACCTGGGACACCTCACGGGCGGCGGGCGGCGACGTGCTCGTCATCGCCGGGGGCATCGGCCTGGCGCCGCTGCGGCCGCTCGTCTACGAGGTGTTCCGCGCGCCCGGCCGGTTCCGGCGCGTCCAGGTCCTGATCGGCGCCCGCACCCCCGGTGATCTGATCTACCGCGACGAGGTCTCCGTCTGGGCCGCCGCCGGCCCGGGCCGCACCGCGCTCACCGTCGACCGGCCGGACGACACCTGGGCCGGCGAAGTCGGCCTCGTCACCGGCCTGCTGGGGCACGCGCGCTTCGACCCGCCCGGCACCACGGCGTACGTCTGCGGTCCCGAGGTGATGATCCGGGCCACCGCCCGCGAACTGCTGCACCGCGGGCTGCGGCCCGAGCGTGTGCTCGTCTCCCTGGAGCGCACCATGCGCTGCGGCACCGGGCACTGCGGGCACTGCCAGCTCGGTCCCGTACTGCTCTGCCGGGACGGCGCAGTCCTCGGCTACGACCGGGCCGCGTCCCTCCTCGCCACTCGGGAGCTGTGACATGACCACGGACGGCACCCGCACGACCGAAGCCACCACCACGGAAGCCACAACCCCGGAGACCACCGCCACGGAGACCACCGCCGGGACGGACCTCCCCACCCTCGCCGTGTACAAGCTCGCCTCCTGCGACGGCTGCCAGCTCACCCTGCTGAACTGCGAGGACGAACTGCTGGCGCTGGCCGGGCGGGTCCGCATCGGCTACTTCCCGGAGGCGACCAGGGCGGTCCTGCCCGGCCCGTACGACCTGGCGCTGGTCGAGGGCTCCGTCACCACGGCCGCCGACGCCGAGCGGGTGCGGGAGATCCGCGCCGCCTCCCGCCATCTGGTGGCCATCGGCGCCTGCGCGACGGCCGGCGGCATCCAGGCGCTGCGCGACTTCGCCGATGTGGCGGAGTTCCGCGCGGCCGTCTACGCCCGCCCGGAGCAGATCGACGCGCTGGCCCGCTCCACGCCCGTATCGGCCCATGTGCGGGTCGACTTCGAACTGCGCGGCTGCCCGGTGGACCGCGGGCAGCTCCTGGAGGTCGTCACCGCGTTCCTCGCCGGGCGCAAGCCCGGCATCCCGGACCACAGCGTCTGCTTCGCCTGCAAGCGGCGCGGCACGGTCTGCGTCACCGTGGCCCGCGGCACGCCCTGCCTGGGCCCGGTCACCCACGCCGGCTGCGGCGCCCTCTGCCCGGCCTACGGGCGCGGCTGCTACGGCTGCTTCGGCCCGGCCGCCGGCGCCGCCCCGGACAAGCTGATCCCGCTGCTCCGCCGGGACGGCCTGGACGACCGCGCCGTCGAGCGCTTCCTGCGCACCTTCACCGCCGCGGCGTTCGAGGAGCGGCGGGCGGGCGGCCCCGCGGGAGCGGAGGAGGAGCCCGCCCCCGGGGACGCGCCGAGGCGGAACGAGAACGAGAGGGAAGAGAAGGAAGGGGCGGCGTCATGACGCACCGCGGCTCCCGCGTGCTGCACGTCGGTGCCCTCGCCCGCGTCGAGGGCGAGGGCGAGCTGCGGCTGCGCGTGCACGACGGGCAGGTCGCCGAGGCCCGGCTGCGCATCTACGAACCGCCGCGCTTCTTCGAGGCGTTGCTGCGCGGCCGGGCGCACACCGAGCCGCCGGACATCACCGCGCGGATCTGCGGCATCTGCCCCGTCGCGTACCAGATGAGCGCCTGCCGGGCCATCGAGGACGCCTGCGGGGTGACGGTCGGCGGGCAGCTCGCGGCGCTGCGCCGGCTGCTGTACTGCGGCGAGTGGATCGAGAGCCAGGCCCTGCACATCCATCTGCTGCACGCCCCCGATTTCCTCGGCTGCGACGGGGCGATCGAACTGGCCCGCACCCACCGCGCCGAGGTGGAACGCGGCCTGCGGCTGAAGCAGACGGGCAACGCGATCCTGGAACTCCTCGGCGGGCGTGCCGTCCACCCGGTCAACGTGCGCCTCGGCGGCTTCCACCGTGTGCCCGGGCGGTCCGAACTGGAGCCGCTCGCCGAGCGGTTGCGGCAGGCGCTGGACGACGCCCGGGAGACCGTGCGCTGGGCGTCCGGCTTCGACTTCCCCGACGCGGCCGTCGACGCCGACCTGCTCGCCCTCGCCGACCCGGGCCGCTACGCCATCGACAGCGGCACCCCCACCGTGCTGCCCGCCGGCGGCGGCCCGCTCCGCTCCTTCCCCGTCGCCGCGTTCGGCGAGCACGTCAGGGAGGAGCAGGCGCCGCACTCCACCGCCCTGTACTCCCGGCTCGACGGGCGCCGCCACCTCACCGGTCCCCTCGCCCGCTACGCCGTCAGCGGCCGGTGGCTGACGGGCGCGGCGCGCGAGGCGGCGGACGAGGCGGGGCTCGGGGAGATCTGCCGCAACCCCTTCCGCAGCGTGCTGGTGCGGGGGGTGGAGACCGTGTACGCGGTCGAGGAGGCGCTGCGCGTCATCGACGCGTACCGGCCGCCGCGCCGCCCGTACGTGGAGGTGCCGCCGCGCGCGGGCACCGGGCACGGCGCGACGGAGGCCCCGCGCGGGATCCTCCACCACACCTACACCCTGGACGCGGAGGGCACCGTCACGGCGGCGCAGCTCGTGCCGCCCACCGCGCAGAACCAGGGCGCCATCGAGGCCGATCTGCGCAGTGTGGCCCAGGCCGCGCTGGACGGCGGCGATCCGACGGACGAGGAGCTGACGGCGCTGTGCGAACGGGCCATCCGCAACCACGACCCGTGCATCTCCTGCGCCACCCATTTCCTCGACCTGACCGTGGACCGGGGCTGAGGAGGCGGAGCGCACCCGTGGGACCGCGACCGCACACAGGAGCCGCGCGCCGGGCGCGCGGGGCCCATCCGACGAGCGAGGAACCGTGAAGTACCTGGACGAGTACCGCGATCCGGCCGTGGCCCGCCGCCTGCTGGAGGAGCTGCGCCGCACCGCCACCCGCCCGTGGCAGATCATGGAGGTCTGCGGCGGCCAGACCCACACCCTCGTCCGGCAGGGCATCGACGAACTGCTGCCCGCCGGGATGCGGATGGTGCACGGTCCCGGCTGCCCGGTGTGCGTAACGCCGCTGGAGACACTGGACCGGGCCATGGCCATCGCCGCCCGCCCGGGCGTCACCTTCGCCAGTTTCGGCGACATGCTCCGCGTCCCCGGCTCGGACACCGATCTGCTGTCGCTCCGCGCCCGGGGCGCCGATGTGCGGGTCGTGTACTCGCCCATGGAGGCCGTCCGTCTCGCCGTGCTCCACCCGGACCGCGAGGTGGTCTTCCTGGCCGTCGGGTTCGAGACCACCGCCCCGGCCAACGCCATGGCGGTGCTGCACGCCTCCCGCCTGGGGCTGCGCAACTTCTCGGTGCTCGTCAGCCATGTCCTGGTGCCGCCCGCCATGACGGCGCTGCTGGACGACCCGGACTGCGAGGTCGAGGCGTTCCTCGCCGCCGGGCACGTCTGCGCGGTGATGGGCTGCACCGCGTACGAGCCGATCGCGGCCCGCTACCGGGTGCCCATCGTCGTGACCGGGTTCGAACCGCTCGATCTGCTGGAGGGCATCCTCATGACGGTGCGGCAGCTCGAAACGGGCCGGGCGGAGGTGGAGAACCAGTACGCGCGGGCCGTGCGGCGGGACGGCAACACCGCCGCTCGCAGCATCGTCGAACACGTCTTCCAGGTGACCGACCGGACCTGGCGCGGTATCGGCCCGCTGCCGGAGAGCGGTCTCGGGCTCCGCCCGGAGTTCGCCGGCTACGACGCGGCCCTCCGCCACGAGGTGGCGGACCTGCACCCGGCCGAGGACCCCCAGTGCCTGGCCGGCTCGATCCTGACCGGCGCCGCCCTGCCCGTCGACTGCCCCGCCTACGGCACCCGCTGCACCCCCCGCCACCCCCTCGGCGCGCCCATGGTGTCCGCCGAGGGCACCTGCGCCGCGTTCCACGCGGCCGGACGGATCAGGAGCCCGCTGTGAGCAGTTGCCCGAACCCCTACGAGGAGCACGAGCGCGTGCTGCTCGGCCACGGCGCCGGCGGCCGGCTCACCGCCGAACTCCTGGAGAGCCTGCTGCTGCCGGCCGTCGGCGGCTTCCCGGCGGGCCCCCCGGAGGGGCCCCTGGAGGACGCGGCGCCGCTGCCCGGCCGTCCCGAACTGGTGATGAGCACCGACGGGTTCGTCGTCCACCCGCTGTTCTTCCCCGGCGGCGACATCGGCTCGCTCGCCGTGCACGGCACCGTCAACGACCTGGCGGTGATGGGGGCCCGTCCGCTCGCCCTGTCGGTGGCACTCGTCATCGAGGAGGGGCTGCCGCTGTCCGAACTGCGGGCGGTGGCGGGCTCGCTGGGCAAGGCGGCGCGTGAGGCGGAGGTGCCGGTCGTCACCGGGGACACCAAGGTCGTGGGGCGCGGCGCCGCCGACAAGGTCTTCATCACCACCACCGGGATCGGCACCCGCATCCCCGGCCTGGCCCCGTCGGCGTCCCGCGCCCGGCCGGGGGACGCGGTGCTGCTGTCGGGGCCCATCGGCCTGCACGGCACGGCCGTCCTCAGCACCCGCGAGGGGCTGGGCTTCGAGACCGACATCGCCTCCGACTCCCGTCCCCTGCACCGGCTGGTGGAGGCCCTGGCGCCGGTCGGCGCCCGGCTGCACACCCTGCGCGATCCGACCCGGGGCGGCCTGGCGGCCACGCTCAACGAGATCGCCCGCGACTCGGGGGTGGCCGTGGAGATCGACGAGTCCGCGCTGCCGGTGCCCGGCCCGGTCGCCTCGGCCTGCGACCTGCTGGGGCTGGACCCGCTGCATGTCGCCAACGAGGGCTGCATGGTCGCCTTCGTGGCCCCGCCCGCCGCCGAGGCGGCCCTGACGGCGATGCGCTCCCGCGCGGAGGGCACCGGCGCCGTCCGGATCGGCGAGGCGACGGCGGGCCCGGCCGGCCGCGTCCTCCTGCGCACCCTGGTCGGTGCCCGACGCGTCGTGGACATGCCGGTCGGCGAGCAACTGCCGCGCATCTGCTGAGCGGTCGCCGGGCACGTGCCCGGTACTCGCCGGGCGGCTGCCGGACGGTGGCTGCGGCCGGCTGGACACCGACGCGCGCCGGAGGACGGTCGGCCCGGCCTCGGCCGGCGCCGGGTGAGCGGCCGGTCGGGCGCCGGCAGGGCGCGGGGCCCTGCCGGGGCCGGGCAGGTGGCCCGTGACGGCTCGCCGCCCGCCCGGGCGGGGCGCACCCGGGGTGTCAGCCGGCGTCCGCCGCGCTCCGGCGGCGGAGGAACCACCACGCGCCCCCGCCGAGCGCGAGCACGCCCGCAGCCCCGGCGGCCAGCGGGACGACGGATGAGCCGCCGTCGCCGTCCGCGGCGGCCTGCTCCGTCTCGTCCACCACCCTGCCGGAGGACGTCGTCACGCCGTTCCCCTCCCCGTCCCCGGTCCCGTCACCGGGGACCGCGACGGCGGAGTCGTCGGGGGCGGGCTCCCCGGAGTCGGGCTCCCCGGAGGCGAGCGGTGTGGCTCCGGGGGCGGCTGGCTTCAGTTCGAGGACGGGGGCCGGCTGCCCGGAGTCGTGCCCGTCGCCGTGCCCGTGGCCGCTGTCCGAGGTCTCGATCCAGCGTGCCACCGTGCCGTCCCCGTAGGTCTCCACGGTCTTGAACGCCAGCTTCCGGGCGTCGGGGAGCTGCCGGACGGTGATCTGGTATTCGGCGTCGGCACCCGCCTCGGTCTCGGGCCCGGCGACACGGTAGCCGCCGTCGGTGGTCTTCAGCTTCCAGCCCTTGGGCGCCTTCTTCAGCTTGACGGCCCCGGGTTCGACGCCGTCCGGCAGTTCGACGCGCACCTCCGTGAAGCCGGCCTCGGGGTTCTCCGCCTCCGAGGTGAAGGTGAGGGTGACGTTCTCGGCCAGCGCACGGGCCTCAGCGGCCGTGACGTGGGCGTGGGCCTGGGCGGGACCGGCGGCCACGACCGTGGCACCGAAGGCGAGGGCCGCGGCCGCCGTGAGGTGGCGGAGGGTGTGCGGGCGCGGGCGGACGGAGGGCGTGCGCGGGTGAACGGACATGGGGGAGCTCCTCGGGTGAACGGCCGGAGCCCGTCGGGGCGGCCGGCGCGGGGATACGGCAACCACGGTTGTGCTCCCGGTGCGGCGGCCCCCGGCGCACCACGGCGCTCGCCAGGAACTCCCGTGCCGGCGAGGGCGGTTCGACGGAGGCGGCGGTGTCCGCCGGCTCCGGTGGGTGGTCGGTGTTCCCCGCGGCGCGCGGATACCGGGCGAGGAGTACGGCCAGGGCGTGCCCCGCGGCCCGCCGCACGGCACGGGCCGCGCGGGCGGCGCCGGCCGCCGCCGAGTCCGCGCGGTGCAGCAGCCAGGCCACCGCCAGCGCGGCGAGGACGTGCGCCGCCGTCATGGCGGCCGGGGCCGGGTGGCAGAGGTGGACGCCGGCGGCCGGGGCCGCGAGCCCGCCGCCGTCCGCTCCGCCCGCGCCGTGCGCCGCGTGCCCGGCCGGCGGCGCGCAACCGGCGGCGAGCGACAGGGCGGTGTGCAGCACGGCCTGCGCCGCGAGGGTGGCCGCGACGACCACGGGCAGCGGAGGGCGCCGGCGCGCCGTCGGCCGGACGACGGCGTACTGCGCGGCGGCCAGCAGCGCCACCGTCCCCCAGGGCACCGGCACCGCCAGGACGGCGTGGTGCCCGGCGACCGCCAGCACGGTGCCGGTCAGCGCGAACACCGCCGCGCGCGGACGGCCGGCCGGCCACCGTGCCGGGCACGCGGCCGGGCCGCGGAACGGCCTGCCCGGCGGCTGCGGCTGATCGGCCATCACGTGTTCAGCTCCGCGGGTCGGGGGATCGTACGCCAGGTCGGGGGATCGTGCGCCGGGTCGGGGGATCGTGCGCCGGGTCGGGGGATCGTGCGCCGAGAGGGATACGGCGGCCGGGCGGCGGCCGTTCACCCCGCCGGTGCCTTTTGGCATTCTCGCTGAGCATCCGGCGTCCCCGCCACGTACTCGTCACAGAACCCCCGAGCCCGGCCCGCGAGCCCGGCCCCGGAGCCCGGCCCCCGCCCCGAAGCCCGTTTCCGGCCCCTGAGGTCCGGGCGGACCGGGCGGGGGCCGGCGGGGAGGCGGGACGGCCGGGGCGGCATCCCGGACGGCTGCCGGAATGCGGCGAGAAACGGAGAGAGCGGCGTGAGCGAGAACCTCGGTGGGTGGCGGCGGGCACACGGCGGTGCGCCCCCGGTGGCACGGACCGCCCCGGTGGCACGGACGGCCCCGGCGACCGCCCTTTCCCGCAGGGCGGTGGCGATACGGCCGGGCAGCACTCGCACGACGGCGGGGGGCGACGACACCGGTGCGACGGCAGGGGCCCGCGACGCCGGCACGACGACAGGCGCGGGCGGGGCCCGGGCTACGGCGGACACGGACCGAACCCGTGCGGCGGCACCGGCTCGCGGTGCCCGCGCGGCGGGACCGACCGGCCGGGCCCGTGCGGCGAGGCCGGACCGCGCCGTCTCCTCGTCCCCGGCGGCCGGCACGGACCGGGCCCGCACGGCCGCACCGGCGCATGGTGCCCGCGCGGTACAACGGACCGCTCGTGTCCGCTCGGCGGAACGGCCCCTCCGTGCCCGTGCGGCGGGCCGGGACCGCGCCGGCTCCCCGTCTCCGGCGTCCGCCCCGGCCCTCGCGCGGCCCCGCGCCCGGCGGCTGTCCGCACTGCTGGTCCTGGCCGGCACCGTCCTCGCGGTGCTGCTCGGCGGCGCCGGACCGGCGTCCGCGCACGCGGCCCTCCGGTCCGCCGACCCGGCCGGGGGCACGGTGCTCGAGACGGCCCCCCGGCACGTGACCCTCACCTTCACGGAGCAGGTCGGCCTGACGAACCGCACGATCCGCGTCATCTCCCCCTCCAACACCCAGGTGGCGAAGGGAGATCCGCGGCACATCGGGAACGACGGCACCGCGATCCGGATCGGCCTCCGCGACGGTCTGCCCGACGGCACGTACACCGTGGCCTGGCATGTGGTGTCCGCCGACAGCCACCCGGCCTCCGGCGCGTTCACCTTCTCCATCGGCGAACCGTCCGGGACGGCCGCCGTCATCCCCTCCGACACGACGGGGAACAAGACGACGGAACGGCTGTACGGCGTCGCCCGCTACGGCGCGTACGCCGGGCTGGCCCTGCTCGTCGGCGGCTGCGCCTTCGCGCTGCTGTGCCTGCCGCACGGCCCGGTGCCGCGCCCGCTGCGGCGGCTGGTGGCCGGGGGCTGGTCGGCCCTGGTGCTGTCCACCATCGCGCTGATCCTGCTCCGCGGCCCCTACGAGAACGGTGACGGCCCGTCGCGGGCCCTCGACCTGGCGGCACTGCCCGCGACCTTCGGCACCCGCCCGGGCACCGCGTTGCTGATCCGGCTGCTGCTGCTCGCGGTGGCCGGGGCCTGCCTGGCGCTGCCCGCCGCCGGTTTCCGCGGCGGGGGGACGGGGACGGCGAGGCGGGCGCCCGGCGACGGCACCGGCCGGCCGGACCCGGCACCCGGCGGTGCGGCGGACGGTACGGATGCCGGGACCGCGGCCGGTGCGGCGGACAGCGGGGCCTCGGACCGCGCCGTGGAGGACGCGACCGGTGAAGTCCCGGCAGGCGGCACGGTGGAGGACGCCGCCGTGAGCGCCGGGCCCGGCGCCGGGAACAGGGCCCGGAACGGCGGGGCGGCCGACGCGGCCGCGCCCGCTGCGGCGAACGCCGGTGCGGCCCGCGGCGGCACGGCACAGGACGGAGCGGCGGACGGCGGAGCCGGTGCCGGGGACGAGCCCGGCCGTGCAGCAGCCCCGTCAGCCGTCCGCGCAGCCACCGGAACACCGCACCCCCCGCCCGGCGAACCCGGCCGTCCGCACACCGCCGACGGGCCGCCGCGGGACCGGCGTCCGCCCGCTCCCGTCCTCCCGACGGCGGCCCTGCTGACGGCCGGACTGGCGGCGACCTGGGTGACGGTCGAGCACGCCTCGGTCGGCCCGCGGGCACCGCTCGCCATCACCGTGGCGGGTCTGCACCTGGTGGCGATGGCCGTGTGGGCGGGCGGTCTGGCGGCCCTCTCCGCCACCGTTCTCCGCCACCGCACCGGGTCGCCCGCCGGGGATGAGCGGGACACCGGGTACGCGCGCGCGGCCGGACGCTTCTCCACGGTCGCGTTCGTCTCGGTGACCGTCCTGGTCCTGACGGGTCTCGTCCAGTCCTGGCGCCAGGTCGGCGCCTGGGACCTGCTGCTGACCACCTTCTTCGGCAAGTTGCTGCTCACGAAGGCGGTCGTCGTGCTGCTCCTGCTGGTCGTGGCGGCCGCCTCGCGCCGGCTGACCGCGCGGCTGCGCCGGCCGGTCGCGCCGGCGAGCGTCCCCGTGCGGCTGTCCACCCGGAAGCCGGGGCACGAACCGGAGCCGGAGCCGGGGCGGGAGCCGGAGCGGGCACGGGTACCGGAGCCGGTGGCCGTGGGAGCGGGGGTGGGGGCCGGGGCCGGGTCCGGAGGCTCCGGAGAGAACCACTCCCCGCCGGCCGGCCGTTCCCGGGGAGACGGCGGTCCGGGGAGCGGCGATCCGGCGGACGACACCCGGGCCGAGGGCACGGGAGGCCAGGGCGCAACGGACAGGGCCCCCGCAGGGGACGGCACCGCGGGGGAGGGCACCGCGAGCCCCGTGCCCGCCCTCTCCCCCGGCTTCGCGCCCGGCGACGCCCCGTCATCCCCCGGCGGCGACCGCCCCGCCCGGGAGGCCCTGCGCCGCTCCGTGACGGCCGAACTCGCCATCGGGGCGGCGATCCTGGCCGTCACCGCGGTGCTGACCGGCACCCAGCCCGCCCGCGCGGTCCTCGACGCAAGCGAGGAGATCGCCGCCCGGGGCGCGGCGGTCGCCGTGGTGGACGTGCCGCTGAGCAGCGGGGCGGAGGCCGGGGGGCCGGGGGACGCGCCGGGGGTGGAGACCGTCGCGAACGTCACCCTCGACCCCGCGCGCGTCGGCACCAACCGGCTGCAGGTGCTCGTCCTCGCGAACGGTGGTCTCGTGGGCGTTCCGGAGGTGCGTGTCTCCTTCACGCTGGAGGAGGAGGGCATCGGCCCGTTGGACGCGCGCCTGGAGGACGCCGGCGGCTACTGGCTCAACGACGATGTCCAACTGCCGCTGCCCGGCGAGTGGACCATGGCCGTCACCGTGCGGACCTCCGAGTTCGACCAGGTCACCAAGACGACCACCGTGGCGGTCCGCCCGGCTCCCGGGGCGGCCGCGGAGACCGGCACAGGCTGAGCGGGACGGGGACCGGCGCCGGCCGGGCGCGGCGGTGAACGGGTGCGCCATGCGGTTGGCGCAGCGCGGGTCGCGGCCCCGCTCGTACGCCTCCCCGTCGCTCTGGGCGCACGGACACGGACCGGGGCCCGCACCCGCGCCCGCGGGGAGCGGCGGCCGGTCCGGCGGCCGTCCCCGGCAGCGCGCGGCTGTCGCTGCGGTCGGCGGCGGAAGGGGGCGCGCCCGGGCCCGGAACCCCGTCCCAGCGCGAACGGGGTGGCAACCGCCCCCGCGCGGCACCCCCGCCCGTGGCCCCCGTCCCCGCCCGTCCCCGCCCCGCCGAGGGCGGCGTTCGCCCGCCGGCCCGAGCAGCCGGATCCCACGCTCCATGTCGTGCTGCCCACCGGGGGCCGGCCGGGGCGGCGCGCAGGCCCTCGCCGCCGCGGTGGACGCCGGGGACTCCGACGCCGCAGGGCCGGCTCAGTTCCGCGCCGCCCCGGGCGGGGCCGCCGGGAGCCGGACCGTGATGCGGGTTCCGCCCTCCGGGCCCGAGGCCGCCTCCACGGTGCCGCCGTGCGCGGTGACGAGTTCCTTGACGACGGCCAGGCCGATCCCGCTCCCGCCGACGTCCCGCGCGGCGCTCCCCCGCCACAACCGGTCGAACACGTGCGGCAGTTCGGCGGCGGGGATGCCCGGCCCGTCGTCGGCGACCTCGATCACCGCCGTGCCGTCCCCGGCGCCGTCCACGCCCTTCCCGGGTGCGGTCCGCGCGGTGACGGTCACCGTGTCGCCGGGGCGGCAGTAGCGGGCGGTGTTGCTCAGCAGATTGCCCAGCGCCTGGTGGAGCCGTCCGCCGTCGGCGTGGACCAGCAGGGGCCCGCCCGGCGGGCGGGTCCGCACGGTGAGGCCGGCGGCACGCAGTTCGGGCTCGCGGTCGCGTACGGCGCCGCGCACCAGCTCGGTGACGTCGACGGTGGCCAGGTGCAGGGAGAGCCGGGCGGATTCGGCGGCGGAGAGCTCGGCGAGGTCGCCGACAATGCGGCCGAGGCGCAGGGTCTGGTCGTGGAGGGCGGCCAGCCGCTCGGGTGCGGGTTCCGCGTAGCCGTCGCGGAGTTCCTCCAGTCCGGCCTGGAGGGCGGCGAGCGGGGTGCGGAGTTCGTGGGCGACGTCGGCGGCCAGCCGGCGCCGGGCCTGTTCGGCGCGGGTGACGTCGTCGGCCATGGTGTCGAACGCCCGGGACAGTTCGCCGAGTTCACCGGGAGCGTCCACCCGGGAGCGCGCGGCGCGGTCCCCGGCGGCGATGGCACGGGCGGTGTGCGCGACCCGTACGACCGGGCCGGTGAGCCGGCGGGTGACGTACCAGCTGACGGCCAGGGCGAGGGCGAGGGCGGCCAGCGCGGCGGCGGCGATCCAGCCCCAGGCGATGTCCCGGCCCGCCGTCCCGCTCACGGCGGGGAAGCCGAGGTGGACGGAGCCGACGGTGCGGCCGTCCGCCCGGACCTCGGCGGTGACGGCCCGGCCGGAGGGGGCACCGGGCCCCGGCCCGGGACTGGAGCGGGGCCCCGTACCGGGGCCGGGCCCGCCGCTCGGGCCCGGTGTCGCGCGGGCGTCCGCACCGGCGGCCGGACCGGCACCGTTCCGCGCCTCCCGGGTGCCGTCCCGCTCCGCACCGGGCCGCGCGTCCTCAGTGCCCCCGGCGCCCGCGGCGCCCTCCGCACCCGCGGCGCCCGCGGCGCCCGTGCCGCTCCGCGGCCCCTGCGCCTCGTCGCGTCCGGAGCCGCCGTCCGCGCCGGTTCCGCGCCCCGGCATGCCCGTGCCGTCCCGGCGATCCATGCCGGCCGTGCCGTCCGTGCGGCTCCCGGGGCCCGGTCCGCCGCCCCCGCGTCCGCCCGGGGACAGCAGCACGCGGCCGTCGGCGTCGCGTACGGTCAGCACCGCCTCGGCGCCCAGGGCGATGGTGCGGGCGGGGTCCAGATCGGCCCCTTCCCAGCCGCCCGCGCGCCGGTAGGCGTCGGCCGCGGCGTCGGCCACCCGGTCGGCGACCCGCTGCCGGTCGGCCTGGCGCGCGGTGCCGATCCCCCGCTCCGTGCCGATGAGCGCGGCGGCCGTGAGCAGGCCGATCGATGCCAGCGCGACGACGGCGAACGCCGCGAACAGCCGCCGTCCCAGCGGACCGGCACCCCGGCCGCCGCCCTTCCCTCCCCGGGCCCTGCCGCCACCGGACCCGGCCGCGGCCTCGGACCCGGCCGCGGATGCCGCGACGGGCCGCCGCCCCGCCTCCGTCGCCGCGTCCGGACCGGACTCCGCCCCCGGCTCCCTCCCCGGCTCCGCCCCCTGCTCCGGCTCCGGCTCAGGCTCAGGTGTCACGCCTCAGCCCCAGCCGGTACCCGACGCCCATGACCGTCTCCACGACCTCCGGCCCGGCGGTCCCGAGCTTGTGCCGCAGATTCTTCACATGTGAGTCGATCGTGCGCTCATACCCGGAGAACTCGTAGCCGCGCACCCGGTTGACCAGTTCGTACCGCGAGTACACCCGGCCCGGGACGGACGCCAGGGCGGTCAGCAGCCCCCACTCGGTGGGGGTCAGCTCCACCTTGACCCCGTCCATCTGCGCCTCGTGCCGGTCCTCGTCGATGACGAGGCGCCCGTGTCCGTACGAGGCCGCCGCATCGGACCAGCCGCTCTCGTGCCGGGCGCGGCTGAGCACGGCCTGCACCCGCAGCACGACCTCGGTGGGGCTGAAGGGCTTGGTGACGTAGTCGTCGGCACCGAGCCGGAGCCCGCGGATGCGGTCCTCCACCGCGTCGCGCGCGGTGAGCACCACCACCGGTGTGCCGCCCCGTTCCCTGGCCTCGCGCAGCACCTCGGTGCCGTCCACGTCCGGAAGCCCGAGGTCCAGCACGGCGATGTCGACGCCCCGGTCGCCGAGCAGGCGGATCGCCTCGGCGCCGGAGCCGGTCGTCACGACCGCGTAGCCGGCGCGCTCCATATAGCGGCGCAGCAGCTCGCGGATCTCCTTCTCGTCCTCGACGACGAGCACAGTGGTGGCCATGAGCCCACGTATACGTGCCGCCTCCCCGGGCTGCCAGGGCCGAACGACCCCCCTCGCCCGGTTGGCGGCCCCGGTGCCGCGATCACCGCCTCCATACCGTCTCCACAGGGCCGCCACGCCGTCTGCCGTGCCCGGGACGACGGTGGGATCACCGGGACGGAAGGGTTCCGCCACCGGAGATCCGAGGAGGAGCGCCATGAAGCGCAGTGTCAAGCTCGCCACCGCCGTCGCCGGTGCCGTCGTGATCGGCGGCACCCTGGCCGCCGGGCCGGTGATCGCCGCGGCGGACGACGGACCGGGCGCGTCCGGCGGCACCGCCTCGCAGAGCGCGCAGCCGGGCCCGCGGCACCAGGCCGGCCCGCAGCAGGGCGGCCCGGGACCGGGCCAGGGCATGGGCCAGGGCATGGGCCAGGGCATGGAGAAGAGGCAGGGCGGCCAGGGGATGCGGGACGGATCGTGCCTCGCGGCCGATGCCGTGACCGCGGAACCGGGCACCCTGACCGAGGAGCAGAAGAAGAACCTCGCCTGGGCGGCCGAGGAGGAGAAGCTCGCGCACGACCTGTACACCGCCTTCGGCGAGAAGTACGACGCCGGGGTCTTCGACCGGATCGCCGCGTCCGAGACCAACCACCTGGAGGCCGTCCGGACGCTGCTCGGCCGCTACGACGTGGCCGACCCGACCACGGGCAAGGCGGCGGGCGAGTTCACCGACAAGACCATCCAGGCGACGTACGACCGCCTGCTGGCGCAGGGTGAGAAGAACGAGGACGGCGCCCTCAAGGCGGGCGTCACGGTGGAGACCGACGACATCAAGGCCCTCACCGAGGCCATCCCCGCGCTCGGGGACGCCCCGGACGCCCAGCAGGTCTACGAGAACCTGCTGACCGGTTCGGAACGCCACCTGGCGGCCTTCAACCGCTGGCTCGGCTGACGGACCCGGCCGGGCGGCCGGAAACCGGAGCCGAGGGCCGGGGCGGTTTCGCCCCGGCCCTCGCGTCGTGCCGACCGGCCCGGCCGCCCGGGCCGTTCAGCGCGCCGTCGTCACTTCCGCGTACGGACGAGGACGAGGACGTTGGCGGCGGACCGCCCCGGGGCCAGGGTCACCGCGTGGGCCCTGCAGTTGACGTCCTCATAGAAGGACCAGGCCTGATTGTCCCGGTTGACGACGGACCTGGTCTGGTGGCCGGGAACCCAGCCGCAGATGTGGAAGCGGGGGTTCTTGTGGACGCGCGTGATCCCCTGGAAGCACGGCCGGCTCCAGAAGCAGACGTATCCCGAGGGGCAGTGCCGCTCGGCGCGGTCCCGGCGAACGGCGCGACGCGGGTCACCGCCCGGCGCTCCGGGGCGGAGGCGCGGGCCCCGTCCCACCCGCCCGGGGCGGAAAGGCGTGTACCCAGCGGACGGGGGGCCGCTGGGTACACGGGGCCGCCGGGGAGCTGTCCGCTTCTCGCGGGCCCTGATTGCACGGTGCGCGGACTCCGCTCCGCTTCTCCGTGCCCGGCGCTCTCCTCGGTGCCGTCCTCAGGACATCACGCCCCCGCGCCGGGCCGACAGGGCCGACCGGCCCTCCCCGGGACCCCGGTCGGGACTTCCCCGCGCCCGGCGGCCGCGTACGGTTCGGCTCGGTTCGGCTCGGTTCGGCCGGCCGGGCCGCCTCAGCCCCGCGCGATGCGGAACCCCAGGTCGTCGTTGCGGACAAAGCACTGCCCGCGTCCCCGGTACGTCGTCCGGGCCCGGCCCCGGTGGTGCCGCCATGACCCGCCCCGGCAGATCCGGAACGCTTCCGGGCTGTCCGAGGCATCCTCCTCCGGGTGGTCCGGACGGAGCCTGGACTCACCGGCCGTCCACTCGAACACATGGCCCGCCGTGTCCTCGCACCCCAGCGGGGATCTGCCTTCGGGGAACACGCCGACAGGAGTGGGCCGGTGGCGGAGCACGCGTACCCGGGGCGGGGAGGCGCGGGCCTGGTGGAACGCGTGTACCCAGCGGACGGGGTACCGCTGGGTACACGGGCCTCCGAGGGGCTGTCCGCTTCTCGCGGGCCCTGATTGCGCGGTGCGCGGCTCGGTGTCCGCTGCTCCGCGTCCGGTGCTCTCCTCGGCGCCACACCCAGAACATCATGTTCCGGCGCCGGTCAACAGGGCCGACCGGTCCCGTCGCCGGGCCCACCGGCCCGCAACCCCGTACACCCTGCTGCGTGCTGCGTGCTGCGTGCTGCGGCCTCAGCGGACCGTCGCGGTGAGGCGCCGCAGGGCGGCCTGCGCCGGCGGGCCCCAGGTGGGCTTGCCGCCGGGCTCGCCCCGGACGCCCGCTTCTCCGACGAGGAGGCCGCCGAGGGCCTGCAGCACCGCCCAGCCCCGGGCGCGGCGCAGGGTCGCGGCGTCCGGAGCCGGCTGGTAGGCGGCGTGGAAGCGGTCGGCGGCGCCGTCCGGCAGCAGCAGCCAGGGGGCGGCGAGATCGTAGGCCGGGTCGCCCGCGCAGAGGTCGCCGAAGTCGACCACGCCGCAGAAGGTGCCGTCCAGGGTGAGAACGTTGGCCGGATGCAGATCGCCGTGGAGCCACAGGGCCGGGCCCGCCCAGCCGGGCGCGGCCACGGCATCGTCCCACACCGCGCGGACGGCGCCCGGGTCCGTGATGAGCCCCTGCTCGGTGGCCGACGCGAGTTGCCGGGCGAACTGCTCGGCGCGGTCCGCCAGCGGCCCCCCGCGGCCATGGCCGCCGGCCGGAGCGTCGCCGGGGGCCGGCCGGTGAAGAGCCGTCAAGAAGCCGGCGAGGGCATCGGCCGCCTCCGCGGCCCGCGTGGCGGGGGCACGGTCGCCGGACACGCCCGGCACCCAAGTCGTGACGAGCCACGGGCGCGGAAACTGCGCGGAGGGCTCACCGATACGCCGGGGAACCGGGACCGGCAGCGGAAGGCGCGGGGCGAGAGCGGGAAGCCAGGTGTACTCCTTGCGCAGCAGATCGTCCGCGGACCGCGTCGCCCAGGGCAGCCGGACGGCGAGGTCGCTGCCGAGCCGCCACAGCTGGTTGTCCCAGCCCCGCGCGCCGAGACGCACGGGACGATCGGCCAGGTCGGGATGCTGATCACGCAACAGGTCACGGACCAGCTCGGCGGTGATCTCGATCTTGGTGTCCGTCATGGTGGGCACAGTAGCCGGGGTCTTCCGCCCCCTCTCCCCCGGCCCCGGGGCCCTGCCGTCATGCCCGGCGGAGTGGTCGCGCCCGCCGCCCGGGGGGACCGCAAACGTCGGACCACAAGCGTCGAACCGCGGGCGCCGAAGGGCCCGTCACAACGGAAAGCGTTTGACGCCCCCGGCGTCCGCCGGTCGGATGACCGCTCATGAGCACAACACGGACCCATCCCGGCACACGGACCGTCGACGACGAACTCGTACGGCGGCTGGTCGCCGGGCAGTTCCCCCGGTGGGCGGGTCTCCCGGTGCGGCGGGTGCCGTCGGGCGGCACCGTCAACGCGATGTTCCGGCTGGGCGACGGCATGGTCGTACGCCTGCCGCTGACGGAGGGCGGGGCCGCCGACGTGTCACTGGAGCAGGAGTGGCTGCCCCGGCTCGCGCCCCGGCTGCCCACGGCCGTCCCCGGGGTGCTCGGCGCCGGGCGGCCCGCCGAGGGCTATCCGTGGCCGTGGTCGGTGTACCGGTGGCTGGAGGGGGAGATCCCCGATCCGGAAGCGCTCGGCGACCCCGAGCGGCTGGCCGGGGACCTGGCCGCGTTCGTGGCGGCGATGCGGAGCATCCCCGTGCCGGCCGGACTTCCGCAGGCCCACCGGGGTGGGCCGGTCGCCTCCCTGGACACGGAGACCCGGGCGGCGATCGGGCAACTGCGCGGGATCCCGCAGGAGGGCGTCGACTGCGATGCCGTGACCGCCGTGTGGGAGGACGCGCTGCGGGCCCCGCGGTGGGACGGCCCGCCGGTGTGGCTGCACGCCGACCTCATGCCGGGCAACCTGCTGGTGGACAGCGGCGGCGGGCTCACGGCGGTCATCGACTTCGGGTGCACGGGGACCGGCGATCCGGCCTGCGACCTGTTCCCGGCGTGGAACCTGCTGCCGCCCGGCGCACGGGAGGTCTTCCGCGAGACGCTCGGCGTGGACGACGCGTCCTGGCGCCGCGGCCGGGGACGGACGCTCTCGCAAGCGCTGATCGCCCTGCCGTACTACCGCGAGACGAACCCGGCCATGGCACGCAACGCCCGGCATGTGATCCGGGCTGTGCTGGAATCCGGGTGAAACGGCGCCTCCCCGCGCAGTAGTTGTGTGCGGCGGCTATCTGCCGAGGTACACACAGAGATCCGTGGGCCTGCCCGTGCTCGCCTTCTCCTCCGAGAGGGATTCCGCGACGTCCGTCGGCCCGTCCACAGCCGTTCGGAATACGTCCGGGCTCGCCTCGGCGAACGAGGCCGCCTCCGGCCAGAGAATGACGACCCGGTCCCGCTCCAGCCCGTGGATCCGCCCCGGACGACCGTGCGACACCCCGGCCCCGGCAAGGGGGTGCCTCACCAGTACGGAGGGTCAAAGGGTGCGCTGCCGTTCTGGCGGTAGTAGACGCGCACCAGCGAGATACGGGCGACCTGCCGGCCTTCGGCCACCGCGCGCTCCGCGGCCCTCCCTCCGGCGAACTTCCGTTGCTCCCGCTCGTACTGCTCCGCGCCCTCGAAACGGGGCCGGGCCTCCAGGAGGCGGAGTTCACCCCGGTCCTGGACCAGGGTGACGACGAGACGGTCGCGGGTCCGGGGATCGCGGTACTCGTACCGTTCGGAGGTGGAGCTGTAGTCGGAGGCGAACGGCACCCGCGAGCCGGTCCACCGGTCACCGCCCAGCGCCTTGCCCCATTTCTCCCCGACCGTTCGCAGGTCGCCGTCGAAGACGACATATCGCTCCAGTCGCCACTGGCAGCTCAGCGGGCCTGCCGGCTCGCCCTCGAAGGGAACCTGACGGAGGCAGTGGTCCGTGGCCGCGGTGCCGAACTGCCGCGGTGCTCCGGGCAGGACACCGACGGCCCTCTCCAGGCGGCGTTCGCCCTCGACCTCTGCCGTGCGGCTCGCTGCGTCCACCGCATCGGCCCTGGACAGGGAGGCCATCGGGTTCGCCACCCTCTGGTAACCGAACCATCCCGCCGTGGCCAGGCCCGCCACCACGGCCACAGCCGCTCCCGCCCGGACCCTCCGGCGCCTCACCTGCGGTCTTGCTGTGCTCGCCATACCTGGATCTTCGCGTGCCCGTGTCACCGGACAGTAACGGGGCTGTCCTTCTCAGGGAGCTATCCGCAGGCTGTTCCGTGGACGGTCTCGCCCAGCGGTGATCCGGGCACGCCTGTGCCCTGCACCCGTTCAAGGATGCAGGACACGAGTATGGCGAGTGTCAGACGTCCGCGCGGGAGGCGAAGCCGACGAAGGAAGCCCAGGCGTCTGGGCCCACCGCGAGGCCGGGCCGGGCTGTGTCCTTGGAATCCCGGACGTGGATCCAGCCCGGACAGGCGGCAACCTCGACGCACTCACCGCCCTCACCACTGCTGCGGCTGGACTTGCGCCAGGTCATAGCGACCTCGACGCACTCGCCGCCCTCCTCGCTGCTGTAACTGCTCTTGCACCAGGCCAGTACTGCCGTGCTCGATGCGGATCGTCGATCACTCATGGCTCTACCAGCAACCTTTCAACGAAGGCCATTGACTCACTCGGAGTGAGCGCTTGAGCACGGATGTTTCCATACTTCGCTTCGAGCGTCCGCACCGACTTCCGCTCCGTATACAGGTAGCTGGACTTCTGAACCTCGGCGTAGGCGATACGCCGTCCCTCACGTCGTGTCTCAATCAACGTGAGTGACTCCACCCACGCGTAAACGCGCGGGCTTCCTGCGTCGGTGGCTATGCCGTCGCGCAGAGGGCCAGCCCGGCCCTGTTGAGGACGTTCGTCGCGCCGGCGTGGTCCGCGTTCGCCGCGAACCCGCACGCCGTGCACTGGAACTTCGCTTGGGTGACGCGGTTCTCCTTCGCGACATGCCCGCATTCGGG
>NZ_JAGPXX010000047.1 GCF_018070345.1 Streptomyces sp. F63
GGGTTCGCGGCGAACGCGGACCACGCCGGCGCGACGAACGTCCTCAACAGGGCCGGGCTGGTCCTCTGCGCGGCGGCTTAGCCACCGACGCAGGAAGCCCGCGCGTTTACGCGTGGGTGGAGTCACGAACTCCTCCTCGCGGGCGGGCGGTTACGGCTTCCGGACGGAGCGTAGGGACGCCGCGGCGGGCGGCGCCCCGCACACGGTGCCGGTTCACCCGAAGCAGCGGATTCCGGACCATTCCGCCCCCTGGCCGCGCCAACCCGCACTCGCGCCGCGTAAACCCGCATCCGCCGCCCATGCGAGAGGCCCCCCTTCCCTCTTCGGCCATGTCCACAGCTTGTGGACGCGCGACGCCTCGGCGAGCGGGGAGTCAGCCGCGTCGAGAGCGGCACCGGCGCGGCAGTCGCTCCTCGGCGACCGGAGTTACGGCGACCGGGTGGCCGCGCACCCGAAGAACGCCGCGGTCGTCGCCACGAACCGGCCGGGATCGTCCAGCCACGGGAAGTGCCCGGCGCCCGGCTGGACGACGAGTTCGGCGTTCGGGAACAGCCCGGCGAACTCGGCCGTCGTGACCGGCGGGGCGCCCGGATCGACCTCCCCGGCCAGCAGGAGCACCGGCTGCGTGAACCGGGCGAGCGCGGCGCGGGTGGCGTCCGGATCGAAGGCGCCTTCGGCACCGAAGGCCGCCACGACCTCCCTGTTCATCTGCTCGTCCCCGGCGGCCTGATGGGCCCGGGCCGCCTCGTCCCAGCGGCCGTAGGAGAACGGGGCGATGGCCTTCCAGTGGCCGGCGGTGGCCTTCCCCGCCCCGATCGCTTCCAGAGCCGCGAAGGCCGCCGGGAACCACGGCTCGTTCCGGCGGGGCTGTACGGTCTCGCGCCGGAGTTCCCCGGTGATCGTCAGGCCGACTGCCCGCACACTCGGCGTGATCAGCGCGAGCCTGCGGACGCGCTCCGGGTGGCGGCCCGCGTACAGCACGGCGAGATTCGCGCCGGCGCTGTGCGCGAGCAGATCCATCCGGTCCAGGCCCAGATGCTCGCGCAGGGCCTCCACGTCGCCGACGAGCCGGTCGCAACGGCAGGAGCCCAAGTCCCGGGGGATCTCCGACCGACCGGTGCCCCGGAGATCCAGCGTGATCACGCGCCGGTGCGCGGGGAGGCCGCCGAGGTCGCCGAGGTACGCGGAGTCCTGCGGGCCTCCGGGCAGGCAGACCGCGGGAGGGCCGTCCCCGGATCCGCGGCTGCGGCCGTGGCCGTGGCCGTGGTAGGCGAGCAGGGTTCCGTCGGGCGCGGAGAAGGTGGGCATGGCCATGACCCTGTCAGCCCGGTCCGGGCCGGACAACCGGATACCCGGCACTGCCGGAAGCCCCCGCCTGTCCGCGACATCGTCACGTCACGAGCGGCCGGTCCCGCAGGCGGCCGCGTCCAGTGCCTTCGGCGGACGTACGGCGAGTACGCCGTCGCGGCTGCCCGAGCGGGGCGGAGGGGCCCGCGCCCGGCTCACCGTCCTCCGCGTCGGAAGCCCGGGTGTGAGCCGGCGAAGCGCGGTGGGCCCGAGCCCGTGCCCGTGAAGCCCGGGTGGCCCAGGTGAGACGCGATGACGCCAGACCGCGCCACAACATGGCACAGATTGACACCACTAGGCACCACCAGGCGCCATTCCTGGCCACCCAAGGACATCCGAGCCGAGCGAGCCAACACCGCAGCACACATCATTTCCCTGCCATTTAGGCAGGCCAGAGCCCCATTTCCGCACCCGGCCCCCCACAAGGGGCCATACGGGCTTGCTCGCGGCGCCATAGTGATGCCATAGTGGCACCCATGGACCTCACCCCGTACGTCGAAACCCTCCGCCGCGAACTCGCGGTGGCCGCCGAGGCCGGCGGTGGCGAAGCCCGTGAGCTGGCCGAGAGGCTCACCGCTCCCCTGGAGTCGGCGGCCCGGCTGACCATGCTCAACGTGCTCTCGGCCGCGATGGACGAGATCACCCGCGAACTCGCCCCCGGTTCGGTCGACGTACGGCTGCGCGGGCTCGACCCGGACTTCGTGGTGACACCGCCGCCCGCCGGCGCCGGCGCCCCGGCGGAGTCCGCCGCGCCCGCCGAGCCGCTCAGGCCCCCGGCCCCGGCCGACGGCGACGAGGGCGGCACCGCCCGCGTCAACCTGCGCCTGCCGGCCCACCTCAAGGCCCGCGCCGAGGAGGCCGCGAGTCGCGAGGGCCTGTCGGTCAACGCGTGGCTGGTGCGCGCCGTGTCGGCCGCGGTCGACGGCGGCGGCCGGCCGCGGGCGCCCGAGCGGACCCAGACCATCGGGCAGAGCTACACGGGCTGGGTGCGCTAGCCGCGCCCCCGCTCCAACGTTCGCACCCGCCACACCACTTCACCCACACCACGTCCCACCAGCGGGGACGCCCCGAAGACCCAAGAGGACGGGACAGCCATGCCTTCTTTCGACACACCCGCACCGATCTCGGTCACGGCGCACGTGGAAGCCGGTTCCATCCGGTTCACCGCCGGCGACCGCCCCGACACCGTCGTCGAGGTGCGGCCCCGCGACCCCAAGCGGGAGCAGGACGTCCGGGCGGCCGACCAGACGGAGGTCGCCTACGCGAGCGGCGAACTGACCGTCAGGACGCCCAAGCAGCGCTATCTCGTCGGGCGCACCGGCACCGTCGACGTGACGGTCGAGCTGCCCACGGGTTCGAGCGTCGGCATGACCGGCGCCTGGGCCCAGGTGATCGGCGAGGGCCGGCTGGGCGAGGTCCGGGTGAAGACCTCGACCGGCGACGTCCGGCTCGACACGACCGGCCCGCTGCACCTGACCGCCTCGCACGGCTCGATCACCGTCGAGCGGACCGAGGGCACCGCCGAGATCAGCACCAGTTCCGGCAGCCTGCGCGCCGGGCTCCTCGACGGCCCCGCCGTCCTGAAGAACTCGCAC
Organism: Streptomyces sp. F63; assembly: GCF_018070345.1. Taxonomy (GTDB): domain Bacteria; phylum Actinomycetota; class Actinomycetes; order Streptomycetales; family Streptomycetaceae; genus Streptomyces. The sequence goes on from NZ_JAGPXX010000047.1 coordinate 2,943, forward strand.
GGCACCACGACCGTCGGCGCCGCGACCGGCGACCTGCGGGTGAACGGCGCCAACGGTGACATCGACATCGCCCGCGCCGAGGGCTCCGTCGTCGCCAAGACCGCCCACGGCACCGTGCGAGTCGCCGAAGTGACGTGCGGGGCGGTCCAGTTGGAGACCTCCCACGGCGCCATCGAGGTCGGCGTCCGCGAGGGAACCGCGGCCTGGCTGGACGCCAGTTCCCGGCACGGACAGGTCCGCAACACGCTCACGGCCTCCGGGACCCCGGGGAACAGCGAGGAGACCGTCGAGATCCGCGCCCGCTCCCGCTACGGCAACATCGACGTGCGCCGCGCCCGGGCCTGAGGACGGCCCCCCCCTCGTCCGCCCCCATCACTCCACCCTGCCCTTCACAAGGAGAGCACCATGGGTTTACCTGTCATGTCCACATCCATCGACGGGGGACAGCCGCCCGCCGCCGTCTCCGCCACCGGTCTGCGCAAGTCGTACGGCGACAAGACCGTGCTCGACGGGATCGATCTGCGCGTCGCCGCCGGGTCCGTGTTCGCGCTGCTGGGGCCGAACGGCGCCGGCAAGACCACCGCCGTCAACATCCTCTCCACCCTCATCACGGCCGACGCCGGCGAGCTGCGCGTCGCCGGGCACGACCCGGCCGCCGACCCGCAGGCCGTGCGGGCCGCGATCGGTGTCACCGGGCAGTTCTCCGCCGTCGACGGTCTGATCACCGGCGAGGAGAACATGCTCCTCATGGCGGACCTGCACCACCTCTCCCGCCGCGAGGGCCGGCGGACAACCGCCGAACTGCTGGAACGCTTCGGCCTCACCAACGCCGCGAGCAAACCCGCCTCCGCCTACTCCGGCGGCATGAAGCGCCGTCTCGACATCGCCATGACCCTGGTCGGCGACCCGCGGATCATCTTCCTCGACGAGCCGACGACCGGCCTCGACCCGCGCTCCCGGCACGCCATGTGGCAGATCGTCCGCGAGCTCGTCGCCGACGGCGTCACCGTCTTCCTCACCACGCAGTACCTGGAGGAGGCCGACCAGCTCGCCGACCGCATCGCCGTGCTCCACGACGGCGGGATCGCCGCCGAGGGCACCGCCGAGGAACTCAAGCGGCTGATCCCCGGCGGGCATGTCCGGCTCCGCTTCACCGACCCTGCCGCGTACCGGTCCGCCGCCGTCGCGTTGCGCGACGCCACCGAGGACACCCCGAGCCGGACCCCCGGCTCCGCCCGGCCGGCGGGCGCGCCCACCGACGAGGCCCTCACCCTCCGGATCCCCGGCGACGGCACCCAGCGCCAGCTCCGTTCCATCCTCGACCGGCTGGACGCCGCCGGCATCGAGGCGGACGAACTGACCGTGCACACCCCCGACCTCGACGACGTCTTCTTCGCCCTGACCGGCGGCACAGGCGGCACAGGCGGCACCGACCACCAGCCCTCCGAGGAGGCCGTCCGATGAGCTCCCTCCCCCTCGCCCTGCGCGACTCGTCCACGATGCTGCGCCGCAACCTCCTGCACGCGCGGCGCTACCCGTCCCTCACCCTGAACCTGCTGCTCACGCCCGTCATGCTGCTACTGCTCTTCGTCTACGTCTTCGGGGACGTGATGAGCGCGGGCATCGGTGGCGGGGCCGCGGACCGCTCCGCGTACATCGCCTACCTCGTGCCCGGCCTCCTGCTCATGACGATCGCGAGCACGACGGTCGGCACCGCGGTGTCCGTCTCCAACGACATGACCGAGGGCATCATCGCCCGTTTCCGCACCATGGCGATCCACCGCGGCTCGGTGATCACCGGGCATGTCATCGGCAGCGTGCTGCAGTCCCTCATCAGCGTGATCCTCGTCGGCGCCGTCGGCGTGGCCATCGGCTTCCGCTCCACGGACGCCACGGCCCCGGAGTGGCTCGCGGCCCTCGGCCTGCTCGCGCTGTTCGCCCTGGCGCTCACCTGGATCGCCGTCGGGATGGGCCTGGTCAGCCCGAACGCGGAGGCGGCGAGCAACAACGCGCTGCCGCTGATCTTCCTCCCGCTCATCTCCAGCACCTTCGTCCCGGTCGACGCGATGCCCGGCTGGTTCCAGCCGGTCGCCGAGTACCAGCCGTTCACCCCGGCCATCGAGACCCTGCGCGGGCTGCTGCTGGGCAGCGAGATCGGCCACAACGGCTGGCTCGCCGTCGCCTGGTGCCTGGCCCTCACCGCGCTCGGCCGCCTCTGGTCGAAGAGGGTCTACAACCGCGATTCGAAGTAACCCGGAGGACGGCCGCGCGCACTGCCTCCCGCGACTCGCCTCACCGAGAGGGCGGCGTACCCGGCACCACGCCGGCGTACGCCGCCCGGCCGCTTTCCCGCAGACGCCGACGCCGGCGCGGTCGGGGGACGGGACGGGCTGCCCGGGCCGCCAGCACCGTCGGCCCCGGCGGTGACGATGTGTCCCCGAGCCCCACCCGCGTGCCGCAAGAGGTCATCCCTTCCGCGGTGCCGCCGCTCCGGTGCGCTGTCTGCGGTACAGCAGCGCCGTGGTGATCGCGGAGAGCAGAGCGAACGCCGGCAGAGCCGCAAGGGACGGGTTGACGTAGTCGGGGACGACGACGGGATAGCTGCGGCCGTCCGGCAGGTGGCACACGAGCCGCAGGGGGAGGAAACCGGCGGTGATCCCGTCGATGTCCGCCGAACCGCCGGGGTGCGCCTTCAGGCACTCCACGTACCGTTCTTGTCTTCCGAGGACGAAGAGGTGAAGACATCCCCACAGGTAGAGGGCGAACGACAGGGCGACCGCGGCCAGGGATGCGTCCCGGCACAGCGCAGCGGGGGAGCGGCGTTCCCCGGCCTCTCGTGTGAACCGTGAGCACACGTAGGCGCTCAGGCTCAACAGGGTCACGGCGCTGAGGAGCATGACGACCATGAGCACTCCGGGGTTGTGCTCCTGCCACGGCCCGGACGCTGTGATCACCATGTGTCCATCCTCTCGGACGACGCGGGTGCACTGCTCGGAGTCCGCCGTTCCCCAGGGTTTGACGATGTGGAAAGCCCCGAACCCGCCCTCGCCGCCTCGGATCTGCACGTGGTGATGTGCTGTGCGCTGTGCACGGTTACCTGTACGCGGTGCTGAGCTGCGCTGTTATCCGGGGAGTCGAACCCCCGCGTTGCTCTTCACGCGCCAGGAGTGGGCCGGAAAACCGCCGGCCCTCGGTGTGTGCACGCTTCCGAAGCCGCTACCTGCTCCACCTCGTCCCCGTTTGCCGGACTGCTCAGTCCAGCAGATCGACCTCCCAGTTCGTCCGCTGGATCCGCACATCGATCTCGCGGATCTCCCGGGCGAGCGCATCCGCCTGACCGCGCAGCTCCGCGACCGGGAGCGCGGACAGCATCATCAGCTCGGACCGAAGCTGCCGGCCGTACCCCCGTTCGCCCTTACCCGCCGCCGCGTCCGCCGCCGCGGTGACCACGGAGTGACGCAGCCGCAGGACATCCCGGCGTGCCAGGGCGTCGGTGAGCGTGCCGTCCGGACCCATGTCCACCGTGGCATTGGTGCGGTTGATCCGCCGGATCAGCCGCTCCAGAGCGTCCAGCACCTCACCGGCCTCAGCCAGCAGCTGCGCCGCGTCCTCGGCGGGTGTCTCCCCCTCCTGGTACCGCGCGCTGCTGACGACACGCGCTCGCAGTTGCTCCACGCGGCGCGTCGCCTCCGCACGTTCTGCCAGCGCCTCAGCAAGCTTCACCGTCTCCGCCTCCCCCTCCATGAGGTCGCACGAGTATACGAGTGCGAACCGGCTCACAGGCGCCTGGTTTTCGCTCCACCGGAACCCGCCGGAACCCTGAGCAGTCACTGGGCTGATAGGGGACAGCCGCTCAGAGCGCCGCGAAGGAGAACCCGGCAGCACGAAGGAGCGGGAATCCGGCGGTTCCCGCGCGACAGGACATCACCTGCGTTGGACTCCATGCCGCCCACTCGGACGCCGGTGTTCCGTCTTCACTGAAGGTGAACCATGTCGAGGCCCTGACCAGCAGTGGTTCATCACATTTGAGGACGCTGGCACACTCTGGCGAGCTACTCGCGCTCAGTCATCTCCGAGAGGGTCTTCATACGTCCGCACTCTCATCGTCACCGGCGCTGTCGCCCTGGGTCGGACGAAGCCTGCGGCGGGCCGCATCCAGACGTTCGGCGTAGTCCGCGGCAAAGATTCCCGGTAGCGACTTGTCGAGCGTTCCGGCAATGCGGTGAAGCGGCGCCCAGACCGCCGGATCGTCGATGAGACGACTGACGTCTGCCATCTGCACCTGCTCCAGCCAGTCCGACAGGACCAGCGCCTCATCCGGGGTGAGTCGGATGAGGATCTCCGGATTCTCCACCGTTCGAGCATAGTCCGTCGACCATCCTGTGTTCCGTCGAGGTGCTTGAGCGCATCGACGGCGGCTGCGCTCGCAGGGGCTCCTTGGCTGCCGCAACCATCAGCAACTGCGAGCAGCCGAGCAGTCGCCCGGCCCCACCGACCCTGTGGCCTCCCCCAAGGTGAAGGTCAACCAAGGGTCCTGCTCGGCTGTGTCCGATGGTCTCGACCGATGCCGAGCTGTCCCATCAGACCTGCTTTCGCAGGGGACCACCGGCGCCCCAGGAAGTGCCGCTGCCTGCGATACGACGGAAACTCCCGCACTGGCTGTCCCGCCTCGAACTCCGCCGAGACCACATCCGCCAACGGACGCCGATGCTCAGCCTCGTCATCCCGCCACCCGATCTCGAACCGGTCCACGTGGGCAATGTCTGCTGGTTCGTTCCCGGCACAGGAACCACTGTGCAGAAGCAGCGGGACCGAGAAGGAAGAACCGGACCAAGCCCCTCATCCAGGGATCGGCCGAAGAACCTCACGTGGAGCCCGTGGACATGTCTGACGCTCAGGACAGCCGAGTACCTGCTCAACTGCGACGTGACCTGTCTGCGTGGAGGGCCCGGCGGAGCGCCTCCAACGGGTACGGGGTCTCCCTGTTCTCCTCCTGGACCTTGACGTAGAAGTCCGTCATCACTGCGGCGAGCGGTGCATGGCGGGAGAGGATCGCCCGGGCCTTTCGCGGTCCGTCCGGCGGGTCCTCTCCTTCCGCGCATGCGCGGATCAGTGCCTCGCGTTCTTTCCGCTCGTATCCGTATAGCTTCGTGATCAGCCTGTTCACCAGCCAACTGCGTGTGTAGCAGAGGTCGTAGGTCCTGTGCAGTTCCAAGAAACCGGTCTCGGACGGTGACAGATCGAAGCGGGACGAGATGGCGAGGCCGTAGTCGGCGAAATAAAGGCGTCGGCCGTCGACCAGGATGTTCTGAAAATGGGCGTCGAAGTGCAGAAGCCCACGAGCGTTCATGAAGGACGTACCGGCCTCCAACTCGCCCTCCACCAGGGAACAAGCCCGGTCGGCAGACTCTTCGCCGGCCTGTACCTGCTCGGTAAGCCACTCGTCGAGCGTCTGAGGGATGTACTCCAGGAACAGCGCGAGGCTCGCGGAGGACTGCTCAAGGGCCTCGATACGACGTCGCACCTCCGGCCTGCCTCCCCAATAGGCCACGACCCGCTCCACGTCCGCGAGTTCCCCGGGAAGCGCGGCCATGTCCGGCAGTACGCGCCAGTGGTACATCATCGGGAACCCCTGGTACTGCCCTCCGAGCACCCAGTTCGTCGTCATGGTGTGCACGGCGAGCTCCCGCCATGCCCCGAAACCGGGCCCCCCGCCGACGCCGTACTGGCAGAAGGTGGGAATCCCGAACAGGTTGGCCGTGGATCGTGCGTGCTCCGGCAGCCGCTCCCGATCCGTGAGCGGCACCCGCTTCACGAAGACCGGCTTCCCGTCGACCTCCAGTAGCGCAGACCTCCCGCCGATACCGGAGCCAAGGGGTGGGGCGGCGTCAACAAGCTCGCCCAGCCGGCGATCACTTTGCAGGGCGAGCGACGTGGAGACTGTGCTGTAGGCGGCCAGGCGTGCGCCTTCCGGCGTATCGGGATGCGCGGCCACTACCCGCATCGGAATGCCGGCCTCCTTCCCCCACCATGCACGCGAGTGCCCACCGATTGCTGCCTGCGCACTGTAGGCGAAGGCGGACGGGCCGGGCAGGGAGTGTCTTCGAAGCAGGGCTTGATAAGCGCGACCGATGCCCTCTCGACCCGCTGCCGGCCGTGAAGGGCTATCCGCGTCGCCTACTCTGGATCCGGCGGAGCTTGACGAAGATGAGAGCGGCGAGGAAGCCCGCGATGTTCAAGATGACGAGCGCTGCGATGACTTCCCAGATGTGACGCACGGGGCCCCCGGTGACTGAAGGTTCGAACGGCTGATCCTTTTCCGAGAGAGTCGTAAAGGAAACAGCGGACAGTCCGAGCCCCGAGATCTACGTCCGCGGTCCACGCGACGGCTACCGTGCGCCCCCGGCCCCGCAGCCTTGCCCCGCTGCCCAACGAGGCCCTCCGGATTCGTGCCGGTCCCACCGGCTGGGCACGACACCCTCAGAAGTCGTCCGCCGCACGGGCCTGGCACCCGGCGACCGCCCCGGCCCGCCCACCCGCTTACCCCTGCCCCGGTCTCGCTCAGGCAGGCGGTGATGGATCTTCCGGCGGGCAGAAGAACTGCAGAGAAGCCCTGCTGAGTTCACCCTCGCAGGTTCGGCGGTGCAAGATCCTTGCAGTAGCGGACTTCGGGGACCACTGTGCCGTTGACCGACCAGTCCGCCGAGCAGCCGTCCAGTACGAAGCCGCCCCGCTCGTAGAAGCGGCGCGCCCTTGTGTTGGCGGCGATCACCCACAGCACGAGCCTGTGGAACGAGCGCTCCCGGGCAGCGACCAGCGTCTGCTGCATCAGCGCCTTTCCGACGCCGGTGCCGAGGCGGTCAGGGGCCGCGTAGAGGGCGAGCAGTTCACCGTCCTGGGGGTTACGGTTCTCTTCTTTGGAGGGGCCGAGTGCCGCCCAGCCGACCACGGCGCCGTCTGCCTCGGCGACGAGGTTCACGACGCTCCCCGTGCTGCGTGCGAACATGTCACGCCGCATACGGGCGTCCTCGGCAACCGTGAGTGCGTCGAGGTAGTCCTGCGGCACCATGCCCGGGTAGGCGGTCTGCCAGCCCTTCACTCGAACCGCCGAAACGTCGCGGATATCTTCTTCCTGCATAGGGCGTACCTGTATCACGCGTCCTGTGTACCCGGGCATGAAAGATGCGCCCTTCCTCTTTTCCGAGCGGCCGGTTCACAGCGAGCTGCGGATGCATCCGGCGGTGATCGTCCCGCGCACCTCTCCGCCGGGCCCGGCCATGGGGAAGTTCTTCAACCAGGCCGACAGGTAAGGCTGCGCCAGGCGGGACCGTGGGAACGATGTGAACGACCGTCGCTGCATGCAGCAACGTGGCACGGTTCACTTGCGACCGCTCTGCAAATACAACACCCCCCTGTCGTGCTCAGTCTCACCGCTCCACCGGCGCGTGCATGCCACTTGCAAGCAGGTCGCTTGCAATAGTTAGCGTTCGGGTGCACGATGGGGCCATGGCTTCACTCAAGGTCGGCAATCTCGGGGAGTTCCTGCGGGAGCAACGGCGCAGTGCGCGGTTGTCGCTGCGGCAGCTCTCCGAGGCCGCCGGGGTGTCGAACCCGTACCTCAGCCAGATCGAGCGCGGGCTGCGCAAGCCGAGCGCGGAGATCCTGCAGCAGCTCGCGAAAGCGCTGCGGATCTCGGCCGAGACGCTGTACGTCCAGGCCGGAATCCTCGACGAGCGGGACCGGGACGAGGTCGAGGTCAAGAGCGCGATCATGACCGACCCGTCGATCAACGAGCGCCAGAAGCAGGTGCTGATCCAGATCTACGAGTCCTTCCGCAGGGAGAACGGGCACGCCGCGGACGCCGGTGACACGACCGACGCCCCCGGCGGCGCCCCCGCCGCGCCGCCGTCCGCCCCGTCGTCGGACTCCCGTGCCGGCTCCCCGGCCGGCGCCGGGGACGACGGCGACAGCGGCGAAGCCAAGCAACCGAGCTGACCGACCGATCCGGAGGGATCCCGCCATGGCCACCACCGAAGAACTCCGCAAGACGATCCAGGAATCCACCCCCTTCTACGCCGCCGTCGGCACGGCGGACCTCGCCGCCGAGAAGCTCCGGGAGTTCCCCGCGCTGATCGAGAAGCTGCGCGCCGAGGCCCCGGAGCGGTTCGCCGCCGTCCGGACCGCCGACCCGAAGGCCGTCCAGGAGAAGGTGAGCCGGCAGGCCAAGGAGGCCCAGGCCACCGTGCAGAGCAAGCTGACCGAGGTGTTCGGCACCCTCGACAGTGACATCAGGAAACTGCGCGACAACGCTCAGCACCTGGCGCTCCAGGGCGTCGGCCGGGCCGCCGAGTACGCGGTCAAGGCCCGCGAGACGTACGACGAACTGGCCGACCGCGGCCGCGGCGCCGTGCAGAACTGGCGCGGTGAGGCCGCCGAGCAGATGACCGACATCGCCATCACCGTCGAGCCGGAGCCGGAGCCGGCCGCCAAGCCGGCCACGGAGAAGAAGGTGACGGCCGCCACGGAGGCGAAGCCCGCCCCGGCCGCCAAGCCGGCCACCGGGGCCAAGCCCGCGGCCGAGGCCAAGCCGGCCGCGGCGAAGAAGCCGGCCGCCGCCCGCAAGGCCCCGGCCAGGAAGACGACGCCGAAGTCCGCCGAGTGACGTCCGCACACCGCAGATGACGGCCACGGCGCCGGACGGACAACAGTGGAGAGCGGGCCGGGCACAAGCGACGTGCCCGGCCCGTTGTCCCTATACGGTCGGTACGGTGGCCGCGATGCCGCCGGCCGCCGGGAGCGGCCGCCGGAGCGGCGGCACCGACGGACGATACGACGCAGACGTGACCGACGCGCGCGATAGGACTGGGTGGTGGACGGCGTGCTGGTGCAGGGCTTTCACAACATTCTGAGCTTTCTCTATCTGGGGATTCTCCTCTTCACGGTGTTCGCCTTCATCGACGCCGTGATCCGGCGCGAGGACGCCTTCCGCGCCGCCGACAAGCAGACCAAGCCGTTCTGGCTGATCATCCTGGGCATCGCGGTGGTGGTGAACGTGCTGCCGCTGGGGCTGTTCTTCCTCACGATCATCGGGCTGATCGCCGCGATCGTGTACGTGGTGGACGTGCGGCCCGCCGTTCGCGCGCTCTCGGGTGGCGGGGGCGGTGGCCGCGGCCGGCGCGGCAGCAGCTCCGACGGCCCGTACGGCCCGTACAACGGCGGCCGCTGAGCCACCCGGCCGGCGCGGCCGTCCGCCGGGCGCCGCAGCCACCCCGGAATCACCCCCGGCCGCCCCGCCGCCGACCGGCCGTCCACCGGCCGCGCAGCTCCGGGCCCCCGTCGTCGCCCTCCGGGCGGGCGGGGGCCCGCTGCTTGTTGCGGCGGACGGGAAGCCGGAGCGGCGGACCGGCGGAGGGCCCAGAGCCGGCGTCCCGGCAGCGGTCGCCCGGGGCAGTCAGAGCGCCCGCGCTACCAGCCCCCCGGGCTCCGGCCCCGGCCCTCGTCGCGGCGGTCGCGGCCCCGGCCACGCTCCCGCTCACGGTCCAGCAGCAGCACCGCCACGTCGTCCGTCAGCTCGCCGCCGTTGAGCTCCCGCACCTCGGCCATCGCCGCGTCCAGCAGTTCCTCGCCGCCCAGCCCCCGGTCCCGCAGGCCGCTGATCACGTCGACGATGCCTTCCTGGCCCAGCCGCTGCGTGCCCTGCCCGATCCGGCCCTCGATCAGCCCGTCGGTGTACATCATCAGGCTCCAGGTCCCGCCCAGCTCCACCTGCCGCCGCGGCCAGCGGGCGCGCGGCAGGACACCCAGCGCGGGCCCGCCGTCGTCGTAGTGCAGCAGCTTCACCCGCCGCCCCTCGCGGGCGACCAGCGGCGCCGGGTGCCCGGCGAGGCAGAGCCCGGCCCGGCGGCCGTCGGGCGCGATGTCGAGGGTGCAGAGGGTCGCGAAGATCTCGTCGTTGGGGCGCTCGTTCTCCAGCACCTTCTGCAGCGTGCCGAGGAGTTCGTCGCCGCACAGCCCGGCCAGGGTCAGGGACCGCCAGGCGATCCGCAGCAGCACACCGAGTGCGGCCTCGTCCGGCCCGTGCCCGCACACGTCGCCGATCATGGCGTGCACGGTGCCGTCGGGGGTGCGGACGGTGTCGTAGAAGTCGCCGCCGAGCAGGGCACGGCTGCGGCCGGGCCGGTAGCGGGCGGCGAAGCGCAGGTCGGAGCCCTCCAGCAGGGGCTTGGGCAGCAGGCCGCGCTCCAGCCGCCGGTTCTCCTGGCCGCGCAGCCGCGACTCGGTGAGCTGGCGCTGCGCGGCGTCGGCGCGCTTGCGCTCGACGGCGTAGCGGATGGCCCGGCCGAGGGCCCGCCCGTCCAGCTCGTCGCGGAAGAGATAGTCCTGTGCCCCGACGCGTACGGCCTCGGCGCCCCGCTCCGCGTCGGCCTCGGCGGTGAGGACGAGGACGGCGTGGCCGGGCGCGAGCCGCAGCACCTGGCGCAGCGTGTCCAGCTCCTCGCCGGCCTGGCGCACGTCCAGGGCGAGGTCGAGCAGGATGCAGTCCACGTCGTCGGTGAGCAGCCGCTCGGCCTCGGTGAGGTTGCGGGCGGTGCGGAGGCGGACCCGGCGGCCTCCGGTGTCGAGCTGGTCGGGGACCGAGAAGGCCACCGACGGATCGTCCTCGATCACCAGGAGGGTGAGGGGAGCCTGAGCGGTGCCGGGGGCCGACGCGGGAGCGGTGACGGCCCCGGGGGCCGCCGCGGAACGCGGCGAGGGGGCAGCCGGAGCACCTCCCGCGGCCAGGGTCTCCCCCTGCCGAGGCGCGGGTACGGGCATCGCTCTGATCCTTCCCTCCCCCCGAGGGCAAGACGGCCGCCGGTTCGGCACGCCGCCGGGCCCGGTCCGCCGGACGAGTTGGCGGTCACACTGTGCCGGGCACTGGAAGGCGACCATAGCGGCACGCCCCGCCGGAGTGGAATGCCGGGCAACCACTCTGTGATGGCATATGCCAAACAGCGGCGGCGTTCTGCCCTCATTTGGGGGAATGGGGCGATGATGAACATCACGCGCTGCGGTTGCCCGGGGGCCGGCAGCCCGCACGGCATCCGGCGAGGGACGCCCGGCCGCCGCACGGCACCGCGTGCCACCGGCGCGCACTCCCCGGTCACCGTTCCGGGGTCACGGTGCCAAGGTCACCGTTCCGGGGTCAGCGCTCCCCGGTCCGCTCGTCCGCCCGCTCGTCCGCCCGCTCGTCCGCCCGCTCGTCGGGCCGTACGACGCCCAGGATCCGCATCGAGCCCGCTCCCGTGACGGTGATCTGCCGCCCCGGACGTGGGGCGTGCACGATGTCGCCGTCCCCGATGTACATCCCGACATGGCTGGCGTCCGCGTGGTAGATGATCAGGTCGCCCGGCCGCATGTCCCGGACGGGGATCCTGGGGAGCCGCTTCCACTGTTCCTGCGAGGTCCGCGGGATGGTCCGGCCGGCCGCGGCCCACGCCTGCGAGGTCAGTCCGGAGCAGTCGTAGGTGTCCGGGCCCTCGGCGCCCCACTCGTAGTCCTTGCCGAGCTGACCGGTGGCGTAGGCGAGGGCCTTCTTCCCCTCCTTGGAGGCCCGGGCGTCGATCTCCTCCAGCGCCCCGGAGTCCAGCCATACGGCCTGGGCCTTCCGGGCGGCCTCGTCCTCCAGCTCGCGCAGCCGCTCCAGCTCCTCGGCCTGCAGCCGCGACTCCAGTTCCTCGGCCGCCTCGATCCGCTGCTCCACCGACTTCTTGGCGACGGCCTTCTTCTTCTGCTGCGCGCGGAGACGGCGGTACTCCTCGTCCGCGGTCTCGGCGTAGCCGTCCAGCCGCTCCCGAGTGTTCTCCAGGCTCGCGATGAGCCCCTGCTGCGCCTGCCGGCCCTTGCGGGCGGTGTCGGCGTCGTGCAGGAAGTCCCCCGAGCCGCCCTCCAGCAGCAGCTTCAGGATGTCGGGCATGCCGTTGCCCCGGTAGTGGGAGCGGACCATCGCGCCCGCCTGCCCCCGCAGCAGCTCCATCCGCTCTTCCGCGGCGGCGGTCTTCTTCTCGATACGGGCCAGCTTGCGCGACTGCTCGCGGGTCTTCTCCCGGGCCGCGTTGTACGCTTCCGTGGCGGCTTCCGCCTTGTGGTAGAGCGTCTCGATCTCCTTGCGGAGCTCCTCCAGACGCGGGGCCGGCGCCGGGTCGGGTTCGGCCGGTGCGGCCAGCGCGGTGCCCGGCGTCAGCAGGGCCCCCACCGCGCACACCAGTGCTGTCGCCGTCACGATCGTCCGCTGCCGCCCCACCGGCCACCTCCGCCTCGTCCGCGTTGCCGTCAACTTCCTTGCTGACGTGATGTCTCTCAACCGCGGATGGTTGCACGGCTGAGCGGAATACGACAGAGGGGGGCGAGTTCGCGCCATTGCGCAAGAGCTCTCCGTATGCCGGGCAGGCATCACGCGGGCAGAACCTTCACCCCATCCGTCACACCCGTCACGCGGCGTGCCACACGTCGGACCGGGTCGCCGCACTGATAGGCGAGGTTCACCCGGTGTTCACCCTCCCCCGTCGATCGATTCACCTGATCTGCCTAATTTCAGCCTTACCGGTCGGCGTGCAGCCGGCGGGTGAACGCAGATCCAGCAGTACCACCGACCTTGCTTCGCCGTCGCCGGCGGGCCCCAGGAAGGAACACACAAAGGTGAAGCTTCAGCGAAGGAACGTCCGCGGTCTGCGGGCCCTCACCGTCGGCGCGGCCGCTGTCTCGACGGCACTGCTCCTCACCGCATGCGGTTCGGACGACAACACGAAGCAGGGCAGCGACGACGCCACCAAGGCCGCCGGGAACATCAAGTGCGACGGCGAGGGCAAGCTCCTCGCCTCGGGCTCCTCGGCGCAGAAGAACGCCATGGACCTCTGGATCAAGAACTACATGGCCGCCTGCCCCGATGTGCAGATCAACTACAACCCGATCGGCTCGGGCGGCGGCATCACCCAGTTCAACCAGGGCACCACCGCCTTCGCCGGCTCCGACTCCGCCCTCAAGGAGGACGAGGTCGAGGCGTCGAAGAAGATCTGCAAGGGCGGCCAGGGCATCAACCTGCCGATGGTCGGCGGCCCGGTCGCCATCAGCTACAACCTCTCCGGCGTGGACAACCTCGTCCTGGACGCCCCCACCATCGCCAAGATCTTCGACTCGAAGATCAAGAAGTGGGACGACGCCGCGATCAAGAAGCTGAACCCGGACGCCAAGCTGCCGTCCACCGACATCCAGGCCTTCCACCGCTCCGACGAGTCCGGCACCACCCAGAACCTGGGCAAGTACCTCGGTGCCGCGGCCCCGGACGCCTGGAAGTACGAGGCCGAGAAGTCCTGGCCCGCCAAGGGCGGCCAGTCCGCCAGCGGCTCCTCCGGTGTCGCCGCGCAGGTCAAGCAGGTCGAGGGCGCCATCGGCTACTTCGAGCTCTCCTACGCCACCAGCAACAACCTCAACTCGGTGAAGATCGACACCGGCGCCTCCGAGCCCGTCGAGGCCACCTCGGAGAACGCCTCCAAGGCGATCGCCGCGGCCAAGGTCGTCGGCAAGGGTGACGACCTCGCCCTGGAGCTCGACTACGCGACCAAGGCCGAGGGTGCCTACCCGGTCATCCTCGTCACCTACGAGATCGCCTGCGACAAGGGCAACAAGGCCGAGTCCCTGGAGGCCATGAAGTCCTTCCTGACCTACACCGCCAGCGAGGACGGCCAGAAGATCCTCTCCGAGGAGGGCTACGCCCCGATCCCGGACGAGATCGCCGCCAAGGTCCGCGAGATCGTCCCGACCCTCTCCTGATCCGAGCCGGCAGGCCCCGCGGAACCCCGCGGGGCCTGCCGGACGAACCCATCCGGTGCACCGCCGCCAGGGGAACCTCCCCACCCAGACCGGAGCCATCATGACTACCGCATCCAGCGCGTCGACACCGCCGCCGGCGCGCCTCACACCAGAACCGGCCGCGAAGGGAAAGGCCACCCGCCCCGGGGACAAGATCTTCATCGGGCTGTCCCGGGGCTCCGGCATCTTCCTGCTGGTCGTCATGGCCGCCATCGCGGCCTTCCTCACCTACCGCGCGTACATCGCGATCTCCGAGAACGAGGCCAACTTCCTCACGGCCTTCGAGTGGAACCCGCAGGGTGACCCGCCGGAGTTCGGCATCGCGATCCTCGCCTACGGCACCGTCGTCAGCTCGATCATCGCCATGATCATCGCGGTGCCGATATCCGTGGGCATCGCACTCTTCGTCTCCCACTACGCCCCGCGCCGGCTGGCCGGCCCGCTGGGATACGTCATCGACCTGCTCGCCGCCGTCCCCAGCATCGTCTACGGCCTGTGGGGCGCGCTCGTGCTGGTGCCGTACCTCGACGGCATGAACATGTGGCTCGACCAGTACTTCGGCTGGACCTACATCTTCGACAAGTCCGGCAGCGGCCCCGCGCGGAACCTCTTCACCGTCGGCATCCTGCTCGCCGTGATGATCCTCCCTGTGATCACCAACGTCACCCGTGAGGTCTTCCTCCAGGTGCCGAGGATGCACGAGGAGGCCGCGCTCGCTCTCGGCGCCACGCGCTGGGAGGTCATCCGCATGTCGGTGCTGCCCTTCGGCCGCTCCGGCATCATCAGCGCCTCCATGCTGGGCCTGGGCCGCGCGCTCGGCGAGACGATGGCCGTCGCCACCGTCCTGTCCCCCAGCTTCCTCTTCTCCGGGCATCTGCTGGACCCGGGCGGCGGCACCTTCGCGCAGAACATCGCCGCCAAGTTCAACGAGGCCAACGAGTTCGGCCGGGACGCGCTCATCGCCTCCGGTCTCGTCCTCTTCGTCATGACGCTGCTGGTGAACGGCGCGGCCCGGCTGATCATCGCCCGCCGCAAGGAGTACTCGGGGGCCAACGCATGAGCCACACCGTCATCGACCGCAAGCCCAGCACCGGCGAGGCGCCCCCCGCCCGCAGCCTGGCCCACCGCAGGATGCCCCGCTGGGCCCCCGCGGGCATCGCCCTCGCCTCCGTCGCGCTGGCCTCCGCCCTCGGCATGGCCGCCGGCTGGGAGAGCCGGGTGCAGTGGGGCATGATCGCCGCGGCCTTCTTCGTGATCGGCACCTATGTGATCACGACCGCCGTCGAAGGCTCCCGGCAGGCCAAGGACCGGATCGCCACGAGCGTCGTCTGGGTCTGCTTCGTCCTCGCGATCGTCCCGCTGGCCTCCCTCGCCTGGACGACCGTGCAGCGCGGCTCCCGCATCCTCGACGGCTACTTCCTGTCGCACTCCATGGCCGGGCTGAACCAGAACACGCCCGGCGGCGGCATCTACCACGCGATCATCGGCACCCTGGAGCAGGTGGCCATCGCCACCCTCATCGCCGTGCCGATCGGCCTGCTCACCGCGATCTACCTCGTCGAGTACGGCCGGGGCTCGCTCGCCCGGGCCATCACCTTCTTCGTGGACGTCATGACGGGCATCCCGTCGATCGTGGCCGGTCTGTTCATCCTCTCCACCTGGGTGCTGACCTTCGACATGGGCCCGTCCGGCTTCGCCGGCTCGCTGGCCCTCACGATCCTGATGTTGCCGGTCGTCGTCCGTTCCACCGAGGAGATGCTCAAGCTCGTGCCCAACGAGCTGCGCGAGGCCTCGCTCGCCCTCGGTGTGCCGAAGTGGCGGACTATCCTGAAGGTGGTCCTGCCCACCGCCATCGGCGGTATCACCACCGGCGTCATGCTGGCGGTGGCCCGGATCGCCGGTGAGACGGCCCCGGTCCTGCTGCTGGTCCTGGGCAGTTCCTTCATCAACAACGACCCGTTCGACGGCACGCAGGCGTCGCTCCCGCTGTACGTGTTCCAGGAGTACATGCTCGGCACCCCGCACTCGTACGACCGGGCCTGGGGAGCGGCGCTCGTCCTGATCATCTTCGTGATGGTCCTCAACCTGGTCGCCCGCGGCATCGCCCGCTGGAAGGCACCCAAGACCGGCCGCTAAGGCACCGATATGCGGCTCCGTGCCCGGGGCCATCCCACACGATTGCGAGCAACACCATGGCCAAGCGCATCGACGTCAGCGGCCTCAGTGCCTACTACGGCGGCCACAAGGCGATCGAAGACATCTCCATGACCGTCGAGCCGCGGTCCGTGACGGCCTTCATCGGCCCGTCCGGCTGCGGCAAGTCCACCTTCCTCCGCACCCTCAACCGGATGCACGAGGTCACCCCCGGCGGCCGCGTCGAGGGCAAGGTGATGCTGGACGACGAGGACCTCTACGGCTCGAACGTCGACCCCGTCGCCGTACGCCGTACGGTCGGCATGGTCTTCCAGCGCCCCAACCCCTTCCCGACCATGTCGATCTACGACAACGTCGCGGCCGGGCTGCGCCTCAACGGCTCGTACAAGAAGCGCGAGCTGGACACGATCGTCGAGAAGTCCCTCAAGGGCGCCAACCTCTGGAACGAGGTCAAGGACCGGCTCAACAAGCCCGGCTCCGGCCTCTCCGGCGGCCAGCAGCAGCGGCTCTGCATCGCCCGCGCCATCGCGGTCGAGCCGCAGGTGCTGCTGATGGACGAGCCCTGCTCCGCCCTGGACCCCATCTCGACCCTTGCCATCGAGGACCTGATCTGCGAGCTGAAGGAGCGCTTCACGATCGTCATCGTGACGCACAACATGCAGCAGGCGGCCCGCGTCTCGGACCGTACGGCCTTCTTCAACCTGTCGGCCGTCGGCCAGCCCGGCAAGCTCGTCGAGATCGACGAGACGGAGCGGATCTTCTCCAACCCCACCGTCCAGGCGACCGAGGACTACATCTCCGGCCGCTTCGGATAATCCCGTCTCGCGGTGCTGCATGGCGGTGCCACCGCAAGACGAAGGGCCCGTTCCCGGTGTACCGGGGGCGGGCCCTGTTCCTGCCCGGCCCGGTCGCACGGGCCCCCGGCCGCGTGAGGCCGCCTCGCGGCGTGCGCGGGGTACGCCGCCTCGCGGCCTGCGCGGGGTACGCCGCCTCGCGGCGTGCGCGGGGTACGCCGCCTCGGCGGAGTCGGGACCGCCGTGACGGGGCGGCTCCCCGCGGCCCTCAGCCGAGGACGAGGTTCACGGTCCAGAAGGAGACCGCCGCCACCAGCGCCGCGGCCGGCATGGTGATGAACCAGCCCATCACGATGTTCTTGGCCACGCCCCAGCGGACCGCCTTGAGCCGCCGGGTGGAGCCCACGCCCATGATCGCCGAGGTGATGACGTGGGTGGTGGAGATGGGCGCCTGGAACATGAACGAGGCGGTGTACATCACCGAGGCGGCCGTGGTCTCCGCGGCGAAGCCCTGCGGCGGGTCCAGTTCGATGATCCGCCGGCCCAGGGTCCGCATGATCCGCCAGCCGCCCGCGTAGGTGCCGAGCGAGAGCATCAGGGCGCAGGAGACCTTCACCCAGACCGGGATCTGGTCGCCGTAGTCCTCGACATCGGCGATGACCAGCGCCATCACCACGACGCCCATGGTCTTCTGCGCGTCCTGCAGACCGTGCCCCAGGGCCATGCCGGCCGCGGAGACCGTCTGCGCGATCCGGAAGTGCCGCTTGGCCTTGTGCGGGTTGGCGCGGCGGAACATCCACAGGATGGCGGTCATGGCCAGATAGCCGAGGGCCATACCGACCAACGGCGACAGGAACATGGGGATGACGATCTTCTCGACGACCCCCATCCAGTAGACGGCGATGGAGCCGGCCAGGGCGGCCCCCACCATCCCGCCGAAGAGCGCGTGGCTGGAACTCGACGGCAGCCCGAAATACCAGGTGATCATGTTCCAGACGACCGCCCCCATGAGGGCGGCGAAAAGAATCGCCATGCCGCGCGAGCCGCTCGGCGTCTCGATCAGGCCCTGGCTGACGGTCTTGGCGACCCCGCTGCCCAGGAAGGCACCGGCCAGGTTCATGACCGCGGCCATCAGCAGGGCCGCCCGGGGGGTCAGCGCGCGCGTCGAGACGGAGGTCGCGATGGCGTTCGCGGAGTCGTGGAAACCGTTGGTGTAGGTGAAGCCGAGCGCTACCCCGATGGTGACGATGAGTGCGAAGGTGTCCACCGGGGGTCAGGACTCCTTGACCGCGATGGTCTCGACGGTGTTGGCCACGTGTTCGAATGCGTCCGCCGCCTCCTCCAGCACGTCCACGATCTGCTTGAGCTTCAGCACGTCCATGGCGTCGTACTTGCCGTTGAAGAGCTGGGCCAGCAGCTTGCGGTGGATCTGGTCGGCCTGGTTCTCCAGGCGGTTGACCTCGATCCAGTACTCGGTGAGGTTCGTCATGGTGCGGAGGTTGGGCATCGCCTCGGCGGTCAGCTCCGCGGCCCGCGCCAGGACCTCGATCTGCTGGTCGACCCCCTTGGGCAGCGTCTCGATCTGGTACAGGACGACCAGGTCGACGGCCTCCTCCATGAAGTCCATGATGTCGTCGAGCGAGGAGGCCAGGGAGTAGATGTCCTCGCGGTCGAACGGGGTGATGAAGGAGGAGTTCAACTGGTGGAAGATCGCGTGCGTGGCATCGTCCCCGGCGTGCTCGGCGGCCCGCATCCGGTCGGCGATCTCACTCCGTCCGGCGGGCTCCGCGCCGAGCAGTTCCATCAGGAGCTTGGAGCCGGTGACGATGTTGTCCGCGGAGGCGGCGAACATGTCGTAGAAGCTCGTCTCCCGGGGGGTCAGACGAAAGCGCACGTCGGGTTCCTTGGGGTGCATGCGGATGTCGGCCGGAGCCGATGCTAAGCGCATCGTTTCGGCCACGGGCAGCCGGTCCTCCTCGGTCCGGCCAGGGGACAGCGTACCCAGCCCGGAGTCCGGGAATCCGTCGGCAAATCCGGTACCCTATACCGGGCAGGGGTATATGCACCGGTTACGTCGGTTCCGCCGCACCTTGCCCGGTTCACCACCGATGAGGCCATGAGCGCCTCGCGCCCACGGGAGGACGCCATGACAGCCACGGAGACCGGCGTGCACGGCTACAGCAAACAGAAGGACCAGCACCTCAAGCGGCTCCGCCGGATCGAGGGCCAGGTCCGCGGCCTCCAGCGGATGGTGGAGGAGGACGTCTACTGCATCGACATACTCACCCAGGTCTCCGCCGGCACCAAGGCGCTCCAGTCCTTCGCACTTCAGCTCCTCGAAGAACACCTGCGGCACTGCGTCGCCGCGGCCGCCGCCGAGGGCGGCCCGGAGATCGACGCCAAGGTGGCCGAGGCGACCGCGGCCATCGCCCGCCTGCTCCGCACCTGAGAGCCGCCCGGAAGTGGCCGTACGGAGACACACGGAGAACGCACGGAGCGCCGCGTCCCGGACCGCGAGCGCGCCCGGGGCTCCGAGCACCCCGCAGCGGGCGCCGGCCGGGGCCGCACCGGGAGGCGACGGACGTCAGTCGCCCCTGGGAGCGATGCACCGGCCCCGCCGGCCCGGCGGTTTCCCGCCCACCTTGAGCACCTCGTCGATACGATCCGGACTGAGCCGCTCCTCGACCGCCGCCGATGCCGCGATCATCAACTCCCCGCACAGTTCGATCTCGGCGAGGGCCAGATGGTCCTGGACCCTCCGGGTGATATGGCAGGACATCGACACCCGTGTCACCTCCTCCTCCACCAGCTCCGACCGCTCGTCCTCGCGCACAGCCCAGCGTAGGGAGCCGGACACACAGCGCGCATGGCACGGACGGACCATTTCCCCCCGCCCCACCGGGTACCCCCGCCCGTGCGCCGGGCGTACCCCCGGCGCACGGGAACCACAGGGACCACGGAAGAGCCTTCAGGCACCGGTCACGGCGACCGCCCCGGAGTAGATGTCCCGCTCCGGCGGCAGCTCCACGTCCACCCGGGCACCGAAACCGTAGAGCACGGTCGTGGAGACCACCTGCAACTCGCCGCCGCCCCCGGGGACCTGCGACAAGGTGAAACGGTGCCGCACCTTCCGCAGCCGCCCCCGCTCGTCCAGAAAGACATCGAACGGCACGGAACGGGCCCGGAAACCGCGCGCCGCGGCGAGAAGGGCACCGCGCACATGGGCCGCCTTCTCCGCGGCCCGGCGGATGTCCGCCGTGCCCCGGTAGTGACGGACGAGCGCGCCGTCCCCCTCCGCCCGGGCCTCGCCGACGTAGGTGACGCGGCGCGCGCCGCGCAGGAGCTCGGCCGCCGCCAGCGGATCCGTGGCACCGCCCGTCACCAGATTCCCGTCGGCCAGCGCGGCGGTGTGGATCCGGACCCACTTGTCGGAAGGCACTCCCGCCCCGCGGTTCTTCAGATACAGCTCACCGGGGGCCAGGACCTCGGTGACCGGCCGGTGACCGGCCTCACCCGCCGCGTCCGCCGGCAGGACGACCCTCAGCCGGCCGAGGCGGGCACCGTAGTCGAACCCGCCCGAGCCGCGGATGGTGACCCGGGTGCCGCCGTTGGCCGTCTCCAGGGATGTCCGGGCCCGGGAGCTCCCGGACCGCACCAGCACATCGGCGGTGCGCTGCACCAGGGCGAGATGGCGGGCGGCGGACCGCTCGTCGGCAGCCACCGTCCCCGGACCGGAACAGCCCGCCGTCAGGCCCGCCACCAGGCCGAGAGCGACGGCTCCGGCACCGCGCCCGCGCCCGCGCCACTGCACCACCATCGGCTGCGCACCCCCAGGAAACCCGCGGTAACTCGGTGATGTGCCAACGACCGTGCCCTGCGGGTCGTTACGGCGGTACCGTGGCGGTGTGCGCCGGCAAGTTCCTGAGGACCGCCCAGGGCGGGATGAGGACCATCTGACCGAGACCACCGAGCGAGGGGCGTTCACCCTGGCCCGCTGCTCCTGCGGCTGGGCCGGCCCCGCGAGACGGGCCCGCGCGACGGCGAGGGCGGACGCTGCGGCGCACCCCGGGGCCGCGACGCGGGACGCGACCGGGCCGGCGGCATGAACGCGTAACCGTCCGGTGGCGTTGCCGGACCGGGCCGGGCCTCACCGGGCCCGGGCGGGCGTGGGACCTCAGGACGCGCCGGGTCCAGCGCGCAGGGGCCGCGTCGGGCTCGGGCCGCGCCACTCGGGCCGCGCCACTCAGCCCGCGCCACGCAGGGCTCGGGCCGCGCCGGGATCAGGCCGCGAGGTTGCTCCGCTGGTCCTCCGCCGGGTGTGTGCCCGTCGAGCCGTCCCGGGGACCGGCCGCGCGGGCGCCGCGGCTCTGGACGAGCCAGCCGGCCCGGGAGCCCGCCACGGTGCGGGCCAGCGGGGTGAGCATGGCCATGGCGAGCGGTGCGAGCAGCAGCGTGACCGCCGTGCCGAGAGCGAAGCCGCCGATCACATCGGTCGGGTAGTGCACGCCCATGTAGATCCGGCAGAAACCCGCGAGCACCGCGAGGGCGATGGCGGCCACTCCGAACCTGCGGTGGACGACGAAGACGCCGACCGCCATCGCCATCGCCATCGTGGAGTGGTCGCTGACGAAGGAGTAGTCGGTCTTCCCCTCCACCAGGACCTTGATCCCCTGGTGGTCAAGGAAGGGTCTGGGGCGTTCGACGAAGTTGCGGATCGGAATGTTGATCAGCAGCGCCAGGCCGGTGGCGAGCGGCGCCCAGACGAGACCGGCCACGGCGGGCGGCGCGTCCGCCCGCTTCCTGACGGACCACCAGCACCAGAGGACCAGTAGCAGCAGGGCGAAGACGGTGCCGTACTCGCCGGTCCACTCCATGACCCGGTCGAACCAGTGCGGGGTGCCGGCCGTGAGGCCGTTGATGTCGTAGAGCAGGTCCACATCGGTGCCCGGCTCTCCCGTGGTCCCCGACGCCGGTGACCCCGCCTCCAGTCCAGCCATGTGCCACGGTCCCTTGTCTCTAGCGCTTGCTCATGTCCGTATCGATCCGCCGCCCCCGTCAGAAAGATGGAGTCGCCTCCCGCTGTCCCGGCCGGAGAACGGCGGGGACGGGCCCGGTGTTCCGCTCTCCACCCACCGGCCATCAGGCTGTTATCGAAGGGTGATCCATCGCCGCGGCCCGGCGGAGAGCCAGGAGGCGCGGTCTCGTCCGTCACTCTACGGGCCGTCAGCCCTCGGCCCGAGGTGCCGCCGCCGGACGGCCCGCGCGCCTTCCGCGGCGACGTCCTCCGCTGGGGGTCTGCCGGTCCTGACCGGCAGACCTTTAGGCGGAACCCCGCCGGGGCAGGGCCTTCGCGCCGTCCTCGGTCACCCTCGTGGCACCGAAGTAGTCCGGGCTGTCGATCTTGTCGTAACGGATCTCGGCGCCGGTGTAGGGCGCATTGATCATATAGCCGCCGCCGACGTAGATCCCCACGTGCCGGATGGCCCGAGAGTTCGTCAGATCGTCGGAGAAGAAGACGAGATCGCCGGGGAGCAACTCGTCCCGCGAGGGGTGCGGCCCGGCGTTGTACTGGTCGTTGGCCACCCGCGGCAGCTCGATCCCGACACTCGCGTACGCCGCCTTCGTCAGCCCCGAGCAGTCGAACCGCCCGCCGTCCTCCGCCGTCCCGTCACCACCCCAGAGATACGGGGTCCCCAGCTTGTCCTTCGCGTAGTAGATCGCCCCTCCCGCCTGCTCCGACGCCGGCACCTCGGCAGCCGGCGCCTCAAAACTCTTCGCGAGGGTCGTGATCCGCTTCACATAGTTCCGCGTCTCCTGGTACGGCGGCACTCCGCGGTACTTGAGCACCGCGTACGGGCCGGCGTTGTACGCCGCCAGCATGTTCGCCGTCGGGTCCCCCGGCGCGTCCTTGACGTAACCGGCCAGCTTGCAGTCGTACAGGGCCGCCGACGGAATGGCGTCCTCCGGGTCCCAGACATCCGCCCGGCCGTCACCGTTCGCGTCCACCCCGTGCGCCGACCAGGTGCCCGGGATGAACTGCGCGATGCCCCGCGCCGCCGCCGGGCTCTGCGCCCTCGGATTCCAGCCGCTCTCCTGGTACAGCTGCGCCGCCAGCAGGGACGGGCTGATCTCCGGGCAGCGCCGGCCCCACTGGTCCACCAGCGTCCGGTACGCGGCCGGGACGGCGTTCTCCGCCAGCCCGCGCGCACTGCCGCCGCCGACGAGGCTCGACGCCGCGGTGTAGACCCCGACCACCAGCAATCCGAGGAAGCACGAGATCAGCCCGAAACCGACGCCGACGCCCAGCCAGACCTTCCGCATGCCTCCACCATTCCCCAAAAGCCGGGATTCCAGCGGCTGTTCGACGCTGAACGGTACAGCCGGTCCGCCACCGCCCGCGACGGCGCACCGGGGGTCACGCTCGAACACCAGGGCGCATGGGCGGGGTCACGGAGGCAGACCCCCGGGTCGCCCTTGACCTGGAACCGGCGGCGCGGTCCCATGCGGGGGGGGAGACCCGGGACCGGCACCCGGAGAACGCCGGGCCGGGCCGACGGTACGTCAAGGAAGGACATCATGCCGGAACTCGCCTGGCAGCGGCCGAGCTTCGTCGAGGACGGGCAGGAGGAGTACCTGGAGGTGGCCGTCGGGCCCGACGGGATGGTGCACATCAGACAGAGCACCAGCCCCGACGAGATCGTGACCACCACTCCCGCCAAGTGGGACGCCTGGGTGAAGGGCGTCAAGGCTGGTGAGTTCGACCACTTCGTGGAGTGATCGCCGGTCAAAGACCGTTGCCGGACGTCACCCACCGTGATACACAGAGTGACGAAAGGCGGCTCATCCGGCACGGCGGGTGACCCTCGGTCCTCCAACTCCCGCAGATCCGCGCGGGATCCGCCAACAAATGCCATCAAGGCGACGCCCACCGGCGGAATCGTCAGCGAAGATAGAGAACGGACCCGTGCCATCCGGCAGGGGCGCACAACTACCCACTGGGGCGGTGACATTCACCATGTTCCTGGCAGCCGAAAAGGGCGACATCACCACCATCATCGGCGGCATCGCTCCCGACTGGGGGCCGTTCGGGAGTCTGGGCAACGAGGCCCGCATCATGATCGAGGTCGTGATGGCGGTCGCCATCCTCCTCTGCCTGGGCATCGCGATCTGGGGCGCCGCCAAGCAGCGCATCGGAGCCACGGCACTACGTGACACCTTCAGCGCGGAACAGGGCAAGGGGCTGATCGTCGCCGGGCTCACCGGCGTCTTCATCATCGGCTCCCTCGGCACCCTGTTCACCATCGTCTACGGCATGGCCGTGTAGCGGCGCCCCGGCCCGCCCGCGCGTCCGTGACCCCGGCGCACGCTCCCCCGGCCCCTCGACGGGAGCGGCGCGTCCCGGTGCCCCCTCCCACCCATCCGTCGTGCCCACCGGCAGAGGTTGCGTCCTTCTGATGTCCACTCACCACACCCCGCCCCGGCGGAAGACCCCGGGGCCGGTGCCGCACCCCCACCCCTTCGGCCTTGCCGGCGGCACGTGCCCCGGGGCCGGCCCCGAGAGGTCGTGTCCCGCATGAGCCACGGCGACGGCGGATACCACGGCGACCACCCGGGCGACGGCCCCGGCGGTCACCGGACACGCACCCGGCTGCCCGACGAGCCGGGCACCGGCGCCTACAGCCGAGGACGCCGCCCCTCCCGCTCCCCGCGCGGACTCGTCGGCGTCGTCGGGGTGGTCGTCCTGCTGATCGCCGCCATCGCCTTCGCCAACCGCGGCGACGGCGGCGGGGAGGGCTCCGGAGACGGCGGCAAGGGCGGTCCGGCCGCCCGGGCGACGGCACCCACCGGCGAACGCCCGGTGACGGGCTCCGAGGCAGGCATCGCCACGGGCTTCCCCCGTACCGAACAGGGCGCGGAATCGGCGGCGGCCAACTACGCGGTGGCACTGAGCGGGGACGGGATGTTCCGCGAGGACGCCCGCCGAAAGATTGTCGACACCATCGCAGCGGAATCGTCACGCGAGCGGATACAGCGCGACCTCGATCGCGCCTACAACGAGAAGTTCCTGGAGACGGTGGGCCTGAAGCCGGACGGCTCGGCGCCCGAGGGCATGACCTTCGTCAACCGCACCATCCCCGTCGGCACCAGATTGACCGGCTACGGCAGTGGAGACGCCACCGTCGAGGTCTGGTCCACCAGCCTCTTCGGCTTGGCCGGGGAGGGCTCGAGAAGACCCGTGGCGGACAGCTGGTTCACGATCACCATCCAGTTGGTGTGGACCGGCGGGGACTGGAAGGTCGCATCGCACTCCCAGAAGAGCGGTCCGGCTCCGGTCCGCAGCGACACGACGGCCTCGGGGGCCGAGGAGATCGCCGAGGCGGTCGAAGGGTACGGAGGATTCACCTATGCCCGGTAACCACCGGCGACGGGCCATTGCGACCCTGTCGCTGCTCGCCGCCTCGCCGGCAGCCGCCCTGCTGCTCCCCGGCCGGGCCTTCGCCGAACCGAGTCCAGCCCCCGGCGACGACGAGTCTTCCTGCGAACGACTCGTTCCCGGCCAGGCAGGAGAATTCTGCGACGGGGAAGGCGGCCGCACCCCCGCCGACTCCCTGTCCAACCCCCTCGACCCCCTCTCCTCCCTCGCCAAGGGCTGCGCCGACGCCGCCGCCTTCGTGGTCGACAAGCTCTCCGAGGCGGTGGAGAAGACCACCGAGGTCGACTTCACCAACGCCGAGTTCCTCAAGCAGTACGCCGTCGTCTTCGCCGTCTCCGCCGTGCTCACCGTCCTCCTCTGGCTGTTCGCGGTCGCCAAGCGCGCCATCCGCGGTGTGCCGTTCACCGAGGCGGTCACCGAGGCCGTCGGCTTCCTCTGGCTCACCGTCCTGGCCTCCGCCTTCACCCCGCTGATCCTCTACACGGTGGTCTCCGCGACCGACGGCCTCACCGAGGTGATCGCCTCCGGCACGTCCGAGGACACGAACACCTTCTTCGGCTCCTTTTCCGAGGCGCTGAAGAAGGGCGAGGACATCGGCGGCGGACCGATCATGCTGATCATCGTCAGCCTGGTCTCCGTGCTCGCCGCGGGCATCCTCTACCTCGAACTCGTCATCCGGGCCGCGCTCCTCTACGCCGGCGCCCTGCTCGGCGTCGTCGTCTACGCCGGGCTGGTCGACAAGAACATGTGGGGCCACGTCCGCCGCTGGGCGGGCATCATGATCGCTGTCATCCTCGTCAAGCCCGTCATCGTCATCGTGCTCGGGCTGGCCGGCGCCCTCAGCGCCAGCGAGGACGGCCCCAACGCCTTCTCCGCGGTGGTCTCCGGCCTCGCCATCATCCTGCTGGCCATCTTCGCCAGCGCGATGATCTACCGCTTCGTCCCCGGTTTCGGTGACGACATCGTCTCCGCCCGCACCAACCGCAAGGCGGCCACCGACGGCTCCCAGGCGGCCGCTCTGATCTCCTCGCCGGCCGCCCTGGTCAAGCAGGGGATCAAGACCCACAGCAGCCGCGGCGGCGGAGGCGGCGGCGAGGCCCCGGCGCCCTCCCGGCCCGAGCCCCGGCCGGCTTCCGCAGTCGCCGGCGGCGTCGCCGCCCACAGCTCGCGCGGCGGCTCGTCCCGTGGAACGGGCGGCAGTACACCGGCCGCGGCCGTGCCCCGCGCACGCGACCGGGCCACCGGCAATTCCCCAGGAGGTGAGCGGGCGTGACGACCCAGTCCCATCCGATCGCGCCGCGGCGCACATATCTCATCGGCAGGGCCCGCCCGAACGCGGTCATCGGCAAGAACCGGGAGACCGGCGAGATCGCGTTGATCATCGCCGGCGCGTTCCTCGGCATGATGTGCGGCCTGCTGGTCCCCGTGCTGTCCCTGCGCATCACCCTGCTCACCGGCTTCCCGGCGCTGGCCCTGGCCGCCGTCTACGTGCCGTACAGGCACCGGACCTTCTACAAGTGGTTCGAGATCCGGCGCTCCTACAAACGGCAGATCAAGCGCGGGGCCACCTACCGCTCCGCCGCCGCCGAGGCGGGCATACGGCTCGACGGACGCGAGGTGGAGATCGGGCCGCCCCCGGGCATCGGCCGGATCAACTGGCTCTCCGCGCCGTTCGGCCCGGACGAGATCGCCGTACTGCTGCACGCCGACCGCCGTACCGTGACCGCCGCCATCGAGATCGAGGGACCGGGCGTCGGGCTGCGCGACAGCGAGGACCAGGAAGCGCTCGTCGACCGCTTCGGCACGCTCCTCAAGCATGTCGCCAACGGCGACGGCTTCGTGACACGCATCCAGATGCTCGCCCGCACCCTGCCCGCCGACCCCGACGCGCACGCCAAGGACGTCGAGCGGCGCGGCGACCGCAGGGCCCCGGCCTGGCTCCAGGACTCCTACGACCAGCTCCAGTCCATGGTCTCCACCTCCTCCGAACAGCACCGGGCCTACCTCGTCGCCTGCATGCACTACAACCGCGAACTGGCCGCCGAGGCCCACGCCATGGCCCGCGCCGCGCGCGCGGCGGGAGGCAGGCGCCGGCTCGACAAGGACGCCGGTCTGGCCGTCGTCATGGCCCGCGAACTCACCGACATCTGCGCCCGCCTCGCCGAGGCCGACATCCGCGTCCGGCAGCCGCTGGGCCAGGCGCGGCTCTCCTCCCTGATCCACTCCATGTACGACCCCGACCACCCGATCGACCACATCCAGGCGATGACGCAGCGCAACGCCTGGCCGGCCGAACTGGACGCCACGGAGGCCACGTACCTCCAGGCGAAGACCCGCGAATCGGCCACCCGGGCCCCGTGGTGCCATGCCACGGCCTGGGTGAAGGAGTGGCCGATGACCCCGGTCGGCGTCAACTTCCTCGCCCCGCTGCTCGTTCACACCCCCGACGTGATCCGCACGGTCGCCGTCTGCATGGACCTGGAACCCACCGAGGTCGCCATCGAACGGATGCTGACGGAGAAGACGAACGACGAGGCCGAGGCCAGCCGCGCGGCCAAGATGAACCGCACCGTCGACCCGCGCGACATCGCCGCCCACGGCCGCCTCGACCAGCGCGGCGAAGACCTGGCCAGCGGCGCGGCGGGCGTCAACCTCGTCGGCTACATCACCGTCTCCTCCCGCTCCCCCGAAGCGCTCGCCCGCGACAAGCGCACCATCCGCGCCTCGGCCGGCAAGTCCTATCTCAAGCTGGAGTGGTGCGACCGGGAACACCACCGGGCCTTCGTGAACACGTTGCCTTTCGCGACCGGCATCCGACGTTAGGGGCACTGCCGTGTTCGATCCGCTGTCCGCCGTGACCGAGGCCTTCACCAGCTTCCTCTTCGGGAAGGTGGAGACCACGCGCCTGCCCGTGCGCACCTCCACGGGCCAGGCGCAGGCCGTCTACCTACCGACCGCCGCCCCCGGCCTCGGCGACTCCGGAGTGATCATCGGCCGCGAGGTGTACTCCGGAAAGGGCTACATCTACGACCCCTTCCAGCTCTACGGCCAGCAGCTTCCCGCCCCGCACTGGCTGGTGCTCGGCGAGTCCGGCAACGGCAAGTCGGCGCTGGAGAAGACCTACGTCCTGCGCCAGCTCCGCTTCCGCGACCGGCAGGTGGTCGTCCTCGACGCCCAGGGCGAGGACGGCGTCGGCGAATGGAACCTCATCGCCGAGCAACTGGGGATCACCCCCATTCGCCTCGACCCCACCTCGGCGATCAACGACGGCATACGGCTCAACCCGCTCGACCCCTCGATCACCGCGACGGGCCAGCTCGCCCTGCTCCGCACGATCATCGAGGTGGCGATGGGGCGCGCCCTGGACGAGCGTTCCGGCTTCGCCCTCAAGGTCGCCCACGGATTCGTCAGCCGGACGATCACCGACCGCCAGCCGGTCCTCACCGACATCGTCGAGCAACTGCGGCATCCCAAACCTGCGTCCGCCGAGGCCATGAACGTCGCCCTCGACGACGTCCGCGCCTGGGGCCTGGACGTCGCCCTGGTCATCGACCGGCTGGTCGACGGCGACCTCCGCGGCATGTTCGACGGACCGACGACCGTCGGCATCGACCTGGACGCCCCGCTGATCGTCTTCGACCTCTCGCACATCGACCGCAACTCCATCGCCATGCCGATCCTGATGGCCATCGTCGGCGTCTGGCTGGAGCACACCTGGATCCGCCCCGACCGGGTCAAGCGCATCTTCCTCGTGGAAGAGGCCTGGCACATCATCAACTCCCCCTTCGTGGCACAGCTTTTTCAGCGGCTGCTGAAGTTCGGCCGCCGGCTCGGCCTCTCCTTCGTCGCCGTCGTCCACCACCTCTCCGACGTCGTCGACGGCGCCGCCGCACGTGAGGCCGCGGCCATCCTCAAGATGGCCTCCACCCGCACCATCTACGCCCAGAAGACGGACGAGGCGCGGGCCACCGGCCGGGTACTCGGCCTGCCCCGGTGGGCCGTCGAGATCATCCCGACACTCACCCCCGGTATCGCCGTCTGGGACGTCAACGGCAATGTGCAGGTCGTCAAGCACCTGATCACCGAGTCCGAACGTCCCCTCGTCTACACGGACCGCGCGATGACGGAGTCGTCCGCGCTCAGCGACGAAGCGCTGGCTCTGGAACAGGCCGCCGAGGCGGAGGCCGAGGAGCGCGCGGCACGCTCCGTGGAACAGCACCTTGAGGACGAGGTGGTCGGCTCCTCCGAGTCCACGGTGGCCTGAGCATGGTGGAACGGCACAACGGTACCGAGCAGCGGACCGGGCGCGGCGGAAGCGGCGGCATCCCCGACGGGCTGCTCGTCGGCCTGCTCGGTTTCCTCGTTGCCCTCACCGTGCTGGTCTGGGCGGCCGCGGGCGTCTCCGGCCTGCTCGCCCACGGTTCCTGGCCCTCGGGCGCCGCCTTCACCGAAACCCCCCTCGCGCTGCGGCGCCTGATGACGGAGCCGGGTGATCTGAACGCCGCCTGGCCCGGGGCCGCGGGGCAACTGTCCGGTCCCGGTCTGTTCTGGGGCGTCCTCATCGGCGAGGTCATGGTGCTGACGGTGCTGACGGTCTTCGTCATCGGCACCATCGCCCGCTGGCGCGCCGCACGCCGGTCTCACACGGCGCGTACCGACCGTGTGGACCGAACGGAACGGATGCACGGTACGGACGACGAGCCCAAGGCCCACGCAGGGGACGCAGCCGCCCGCGGCCCGGCCCCCGGCTTTCCGCACCCTGCGGCCGGGCAGACGAACACCGCCTCGGAAGCCGGGCCCACGCCGGGCAGACCCCCGGCCGACCCCGCCGTCCCGCACCGTCCCGGCCCGGACGCGACCCGCCCCGCCGGCACCCCGCACCGCACAGCAGGTACTGCCGACGCCGGCCCGGCCGCCCACGGAACGCCCATCCCGGCCGCGACACCGCACAGCGCACCACCCCCCTCCCCGCCGGCTTCCGACCTCGCCGCCAGAGGCGGCAACACCTCGGGCCCGGCCGCACCGGGCCCCGGCCCGGCGGCCGGGCATCCCCCGCCCGCCGTGGAGCACCTCGGAGCTCCCGCAGACCATGACGGGCCCGCTCTCCCCCGGAGACCGGTTCCGCCCGTCGCCACATACCCGGAAACCGCGTACGGCCCGCAGACCACCGGTCCCGGCCCCGCGGGCGTCCCGGATCCCCCAGAGGCCGGTGCCCCAGCAGTGGGCGTCTCGGCCAACCAGGTCGCGGCACCGTCCGGCACGGACACCTCCCGGGTCCGAACGCCCGCCCTTCTCACCCCGGCCTCGTCCATGGCGGCCGCCCCCCTCACTCACACCCCCCGCGGCCTCCATTTCCTCGGCCTCGACGGCACCCGTGACCGCCTCCGGCTCGCCCTGCGCACCATCGCGGACGCCGAGGGCCCCCTCCTGGTCGTCACCTCGGAACCGGCCCTCTGGACGGACACCAAGGACGCCCGCGCCAAACTCGGTCCCACCCACGTCTTCGACCCCGGGCAGCAGCTCGACACTCCCGCCAGACTCCGCTGGTCACCCGTCAGCGGCTGCGAGACCCGCGAGACCGCGGCAGCCCGCGCCACCGCCCTGCTCGCCCCGGTACGGCCGCAGCACGCTCTCGATTCCGCCACCGCCGCCGCCGCGGAAACACTGCTGCGTTGCTGGCTGCACGCCGCAGCAGTCGACGACCGCCCCATCCGGCAGGTGCACCGCTGGGCCTCCGGCAGCTCCGCACACGAACCGGTCCGCATTCTTCGCACCCACCGCAGCGCCGCCGCCGGCTCAGCCGGGGAACTGGAGGCGACGCTCACCGCGCACCCGGA
The DNA here is from genome assembly GCF_018070345.1 of Streptomyces sp. F63. Lineage (GTDB taxonomy): Bacteria > Actinomycetota > Actinomycetes > Streptomycetales > Streptomycetaceae > Streptomyces. Next base: position 34,010 of record NZ_JAGPXX010000047.1, read on the forward strand.
ACGCCGGGACATGGCCCTGCAGCTGACGGCCCGTGCCCTGTCGGAGCTCTCCTCCGTCCACATCCGCAACGCGTGTAACCCGACCCGGGCCGATTCGCTCGCACTGGAGTCATTCGTCGCCGAAGGGGGAACGCTTTACGTCGTGGGTGAAGCGATCGAGGATCCGCGAACCCACCCGGGTGCGATGCCCTTCCTCACCGCACTCGCCTCGCACGTGGTCGAGCACGGCCGGAGCATGGCCGAACGGTCATCCGCCGGTCGGCTCGACCCACCACTTACCCTCGTCCTCGACGACATCGCGCGGGTCGCTCCCCTCCCTCAGCTCCCCTGGCTCATGAACTCGGGCAGTGAGCGGGGCATGCCGACCCTGGCTCTCCTTCGCTCCCAGGAGCAGGCCCGAGCCCGCTGGCCTCAGCACTTCCCGATCGGCTGAAGGGAAGCCGCACCGGCAACCGCCCCCCTCCACGACAGTCCGATCGGTCACGAGAGCCGAGCAAGCCTTCCCTCCCCGAGTCCTCCCGGCAACCGCAGGAGGAGTGCCGGGAGGAGTGCGGAGGGCTGGCCGATCATGGCCAACCGGCCCTCTTTTCGCCCTCAGAACGCGAGAAAGCCCTGTTGGGAACCGGAGTTCCCCACAGGGCTTTCACAAGAATTGTTCGGCGGCGTCCTACTCTCCCACAGGGTCCCCCCTGCAGTACCATCGGCGCTGAAAGGCTTAGCTTCCGGGTTCGGAATGTAACCGGGCGTTTCCCTCACGCTAT
>NZ_JAGPXX010000048.1 GCF_018070345.1 Streptomyces sp. F63
TTTGAGGGGTTAAGGCTCCCAGTAGACGACTGGGTTGATAGGCCAGATATGGAAGCACTGTAAGGTGTGGAGTTGACTGGTACTAATAGGCCGAGGGCTTGTCCTCAGGTGCTCGCGTCCACTGTGTTGGTTCTGAAACAACGAACTGTGTTGCCGTCCGGTTCGTATAGTTTCATAGTGTTTCGGTGGTTATAGCGTGAGGGAAACGCCCGGTTACATTCCGAACCCGGAAGCTAAGCCTTTCAGCGCCGATGGTACTGCAGGGGGGACCCTGTGGGAGAGTAGGACGCCGCCGAACAATTCTTGTGAAAGCCCTGTCGGGAACTCCGGTTCCCAACAGGGCTTTCTCGCGTTGTCCTCCGGGCTACTCGGTGTTCATGTTGGCCCCGGATCATCTGCAGCTATGGGACGTGCAGCGGAGAGACTTGAGCGGGCTCTGGCGGACTCGGGTGTGGGCATCGGCGACGAGGTGGTCATGCCGTCGTTCGCGGCCCCGGACGTGGCGCACGCCGTCCGGGCGGCCGGCGCCACACCCGTGTTCGCCGACATCGACGCCGCCTCCTTCTGCCTCTCGGCGGAGTCGGTGGCCGACGCGATCACTCCGGCCACCGCCGTGATTCTGCCGGTCCATCAGTTCGGTCACCGCGCGGATCTGGCCGCGATCGGTGAAACGGCCCGGCGTCACGGCCTGTTGCTCCTGGATCATGAGGAGGACGAGAGCCCGGCGGCGGAGATACTGCGCCGCCAGGCCAACGCCGCCTTCCTGAGTGCCCGGCTCAGGGGCGTCGGCACCCCGCGCGTCGCGACGGGGGCCAGCCACACGTACCAGCAGTACGTGGTACGCGTACCGGGCAACGGCCGGCCCGACCGGGACGCGTTCGCGATGGTGCTGCGGGGCAAGGGGATAGCGTGCCGGGTGCCCGTGCAGACACCACTCCACAGGACTCCCGGTTTCCGGCGTGACCTCTGGCTCCCGGAGACGGAGCGTGCCGCGGACGAGTGCCTGGCGCTGCCGTTCGGTGCGTCGTCCTCCCGGCGGGAGCTGCAGCGGCTGGTGTCCGTCTGCAATGCTCTGGGCGGACTGCTGCGTCCCGTGCCCCGGCAGGGGAGTGGTCGGGAGCGCTCCGGGGCTCGGGTATGATCTATCCCGTTGCCGCGCCCCAATAGCTCAGTCGGCAGAGCGTCTCCATGGTAAGGAGAAGGTCTACGGTTCGATTCCGTATTGGGGCTCAGAGCCGAAGCCCCCGCTGCGAGGCGGGGGCTTCGGCATGTCCGGGCTCAAGCGGCCGGGGCGGTGGGCGGCTCCGGGACCCGCATCGCGAGGATCGCCATGTCGTCCGAGGCGGGTTCTGCGGCGAAGCGCTCCACGGCGCGGAGCACGCGGGCGGCGACGGCGCCAGCCGTCAGGCCCGTACACGTCGTCAGGACCTCGGCCAGCCCCTCGTCGCCGAGCATCCGAGTCCCCTCGCGGCGTTCGGTGACCCCGTCCGTGACGCACAGCAGGACGTCACCGGGGGCCAGGGTGACCTCTTCCGCGTAGAGCTCGAGATCCTCCATGACACCCAGCAGCGGTTGCGGCTCCGCCGCAGCCTCTACAGTGCCGTCCTGCCGCAGGCGCAGCGGCTGCGGATGGCCCGCGCAGACGACCTTGAGGAGAGCGCTGCCGTCCGGCTGGGGCCACAACTCGCCGTAGAGCAGGGTGAGGAAGCGGCTGCGGGCTCCTTCGTCCAGGATGGCGTCGTTGAGCCGCTGCAGGACGGCGGGGCCGCCGAAACCCTCGCGGGCGAGGAGCCGCAGTGCGTGCCGGGCGAGGCCGGTGACGGCGGCGGCTTCTGGGCCGGTGCCGCAGACATCGCCGATGGCGAACCCATAGGCGCCGTCGCGGATGGGGAAGAGGTCGTAGAAGTCGCCGCCGACCTCGTTGCCCTCGCCGGCCGCGCGGTAGATCACCTCGACCTCGACGCCGGGCACATCGGGGAGTTCCGGAGGCAGCAGGCTGCGCTGGAGGGACTGGCTGATGGCGGTGCGCTCGGAGTAGAGGCGGGCGTTGTCCAGGGCGAGAGCGGCCCGCCGGGACAAGTCCTCGGCCAGCTCCAGGATTTCCTGGCGGAAGTGCTCATCGGACGGCTTTCCGAGCGTCAGCATCCCGATGACGCGGTTGCGCGCCACCAGCGGCAGGACGACCGTTTCGCCGCCGACGGCGGACGCCGTGGCGAGTGACGGCCCGGGGCCGTGTGCGGCGCCGGAGTCGTCACCGATACCCAGGTTCCGCAGGGAACTGCGCAGGGCCGCCGAGTGGGCGGCGTCGCCGGGGGCGGTCCAGACGCGGGCGCCGGGGGCCGGCACCGGGTCGGGTGGCGGGACCTTGCCGAGCAGGGTCTTGAGGCCGTCGATCCGGTCCTCGTCCTCGTGCAGCACATAGGAGAGCTCGGGCTCGGAGGACTGGTCGGCGACCGTGTAGACCGCGCACCAGGTGGCGAGGGTGGGGACCGTCATCTGGGCCATCAGTGCCAGGGTCTGGTCCCGGTCGAGGGTCCCCGCGAGCAGGTCGGAGGCCTCGACGAGGAAGGAGAGGGAGCCGCGGCGGAGCCTTTCCAGTTCGGTGAGGCGGGCCCGTTCCACGGCGAGGGCGATGCGGTCGGCCGCGAACTGCAGGCGCAGGGCTTCCTCGTTGCTGTAGCGGCCGGCGGCCTCGGCGGCCACGCCCAGGGAGCCGGTAAGCCGGCCCTCGACCTTGAGGGGGACCGTGACGATGGAGCGCATGCCGGTACCGGCGAGGAGCGGAACGGCACCGGGGACGACGGTGAGGTCCTCGTGGACGGCGGGCATCCGGGCGGAGCCGTAGCGCCCGGTGCCCGCCTCGACGGGGACGCGGGCGAAGCGCTGGCGGGCCGAGGGGAGGCCGGTGGAGGCGCGGACCTCCAGTTCGGTCTCGTCGTCCGTGGCGAGGAGCAGGTAGGCGGCGTCACCGTCGAGCATGTCGCGCGCGCGTTCGACGGTGCGCTGGAGGAGGCCGTCGAGGTCGTCCGGGGCCGGAGATCCGATGAAGACCTCGAACGGGTCCGCCGCCGTGCCCGGGCGGTCTCCGGAACCGGCCGGGCCCTCTGGGACGGTGGTGCGCAGGGTCGTCTGCAGCACGGCCCGCTCGTGGTCGCGTACGAGGAGGCAGACGGTGGAGGGGGAGCCGTCGGCATCCCGGACCCGCAGATGGGAGGCGTAGACGGGGACGACCCGGCCGTCCGCCGCGCGGATGCCGTAGGAGCCCTCCCAGCGGGAGAGCTGAAGGGCCTCGGCGATGCCGGTGCCGGTGCCGGGGGTGTGCGGCCAGGCGGCGAAGTCCGTGAGCGGTCTGCCGAGGACCTTCTCGGTCTCGTGGCCGAAGAGGACCTCGGCGTCCTCGTTCCAGGAGCTCACGGCGCCGGCGCGATCGATCTGGACGACGGCGACCCGGACCCGGGCGTCGGCGACGGGGAGGGCGTCGGTGGGCAGGGCGGGACCCGCCGACCGGGTGCCCGCGGGGCGCTCGGGGAGGGTGAGCTCGAACCAGACCTGCTTGTGGGTGGAGCTGTACTCCACCCCCCAGCCGGCGGCGATCGCTCCGCAGAGCATCAGCCCGCGGCCGCCCTCCCGGTCGGGGCTGGCGGCCTGCGCCGCGTTGTGCTGCAGGGGGACGTCGCGCTCCGGGTAGCGGTCGGCGACCTCGATGCGGACCCTGTCGTCGGCGCGCAGACAGAGGACGTCGGCCGCGGTGCCGGCGTGGACCACGGCGTTGGTGACGAGTTCGCTGGTGAGGACCACCGCGTCGTCGACGATGTCCGAGTGGCCCCAGCCCTGGAGGGTGTCGCGGACGAAGGCGCGGGCGCTGGCGACCGAGCGCCCGACCGGCTCGAAGGTGGCCGTAGCCCGCGCGGTGATCACTGGTCTCCTCGGGAAGGTCTCGGTGCCGGGGGAGCGCATCCCGGGCAGGGCAGGAGCGTGCGGGAGTGAGGGGCCGCCGGGGCCGTCGGGCAGGCGGCCGGTGCCGCGGTCCGCGTCGTCCTGCCGGACCAGGCTCTCGCCCCGCTCCTTCATCCCACTCCCTCTGGCCGGGCTGCTCGCAGCCGTGCCCCTCCGGCCTCTTGAGTCACGTGCTTCACCGCCGGTGCTTTGGCCGGAGGTGGACAGCCGCATGCAAGGTTACTTACCTTCGCCGTCCGCGAGGATGCCGGTCGCGGGTGATTCCCCCCGGAGAGTGCCGTCGGACGGTGTGCGATGCTGCCGAACTGTTATGGCCTGGCTGGGGCGGGGTGAAACACTGGGCGGGTTCATGAGTCCGGGGAGAACGGTCAACCCAGCAGGAGGACGCGGTGGAGTCGGGCGCAGCGGCGCGAAGCACCAGGACGCGCGCGAAGAGCGGACGCTCTCGTGGCGGGACGACCGAGGTGGACACGGCGGCGCTCAACCGGCTGCTCACCGCGTTGTCGGCGATGCGGGACGGCAATTTCCGTAAGCGGCTGACCGTCTCCGGGGACGGCACCATGGCGGAGATCGCGGCCGTCTACAACGAGGTGGCGGACCGCAACCAGCAGCTGACCGGCGAGATCGCCCGGGTCCGCCGGGTCGTGGGCCGGGAGGGCAAGCTCACGGAGCGGCTGGAGACCGGCCCGTGCGAGGGCTCGTGGGCGGCGGCGATCGACGCGACCAACGCGCTGGTGGACGATCTGGTGCGGCCCGTTTCGGAGGTCGGCCGGGTGCTGTCGGCGGTGTCCGAGGGCGACCTTGAGCAACGCATGGACCTGCGGTCGCAGAACCCGGACGGGGCGGCGCACCCGTTGCGCGGGGAGTTCCTGAAGGTCGGGCGCACGGTCAACGGGCTCGTCGACCAGCTGTCGGCGTTCACCGACGAGGTGACGCGGGTGGCCAGCGAGGTGGGCACGGAGGGGAAGCTCGGGGGACAGGCCAAGGTCCGGGGTATGTCGGGTTCGTGGAAGGACCTGACCGATTCCGTCAACACGATGGCGTACCGGCTCACGGCTCAGGTGCGGGACATCGCGCTGGTCACCACGGCGGTGGCGAAGGGTGATCTGTCGCGGAAGGTCACGGTGCACGTGGCCGGCGAGATGCTGGAGCTGAAGAACACCGTCAACACCATGGTCGACCAGCTCTCCTCGTTCTCCTCCGAGGTGACGCGCGTGGCCCGGGAGGTGGGCACCGAGGGTGAGCTGGGCGGTCAGGCGCAGGTGCCCGGGGTGGCGGGCGTCTGGAAGGACCTGACGGACTCCGTCAACATCATGGCGGGCAATCTGACGGCGCAGGTGCGCGGGATCGCCCAGGTGACGACGGCCGTGGCGAACGGCGATCTGTCGCAGAAGGTGACGGTGAGCGCCCGCGGCGAGGTGGCGCAGCTCGCCGAGACGATCAACACCATGACGGAGACCCTGCGGACGTTCGCGGGGGAGGTGACCCGGGTGGCGCGGGAGGTCGGTGCCGAGGGTGAGCTGGGTGGTCAGGCGCAGGTGCCGGGCGCGGCGGGTACGTGGAAGGACCTGACGGATTCGGTGAACACGGCGTTCCGCAATCTGACCGGTCAGGTGCGGGACATCGCGCAGGTGACGACGGCGGTGGCGAACGGTGATCTGTCGCAGAAGGTCACGGTCGACGTCTCCGGCGAGATGCTGGAGCTGAAGAACACCGTCAACACGATGGTGGACCAGCTGTCGTCCTTCGGTGCCGAGGTGACCCGGGTCGCCCGGGAGATCGGTGTCGAGGGTGAGCTGGGTGGTCAGGCGCAGGTGCCGGGCGCGGCGGGTACGTGGAAGGACCTGACGGATTCGGTGAACACGGCGTTCCGCAATCTGACCGGTCAGGTGCGGAACATCGCGCAGGTGACGACGGCGGTGGCGAACGGTGATCTGTCGCAGAAGGTCACGGTCGACGTCTCCGGCGAGATGCTTCAGCTGAAGAACACCGTCAACACGATGGTCGACCAGCTCTCCTCCTTCGCCGACCAGGTCACCAGGATGGCCCGGGACGTGGGCACCGAGGGCCGGCTGGGTGGCCAGGCCCGGGTGGACGGGGTGTCCGGCACCTGGAAGGACCTGACGGACTCCGTCAACTTCATGGCCGGCAACCTGACCTCGCAGGTGCGCCAGATCGCGCAGGTGACGACGGCCGTCGCCCGGGGCGACCTCTCACAGAAGATCGAGGTCGACGCGCGTGGCGAGATCCTCGAACTGAAGAACACGATCAACACGATGGTGGACCAGTTGTCCGCCTTCGCCGACCAGGTGACGCGGGTGGCGCGCGAGGTCGGCACGGAGGGCCGGCTGGGCGGTCAGGCGCAGGTGCCGGGCGTGGCCGGTGTCTGGCGGGATCTGACCGACTCCGTGAACGGCATGGCGGGCAATCTGACCGCTCAGGTGCGCAACATCGCCCAGGTCGCCACGGCGGTCGCGCGGGGCGACCTCTCGCAGAAGATCGACGTGGACGCGCGCGGGGAGATCCTGGAGCTCAAGAACACCCTCAACACGATGGTGGACCAGCTCTCCTCCTTCGCGGAGCAGGTGACGCGGGTGGCCCGCGAGGTGGGCACCGAGGGCATCCTCGGCGGCCAGGCGGAGGTGCAGGGGGTCTCCGGCACCTGGAAGGACCTCACGCAGTCCGTCAACTTCATGGCCAACAACCTGACGACCCAGGTGCGGAACATCGCGCAGGTGACGACGGCGGTGGCCAATGGTGATCTGTCGCAGAAGGTGACCGTCGACGCGAAGGGCGAGATCCTCGCCCTGGTCACCACCGTCAACACCATGGTGGACACCCTCTCCTCGTTCGCGGAGCAGGTGACGCGGGTGGCGCGCGAGGTGGGGACCGAGGGGCAGCTGGGCGGCCAGGCCCGGGTGCGCGACGTGTCCGGCATCTGGAAGGACCTGACGGACAACGTCAACCTGATGGCGAACAACCTCACCATCCAGGTGCGGAACATCGCCCAGGTGTCGTCCGCGGTGGCCAACGGCGACCTCACCAAGAAGGTGACGGTCGAGGCGCGCGGCGAGGTCGCGCAACTCGCCGACACCGTCAACACGATGGTGACCACGCTCTCGTCCTTCGCCGACGAGGTGACGCGGGTCGCCCGTGAAGTGGGCACGGAGGGCATCCTCGGCGGCCAGGCGCGGGTGCCGGGCGTCTCCGGCACCTGGAAGGACCTCACCGAGTCGGTGAACTCGATGGCGTCCAACCTGACCGGCCAGGTGCGCAACATCGCGATGGTGACGACCGCGGTCGCCAAGGGCGATCTCACCAAGAAGATCGACGTGGACGCGCGCGGCGAGATCCTGGAGCTCAAGACCACCATCAACACGATGGTGGACCAGCTCTCCTCCTTCGCGGACCAGGTGACGCGGGTGGCCCGCGAGGTGGGCACCGAGGGCCAGCTGGGCGGCCAGGCCCGGGTGCGGGACGTGGACGGCACGTGGCGCGACCTCACCGAGTCGGTGAACGAGATGGCCGGGAACCTCACCCGGCAGGTGCGGGCCATCGCCGCGGTCGCCGCCGCGGTGACCAGGGGCGACCTCAACCTCAAGATCGACGTGGACGCCGCGGGGGAGATCCTGGAACTCCAGGACAACATCAACACGATGATCGCGACCCTGCGCGAGACCACGCTCGCGAACAAGGAGCAGGACTGGCTCAAGGGCAACCTCGCCCGGATCTCCGGTCTGATGCAGGGCCGCCGCGACCTCGCCGACGTCGCCCGGCTGATCATGAGCGAGCTGACCCCGGTCGTCTCCGCGCAGCACGGGGCGTTCTTCCTCGCGGCTCCGGCCGATTCGGAGAGCACCGAGGTCGCTGCCATAGACGACGAGGGCTCGTACGAGCTGCGCATGATCGGCTCGTACGGGTACTCGATGGGGGCGATGCCCACGGTCTTCCGGCCGGGCGAGTCCCTCATCGGTACGTCCGCGGAGGAGAGGCGCGTGATCCTGGTGGAGAACGCCCCGCCCGGCTACCTCAAGATCTCCTCGGGGCTGGGGGAGGCCCCGCCGGCCCATGTGATCGTCCTGCCGGTGCTCTTCGAGGGTCAGGTCCTCGGGGTGATCGAGCTGGCTTCCTTCCAGCCCTTCACGCAGATCCAGAAGGACTTCCTCAACCAGATCGCCGAGATGATCGCCACGAGCGTCAACACCATCAGCGTCAACACCAAGACCGAGGTGCTGCTCAAGCAGTCGCAGGAACTGGCGGAGCAGCTCCAGGACCGCTCGGAGGAGTTGGAGAACCGGCAGAAGGCCCTCCAGGCGTCCAACGCAGAACTGGAGGAGAAGGCCGAGCTGCTGGCCCGGCAGAACCGGGACATCGAGGTGAAGAACACCGAGATCGAGGAGGCGCGGCAGGTGCTGGAGGAGCGGGCCGAACAGCTCGCCGTGTCCATGCGCTACAAGTCGGAGTTCCTGGCCAACATGTCGCACGAGTTGCGGACCCCGCTGAACTCGCTGCTCATCCTGGCCAAGCTGCTCGCCGACAACGCCGACGGCAATCTCTCGCCGAAGCAGGTGGAGTTCGCCGAGACGATCCACGGCGCGGGTTCCGACCTGCTCCAGCTGATCAACGACATCCTCGATCTGTCGAAGGTCGAGGCGGGCAAGATGGACATCAGCCCGTCCCGGATCGCCCTGGTCCAGCTCGTCGACTATGTGGAAGCGACGTTCCGTCCGCTCACCGCCGAGAAGGGGCTGGACTTCTCCGTGCGGGTCTCGCCGGAGCTTCCCGGCACACTCCACACCGACGAACAGCGGCTTCTGCAGGTGCTGCGGAACCTGCTGTCGAACGCGGTGAAGTTCACCGACGGCGGCGCGGTGGAGCTGGTCATCCGCCCGGCCGGCAGCGATGTGCCGGACGCCATCCGCGAGCAGCTCCTGGAGCACGGGTCGCTGCAGGAGATGGACGCCCCGATGATCGCGTTCTCGGTCACCGACACCGGTATCGGCATCGCGGCCAGCAAGATGCGGGTGATCTTCGAGGCGTTCAAGCAGGCGGACGGCACCACCAGCCGCAAGTACGGCGGCACGGGTCTCGGCCTGTCCATCAGCCGGGAGATCGCCCGGCTGCTGGGCGGCGAGATCCACGCCGCCAGCGAACCGGGCCGGGGCTCGACCTTCACGCTCTACCTGCCGCTCAATCCCGGTGAACTCCCGCCGCAGGGCTACCCCCAGCTCGCACCCGTGTCCGTCGACCGGGGCCGCGGCCGGCGCGGCGCGGACGCCGTGTCCGACGGGACGGCGGGCGGGACGGAGGTCGCGGAGATCGGCGAGGGGACGCCGGTCGAGCGGCCCGCGCCCCGCCGTGCCGCCGCCGGACGGGCCCTGGGACGCCGCCGCGCCGCGGAGTCGCGGCCCGAACTCCCGCCGGTGCCGCCGGCGGAGGAGGTCTCCGAGGAGCCGCGTCCGGTGCCTCCCGAGGCGTGGCTCGGCAATGGCCAGGACTTGGTGGTGCCCCGCTCGGGAGGCGGTGGTTTCCACGGGGAGAAGGTGCTGATCGTCGACGACGACATCCGCAATGTGTTCGCGCTGACGAGCGTGCTGGAACAGCACGGGCTCTCCGTGCTCTACGCCGAGAACGGGCGCGAGGGCATCGAGGTCCTTGAACAGCACGACGACGTGGTGCTGGTGCTGATGGACATCATGATGCCCGAGATGGACGGGTACGCGACGACGGCCGCGATCCGCAGGATGCCGCAGTTCGCCGGGCTTCCCATCATCGCGCTCACCGCCAAGGCGATGAAGGGGGACCGGGAGAAGAGCATCGGCGCCGGGGCCTCGGACTACGTGACCAAACCGGTCGACACGGATCATCTGCTGACAGTCATGGAACAGTGGATGCGCCCGCGTGCTGACTGACGTCGCACACAGGTGTGGGAACGTCCCATCCGGGGAACCTTCTGGTCTTCCGTGGCGTTTCCGCTGCGTGCACAGTGACATCACGGTGACAGGGTGTGGCGACAGGCGGGGTGCGGTTACGATGACCGGCACAAGGACGGGCGGCGCAAGGGAGTCGTCCCCTGGGGCGGCCTCCGGTGCTTCCCCGCGCTCATCGAGCAGGGGAGGCCCCGCGCCGGGGCGAGGAGGACGGGCCATGGTGCAGAAGGCCAAGATCCTCCTGGTCGATGACCGGCCGGAGAATCTGCTGGCGCTGGAGGCCATCCTCTCGGCGCTCGATCAGACACTGGTACGGGCATCGTCAGGGGAGGAAGCGCTCAAGGCGCTGCTGACGGACGACTTCGCGGTCATCCTGCTGGACGTCCAGATGCCGGGCATGGACGGTTTCGAGACCGCGGCGCACATCAAGCGGCGGGAGCGGACCCGCGACATCCCGATCATCTTTCTGACGGCCATCAACCACGGCCCCCACCACACCTTCCGCGGTTACGCGGCGGGCGCCGTGGACTACATCTCCAAGCCCTTCGACCCGTGGGTCCTGCGGGCGAAGGTGTCGGTCTTCGTCGAGCTCTACATGAAGAACTGCCAACTGCGTGAACAGGCGGCACTGTTGCGTGCGCAACTGGAGGGCAGTCGTCCCGAGCCCGGCGAGTCCGCGGAACCGGCCGGGCTGCTCGCCGAACTCTCCGCGCGGCTGGCCGCGGTGGAGGAGCAGGCGGAGGCCCTCTCCAAGCAGCTCGACGACTCGGCGGACGCGGCGGCCGTGGCCACGGCCGCTCATCTGGAGCGCAAACTCACCGGTCTGCGAAGGGCGCTGGACGCCCTGGAGCCCGGCACCGGGGCGGTTCCCCAGCAGAGCTGACCGGATTGACGCCGCGTCATGCCGCCGGGGGCGCGCGACACGAAAGGGTCAACCGGTGGCCACGCGTGTACCGTCCGCCCGGCACCGGTAACCTCGCCCCATGGCCTCACGTACGTCCGGCAAGGGTTCCCGCGGCACAGCGGGCACCTCTCAGGCGCGCAGTGGCCGTGCCGCGGGCGCCGCCAAGGCCCCCAGGAAGGCATCCGCGAAGAAGGCGCCTACCGGGAAGGCCCCGGCGAAGAAGGCCCCGGCGAAGAAGGCGGCGGCCAGGCCCGCGCCGTCGCCGACCGGAGGTGTCTATCGCCTGGTGCGGGCCCTGTGGCTCGGTCTCGCCCACATGGTCGGTGCGCTCTTCCGCTCCATCGGGCGCGGCGCCCGGAACCTCGACCCGGCCCATCGCAAGGACGGCCTGGCACTGCTGCTGCTGGGCCTGGCCCTCGTCGTGGCGGCCGGCACCTGGTCCAGCCTCGAAGGCCCGGTCGGAGACCTGGTGGAGATGCTCGTCACCGGAGCTTTCGGCCGGCTGGATCTGCTCGCGCCGCTGCTGCTGGCCACCGTCGCCGTACGGCTCATCCGGCACCCGGAGAAGCCGGAGGCGAACGGGCGCATCGTCATCGGCCTCTCCGCCCTCGTCGTCGGGGTGCTCGGGCAGGTCCACCTGGCGTGCGGCTCCCCGGGGCGCGGTGAGGGGACCGCGGCCATCCAGGACGCCGGCGGACTGATCGGCTGGGCCGCCTCCAAGCCGCTGATCTTCACGGTCGGCGACGTGCTGGCCGTGCCCCTGCTGGTCCTGGTCACCGTCTTCGGGCTGCTGGTCGTCACCGCCACGCCCGTCAACGCCATTCCGCAGCGGCTCCGGCTGCTCGGTGTGCGGCTGGGGATCCTGGAAGCCGCCGTGGCGGAACAGGTGGCTCCGGCGCCCGACGACGTGGCGTACGAACAGGAGTGGCGCAGGACGCTCGGCCGCGGGGAGCGCCGCGGCTCCTCCCGGGCGGGCGCGGCGGCGGCCGACCGGGAGAGCGCGGAGGAGGAGGCGCTCTCGCGACGGCGGAAGCCGCGCCGGGCGCGCGGCGCGCAGTCCGCCGGACGGCCGTCGGAGGCCGTGGACGCGGCGGCTGCCGGTGCCGCGTCCGTCGATGGTGCCGTGCTGCACGGTGTGCAGCCCTCGCCGGTGGTCGCAGGGCTGAGCCACGGCGTCTCCGCCGAACGCACCGCCGAGGTGCCCGGGGCACGGGGGGCCGAGGAGACCGCCGCGGTGCCCGCCGTCCCGGCGGGCGGGCGGATGCGGAAGGAGCCGGCCGCGGGGCAGGACGGTCCCGGTGCCGTGCCGGATCTGACCCGGAGGGCACCCGAGCCGGCCGAGGCGCTGCCGCCGCGCGCCGAACAGCTCCAGCTCTCCGGGGACATCACCTATGCGCTGCCCTCCCTCGATCTGCTGGAGCGCGGCGGGCCGGGCAAGACGCGGAGCGCCGCGAACGACGCCGTGGTGGACTCGCTCACCACGGTCTTCACGGAGTTCAAGGTGGACGCCGCCGTCACGGGCTTCACCCGCGGACCGACGGTCACCCGCTACGAGGTCGAACTCGGACCGGCGGTCAAGGTCGAGCGGATCACGGCGCTCACCAAGAACATCGCCTATGCCGTGGCGAGCCCGGACGTGCGCATCATCAGCCCCATCCCCGGCAAGTCCGCGGTGGGCATCGAGATCCCCAACACCGACCGGGAGATGGTCAATCTCGGGGACGTCCTGCGGCTCGCCGACGCCGCGGGCGACGAGCACCCCATGCTGGTGGCGCTGGGCAAGGACGTCGAGGGCGGCTATGTGATGGCCAACCTCGCGAAGATGCCGCACATCCTGGTGGCCGGCGCCACCGGCTCCGGCAAGTCCTCCTGCATCAACTGCCTGATCACGTCGATCATGGTGCGGGCCACGCCGGAGGACGTGCGGATGGTGCTGGTCGACCCCAAGCGGGTGGAGCTCACCGCGTACGAGGGCGTCCCGCATCTGATCACGCCCATCATCACCAATCCGAAGCGCGCCGCGGAGGCGCTCCAGTGGGTCGTCCGCGAGATGGACCTGCGCTACGACGATCTGGCGGCGTACGGCTATCGGCACATCGACGACTTCAACGCCGCGGTGCGCAGTGGCAAGGCGAAGGCCCCCGAGGACAGCGAGCGGGAGCTGCAGCCGTATCCCTATCTGCTGGTGATCGTGGACGAGCTGGCGGACCTGATGATGGTCGCGCCGCGTGACGTCGAGGACGCGATTGTGCGGATCACCCAGCTCGCCCGGGCCGCCGGGATCCACCTGGTGCTGGCCACCCAGCGGCCGAGCGTGGACGTGGTCACCGGCCTGATCAAGGCCAATGTCCCGTCGCGGCTGGCGTTCGCGACGTCCTCCCTCGCCGACAGCCGGGTCATCCTGGACCAGCCCGGGGCGGACAAGCTCATCGGCAAGGGCGACGGGCTGTTCCTCCCGATGGGAGCGGGGAAGCCGACCCGGATGCAGGGCGCCTTCGTCACCGAGGACGAGATCAAGGCCGTCGTCGCGCACTGCAAGCAGCAGATGGCGCCGGTCTTCCGGGACGACGTCACGGTCGGCTCCTCGAAGAAGAAGGAGATCGACGAGGAGATCGGCGACGATCTCGATCTGCTGTGCCAGGCGGCGGAGCTGGTGGTCTCCACCCAGTTCGGCTCCACCTCGATGCTCCAGCGCAAGCTGCGGGTGGGCTTCGCCAAGGCGGGCCGGCTGATGGACCTCATGGAGTCCCGCGGCGTGGTGGGGCCCAGCGAGGGGTCCAAAGCGCGGGATGTCCTGGTGAAGGCGGATGAATTGGACGGAGTGCTGGCAACGATTCGTGGGGAGAATCCTTCGTAGGAGTGGTGCGGGGCAACCGTTTCGCCTGTTGCGGCGTCACATGGGATGAGACGACAGGGGTATGTGTGGATCATCGGAGGGGCCCGCCCGTCCGATGGCCTACAAACCCGGCCCTCCCGGTTGCCCGGCCCTCTCACACCCCCCGTAGACTGAACTTCCAGCAGGTGGCTACACGCTCGAAAGGCCTCCCCCGTGTCCTTGGGTAACTCCCCCGCAGACGACCGGCCTTCCGTCGGGCGCGCGCTCCAGCAGGCCCGCATCGACGCCGGACTGACCGTCGAAGAGGTCAGTACGGTCACGCGTGTGCGCATCCCGATCATCCATGCGATCGAACAGGACGACTTCTCGCGCTGCGGGGGCGACGTCTACGCGCGCGGCCACATCCGCGCTCTGGCCCGCGCGGTCGGGGTGGACGCCGCCGTCCTGGTCGAGCAGTACGACGCCGAGCACGGCGGGCGGCCCCAGCCGACCCCGGCCGCCCCGCTCTTCGAAGCGGAACGCATCCGCCCCGAGCCCTCCCGGCCCAACTGGACGGCCGCCATGGTCGCCGCCATCGTCGCCGTCGTCGGTTTCGTGGGATTCACCCTGTTCAGCGGTGACGAGGAGGACGGCGGGAAGACGGTCGCCAACAACGAGACCCCCGAGTCCCCGCCCGCGAAGCCCGGAGGCGGCAAGCCGTCCGACCCGAAACCGGAACCCACCGACAGCGCCATCGCCGCCGCGCCCGCCGACAAGGTGACGGTCAAGCTGACCGCCGCGGAGGGCTCCAGCTGGATCCTGGCCAAGAACCACAACGGCAAGGTGCTGCATCAGGGCGTGGTCAAGGAAGGCGCTTCCAAGACCTTCACCGACAAGGAACGGATCGACCTGATCCTCGGCAACGCCGGCGCCGTGCAGCTCTTCGTCAACGGCAAGGAGGTCGAGGACGAGTTCGCGCCCGGGGAGGTCCAGCGCCTCACGTACACCAAGGGCGACCCGCAGGCCGGCTGACCTCCGGCGGCGGGGCGGCGCGCCGCGGCGAGCGGCGGGGCGGATGGGGGCGGAGACCTGGGGCGGGGCTGTCCGTGGGACGAAGTAGGCTGAGCACATGCCCGAACGCCGTACCGTCGCACTGGTCACCCTAGGCTGCGCTCGCAACGAGGTGGACTCGGAGGAGCTCGCAGGCCGTCTGGCGGCGGATGGCTGGGAGCTCGTTCCGGAGGCCGCCGACGCGGACGTCGCCGTCGTCAACACCTGTGGCTTCGTCGAGGCCGCCAAGAAGGACTCCGTGGACGCCCTGCTGGAGGCGAACGACCTCAAGACGGCGTCCGGGAGCGGCGCCCGCACCCGGGCCGTCGTCGCCGTGGGCTGCATGGCCGAGCGGTACGGCAAGGAGCTCGCCACCGCCCTGCCCGAGGCCGACGGCGTCCTCGGCTTCGACGACTACGCCGATATCTCCGACCGTCTGCAGACCATCCTCTCCGGCGGCGTCCACGCCTCCCACACCCCCCGGGACCGCCGCAAGCTGCTGCCCATCAGCCCTGCCGAGCGGCAGAGCGCCGACGTGGCGCTGCCCGGCCACGGAACGGCCACGGTGGCCCCGGCGGCCGCGGCGGAGGACCTGCCCGAGGGGGTCGCGCCCGCCTCCGGGCCCCGGGCACCGCTCCGCCGCCGCCTGGACGACAGCCCCGTCGCGTCCGTCAAGCTGGCCTCCGGCTGCGACCGGCGCTGCTCGTTCTGCGCCATCCCCGCCTTCCGCGGCTCCTTCATCTCCCGCCGTCCCGCCGATGTGCTGGGAGAGACGCGCTGGCTGGCCGGGCAGGGAGTGAAGGAGATCATGCTGGTCTCCGAGAACAACACCTCCTACGGCAAGGACCTGGGCGACATCCGGCTGCTGGAGGCACTGCTGCCCGAGCTCGCGGAGGTCGACGGCATCGAGCGGGTCCGCGTCAGCTATCTGCAGCCCGCCGAGATGCGTCCCGGTCTGATCGACGTCCTCACCTCCACCCCGGGGGTGGCCCCCTACTTCGACCTGTCCTTCCAGCACTCGGCACCCGGTGTGCTGCGCGCGATGCGCCGCTTCGGGGACACCGACCGCTTCCTGGAGCTTCTCGGCACGATCCGCTCCGGGGCTCCGCAGGCCGGGGTCCGGTCCAACTTCATCGTGGGCTTCCCCGGTGAGACGGAGGAGGACGTCGCCGAGCTGGAGCGCTTCCTCACCGGGGCCCGGCTGGACGCCATCGGCGTCTTCGGGTACTCCGACGAGGAGGGCACCGAGGCCGCGGGCTACGAGGGCAAGCTGGACGAGGACACCGTCGCCGAACGCCTCGCGCACATCTCCCGGCTCGCCGAGGAGCTGACCGCGCAGCGCGCCGAGGAGCGGCTCGGCGAGACGGTGCACGTCCTGGTCGAGTCCGTGGACGGCGAGGAGGGCGCGGTCGGGAGGGGTGCGCACCAGGCGCCGGAGACGGACGGGCAGATCGTCCTCACGGACTCCCGCGGGCTCCTGCCCGGACGTATGGTCGAAGCGAAGGTCGTGGCGGCCGAGGGCGTGGACCTCGTCGCCGAGCCGTTCCCCGCTCCCGGCGGGGGGACGCCGTCCGGCGCTGCACGCTGTACCGAGGAGGCGGGCACATGACCGGAGTACCCGCCTCCGCGGCGGGGGGCCAGGGACGGGCCCAGCCCCGCGCCGGAGGGGCGTCGGGCGCCACGGCGGTGGCCGCGCGCCAGGCGGGGCTCTGGAACATCGCCAACGTCCTCACCATGGTCCGGCTGCTGCTGGTCCCCGGCTTCGTGTTCCTCCTGCTGCACAACGGTGGCTACGACCCGGTCTGGCGCTCCTTCGCCTGGGCGGCGTTCGCCGTCGCCATGATCACCGATCTCTTCGACGGCCAGCTGGCCCGGCGCTACGACCTCGTCACCGACTTCGGCAAGATCGCCGATCCCATAGCCGACAAGGCGATCATGGGCGCGGCGCTGATCTGCCTCTCCGCCCTCTCCGACCTTCCCTGGTGGGTGACGGGGGTCATCCTCTTCCGTGAGCTCGGCATCACGGTCATGCGGTTCTGGGTGATCCGGCACGGCGTCATCCCGGCCAGCCGGGGCGGCAAGCTGAAGACCCTCGCCCAGGGCACCGCGGTCGGGATGTACGTCCTCGTGCTCACCGGGCCGCTCGCCACGCTCCGCTTCTGGATGATGGCGGTGGCCGTGCTCCTCACCGTCGTCACCGGGCTCGACTACGTCCGGCAGGCGGTCGTCCTGCGCCGCGCCGGGCTGGCGCGGGAGCGCGAGGACACCACCGCCCGGACGGCGGCCGGGGGCGCGGGCCGGTGAACGCCACCGCCGCCGCCGACGTACTGGACACGATGGCAGCACGCGGTGAGACGCTGGCCGTGGCGGAGTCGCTCACGGGCGGTCTCGTGGCGGCTGAGCTGACCGGAGTACCGGGGGCCTCGCGCGTCCTCAGGGGGGCGGTGACCGCTTATGCGACCGAGCTCAAGCACACCGTGCTGGGCGTGGACGGAGCGCTGCTGGCCCGGCAGGGCGCGGTGGACGCGGAGGTCGCGCGGCAGATGGCCGGGGGCGTACGGCGGCTGCTGGGCGCCGACTGGGGGATCGCGACCACCGGCGTCGCCGGTCCCGATCCGCAGGACGGCCGGCCCGTGGGCACGGTCCACGTCGCGGTCGCCGGCCCCGGGGGCACCGTCCGGTCCCGGCTGCTGCGGCTGGCGGGGGACCGTGCGGCGATCCGCCGGGCGAGCGTCGGGGGCGTCCTCGGGATGTTGCGAGAAGAACTGGTCGGACATGCGCGGACACAGAATACGGAACACCGCGGGGGGAATTGATGTTTGCAGCCCTGAGTGAACACGTCATCGCTCCCCGCACGGCTGCCGTCCGAGGCGGTACGGTGGGGCGAGAAGGATCCGGATCCGAGGTCCGAGGAGGGAGCCACCGATGATTCTGCTCCGTCGCCTGCTGGGTGACGTGCTGCGTCGGCAGCGCCAGCGCCAGGGCCGAACCCTGCGTGAGGTCTCCTCGTCGGCGCGGGTCTCCCTCGGCTATCTCTCAGAGGTCGAGCGGGGGCAGAAGGAGGCTTCCTCCGAGCTGCTCTCCGCCATCTGCGATGCGCTGGACGTGCGAATGTCCCAGGTCATGCGTGAGGTGAGTGACGAACTGTCGCTCGCCGAGCTGGCGCAGTCGGCGGCGGACGAGACCGTGCCGGCGCCGATGCGGCCCATGCTCAATTCGGTTTCGGTGACGTCCGTGACGGGCGTCCCGGAGGAGCGCGTAACGATCAAGGCGCCAACGGAGGCCGTGGACGTCGTCGCGGCCTGACGACCCAGTCGGTCACCCTGTGGCAGGTCCCGGACGGTTCGCCGTCCGGGACCTGCGCCGTTCCGGGGGCCTTCCGCACTTCCCCTGCCCCATATGTGACTCGTGTCACTTGACAGCGGCGGGTTTCTCGGACATGCCTTCGCCCCGCCGGGTATGCGATGGTGGAGAAGGGTTGATCGGACAAAGCAGGAGGAAGTGCATGTCTGTCGTCAAGAGCCCGCTGGCCGACGAGGGTGACCGCCGCGTGGTCGCGGAAGCACTCCAGGGCTCCCTGGTGGATCTGGTCGATCTCTCGCTGGTGGCCAAGCAGGTGCACTGGAACGTGGTGGGTCCGCGGTTCCGCTCCGTACACCTCCAGCTCGACGAGGTCGTGGACACCGCCCGGGAGCACGCGGACATCGTGGCCGAGCGCGCCGCCGCCCTCGGCATCTCCCCGGACGGCCGGGCCGAGACCGTCGCCAAGACCAGCGGTCTCGACACCGTCAAGGAGACCTGGATCCGGGACACCGACGCGGTGCAGACGCTCGTGGAGGCCCTCGGCTCCGTGATCACGCGGATGCGGGAGCGGATCGAGGCCACGGACAAACCGGATCCCGTCACGCAGGACATGATCATCGCCGTGACCGGTGAGCTCGAGAAGCACCGCTGGATGTTCCAGGCCGAGGACGCGGAGGGCCTGGGAGTCTGACCGGCTCCCGCTCGTCCGCTCCGCCGGGCACGGCACCGAGCGGAACCGTACGAGCCGGCTGGAGGAGGCGGTCACCGTGGCGCGAGAGCCCTGGATAGGCGGACCGGGTGCGATACCCGGCGCCCCGCACGCCGGGCCGGGCACCGTGCCCGGTGCGGTCCGCGCCCTGCCGGGCGCGATACCCGGGGCGGTGCGGGCCCTCCCCGCCGCCGTGCGCTGGGCCCTGGCCCTGGTCCTGGCCGGGGTGTGGTGGTGGGCCGTGTTCCGACTGGCGCTGTCACCGTCCCGGGCCGGAGCCGTCGAGGCGGCGGTCGCGGCGAGCGGCTGGGGCCTCGGGTTGCTGCCGGTCCACTGTGCGCCGCCGCAAGCGGCGGCAGCCGAGGGCCGGCGCCGCGCTCCGGGCGCCCGGGCAGCCGCCCGGAGCCGTTGAGACAACGGAGCGGGACCGGAAGGGACTCACCGCGCGGGAAAGGGAGGCGGGGGAACCGGAGCAGGGAAGAAACGGGGATCGCGGAGGGCGGGGGAAGGGCGCCAGG
Organism: Streptomyces sp. F63; assembly: GCF_018070345.1. Classification (GTDB taxonomy): domain Bacteria; phylum Actinomycetota; class Actinomycetes; order Streptomycetales; family Streptomycetaceae; genus Streptomyces. The sequence continues at coordinate 19,187 of NZ_JAGPXX010000048.1, forward strand.
GGAGGAACCGGCGCCGCTTCGGACGGGGGAACGATCACGGATACGGCCCGGGCTGGCAGCGCGGGCACCAGTAGGTGTCGCGCTCCCGACCCGGCTCGCCCTGTCCGGCGGACCGCACCGGCGTACCGCAGCGCAGACAGGGCCGGCCCGCCCGCCCGTACACCCACAGCCGGCGGTCCGCGCGCGGATCGGCCGTGGTGACACGGGAGACGCGGGCCTTGTTGACGTCCAGGAGTCTCGCGGCGAGTGCGACGAGCCGGTCGGGCGACGGGGCGTCCCCGGCCGGCAGCCAGGGGGAGACGCGGAGCATGAAGCACAGCTCGGACTTGTAGACGTTGCCCAGGCCGGCGAGATTGCGCTGGTCGAGCAGGGCCTCACCGAGCGGCCGGGCCGGATCGGCGAGCAGCCGCCGGCGGGCCTCCGCCGGGTCCCAGCCGGGGCCGAGCGGATCCGGGCCCAGATGGCCGACCACGCTGTCCTCGTCGGCGGTGCGCAGCAACTCCAGGACCGGCAGCCGGTAGCCCACGGCCGTGCGGGCGGCCGTGCCGAGGATCGCGCGGATCTGGTGCTCCGGGCCGCCGCTCGGGCGCTCCCCCGCGGCGTAGACCCGCCAGGCTCCGTCCATCCGCAGGTGGGAGTGGAGCGTCAGGCCGCCCTCGAACCGGGCCAGCAGATGCTTTCCGCGCGGTACGACCTCCAGCACGCTCCGCCCGGAGAGATCGGCGGTGGCGAGTTTCGGCCCGGAGATCGCAGCGGACGAGCCGGTCGCCGGCCAGGGCCTCGTGCAGGCGCCGGGCGGTGCGCCAGACGGTGTCTCCTTCGGGCATACGGCCATGATGCCGCGGGACCCGCGGAGGGCCGCGACCCGCGGAGAGCCGGCCGGGACCCGGCGGCGCCCTCACCGGGGCCGGAGCCGCAACCCCCGCGGCGACGCGTGGAAGCCCGCCGTTTCCAGGGCCCGGCCGACGGGGGATCCGAGAGCCGGGGCGCCGTTGGCCCGCTCCACGGTGACCGTGCCCAGCGCGCCCTGCCGGGCCGCTTCCGCGAGGGCCTCCGCCGCCAGGTGGAGCCGGGCGTCGTCCTCTGCGCCGCCCCCCTCCCCACCGGACCAGGCGAGCAGCGTCTTGCCACCGCGCTCCACGTAGAGCACCAGCCGCCCGTCGACCAGGACCACCAGGGATCCGGCCTTGCGGCCCGGCCGGTGGCCGGCGCCGGCGGGCGGGTCGGGCCAGGGGAGGGCGGCGCCGTAGGCGTTGGCCGGATCGGCGGCCGCCAGCAGCACGGCTCTGCCCCGGCCGCCCGGGGTGTCGCCGCCCGCGGCGGGGGCGCCGGGGAAGGCCGGGCTCTGTGCGCTGTCCCGCTCCCGGGCCGTGGCGATGGCGCGCAGCCGGTCCACCGCGCCGTCCATGGCGAACTGCGCGGCCCCGAGGCCTTCGACCACGTAGCCGCGCCGGGCCCTGCCGGTGTCCTCGAAGGCGGACAGCACCCGGTAGGCCGCCGAGAAGCCCCCCTCGACGCCCTCGGCGGCGACCGCGCCGCGGGTGACCACACCATGCCGGTCCAGCAGCGTGTGCGCGAGGGCGTGGGCCCGGTGAGTGGGGTCGTGCTCCGGCTCCGGCAGCAGCGACCAGCGGCCGGCGACGGTCGGCGGGCCGGCCGGCGAGACCGGCCGGCCGGTGCGGCCGGGGAAACCGCCGTACCGGCCGCGGGGCACCGGCCGCCTGGCGCGGTGGGCGGTGGCGCCGGCGGTGCGGCCCGAGCCGAGCAGCGAGCGCAGCGGCGCCAGGGTGTCGTTGGTGAGCCGGCCGGACCAGGCGAGATCCCAGAGGGCGTCGGCCAGTTCGGCGTCCGTGGCCTCGGAGTGACCGGACGACCTGATCCGGTCGGCGAGCTGGCGGAAGAACAGCCCGTAGCCTCCGGACAGGGTGTGCAGGACCGCCTCCTGCAGCGGGCCCGCCTCGAACGGCAGCGGGGCGGGGAGGAGGAGCGGCGCAGCGTCGGCGAGATACAGCGACAGCCAGCCGTCCTTGCCCGGCAGTGCCCCGGCGCCCGCCCAGACGACCTCCCCGGCGGCCGTCAGCTCGTCGAGCATTCCCGGGGCGTAGCCGGCCACCCGGGACGGCAGGACGAGCTTCTCCAGAGCGGAGGCGGGGACGGGCGCGCCCTGCAACTGCTCGACGGCGCGCACCAGTCCGTCGACGCCGCGCAGACCGCGGGTGCCCACCTGCTGCCACTGGGGCAGGAAGGAACCGAGCGCGGACGGCGGCACCGGTTCCAGCTCCCGGCGCAGCGCGGCCAGGGAACGGCGGCGCAACCGCCGCAGCACACCGCTGTCGCACCACTCCTGCCCGGCACCCGCCGGGTGGAACTCCCCCTGGACGACGCGCCCCGCGGCGGCGAGCCGGCTCAGGGCACCCTCGGTGACGGCCACCCCGAGGCCGAAGCGCTCAGCGGCCGCGGCGGAGGTGAACGGGCCGTGCGTCCGGGCGTAGCGGGCGAGGAGGTCGCCGAGCGGGTCCTTGACCGGCTCCGTGAAGGCCTCCGGTACGCCGACGGGCAGCGCCGTGCCCAGGGCGTCGCGGAGCCGCCCGGCGTCCTCCACCGCCGCCCAGTGCTCTCGTCCCGCGATCCGTACCCGGATGGCGCGCCGGGCCTCCGCCAGCTCCCCGGCCCAGCCGGGATCGGCGCCGCGCGCGGCCAGCTCGCCGGGGGTGAGCGGCCCGAGGAGGCGGAGCAGGTCGGCGACGCTCTCCCGGTCCTTGGCGCGGCGGTCCTCCGTCAGCCACTGCAGCTCGCGCTCCAGGCTCTCCAGCACCTCGGCGTCGAGGAGTTCGCGCAGCTCGGCCTGGCCCAGCAGTTCGGCCAGCAGCCGGGAGTCCAGGGAGAGCGCGGCGGCCCGGCGCTCGGCGAGCGGGGAGTCGCCCTCGTAGAGGTACTGCGCGACGTAGCCGAAGAGGAGGGAGCGGGCGAAGGGCGAGGGCTCCGGGGTGGTGACCTCGACGAGGCGGACCCGGCGGGCCTCGATGTCGCCCATGAGTTCGGTGAGGCCGGGGACGTCGAAGACGTCCTGCAGGCACTCGCGGACGGCTTCCAGCACGATCGGGAAGGAACCGAACTCGGACGCCACCTGGAGCAGTTGGGCGGCTCGCTGGCGCTGCTGCCAGAGCGGGGTGCGCTTTCCGGGGTCGCGGCGCGGCAGCAGCAGGGCACGGGCGGCGCACTCGCGGAAGCGGGCGGCGAACAGGGCCGAGCCGCCGACCTGGTCGGTGACGATCTGCCCGATGTCCTCCCGGTCGAAGACGACATCGGCCGCACCGGCCGGCGGCTGCTCGGGATCGGACCACGCCGGGGCGGGCGGGGCGGTGTCCGGGCCGCCGCCTCCCCCGGGGTCTGGTTCCGCGTCCAGCAGGTCCAGGCCCATCATGCCGGCGTCGGGCAGGCGCAGCACGATGCCGTCGTCGGCGTGCATCACCTGGGCGTCCATGCCGAACCGCTCCGTCAGCCGGGCGCCGAGTGCCAGCGCCCACGGAGCGTGCACCTGGGCGCCGAAGGGGGAGTGCACGACGACGCGCCAGTCGCCCAGTTCGTCGCGGAAGCGCTCCACGACGATCGTGCGGTCGTCGGGGACGTGACCGCAGGCCTTGCGCTGCTCCTCCAGGTAAGCCAGCAGGTTCTCCGCCGCCAGCGCGTCCAGCCCGGCGGCGGCCAGCCGCGAGCGGGCCTCCCCCGCGGCCGAGGAGCCGATCTCGCGGAGGAACGCGCCCAGCGCCCGGCCGAGTTCGAGCGGACGGCCGAGCTGGTCGCCCTTCCAGAACGGCAGCCGCCCGGGCACACCCGGCGCGGGGGAGACGAGGACGCGGTCGCGGGTGATGTCCTCGATGCGCCAGGTGGTGGTGCCGAGCGTGAAGACGTCGCCCACCCGGGACTCGTACACCATCTCCTCGTCGAGTTCCCCCACACGCCCCCCGCCCTTCCTCGGGTCGGCGCCGGCGAGGAACACGCCGAAGAGGCCGCGGTCCGGGATGGTTCCGCCGGAGGTCACGGCGAGCCGCTGCGCGCCCGGCCGGCCGCTGACCGTCCCGGCCACCCGGTCCCAGACCAGGCGCGGCCGCAACTCCGCGAAGGCGTCGGACGGGTAGCGGCCCGCGAGCATGTCCAGGACGGACGTGTACGCCGACTCCGGGAGCGAGGCGAAGGGCGCGGCGCGCCGGACCACGGCCAGCAGCTCCCCGACGTCCCACGCGTCCAGCGACGTCATGGCCACGATCTGCTGGGCCAGCACGTCCAGCGGGTTCGCGGGGACGCGCAGCGCCTCGATGGCACCCGAGCGCATCCGCTCGGTCACCACCGCCGACTGGACCAGATCACCGCGGTACTTGGGGAAGACGACACCGGTGGAGACCGCGCCCACCTGGTGCCCGGCCCGGCCGACGCGCTGGAGCCCGGAGGCCACCGAGGGCGGGGACTCGACCTGGACGACCAGGTCCACCGCGCCCATGTCGATGCCCAGTTCGAGACTGGACGTGGCGACGACGGCGGGCAGCCGGCCCGCTTTGAGGTCCTCCTCCACCTGGGCCCGCTGCTCCTTGGAGACCGAGCCGTGGTGGGCGCGGGCCAGCACCGGGGGTGCGCCGCGGGCGGCGCCGGAGCCGCCCATCAGCTCGGCCGGGGAGTGGTCCTCGGGCACCGGCTCTCCCGTGGCCCGTTCGTACGCGATCTCGTTGAGCCGGTTGCAGAGCCGCTCGGCGAGCCGCCGGGAGTTGACGAAGACGATCGTGGACCGGTGGGCCTGGACGAGATCGGTGATCCGCTCCTCGACGTGCGGCCAGATCGACGGCCGCTCCGCCGCCCCGCCCTCCGCGGCGTCCTGCGCCGGGGCACCGCCGAGCTCGCCGAGGTCCTCGACGGGAACGACCACCGAGAGGTCGAACCGCTTCTCGGCGGGCGGCTGGACGATCTCCACCCGGCGCTGCGGGGAGAGGTAGCGCGCCACCTCCTCCACCGGGCGGACGGTGGCGGACAGGCCGATCCGGCGGGCGGGGCGGGGCAGCAGTTCGTCGAGCCGTTCCAGGGAGAGGGCGAGATGCGCGCCGCGCTTGGTGCCCGCGACGGCGTGGACCTCGTCGAGGATGACCGTCTCGACCCCGGACAGGGCCTCCCGCGCGGAGGAGGTCAGCATCAGGAAGAGCGACTCGGGGGTGGTGATCAGGATGTCCGGCGGGCGGTTGGCGAGGGAGCGGCGTTCCGCGGCCGGGGTGTCCCCGGAGCGGATGCCGACCCGGACCTCGGGCTCCGGCAGCCCCAGCCGGACGGCTTCCTGCCGGATGCCGGTGAGCGGGCTGCGGAGATTCCGCTCCACGTCCACCGCGAGGGCCTTCAGGGGCGAGATGTACAGCACGCGGCAGCGCTTCTTGGTCTCGGCGGGCGGGGGCGTGCTCGCCAGCCGGTCCAGGGCCGCCAGGAAGGCGGCGAGCGTCTTGCCCGAACCGGTCGGCGCGACCACCAGGACGTCCGACCCCGCGCCGATCGCCCGCCAGGCGCCGGCCTGCGCGGCGGTGGGCGCGGTGAAGGCCCCCGAGAACCAGGCACGGGTGGCGGGGGAGAAGGCGTCGAGGGCCGGGGCGGCCGGGTCGTGCGGCATGCCCCCATCGTGCACCCCGGTACCGACAAGCGGGGTGTCACCGCTGGTGGGGGCCGTGCTCCGGTGGGAAGGGGGCCCGGCGGGCGAAGGCACAATGGGCGGTATGCGGGAGAAGCGGGAGCGGCCGGAGCGGCCGGAGCGGCCGGAGCAGGAGCACGCCCGGTACTGGCAGCACCCGCGGCTGCCCGGCGTCGATCTGCTGCGTGCCCGCTACGTCCGGCACACCTTCTCGCGCCACGCCCACGACGGCTTTGTCATCGCCACGGTGACCGGCGGGGTGGAGGGCGTCGGGCTGCCCCGCGGGGCGGAGCAGGTCGGCAGCGGCGGAGTCGTCCTGATCAATCCGGAGACACCCCACACGGCGTACGCCGGGGTCAGCGAGGGCTGGAGTTACCGCGTCCTGTACCCCTCCGTGGAGGTGGTCGCGGACGTGGCGATGGAGACGGCTCCGCTGCGGGGCACCCCGTCGTTCGGCGAGACGGTGCTCGACGACCCGGTGAGCGGCCGGCTGATCGCCGCCGTGCACCGGGCCGCCGAGCAGGACAACGCGCTGGCCGCCGGCACCCTGCTGCGCACGGTGGTCGCCAGGCTGCTGCACCGCTGCGGGGCCACGGCCGGTTCCGGGGCGGCCGGCCCGCCCGGTGCCGGGGCACGGGCGGCCGCGCGGGCGCGGGACCTGCTCGTCGAAGACATGGTGGACCCGCCGACGCTCGAACAGCTCGCCGCGTCGGTCGGTACCGGCCCCTTCGCCCTGCTGCGCGCCTTCCGCGGCGCCTACGGGCTCCCGCCGCACGCCTGGCTCACCGGCGCCCGGATCCGCCGGGCCAGGGCCCTGCTCGACGGCGGGGCCACGCCGGCCGAGGCGGCCGCCGCCGTCGGCTTCACGGACCAGCCGCACCTGAACCGGCACTTCACCAGGATCGTCGGGGTGCCCCCCGGCGCCTACCGGAGGGAACGGGAACGCGCACGCGCTCTCGGTGCCGCAAGAACGTCCAAGACGGGACCGGACGCCGGGCCCTAGCGTGCGGGCGTGGAAGAGACGAGACATCCTGTGGACATCGGCGAGGCCGTGGGAACCCCGGACGCGGGGCGCGGGACGGAACCGGCGGGCGGCGGCCCGGCGCGGGCCGGTACCGGGCCGCGCCCCGACGCGGCGGTGGTGCGGGACGCGCTCGGCGTGGGCGTGGCCGTGGGGCTGTCGGGCTTCGCCTTCGGGGTGACCTCCGCGGGAGCGGGCCTCACCCTGCTCCAGACCTGCGCGCTCAGTCTGCTGGTGTTCACCGGCGCCTCGCAGTTCGCGCTCGTCGGAGCGCTGGCGGCGGGCGGCAACCCGTACACGGCCGCGGCCGGGGCGTTCTTCCTCGGGGTGCGCAACGCCTTCTACGGGCTGCGGCTGTCGCAGCTGCTGCGCGTCCCCCGCGCCCTGCGCCCGTTCGCCGCCCAGTGGGTCATCGACGAGACCGCCGCGGTGGCCCTCGCCCAGCCCGGGCGGCGCGCGGCGCGGATCGGCTTCGCCGTCACCGGCGCGACCCTCTACGCGCTGTGGAACCTGACCACGCTGCTCGGCGCGCTCGGCGCCTCGGCGCTGGGCGACCCCCGGGAGTGGGGCCTGGACGCCGCGGGACCGGCGGTGTTCCTGGCCCTGCTCGCGCCCATGCTGAGGACGGCGACCGAGCGCGCGGTGGCCGGCCTGGCGGTGGTGCTGGTCCTCGTCGGTGTACCCGTGCTGCCCGCCGGGGTGCCGGTGCTCGTCGCGGCGCTGGCGGCACCGGTCGTCCTGGCGCTGCGCGGCCGGGCCCCGGTCCGCCCCGCCCGTGCCGGGAAGGGGCGCGGCCGATGAGCGTCTGGATCGCCATCGGCCTCACCACGGCCGGCTGCTATCTCGTCAAGCTGTTCGGGCTGTCGGTGCCCACCGGGGCGCTGGAGCGGCCGGCCGTCAAGCGGCTGGCCGCCCTGCTGCCCATCGCGCTGCTGGCCGCGCTCACCGCCCAGCAGACCTTCGGCGAGGGCTCCGCCCTGGTCCTCGACGCCAGGGCGGCGGGGGTCGCCGCCGCGGCGCTGGCGCTGCTGCTGCGCGCCCCGTTCCTGGTGGTCGTGGGGGCCGCCGTCCTGGTGACCGCGGCGGTGCGCGCGCTGGCCGGCTGACCGGCCCGCCGGGGCCGCGCCGCGGAGGCGGGATACTGGACTCATGCGGTTGACGGTTTTCTGGCAGCGGATGGCGGATCACTTCGGTGAGGCGTACGCCGACTCCTTCGCGCGCGATCACGTGATGTCCGAGCTCGGCGGGAGGACGGTGTGCGAGGCGCTGGACGCCGGCTGGAACGCCAAGGACGTGTGGCGGGCCGTCTGCGCCGCCATGGACGTCCCCGCCGACCGGCGCTGAACCCGGGTGACGCGTGACTCGTGACCCCGGGCGCCGGAACGGGCCGTCCGGGGGGAGCGGGCCGCCCCCCGGATGGGCCAGACTGGCACCGTGGCAGCGAATGACGACGAACCCGGTGGCGTCCCGGAACCCGGACCGCGCCCTGTCCCCGCCGAGCGGGCCTCGGCGCGCGGCGGTGAGCGGATGCCTGCCTGGCTGCCACGCGCCATCGCTCTGGTGTTCGCCGCCTACGCGGTCTTCCTGCTCGCGAGCTGGGCCTTCCAGCAGCTCACCGGGCTGCTGATCAACATCCTGATCGCGTTCTTCCTCGGGCTGGCGATCGAACCGGCGGTGGACCGCATGGCGGACCGCGGGATGCGCCGGGGCCTGGCGACCGCCCTGGTGTTCCTGGGCCTCGTCGTGGCCGTGGCCGGGTTCGTCACCCTGCTCGGCTCGATGCTCGCCGGCCAGATCGTCACCATGGTCGAGAACTTCCCGGCCTATCTCGACTCGGTGATCCGCTGGAGCAACAAGACCTTCGGCACCAGCGTCTCACGGCTGGAGATGCAGGACAGCCTGCTCAAGTCCGACTGGCTGCAGAAGTACGTGCAGAACAGCGCGGGCGGGGTGCTGGACGTGTCGGCGCAGGTGATCGGCGGCCTGTTCATGACCCTCACCGTGGCGCTGTTCTCCTTCTACTTCGCCGCCGACGGTCCGCGGCTGCGCCGGGCCCTGTGCTCCATGCTCCCGCCGGCCAAGCAGGCCGAGGTGCTGCGGGCCTGGGACATCGCGGTCGCCAAGACCGGCGGCTACCTCTACTCGCGCGGTCTGATGGCGCTGGTCTCCGGCGGCGCGCACTACGTGCTGCTGGAGATCCTCGGGGTGCCGTACGCCCCGGCCCTGGCGATCTGGGTGGGGCTGGTCTCGCAGTTCATCCCCGCGATCGGCACCTACCTGGCCGGGGCGCTGCCGATCCTGCTGGCGTTCACCGTCAACCCCTGGTACGCGCTGTGGGTGCTCGTCTTCGTCGTGATCTACCAGCAACTGGAGAACTACATCCTGCAGCCGCGGATCACGGCCCGGACCGTGGACATCCACCCCGCCGTCGCCTTCGGCTCGGTCATCGGGGGCGCCGCGCTGCTGGGAGCCGTCGGCGCGCTGATCGCGATCCCGGCGACCGCCACGCTGCAGGCGTTCCTGTCGGCGTATGTGAAGCGGTACGACGTCACCGACCACCCGCGGGTGCGCAGCCGGCGGCCGGTGCGGGACCGGGGGGCCTCGATGCTCTTCCGGGCCCGCCGGGCGCTGCGCGGCCGGCGCCCGCCGGGGGGCGGGGGCGGCTGAGGGGGAGGAGGCGGCGCGGGTCCGTCTCCCGGGGCGCGGCGCGCGGCGCCGGTCGGCTTGACATCAAAATCGAACATCCATTCAGATGGATGGCCCGGCCGGGTTTTCCACAGCCCGGACGGCGACGGGGCGCGTTGTCAGTGCCAGGCGTTAGCGTCATGGACGTGAAGCGATCGACTCAAGCAAACCGGGTGGAACCCATGGCAGCAGGATCCGACCGCGAGAAGGCGCTCGACGCCGCGCTCGCGCAGATTGAACGGCAATTCGGCAAGGGCGCCGTCATGCGCCTCGGGGACCGGCCGAACGACCCCATCGAGGTCATCCCCACCGGGTCGACCGCTCTCGACGTGGCGCTGGGAGTCGGTGGTCTGCCGCGCGGCCGGGTCGTCGAGGTGTACGGCCCGGAGTCCTCCGGCAAGACGACCCTCACGCTGCACGCCGTGGCCAACGCCCAGAAGGCGGGCGGCACCGTCGCCTTCGTCGACGCGGAGCACGCGCTCGACCCGGAGTACGCCAAGGCCCTGGGCGTCGACACGGACAACCTCATCCTCTCCCAGCCGGACACCGGCGAGCAGGCGCTGGAGATCGTGGACATGCTGGTCCGCTCCGGTGCCCTCGACCTGATCGTCATCGACTCCGTGGCGGCCCTGGTGCCGCGTGCGGAGATCGAGGGCGAGATGGGGGACTCGCACGTCGGTCTCCAGGCCCGGCTGATGAGCCAGGCGCTCCGGAAGATCACCAGCGCCCTGAACCAGTCCAGGACCACCGCGATCTTCATCAACCAGCTCCGGGAGAAGATCGGTGTGATGTTCGGCTCACCGGAGACCACCACCGGTGGCCGGGCGCTGAAGTTCTACGCCTCGGTGCGGATCGACATCCGCCGGATCGAGACCCTCAAGGACGGCACCGACGCGGTCGGCAACCGTACCCGCTGCAAGGTCGTGAAGAACAAGGTCGCGCCGCCCTTCAAGCAGGCCGAGTTCGACATCCTCTACGGCGAGGGCATCAGCCGCGAGGGCGGACTGATCGACATGGGCGTCGAGCACGGCTTCATCCGCAAGTCCGGTGCCTGGTACACCTACGAGGGCGACCAGCTGGGACAGGGCAAGGAGAACGCCCGCAAGTTCCTCAAGGACAACCCGGACCTGGGCAACGAGATCGAGAAGAAGATCAAGGAGAAGCTGGGGATCGGGGTGCGCCCGGAGGCTCCGGCCGCGGAGCCCGGCGCGGACGCGGCGGGAGCCCCCGCCGAGCCGGTGAAGGCGGTGCCCGCACCGGCCGCCAAGGCGACCAGGGCCTCCAAGGCCGCTGCCGCCAAGAGCTAGTCCATGACGCGGCGAACCGGCCGGCCGCGGGAGCGGCGGAAGGACGGCGGCGAGGACGACAGGGACGGCGGTGGCTCCTCTCCGTCGAGGGCCGGAGTGGGGACACCGCGTCCGGGCGCGGGTACGGCCGCGTCCCGGAGCGACGACCCCGGTGAGCGGGCACGGGCCATTTGCCTGCGCCTGCTCACCGGGACGCCGCGCACCCGCAAGCAGCTCGCCGACGCGCTGCGCAAGCGCGACATCCCCGATGCGGTGGCGGAGGAGGTGCTCTCCCGCTTCGAGGAGGTCGGGCTGATCGACGATGCCTCCTTCGCCGGTGCCTGGGTCGAGTCCCGCCACCACGGCCGGGGACTGGCCCGCCGCGCCCTCGCCCGCGAACTGCGGACCCGCGGAGTGGAATCGGTGGTCATCGACGAGGCCATGGGCCGGCTCGACTCCGAGCAGGAGGAGGAGACGGCCCGGGCCCTGGTGGAGCGCAGACTGCGGTCCACCCGGGGGCTGGACCGGGAGAAGCGGATCCGCCGGCTCGCCGGGATGCTGGCCCGCAAGGGCTACCCCGAAGGGCTCGCCCTGCGGGTGGTGCGGCGCGCGCTGGAGGAGGAGGGCGAGGACCCGGAAGCCCTGGAGTGGTACCTCCCCGGGGACTGACCGCCGTCCCGCCCCGACCGACGGGCTGGTGCCCGTGGCGTACCGGCACCGTGGTGCGCGTATCCGCGCCGCCGGGAACGGCGGGCCGCCGGCCCGGGTGAACCGGGGGGGCGCCAGCAGGTCCTGCGGGGCACAAGCCGGACCGTCCGAGCCGACGCGGTCCAGCAGCCCGAGCCGGGCCGGTCCAGCAGCCCGAGCCGGGCCGGGCCTCAGCGGGATGTGCCGGTCGTGGAGGAGACGCCGTCAGCGGACGCCGGCGCCACCGCGCCCACGTCACCGGCCCCGGAGGGATCCCCGTCTCCGGCGGTGGTCCGGGCCGTTCCCGCCGTGCCGCCCCCCTCGGCTCCGCCGTTCTCCCCCGTTCCGTTCTCGTCGGCTCCTGCCCTTCCCGGTACGGCACCGCTGCCCGGCGCGGCCGCCCCGCCTCCGCCGCGCACGATGTCCGCGCAGGCATGGAGCTCCGCCGGGTCCACGCCCGGTATCGCGGCGACCAGCCGGCCGTCCGGCCGGACCATCAGCACCGTGTGCGCCGCCGCGCCCGGGTAGCCCTCCGTCACCAGCAGTTCGGCCGGTACCGGCAGCGCCGCCACCGCCTCGGCCAGCCGCGGCATCAGCCCCGCGCCAAGCCAGTGCCTGCGGTCCCAGACCCCCGTCCCCGGGGCCACGAGCACCACCAGCAGATCGCCGCCGAGCCGCTCCCGGAGCCGTGCCGCGGAGCCGTCCGGCGCGGTCACCGCAACGTCCTCCACCGGATCACCCGGCAGGGTGCCCACCTCGGCCGAGGCCTCCGTGACGGCAGGTGTGAGCGGGGAGTGCGCGTACCCGGGGGGCGCTCCCAGCGGGCCCCGCCCCAGGTGACCGTCCGTCAGCAGGCTCTCCTGCCCGCGCCCGGCCCCCGGCAGCAGTGACCGGCGCACGGCCGGCCAGGCGCCCGCGGAGCGGACCAGCGGCAGTGCCTGGTCGGCCGCGCGCAGCCGGGCGCCGACGGACCGGCGCCGCTCCGCCTGGTAGCTGTCGAGCAGCGGCTCGGAGGCGCCGTGGTGCCGGGCCAGCGCCAGTTTCCAGGAGAGGTTCGCCGCGTCCCGCAGCCCTTCGTCGAGTTCCTGGGTGCCGAGGCTGCCGAGCAGGTGCGCCGCGTCCCCGGCCAGGAAGACCCGCCGCGAGCGCCACCGGCGTGCGAGCCGGTGGTGGACGGTGTGCACCCCGGTGTCCAGCAGTTCGTACGGAGGCACCCCGCCGCACCAGGTGGTGAGGGTGTCGCGGATCCGGGCGACGAGGGCCTCCGGTGTCACGAGGTCGCCCCGGGGCGGCAGCAGCCAGTCGATCCGCCAGACCCCGTCCGGCAGTGGGCGTGCCAGGACCTCCCCGCCGCGCGGGCCCCGGTACAGAACCGCTTCGCCCGGCCAGGGGAGTTCCGTACGGAGCGCGGCCACCGCATGCCGTTCGACGGCCGTCCGGCCGGGGAAGCGCACATCGAGCAGCTTGCGGACGGTGGACCGCGCCCCGTCGCAGCCGACCAGATGGCTGCCGCGCCACGAGCCGCTGCCCCCGCCGGCCGCCGGCGGCCGGCCCGCCGGGCCCGCCGATTCCCGGGTGTACGCCGTCACGCCGTCCGCATCCTGCTCCAGGGCGTGGAGGCGGCAGCCGGTGGCGACCCGGGCGAGGTCTTCGGCCTCCAGCGCGGCCCGCAGCCCGTGGACGAGTGCGTGCTGCGGCAGATGGAGCGGGGCGTCGTCCCCCAACTCCTCGCGTCGCGGCGACTGCCGCCGCCGCAGCGTCCGCCAAGCGGTCCACCGCGTGCCGGCGCCGGAGAACGAGGTGCCGAGGAGACGGCCGGTGAAGGCGGCGCTGTCCGGGCTCAGCACGGTCGTCCTGGCGGGCCGCGGCTCGTACGCGCCGGAGCCCTCGTCCAGGACGAGGACGGGGACGTCGTGCCGGGTGAGCGCGAGGGCGAGCGCGAGACCGACGGGTCCCGCGCCGACGACGATCACCGGGTCCACGGGGCGGCTCCTTCGACCCGGCGGGTCGGGGAAGGGATGGTGCAGGAAGCCCGGTGCGTGATCACAGAAGGAATGCAACCCACTGGGATTGCCCACGTCAAGCGAGAGGGACAGCGGCTGACGACCGCTGTCCCTCCCGTCGCTTCCGTCCCGGCCGGAACGGCTCAGGGGGTCTTGCTCACACCGTCGTCGCCGGGCCCGTGCCCCGGGCCGCCGCGCGGGCCCTCGGCGGGACCGTCTCCGGGCCCCGAGACCACCGCGACGTCACTGCCGATGTCCTCGGTCACCACGGCGCCGGTGCCCTTGCGGGAGCGCCGGGCCCGGCTCTCCAGCCGGCTCGCGAAGCTGGTGAGCAGGAAGTTGAGCAGGATGAAGAGGAGCGCCACCACGGTGAAGGCGGCGATGGTGTTCGCGCCGTAGTTGGCGGTGATGCTGCGGACGCGGCTCAGCAGTTCGGCGAAGCCGAGCATCGCGCCGCCCAGCGCCGTGTCCTTCACGATCACGACGAGCTGGCTGACCAGGGCCGGCAGCATCGCGGTCACGGCCTGCGGCAGCAGCACGTGGGACATGATCTGGCCCTTGCGCATGCCGATGGCCTTGGCCGCGTCCGTCTGCCCGTGCGGCAGGGAGAGGATGCCGGCGCGGACCACCTCGGCGATGACGGAGGCGTTGTAGAGGACCAGTCCGGTCACCACCGCGTAGAGCGGGCGGATATCCGACTCCACATCGGTGAGCTGGGCGTACGCCTCGTTCGCGAACAGCATCAGCAGCAGCACCGGGATGGCGCGGAAGAACTCGACGACCGCGCCGACCGGCACGCTGATCCACCGGTGGTCGGAGAGCCGTCCGATGCCGAGCAGGGCGCCGAACGGCAGCGCGATGACGATGGCCAGGGCCGCCGCCTTCAGCGTGTTCAGCAGGCCGGGCAGCAGGAAGGTGGTCCAGATCCGGGAGTCCTCGACGAATGGGAGCCACTTCTCGCCGGCGAGCTGGTTCTTGTCCGCCATGGTGTCCAGCACCCACCAGCCGACCAGCCCCAGGACGACGACGAACAGGACGGTGTAGAGCCAGTTGCGCCGCCGGGCACGGGGCCCCGGCACGTCGTACAGAACGGAGAGGTCACTCATCGCTTCACCGCCACACGCTTGCTCACCCAGCCGAGCAGCAGCCCCGTCGGAAGGGTCAGGACAATGAACCCGAAGGCGAACACGGAGAAGACGAGGAAGATGACATCGCTCTCGTTCTCGATCATCTCCTTCATCAGCAGCGCCGCCTCGGAGACGCTGATGGTGGCTGCCACCGTGGTGTTCTTGGTGAGGGCGATCAGGACGTTCGCCAAGGGGGCCACCACCGACCGGAAGGCCTGCGGCAGGACGATGAGTGTCAGCACCTGCGTGAAGCCGAGCCCCAGCGCCCGTGCCGCCTCGGCCTGGCCCACGGGCACCGTGTTGATCCCGGAGCGCAGCGCCTCGCAGACGAAGGTGGCGGTGTAGGCCACCAGGCCGAGCACGGCCAGCCGGAAGCCGATCTCCTTCGAGGTCCCGCCGCCGAGGGTGACGCTCAAGGTCTGGTAGAGACCGAGCGAGGCGGCGACGAGGACCACGGTGAGCGGAGTGTTCCGCATCATGTTGACGTACGCGGTCCCGAAGCCGCGCATCAGCGGAACGGGGCTCACGCGCATCCCGGCGAGGATCGTTCCCCAGATGAGCGACCCCACGGCCGAGTAGACGGTGAGCTGCACCGTCACCCAGAACGCGCCGAGCAGGTCGTACCGCTCTAGATCAAGAAAGTCGAACACGTGGATCCGCGCTCTCCCCTGGTGGTCGGATGGTGCGGCGGGGCGCCCGGGCGGGGGGGGGGCCGGCGGGG
>NZ_JAGPXX010000049.1 GCF_018070345.1 Streptomyces sp. F63
TCAAGCCCGCTGGACCATGCGCTGGAAAACCGCCCTGAACGCATTCGACATCACCTTCGACGGCCGACTCTCCGCAGCCCGCCAGTAACCCCAACCACCCCGGTTACACCGCTCGTTTGACAGGCCCCTACCCGGCCCACGTCCGCATCGCGATCGTCTGTGACAACTACTCCCCGCACCTGACCACGAAGAAGTGCCAGCGAGTCGGCACCTGGGCGGAGGCGAACAACGTCGAGATCGCCTACACCCCGACGAACTCCTCCTGGCTGAACCGCATAGAAGCCCAGTTCACCGCCCTGCGCTACTTCACCCTCGACGGCACCGACCACGCCACCCACAAGGAACAGGGCAGCATGATCCGCCGCTACATCATCTGGCGAAACCGCCATGCCGACGACCGGCGCCTACGCGCCGTCGTCGACAGGGCGAACGTTGCCTGATCCGGCACTAGCTCAGCGGAAGCGCTGGACCGAGCCGCCCGATCAGAACGTGCTGCGGCTCGCCCGCTTCACCGTGCACTTGGTGACCTCGGAGCCGTCGCCGGTGCCGGTGTACGGCGTGGTGGCGTCGGCCTTCCCGGTCCGCCCCGCCGGCACCGAGACGTCGTCGGCCCGTGCGGTGCCGACCGTGGTGCCGCTCGTCTCCTTGAAGACGACCGTGACGTCGTACTCGTAGTCCAGCGAGCCCGTGCTGTTGTCGATGCTCAGCGTGGCGGTCATGTTCTTGCCGGAGGCGTCGAAGCCGCAGGTGTCGATGGTGATGTCCCGCAGGGCCGAGCGGTTGCCGCTGCTGCCACCGCTGGTGACCCCACTGACGCTGCTGCCGCCCGAGGACGAGGAGCCGCTGTCGCCGTACGAACCGCCGCTGCTGCTGCTGTGCGAACCGCTGCTGCCGCTGTTGTCGTCGCAGCCGCCACCGCTCCGGGAGCCGCGCGCTCCGGTCAGGGCGACGATGACGAGTGCGCAGACGGCGACTGCCCGGACATGACGAAGCTTCACGCTTCAACCCCCGTTGAATGAAAAGTGGCCGGATCCGGCCGACTTGATGAGTGCACGCCACGCTAGCAAGGTCCCCGCGGGCGGAGAGATCGATCGTGTCCGGAGGCTGTCACAGCCTTGTCACAGGCACGGCCGGCGCTCAACCAGCCTGCGGTGACGACGCGTTGCGCACCCGGACCCGGATCCTCCGCAGGAGCCGGCCGCCGCCGGGTCCGCCGGGACACCCGGCCGCACGGGACAAGGTGCAAGGGGCCCGGTCACCGCAGACGTACGGGCGGTACGGCGTCCGCCCGCACCCGCAACCGCCCGCACCCGCAACCGCCCGCACCCGCATCCGCCCGGCCCGGGACCAGCGCCCCGCAGCGGACCGGCGCCCCGCAGCACCGCCTCACCGGACACCGGCGCCCGTCCGGCCCGGGACCGAACCGAGGCCGGGGACACTCGTCAGGGCCCGGCCCCGGAAAGCCCTCCCCGGGCGCCCCCGGGCCCCGAGGGCGGCCGAGGCCACCGCGGGGCGGACCTCAGCGCTGCGGCGGCCTCGCCAGCCCCGTGCCCTTCTGGGCGTCCAGCGCGTACACGCAGCGGTCCTTGCTGCAGGCGTAGACGACGCCGTTCACCACGACCGGCGCCCCGGTGATCTCCCCGCCGGTCGCCAGCTTCCAGCGCAGCGCGCCGCCTCCGGCGTCCAGGGCGTAGAGGCAGTGGTCCGCCGAGCCGAAGTGCACCCGGCCGTCCGCGACGACCGGCGCCCCGATGACCTCGCCCTGCGCCGCGAACCGCCACTTGGGGGCGCCGGTGACCGCGTCGAGCGTGTAGAGGGCGCTGCCGCTGCCCACGTGGAGCGAGCCGTTCGCGGCCAGCACCGGGGCGGTGGACTGCCGGGCCTCGGTGGCGATCCGCCACCGGTCCCGCCCGTCCGCCGCATCGAGGGCGTAGACCGTGCCGAGGTAGTCGGCCACGTACACCCCGCCACCGGTGACCGCCGGGCCCGGGGCGAAGGCGGGCGGGGAGAGGAAGGCCGCGGGCGCCTCGAAGCGCCAGCGCACGTCGCCCCGCGCGATGTCGACCGCGAGCACGCGCGTCCCGGCGCAGATGTAGACGGCGCCGTCGGGCGCGGGCAGCAGCCGCACCGGCACCCCGCCGCAGGAGGCCGCGTCGCCCACCGGGTAGGACCACCGCTCGGCGCCGGTGCGGGCCTCCAGGGCGCGCAGCCGCGCGTCGGACCACACGTAGACCACGCCGCCGTGGATGACCGGCCCGGCCTCGGGGGTCTCGAAGTCGCTCTGCGCGCCGGTCAGTTCCCACAGCCGTTCGCCGCTCGCGGCCTCCCACGCCTGCACGCCGCCACCACGGGTGGCGGTGACGACGGTGCCGCCGTCCGTCTTCAGGGTGTACGCCCAGCCGTCGGTGGGGGCGCGCCACAGCTCGGTGCCGTTCTTGGCGTCCAGGGTGTGCAGGGTCGGCCCGTCGGAGGCGTGGATGCGGCCGTCGGCCACGTCCATCGACCAGGCGACCTCGCGGGTCTTGAACCGGCGGCGCCCGGTGGCCACGTCGAGGGCGTGCACCTCGAAGGAGGTGACGTACAGCAGGTCGCCGATGACGACCGGCGTGCCCCAGACGTCGTTCGACATCCGGAACCGCCAGGGGCGCCAGTGCCCGTCCGCCGCGGCCCGCTCCGGGCCGCCCGGGCCCTGCTGCGGCGGTACGCCGGGAGGCCCGGCGGGCGGAGGGTTCTGCGGTACGGGGGGCGCGGTGACGGGCGGTGCGGGAACCCCGTTCGGCGGCCGCACCCAGCCGGTGGCGGGACCGGCGTCGGCCCGCGCCTGCTGGTCCCGCGCGTCGGCGGCGCGGGGGCCGGGTCCGATCGGTACCCGCGAGCCGGCGAGCTGCACGGCACCGTCCCCGCCGTGGGCCGCGCCGTCCGCGCCGTACGCGGCGGCGTGCCGCCCGGAGCCGCCGGGGTGCGCCCCGCCGGGTGGGGCGTGGGAGGGCTGGATGTGGGACGGCTGGGGGTGCGCGGCGCGCGCGCCGTCCGCGTGCGCCGTACCGCGCGGGTCGCCGGACGGCCGGCCGAGGGCGGCGGGGCCGCCGGGGCCGATGGGGATGCCGGTGCCGGGCCGGCCGGCGGGCGCGGCCTGCGCCCCCGGTCCGCCGCGCGGATCGTCCGCGGGCGGGGCGCCGGCCCGGGCGCCCGCGCCCCGGCCGTGGTCCCGGCCGTGGCCCCGGGGCCCGCTGCCGGCGCTCCCCGCGGCCGCGGGCCGTCCGCCGCCGCGCCGCTGCTCGATCAGGGAGACGGCCTGCGCGGGCAGCCAGGCCGAGGCGGTGCCGCTGTCGTCACTGCCGGACGCGAAGAGGTGCGGCGCGAGCTGCGACTGGAGGTCGGCCGGGCTGGGCCGCCGGTCGATCTCGGTCTGCATGCAGGACTCGATGAGGGGCCGCAGGTCGTCCGGCAGCCCGTCCAGGTCGGGCTCCTCCCGGAGCAGCATGAAGACGGTCTCGACGGGGTTGGCCCCGTGGTACGGGGCGTGGCCGGTGGCGGCGAAGACGAGCATGGAGCCCAGCGAGAAGATGTCGCTGGCGCCGGTGACGCTGCGGGAGTCCCGGGCCTGCTCCGGCGACATGTAGGCGGGGGTGCCGACGGCCACGTTGGTCATCGTCAGCCGGGTGTTGGAGGCGCCGGAGGCGATACCGAAGTCGATGACCCGCGGGCCGTCCTCGACGACCAGCACGTTCGACGGTTTGAGGTCGCGGTGCACGAGCCCGGCGCCGTGGATGGACTGCAGGGCCTCCGCCACCCCGGCGGCGAGCCAGCGCACGGCCTGCGTCGGCAGCGGGCCGCACTCCCCCACGATCTCCTCCAGGGAGGGGGCCGGCACGTAGGCGGTGGCGAGCCACGGCACGGCCGCGTGCGGATCGGCGTCCACGACCGCCGCCGTGTAGAAGCCGCTGACCGCGCGCGCCGCCTCCACCTCCCGGGTGAAGCGCACCCGGAACAGCTGGTCCTCGGCGAGCTCCGTGCGCACCGTCTTGATCGCTACGCGCCGGCCGGACGCCGAACGGGCGAGATAGACCAGCCCCATGCCGCCGGCGCCGAGCCGCCCGAGAACCTCGAACGGGCCGATCCGTCTCGGATCGTGCTGCGTCAGCTGCTCCGCCACTTGCCTGCCACCTCCCCGTCAGGGCTCGAAGTCGTCCGGCCCCGTGCAGCGTCTCACCGGGAACGGTCCCGGGGTACGCACCCTGATTCTTCCTGCCGGACGCGGAGGTTGCGAACCGGGGGCCGAATCGGGGTGTCACCCCGCGCGTCACCGCGTTCCGCCGCGCCGTCGCCGGTGCGGCGCACCGGTGACGGGTGGCCGGCGGGAGGCCGCCGGGCCGCCCGGGACGACACTGTACGCACAGGTCAGCGGGTGACCGGCGGAACGCCCGGGGTTACCGCCGGAACGCCCCGGACCGGCCGCCGTCGGCGGTGCGGTCACGGCTCCCGCCGCTGCCGCGGCCGGAGTTGCCGCCCTCCGTCCCGCCCCGTCACCGCCGCGGTCCGCGCGCCGTGCCACGGGCACCCTCCCCACTCCCGCCCTCTCTTACGTCACGGGACCCGCCTCCGGCTCAGCGAGGGCGATGACGGCGAAACTCGCGCCCTGGTCGTCGACGACCGTCGCGATCCGGCCGTACGGGGTGTCCATCGGCCCGAACACGCACCGCCCGCCGAGCCGGGACACGTCCCGTACGGCTTCGTCGCAGTCCTCGACGGCGAAGTACAGCAGGAAGTAGGGCGGCATCTCGGCGGGGAAGCGGCTGTCCATGACGCACCGGCCGCCGATCGCGGTCTCCTCGTTCGCGGGCTTCCCGGCCGGGGACCAGGTGGCGAACTCCAGGTCGTCCCCGGTGTCGATGGGCTGGATCCCGTAGCCGAACACCCGCTCGTAGAAGGGGTCCACGGCTTCCTTGTCCCGGGTGTACATCTCCATCCACGCGTAGGAGCCGGGCCGGCCCTGCCGTTCGAACCCCTGGTGCTCGCCGGCCTGCCAGAAGCCGAAGACGGCGCCGCCCGGGTCGGCGGCCTGCCCCATCACCCCGGCGTCGCCGACGGACACGGGCCCGGTGATCACCTGGCCGCCGGCCTCGCGCACCCGGCCGGCCACGGCGGCCGCGTCCGGGGTGGCGAGGTAGACCCCCCAGGTGGTGGGCATCCGGCCATCCGTCTTCGGGAAGAGGCCCGCGACGGCGTCGCCGTCGAGGAAAGCCTGGGTGTAGCGGCCGGACTGCTCGTCCGGGGGGCCGAAGGTCCAGCCGAAGAGCTCTCCGTAGAAGCGCTTCCCCGCCTCCAGGTCGGGCAGCATGGCGTCCGCCCAGCAGGGCACGCCCTCCGCGAATGACGCCATGATGCCGATACCTCCCATATCAGGTGGTCTGCTGCACTACCGCGCGATTCAGGCTATCCGCGGCCCGCCCGTCCCGCCCGGCGGACGGGACCGGGGCCGGGGCGCCCGGACGGCTTGTCCACAGGCTGTGGACAACGCTTCTCACCGATACGGAGCAACCGCCGCCGACCGTGAAAACCCCCGCCCGGGGCGGGCGCGGGCCCCCACACGGCCACCCCCCGTTTGCCCGCGGCCAGATCGCGCTCCGATCACCCGTCGGTAAGCTGACGACATGACAGGACAAGTTCGCACCGTCGACGGGCGGGTGGCCGGACGCCGTGGACAGGCGACGCGCCAGAAGCTCCTCGACTGTCTCAGCGAGATGCTCAAGTCGTCTCCGTACCGGGATGTCAAGGTCATCGACGTCGCCCGGAAGGCGGGCACCTCGCCCGCGACCTTCTACCAGTACTTCCCCGACGTCGAGGGCGCCGTGCTGGAGCTCGCCGAGGAGGTGGCCCAGGAGGGCACCGGCAGCCTGACCGGCCTGGTGGCCGGTCAGTCGTGGGCCGGGAGATCCGGCCGCCAGACGGCGGAGCAACTCGTCGACGGCTTCCTCACCTTCTGGCGAAGAAACGACGCCATCCTGCGCGTCATCGACCTCGGAGCGGCCGAGGGCGACAAGCGGTTCAACAAAATCCGCATGAAGATCCTCAACTCGGTCACCGGCTCCCTGACGGAGACCGTCAAGGATCTCCAGGCCAAGGGCCGGATCGACCAGGACATCAGCCCGGCCGCCATGGCCGGTTCGGTGGTCGTGATGCTGGCCGCGGTCGCCTCACACCAGAAGGGCTTCTCCGGCTGGGGCGTCAAGCAGAACGAACTGAAGCCCAATCTGACGACCCTCGTACATCTGGGGATCACGGGCAAAAAGCCGGCGAAGTAGCGGCCCGGCTCCCGCCTCGGAGCCACCGCGGCGGCACGCTCCCCGCACGAGGCGCACCCCGCGCCCCCCGCACCCTCCTCGTCTCCGGCACCGCCTCCGGACGATCCCCCCTCCGGCATCACCGCCGGCAGCCCCCACCCGGCACGGGCCCGGGCGCCCCCTCCTCCCCCACGGCCCTGCTCCCCGACCCGCGGGATCCGTGCCGCCCGCAGAGCGGAACCACCGGCCCGCGCTTCCCGCGGCCGCTCACCCCGGCCCTCCGGTGCCGACGCCGTGACCGTTCCGCAACCGGACCGTGAAAAACGGAACCCGCTCCCCTTGACCGACACACGTCAATACACCGCTACGCTCACGGTCATGCCGGAAAACACCACTTCTCCCGTGTACGTCATAGGCGGCGGCCCCGGCGGGCTCGCCACGGCCGCGGCCCTCGCCGACCGCGGTGTACGGGCCGTGGTGCTGGAGAAGGCGGACGCGGTCGCCGCCTCCTGGCGCGGGCACTACGACAGCCTGCGCCTGCACACCACCCGGCGGCTCTCCGCCCTTCCGGGCCTGGCCATCCCCCGCGCGTACGGACGCTGGCTCACCCGGGACGACCTGATCCGTTATCTCGAGGACTACGCACACCACCACCGGCTGGACGTCGTCACCGGAGTGGAGGTGTCCCGGGTGGAGCGGACGGACTCCGGCTGGCTGCTGCACGCCACCGGTGGCCGCCGGCTGGATGCGCGCGACATCGTGATCGCCACCGGTTTCAACCACACCCCGTACCTCCCGGACTGGCAGGGCCGCGACGGCTACACCGGTGAACTGCTGCACGCCCGCGAGTACCGGAACGCCGGGCCGTACGCGGGCCGGGACGTCCTGGTGGCCGGCACCGGGAACACGGGCGCCGACATCGCCGTCGAACTGGCCCGGGGCGGCGCCTCCCGCGTCCGGCTCGCCGTCCGCACCCCGCCGCACATCGTGCGCCGCACCACGGCCGGCTGGCCCGCGCAGCGCACCGGCATCCTCTGCCGCCGGCTGCCGGCCGGCGCCGTGGACCGGGCGGCCCGCGGCCTGGCCCGGTTGTCGCTGCCGGATCTCGCCGAGTACGGGCTGCCGCGCCCGGAGACCGGGCTGTACTCGCGCGCCAGGGAGGGCGCGATCCCGGTGCAGGACGTCGGACTGGTCGAGGCCGTGCGTTCGCGGGCCGTGGAGCCGGTGGCCGCCGTGGCCTCGTTCGACCACGGCAAGGTGGTCCTCGCCGACGGATCGCGCATCTCCCCGGACACGGTGATCGCGGCCACCGGCTACCGCCGCGGACTGGAGGCGCTGGTCGGCCATCTCGGCGTCCTGGACGGCCGCGGCCGGCCGGTGGTCCACGGCCCGCGCACGGCGGACGGGGCCCCCGGGCTCTACTTCACCGGCTACACCAACCCGATCAGCGGAATGCTCCGCGAACTCGCCCTGGATGCCCGCCGGATCGCCCGGCGGATAGCACTCACCGCGGACCGGGGCTGACGAGGGGCCACGGGGCGAACACACCACGGGCCGCGGTCCGGAGGGCTCCGGCCCCGGGGCCGGAGCCGCCGGACCGGACTCAGCGAACACGGCTCGGCGAACCGAGCTCAGCAGACCCGCCCCGCCGGACCCGACCCACCGGACCAGACCACCCACCGGACCCACCCCGACACGACCGGCCTCTCCGGACCGGACTCAGCGGACCCGACCCGCCGGAACAGACCCGCCGGACCCGACCTGCCGGAACAGACCCGCCGGACCCGACCCGCCGGACCCGACCCGGCGGACGGCATCCGGGCGCAGGGCCTCAGCCCCGTCTCCCCCGGCGGCCTCAGCGCCGTCTTCCCCCGGCGGCCTCCGCCGCCGAACACGCCCGCACCTCCGCGAGGTTGCGGGTACGCACACCCGGCAGCCAGCCGTCGACGGGAAGGACGGCGCCGCCGCCCGACACCAGGTACCAGCGCCGCGACGTGACGCCGGCCTCGTCGCGGACGAGCCGGCCGTCGGTCACCACGCACACCGCGGACACCCGGTCGCCGTGCCACACCCGGCCGGCGCGGTTGTCCGGGGAGCCGTAACGCCGGTGCGGGTCCTTGGCGAGGCCGAGCGCGCACTCCAGGGTGCGCAGATTCCGGCACGCCTCCTCGGCGTTGTGAACGGTGAGGGTCACCGCGGGCGGGCCCGCCGGGCGCCCGTCCGTCCCGCCGCCGTCCCCGCCGTCCGGGCCGCCCGGCGGGCCGGCCAGCCACCAGGCGCCCAGCAGGACCAGGCTCACCACCACCGCGGCCGTCACGCCCGCCAGGAGACGCGGCACCAGGCGCGGTGCGCCGGCCGGCAGACGGCGCGAGGGGCCGTGCGGCGGGCCGCCCGGCAGTCCGCGCGGCAGCGGGCGCGGAAACCCGTGCACCCGCCGCGGGCCGGAGACTTCGGCGCGCGGGGCGGGTACGGCGGGCGGGCCCGAGCGGATCCGTTCCCAGAGCCCGGGCGGCGTGCCGAGCGCCTCGTCCAGGGCCCGCAGCCGCTCGCGCAGCAGCGGGACGGTCTCCTCGTCCGGTTCGCGGCTCCTCACGGCGCCCCCTCCTTCTCCGTTCCGGCCCGCCCGGGCGCGTGGACGAGTGCGCGCAGCTTCCCCAGGGCCCGTTCCCGGTGGCGGGCGGCGGTGCCCCGGTGGACGCGCAGGATCTCGGCGGCCTGGTCGAGGGTGTAGCCGTCGAGGTCGACCAGGACGATCACCGCGGCCTGACGGGGCGTCAGGCCCCGGAGCAGCCGCACCGTCTCCAGCCGCGCCTGCCGGTCGCCGACTCCTCCGTCCCATTCCTCCGCGCCGTCCGCCCCGGCACCGGTGCGGCCGTCCACGTCGCCCACCGGGACCTGCCGCCGCTCCCGGCGGTAGGCGTCACGGGCGACGCTGACGAGAGCGGTGAACGCGTAGGCGTAGGGCTCGGGGTGGGCAAGGAACCGCTGGGGGCGGGCCGCGAGCTTGAGGTAGGCCTCGTGCACGATGTCCTCCGCCGACTGCCGGCCGCCCGCGATGAGAACGGCTCTCCGGTACAGCCTGGGCAGCAGGGCGCAGAAGACGTCGTCGATCGGAGACCCCGCCGACGCGCCGGGCGCGTGGCTCACTGGCACCTACCTCCCCGGGTTGCCGGACCAGGCGGGTAATTACCCCTGCACGCAGGGTGCTTACCGCCACGAGAGAGTGGTTGGCGAGCAGCGGAATTGACGAGTCCGGTGGGCGGCCCGACCGTGGCGCACCCCCGCCGGGCACGGACCGGGCCCAGGACGGGAGCACGGTCCGCGAGGCCGGGGGCACGGAGGGCGGCGCGGAGGGTCCGGAGCGGCGGCGGAGACGGTGGGGGCCGGGCGAGGCGGAGTGGAACGGAGCGGGAGGGGCAGGACGGAGAAGTCAGGGCAGGAGCCGCCGAACGGAGCGACCTGGCGGAGCGGCCGGGCGGAAGGCCGCGGCACGCGGAGGAGGAGGCCGGGCGGAAGGCCGCGGCACGCGGAGGAGGAGGCCGGGCAGGAACGGACGAGCCACGGCGTCGGGGCCGGGGGGCGCGGGGCCGGTCCCGGGCCGCACGGAAGGCAGAGAGCGTCGGGGCAGCACGCGGCCGGGGTGGCACGCGGCCGGGGTGGACGCACCGGCGCCGCGTGGCCGGAACCGGATGCACCGGCGGCACGCGGCCGGGCGTCCGGCGCGGGTCCCCGCGAACCGGCCGGCCGGCGGCGCGTGTCACACGCCCCGGGCCCGGTACGGCGGGGACCACCACCCGGCTCCGGCACCCGGATTTCGTACCGTCGCGCCGGACGACGACCCGTTTTCGCCGAGGCCGCGCCCGTCGCCGGGCCGTCCTCGGCGTCCCCTCACAACGAATCGTTGAATCCCAGAGTGATCAACCGGTGTCGGGACGTCAACACCCGGGCGCAACTATGTCCGGTTACGCCAGTTTTGGCATAGCGCATTGGGGTTCAGGAGCGGCCGCCGGGACGGACACCGGCACCTCCACCGGCTCACCGGCCTCCGTCGCGCACACCGACTCCCCCCGGTCGACCTCGCACCAGATCGCCTTCCCCGCTCCCTCCGAGCGCCATCCCCAGCGGTCGGCCAGCCCGTCCACCAACTCCAGCCCGCGCCCGCTGGTCTCGTCGCCCTCGACATGACGCCGCGCGGGCGGACGGGCGCTGCGGTCGGCGACCTCCACCCGCACCGTCTCGGGCACGGCAGCGCGACGACGGCCGGCCGCCCCCGCACCGGCGCCGCCCGGGCCGAGTGGGCCGCTCACGCCGCCCGCGCCGCCGCCCGGCCCGTCAGCACCCTCAGGGGCGGGCAGCAGTATGCGCAGCACGGCCGGGCGGCCCGTGTGCACCACCGCGTTGGTGACGAGTTCGGAGACCAGCAGGAGCAGCGTCTCCGCCAGCGACTCGTCGCCCCCCACCCCCGACCCGGCGAGACGCGAGCGCACCCATCTCCGGGCCCGCCCCACCTCCGCGGGATCGGGCCGAACCTCCAGCTGAACCTGAAGCACCTGCACCGCTCACACCATCCGAACCGGCGGACTCATCGCCGCGCGTCTCCCAATGATCACGGAAAGTGACCCCGACAGAGGACAGCATGGTTGACGTACAGTCACCCGAACAAGCGCTTCGGGCATATTCCGGCGCAAAGGAGTACGCGTACTGCATACTGTGCGACCCGCACCGCCGCCAGTCGAACACCGGGCGCCCGTAGGCCTCCACCGCGGTCCAGCGGGGCGCGCGGCCGCCGGCGGGGAGCACGGGAGCGGACCGGAACCGCTGCCACCGGCGCACACCGCACCGGCCCCCGGGGACGCTCCCCGGGGGCCGGCCGGTTCACGGGGCGTGATCGGCCGCGATCGGCGTCCGCCGCCGCGGGCACGGTCCGTGAGGGTCCGCCGTCGTCACTCCGGCTCGGGAGTCGTGTAGTAGGCGGCGAAGGCCGCCACCGCGTCCTCCTCCGAGATCCGGCCGTCGCCGTCCGTGTCCAGCGCCGCCGCCACCCTGCCGCGCAGGTCCCCGGGCACGCCCAGGGCGAGCAGCACCCGCTCGGCCTGATCGGCCGTCACCGTACCGGCGTTGCCCGAGTCCCGGCCCGCGCCACCGCCGCCCGTACCGCCGTTCCCGCCCGCGCAGACACCGGCCGCCACCGCCATCACCGCGCGGAGGAAGGGCCGGGCTATCTCGGCGAAGCTGCGCGGGTTGTCCCGCAGCCGCTTCACCGCTCCGTGCGTGAACTCCTCGCGGGTGATGCGCTGGTCGCCGTCCCGGTCGGCCATGCCGGCCATGCCCTGCCAGAACCCCTCGGCGCCGTGGTAGAGGGCCTGCCCGCAGTCCGACCGGGCCGCCGTTCCGAACTCCTTCAGCACGGCCGCCGCGGCGGTGTGGAAGTCCTCGCGGGAGATGTAGCCGTTGCCGTCTTGGTCGAAGGAGGCGAAACGAGAAGCGATCTTGCGCTCGTACTCAGAGCTGTCCACGGTGACCTCGGTTGCGTCGTAACGGGGCTGACCTCAGATGATGGTACGTACGTTCGGAGTTCAGGCGAAGTTCACGGAAGGGAGCGGACGGCGCGTGCGCCGGAGCCGCGTGCCACCGGGGAGGACCGGGAGGACGGGTGGAAGCCGGGGCCTGGCGGAGGCGGGGTGGATACGCCGGACGTGCCCGGGAGTCGCGGCGGCGGGCGCGCGGCGGCGGTGCGCCGGGGCGCGCGGGGCCCTGACCGGCGGGGGACGGCGGCCGGGAGGGGGCGTGTGGCGGAACCACCCGCCGAGGGCGCGGCGCACGCGCGGCGCACGGAAGGCCGGCACGGCCGCGTCGTGCCACCGGTCCCGGCCGGAGCGGCGGGGCGGGCGCGGACAGCCCGGTGTCGGGCGGCGTGGTGCCCGGCGGCGTGGTGCCCGGCAGCGTGGTGCCCGGCGGCGTGGTGCCCGGCGGCCCGGCATCCCACGGCGGTTGCCGTGGCGGGGATCCCGGCCGTGGGCGGGGGGATCAGGCCGTGAGCGGAGGGGCCGTCTCGTCCAGCGCGGAGGTCACGTCCGGGTACACCTCAAAGAGCCGCCGGACGCCCAGCGCGGCGAGCACCCGGTTGACGTGGGAGCCGTCCTCCGCGCCGCGGGCCGGCAGGATCAGCCGCAGCCGTCCCTGGCAGGAGCGCATCAGCCGGCGCGCGGCGATGAGAACGCCCACACCGCTGGAGTCGCAGAACCGGACCCCGGAGAGATCGAGCACCAGGCTGCGGCGGCCGTCGGCCACCGCGTCGTGCACGCGCTGACGTACCGCGGGCGAGGTCACCAGGTCCATTTCTCCGGAGACCTGGAGAATGGCCCAAGTGCCCTGCTCGTCTTCCATCACCTTCAACGTCACGCGTGCGAAGTCCCTTCGTCTCCCAGATCCGGAAGCAGCCGTTCCCGTTTCCGCCGTCCGACCACTCTCCCCCGAAACCCCGTTCGCCATGCGGCTCTTCCGTCGACTCTAGGCACAGCCTTGTCCCCGTCACACCACGGCAGCGGACAAAGTGACGAGATCTATACCCTCGCGGGACGCCCCGGAAGGCGCCCGCTGCCGCAAAAGAGCGTGCGCCGGCGGGCCCGCCCACTACATTCGTCGTGCGGAGTGCGGAATGATCCCGACCACAGCGGGCGGCCGAACGACGACACGGCACGAATGGGGGCCGTATGGCGACGAACGACGCACCACCCCGGTGGGACCGGAAGATGCAGCAGCGCCTGGCGCGCGGCGAGGCCGCCGCACTCGGTGAACTGTACGACCGGTTCGCCTCTCTTGTTCACGGCCTGGCGTACCGGGTCCTCGGGGAGGAGGAGGCCGCGGACCGGGTCACCCGCGACGTCTTCGCCCACATCTGGGAGCATCCCGACACCTATGACCCCCGGCAGGGCCCGATGCGCTCCTGGATCGCCTCCCTCGCCCAGCGGCAGTCCGTGCACCGGTTGCGCGCCGCCGAAGCCGAACTGATGCGCACCGGCGGCACCCGGACCCCGGAGGAGGCCGAGGAGAAGGTGCGCACCGCCGCCCGCGCCGCCCGCGCCGACTACATCGTCACCTCCATGCCCGCACCCCTGCGGGACGCCCTGGAACTGGCCTACTTCAAACGCCGCGACTACCGTCAGGCCGCCGCCGACCTCGGCGTCACCGAGGACGAGGCCCGGCGGCGGCTCCGGCTCGGCCTGCAACTGCTCTCGTCCGCGAACAACCGCGCCGGTGACCGCGATCACACCGGCTCACGGCCCGGTTACGGGAGAAACCCGTGAACGATCCCTCCGATCCCGGCCCACCGCCTCCGCCGCCCGCCCCCGGCGCCGCGACGGGTCACACCTCCGGCCGCGGAGCACCCCATGCCGCGGGGCCGCCGCCCATCGACCACAAGGTGCTCAAGTCGCTGCTGGGCGCCTGGGCCCTCGCCGCCTGCTCAGCCCGGGAGACCGCCGCCGTCGAGGCTCACCTCACCGACTGCGCGCCCTGCGCCGACGAGGCGCTGCGGTTGCGCGACGCGGTCGCCCTGCTGCACCCCGAGGACAACCTCGACCTCGACCCGCGGCTGCGCTCCCGGGTGCTGGCGAACTGCCTCGGACGCCGCCCGGCCCGCATCCCCGTCCCGGAATGGGCGGCGCCGTACGACGCCGAGACGGCCCGGCTCGACGCCCTGCTGCGCGACATGGGGGAGTCGGAGTGGCGGGCACCGGTGCGGCTCAGGTGGTTCGACGGGCGGCGGGAGCGGAGCGGCGTCGCCACCGTCGCCGGGGCGCTCGGACGGCTGGCGGCGACGGACGGCCTCGTGGCCGCCGCCCTGGGGCTCGGCGACCCACCGGACGGCGCTCGGCCGCCCGACGGCCGGGCCTCACCGGCGGGCCGGGCGGAGCCCTTCCGGAGACGGGAGGCGTCCGCCCCCGCACCGGCCGTGGTGCGGGCTGCCTGGCGGGAGCAGACGCACAGCCTGGTCCGGGCCGTGTCCCTGCGCGACACCCATGGACTGACGGTTCCCTACGGCGAGTTGACCATGCCGTTGAGCGACTCGTTCCTCGAACGTGCCTTCGCGTGCTGGGTACGCGCCGGTGACATCGCGGAGGCCGTCGACTACCCGTACCGGCCACCGCTGTCGCCGCATCTGCACCGCATGATCGACCTGACCGTGCGGCTGCTGCCGGGTGTTCTCGCGCGGCGCCGCCGGAACGGCCTCGCGGCACCGCCGCGCGGGCTGGTCGCGGCGGGCTCGCCCGGCCGGACCCTGCATCTGGAGGTGGAGGGCAGCGGCGGCGGCCACTGGTACATCGCGCTGGACTCACCGGCCGCGGCACCCTCGGCGGAGAAGACCGTCGCCCATGTCGCCCTGGACGGGACCGAGTTCTGCCGGCTCGCCGCGGGACACGTACCGCCGGAGGAGGCAGCGGCCGGCCAGGAGGGGGACCGGGAGGCCATCCACGACGTCCTGACGGCGGCGGCCTCACTGTCCGGACTGTGAACCGGGGCCCGGCGCGAGCCGCCCGGTCCCGGGGCGCCCCCGCCGTGAAGGCCCCGCGGGCCGCCCCCGTGCCGCGGGCAGCAGGGCTTCACGGCGCTCCGCGCGGACCACGGGGAGCAGGGCGTCGGAGCCTCAGGAAGTCAGGGCGTCAGGTGAAGACGACGGTCCGGTGGCCGTTGAGCAGGACCCGGTGCTCGCTGTGCCACTTCACCGCGCGCGCCAGTGCCTGGCACTCCACATCACGGCCGACGGCGACGAGCTGCTCGGGACTGACCTCGTGCCCGACGCGTTCGACCTCCTGCTCGATGATCGGGCCCTCGTCGAGGTCGGCCGTCACATAGTGCGCGGTGGCACCGATCAGCTTCACGCCCCGGGCGTGCGCCTGGTGGTAGGGCTTCGCGCCCTTGAAACTCGGGAGGAAGGAGTGGTGGATGTTGATGATCCTGCCGGAGAGCTGCTTGCACAGATCATCGGAGAGCACCTGCATGTAGCGCGCCAGCACGACGAGCTCGACGCGCTCCGTGCTCACCAGTTCCAGCAGCCGCGCCTCGGCTTCCGGCTTGTTCTCCCTCGTCACCGGGATGTGGTGGAAGGGGATGTCGTAGGACTCGACGAGCTCGCGGAAGTCCGTGTGGTTGGACACCACGGCCGCGATCTCCACCGGCAGCGCCCCGATCCGGGTGCGGAACAGCAGGTCGTTCAGGCAGTGCCCGAACTTGCTGACCATGAGCACGACGCGCATCTTCTCGTCGGCGCGGTGCAGCTGCCAGTCCATGCGGAACGAGTCCCCGATGGCGGCGAAGCTGGCGCGGAGCTTCTCCAGCGTCACCGGCTCCTGGGCGGGGCCGTCCTCACCCGGGGGGCGGCCGCCGTAGCGGCCCTCGCCGACGGCACCGCCGCTGAAGTGCACCCGCATGAAGAACAGCCCGGTGTCGTGGTCGCCGAACTGCTGGCTGTCCTCGATGTTGCAGCCGGTCATGAAGAGATAGCTCGACACGGCGTGGACGATGCCCTGCCGATCGGGACACGACAGGGTGAGGATGTACTGCTCGGGGGCCTGCCCGGAGGCGGCGGGCTGCGACTCGCTCATGACCCCATAGGGTCCCACATCCGCCCCGTCACCACGGCCCCGGTCCAGCCCTCGGCCCCGGTCCGATCGCTCGGGCACTGGCCGCGCGGGCACTGATCGCTCCGTCCCGGTCCGGCCCGATCGCTCCGGCCCGGTCCGTGCCCGCGCGGCGCCCGGCCCGCCCGTCAGACGGCGCGGGCCATGAGCGCGAGCACGTCCAGGGAGTGGGGCGGGACGTCCGGGTCCTCGCCGTCGTTCTGCGCGAGCCGTACGTGCGCGTCCCGGGCGGCCCGTACGGCCTCGGGCCAGCCGTGGTGTTCGAGGTAGACGGCGACGGGGGCGTCCGGGCCGACCTGGTGCATGATCCGCAGCACCCGCAGGACGGCGACATCGACCAGCGCGGCCTCCTGGGAGTCGCGGAAGATCGTGCCGACGTACTTCTCCGCCGACCAGTTGTCGAGCCAGGTGTCCTCGACCAGCCGGTACACGGCGTCGGTCACGTCCCCGTATCCCTCCCGTCCGGCCAGCCAGCACTCCTGCTGGAACACGGGGTCCGAGAGCATGTGAAGGGCGGAACGCACATGGGCGCGCCAGCGCCACCAGGGCATGTCATTGAGCGGCATACCGCCCATAGTGAGTGAGCCGTGGCCGCGACGGGAAGACCTCTCCGAACCGTGCACAGAACGGAATGGTACGTTCCAGCCGGCGGCCGTCCGCCCGCACCCCCGCTGTTCACCGTTACGTCACCGCCTGTTGACCTTTCATCACGACGACGTTACCGGCGAACCGGAATCGTCGCTGTCCATGACTGGACGGCTACGCTCCACCCCCTTTCTTCCGCGCAGGGCGGTGACCGTCGCGGCGGCGACGGCGGTCTGCGCCTCCCTCCTCGCCGGCTGCGGCCTCGCCGGCGCCTCGAGCGCCACCAAGGATCCAGTGACCGTGATGACATGGGCCCCGGAAGGCACCGCGGCGACGAACATGCCCGGCATGCCCGCCATGGCCAAGGCCTACGCGCGCTGGGTCAACGAGAAGGGCGGCATCAACGGCCGCGAACTCAAGGTCATCACCTGCAACGAGCACAACGACACCGTCAGCGCCGGACGCTGCGCGCGCCGCGCCGTGGCCGAGGACGTCGCCGCCGTGGTCGGCTCCTACAGCCAGCACGGGCGCGCCTTCATGTCGCCCCTCGAATCCGAGGGCATCCCGTACATCGGCGGATACGGGGTCACCGACGAGGAGTTCACCAGCCCGCTCTCCTACCCCGTCAACGGCGGCCACGCCACCCTGATCGCCGGCAGCGGCCGGCAGCTCGCGGCACACTGCGAGCGCGTGACCCTGGTCCGTCCCGACACCATCAACGGCGACCAGATGCCCTCACTGATCAGCGCGGGCCTGGCCGAGGGCGACCGCGAGCGGGCCCGCGACGTACGCGCCCCCGAGGACGCCTCCCAGTACACCCGGCAGAGCGAGCAGGCCCTGGAGCTTCTGGAGGTCGACAACCTCGGCACGGAGGGCGCGTGCGTCACCGCCGCCCTCGGCGACCGCACCGACACCTTCTTCGACTCCTTCCGGCGGCTGCGGCAGGACAGCCGGCAGATCCGGCTGGCCTCCGTCCTCGGCAGCGTCCAGCAGTCCCTCGTGGACCGCAGCGGCGGCCCCGACAGCCCCTTCGAGGGCGCCTCCATCACCGGCTGGTACCCGGTGGCGGACGACCCGGCCTGGGACACGATGCGGGCGGTCGTCCGCGAGCACGCCTTCAGCGACAACCGGGTCGACGTGTCCGACCCCGGAGTCCAGACCACCTGGATCGCCTACACCGTGCTGCACCGGCTGATCGAGTCGATCGGTGACGGCGCCGTCACCGGCCGGTCGCTGCGCCAGGCGCTCGACAGCGGCATCGGCGCCGACGGCATCGACACCGGCGGGCTGACACCCGAGCTGAGCTGGGATTATCAGGGCACGCTGGGAGCAGGCGACTATCCGCGGATCGCCAACACGATGGTGTCGTTCCAGGAGGTGCGGGACGGCCGGCTGGTAGCGGCGCGCGAGGGTTTCGTCAACGTGGGCCGGACCCTGGAGCGCCGCTACACCTACGCGCAGAACGAGGCCGCCACGGAGTGAGGCGGCCCCCGCTCCGCCACTGATCCGCGGGCGCGGCGGGACGGGCACCGCGGCAGGACGGGCACCGCGGCGGGCTTCGGCAGACCTGGCGGACCGGGACGGGCCGGGGCGGACCGGGACGGACCGGGGCGGACCGGGGCGGGACCACCGGAGGTCTCGTTCCGCGCGGCCGGCCGTCCCCGCGCGGCTCCATCCCGGGCGGCCCCCCTCGTGCGACTCCACCTCGTGCGAATCCGGGTCCCCGCGGGCCACCCGCCGCTCCATCGCGTGGCCCGGCCGTGGGGCGCCGCCTCCGGGGCCGCTCCCGGGCCGCCTCCGCGCGCTGTCCGCCGTGTGCTCTCCGCCCGGCGGCGCGGGCCCCGCTGCCCCGGAGCTCCACGGGCCGTCACCGCTCGCGGGAGGACTCCGTCATCTCGGCTGTGTCGCGACAAGGCCGGACGGCCGCCCCCGAGGCGCCGCTCCGGGCGACCCGATGCGCGCTACGGGCCCGGGCCGCCCGCCTTCCGTTCCGGGCGGGCCCGCCCAACGGCGGCCGGCGGCCGGGAGCGACCGGCGCCGGCACCGTTTCAAAGTTGCAGGTACTGGCGCTCGGTGAGCCCGTGCTCCTTGGCGATCGGGTTCCAGAGCGCGGCGGCCTTCTTCTTCGCCTCCGTGGCCCGGCCGCTGGCCGTGTTGCCCTTCGCCGTCTGGCCGGTCACCTTCGCCTTGCCGCCCTTGCAGCCGCCTTTGCCGGAGGCGACCTGGTCGGCCCAGGCCGCGTAGTGGTTGTCGGCGGCGGCCGAAGCCTTCCAGGCACTGGTGAGCGAGGCGGTGAGCGACGCGTGGCCGGGCAGCCGGTCGACCGAGATCCTGCCGAGCCGGGTGACCAGGTCGTTCCGCTGCTTCGCCGCGTCCCGCAGATCCGAGGCGGCCTTGGGCAGGTTCTTGCAGGCGCCGATGTTCTGCACGGCCTTGATCACCGCGTCCCGGCTGTTGTTGCTGTCCGCGAGCAGCGCGTCGAGGGCCTCGGCCTGCTCCCGGACCGGGTCCGCCGCCGGTGACGGCTCCGTCCCGGCCGACTGGCTCGCGGCGACCGGCTTCTTGTCGTCGTCCTCTCCGGACTGGTCGCCGCCGCCGCTGAGCGCGGCTCCCGCCGCCAGACCGGCCACGACACAGCCGCCAATGACGATCCCGGCCAGCGCGACCGGGGAGAGCGGCCGCTTGCGCTCGGCGTTGCGGCGGGCCGCACGGCCCTGCGGCGGCTCTCCGGGGTGCGGCGCGGTCGGCTGCCCGTACTGCTGCTGCCCGTACTGGTGCTGCCCGTACTGCGGCTGGGAAGGCGGCGGCGGGGGCTGCTCGTCGATGCGCGGCATCTGCTGGGTGGCGTCCGGCGTCTCGGCGGCACGGGAGTCCCGGAACAGCCCGTCGAACTCCGCGGGCGGCTGCCGGTCACCGGGCGAGCCGGGCCTGACGCCGAAGGGTGCCCGCCCGGGGGCCGGCGGTACCGGCGCGGTGCCGGGCGGTGGGCCGGGGGCCGGGCCGTCACCCGGCACGGGGGCGAGGTACTGGGTGGCCTGCTCGTCCGTGCCGTTCTCCGGCGGCAGCGGCGCGGGCCCTCCGGGGCGGCGGCCGAGGAAGGTGGTGGATTCGGCGGGTCTCTCCGGCGGAAGCGGCCCCCCGGCCATCGGCGATATGAGCTGGGTCGCCTCGGCGTCGGCCGGCGCCGGGGCCTGCGGGGGCAGCATCTGCGTCTCCTCCGCCGGCAGCGGAATCGGTCCCGCGGCGGGCGGAAGGGGCTCACGGTCTGGCTGCGGCTCGTACTGCTGCGGCTCGTACCGCGGTGGCTGCGGCTCGTAGTGCGGTGGCTGCGGCTCGTAG
This sequence comes from Streptomyces sp. F63, assembly GCF_018070345.1. Taxonomy (GTDB): domain Bacteria; phylum Actinomycetota; class Actinomycetes; order Streptomycetales; family Streptomycetaceae; genus Streptomyces. Next base: position 19,850 of record NZ_JAGPXX010000049.1, read on the forward strand.
TGCGGCCGCTGCGGCGGCTCCTGCTGCGGCGGCTGCTCCTGCTGCGGCTGGTGCTCCCGCTGCCGCTCCGGGCCCCAGGGCTGTCCCCACGGCTGCCCGGCGGGGGGCGTCGCGTGCTGCTCGGGCACGAGCGGCTCGCCGCCACCCGACGGCAGCACGATGCCCTCGTACGCGTGACGTTGCGGCTCGTTGCCCTGTCCGCTCTGCGACACCAGGACTCCTTGGCTGTGCGGGGAACTACGACGGAAGCTCCCTGCACGCTACCGGGTCTCCGCGTGCCTCTGCCACGCGCCCGGTCACAGCCGCGGCCGGTTCCACGCGGGGTGCGTCCCGGACGGACCGCCCCAGGCCAACGGCGCGTCTTGGCACGGCCGTTGACCCGGCGCTGCCCTGCTGCCGGCCCGCCGGCCGCCGTGCCGGTGCCCGCCGCCGTACCGCTGCGGCCGCGGACCCGGGCGGGCCAGGCCGGTTCTCCTCACCGTGGGCCGGGCGGTCCCGGGCTGCCGCTACGCGGGCACCGGCTCCGCCGCCCGCTCGCCGAAGTCCCGTACCACCGGCTCGGCCGCGAAGGGCTTCAGCCGCTGCTGGAAGTCCTCCAGGTACTCCAGGCCCCGGTTCGAGCGGAGGCCGCCCAGGAGCTCCACCGCCCGCGTTCCGGTGTCGCACGCCTGCTCGATCTCCCGTTGCTGGGTCTGGGCCGCCGCCAGGAGCAGCAGTCCGATCGCCCGGCGGCGCACCCGCCCCTCCGGGTGCCCGGCGAGCGCCTCCTCGGCCCGGCGGCGGGCCGGTCCGGCCTCGCCCAGATCGCGATGGCAGTGCGCCAGTTCGTCGGCGAGATAGGCCTCGTCGAAGTGGCCGATCCAGGCGGGGTCGTCGCCGTCGGCCCGTTCCATCGCCGACACCGCGCGCGCCGCGGCGGCGGTGAAGGCCGTGCCGTCGCCCATCAGCGCGTGGCCCCGGGCCTCCGCCGCCAGGAACATCGCCTCGGCCCGGGGGGTGACGTGGCCGCGCGCCCCCTCCTGCGCCGCCCGGGCCAGCTGCGCGATCTCGCGCGGATTGCCGAGGGACGCGGCCAGGTGGCTCATGCCGGCGGCGAGGACGTAACCACCGAACCCGCGGTCCCCGGCGGCCTGGGCGAGCCGCAGCGCCTGGATGTAGTAGCGCTGCGCCAGCCCCGGCTGGCCGGTGTCGACGGCCATGTAGCCGGCCAGTTCGGTCAGGCGGGAGACGGCCGCGAACAGCGCGCGTCCCACCGCCTCCTTGTACGAGCCGCCGAGCAGCCCGGAGACCACGCTGTTGAGGTAGTGCACGATCACCGGGCGCACATGCCCGCTGCCGTAGCGGTGGTCCAGCTCCGTCAGCGCCTTGGTCATGTCCCGCACGGCCTCGACGTCGGTCATCCCCACCCGTGCGCCGCCCGCCCGGGCCACCTGCGGGTCGGTCCCCGTGATGAGCCAGTCCCGGCTGGGCTCGACCAGCGCCGAGGAGGCGACGGACGAACCGGACAGGAAGTCGCGGCGGCCCACATCACTCCGCCACAGTTCACAGACCTGTTCGATCGCACCGGGCACCGTGGGCGCGAACTGCAGTCCGACACCGGAGGCGAGGTTCTTGCCGTCGGCCATGCCGATCTCGTCGATCGTGACCGTGCGCCCGAGTTTGCGGCCCAGGGCCTCGGCGATGACGGCCGGGGCGCGTCCGCGGGGCTGCTGGCCCCTGAGCCAGCGGGCCACCGAGGTCTTGTCGTAGCGCAGGTCGAGGCCGTGCTCCGCGCCGCAGAGGTTCACCCGGCGGGCGAGTCCGGCGTTGGAGCAGCCGGCTTCCTGTATCAGCGCTGCGAGCCTTTCGTTGGGCCGGCGTGCGACGAGCGGCCTGGCTGCCATGCCTCTACCCCCTTGCTGATCGCGAGCGTGGTCGGCAGGCGGTGCCCCGGTTCCGTCCACGCCCCTCACGGGAGGTACCGGTTATTCCTGCCATGTCATCTGATCAATGCCTACGGGATCGTTCAGCGGGTTACTCCTGCGCAAGTTGCCGCAGTACGGACTACCCCTCCGCACAGCACCGGTCGACCACGCGCCCCCGCCGGTGCATCCGTGCGCCCCGGGCAGGGGCGGGGTGCGCCGGGTCGCACCACCTCGGAGCCGTACCCCCGGCCGGCCGCGGGAGAGGTGACCGGCCGGGGCGGGCTCCGCGGCGGCCCGTACCGCGAACCGGGTTCCGCTACGGCCCGGCGGCCCGTCGGCGGAAGCCGGACCGCGGTGGACGGGGCCGGCCGCGACGGGCGGTGCCGCCGACCGCTTGCCTGCGGGCCCACGGGCCCGGCGGGATGACCGCCGTCGCGGGCCGCCGGGCGAGCGGAGGGGACCGGGGGAGCCCGGGCCATCGCTCCGGAAACCGCTGTTCCCGCGAGAAGGCGGACCGCCGTGCGCCGGGGCGCACCCGGAGGGCGCGGCGGCGGGCGGCGGGCGGCGGGCGGCGGGCGGCGGCGGGCGGCGGCGGTCCGGCCGATTGCGGTCACGCGCGAGAGGTCCTCCTCCGGTTGGACGTCTGTTCCCCTCGGTACCCGTAGGGTGCGTTGCCGGGAGGGGCCGGGGACCGGTGCCTCCCGGGGGAAGCGCACGGGGACGATGAAAGGCACGACAAGTGACAGAGAAGCGGACGGCGGAGAGGCCCGGCCGCACCGGTACGGCGGCTGGAGCGGCGGCCGACGGCACGACGGGCGCGGCCGGCGGGACGGGCGCGGCAGAAACCGGAGCAGCGGCGGGAGCAGCGGCAGGAGCGGAAGGAGCAGGAGGAGCGACGGAAGCGGGAGGAGCGGCAGAAGCGGCAGCGGCGTCGGCAGGGACGCCAGATGCAGCGGCGGCGGCGACGGGCGCGGCCGGAGCCCCCGTGGCCGTCCGGGTGCGCGGGCTGTGGAAGCGGTTCGGCGAACAGGCGGCCGTCGCGGGGGTGGATCTGGATCTGCCGGCCGGGCGGTTCATCGGCCTCGTCGGTCCGAACGGGGCGGGCAAGACGACGACCCTGTCGATGGTGACCGGGCTGCTGCGGCCGGACTCCGGGCAGGTGCTGATCGGCGGCCACGACGTCTGGGCCGACCCGGTCGCCGTGAAGTCCCGCATCGGGGTCCTCCCGGAGGGCCTGCGACTTTTCGAACGTCTGTCCGGCCGTGAACTGCTCGCGTACACCGGCCGGCTGCGGGGGCTGCCGGGCGAGGAAGTGGACCAGCGGACGACGCAACTGCTCGACGTGCTGGGTCTGGCCGGTGCCCAGCACAAGCTGGTCATCGACTACTCGACCGGTATGCGGAAGAAGATCGGCCTCGCCGCCGCTCTGCTCCACAACCCCGAAGTGCTGTTCCTCGACGAGCCGTTCGAGGGGGTCGACCCGGTGTCCGCGCAGACGATCCGCGGGGTGCTGGAGCGCTACACCGCCTCGGGCGCGACCGTCGTCTTCTCCAGCCACGTCATGGAACTGGTCGAGAGTTTGTGCGACTGGGTGGCGGTGATGGCCGCCGGCCGCATCCGCGCCCGCGGTCCGCTCGCCGAGGTGCGCGGTGACGCGCCCACCCTCCAGGACGCCTTCCTCGAACTGGTCGGCGCGGGAGGCCACGACGCCGGGCAGAGCCTGGACTGGCTGGGCGGTGGCGCCCGGTGAGCGCCGCACCCACCCCGCCGGGCACCGGCACCGCTGCCGACGCCCGCCCCGGCACCACCACCGGCACCGGCACTGGCCCCGGCACTGGCACTGGCACTGGCACTGGCACCGTGCTCGCCGCGGCCGGACGCCCGGCGGTGCCCCGGTCCGCCGGGGGAGCCGCCGTCACGGCCGTCTTCGTCCGGCTGAAGCTGTCCCTGCTGCGCAACGGCCTGCGCCAGTCGGCCGGCCGCAGGGCGGCCTACATCGTGTCGCTCGTCCTCACCCTGCTGTTCGCGGCACTGCAACTGCTGGGCCTGATCGCCCTGCGCGGCAACGAGCACGCCCCCGCGCTCGTCCTGGCCATCACCGCCCTGCTCACACTGGGCTGGGCCGTGATGCCGCTCTTCTTCGCCTCGGGCGACGAGACGCTGGACCCGACCCGGCTGGTGATGCTGCCGCTGCGCCCCGCCCCGCTGGCGCTCTCCCTGCTGGTGGCCTCGCTCATCGGCATCGGCTCACTGTTCACGCTGACCCTGGCCGCCGGTTCGGTGGTGGCGGTGGCACACGGCACGGCGGCGGTCGTGACCGGTGTGGTGGCCGCGCCGCTGGTGCTGCTGGTGTGCGTGGCGCTGTCCCGCTCCGTGGCCGCCGCCAACGTCCGGCTGCTGACCAGCCGCAGGGGCCGTGATCTGGCCCTGCTCAGCGGCCTGTTCATCGCGGTCGGCGCCCAGTTCGTCAACCTCGGGGTGCAGAAGCTGTCCCAGCCCGGTGGGCTGCGGCTCCTGGAACCGGCGGCGGACGTGCTGCGCTGGGTCCCACCGGCCTCCGCCCTGGACGCCGTACGCTCCGCGGGCGCCGGCTCGTACGCCACCGCCGCCGCGCAACTGGCCCTGGCCGGGGCCGCGCTGGCGCTGCTGGTGTGGTGGTGGCAACGGAGCCTCACCCGGCTGATGACCGCCCCCGACGGCTCGACCCTGCAGGCCGCCACCGCCCCCGGGGAGAAGCCCTCCGGCGACGGCTCCGGCCTCACCCGGCTGCTGCCGCCCGGCCGCACCGGCACCGTCATGGAGCGCACCCTGCGCTACGCCTGGCGCGATCCCAAGGTCAAGACCGGCTGGGTCTCGGCGCTGGGCATCGGCCTGCTGCTGCCAGTGGTGTACGCGGTGCAGGGCAACGGCAGCCCGTACGCGGCGTGCTGGGCGGCCGGGCTGCTGGGCATGCAGATGTACAACCAGTTCGGGCAGGACACCTCGGCCTTCTGGATCGTGGCGCAGACGATCTCCTCGCCGCGCGACGCGTATCTCGAACTCCGCGGGCGGGCGATGGCCCTCGCGGTGGTGGCGGTGCCGTACGTGACGCTCGTGGTGGTCGTCTCCTCGGTGCTGCTGGGCGACTGGAGCGCGTTCCCGGAGGCCCTGGGCGTCTCACTGGCCCTGCTGGGCGCCATGCTGGCGACGGGCGCGCTGGCCTCGGAGCGCTTCCCGTACTCGATCCCGCAGGACAGCGGCTTCAAGAACGTCGCACCGGGCCAGGCCGGCCTGGCGTGGCTGAGCATCATGGGCGGCATGTTCGCGGCGGCGCTGCTGTGTGCGCCGCTGCTGGCGCTCGTCATCTGGATGCATGTGGCGGGCGCCCACGCCTGGCTGTGGCTGATCCTGCCGCTCGGCGCCCTCTACGGCTGGGCGATCACCCGCCTCGGCCTGCGGCTGTCGGCCCCGCGCACCGCCGCCCGGCTGCCGGAGATCCTGGCGGCGGTCAGCAAGGCCTGACCGCGACGGGCGGCGGGCGGCGGGCGGCGGGCGACGGGCGGCAAGCGACGGGCGACGGGCGACGGGCGATCGGTCCGCCGCCGCTCAGTCCGGGGTCACGTTCTCCAGAAAGGGTTCGACGACCGCCCGCCAGCCCTCGGGCCGGTCGTAATGGACCAGGTGCCCCGCGTCGGGGACCTCGGCGTACTCGCCCCTGGGCAGCACCCGGACCATCTCCTGGGCCTCGGCGCGGCCCAGTTCGCCGTCCAGGCCCCGGACCACGAGGGTGGGGCACCGCACCTGGGCCAATTCGTCCCAGTGTGCGTCGTGCACCCAGGACTCCCGCGCCCGCAGCATCGCCCGGCGGGAGAAGACCGGACGCCAGCCGTCGGCGCGCTCGGCCATGACCTCGGCGAAGAAGTCGCCGCGGGACGGCCGGGGGCGCTCCAGGCCCGGATCGTCCTCGCCGAACCACTTGCGGACGTCCGCGAGGGTCGCGAAGGGCAGCGGCCAGGACGCGAACCACTCCTCCCACTCGCGCTGCGAGCGGGCGCCGAGCGCGGAAGCGCGCATGTCGCAGACGACCAGGGCCCGGACGAGATCGGGGCGGCGGGCGGCGAGCTGCCAGGCCGTCAGGGCTCCCATGGCATGGCCGACCAGCACGGCCGGGCCGAGCTCCAGCCGCTCCAGAACCGCCTCGGCGTCGGCGACGTAGGCCTCCCTGGTGTACGGGCCTGCGGAAGGTTTCTCGCTGCGCCCGTGGCCCCGTTGGTCGAGGGCGACGGCGTGATGGCGCGCGGAGAGCCAGCGGGACGTCTCCGCCCAGTGGGAGGCGCGCCCCATCAGGCCGTGCAGGAGCAGGACCCCCGGCGCCGTCCCGCCCTCCCGCACACCCTTGGGCGGGTCGGCGAACTCCCAGGCGGCAAGCCGGACTCCGTCGGCTCCGGTCGTGTTGATGCGCCGAACCATGTGATCTGGCACCCCCATTCCTTCCGGCTGCCGTTTCGGTGTGCCCCGCGGCCGGCGGGGTGCTGTCGCACCAGCCGTACCGGTCGCTCTCCGCCGTGCCTGCCTGGCTGCCTGCCCGGCGGGCTGCCTGGCTGCCTGCCCGGCGGGCTGCCTGTCCGTCCGACTGTCTGGCTGGCTGTGGCTGTGGCTGTGGCTGTCTGGTAGTGGCTGACTGTCTGTCTGGGTGGCTGTCTGTTTGGTTGACTGACTGTCTGTCTGGGTGGCTGCCTGTTCCGTCTGTTCCGTCTGTTCCGTCCGCCCGATTACCTGGCTGTCCCTCTGCCGTGGCAGACGGTTCGCGGGTTTCCTGAATCTTTCGGGGTCGTGCATGCGCGGTCGAACACGGACACAGTATCGAACTCTTATTCGAACACAGGGCTGTGGAGCCGCATCGCCGCACAAGACCCCTCGTACGGGTGACAGCCCTCAAGGATTGGCCGCCGTGGCCGAGGGGATGGAAGGAACGAGGTGAGAACGCCGGTACCGACCCTGAGAGCTCGGGGCTCCGGGTCGCCCGGCGGGACACGGGGAGGCGAGGCCCCGGCTACGCCACGGCGAGCCGGGGCCTTCGAACGTCCGCGTACCGTGGCACTTCCGGCAGGGGCGTCGGCGCCGATCCGGTTCCCTCGGCCCATCGCGCACACCTCCCGGTCGGCGGACAGAGCACGGCGCCCCGCGAATGCCCCAGCGCCATATGCCTCAGCGACAGAGTGCCACGTCCGGCCGCCCACGCGCTGCCCCTACGCCCTCAATCCAGCCCTCGCGTGCCCCTCGCGCCCGCGCTTCCGACGGGCCGTCCGCACCTCGTACGCCCCCGCGCGCCGCGCCACGCCGCACCGGCCGGAACCAGCGGACTGAACCAGCGGCCGGATTCAGCGCTTCGCCACGAACACGTGGGAGGCGACATCCGCCTCCAGCTCCGCGGCCTCCCCGCCGCTGCCGACCAGCACGCCCCCCGCCGACTCCCGGACGCTCACCACCGACCCGGGCTGCACCCCGGCCCGCCGCAGCGTGTACATCAGCTGGGCGTCCGTCTGGATCGGCTCGCCGATCCGCCGGACGACCACCGTCTTGCTCTCCGGGCCCGGACGCAGATCGACCAGGCTGACCACGCCCTCACCGAGGAACGGATCGGCCTCGCCGGCCTCGCCCAGCTCCTCCAGACCCGGGATCGGATTGCCGTACGGGGACTCCGTCGGGTGCTGCAGCAGCTCCAGCACGCGCCGCTCCACGGCCTCGCTCATGACGTGCTCCCAGCGGCACGCCTCCGCGTGGACCTGCTCCCACTCCAGGCCGATCACGTCGACCAGCAGGCACTCGGCCAGCCGGTGCTTGCGCATGACGCGGGTGGCCAGCCGACGGCCCTCCTCGGTCAGCTCCAGGTGGCGGTCCCCGGCGACGGTCACGAGCCCGTCGCGCTCCATTCGCGCCACGGTCTGGCTGACCGTGGGACCGCTCTGGTCGAGCCGCTCCGCGATCCGCGCGCGCATGGGGACCACACCTTCCTCCTCGAGCTCCAGGATGGTGCGGAGATACATCTCCGTGGTGTCGATGAGTCCGGACATGCGTGCCCCTCGTTGACGGTGCGGTGGCCCCGGCCCCAATTCTTGCGCATGCCGGGGACAACCGGCCCCTGTCGTGCCGCGGGCCCGGTGCGCTATTGACAGCACAGTGGTCCAGACCGCACCGTGATCGCCGCGGGACCGGGCCGCCCGGGACGCCACCGGGGCGGACCTCCCGCGGCATGCGCCGGCACTCCTCCGCCGGCTCCGGCGGCTCGTGTCCCCGGCACGCACCGGCAGACGCCTTCCGGCGGACGTCCGGAGGACCTGCCGCGGACTCCCCACGGACCCCTACCGAAAGGGCCCCACGGCCATGAGCGACAGCAGGCTCCCCGGGCACCGCCCCGCACAGCTCACGGCGGAGCTCACCCCCCGGCCCGCCGAGGAGCTCCCCGAGCGGTTCCTCCAGGCCGCCGTCGACCTGCTGCGGCGGGTCCGCGACGAGGAGCGGGACGGGATCCTCCGGGCCGGCTCGCTGATCGCCGACACCGTCACCGCGGGCGGCAGGCTCTTCGCGTTCGGCGCCGGGCACTCCTCCCTGCCCGCCCAGGACGTCGTCTACCGCGCCGGTGGCCTGGCTCTGATGAATCTGCTCTCCGTACCCGGTCTGACCGGAGTCGACGTCGTGCCCGCCACGCTCGGCAGCGCGCTCGAACGGGTGACGGGGCTGGCGGACGCCGCGCTCGGCACGGCCCCGGTGCGGTCCGGCGACCTGCTCGTGATCATCTCCCTCTCCGGGCGCAACACCCTGCCGGTGGAGATGGCCCGGGGCGCCCGGGCGCGCGGCCTGAGCGTGATCGGGGTCACCTCCGTCGCCTATGCCGCGGCCACCGAACCGCAGAACCCGGACGGCACCTTCCTGAAGGACCACTGCGACGTGGTCCTCGACAGCAAGATTTCCGTGGGGGACGCGGAGCTGACCGCCGACGGCATCGACGCGCCCTTCGCTCCCGCCTCCACCGTCGTGACCAGTGCGCTGATGCAGGCCGTCATGGCCTCCGCCGCCGGCGAACTCGCCGCCCGCGGGACAACCCCGCCCCTGCTGCGCTCCGGCAATGTCGACGGCGGCCACGACTGGAACCGCGCGGTCCTGGACGAGTACCGCGACCGGATCTTCTACCGGCGGTCCTGACCCTGCCGGACCGGCGCCCGGAAACAGCGGCCCGCGCCCCCGCGCCCTCACCGCGGCCCGGAACCGCCGACGCCCGCCAGGTCCAGCAGCGTGGCCGTGCGGACCGCCACGTCCTCCGCGTACACCGCGTCCTGGCGTTCGAACGGCCTGCGGCTGGCGCCCCGCAGGAACGTCAGCACGCCGAGGGTGCGGCCGCGGCTGCGCAGCACCACGCAGAGCGCGTGCACCGAGTCCTCCGGCCACTGCCGGGCCCGCGCCCAGTCCCGCGGCTCCGCCGCGCCTCCGGTGACCGCGGAGGAGCGCACGGACCCGGTGCGTTCCACGGCGCGCGGCGCCGGGTGTCCCTCCGGGTAGCCCACCGGGATGCCGCTCGGCTCGATCGCCGAGCACGGGCCGCCCGCGCCGGTCGGCGTGGCCGCGGCCCGCACCAGCCGGCCGGCGGCCGGGCCGTCCGCGGGCAGCAGGTCGAGCAGCGCGTGGTCCGCGAACCCGGCCAGCGCGAAGTCGACGTGGACGGTCGCTGCCTCGGCCGGGTCCTCGCACTCGGCCGCCGAGAGGCCCGCCCGGTGCAGCTGGTTGCCGCGGAAACGCAGCAGTGAGCTCTCCCGCTCCAGCAGCTTCGTCTCGGTGATGTCCTGGAAGAACCAGGCGACGCCCAGCGGCACCGGCTCCTCCGCCAGCGGTGACGCCAGCCGCACGAAGCCGCTGCGCCAGCAGCGGCGGCCGCCGGCCGGACCCGTTGCCGCGTCGCCGCTTGTGCCGCCGCTTGCGCCGCCGCCCGCGCCGTCGCCCCGTGCGGGGCACAGCGTCACCCACAGGTCGCCGGGTGCGGGCGGCGTGCCCTCCGCCAGCACGTGCTGGAGCGAGCTCTCCAGTTCCTCCGCGCCCTGCGACAGCAGGTCTCCCAGCGGCCGCCCCAGCAGCTCGGCGCGTTCCCGGCCGAGGGTGCGCGCCGCGTGACCGCCCACCACGGCCGGGCGCAGATCGGCGTCCACCAGAACCACGCCCCAGGCGGCGTCCTCGAACAGGGCGTCGCTCAGAGCCAGCGACCGTTCCAGGTCGATCTGGGCGTGCACCTCGGTGAACGCGCAGTAGACGCCCGCGGGCTCGCCGTTCGCGCCCCGGACCGCGGCCGACTGGGTGCGGACGAGGACCCGGCCGCCGTCCTTGGTGAGGAGCGCGAATTCGTGCACCTGGCGGCCATCGGAACCCATCGCCGCCATCAGCCGGCCCTGCACCTCGTCGGCGTCGGCCGTGCGGACCGCCCACCCCGCGAAGCCGTGCCGGCCGACCGCCTCCTTCGCCGACCAGCCGAGGATGCGTTCCGCCTCGCGGTTCCAGTGGGTGACGACACCGTCGGCGTCGAAGGCACAGAGCGCGGCGTCCATACCGTCCAGCAGCGCGGCCAGCAGATCCGAGTCCTCGCAGTCCGGCGGGGGGCCGGGCGTCTCGCGGCCGGGGCCGGCGGCACGCGCCGACGGGACGGGGCCTGAGCCGGAAGGCCGTTGAGCAGTCACCTGGCACCTCCAGACGACGTGGCTGCGTAGCGCTTGTTCGTACTCCGTACTCCGTACTCCGGTTTCATTGAACTCGAACGTGATGGAGCCCACACCGTGTTCCCGGAAATCGGTGGCCCGGGGCGACGACCGCCGGCCGAAGCGGGCGGCAACCGGCCCGGGCGGCCCGGCGGTTGGTGAGGGAAGCGGGGCGGGGGCGGGGGCGGCGGCGGCGGCGGAAGGGCGCGCTCGCCCGCACCGCGCGGAAACCGCCCGAAA
>NZ_JAGPXX010000005.1 GCF_018070345.1 Streptomyces sp. F63
GGCACGCTGTTGAGTTCTCAAGGAACGGACGCTTCCTTCGGCCCCGTCTCCGGGCCCTCCGGGCGCTTCCCTTCGGTGTTTCCAACCCTACCAGACGCTTTCCGGGCCGCTTTCCCGCCCGTATTTCAATCCAGTGGCCGTTGGAATGGCCTTGCCTTTCGGCTGACCCGAACATTATCAGATTTCTCCGGGCCGGTTTTCCACCCGGTACAAGGATCGTCCGGACGCACAGCGTCTCGGCGTCCTCGTTCGGGGGAGATGCCAAAGTACTGGACGGCCGCGGCCGGAGGCAAATCGACTCCGGCCGCGGCCGTCCCGGGGGCTTTCGGTCCGTCAGACGTCCACGACGACAGGCAGGATCATCGGCCGCCGGCGGTAGTTGTCGGAGACCCACTTGCCCACCGCGCGCCGGATCAGCTGCTGCAACTGGTGCGCCTCGGCGATGCCGTCGGAGGCCGAACGCGCGAGCGCCTCCTCGATCTTCGGGACGACCGCGGAGAGCGCGGAGTCCTCGATGCCGGAGCCGCGGGCCTGCAGATGCGGCCCGCCGACGATCTTCCCTGTGGTGCTGTCGACGACCACGAAGACCGAGATGATGCCTTCCTCACCGAGAATGCGCCGGTCCTTGAGAGCCGGCTCCTTCACATCGCCGACCGAGAGGCCGTCGACGTAGACGTACCCGGCCTGCACCTTGCCCGCGATCTTGGCGATGCCGTCGACCAGGTCGACCGCGACGCCGTCCTCGGCGATGACGATGCGGTCCTGCGGCACACCGGTCAGCGCACCCAGCTCCGCGTTGGCCCGCAGATGGCGCCACTCGCCGTGCACCGGCATCAGGTTGCGGGGTTTGCAGATGTTGTAGAAGTACAGCAGCTCTCCGGCGGAGGCATGGCCGGAGACGTGGACCTTGGCGTTGCCCTTGTGGACGACGTTCGCGCCCCAGCGCGTCAGGCCGTTGATCACCCGGTAGACCGCGTTCTCATTGCCCGGGATGAGCGAGGAGGCCAGGATCACCGTGTCGCCCTGGACGATGCGGATCTGGTGGTCCCGGTTGGCCATCCGGGACAGCGCCGCCATCGGCTCGCCCTGCGACCCGGTGCAGACGAGGACGACCTCGTGGTCCGGGAGGTCGTCGAGCGTCTTGACGTCCACGACCAGGCCGGGCGGCACGCGCAGATAGCCGAGGTCCCGGGCGATGCCCATGTTGCGGACCATGGAACGGCCCACGAAGGCCACCCTGCGGCCGTATTCGTGGGCGGCGTCGAGGATCTGCTGGATGCGGTGGACGTGGCTGGCGAAGCTGGCCACGATGATCCGCTTCCGCGCCCCGGCGAAGACCTGGCGCAGCACCCCGGAGATCTCGCGCTCCGGCGGTACGAAGCCGGGGACCTCCGCGTTCGTCGAGTCGGCGAGCAGCAGGTCGATGCCCTCCTCGCCGAGCCGCGCGAAGGCGGGCAGGTCGGTGAGGCGGCGGTCCAGCGGGAGCTGGTCCATCTTGAAGTCGCCGGTGTGGACGACCATGCCGGCCGGGGTGCGGATGGCGACGGCGAGGGCGTCGGGGATCGAGTGGTTGACCGCGACGAACTCGCAGTCGAAGGGGCCGATGCGTTCGCGGTGGCCCTCACTGACCTCAAGGGTGTAGGGCCGGATGCGGTGCTCCTGGAGCTTCGCCTCGATCAGCGCGAGGGTCAGCTTGGAGCCGATCACCGGGATGTCCTGCTTCTCGCGGAGCAGGTAGGGGACGCCGCCGATGTGGTCCTCGTGTCCGTGCGTGAGCACGATGCCGTCGATGTCGTCGAGGCGGTCCCTGATGGACGTGAAGTCCGGCAGGATCAGGTCAACTCCGGGCTGCTCCTCCTCGGGGAAGAGCACCCCGCAGTCGACGATCAGCAGGCGTCCGCCGTACTCGAAGACGGTCATGTTGCGGCCGATCTCGCCGAGACCACCGAGCGGGGTGACACGGAGGCCGCCCTCGGGGAGTGGTGGCGGCGAGCCGAGCTCGGGATGCGGATGACTCAAAAGACTCTCCTCACCACGCGCGACCGCCCTCCCCGCCGTGCCCCGCCGCATGGTGGTACGGGCGGCGGGGCACGGCGGAGACGGCGTGGCGCGCGTGACATTCGTGCACGTGCGTCAGGTGTCTCGTTGTGGAGTTGTGCGGTTGTTCAGAGCTGTACCCCGCCGGCCGCCAGATCGCGCCCGAGCTGCTCGGTCTCCTCCTCGGAGAGCTCGACGAGCGGCAGCCGGAGCGGGCCGCCGGGCAGTCCCAGCCGGCCGAGGACGGCCTTGGTCGTGATGACGCCCTGGGTGCGGAACATGCCGGTGAAGACGGGCAGCAGCTTCTGGTGGATCTCGGTCGCCTTCTGGACGTCGCCGGAGAGGTGCGCTTCGAGCAGGGCGCGCAGCTCGGGGGTGACGATGTGGCCGACGACGGACACGAATCCCACGGCGCCGACCGAGAGCAGCGGCAGGTTGAGCATGTCGTCGCCGGAGTACCAGGCGAGACCGCTGCGGGCCAGTGCCCAGCTGGCGCGGCCGAGGTCGCCCTTGGCGTCCTTGTTGGCGACGATCCGCGGGTGCTCGGCCAGCCGGACGATCGTCTCGGTGTTGATCGGGACGCCGCTGCGGCCGGGGATGTCGTAGAGCATCACCGGCAGGCCCGTCGCGTCGGCGATGGCCGAGAAGTGCCGGAAGAGGCCCTCCTGCGGTGGCTTGCTGTAGTACGGCGTGACGGCCAGCAGGCCGTGCGCCCCGGCCGCCTCGGCGGCACGTGCCAGCTCGACGCTGTGCCGGGTGTCGTTGGTGCTGGCTCCGGCGACGACATGGGCCCGGTCGCCGACGGCCTCGACCACGGCCCGCACCATATCGGCTTTCTCGGCATCGCTGGTGGTCGGGGACTCACCGGTGGTGCCGTTGACGACGATGCCGTCGTTGCCGGCGTCCACCAGGTGGGCGGCGAGGCGCTGGGCGCCGTCGAGGTCGAGGATGCCGTCCGCGGTGAACGGAGTGACCATGGCGGTCAGGACCCGCCCGAACGGGGTCTGAGGAGTGGAGGTCGGAGCCATGGGTCCCACGCTACTCGTAGCGCACCGCGAGGCGCTCCCTCGGGGAGCCGGGAAGTGGAACCCGGCACTGCCTGCTCGGGGGTTCAGGCAGTGCCGGGTCCGGTTTCTCACCCTAGAGGAACCTGATAAACCCCCGCAATACGGGCGCCTCGCACGGCGTATCCGGACATCGGCGACCTAAGGGGCGACACGCCCGTTGGTGTTGAAGGCGGCATGGGTGAGCGGCATGAGCTCCGCCCACTCCGCCTCCATCCGCTCCCCCACCATCTCGATCTCCCGCTGCGGGAAGGACGGGACGGCGGCCTGCTCGTGCCGGGTGCGCAGCCCGAGGAAGTGCATCAGCGAGCGCGCGTTGCAGGTGGCGTACATGGACGAGAAGAGGCCGACGGGCAGCACCGCCCGGGCGACCTCGCGCGCGACGCCGGCGGCCAGCATCTCCTGATACGCCGCGTAGGCCCGGCGGTAGCTCTCCTCCATGACCCGGCCGGTCAGTGCGCGCTGTTCCGCGGATCCCTCCACGAAGCGGTACTGGCCGGGCCGTCCCTCCTGGACCAGCCTGCGGTCCCCGCCCGGGACGTAGAACACCGGCCGGAGCTCGCGGTAGCGGCCGGACTCCTCGTTGTACGACCAGCCCGCCCGGTGCCGGTGGAACTCGCGGAAGACGAAGATCGGCGCGCTGATGAAGAAGGTCATCGAGTTGTGCTCGAAGGGGCTGCCGTGCCGGTCGCGCATCAGGTAGTTGATCAGTCCCCTGGAACGCTCCGGGTCCTTCCGGAGCTCGTCGAGGGACTGCTCGCCTGCGGTCGAGACCCGGGCGGCCCACAGCACGTCGGTGTCGGAGGCGCTGTGCTTCACGAGCTCGACGGTCACATCGCTGCGGAAGCTCGGTTCGGCGGTCTCGGCTGGGGCGTCGGTCACGGTCGGGTCCTTCCCTGGCGTCTCTGGGCGGCGCCCAGCTTACGGGCCGGTACGGAGACGTCCGCGGGGCCGCCGGGAGCGGCTCCCGCCCCTGGCCGGCGCCCTGAGGTGGTCCGGACCGGGTGGGGGTCGATAATCTCACCGGGCACAGCCTGTTCGAGCGTGCATACGAGTGAGGACCAGTCGTGCCCCTGACCTTCCTGACGGCCGACCGCGCATTCGACGAGGCCGCGGACGACATCGCCCTGCCGCACCACGACGAGAACCGCTGGCGCCGCCCCTACCGCCCCGGCCCCTGGCGGGTGGGTGCGGCCGCGCTTCTGCTGCTGCTGGCCTCGTACATGCTCGTCGCCGCGGTGATCGTCGCCTTCGCGGGCGCGCTGTCCGCAACGGTCACGGCGGTGGTCTCGGCCGCCGTCGTGATCGCTCTGGCCCTGCGGGTGCTGCGCATGGGTGTCTGGGTCAGCGCGCACGGACTGCGGCAGGCCGCCCTGCTCACCACACGCACCGTGCCCTGGGACCGGCTGTCCCGGGTGCGGACCGTCCAGCAGCCGGTGAAGTGGCTCGGACTGCCGCGCACCCTGCAGGGCCAGGCCCTGGTCGCGGTGCCCGACGGCGGGGAGCCGCTGCGGCCTCTGCTCACCGACCACAACGCCGACTTCCTGGGCCGCCCGGGGGCCTTCGACCGGGCCGCGGACGCGGTGGAGGGCTGGGCTGCGCACTACGGCCGCTGAGGGCCGCGGGACCACCGGGCGCCAGGGCCTTCCCGGCGCGCGCGGGTGCCCGCTCGCGCCCGATCGGGCCGCCTCGCTCGGACGGGCCGGTCGCCGGACGCGCCGTTGGCCCCCCGCCCGGCACGGCGGGCGGCGGGTGTACGGGCTCAGGCCCGGACGGGACGGCCGTCGTGCAGGGCGATGGCCCGCTGCATGGCCCTGCGGGCGCGGGGGGTGTCCCGTGCGTCGCGGTAGGCCACGGCGAGGCGGAACCACACCCGCCAGTCCTCGGGCGCCGACTCCGCCTCGGCCTTGCGGCGGGCGAAGACGGCGTCGGCGGAATCACGGTCGATCCGGCCGCTCGGGGTCCGCAACAGCTCGTCGACGGGCAGGCCGCCCTCGGCCTCCAGCTCGGCGGCGAGCCGGTCCGCGTCGCGGGCGAAGCGGGTGGTCTGCCACAGGAACCAGACGCCGATCAGCGGCATCACCAGCACGGAGACGCCGAAGGTGACGGTCACCGCTGTGCCCTGCCCGATCAGCGCCAGGCCCCGGCCGCCGGCCAGGACGAAGTAGACGCAGAGGACCCCCGCGAGAACGCCGTAGGTGATCTTGTCGCGCATCGCGGTCAGTCCAGGTCCAGGAAGTGTTCCAGGCCGAGGGTCAGCCCCGGCGTGGACACCACGCGCCGGACGCCGAGCAGGATCCCCGGCATGAAGGAGCTGTGGTGCAGGGAGTCGTGGCGGATGGTGAGCGTCTCGCCGGTGCCGCCGAACAGCACCTCCTGGTGCGCGAGCAGCCCGCGCAGCCGCACGGAGTGCACCGGTACGCCGTCCACGTCGGCGCCGCGCGCCCCGTCGAGCGCCGTGGTGGTGGCGTCCGGCTGGGGGCCGCGGCCGGCCTCGCGCCGGGCCTCCGCGATGAGCTGGGCGGTGCGGGTCGCCGTGCCCGAGGGTGCGTCCGCCTTGGTCGGATGGTGCAGTTCGATGACCTCGGCGGACTCGAAGTACCGGGCCGCCTTCCGGGCGAACTCCATGGTCAGCACGGCGCCGATGGAGAAGTTGGGCGCGATCAGCGCACCGGTACCGGGGGACTCGGCGAGCAGTCCGCGCACGGTCTCCAGGCGCTCGCCGGTCCAGCCGGTGGTGCCGACGACCGCGTGGACGCCGTTGCGGATCAGGAACTCCAGATTGCCCATCACCGCGTCGGGGTGGGTGAGATCGACCGCGACCCGGGCCTTCGCCGCGGTCAGCGCGGCCGGGTCGTCGTCGCGGTCGAGCGCGGCGACGAGCTCCATGTCCTCGGCGGCCTCCACCGCGCGGACGGCCTCGGACCCGATGCGCCCCTGGGAACCCAGGACTGCCACTCGGAGCTTGCTGCTCATGGCGGGATGTTCCTCACTTCTTCCGTGAACCGGCCGGCCGGCCCGTGGCGGGCCGGCGGCGGCCGGTGGACTGATGCGCCGGCTCCAGTGTGCCGCCGCGGCCGGGCGGGCCGTCAGGCCACCACCTCGTGGAGGCGGTCGGCCTGCCGGTCCTTGAGCGGCCCGATCACCGACAGCGAGGGCCGCTGCCCCAGCAGATCACGGGCCACCTCGCGGACCTCGTCCGGGGTGACGGCCGCGATCCGGCCGAGCATGTCGTCGACGGACATCTGGTCGCCCCAGACGAGCTCGCCCTTGCCGATGCGGTGCATCAGGGCACCGGTGTCCTCCAGGCCGAGGACCGTGGAGCCGGACAGCTGTCCCGTGGCCCGCCGGATCTCCTCGTCGGTCAGCCCGTGCCGTGCGACCTGTTCAAGTTCGTCGCGGCAGAGCTTGAGGACGTCGTGGACCTGGCCGGGGCGGCAGCCGGCGTACACGCCGAAGAGTCCGCAGTCGGCGAAGCCCGTGGTGAAGGAGTAGACGGAGTAGGCCAGTCCGCGCTTCTCCCGGATCTCCTGGAAGAGCCGCGAGCTCATGCCGCCGCCCAGCGCGGAGTTGAGGACACCGAGCGCCCAGCGGCGTTCGTCGGTGCGGGGCAGACCGGGCATGCCCAGCACCACATGGGCCTGCTCGGTGTTCCGGCTGAGCAGATCGACGCGCCCGGCGGTGCGGACGGCGCGGCTGCCGGAGCGCGGGGCGACCGGCTGCGCGTCCGTACGGGAGAGCGCCCCCGCCTGCTCGAAGGCGGTGTGGACGAGCTCGGTGATCCGGTCGTGGTCGACGTTGCCCGCGGCGGTGACGACCAGGTGCGTCGGGTCGTAATGCTTCTTGTAGAAGCGGCTGACGCGGTCGCGGGTGAGCCCCTCGACCGTCTCGACGGTGCCCAGGACCGGGCGGCCGAGCGGGCTGTCGCCGAGCATGGTGCGGGCGAAGAGGTCGTGGACGCAGTCGTCCGGGTCGTCCTCCGTCATGGCGATCTCTTCGAGGATGACGCCGCGCTCGGCCTCGACCTCGGCCGCGTCGATGACCGAGGAGGTGAGCATGTCGCAGAGGACATCCACGGCCAGCGGGACGTCCCGGTCGAGCACCCGTGCGTAGTAGCACGTGTACTCCTTGGTCGTGAAGGCGTTCATCTCGCCGCCCACGGTGTCCAGCGCGGCGGAGATGTCCAGCGCGCTGCGCCGCCCGGTGCCCTTGAAGAGCAGATGCTCCAGGTAGTGGGTGGCGCCGCCCAGGGCCGGGGTCTCGTCGCGGGAGCCGACGCGCGCCCAGATGCCGAAGGTGACCGAGCGGACCGTCGGAAGGGTCTCGGTGACGACCCGCAGGCCGCCGGGGAGGGTGCTGCGGCGGACCGTACCGGTGCCGTTGTCGCCCGGGAGGAGCGTTTCGGTACGGCCGACGGCCCGCCCCTCCGAGGAGGTGCGGGCCGTCGGGCGGTGTGATCCGCCCGCAGGGGACAGGGAGGTCACTTGGCGGCTTCGTCCTTCGTCTGCGGCTGGGCCTCGGGCTTGGCGGCGTCGCCGCCCTCCGCCTCGTCCATGACGGGGATCAGCGAGAGCTTGCCGCGCTGGTCGATCTCGGCGATCTCGACCTGGACCTTCGCGCCGACCTTGAGGACGTCCTCGACGTTCTCCACGCGCTTGCCGCCGGCGAGCTTGCGGATCTGCGAAATGTGCAGCAGGCCGTCCTTGCCCGGCATCAGCGAGACGAACGCACCGAAGGTGGTGGTCTTGACGACCGTGCCCAGGTAGCGCTCGCCGACCTCCGGCATCGTCGGGTTGGCGATGCCGTTGATGACCGCGCGGGCGGCCTCGGCGGCGGGGCCGTCGGCGGCACCGATGTAGATGGTGCCGTCGTCCTCGATGGTGATGTCGGCGCCGGTGTCCTCCTGGATCTGGTTGATCATCTTGCCCTTGGGGCCGATGACCTCACCGATCTTGTCCACCGGGATCTTGACGGTGATGATCCGCGGGGCGTTCGGGGACATCTCGTCCGGGACGTCGATGGCCTCGTTCATCACGTCCAGGATGTGCAGGCGGGCGTCGCGGGCCTGCTTGAGGGCCGCGGCCAGCACGGAGGCCGGGATGCCGTCCAGCTTGGTGTCGAGCTGGAGGGCGGTGATGAACTGCCGGGTGCCGGCGACCTTGAAGTCCATGTCGCCGTAGGCGTCCTCCGCACCGAGGATGTCGGTAAGGGTGACGTAGTGCGTCTCACCGTCGACCTCCTGGGAGATCAGGCCCATCGCGATGCCCGCGACCGGCGCCTTGAGCGGCACACCGGCGTTCATCAGCGACATGGTGGAGGCACAGACCGAGCCCATGGACGTCGAGCCGTTGGAGCCCAGCGCCTCGGAGACCTGCCGGATCGCGTACGGGAACTCCTCCCGGGTCGGGAGGACCGGGAGGATCGCCCGCTCGGCGAGGGCACCGTGGCCGATCTCGCGGCGCTTCGGCGAACCGACGCGGCCCGTCTCGCCGACGGAGAACGGCGGGAAGTTGTAGTTGTGCATGTAGCGCTTGCGCGTCTCGGGCGCGAGCGTGTCCAGCATCTGCTCCATGCGGAGCATGTTGAGGGTGGTGACGCCCAGGATCTGGGTCTCACCGCGCTCGAACAGCGCCGAGCCGTGCACCCGCGGGATCGCCTCGACCTCGGCGGCGAGGGTGCGGATGTCCGTGACACCGCGGCCGTCGATGCGGACCTTGTCCTTGATGACGCGCTCGCGCACCAGGGACTTCGTCAGCGCGCGGTAGGCGCCCGAGATCTCCTTCTCGCGCCCCTCGAACTGCGGCAGCAGCTTCTCCGCGGCCAGCGCCTTGACCCGGTCCAGCTCGGCCTCGCGGGCCTGCTTGCCGGGGATGGTGAGCGCCTGGGCGAGCTCGTCGCGGACCGCGTGGGTCAGCGCCTCCAGGACGTCGTCCTGGAACTCCAGGTAGAGCGGGAACTCGCCGACGGGCTTGGCAGCCTTCGCGGCGAGATCGGCCTGGGCCTTGCAGAGCGTCTTGATGAAGGGCTTCGCGGCCTCCAGACCGGCGGCGACGACCTCCTCGGTGGGCGCCTCGCCGCCGCCCTTGACCAGCTCGACGGTCCTGGTCGTGGCCTCGGCCTCGACCATCATGATCGCGACGTCGCCGTCCTCCAGGACACGGCCCGCGACGACCATGTCGAAGACGGCGTTCTCCAGCTCGGAGTGGGTGGGGAAGGCCACCCACTGGCCGCTGATCAGGGCGACACGGGTGCCGCCGATCGGGCCGGAGAAGGGCAGGCCCGCGAGCTGCGTGGAGCAGGAGGCGGCGTTGATCGCGACCACGTCGTAGAGGTGGTCGGGGTTGAGCGCCATGATCGTCTCAACGATCTGGATCTCGTTGCGCAGGCCTTTCTTGAAGGAGGGGCGCAGCGGCCGGTCGATCAGGCGGCAGGTGAGGATCGCGTCCTCGGAGGGGCGGCCCTCCCGGCGGAAGAACGAGCCGGGGATGCGCCCGGCGGCGTACATCCGCTCCTCGACGTCGACCGTCAGGGGGAAGAAGTCGAGCTGTTCCTTGGGGTTCTTGGACGCGGTGGTGGCCGACAGCACCATGGTGTCGTCGTCCAGGTAGGCCACGGCCGAGCCGGCGGCCTGACGGGCCAGGCGGCCCGTCTCGAAACGGATGGTGCGGGTGCCGAAGGAGCCGTTGTCGATGACGGCCTCGGCGTAGTGGGTCTCGTTCTCCACCAGGAAAATCTCCTCGTCTGCGCCCCCTGCCCGTGTGGCGGGGGACGATGGCGGTGGAGCGCCTCTGCCGCCTCACTCCGCGGGCCGGGCCGGTCTTCGATCGAAGCCTCCGGAGACGCTGCCTCCGACGGCCACTACCGAGGACCGGCGCCTGTGGCGACGGTGCTGCGGTGGGGTGGCGCTCCCCCTCATACGGTGTTCTCTTGTTCCGACCAGACTACAAAGCTTCCGCTTCCGTCACACGACGGAGCGGTCCGGCCGGAGTCCGGCGCCGCGCGGCGCACAGGCGCACGGACGGCGCATACGGCGAAGGGAGCGGCCCCCTGGCGTGGGAGCCGCTCCCTTCACGGCGTCTTACTTCGCGCCCGCCGCACCGCGGCGGATGCCCAGGCGCTCCACGAGGGCGCGGAAACGCTGGATGTCCTTCTTCGCCAGGTACTGCAGCAGCCGGCGGCGCTGGCCGACCAGGAGCAGCAGACCACGGCGGGAGTGGTGGTCGTGCTTGTGGGTCTTCAGGTGCTCGGTGAGGTCCGAGATGCGCCGGGTGAGCATCGCGACCTGGACCTCGGGGGAACCGGTGTCACCCTCCTTGGTCGCGAACTCGGCCATGATCTGCTTCTTCGTAGCGGCGTCGAGCGACACGCGGTACTCCTCTGTGATGTTCGATGCGCCCACGAGTGCCCCTGGTCTTGGTCTCAGGGGGGCTTCCGTGACTCGGAGGCGGGGATCCGATGAGCGCTGCGCCCAGAGCCCGCAGGCTCCGGGGGTGCGTACACAAACGGCCGTCACACAGCGTACCAGCCTCGTTCAGGAGGTCAGTGCCCGGAGGGAGTGGTAGACGTCGAAGACCGCGAGGCAGAGCGGGATCAGGGTCAGCAGGACGAAGGCCTCGGCGATCTCCAGGAACCGGCCCCAGAACGGGGTGACGCCCTTCCGGGGCACGATGAGCCCGAGGGCGACGACCACCGCGGCGGCCGCGGCGATCGCGGCGGCGAGCCACACCGTACGGAGATCCAGTGCCGCGCTGTCGCCCCGCAGGGCGTCGCGGATCAGGGCCGCCGGGGGGTTGAGGGAGAGCCCGAGCCCGAGCAGCACCAGCGACCCGAGACCGGCGGCGAGCGCGCAGCCGACCTGTGAGGTGTAGCGGAAGAGGTGGGCGCGCATCAGCATGGCGACGCCGGTCGCCAGCGCGAGGAGCTGGCTCCAGACCTGGCCCGAGAAGCCGAGTACGGCGGCCGAGCCCACGGCCACCAGCGAACAGCCGCCGACCAGACCGACCAGCAGCTCGTGGCCCCGCCGCGCCCGGGCGGCGACGCGTTCGGCGTCGACCGGCCCCTGGGGGTCGGGGTCCGCTCCGTACTCGCCCCGGGTGGTGCGCGGCGGCTCGAAGCCGACGGGAAGCCGGGCGAAGCGCGTGGCGAGTCCGGGCAGGAAGGCGAGCGCGCCCACGGAGAGCGGGACGCATACGGCGGCGGTCTCGCTCGCCGTCATTCCGGCCGTGATCGCCGTGAAGGTGACCAGCAGTCCGATGGCGGAGGCGAGGACGAAGGCGACGAACGGGCTGTCACCGCGGGGGGCGACCGCCGTCAGGACCACCGCGAGGACGAGGACGGCCGCGCAGGCCATGAGGAACTGCAGCTTCCCGACGCCCTGGCCCCCGGCCGGCGGCAGCAGGCCCGCGCCGGCCACCGCGGCGTTCGCGAGGGCGCCGACACCCAGCGCCACGGCGGCACCCCGGTCGTCGTACACCCGGGCGCGGACGCTTGCGAAGGCGAGGAGCAGGACGCCCGCGACGGCCGCGAGGATGCCCTGGAGGCCGTGCGTGTCGTGGCGCGGGGCGGCCGCCCACAGCGCGAAGGCGAGCAGCACGAGCAGCACCGAACCGGCGAACAGGCCGGCGCCCCGCAGCAGGTCGTCGCTCCACAGGGTGCGGTCCCGGGCGACCGCGGAGGCGACGGCGTCCGACACGTCGTCGAAGACCGCCGGGGGCAGGGACTCCGCGAAGGGGCGCAACGAGAGCAGTTCGCCGTCGAGAATGCGCTGCGCGGCGAGCGACCGCGCGCCGTCCAGGACCGTTCCGTTGCGCCGCACCAGGTGGTATCCCACCGGGGCCCCGGTTTCCGGGCTCTGCCCGGAGAGGCGGAGGATCTCGGGGCTGAGGTCCGCGACGGGGATGTCGTCCGGCAGGGCGACGTCGACGCGGCCGTCCGGCGCGACGACCGTGACCCGGCAGAAACCGGTTCCGCCGCCCGGCGGAGCCGCGGGGGCCGGCTGCCCGGCTCCGCTGGCCGCGGCTGGGGCCGTCATACTCACCTGCTGCTTCCCCTCGTCCTCGCCCGTGGCCGCGAGCCGCGGCCGCGGAACGCCGGCCGTGGCGCCGCGTCCCGAATGACCCTGCTGCCGTGGGCGGTTGCTGACCGTGGAACCGGGACGCGGCGCCACCCTACCGCCCGTCCGTCACCCTGTGCGCCAGTAGGATCGCTCCGCGCGGAGGGTCCCTTCACCGCGGGGGTGCCGAACGCAATTTCTCTGTCCGGCAAGAGAATTGGTGAGCAGTGAGCCAGATCGTCGTCAAGCGCCCACCACGGGTCCTGCCTCCCGAGGTGTCCGACGAGGAAGTGCGGCTGCAACCGCCGCCGGAGCTGCCGAGAGGCCAGCAGGAGGGCGCACTCATGCAGTTGCTGCCCATGCTGGGCATGGGCGGCTCGGTCGTGTTCTTCTTCATGACGCCCAATCCGATCATGCGGATCATGGGCATGGTGATGATCGCGTCAACGGTCGCCATGGCGATCGCGATGCTGGTCCGCTACCGGCGCGGCACCCAGGGGCAGCTGTCCGACCTGCGGCGCGACTACCTCAAGTACCTGACGCAGACCCGGCGCTCGGTGCTCAGGACGGCGCGGCTCCAGCGTGACGGACAGTTCTATCTGCACCCCGCGCCGGAGCAGCTGTGGGCGCTCGTCGCCGAGGGCAGCCGGGTGTGGGAGCGCCGGGTCGCCGACGAGGACTTCGGGCAGGTGCGCGTCGGGCTGGGCAGTCAGCAGCTCGCCACGCCGCTCGTCGAGCCCGACACGGCGCCCGTGGACGAACTGGAGCCGCTCACCGCGGACGCGATGCGGCGTTTCCTGGCCACGCACTCCACGCTGGACGGCCTCCCGATCGCCGTCTCCCTGCGGGCCTTCTACCAGCTGACGGTGAGCGGCGAGCCGGAGTCCGTCCGGTCCGCGACGCGCTCGATGCTGGCGTCGCTCGCCTCCCTCCACTCGCCCGAGGACCTCCTGATCGCGGTCGCCGCCGGGCCCGAGGAGGCCGGGCACTGGGAGTGGGCGAAGTGGCTCCCGCACGTCCAGGCCCCGGGGCCCGGGGACGGTGCGGGCAGCCGGCGGCTGATCACCACCGACGCGCACGACCTGCAGGATCTGCTGGCCTCACGGCTGGACGGCCGGCCCCGTTTCCAGGGCGCCGGGCACCCTCTGCTGGACCGGCCCCACATCGTCGTCGTGCTGGACGGCCGGTCGGTGCCGCCCACATCGCCCCTGGCCGCGGCGGAGGGCCTCCAGGGCGTGACCGTGATCGAGGTCGCGCCCGGCGAGGCGGGCGGTGCGCGCGGCGGTCTCTCCATGGTGGTGCACAAGGACTCCCTCCGGCTGGAGTCCGGGCACGGCCAGGTGTACGACGGAGAGCCCGACACGATGAGCCCGGAAGCGGCGGAGGCCCTCGCCCGCCAGCTCGCCCCGCTCCGTGTCGCGACGGGCGGGGACGACGAGGAACCCCTGCTCGCCAACCTGGAGTTCACCGATCTGCTGAACCTGGGGGACGCCGCCTCCGTCGACGTCGCCCGGACCTGGCGGCCGCGCTCGCAGTCGGAGCGGCTCCGGGTGCCCATCGGCGTCGGCGAGGACGGCACCCCCGTGATGCTGGACCTCAAGGAAGCCGCGCAGGAGGGCATGGGCCCGCACGGCCTGTGCGTCGGCGCGACCGGATCCGGCAAGTCGGAGCTGCTGCGCACGCTCGTGCTGGGCCTGGCCGTCACCCACTCCTCCGAGACCCTCAACTTCGTCCTCGCGGACTTCAAGGGCGGTGCCACCTTCGCCGGAATGTCCCGCATGCCGCACGTCGCCGCGGTGATCACCAACCTCGCGGACGACCTGACGCTGGTCGACCGCATGGGCGACTCCATCCGCGGTGAGCTGAACCGGCGGCAGGAGATGCTGCGCGACGCGGGCAACTACGCCAACATCCACGACTACGAGAAGGCGCGGGCCGCGGGTGCCGCCCTGCAGCCGATTCCCTCACTGGTGCTCGTCATCGACGAGTTCAGCGAACTCCTCACCGCCAAGCCCGACTTCATCGAGATGTTCGTGCAGATCGGCCGGATCGGACGCTCCCTGGGCGTCCATCTGCTGCTCGCCTCGCAGCGGCTGGAGGAGGGCCGGCTGCGCGGCCTGGAGACCTACCTCTCCTACCGGGTCGGCCTGCGCACCTTCTCCGCGGCCGAGTCGCGCGCCGCCCTCGGTGTGCCCGACGCCTACCAGCTCCCCAACGTGCCCGGCTCGGGCTACCTCAAGTTCGGCACGGACGAGATGGTGCGGTTCAAGGCCGCCTACGTCTCCGGTGTGTACCGCGCGGCCTCCCACCGGACCTCCGCCCCCGGCGGGCCGCTCCCGGTGGACCGCCGGCCGGCCCTGTTCACGGCCGCGCCGGTTCCCGTCCGCTACGCGGAGCCGGAAGCCGCGCCCCGCGTCCCGGAGCCGCGGGCCCCGGAGGACGACGCGCTGGCCGACACCGTGCTGGACGTCATCGTGCGGCGCCTGGAGGGACGCGGCGCGGAAGCCCACCAGGTGTGGCTGCCGCCACTGGACAACCCGCCCTCGCTGGACGACCTGCTGCCGGGCCTCACGGGTGTCCCGGGCCGCGGGCTGACCCGGCCGGACTTCGACGGCGGCCGGCTCGTCGTCCCCGTGGGCGTCGTCGACAAGCCGTACGAGCAGCGCCGCGACACCCTCTACCGGGACTTCTCGGGCGCGGCCGGCCATATGCAGATCATCGGCGGTCCGCAGTCGGGCAAGTCGACCCTGCTGCGCACGCTCGTCGCCGGCTTCGCGCTGACCCACACACCGCAGGAGGTGCAGCTCTACGGCCTCGACTTCGGCGGCGGCGGCCTGTCCTCCGTCGCCGGGCTGCCGCACGTGGGCGGGGTCGCCTCGCGCCTCGACCCCGAGCGGGTCCGGCGGACCGTGGCCGAGGTGTACGGCATCCTGTCGCGCCGTGAGGAGTACTTCCGCGGCGCGGGCATCGACTCCATCGCCACCTACCGCAGGCTCCGGGCCCGCGGCGACATCTCCGTGACGGAGCAGCCCTGGGGCGACGTCTTCCTGCTCATCGACGGCTGGGGCAACTTCCGCAGCGACTACGAGGGGCTGGAGGGCGCCGTGCTGGACATCGCGGCCCGCGGCCTCGGCTACGGCATCCACCTCGTCATCACCGCCTCCCGGTCGATGGAGGTCCGGGCCCACCTCAAGGACCACCTGATGAACCGGCTGGAGCTGCGGCTGGGCGACACCATGGACTCCGAGCTGGACCGCAAGGCCGCGGCCAATGTGCCGACCGGAGTCCCGGGGCGCGGCCTCACCCCGGAGAGGCTGCACTTCATGGCCGCGGTGCCGCGGATCGACGCCATCAACTCCGACAGCGATCTCTCCGAGGCCACGGCCGCGATGGTCCAGGAGACCAGCCGCCACTGGACCGGCGCCGGGGCCCCCGAGGTCCGGCTGCTGCCCCGCGAACTCCCGGCGGAGAACCTTCCCGCGGGCTCGGCCCACCCGGAGCGCGGCGTCGCCTTCGCCATCGACGAGAACAATCTGGAACCGGTCTTCGTCGATTTCGACCGCGACCCGTTCTTCCTCGTCTTCGGCGAGAGCGAGTCCGGCAAGTCCAATCTGCTGCGGCTGCTCATCCGGCAGCTCACCGAGCGCTACGACGGGGACTCCTGCAAGCTCCTCGTCGTCGACAACCGGCGCGCGCTGCTGGACGTCACCCCGGCCACGCACCTGGCCGACTACGTGCCGATGTCCAACACCATGGACCACCACGTGGAGGCGCTGGCCGACCTGATGAAGCGCCGCACCCCGCCGGCCGACGTCACCGCCCGGCAGCTCCGCGACCGCAGCTGGTGGACCGGCCCCTCGGTGTACGTGGTCGTCGACGACTACGACCTGGTCTCCACGTCCAGCGGAAATCCCCTGGCCGCGCTCACGGAAATGCTGCCCTTCGCGCGCGATGTCGGGGTGCGCTTCATCATCGCCCGCAGCTCGGCGGGCGCGAGCCGGGCCACCTACGAATCCTTCATGCAGCGGATGATGGAACTCGGCGCCCAGGGTGTGCTGCTCTCCGGAGACCCGCAGGAGGGGGACGTGCTCGGGGGTGTCCGGATGCGCCCGATGCCACCGGGCCGGGGCTTCTTCGTCTCGCGGCAGCGCGGCAATCCGCT
Source organism: Streptomyces sp. F63 (assembly GCF_018070345.1). GTDB lineage: Bacteria > Actinomycetota > Actinomycetes > Streptomycetales > Streptomycetaceae > Streptomyces. The sequence goes on from NZ_JAGPXX010000005.1 coordinate 16,316, forward strand.
GGTGCAGACGGGCCTGATGCCGGCGGAGGTGTCCTGATGATCGGTGCCGCCGTCTTCACCGGCGCGTTCGCGGTGGCGTTCGTCGCCTTCGGCCTGTTCGTGAACCCGCGGAAGCTGTGGTGGCGCTTCCGGGCACCCCACTTCGACCACCCGGAGGCGCACGAGCCGTCGGCGGCCTCGTTCACGGGGCGGCGGGTACTGCTGGTGCTGCTGGGCCTGTTCCTGGCGTGGCAGTGCGTCGAACTGCTGCGCCTGGGTGGGGTCTTCAAGACCGGTCCGGATCACGAGGAAGTCCTTGAGCGGGTGGAGAACGCGGCCGCGAGCCTGGAAACCGGCAAGGACGGCGGGCAGTACAAGATGCCGGTGGGTGAGGGATCCTGGGGCTTCTTCATCGACCCCCGGCTCAAGGGCCCCGGCGACGACCCGGTCGCGGTCCTCGTCTCCGCGACCGACGCGGAGGGCGACGGCGAGGACGTGGAGCGCTACAGGATCGACGGCATATGCCTGACGGTCAGGGCGACCCCGGATCCCGGGCAGTCCGAAAGGGATCACGCCATCGACAACCTGACCTATCGCGTGAAGACCGACGTTGTGGACAGTCCTTGCGAGGACGAGTAGGCCGTCCGTAGGTTGAACCGATCCGGGGGCCGTACAGATGGCGAACCGTCATAAATCAGCAAACGGGGGAAGGGGCGCCCGCTGATGGCGTGGGACGAGTGGGAGCAGTTGAAGGCGTCTGCGGCCGAACGGCAGTCGACGCGCATGCAGTTGAACCGGCTGCCGGACGAGGACAGGCCCAACACGGGGACGGGGCCCGGCGACCTCAAGGCAGGCCAGGAGGACCTCGCCCGGATCGGTGACGAGGCGTACACGCTCTACAACCGGCTGTGGGATGAAGCCCGTCCCCAGGACGCCGAGCCCGCGGGGCCCGATCTCGACCGGCAGGGCTTCGCACTCGGCGCGGCCCTGAAACACGTCTCCACCCGCTGGGACAAACAGCTCGGCTCCCTCATGGACGCGTGTGCCCTCATCTCGAACCACATGGAGTTCTCCAACAAGGTCCACACCGAGGACGACACCCGGATCCAGCGGCACGTGAGCAGCATCCACACCCTCGACCAGGGCTTCGACGAGTCGTACGCACCCCCCGGCGAGCGCAACGAGGTGTACGGCACGGATGACGACAAGGACAAGAAGGACTAGGGGGAACGTTCTCGTGGATTTCGAAGCCCTTCATTCTGCCAACTTCAGCACGCTGGACAGCGCGGTGAAATCGTGGAACGGCGTGGTCGGCAAACTCGAGACCCTGGAGAAGGACGCGCGCGAGGGACTGCGCGGCAAGGCCAACAAGGCCGACTGGTCCGGTTACAACGCCACCGTCTCGCGCGAGTTCATCGGCAAGACCGCCGGCGAGTTCGAGGACGCACACACCCAGGCGACGTCCATCCGGAACATCGTCCGGGACACTCGCGACGAACTGAAGCTTCAGCAGAGCAAACTGCTGAAGGCCATCGCCCGGGGCAGGGACAACCACCTCCTCGTCCAGCCGAAAGGCGGCGGCTTCACGGTCGAGGACCCCGAGAACAAGGCGGCGGGCGGCCAGACGGCCGTCGACGCCCTGCGCGACGAACTCCAGGGCATCCTCAACAAGGCGACCGAGATCGACACGACGGCGGCCACCGCGCTCAAGGCACTGGTCGATCTCACCGATTACGGATTCTCCGGGGCCGAGTACAAGGACCGCGACGCGGCCGCCGCAGCCGTCAAGGAGGCCGAGAAGCTGGCCGCACTGGCGAAGAAGAATCCCGAGGACCTGAGCGTCGCGGAGTTCGACGCGCTCAACGCCGGTCTCAAGAAGTACTCGGGCGACGAGATCTTCGCCGAACACTTCGCCTCGACCCTGGGCGCGAGGGGAACCCTGGAGTTCTGGGCGGGGATCAACGACCCCTACCGGGGGCGGGAAGTCGGCCAGGAGCGGCACGACCAACTGGACGACCTGCAGAAGCATCTCGGCCTCACCCTCGCCACGGCGACCCAGGCGGACACCGTGGAGATGGCGACGTGGAAGCGCGAGATGACGGATCTCGGCGACCAGCGCGTGGGGAAGACCGGTTACACGATGGGCTTCCAGGTCATGAGCAACCTCATGCGCTGGGGGAACTACGAGGACCGGTTCCTGACGGACTACGGAACCGAGCTGATCAACACCGAGAAGAAGCTGAGCGACAACGGCCGCCACATGCCGACCGGGTGGGCCCCGATGGGGATGGCCCCGCTCAACCGCACCGGCACCGATTCCGGTTGGGACCCCATGACCGGCTTCATGAAGGCCCTTGCGAACAGCCCCGGCGCGGCCACCGACTTCTTCAACGACACGTTCGTGACGAAGGACGAGGACCACGACTTCATGACGAAGAACAAGGAAGGAAAAGAAGTACGGGACGAACTGTCCAATTTCGAGTACCTCTTCGAGGAACGTGACTGGCCCCCGGAGCGGGACAGCGAAGGCGAGGAGAGCATCGCCGGGCGCAACAACTTGGCCATGGCCCTGGAAGCTGCGACCACAGGCCACCCGGCCGGGGAGATGCCTACGGCCGACACACCGGCGCACAACGCGGGTCAGACGAAGCTCGTGGAAAGCATCTTCGCCTCTGTCTCGGAGAACCCGAATCGCCTGACGGATCACGGTTACATGTCGGACAGCCTCGGCCAGATTGCATCTGAATACCTGCCGGACATGAATCGAGCGATGGCCAATGACCCGTCCAACAAAATCCAGCAACTGTTCCCCGTAGCCGGCTCAGCGGCGGACTTGAACCACAGGGAAGTCACGCGGTTCCTGGTGACAATAGGCCAGAATCCCGAGGCATACGCCGCCGTCGAAGCAGGCCAGAAGAGCTACATGGGAAACCTGCTGGACTACCACCTAAACCCCGATCTTCCAGAAGACAGCCGCTACGTATCGAGCCAGCAGCTCACCGTAGAAGAGATTACGCATGCTTCAGGAGAGATCTCAGGAACCCTCAGCATTGGACGCCAAGAGGCTGTGGCCGGCGCCGCCGATCAATCCGACAAAGACTATGCAAACGCCATGACACAGCTAAAGGGTGCCATTTCGGGAGGTGTGGGCATCGGTATTGGCGTTGGTACAACCTTCATCGCTTCGCCTGTGGCCGGCGCCGTAGCGGGTGGTGCAGCAAGCACAGTGAGCGGTGCAGTCCTTGAACAGCTGTTCAAGGACGCGGAGGGCGATGCGAAAAGCGCCGCCGGTCAAGAGATGGGCAAACACTGGGAGAACGGCATCGACCGCAATACGGAATATTCCCAAAAGGCAGTGTCGGATGCCATCAAGGCGCATGGCTTGGAGTTGCCTGATGCACACGCCTGGGCGCGAGTGGGGTCACGCGACGGCTTCCTCGCCGCGGGCACCAACACCAAAGCCATGGGCCCGGATCTCACAACTGACATTTGATCGGAAATCGTTGTATGCACATCACTCCCAAAGCAGGCGCAGCATGGAACAGCACTCACTGACGCTCAGTCAGCCTTACCGGAAGAGTTGGTGGAGTGCCGCATGCGTAACAGCAGCCATCGTTCTCGGACTCACCGGTTGTTCCGGCGAGGAGAAGCGCACCTACAAGATTCCGCCCTCTCTCTGCGGTGTGCCGCTTGAGTCAGACCTCATCTCTCCTTTTCTGCCTCCAGGTTCAACCATCAGCGTCTCGCCTTCCACACCAGTTGACGGCACTGAACGCTGCACTGTCCGTGTGGATGGCGAGTCAGTAATGATAGCCAGCCAGGAATGGTGGGACGAGGCGAGTAGAGCAACGCCTCAGAAGGTCGCGTCGGCGCATGCCCATGTGGAGCCGAATAATATTTCGGAGGACGGCAGGTATGTCCATTCCTCCAGAGGGGCGGCCTGGCAGGTGTCGTGTCGTGAGCCACAACGCAGCAAGAGTGAACTCTTCATCGTTATCCAGATCCCCGAGTCCGGGACTCCTGACGAGGATTCCATGAAAAGACTCGCCAAGGCATACGCAGAGGAAGTGGCGTCCTCAGACAAGTGCGTACGAAACCACTGACCACGCCTCCCCGGGATGCGCGGAGTCGTCCGTTGAGGACCAGGAAGCCGGCCATCCCCCTTGCGGCACTGCTGGCAGTCGGCTTGGGGGGTTCCGCGGCTTATCTCTTCGGGGTTCCACCGTTCGAGAAGCGCGGTGGCATCGGCGTGGAAAGCGTCTGTGCGTCTCTCGGCGAACCGGCGAAGGCGGCACGTGCGCTGGAACGGGTTCTCCCCGACGCGTCCGAGTACTCCTTCGACGACAGCGTGAGCGGCGGAAACGTCGCACAGGGAGATTCCGGCTACACCGCCGACTGCTTCGTCTCTGGCGATGACGGTGTTCTGCTCAGCGCCAGAGCGCAGCTGATCCTGGTCGGTTCGCCGGGCAGCACACCGGAGGACTGGGAAGCCGAGGTCCTCGGGGACAAGGCGGGGGAGAGCGGAAGTTTCGCGGCGGGATCGAAGGGCGTGGCATCGGCGTCCAGGGCGGCCGTACTGGTGCCCTGCGCCAAGCCCGGGACGGTTCCCGGGGGCTCGTACAGCCTCAGTGTCGTCGTCGACCGGAAGAAGGCGACTGGAGAAGGCGACTCCGGAATACGCCGGGGTCTGACCGATCTCGCTGTCGGCGCGGCCCGTTACTCGCATGAGAAGGCGGGCTGCGACCTTCCGTCCGAACTACCCGGCTGACCGGACGGTTCCGGCGCCCCGTTCCCGCCCGGGCAGGCGGTGGGTGGCGGGCAGGGGAACCGGAGAACGGCGGGGTGGGCGCCTCCCGTGCGCGTCCACCCCGCCGTTCCCCTGTGCGGTTGTTCTGCCCCCGGCCGGGCTCAGAAGTGGCTGGCGGCCTTCCTGTCGCCCGCCTGGTAGGTCGGGCCCGCCTCGCGGACCGCCTTCGCGATGCTCTTCAGCGCCTCCTGGATGACGCGCGTCTCCTTGTCCCACTTGGCGTGGGCCGTGTCGGCCGCCGTCTTGGCCTCGCCCTCGAAGGTGTTCGAGACCGAACGGATCTTCTTCTGGAGAGCTTCGAGCGCCTCGTCCACGCGCCTCGCGCTCATGTCGATGCTCTTGGCCGCTTCTTCGAGCGAGGAGTACGTGACGAGCATGATGTCGCCGTTGTTGCTGCCCATGTGACTGCTCCTGGTGGCATGGATGTGGGTGGGGAGAAGGACGGGACGCGCGAGGCCGCGCTCCGCGTCAGTACTTGGCGATGTTCGAAACGGCCTGCTTCTCCGCCGCGGCATCACCGGAGAATCCGCCGGTCACGTCGACTCCGCGGAGCGCCGCCTGCACCTCGTCCTCGGTGTTGCCCGCGGTGGTACGGGTGACCTGGATCGCTTCCTGGAAGTTGAGCAGCAGCCGCGAGATGCGGACCATGGCCATGTTGATCTCGTTCTGCTTCAGGTCGAAGGCGCCGGCACCGACACCCTTCCAGCGGCCCTCGAGCCCGTCGATGGTCCCCTGAAGGCGCTTTACCTCGCTCTTGATGCCCTCGAACTGAGTGGTGATCTCGTCCTGGAAAAGCTTGAGATCCTGATCTCCGACCTTCTGGACCGTCATGTGTCCTTCTCCCTCTGCTGGATTCTGGAGTGAGCGGCGCCGGCTTGTCCGACGCCGCAGGTAGGGGTCAGTGGGTGGTGGGGCGGGTGCAGGTGCGCCGCCGCTGTCACAGGCTTCGCCGTCGGCGGAGCATGACAAAGGCACCGCCGGCGAGCGCGGCCGCCGCGGCGGCTCCGCCGATGACGAGGCCCAGGCTGCCGCCGCCCGCCTGCTCGTCCGAGGCCGAGACGGCCGCCTCGGCTCCGGGCTTGCCCTCGGGGGCCTCGGACGACGGCGGTGCCGTCGGCTTCTTGGACGAAGAGGACGGCTTCTCGTTCTCGGCGTCGGGACCGGTCTTCTGGTTGGTGAGCGGGTTGATGTCCGGATCGCCGGGCTTGCCGAGGCCGCGGTTGATGTGAGCGCCGGGGCGAATGACGCCGTAACCGTAGTACTCACTCAGCGTCTTCTTATCGCCGTCCTTGCCTCTGCCGGCGCTTTCGAGCATGACCCGGAGCACCTGATTCGCGGTCCATTCGGGATGCGCGGACCAGATCAGGGCGGCGGAGGCGGAAGCCAGGGCGGTCGCAGCACTCGTTCCGCCATCACCATCACAGTACTTCTGAAAAGTCTGATCGCACCAGAGTGGGATGTCCTTGCCCGGAGCGGCCAGGTCGACGAAGTCTCCGTGCTGGGAGTAGTCGGTCACGCGGCCGTCGGGGCCCGACGCCGCAACACCGACGACTTCCGGATAGCTGGCCGGGTACTCCTTCTTGTTCTCCTTGTGGCCAGTGTTTCCCACAGAAGCGAAGAACAACTTGCCCTTGCGTTGGGCATACTCCACAGCATCGTGAATTCTCGCGTTGTAGTACTCACTTCCCATCGACATGTTGATGATCTGCGCATCACTGTCCGCAGCGGCCCGGATCGCCTCTTGCTGGTCGAAGGCGTTAACCGATTCCCTGTTCTGCAGATCGGTGTCGGTCACCCGGAACGGAATGATCTTTGCACCTGGCGCCAAGCCCTGGAGTCCTCCCCCTTTGCCGGTCCCGGCAATGAGTTCGGCCATGGTCGTGCCATGCCCGTCGTAGTCGTCGGTCTCATCGCCCTTGACCCCGGTGGCGTCCATCCCTTTCAGCACCTGCCCCTTGAGTGAGGGCGTGGAGGGATTCACACCACTGTCGATGACCGCAACTTTGACGCCTTCCCCTGTGCTGGTCTCCCAAATCTCCTCGGCGTGCATGGCATCCAGGTACCACTGCTTGGACTGCACATCGATGGCCGACGCCGCAGGAGCCGCGCCAATGGCGCCGGCTCCCAGGAGTCCTCCCAACACCGCAGCGGAAAAGATCCGCTGGAGCGGACGGGACTTCCCGCGGATCCGGACCTTGGTCATTGCTGCCGTCATCCTGACTTCCGAACCTTCCCGTGCCTATTCGATCACCGGTGGTACAGCACCACGCTGCCGCACTGCCCACTCGTCTTCCGGGAGATGATCCGGACGTGCCGTCGGGCGTTGCCGCTCCTCGCCTCCGGACTGCCCCTGGCCAGCGCCTCGTTGGCCGGAACGCTCACCGGAGGAGGCACCTCTGATCAGCGACTGCTCTCCCCTGCCGCTGGTCAGCGGAGCTCCGACGACGCCGTTCGTCCGAGAGACTCCGCGGCCGTTGGCCGGGGAAGTCCTTCCCGGCGGATTGGCCCCCAGGGCTCCCGACCGGGGGACTTGCGCCGAGGTACGCCCCGCGGTGTCCGCACCTCCGCCGACAACCGTCCCCCTGGGAAGGCGTGATGTGGAGGAGCCCCCGGTAGCGGACTGCGGCGTACCTCCGACGATCCCGGCCTGACGGCCGGGGCGCGGCCCCGCCGAGGCGTTGGGCCGACCGTCGGCAACCGGTCGGCCCGCCGTCGTGGGACGACCCGCAACAGGGCCCTGATGTCGCCCGTCGGCAGTACTGGGACGTCCAGCCGCTGGTTGCCCCGGCATCCCCGGCCTTCCCCCCATCGGAGCTCGGCCCTGGCTGCCGGAAGCGGGTGCACGGCCAGTGGATTGGGCAGGATTCCCCATGGGACCGGGGCGCCCCGCCGAACCAGGCCCTCCCGCGCCTGGGCCCGTGCCCGGAACGCCGGGCATGCCGGCCCGTCCGGGCAGTCCGGTGGCACGCCCGGGCGACGTCGAGCCCGGTGCACCGGTGGGCCCGGGACGTCCGACCGCACGAGGTCCGGGGCCGCCTCCGGGGGCTCCGGGGTGGCCCAGGGAACGTGGTCCGTCGCCACGTATGGGCACGCCGAAGCTCGGTCCCGTGGGGGGAACACGGTTCTCCCCCGCCGTGCCCGGGGCCGGTGAGGCCGGCCCGGGAGCCGGTGGCGCCGACGGTGCCGGCAGCGCTGAGGTCGTGTCGATCTCCATCCGAGTGGATTCCCGGACCGGCCCCGAGACGCCGAGATCAGCGATCCGAAAGGCGCCATCAGCCTGCCGTGCTCCTTCTCCCGAGCTCGGGGGTGACGGAGAAGTGCGGTACAGATCGGGCCGCGCACTCTCACCCGACGAGGAAGCCCCGTTGTCCCTGCCTCCCGCAGGCTGCGGCACCGGCGCCTGCAGCGTCCGCGGTGGTTTCGGCGGTTCCTGGGACGCCAGGGTCTCCTCGGAGACCGCGTAGAAGGACGCCAGGCGGTTCATCTGGTTGATGGCCTCCTGGCGGTCCTTCTCTACCTGAAGGGCTTTCTGGTACTCCGGGTTGTCCTCAGTGCGTTCCGGGACGGGGAATTCGTCCGGCTTCTTCTGGACGAGCCGTCCGTCGCGCGGCGGCCGGGCGCTGCGCACGGAGGACAGGCCCGTGCTCGCCACCTTCATCTGGGTGCCGACCGCGTTGGCGAAGGTGCCCAGTCCCCAGGCGTACTTGACGAGTTCCTGCCCGTACCGCTGGAACTCGGTGGCCGCTTCGCCTTTCCACTCGGTCTTCGTGACGAATCCGTTGAGTTCTTCCGCCGCCTCGTTGAGCGCTTTGGTGGCCTTCAGCAGGGACACGCCGGCGTCCTCCAGGTCGGAGGGCTTGGCGCTCTCCAGGAGGTCGAGCATCGGATTGAGCCGCGCGCCTTCGAAGTCCGTCCGGCCGAAGACACTCTTCCCGGGGCCCATGCCGAAGGCTCCCCGGAAGAAGTCCGGCAGCCGCTCCATCATGTCGGCCGTGCCGAACTGGGCCTTGATCTCTGCCGAGTCCGCCTTCTGCTGCTCCTCGGGAGTCAACTCGGGCTTCTTCTCGTCACTCACCGGGAATCACCCCATGTCCGTCGGAAGGTCCCTGTCGCGGTCAAGAACCTTCTTCTCGCCGCCGGTTTGTTCGTCCCGCTTCGCCTCCGCTCGCGCCGCTTCGTCCAGGCGGGCCCTGATCTCGTGGAACCGGCGCCGCATGTCGTTCTCCACGTTGTCGAAGCCGACGTCCGCCGCGTGCACGGCGATGCCCAGCATCTCGATCTGGTCACCGAGGGACTTGGAGAGCTCGACCAGCGCCTTGTGGACACGGTTGTACTGCTGGAAGAAGCCGTCCGCCTCCGCGAAGGGCAGGTTCGTCCCGCTGAAGGACCCGCGGCTGACGCGTTCCAGCGCCACCTTGGAACTGCCGCCGTTGCCGCTCTCCAGCTCGGTCAGCAGCTTGTCGATCCGGGACCGGAACTTCCTGAGGGCGTCCACGCCGCGCTCGAGGTCACCCGCCACTGCCGTCCCCACCGTTCACCGCATCGAGCACGATGCTCCCCCTCCCCGTTTCGCGCCGGCCCTCATCCGGCCGGCCGTTGGTGACCGGCCCGCGGCCGAACGCGCTCTGCCAACAGTAGCCACCGACGGTGACAGTCCCAAGTTCCTTACCGGTTCCGGTACTTCCCGGCGTTCATACGCCCGGACAACCTTAGGCCCCACACATCCGCTGCCGGGGTGACGGCACGTCATTGCGGCGGGCCGTGCGAGGAGTGTCACACCTCGGGCGCCCCCTTCACGCCTCCGTGCCGGCCCGGCCGCCTCCGCCCGCCGTGCGCCGCCGCCAGTCGCGCAGCGCGACCGCGCCGCCGCTGATCGACGCGACCAGGACGCCTCCGCCCACCACCACGTACGTCGCCAGTCGCGCGTTGCGCTCTTCCGGGCTCTCGCCCAGGTGCAGTTCGGCCGGCGTGGGTGCCTCGGCCTTGGTCAGCCCCTCGCGGGCGACCGGCTCGCGGACCGGCTTGTCGTCCTCCGTCAGGGCGCGCACCGGGTCGACGACGCCCCAGCCCACCAACCGGTCGTGGCCGGCGATGGACCGCTCCGCCGTCTGCTGGAGCTGGGCGGTGATCTCCTCCTGCTCCCAGTCGGGGTGCTTGCTCTTGACGAGCGCCGCGACCGCGGCGACATAGGGCGCCGAGAAGCTGGTGCCGTTGTCGGCGCAGTGGCCGCCCCCGGGAACGGTGGAGATCATGTCGACTCCGGGGGCCGCTATGCCGACGAAGTCGCCCGACTGCGAGAAGGGCGCCCGTTCGTTGTTGCGGTCGGAGGAGGCCACGGCCAGCACCCCCGGGTACGACGCCGGGTAGGTCTTCTTGGCGTTGCCGCCGAGGCCGTCGTTGCCCGCCGAGGCGACGACCACGATCTCCCGCGCGAGGGCGGCGTCCACGGCCTGCCGGAGAGCCGGGGCGGGCTCCACGGCACCGGCCGTGTCCTGGGAGATGTTGATGACGTCGGCCTTCTCCGCCACCGCGTGGTCGATGGCCCGGGCCAGGGTCGCGGCGGTGCCGTGTCCCTCCGCGTCGTTCTGCTGGATCGGGATGATCGTCGCGTCGGGCGCGAGACCGACGAAACCGGTGCCCTCCGCGGGGCGGGCCGCGATGATCCCGGCGACCTTGGTGCCGTGGCCGACCGTGTCGGTCGTGCCGTTCTCCTTGCCGCGTTCCAGCTTGTTGCCGTTCTCGTCCTTGAGGTCGCGGTCCAGCAGGTTCCTGCCGCTGCCGGTGTCGACGGCGTCGCGGAGCTGGGGGTGCCGGGTGTCGACTCCGGTGTCGATGACGGCGACCCGGACTCCTTCGCCGGTCGACTGCTTCCACAGTTCGTCCAGCAGGACCCGCTGGAGCGCCCAGGGGCGGCCTTCGTACGGCTTCCCGGGGAAGGTGCACTGGTCCGGTGTGCCGGCCGCCGCGGGGGCGGTGGACAGGCCGGTGAGGGTGAGCACGGCCACGGCCGCTGCCGCGGCGGTCAGCGGGCGAGGGTGGGTGAGGGTCATCGGTCCGCCCCCTCACGAGCCCTGCGGCTGGCGCGCGGCACCGGTGGACAGCCGCGGGCCGGTCGGCAGGAAGGTGGACCAGGCCGCCGGGACCGGCAGCGGCTCCACGTCCTTGTAGCCCAGCCGGTTCTGTGCCTGCCGCGCCTCCTGCAGCCGCTGCTGCTTCTCCCGCTGTGAGCCCGAGGATCCGATGCCGGAGTCCTCCGTCGCGCTGTCGCCGTTGGACTGCATGGCATAGCGCAGCCCGGTGTCGGTGACGAGGAAGAGGAAGCCGGTGCCGGTCTCGGAGCCCTTGAACTGACGGAAGAGCTGACCGGATCCGGGGGTGACGTAGGCGCTGCTGGAGCCGGTCGGCAGCGGGGCGGGGAAGCCGGTGCCGGCCCAGGTGCTGAGCACGGTGGAGCCGTCGTCGCCGTCCACCTCGCGAAGGACGTTGCACACGGTGTTGCGGCTGCCCTCCGCGGTGCCGGCCTCGTTGACGACCCGCGGCGTGTACCGGGGCCACCGGTTGTCCTCGACGAAGCGCCCGGAGGGCTCGAACGCGGCGGCGCTGACGGGCCTGGCCCGCTCGTCCTGTCCGAGCTCGATCAACTGCGGGCTGCTGAGCAGGAGTTTGGCCGTGAAGTCGGACACGGGGGCGACCCGGCCCGGCAGGACGACGTAGTGCTGCTTCCGCGTGCCGTCGGTGGCGGTGAGCACCATGCCGACCCTGTCGGCCTCCGGCTCCAGTTCGCCGGGGACGCCCGCGGGCCCGCCGACCGGGCCGGGCACCGTGGGGAAGTCGACGGTGTCCCCCCGGTGGAGGGTCTTCAGCCAGGCTTCGGAGACGCGCTGGGGCCTGCGGTCCTGTCCGGCGAGCAGGCGGAGCAGCAGTCCGTCCTTCGCCAGGGGGTAGGCCGTGCCGGCGGCGTCGATGACGTAGCGGCTGCCGTCGGGGCCCTCCGCGTAGAGCAGTTCGCCGCCGCGCAGGCGGTCGGTCCCCTCGGTCCGGCCCCGGTCGCGCTCGGCGAGGACGAACGCCGCCTTCTGGATGGCCTGGCCGCCCTGGCCGGGACGCTCGCAGACGGCCCAGCGCTTCGCCTTGCCGGCCTCCGCGGGCTCGGGCAGCCGGTCGGGGGCGTAGGGGATCCCGAGGGTGGCGCCGTGCGGGATCTTCCCGTTGTCGAGGACCGACTCGTCGACCTTGATGACCTCGTCCTTGTCCGGGGCGAGGAGGAGCCTGGCGGAGGCCATGTTGAGCACCGGGTGGAGCTGCGGTTTCTTCCTGCCGGTCCGCAGCACCACGTAGCGGGTGGTGGACTTGCTCGCGATGATCACGTTCTCCCCGGGCACGTCCCAGCCCTTGGGGGCCACCGGTTTGAACATGCCCCAGGCGCCGAACACCGCGAGGACCACGACGCCGATGACGGCGCCGGGCACCACCGCGCGCAGCGGACGCGGTGCCCCCTCCTCCGAACCGGTCGCGTTCGGCTGGAGGAACTGAGCGATCAGCCTCCGCCTGGCGAAGGTGTAGGCGTTGAGTTCGTCCCGCCGTGATGCCATCTGTCCGTTGCCTCTCCCCGCTGGACGGGCAGGTTCCACCACCGGTCGAGGGGCCTGCCGCCGTGCCGCCCCCTACTATGCCTGCCCATGCCCGCCGCATGCCGCTCAGGTAGGGTGACGGGCGGTTCAATACCCGTGAGCCGTTGGTGACTTGAACACGAGGGGGACGAGGCGGCGATGGGGACGGCGACGCGCGTGCGCACCGGGCCGGCCACCGGTCCGGCACCCGGCGACTCCCGGCGGCGGGACGGCGGCGGGGCGGCCGCCCCGGCGGGGGAGCGGGTGGCGCGTGTGCGCCCGCCGTCCCGCACCGGCCGTGTCGGCCCCTTCCTGCTGTGGCAGGTGGTTCTGCTGGAGGCGGCACTCGCGGTGGCCGCGGCCGGGCTGGCGCTCGGCGGTGGGTGGCCGGTGCCCGCCCTCGTCGTCGCCTGCGCGCTGGCCGTGCCCGCGGTGATCCGCCGCCGGGGCCACACGGTGCCGGACTGGTTCGCGGCGGCCCTCGCCCTGCGCTCGCGCCGGCGGACGACCGGGCCGTGCGCGCCGGACACCGACGCCTCCCTGGCCCCCGTCGCGGAGAGCCTTCCCGGCTTCCGCCCGTTTCCCCATGTCGACCGGGAACGCCGGACCGTCGGGATGCTCGGTGACGGCACCTTCCTGACCGCGGTGGTGCGTGTCGAGGCCGCGGGCTCCTCGCTGCGGCCGGCCTCCGGAGCCCGCGCGCTGCCGCTGTCCCTGCTCAGTGATGTGCTGCAGGTGGACGACATCGTGCTGGAGTCGGCGCAACTGGTGCAGCAGGTACGGCCGGCCCCCGCCCCGCACCTGCCGCAGCAGGCGGTCGCGCGGCTCTCGTACGCCCCGCTGCAGGCGGGGACGGGCGCGCCCGCGCTTCGGATGACCTGGGTCGCGGTGAAGCTGGACCCGGAGCTCTGCCGGGAGGCCGTGGAGGCGCGCGGCGGCGGGCTCGGCGGGGCCCGGCGCTGCCTGGTCCGGGCCGCGGACCATGTGGCGAGCAGGATCAGCGGGGCCGGATTCCAGGCCGTGGTGCTGGACCAGGAGGAGCTGAACTCCACGGTCGCCACGGCAGCCTGTGCCAGTCCGCGGCTCGCGGCCCGCGCCGGGCGCCCGGACGCCGGGCCGCAGCGGCGTACGGTGGAGACCTCGCGGGTCTGGCGGTGCGACGACCGCTGGCACACCACCTACGCGGTCGGGCGCTGGCCCGCCCTCGGGCCCGCCGCGCTGCCGCTTCAGCGGCTGGTGTCCCTGATCACCGCCGGACCGGCCTATGCGACCACCTTCAGCCTCGCCGTGCGGCGGGGCCCGCACCGGGGATCGGTGAACGTCGCCGGCCATGTGCGGGTCACCGGGGGCTCCGACACCGAACTGGTCGGTGTGCGGCGCGCCGTCGAGCAGGCCGCGCGGTCGGCGGGAATCGGACTCGTGCGCCTGGACCGGGAGCAGCTTCCCGGTGCGCTGGCCACACTGCCGCTGGGAGGTGCGCGCTGATGGCGCGAGGAGGTCCGGTGCGGATGCCGCTGGGGCTGCCCGGCTCCCGGTACCGGGGGCACACCATGCCGGCGGACGATCTGGGGCTGCTCTCCCTGCCGGTGGGGGACGACGGCGTGGTGATCGGGGACGACGCCGAGGGCCGTCCGCAGCTGATCGGTTTCCACCGTTCGGCGCCCTACGACGTCCTGCTGATCGGCGGTCTGTGGACGGCTCAGGTGCTGGCCCTGCGCGCCGCCGGCACGGGCGCGCGCGTGGCCGTGGAGACGGGACGCGCCCAGGAGTGGACGCGTCTGGCGCACGCCGCGGGAGCAGGGCTGGAGTGCATCACGCTGCACGAGGTCGGCCGGGTACCGCCCATGGGCGCCACCGTGGGCAGCCCCGTCCTGGTGGTGCGGGACTGCGGTATGCGGCCGCCGCGGGGCCGTGTGGTGTCGTCGCCCTGGCAGTCGGTCCTGACGCTGCTGCCCTATCTGAGTCCGGTGGGGCCCCGGCTGCTGAGGGACGCCACGCTGGTGGGTGTGCAGCGGGTGTCGCCACAGGAGGCCGGGCAGATCGGACGGATCCTGGGGCTGTCGGCCGCGGAGATCGCGGCGCTGCCGACCCTGGCGGACGGGGTGACGCTGTGGTGCGCGGGGCGGGAGCGCCACTGGGTCATGACGACCGGCACCGACGCCGAGACGGGGCTGCTGGGTGTGGCCCGCAGAATGGAGTGAACTCCCGCCTCCCCGCGCGGCCTTCCTCCGTGTCCGTCCGGCTGCGCTCCCACGGCCGCGAAGCCCGTCCACCGCGGCCGGGGCTGCCCTAGGATGACGGAGCGCAGCCGGGCGACTCCCGGCCGCGTACGGCGCGGGGCACAGGCGCGGCGCCGGCATCCGGCTGTCTCGTCACCGAAAGGAAGCCGACTGATGGGGAGCGCGCAGGAGAAGGAGGAGCTGTACGCCCTCGACATCTCGGGGGTCGAGTGGCTCAGTGCTCCGGGCAGCGAGTCGGAGGAGCGGGTGGAGATCGCGTATCTCCCGGGCGGAGCCGTGGCGATGCGGTCCTCGGCCGATCCCGACACCGTGCTGCGGTACACCGAGGGCGAGTGGCGGGCCTTCGTCCTCGGAGCGCGGGACGGGGAGTTCGACATCCGCTGAGGCGGGCGCGGGGCTGCCCGCGCCGCGGGCAGGAGCCGGCCGCGGGACGTCGGCCGCCGTCGCCGCCCGGTGCCCGGCGCTGCCTGCGCGCGCCGGGCCCGGTACGGAGCGTCCGTGGGGGTGCCGTCGGCCGGGGCGCCGTCAGCCCTTTCCGATGACCAGAAGCAGCTTCTCCGGGGAGCCGCTGGAGGTGCCCGTCACCCGGTCGGCGGCGAGGTAGAAGCGGTTGTCCTCGTAGACCGGGAACGGGGAGTAGAAGCCGTTCTCCGCGTCACGCGCGGCCTCCGGGTTCTTCATCAGCGTCCTGGGCTTGCCGCCGCCCGCGCCGATGCTGACGATGCGGCCGCTCTTGTCGTAGGCCGGTTTCTGCCAGGCGATGAGATTCTCGCCGTCGGTGCGCAGCGGCATCATCGTCACGTCGTCGCCCGCGGCGGACTTCCACTTCCGCTTGCCGGTGTCCAGGTCGAAGGCGTGGATCTCGTTGTACCGGCCGAAGCCGTCACCGCTGCTCTTCTTCTTGTCCTCGGTCGGCAGGTAGAACAGGTCGTCGCTCGCGGCGACGCCCTGGCAGCCGTCGAGCTTCTGGGACATGATCCGCAGGCCGCAGGCCGGACGGTAGGTCTCCTTGCCGAGGTCGATCTGCGAGCGGACCTTGCCGCCCGCGCCGATCGCCAGGATGCCGCCGGACTTGTTGTCCTGGTCGGAGAGGGAGACGACGACGGGGTCGGTGGAGAAGACGTTGCTGACGTTGAAGCCCTCGGGCGCCGTGTACGTCCACTCGGGCTTGCCGCCGGTGCCGATCTTCTGGAGCTTGCCGCCGGCGGTGCAGGAGAGCGAGCGCAGCAGGGACGTCCCGCCCGCGAAGCCGTTCGGAGTGCAGCCCGCGGCCCTTTCGCCGTCGGGGAGTTCCTTGCCGTCGTCCACCCCGAGCAGGGCGGAGCCGCCGAACCAGGAGGCGCCGACGGTGTCCCCGCCGAGCGCCACGGTGGTGCCGATGTAGCCGCCGAGGCCACCCTTGGGCAGGGGTTTGTCCCAGGCCTTCTCGCCCTTGTCCAGGTCGATCAGGGCGACATGGCTGCACTCGTCCTCCTTCCCGCCCTCGTACGCCACCACGGCCTTGCCGTCGTCCGTGGCGTCGACGGATGCCGCACAGATGGTGCCGCCGACGCCGACGGACCACTTCTCCTTGCCGTTCTTCGCGTCGTAGGCGGTGACGGACTTCAGGGCGGCCTTCACGGCGGCGCCGTCGGCGAGCCAGAACCCGGGGGTGTCCACACCGGACTTGGGAACGTCGGGTGCCGGCTTCTGCCACAGCACCGTGCCCTCGCCCTTGCCGCCGGAGCCGGTGAGGCCGTCGTCGTCCCCGGGGCGGGCGCCCGCCTCCCCCTCGTCGCCGCTGCCGCCGCCGAGTTCGGCGCTGTCGCCGTCTCCGGCTCCGTCCTTCTCGCCGGCGCCGGCGGAGGGCCTGCCGCCGTCGTCGCCGCCGGAGAGGGCGAAGACCGTGCCGCCAACGGCGAGCAGGACCGCGAGAACGCTGCCGATGACGACGGCCGTGCGCTTCCTGCCCGGGCCGCCGCCGGCGGGCGGGGGCATGCTGGGCGGCGGGTACGCGCCGTAAACGGGTTGCTGCGCGTAGGGGTTGGGCTGCCCGTACGGAAGGCCGGGCTGCTGCCCGTACTGCGGGGCGTTCCACGGCCCGGTGGGCGCGCCCTGCGGTGCCGGGGGTATGGGCGCCTGGTGGGGCGGCGGGGGCGTGGGGCCGGGCGCGGGGCTGTCCGGCGCGCCGAAGCCGCCACGGGGCGGCGGGCCGGACGGCTGGTTCGGCGGCTGGTTCGGCGGCTGGTTCGGCGGCTGGTTCGGCGGCTGGTTCGGCGGCTGGTTCGGCGGCGGAGGTGGCTGCGACATGGTGGGTTCCCTCGTTGATGGTGCGGTGAGTCGGCGGATACGGATCGGTGGACGGGACGGGCCCGCCCCGCCCGGCGGACTGGCGGACTGGCCGGCCGACGGCCCGGGGCGCGGCGAGTGGCGGGCGGGCGGGCGTATGCCGTGCCGTATCCCACCACGGTTGCAGGCGGCGGCTACTCATACGCGATAATCAGGAATTCCTCGCCTCCTCCCAGGGATTCACACACGATGAAGAACTGTCCCCGGTCGAGGTACACGTCGAGCGGCGGATGCGTGGTGTGGTAGGCCAGCGCGATCGTCCCGTCGTGCGGCGGGGGGCGTTCACCGCAGATCTCACCGGGCAGTGGGACCTTTCCCAGGATGCTCCCGTCCTTTCGGGAGTAGACCCTGAGTTCGCTGATCTCGGCCTTGACGACGGTGGTCTCCGCGAACCAGGTACCACTGGCGTCGCCGGCGGCATTGTCCTTGATCCTCCCTTCGGGGGCCGGCGCCTTCCAGGACAGGGAACTGCGCGTTCTGTGCTCGTGCTCGGGTGGCGCGGCCGGCCCCGAGTTCCCTCTTCGCCTCCGGCATCGCGGCCCACTTGGCCTTGCCGGTCCGCAGGTCGAAGGCCACGACCTCGTTCTCCTGGGCGGAGCTGTCGCCCGGCGAAGCGTGGCTCGGCCCCTGGAGATAGAGCGTCCGCTCCCCCGCCGCCGCGCCGGGGCACCGGGGCGTCACGTGTTCGCAGAGGCCCGCCTCACGGTCCACGTTCCGGCCCATGTCGACGAGTACGGCCGGTTCTCCCTTCCCCGGGAGGTGGTAGACGCTGTGGGTCCCCTCGGTGATGTCCCGGTGCAGCGTGACCACGAGGGGCGACACGGAGGGGATTCCCTCCACCCGGAGCCCCGCCGGAACCGGCCAGGTCCACTCGCGTTCACCGGTGGCAGGGTCGTGCACCCACACCACCTGCCGTCCGTCGCATGCCGCTCTGGCGACGAGCACGGCTCCGCCGCGGACGCTCTTCACCCCGCAGGAGCCGTCCAGCCGGTTGAGCCGCTGCAGGACCTTCTGGTCGGCGATGCGGAAGACCGTCGCAGATTCCTCCAGCACCACGGCGACCGTCCCCTCCGTAACGGCCAGCCGCCCGGGGTCCACGATGTCGGGCTCCGTTCCGGCCGGTACCGGGAGCTTCCGGGCGCTCCTGAGGGGCTCGGTCGGCGTCAGGGCCATCGGTGCGGGAACGGCCGCGGGCACCGGGCCGTCGTCGGGGACTGCCCGCGCACGGGAGCGGTCGTCCGCGGCGAGCGTGCGGAGGGGGGGCGACGGCGCCCCGGCCGGCGTTGCTGTCACGGCCGTTGGTGGAACGTTCGGCGGCTTCCTCGGCGTGGCCGGGGGCGGTCGAGACGATGTCGCCGCCGGACGCGGCCACGCCGAGGAAGCCGCCGCGCTGCGAGAACACGGCTCCCGTCCTCCCTGCCGCCCGTCCGCGCGCCTTCCGCGCGCCTTCCGCGCGCCGCCCGTCCTCGCCGGAGCGGTGAACGCACATCCCGCCGGAGCGATGGCGGCCGCCAGTGCCGCGGCCGTTCCCCCTCGCATCACGTGTGTCCGTGCGCCGCCCGGCGAAGGCGCAGGCATGGAACTCGTCACGCCGTGACACCATGGATTCCGGCATCTCCCCCGTGTATACGCCCGGTTGGGCAGTGTCGCTGTCGCACCGGTCCCCTACTATGCCCGGTGGCGATCCGCACGTCCCGTGCGGGTCGGGTGACGTTCGGTCAACATCTGCGCCACGCAGTGCATCTCGGGCGTACGTCGGTACGACGAGGGGGGATCAGGCGTTGGGTACGGTCACCCACCTCGTACTGCGGCCCCCGGTCCGTCCACCACGGCCGCGCCGGCCTCCCGGGGCGGTCCGGACACCGTGCCGCCGGCTGGTCCGGTCACACCGCGCCCCGCGTCGCGGCCGGGGCGTGCCGGCCCTCCGAGGCCGCAGCAACCGGTGTCGGCCACAGTGGCCGCCGCGCTGCTCCCGGTGGCCTGGGCGGTGGGCCCCTCCCGCTGGTTCCGTCCGCCGCGGACTCCCGCGCCCTGCCGCTCTCCGCGGTGAAGCGCCGCCACCGGCGGCCGCTGCCGGAGTGACTCGGCGGGGTCCCGGGAAACGGTGCGGATCACGGGGTTCCGGCAGGACCGGGTGGCGGCGCTGTCGATCCCGGGGCGACGGAGTCACCCTTTGGTGTAACGGACGTGCCCGCCATTTCGTGATGACGACGTTGGTGCACGCCGAACCGGGACTGCCCGGCAGCCCTCGGCGCGCGGGCTGATCCGGGGGAGGCCCGGCCGTGCCCACTCCGGTAATGCCGTTTCTCCTCCGGGAGTTGGGCCCGGTTCCGCCGTGCCCGGCCCGTGGTCCCGGACCGCTTCCCGGGCATCACGGACCAACGGGCCGTCAGTCCGCGCCGGACGGGCCTGCCGGACACAGGTTCCCGGTGATTAGGCTTGGCGGGGAGGCGGCGGCACAATCTGCGGGCGCGGCCGCCGCGTCATCACGAGGCGCGCCGCGCGGACGGCCGGTGAAAGCCGCCCCGGTACGGCCCATGAGGGTGCGACACCACACCAGGAGGCATTGTGAGCAGCGATCGGGACGAGCTCCGCGCGGGCGGAACCACACCCGGCGAGGACCCGTCCGACGCGGAGCACGAGCACGAGCAGACGGGCGAGTTCACCATCGACTACACCCCGCCGGCCTGGTACACGCAGAACACGCCCGATGCCGCCCCCGCGGCCGGGGACGGCGCACCGGAGGCCGCCGGTCCGCCGGAACCGCCGGCGCACGGCGGTTCCGGACCCGCGGACCGGTCCGCCGTCCCGCCACCGGGCCCCGCACCGGCCGAGGGCCCGCCGCCGCCCGTGTCACCGCCGCACGCGGCGCCTCCGCACGCCTCCGTGCCACAGCAGGCCCCGTATGCGCCGCCCACCGCGGCACCGGCCATGCCCCCGATGCCCCCGGCGCCTCCGTTCCCTGCGCCGGAAGCCCCCTCCCCCGCATCCGGCCCGGAGGGCGCCGGCCCGGAGGGCGCCGGCCCGGTCGCGTCCGCGCCGGAGGCCTCCACCCCGGCCGCGGACCCCGGCGCCCCGGACGGTGCGGGGGAATCCGGCGAGGGCGTTGACGAGCGCCCGCAGCCCGGCGGTGCCACCATGCGGTTCTCGGCGGCCGCGCTGCGCGAGGAGATCGCCGGTCTCTCCACGGGTCAGCCGGCCGCCGACGGAGAGACCGCGGAGGACGGCGGCCCCGCCGGCAGCGACGACAAGGCCGCCCCGGCCACGGACGCCTCCGGGCCGGCTCCCGCCGGCCACTCCCCGGCCGACGGCCGCTCCCCCGCGGACGGCTCCCCGCACCAGGACGGCCCGGGCTCCGACGGCTCCGACGGCTCCGGCGACGCCCCGGGCAGCGCGTCCTCCGGCCCCGCACCCGACGCGGCCCCGGCCGCCGAGGAGCCGCCGCAGGCCGCCCCGGGCGCTCCGCTCGTCCCCCCGCAGACGCCCGGTCCGCACGGCGGGCTTCCGCCGCTGCCGCCGTCGTTCCAGGCCGCCGACACGCCCCCGGGACCACCGCCCGCGCCCGCCCCGGGATACGGCTACCCGCAGCAGCCCCCGGCCGCGCCCGCCCCCATGCCGCCGCAGCCCGCCGCCCCGTGGCCCCCGCAGGGCCCCGCGGCGCCCCGGGGTCCGCAGCCCGGTTACGGCTACCCGCAGGCCGGGCCCCCCGCCGCGCCCGGCCCCGGGGAAGCGGCCGGTCCGCAGCCGCCGGCCCATCCGCCGCAGCAGCCCCCTCCTCCCCAGCAGTACGACCCGGCGGCCGCCCAGGGCGCCCCGCCGGGCTACGGCTACCCGCAGGCCGGCGCCGCACCGCAGCCACCGCAGCAGCCCGCACCGGCCTGGCCGGGAGAATCGCAGCCGCAGCCGGACGGGCAGCCGTACGCCCAGGGCGACGGCTCCCAGCTTCCGCCCCCCGCCCAGCCGGAACAGCAGCGCTATGCCGCTCCGCCCCCGCAGGGCCCGGTGGACCCCCGCGCCGGTGGCTGGCCGGCCGTCAGCCCCGAGGACCGCCGGCAGGCCGCCCACGGGGCACCGCTCGGCTACACGGCCGCCGTGGAGCTCTCCTCCGACCGGCTGCTGCGCAACAACAAGCCGAAGCCCAAGAGCAAGGCGCCGGGCGCCGGTTCACGGTTCCGCCTGGGCGGCAAGAAGGAGGAGGCGGAGCGGCAGCGGAAGCTGGACCTGATCCGTACCCCCGTCCTCTCCTGCTACCGCATCGCGGTGATCAGCCTCAAGGGCGGCGTCGGCAAGACCACGACCACCACCGCCCTCGGCGCGACGCTCGCCACCGAGCGCCAGGACAAGATCCTGGCGATCGACGCCAACCCGGACGCGGGCACCCTGGGCCGCCGCGTGCGCCGGGAGACCGGTGCCACCATCCGGGACCTGGTGCAGGCGATCCCGCACCTCCACAGCTACATGGACATCCGCCGGTTCACCTCGCAGGCGCCCTCCGGCCTGGAGATCATCGCCAATGACGTGGACCCCGCCGTCTCCACGACCTTCAACGACGAGGACTACCGCAGCGCCCTGGAGGTGCTGGGGAAGCAGTACCCGATCATCCTCACCGACTCGGGCACCGGTCTGCTCTACAGCGCGATGCGCGGCGTGCTCGATCTCGCCGACCAGCTCATCATCATCTCCACCCCGTCGGTCGACGGGGCGAGCAGCGCCAGCACCACCCTGGACTGGCTCTCCGCGCACGGCTACGCCGAACTGGTGCAGCGCAGCCTCACGGTCATCTCCGGTGTGCGCGAAACGGGCAAGATGATCAAGGTGGACGACATCGTGGCGCACTTCCGTACCCGCTGCAGGGGCGTCGTGGTGGTCCCCTTCGACGAGCACCTCGCGGCCGGCGCCGAGGTCGACCTCGACATGATGCGCCCCAAGACCCGCGAGGCGTACTTCAACCTCTCCGCACTCGTCGCCGAGGACTTCGTCCGCGCTCAGCAGGAGCAGGGCCTGTGGACACCGAACGGCGGTCCGCCGCCGCAGTCCGCCCCGCCGCTCCCCGGTCAGTACCAGCAGCAGGCGCCGTACGGGCAGCCGCCGGGGCAGCCCTACGCCCAGCCGGGCGGGGCCCCGCAGCCGCCTCCACCGGGGCACCCCGGGGCGCAGCACCATCCGCAGCAGCCGGGGCAGCAGCCCGGCCAGGCCCCGCCGCCGGGCTGGCCGCAGCAGCCACAGGGGGGTTACGGCTGGCCGCCTCAGCAGCCCGTGCCGCCGGAGCAGCCGGGGCAGCCTCCGCGGCAGTGAAGCGGCGGAAGTGACGGTACGGACCGGGGGCGGGCCGTCCGCACCGGTGGGCCCCGGCCCGTGGTGAGGACCTGGTACGGAGGAGACCTCGTGTCGGCGGAGGGGGCTCCGGGCGCGCGTGGCGCGTGCCCGGGGCCCCTCGTTCGCGCCGTACCGCCCGTACCGTCGTGCGGGCGGTACGGCGCACACGGGCCGGTGGCCGCACGCCCGCGCCTCCCCGGGCGGGTCGGCCGGTGCGCGGGAGCGCGGAAGCGCGGAAGCGCGGAAGCGCGGGCCCGGCTCCGGCACCGTGGCCCGCTCCGGGCCGGCCGGAGGGGGCAGCGCCGCTCGGGGAACGCCTGTCGGGGCCGAGCGCGGGGCCGCGGCGCCGGAGGGCCGCGGCCGGTCAGGAGCGGCCGGTGCCGGAGCCGTCCGTGTCGTTGGCGCCGGCCGAGCCGTCCCGCCGTCCGGCGATCAGGGCCCGGGAGCGTTCGACGTCCTCCGCGATGCCCTTCTTCAGCGCCTCGACCGTCTCGAACCGCCGCTGGCCCCGGAGCCGGGTGAGGAACTCCACTGCCACGTGGAGGCCGTACAGCTCCAGTCCGACCCGGTCGATGGCATAGGCCTCGACCGTCCGCTCGCTGCCGTCGAACTGGGGATTGGTGCCGACGGAGATCGCCGCGGGCATCGACTCCCCGTCCGCCTCCAGCCAGCCCGCGTAGACCCCGTCGGCGGGAACGGCGGTGTGCGGCAGCGTCTCCACGTTCGCGGTGGGATACCCCAGCTCCCGGCCGCGCTGCGCGCCCCGGACCACCACGCCCTCCACCCGGTGCGGGCGGCCGAGGATCTCGGCGGCACCGGCCACGTCGCCCTCGGCGATCAGCCGCCGCGTCAGGGTGGAGGAGAACGGTTCGCCGCCTCCCGCCTCGCCACTGACGTACAGGTCGACGACCTCCACCTCGAAGTCGTAGCTCCCGCCGAGCTCGGTGAGGAAGGCCACGTCACCGGCGGCGCGGTGGCCGAAGCGGAAGTTGGGCCCCTCCACGACCGCCTTCGCGTGCAGCCGGTCCACGAGGACCTTCACCACGAAGTCGGCGGGCGAGAGCTGGGAGAACTCCTTGGTGAAGGAGAGCACCAGGACCGCGTCCACGCCCAGCCCGGCCATCAGTTCGGCACGCCGGTGGTGCGGCGCCAGCAGCGGCGGGTGGCTGCCCGGCCGGACGACCTCGCTGGGATGCGGGTCGAAGGTGACGACGACCGCCGGGACGCCCAGCTCGCGGGCGCGCTCCACCGCCCGTCCGATGATCAGCTGGTGTCCCCGGTGCACGCCGTCGTAGGAGCCGATGGTGACGACGCTGCGCCCCCAGTCCTCGGGGATCTCCTCCAGACCACGCCAGCGTTGCACTGTGACCGCTCCTCGCCCGAATGTGTGAACCCGTGGTGTGCGCCGTCATCCGAGCGGCGCCCGCGGTACCTGTCGGTGTCCGCGGGTCCAAGACTGCCATGCCGGGTGACGGTGCCCGCCATCGGCACCGGGCGCGCGGCCCGGCCGGTGCCCGGCGCCCGGACCGGCCGCCCGGCGTCAGGCGAAGACGGCCAGGCTCCTCGCCCTGCCCCCCGCGCCCTCCACCAGGGCCAGGAACCGCCCGTCCGGGCCGAAGACGGCTGTCGGGCGGCCCTCGGCGAGGCCGGGGGCGTCCAGGCGGACGCCGTTCGACAGCAGCCGGGCCTGCTTCTCGTCCACGTCCCAGCGCGGGAAGGCCGCCGCGGCGGCCTCGGCGAGCGGCATCACCGGCAGGCCGTTGACCGCTTCTCCGGCCGCGTCCACCGCCGCTTGGAGCTCCTCCAGGGTGTGGGCGGCGTCCAGCCCGTACGGGCCGACACGGGTGCGCCGCAGTGCCGTGAGGTGGCCGCCGGTGCCCAGGGCCGCGCCGAGGTCGCGGGCGAGGGCGCGCACATAGGTGCCGGAGGAGCACACCACGGTGACGTCCGCGTCCAGCACCGCCGTGCCGTCCTCCGCGACGGCCTCCCGGACGGTGCGGACGGTGAAGAGCGGCACACTGACGGGGCGGGCCGCCAGCTCGAAGTCCTCCCCCTCTCGGGCCCGCTGGTAGGACCGCTTCCCGTCCACCTTGATCGCGCTGACCTTGGACGGCACCTGCAGAATGTCGCCGGTCAGGCGGGCGACGGCGGACTCGACGGCCGCTCGTCCCTCCCCCGCCGCCTCCGTGGCGCCGGGCGGCAGGCCCGCGGTCCCGGTGGAGGCGGTGATCTCGCCCTCCGCGTCGTCCGTCACGGTCGTCTGCCCGAGCCGGATCGTGGCGGTGTACTCCTTGTCGGTCAGCGCGAGGTGGCCGAGCAGCCGGGTGGCCCGGCCGACGCCGATGAGGAGCACTCCGGTCGCCATCGGGTCCAGGGTTCCGGCGTGCCCGACCCGGCGGGTGCGGGCCATGCCGCGCAGCCGGGCCACGACGTCGTGCGAGGTGTGCCCGGCCGGCTTGTCCACGACGACCAGGCCGTCGGCTGCCGCGATACGGGGGGCGCGCCGCGCGGCACGCCCCCCGGTGTCCTTGTCCGTCATGCCCGCGAAACGCCCTCGCCGCCGTTCTCCCGCCCGGCCGCGCCGCCGGGCTCCTCCTCGCCGAGGTC
Source organism: Streptomyces sp. F63 (assembly GCF_018070345.1). Taxonomy (GTDB): domain Bacteria; phylum Actinomycetota; class Actinomycetes; order Streptomycetales; family Streptomycetaceae; genus Streptomyces. Next base: position 41,203 of record NZ_JAGPXX010000005.1, read on the forward strand.
GTCGTCCCCGAACTCCTCACCCGGCTTGCGGTACGGGTCCGGCCCCCCGGCGTAGTCCGCGCCGGTGGCGCTCTCCCGCACCTGTTCGTCCCGGGCGCGGGCCCGGGCGAGCAGGTCGTCGATGGTGCGGGCGTTGTCGGGGAGGGCGTCCGGCACGAAGGTCAGGCTCGGCGTGTAGCGCACGCCGGTCTGCCGGCCCACCTCGGAGCGGAGCACGCCCTTGGCGCTCTCCAGCGCCGCGGCGGAGGCCGCGCGCTCCTCGTCGTCGCCGTAGACCGTGTAGAAGACCGTGGCCTCCCGCAGGTCGCCGGTGACCCGGGCGTCCGTGATCGTGACGAACCCCAGTCGCGGATCCTTGATACGGCGGTCCAGGGTCTCCGCGACCACGACCTGGATGCGATCGGCCAGCTTGCGGGCCCGCGCGTTGTCGGCCATCGGTCCGTCTCCTTCGTGTCTTCCGGCATCTTGCTTCGGCGGCTGCGTCGCCGCCCCCGTCGGCTGGTCACGACGCGCTCAGTCGTCGTCCTCGCCGTGGAACCGCCGCCGTACCGACAGCAGCTCCACCTCGGGCCGGGCGGCGACGAGGCGCTCGCACCGGTCCAGTACGTCCGTGAGGTGCCCCGTGTCCCCGGAGACGGCCGCCAAACCGATCCTGGCCCGGCGGTGCAGATCCTGGTCGCCGGTCTCCGCGACGCTGACGGCGTACTTGCGCTGCAGCTCGGCGACGATCGGGCGGACGACGGAGCGTTTCTCCTTGAGCGACCGCACGTCGCCCAGGAGCAGATCGAAGGACAGCGTCCCTACATACATGGAGTACAGGTCACGCCACCTGCGGGGCCTCGGGTGTGGTCACCGCCCCGGCCGCCGGCGGGGCGGCGGGGGACAGAAGAACCGTACACGCAACGGCCGGGGCCGATCGACGGAGATTTCCCTCCGCCGACCGGCCCCGGTACTGCCGTGGGGATCAGCCGCGCGGCTTCTCCCGCATCTCGTACGTCGCGATGACGTCGTCGACCTTGATGTCGTTGTAGCTGCCGAGGTTGATACCGCCCTCGAAGCCCTCACGGATCTCGGTGACATCGTCCTTGAAGCGGCGGAGGCCCGCGATGGTGAGGTTCTCCGCGATGACCTTGCCGTCCCGGACGAGACGCGCCTTGGTGTTGCGGCGCACCTCGCCGGAGCGGACCAGGACACCCGCGATGTTGCCGAGCTTGGAGGAGCGGAAGACCTCGCGGATCTCCGCCGTACCGAGCTCGACCTCTTCGTACTCGGGCTTCAGCATGCCCTTCAGGGCCGCCTCGATCTCCTCGATGACCTGGTAGATCACCGAGTAGTAGCGCACGTCCACGCCCTCGCGCTCGGCCATCTGCGTGGCACGCCCCTCGGCGCGCACGTTGAAGCCGATGACGATGGCGTCGGAGCCGGTCGCCAGGTCGATGTCGGTCTCGGTGACCGCACCCACCCCGCGGTGCAGGATGCGCAGGTCGACCTCTTCGCCGACGTCGAGCTGGAGCAGCGAGGACTCGAGAGCCTCCACCGAACCGGACGCGTCGCCCTTGATGATGAGGTTGAGCTGCTGCACCTCGCCGGCCTTGAGCACCTTGTCGAGGTCCTCCAGGGACACCCGGCGGGTGCGCTTGGCGAAGGCCGCGTTGCGCTCGCGCGCCGCGCGCTTCTCGGCGATCTGGCGGGCCGTGCGGTCCTCGTCGACGACGAGGAAGTTGTCGCCGGCGCCCGGGACGTTGGTGAGACCCAGGACCAGCACGGGGGTCGACGGACCCGCTTCCTCGATCGTCTTGCCCGTGTCGTCGTGCATCGCCCGGACACGGCCGTACGCGTCGCCGACCACCATCGTGTCGCCGACCCGCAGGGTGCCGCGCTGGACGAGCACGGTGGCCACGGCGCCGCGGCCGCGGTCGAGGTGCGCCTCGATCGCGATGCCCTGCGCCGACTGCTCCGCGTTGGCGCGCAGGTCGAGCGCGGCGTCCGCGGTGAGGACGACGGCCTCCAGCAGGTCCTCGATGTGCAGGCCCTGCTTGGCGGAGATGTCGACGAACATGGTGTCGCCGCCGTACTCCTCGGCCACGAGGCCGTACTCGGTCAGCTGACCGCGCACCTTCGCCGGGTCCGCGCCCTCGACGTCGATCTTGTTGACCGCGACCACGATCGGCACCTCGGCGGCCTTGGCGTGGTTCAGCGCCTCCACCGTCTGCGGCATCACGCCGTCGTTCGCCGCGACCACGAGGATCGCGATGTCGGTGGACTTGGCACCGCGGGCCCGCATGGCGGTGAACGCCTCGTGACCCGGGGTGTCGATGAAGGTGATCTTGCGCTCTTCACCGTTGACCTCGGTGGAGGCCTGGTAGGCACCGATGTGCTGGGTGATGCCGCCGGCCTCGCCCGCGATGACGTTCGTCTTGCGGATCGCGTCGAGCAGGCGGGTCTTGCCGTGGTCGACGTGACCCATGACGGTCACCACCGGCGGACGCGCGACGAGCATCTCCTCGCCGCCCTCGTTCTCGCCGAACTCGATGTCGAAGGACTCGAGAAGCTCGCGGTCCTCCTCCTCCGGGCTGACGATCTCGACGGTGTAGTTCATCTCCTCGCCGAGCAGCTGCAGCGTCTCGTCCGAGACGGACTGCGTGGCGGTGACCATCTCGCCGAGGTTGAGCATCACGGCGACGAGCGACGCCGGGTTGGCGTTGATCTTCTCCGCGAAGTCGGTGAGAGAGGCACCCCGCGACAGGCGGACGGTCTGCCCGTTGCCGCGCGGCAGCATCACGCCGCCGACCGACGGCGCCTGCATGGCCTCGTACTCCTGGCGCCTCTGCCGCTTCGACTTGCGGCCGCGCCGCGCCGGACCGCCGGGACGGCCGAAGGCGCCCTGCGTTCCGCCGCGGCCACCGGGACCGCCGGGACGGCCGCCGAAGCCGGGACGGCCGCCGAAACCGCCACCGCCACCCGGACCGCCGGGACGGCCGGCGAAACCGCCACCGCCACCGGGACGACCGCCGCCACCGGGACGGCCGGCGAAGCCGCCACCGCCGCCGGGACGACCGCCGCCACCGCCGGGACGGCCTCCGCCGCCCGGACCGCCGGGACCGCGTCCGCCCGGACCGGGGCGGGGGCCCGCGGCCGGACGCTGCGGCATCATGCCGGGGTTCGGGCGCGCGCCGCCGCCGGGGCGGGGACCGCCCGCACCGGCCTGGCCGCCCTGCGGACGGGGCATGCCGCCCGGGGTCGGACGGGCGCCGCCCGGAGCCTGCGGACGGGGACCGCCGCCGGCTCCCTGCGGACGCGGGGCACCGCCGGGAGCCTGGCCGCCGGGGCGCGGGGCGCCGCCGGGACGGGGGGCCGGACGGGCCATGCCCGTGCTGCCGCCGGAGGTGAAGGGGTTGTTGCCCGGACGCGGGCCGCTGCGGCCGCCGGGGCGGCCCGCCTGGCCGCCGCCGGGACGGGCGCCGGGACGCGGCGCCTGGTCACGGCCGCCCTGGCCCTGGTCGCGGCCCTGGCCGGGAGCGGCCGGACGGGCCGGACGCGGACCGGGGGCGGACGCGGGCTTGGGTGCGGGCGCGGACGGGGGCGCAGTGAACTCCGGGGCCGCGGGGGCCGCCGGAGCGGGCTTGGGCGCCGGGGCCTTGGGGCCCGGCGTGGGACGCGGGCCCGGGGCGGGCGCCGCGGACGGCTTCGGGCCGGGCGCGGCCGGGGGCCGCGGACCCGGGGTGGGGGCCGCCTTCGGACCCGGCTGCGGGGCAGCCGGACGGGCCGCCGCGCGCGGCGTGGGCGCGGACGGCTTGGAGGGCGCCGCCTTGCGGGGCGCCGCCGGCTTGCCGGCGGCACGGCCGGAGCCGTTGCCCTGCTGGAAAGCGTCGGTCAGTTTGCGTACAACGGGCGCCTCGATCGTGGAGGACGCCGAACGGACGAATTCGCCAAGTTCTTGGAGCTTGGCCATGACGACCTTGCTCTCGACTCCGAACTCCTTGGCGAGTTCGTATACCCGGACCTTTGCCACTTCGCTCCTTCTGGTCCGGGTTCCGCCGGACCGTCGCTACTTCATGGGCGTACTCATCGCGTACTCATCGAGTGCTCATCGCAATCTCGACCTACTTCCGACTCGCGAGGTACCTGACCGCACGGTTGCCCGTGCCGTTCTCTTACGGTTGTGCCTGATCTCTTACGGTCGCTCCTGTGCGGCCCGCCGTTCGAGGAACGCCCGCACCGCATCGGTGCCGAGCGGCCCCGGGCCCCGGAAGGCCCGGGGGAAGGCCCGGCGGCGGACCGCCAGGCCGAGACAGGCCGGGGTGGGGTGCAGATACGCACCCCGACCGGGCAGCGTACCGCGTGGATCGGGCACGCACTCGCCCCCGACCACCGCGATACGCAGCAGCTCGCCTTTGGCCGCACGCTCACGGCAGCCCACGCAGGTGCGCTCCGGGCAGGCCTGGGCATGCGTCCGGCCAGACGTCCTCAAGTCTACCTCCCCGCACCGACTCACCCCTGTGCAGGGTAAGAACCGCGCAGTAGTCCGCGTATTCCGCCGGCCGGCACCCGGTACCGTCCCGGGCCCGCTCAGGCCTCCCGGCCGTCCTGCCGCTCGGTGTCCGGGCGGATGTCGATCCGCCAGCCGGTGAGCCGTGCGGCGAGGCGGGCGTTCTGGCCCTCCTTGCCGATGGCCAGGGACAGCTGGTAGTCGGGCACGGTGACCCGGGCCGACCGCGCCGCCATGTCCACGACCTCCACCTTGCTGACCCGGGCCGGCGACAGGGCGTGCGCCACCAGCTCGGCCGGATCGTCCGACCAGTCGACGATGTCGATCTTCTCGCCCTGCAGCTCGGCCATCACCGCGCGGACCCGGCCGCCCATCGGCCCGATGCAGGCGCCCTTGGCGTTGAGTCCGGAACGGGTGGAGCGGACGGCGATCTTGGTGCGGTGGCCGGCCTCGCGGGCGATGGCGGCGATCTCCACCGAGCCGTCCGCGATCTCCGGCACCTCCATGGCGAAGAGCTTCTTCACGAGGTTGGGGTGGGTCCGCGAGAGCGTCACGGACGGGCCGCGCACGCCCTTGGCCACTCGTACGACGTAGCTGCGGAGCCGGGCGCCGTGGGAGTAGTCCTCCCCCGGGACCTGCTCCTGCACCGGCAGGATGGCCTCCAGCCTGCCGATGTCCACCAGGACGTTCTTGGGGTCCTTGCCCTGCTGGACGACGCCCGCGACGACGTCGCCCTCGCGGCCCGCGTACTCGCCGAAGGTGATCTCCTCCTCGGCGTCCCGCAGCCGCTGCAGGATGACCTGCTTGGCGGTGGTCGCCGCGATCCGGCCGAAGCCCGAGGGGGTGTCGTCGAACTCCCGCGGCTCGGTGCCCTCGTCGACGTCCTCCGGGTCCTCCGTCGCCCAGACCGTCACATGCCCCGTCTCGCGGTCGAGTTCGACGCGGGCCCGGCGGCGGCTGCCCTCGGTGCGGTGGTAGGCGATGAGGAGGGCCGATTCGATCGCCTCGACCAGCAGGTCGAAGGAGATCTCCTTCTCCCGCACCAGACCCCGCAGGGCACTCATGTCGATGTCCACGGCTACGCCTCCTCTTGGTTCTCGTCCGCACCGGCCGCGGTGACGCGCCCGTCGGCCTTGCGATTGAACTCGATCTCGACGCGCGCCCTGTCGATCTCACCGAAGGCGAGCCGCCGGGTGGTGGGCTTGCGCCCCTTGACCCCGGGCACCTCGACGTCGAGCCCGTCCTCGTCCACGGAGAGGATCCGGGCGGTGAGCTCGCCGCCGCCGGTGAGCCCGGCCTTGATCAGCCGGCCGGTGGCACGGCGGTAGTGGCGCAGCTCGGTCAGCGGGCGGTCGGCACCGGGAGAGGTGACCTCGAGGCGATAGGCCGCCTGCCCCATGGCGTCGGTCTCGTCGAGCTTCTCGGAGACCGCACGGCTCAGTTCCGCACAGGTGTCCAGCAGAACGCCGGAGTCGGAGTCCACGACGATCCGGAGGACCCGCATCCGGCCGACGGGAGTCACCTCGATCTCTTCCAGATCCAGGTCTCGCGCGGCGACCAGTGGTTCGAGCAGTCCGCGCAGCCGCTCGCTCTGGGTGGTGCTCATCCGGGTGACTCCTCGGCCGCGTGTGCTGTTGTCTGGAGATCGCGTGTCAGACCAAAGGGTATCCGGTCGCGGAGGGTGCCGTGTCCGCCTCCCGGAGGGCCGCGGAGTGCCGCGCCCGACCGGTCGGCGATTCGGATGCCGAACGCGGGTACGCTCATGTCGGCCGATCAAGGATGCGTGCGCCCGCCCGTCCCGCCCGGCCCCTCCCCCAGCTCGACCGCGGCTTCCCGCACGACCCCAGGATGTGACCGTGCCGCCCACCACGCCGTCGCGAGCCCTGTCCGGGCCCCGCAGAAGGAGTCTGCTCGCCGGGGCGCTCGCGGCCGGGCCCGGCGCCCTGCTGCTGTCCGCCTGCTCGGGGGACGGCGCGGCCCGGGAGGGCGGCAAGCCGGACGCGGAGGACCGGCGGCTGCGCGAACGGTCCGCGCGGGACTCCCGGCATCTGCTGCTCCGGTACGAGGCCACCATCGCCACCCACCCCGACCTGGCGGAACTCCTCGTTCCGCTGCGGGCGGAGACCGCGCTCCACGCCGCGGCCTTCGAGGCCGGCGACGGCCGCTCCGCCTCCCCCTCGGCGCCGCCCCGGTCCGGCGTCCCGGGCCCGGACGGCCCCGGCGTACCGCCGGCCGCGCCGTCCCCCGCCCCGTCCCCGGACGCCCCGGCGGGCCGGGAGGCAGCGGCCCCCGAGGTCCCGCGGCAGGCCGCCAAGGCCCTCAAGGCGCTGGCCGAGGCCGAGCGCCGCACCGCCGACGCCCGGACCGGAGCCCTCTCCCGCGCGGAGCCGGAGCTGGCCCGGCTGCTCGCCTCGGTGGCCGCGTCCGGCGCGGCCCACGCCTATCTGCTGACGGAGGCCTCCTGATGCCGGTGCCGGGTGGCGGACCTGCCGGGGCCGGGCCGCGGCCCGGCCGCCCGGTGCGCGGCCCCGCTCCCGGACTCCGCGCGGCGGACGTCCCGTTCATCTCTTCCCGGGACCGCCGGCTCCCGGGCCCCTCCCCGGAAGGCAGCACCGCATGATCACCGCCCGGACCGCCCCCCGCGACGACGACGCCCCGCCCGAGGCCGTCCTCGACGCGGCGCAGCACGCCCTGCGCGCGGAGCACGCCGCGGTGTACGGCTACGGGGTGGTCGGCGGCCGGATCGGTGAGGACCGGCGCAAGGAGGCGCGCGAGGGGCACGACGCCCACCGGGCGCGCCGGGACACGCTGCACCGCACGGTCCGCGATCTGGGCGGTGAGCCGGAGGCGTCCGCCGCGGCCTACGCGCTGCCCTTCCCGGTGCCGGACGCGGCCGCCGCGGCACGGCTGGCCGCCGAGCTGGAGGAGCGGGTGGCGGCCGTCTACGCCGATCTCGTCCGGGCCGCCGAGGGCGGGCTGCGCCGGGACGCGGCGGGCGCGCTGCGGGAAGCGGCGGTCCGGGCGGTGCGGTGGCGGGGCGGCAGCGTAGCCTTCCCTGGTCTCACCGAGCGTTCGGCACCGGCCGAGCCCACGGACGGACCGCCGGGCGGCGGCGCGAGCGAGCTCTGACCCCGCCGCCCGTACGGCCGGCGGCGCGGAACACGGCGAGCGGGAACCCGAGGAGACGGCGACGGAAGGGGACGGACCGGGCATGGCTTCCGCAGCACGGGCCGGGAACGACGCTCCGCTGGAACCGCCGCCGCGCCTGGCACGGGCGCTGCGGGAGGCGGGCGACGCCGCCCCCGCCGGCCGGACGTGGCTGGCGGAACTGCCGGTGCTCACCCGGGATGCCCTGCGGCGCTGGGAGTTGGCCCCCGAGCGGGTACAGGAGCCCGGCGGCCGCAGCAGCCTGCTGGTGCTCGTACGGCGGGCGGACGGCGGCCGGGCCGCGCTGAAACTGGTGCCTCCCGGCGCGGACGCCGCCGCGCAGCGCGCGGCGCTGGCCCGCTGGGACGGCTTCGGCGCCGTACGGCTGCTGGAGGCGGACGAGGCGGCCGGTGCCCTGCTCCTGGAACGGCTGCACGGCGAGGTGTCGCTCAGTTCCCTGCCGGAGGCCAAGGCCCTGCTGGAGGCGGCGGGCACGGTCCGGCGGCTGTGGACGGAGCCGGACGCCCATCCCTATCCGTCGGTGGCGGACCGCACCGCGCGGGCGGCGGCGCTGCTGCGCACGGCGGCCGACGAGCCCTGGGCGGCCGATGTCCGGCCGCTGGCCGGGCAGGCGCTCGCGGCCCACGCGGAGCTGACGGCCGCGGAGCCGGAACGGCTGCTGCTGCACGGCCGGTTCCGGGAGGGGAAGGTGCTGGCGGGCGAGCGCGCGCCGTGGCTCGCGGTCGGCCCGGACCCGCTGGTCGGCGAGCGGGCCTACGATCTGGCGCTGCCGGTCCGCGACCGGCTGGAGGACCTGGTGGCCGCCCCGGGCGGGGCGGCCGCCGCCCGCCGCCGGCTGGGCAGGCTGGCGGACTCCCTGGAGGTCGACCGGGAGCGGCTGCGCGGCTGGACGGTGTTCCGCGCGGTGGCCGACGGGCTGCCGGCCCTGGGCCGCGGCCACCGGCGGGGTGCCCTTCTCCTGGAATTCGCGAGCTGGTTCTGACCGGTCCCGTATCCGCCGGCCCCGGCCGGTGCCGCGCCGTTCCCGCACACCTCACCGGCCCGGCGGACCGACGGGACCGCACACCGGCCGCTCCCGTCCGGCGCCGGTGTCCGGCCGCGTTCCCGGCCGATGGAGCGAGCAGTCCGGCACGCGCGCGGCCGGGCGGGCAGGCGGGCGCCCGCTTCCGCGTCCCGTCCCCGTCCGCTTCCGCTGCTGTCCGCCGGACACCGCGCCGGCCGGGGACGGAAACGGCGGGGACGGAAACGGCGCCGCGGCCGTGGCGGGCGCCCGGCCACCGCCGTGCGGTCAGCCGCCGAGGCGGGCCAGGGCCTCCGCGACCGTCAGTTCCTCCCGCTCGCCCGTGCGGCGGTCCTTGAGCTCGACCACGCCCTCGCCGGCCCGGCGGCCCGCGACCAGGATCACCGGCACACCGATCAGCTCGGCGTCGGTGAACTTGACGCCCGGGGAGACGCCCGCCCGGTCGTCGACGAGGACCCGCACCCCGGCGGAGCGCAGCTTGTCGGCGACCTCCAGGGCCAGTTCGGTCTGCTGGGCCTTGCCCGCGGCGACGATGTGGACATCGGCCGGGGCGATCTCGGCGGGCCAGCACAGGCCCTTGTCGTCGGCGGTCTGCTCGGCGAGGGCCGCGACGGCGCGGGAGACGCCGATGCCGTAGGAGCCCATGGTGACCCGGACCGGCTTGCCCTCCCGGCCGAGGACGTCGAGGTGGAAGGCGTCGGCGTACTTGCGGCCGAGCTGGAAGATGTGGCCGATCTCGATGGCGCGGTCGATCTGCAGGCCGGTGCCGCACTTCGGGCAGGGGTCGCCCGGCTCGACGACGACCACGTCGAGGTACTCGTCCACCTCGAAGTCGCGGCCGCAGACGACGTTGCGGGCGTGCTTGCCCTCCTTGTTGGCGCCGGTGATCCAGCTGGTGTTCACGGCCACGCGGGGGTCCGCGATGTAGCGGAAGGCGCTGCCGGCCATGGACTGCGGACCGACGTAGCCGCGGACCAGGTCGGGGCGGTCGGTGAAGTCCTCGGCCGTCACCAGTTCCACGACGGCCGGGGCCAGGTGCTCGCCGAGCTTGCCGAGGTCCACCTCGCGGTCGCCGGGGACACCGACGGCCGTGATCTTGCCGTCCACCTTGACGAGCACGTTCTTGAGGGTGGCGGAGGCGGGCACGCCCAGGTACTCGGCGAGGGTCTCGATGGTGGGGGTGTCCGGGGTGTCCAGCTCCTCGGCGGCCGGGTGGTCCGTGGCCTCCGCCGGGGGCACCACGGTGGTGACGGCCTCGGTGTTGGCCGCGTAGTCGCAGGCCGGGCAGTCGACGAAGGTGTCCTCGCCGGCGGCGGCCGGGGCGAGGAACTCCTCCGACGCGGAGCCGCCCATGGCGCCGGAGACGGCGGAGACGATGCGGTAGTCCAGGCCGATGCGCTCGAAGATCCGGGTGTACGCCTCGCGGTGCAGCCGGTACGCCTCGGCCAGACCCTCGTCGTCGGTGTCGAAGGAGTACGAGTCCTTCATCAGGAACTCGCGGCCGCGCAGCACGCCGGAGCGGGGGCGGGCCTCGTCCCGGTACTTGGTCTGGATCTGGTAGAGCACCACCGGCAGGTCCTTGTAGGAGGTGCACTGGTCCTTGACCGTGAGGGTGAAGATCTCCTCGTGGGTGGGGCCGAGGAGGTACTCGCCGCCCTTGCGGTCCTTCAGCCGGAACAGCAGCTCGCCGTACTCCTCCCAGCGGCCGCTGGTCTCGTACGGCTCCTTCGGCAGCAGGGCGGGGAGCAGCACCTCCTGGCCGCCGATGGCGTCCATCTCCTCGCGGACGACCCGCGAGACGTTCTCCAGGACCTTCTTGCCCAGCGGCAGCCAGGTCCAGATTCCGGCGGACGCACGGCGGACGTACCCGGCGCGGACCAGCAGCTTGTGGCTGAGGGTCTCGGCATCGGCCGGGTCGTCGCGCAGCGTCTTGAGCATCATCCGGGACATGCGCTGGACCATGAGGTTCTCTCCTGCGTGGAAAAAGTGATTGCCCTGGAGGCTACCGAAAAGCGGGGCGCGCCGAGGAACGGCGGCCGTCCGGGCGCTATCGGCGCAGCGGAAGCGGGGCGCCCATCACCGCGTACGGGCTGGCGGCGCTCGGGAAGTAGACGGGGCGGGCGAGGTCCCGGTAGCCCAGGGAGCGGTAGAGGCCGCGGGCGGGACTGTCGGTGTCGATCGCCGAGAGGAGGCTCCGCGGCTCGGTGGCGGCGTCGGTGAGGTCGGTGATCAGCCGGCGGCCGATGCCGCGCTTCTGGTGGTCGGGGAGGACGTGCAGTTCGGTGACGACGAAGGCGTCGTCGAGCCAGGCATCCCGGCCCTCGCGGCGCAGATACGGTTCGACGACGGTGGACCACCAGTGGCCGCGGTCGTTGGGCATGCCGTAGGCGAAGCCGACGAGCCGGCCGTCCGTGATGGTGGCGCCCAGCGCGCGGGCTCCGGGGCAGGCCATGTGGCGCTGGACGATGTGCCGCCGTACGCCGACCTCCTCCTCGGTGAGCCCGAAGGCGAGGGCTTGCACGGCCAGCGCGTCGTCCACCCGCGCGATCAGGTCGAGCGGGCCGACCACGACGTCATCCATGGCCGCGAGACTACTCAAAAGAGCACGCTCATGAAGGCGCCGGTCTCCCGGAAGCCGACGCGGCGGTAGGCCGCGCGGGCGGGGGTGTTGAAGTCGTTGACGTAGAGGCTGGCGAGCGGGGCGACATCGGCGAGGGCGTACCGCAGGACGGCGGCCATGCCGGTCTCGGAGAGCCGGCGGCCGCGGAACTCCGGGGCCACCCAGACACCCTGGATCTGGCAGGCCCGGTCGGTGGCCGCGCCGATCTCGGCCTTGAAGACCACCCGGCCGTCCTCGATCCGGGCGAAGGAGCGGCCGGCGGAGACCAGTTCGGCGACCCGGGCCTGGTAGAGCAGTCCGCCGTCGCCGGCCAGCGGGGAGACGCCGACCTCCTCGGTGAACATCGCCACGCAGGCGGGCATGACGATGTCCATCTCGTCCTTGCGGACGCGCCGGACGTACGGGTCGGGGGCGACGTCCGGGGGCACGGCGGAGGCGACCATCAGCGGCTGGCGGGGCCGCACCTCGCGGGCGGGGCCCCAGCTCGGCTCCAGCAGCGACCAGAGCAGGGCGGTGGACTCGGCGGGGCCGACGATGGAGGAGCAGCGGCGGCCGGCGCGGCGGGCGCGTTCGGCGAAGGCGCGGACGGCCTCGGGGCCGGCCTCCACGGGGACGAGGTTGGCGCCGGCGTAGGCGAGGGATTCCAGCCGGCCGTCGGCGTACCAGCCCCACATCTCGCCGCCGAGCCGCCAGGGGTCGAGGCCGGCGGCCTGGACCCGGGCGGCGACGAAGGCGTTGGTGACCGGGTCGCGGTCGAGCACCGCGAGGGTGGCGTCGAGATCACCGGGGCCGAGGACCCTGGTGGTCGTCTGGGTCAACACGTGTCGGGGCCTCACCGTCTGCTGCTGCGTCGTTCCGGGGCGCCCCCGGGTGCGGCGGGGTGGGCGTCACGCCCCGGGGTCCGTCCGGCCCGTCCCCGGGACGGGACCTGGCCCCAGCCGCACTGTACCTCCCCTGTTCCCGGGGCACCCGCCGTGCCCGGGGAACGGACGGGGCGGCCGGTCCGGACCGGTGCCGCGCACCGGCCCGGACCGGGGGAGGACCTTCCCGGGTCCTGTCCTCCGTCTGGGCCGCCGGGGCTGCCGCCAAACACCGGCCGGCGGGAAACCCTGGGCTCCGGGACGGCCCGTGCCCCCGCCGGGGGGCCGGCGGGGGCACGGGCGGTGTCCGGCGCGCGGGTGCCGCGGGCCGGGGCCCGCGGGTGTGCCCGGTGGCGCGGCCGGCCAGGCGGGGGCGGTCAGCCGGCGGCGGTGACGACGGGCTCGCCGGAGGCGACGCCGTCCTGCTCCATCTGCTCGGCGATCTTCATAGCCTCGTCGATCAGAGTCTCGACGATCTTGGATTCGGGCACCGTCTTGATGACTTCGCCCTTGACGAAGATCTGGCCCTTGCCGTTGCCCGAGGCCACGCCGAGGTCCGCCTCGCGGGCCTCGCCGGGTCCGTTCACCACGCAGCCCATCACGGCGACGCGCAGCGGGACCTCCATGCCCTCCAGGCCGGCGGTGACCTCCTCCGCCAGCTTGTAGACGTCCACCTGGGCCCGGCCGCAGGAGGGGCAGGAGACGATCTCCAGCCCGCGCTGCCGAAGTCCGAGGGACTCCAGGATCTGGTTGCCGACCTTGATCTCCTCGACCGGCGGCGCGGAGAGCGAGACCCGGATGGTGTCGCCGATCCCCTCGCTCAGCAGCGCGCCGAAGGCGACCGCGGACTTGATGGTGCCCTGGAAGGCCGGGCCGGCCTCGGTGACGCCCAGGTGGAGGGGGTAGTCGCACTGGGCGGCGAGCTGGCGGTACGCGTTGATCATGACGACCGGGTCGTTGTGCTTGACCGAGATCTTGATGTCGCGGAAGCCGTGCTCCTCGAAGAGGGAGCACTCCCAGAGGGCCGACTCGACCAGCGCCTCGGGGGTGGCCTTGCCGTACTTGGCCAGCAGCCGCTTGTCCAGCGAGCCGGCGTTCACGCCGATGCGGATCGGGGTGCCGGCGTCGGAGGCCGCCTTGGCGATCTCCTTGACCTTGTCGTCGAACTGGCGGATGTTGCCCGGGTTCACCCGGACCGCCGCGCAGCCGGCGTCGATCGCCGCGAAGACGTACTTGGGCTGGAAGTGGATGTCGGCGATCACGGGGATGCCGGACTTCCTCGCGATGACGGGCAGCGCGTCGGCGTCGTCCTGCGAGGGGCAGGCGACCCGGACGATCTGGCAGCCGGCCGCCGTGAGCTCGGCGATCTGCTGCAGGGTGGCGCCGATGTCCGCCGTCACGGTCGTCGTCATCGACTGCACCGATACCGGCGCGTCACCGCCGACCGGCACCGAGCCGACGTGGATCTGCCGGCTCACCCGGCGGTCCGCCAGTTTGATCGGAACGGACGGCATTCCCAGCGAAATCGCAGTCATCTGCGTGCAACCCCAACGTATGGCTTCTGGCCCGGGAGACAGGCGGGCTCCGGTCCGAGATTACGGCACGCGCGGGGGTGCGGCCGCCGCGGCCTCCCGCGCGGCGCGCGGACGGGGGACGGCCGGGAGGGGGTACCCCCCGGCCGTCCGCGGGCCCGGGCGGGCCGGCCCGTCAGGAGATCCGGACGGGGTTGACGAGGTCGGCCATGAGGACCAGCAGGGTGAAGCAGATGAAGATCCCGGCGACCACATAGGCGACCGGCATCAGCTTGGCGACGTCGAACGGGCCCGGGTCCGGGCGCCGGAAGATCCGGGCCGTGTTCCGCCGCGCCGACTCCCACAGCGCTCCCGCGATGTGGCCGCCGTCGAGCGGCAGCAGCGGCAGCATGTTGAAGAGGAACAGCGACAGGTTGAAGCCCGCGACGAGGAAGAGCATGGTCGCGACCTGCTGCTGCGGCGGGATGTCGAGGTTGAACACCTCGCCGCCGACGCGGGCCGCGCCGACGACGCCCATCGGGGAGTCGGGTTCGCGCTCGGCGTCGCCGAAGGTGGCGTCCCAGAGCGCGGGGATCTTCGAGGGCAGGGCGATCAGCGCCTCCACGCCATTGGTGATCATGTCGCCCATGCGGTCGACCGACTGACCGAAGGTCTGCTGGACGACTCCGGTGGCGGGGCTGAAGCCGAGGAAGCCCGCGGTGACGTACTCGCCCTTGATGAGTCGGCCGTTGTCGTCGTACTTGACCAGCCGGTTCTCCACCAGGTCGGCCTGGAGGGTCTTGAGCTCTCCGGCGCGCTCGACGGTGATGGTGGCGGGACCGGTGGTCTCCCGGATGCGCTCCTGGAGAACGGACCACTCCTCGATCGGCTCGCCGTCGAAGGCGACGATCCGGTCGGCCGGCTGGAGTCCGGCCGCCTTGGCGGGTGAGGCCGGGTCGCCCTTGCGGCAGGTGTCGCGGTTCTCGTTCTGCGAGATCACGCAGTCGGAGACGGTGGAGACGGTGGTGGTCTGGGTGTTGATGCCGAAGCCCATCAGCACGCCCATGAAGACCGCCACGGCCAGCACCAGGTTCATGAAGGGGCCGGCGAACATCACGATCACGCGCTTCCACGGCGCGCGCGTGTAGAAGAGCCGCTTCTCGTCCCCGGGCTGCAGCTCCTCGAAGGCGGCCTCCCGGGCGTCCTCGATCATGGTGCGGAAGGGCGAGGTGGAGCGGGTGGTGACCCTGCCGTCCTCGCCCGGCGGGAACATGCCGATCATGCGGATGTAGCCGCCGAACGGGATGGCCTTGACGCCGTACTCCGTCTCCCCCTTCTTGCGGGAGAAGAGGGTCGGGCCGAAGCCGACCATGTACTGCGGCACCCGCACGCCGAACAGCTTGGCGGTCGACAGGTGCCCCAGCTCGTGCCACGCGATCGAGAACAGCAGCCCGATCACGAAGACGACTATGCCGAGAACCGTCATCAGGGTCGTCATGCGCGGGCCTCCGATGCTGACGTCGCCGCCATCTCACGGGCGCGGGCGCGCGCCCACTCCTCCGCTTCCAGGACGTCGGCCAAGGTGAGGGAGGTTCCCCGCCCGGGGCCGCCGTGCTCGGCCACCACCTCGGCGACGGTCTCCACGATGCCATTGAACGGGAGGCGGCCGTCGAGGAACGCGTCCACGCACTCCTCGTTGGCGGCGTTGAACACGGCGGGGGCCGTACCGCCGAGGCCGCCGACGTGCCGCGCCAGCCCCACGGAGGGGAAGGCGTCGTTGTCGAGCGGGAAGAACTCCCAGTTCGACGCCTTGGTCCAGTCGCAGGCGGGAGCGGCGTCGGGCACCCGCTCCGGCCAGCCCAGCCCCAGCGCGATCGGCATCCGCATGTCCGGGGGGCTGGCCTGGAGCAGCGTTGAACCGTCTGTGAATTCCACCATCGAGTGCACATACGACTGCGGGTGGACGACCACCTCAATCCGTTCGAACGGAATGTCGTAGAGGAGATGCGCCTCGATGACTTCCAGGCCCTTGTTGACGAGGGTCGCCGAGTTGATCGTGATCACCGGGCCCATGTCCCAGGTGGGGTGCGACAGCGCCTGCTTGGGGGTGACCTCGGCCAGCTCCGGCTTGGTCCGGCCGCGGAACGGACCGCCCGAGGCGGTGACGACCAGCTTGCGCACCTCGGAGCGGCTACCGCCCGCCAGCGCCTGGAAGAGCGCGGAGTGCTCGGAGTCCACCGGCACGATCTGGCCGGGCTTGGCCACCGCCCTGACCAGCGGGCCACCGACGATCAGCGACTCCTTGTTGGCCAGGGCCAGCACCCGGCCGGCCTCCAGGGCGGCGAGCGTCGGAGCCAGGCCGATGGAGCCGGTGATGCCGTTGAGCACCGTGTGGCAGTCGCTCGCCGCCAGCTCCGCCGCGGCGTCCGGCCCCGCCAGGATCTCCGGCTGCTTCGCGGAGCC
Source organism: Streptomyces sp. F63 (assembly GCF_018070345.1). Classification (GTDB taxonomy): domain Bacteria; phylum Actinomycetota; class Actinomycetes; order Streptomycetales; family Streptomycetaceae; genus Streptomyces. The sequence continues at coordinate 57,335 of NZ_JAGPXX010000005.1, forward strand.
GTACGCGGCGGACAGCGCCTCGCGCAGGGCCGGCACGGCGTCCTCCCGGGCGACGGCCACGGTGCGGACGTCCAGCCGGCGGGCCTGCTCGGCGAGGAGCCCGGCCCGGCCGCCGGCGGCCGACAGGCCGGTCACCCGGAAGCGTCCGGGATGGCGCAGCACCACGTCGATGGCCTGGGTGCCGATCGAGCCGGTGGAGCCGAGGATCACGATGTCCCGCGGGCCCCCGGTGGCGGCGGTGGCCGCCGGGAAGGTCAGATGCGGGTGGGCGAGGGAGTCCGTCATCCCCCCATTGTCACCGCACGGGCCGCGCGCGGCGGACGGCACACCCGCCGCCACCGCGGGCGGCGGGGGCGGAGGCGTACGCGCGTCCGCTCCCCGCAGGGTCCCCCCAGGGCCCGGAGCGACCGGGTCCGGATCCGGGCCGCGCCGGGCGCCGGGCCGCAATACCGTTCCCCGGCCTGCGAGTTCGTGCCCCGGCCGGACCCGGGGCAACCGAGCGGATCTTTCTGCACACGGTTCGTGCAGCCGTATTCCTTCCCCCTGCGGTCACAACTAGCATCGGCTCCACCACGCGCCGCCCCCCACCTGCGGCGATACCCGTTGCGACGTCTGGCTGGGGTGACATGGCACTGCGCTCGCGTACGCCCGAGGAACCGGGGCGGGGGGCGGACCCCGTACGCCGTCCGCGGTCACTGCGCACGGTCCTGCTCGTCCTGGCCCTCATCCCCAGCGTGGCGCTGGCGGCCCTGTGGGGGGTCAGCACGGCGCGGCTGGCGCTCGACTGGCGGCTGCAGGCCCGGCACGCGGCCCTGGCCGACCGCGGCATCGCGCTCACCGGCGACCTGGCCGCCGGCCTCCAGGAGGAACGGCGGCTGACCGCGGAGAGCCTGGCCGGCCCCGGGAGCTCCCGCGACGCGCTGAGAAAGCAGCGCGAGCGGACCGACAGGGCGGTCCGGGCCTTCCGCTCCGGTACGGACTCCGGCACCGCGGGACTGCACGGTGAGCTCCGCGACGCGCTGTCCCGGGCCCGGGAGGAGCTCCGGGTGCTCCCGGACATCCGGGACTCCGTGGACGACGGGAGCGGCACCCAGCCCGTGGCCTTCGAGTCCTTCACCGTCCTGATCGACAGCGCTCTCCAGTTCGCCGACGCCCTGGGCAACACGGACAACGGCGCGGTCAGCGTCCGGGCGCAGCCGCTGACCGACCTCATGTGGGCCACCGAGATGCTCGCCCGTGAGGACGCGGTGCTCACCCGCGGCTGGACCGCGGGGCACCTCGGCAAGACGGAGCGCTCCCGCCTCGTCGAGTGGATCGGCGCCCAGCAGTACCTCCTCACGGACCGCATCGAGTCGCGGCTGTCCGAGGCCGAGTCCGCGTTCCACCAGGACATGACCCTGAAGGACGCCTGGCACACCAAGACCGTGGTGGAACAGACGCTGCTGCAGCTCCCCCTCACCGAGCCCGGCGACCTGCCCCGCGAGGCCGGTCAGTGGCGGAAGGCCATGGCCGGCCTGCGGCCCCCGCTGCGGGAGCTGACCGGCAGACTGGCCGCCGACTTCAACCGGGCCAACGACGGATCGGTACGGGATCTGATGGCCCGCACGGTCGCCGCCAGCGCCATCGGGCTCGGCGCGGTCGTCGTCGTCATCGGGCTCAGCCTGTGGCTCACCGGCTCCCTGCGGCAGCGGATCCTCGCACTGCGCGACGAGGCGGCGCGGCTGGAGACGGAGCTCCCGGCCGTCGTGGAGCGGCTGCAGCGCGGCGAGGACATCGACGTCGAGGCCGAGGTGCGGGAGGTCCCGCACGGCGACGACGAGCTGGGCCGGCTCGGCCAGGCCCTCAACCTCGCCCGCCGCAGCGCCGTCGAGACCGCCGTCCGGGAGACCGAGCAGCACCGCGGCTTCGAACGGCTGCTTCAGCGCATCGCCCGCCGCACGCAGCTGCTCATCGGTCTCCAGCTGAAGAAGCTCGACGAGATGGAGCGCCGCCACGAGGACCCGGAGGTCCTGGAGGGGCTCTTCGACCTGGACCATCTCGCGGCCCGGCTCCGCCGCTACGAGGAGAACCTCGTCATCCTCGGCGGCGGGCAGCCGCAGCGGCGCTGGCGCAGGCCCGTCCCGGTGCTGGACGTGCTGCGGTCCGCGCTGGGCGAGGTGCAGGACTACCGCCGCATCCAGATCGAGGTGCAGGGCAGGCCGTGGCTCTCCGAACGCGCGGTCGGCCCGGTGGCGCACATCCTCGCGGAACTGATGGAGAACGCCGCCGTCTTCTCCAAGCCGCCGAACCCCGTGGAGGCACGGGCCGGTGTGGTGGGCCGGGGCCTGGTCGTGGAGATCGAGGACCGCGGTCTCGGCATGGAGCCGGAGGAGTACGAGCGGCTCAACGCGATGATGGCCGAGCCGCCGCGAATGGACATGATGTCCCGGGCCGACGACGCCCGGCTGGGCCTGTACGTGGTGGCGCGGCTGGCCGCCGGGCTCGGGCTGACGCTCGAGTTCCGCCCGTCGGTGTTCGGCGGCACCCGGGTGATCGTCATGATCCCCGCCGAACTGGTGGCCGGCGAACCGGAGCCGGAGAGCGATGCGCCCGAGGGCGCCGCGGCCCCGGCCGGGAGGGCCCTGCCGGCGGCCCGTGGAGCGGGGGAGCCGAAGGACGCCGCTCAGCCGTCCGCCGCGGAAGAGCCCTCCCCCGGACTCCCGCGCCGCTCCCGGGGACAGGCCGCGGCGGCCGTGACCGGCGGCACCGGTACGCGCGACGGCGGGGCCGCCCCGCACAGCGGTGCCGTGAACGGTGCCGGCGGCGGGGCGAGCCCGCTGCCCCGGCGGGTCCGGCAGGCCGGCCTCACCCCCGAACTCCGGAACCCGCCGCGGCGGACCGGCACCGACGAGGACGCGTCCCCCCACGCGCATCCGGCACCCGAGCGCTCCGGCGCGACGGTGGGCGCGTTCCAGCGCCAGTCCCGCATCATCCGCGGGCCGGCCTCCGAGCAGGACCTCCCCCCGGCCGACGTCAGCCCGCCCCAACCCGGCGGAACAGCAAGGGAAGACCGAGAATGACACAGCGCACCACGGCAACCGACCGGGACCTCGACTGGCTGCTCGACGGACTGGTGGAACAGGTGGCGGGGACCCTGCACGCCGTCATCCTGTCCGACGACGGCATGGTCGTCAGCCAGTCCGGGACCATCGAGCGGACGGACGCCGAGCGGCTGGCCGCCGTGGCCACCGGCCAGCAGAGTCTCGCCCGGGGCATCGACGAGCTCTTCAACGGCGGGGCGGTGCGCCAGATCATCGTGGAACTGGCCGACCTGTGGCTCTTCATCATCTCCGCGGGCAAGGGCACGCACCTCGCGGTGATCGCCTCCCAGGAGGTCGACGCCGAGGTCATGTCGGTGGCGATGTACACCCTGGTCCAGCAGGTCGGCAAGAAGCTGGGCACCGAGCCCCGCGGCGACGCCCCCGCCGGTGACGGGGGTAGATCTGGTTGAGCCACTGGACGGAGGGGCTCGGACCGGACGACGCCGACGGGTCCCTGGTCCGGCCGTACACGATCACCCGCGGCCGTACGGTGCCGGAGCGGGAGGGCCTCACACTGATCACCATGGTCGTCACGACGGACCGGGACCAGCCCCCCGCACGCGGCCTGGAGCCCGAGCACCGCGCCATCCTGGAGCGGTGCCGGGTCCCGGCCGCCGTCGCGGAGATCGCGGCCGCGCTCGATCTGCCGGTCTCCGTGACCAAGATCCTGATCGGGGATCTGATCGCGCTGGGCGGGGTGACGACACGGCCGCCGATGACGGCCGCGCAAGCCGGACTGGACAGGACTCTTCTGCGGGCGGTGAGGGATGGGCTCGAACAACTCTGACCACGGAGCCGGACCGGAGCGTGGCCGGGCGGCTCCGGCGGCCGTCAAGTTCCTCGTCGCCGGTGGCTTCGGGGTGGGCAAGACGACCCTGGTCGGTGCGGTCAGCGAGGTGGCCCCCGTCCGGACCGAGGAGTATCTGACGCAGGCCAGCGCCGGGGTGGACGTCATCGAGGAACTGGCGGAGAAGAGCACCACCACGGTGGCGCTGGACTTCGGCCGGATCACCATCAGCGCCGACCTGGTGGTCTACCTCTTCGGCACGCCGGGCCAGGAACGCTTCTGGTTCATGTGGAACGACCTCGTCAACGGCGCTCTGGGGGCGATCGTGCTGGTCGACACCCGGCGGCTGGCGGTCAGCTTCGCCTCCATCGACTTCTTCGAGAACCGCGGTGTCCCGTTCGTGGTCGGGGTCAACTGCTTCCACGGGCACTGCGACCGCACGGAGGAGGAGGTCCGGCACGCCCTCGACCTCGACCCGGCGGTCCCGCTGCTGCTGGGCGACGTCCGGCGGCCGGAGGTGGGACGGGATCTGATGCTCGCCCTGGTCGATCTGCTGATGGCGATGGCACCGCCGGACGGCGCCCGGGCCTCCCGGGGCGCCGAAGTGCGCTGACGGCCCCGACGGCGAACGGCCCGGGAGGGACGTGTTCAGCCGATCGTGCGGTGGACGCTCTTCCGGCGCACCGGGCCCGGAGCCGCATCGGCGATCCACGGCCCGTCGCCGCTGGGATCGAGGACACCCTCCTCCAGCCAGGTGTACGCCCCGCCGAGGACGCCCGCGGCGACCTTGCGGTCGAGGTCGTCGGTGTTGGTCCACAGCCGGCGGAAGAGTCCCTCGGTGCGGACGCGCGCCTGCCGGCAGAAGGCGTCGGCCAGCTGGTACGCCTCCCGGCCGTGGTCCGCCTCGCGGCGCAGCCGCTCCGCCCGGGCGCAGGCCGCACTGACGGCGAACAGTTCCGCGCCGATGTCCACGATCCGGCCGAGGAAGCACTGCCGGCTCTCCAGCCGCCCCTGCCACCGGGACATGGCGTAGAAGGTGGCGCGGGCCAGCCGGCGGGAGGAACGTTCCGCCCAGCGCAGATGGCGGGCGAGGTCCGGGTGGCCGGCCGGATGGAACTCCCGGTACGAGCCCGGCCGCCGGCCCGGCCCGGTGAGCAGCCCGGGCAGCCAGCGGGCGTAGAAGCCGCCGGCCCGGGCACCGGCGCGGGCCTTCCCGGCCAGGGGGACGTCCGGGTCGATGAGGTCGCCGGCCACCGACAGATGGGCGTCCACGGCCTCCCGGGCGATCAGCAGATGCATGATCTCCGTCGAGCCCTCGAAGATCCGGTTGATGCGCAGATCGCGCAGCAGCTGTTCGGCGGGGACCGCGCGTTCGCCGCGCGCGGCGAGGGAGGCCGCGGTCTCATAGCCGCGGCCGCCGCGGATCTGGACGAGGTCGTCGGCGATGCGCCAGGCCATCTCGCTGCCGTAGAGCTTGGCGAGCGCGGCCTCGATCCGGATGTCCGTGCGGCCCTCGTCGGCCATCCGCCCGGCCAGGTCGACCATGGCCTCCAGGGCGAAGGTGGTGGATGCGATAAAGGAGATCTTGGCCCCGACGGCCTCGTGCCGCCCGACGGGCCGGCCCCACTGCTCGCGGGCGGCCGACCACTCGCGGGCGATCTTCAGGCTCCACTTGCCGGCGCCGGCGCAGATGGCGGGGAGGGAGAGCCGGCCGGTGTTGAGGGTGGCGAGGGCGATCCGGAGGCCCGCTCCTTCCGCGCCGATGCGGTGAGCGGCGGGGACCCGGACGCGGTGGAAGCGCGTCACGCCGTTCTCCAGGCCGCGAAGTCCCATGAACGCGTTGCGGTGTTCGACCGTGATGCCCTCGGAGGAGGCCTCCACCACGAAGGCGGTGATGCCGCCGCGGTGGCCGTCCCCGGCCGGGACGCGGGCCATGACGACGAGCAGATCGGCGACGACGCCGTTGGTGGTCCAGAGCTTCACCCCGTCGAGGAGGTAGTCGTCGCCGTCGGGCACGGCGGTGGTCGCGAGACGGGCCGGGTCGGAGCCGACGTCGGGTTCGGTGAGGAGGAAAGCGGAGAGGTCCGTGCGGGCGCAGCGCGGCAGGAAGGCCTCCTTCTGCTCCGGGGTACCGAAGACCGCCAGCGGCTGGGGGACGCCGATCGACTGGTGCGCGGAGAGCAGGGCCGCGATCGCCGGGCTGACGGAGCCGGCGAGGGCGAGGGCCCGGTGGTAGTACACGTGGCTGAGCCCGAGGCCGCCGTACCGGGTGTCGATCTTCATGCCGAGCGCGCCGAGGTCCTTGAGGCCGCGGACGACGTCGTCGGGGATGCGCGCCTCGCGCTCGATGAGGGCGCTGTCGACGCGGGTGGCGAGGAACGTGCGGAGCCGGGCGAGGAACGCCTCCCCGCGCCGTTCGTCTCCGGGGTCGGGGGCGGGGCCGGGGTGGACGAGATCCGGGCGGAACCGGCCGAGGAAGAGCTCCTTGGCGAAGCTCGGCCTGCGCCACTCCTGTTCACGGGCGGCCTCGGCCACCTCGCGCGCTTCGCGTTCGGAGACGGAGGGACGGGTGGACGGTGCGGTCACGGGGCTCACCTCGCCGCGAGTAGGGGGTGCGGGGCCGGCACCGGCCGGGGCGGGGACGGCGGGGCTCCGGCCGGGCGGTGGGGGCTGGTGACGGTGTACCCGGCCGGGGACGGCACATACCGGGCGCCCCCCGAACCGATGGGCCGGACGGCGGGGGGGCGCCGGTACGCAACGGGACGCGTTCGGGGACGCGCCCCCGCTCCGGGGCGCCTCTGAAGCGCGCCGCCGACGCCCGTTGAAGCGCTTCGACACTCCTCCTGGACAGCTTCCGGTCACCGGTCTACTGTCGTTCCACGGCAGGGATCGACGGGCGGGGCCGAGCAGGCAGTCGAAGCGCTTCACCCGCCCCTGGCCCGCCGTCCGTCACCGTCGCACCGCTGGGGAACTGCATGGTCACACTCGCCGAGGTCGCCCGGCACGCCGGGGTCTCCGCCAGCACGGTGAGTTATGTCCTCAGCGGCAAGCGCTCCATCTCCGCCACCACCCGCGACCGGGTCGAACGCAGCATCGAGGAGCTCGGCTACCACCCCAACGCGGGCGCCCGCGCACTGGCCAGCAGCCGCTCGAACATCATCGCGCTGATGATGCCGCTGCGGACCGACATGTACGTCCCCGTGATGATGGAGATCGCCCTCGCGGTCGCCACCACCGCCCGCAACCACGGCTACGACGTCCTGCTGCTGACCGGCGAGGAGGGGCCGGCCGCCGTCCGCCGGGTCGCCGGCAGCGGCCTGGCCGACGCCATGATCCTGATGGACGTCGAACTGCTCGACGCCCGTCTGCCGCTGGTGCGCGAGACCGGCCGGCCCGCGGTCCTCATCGGGCTCCCCGCCGATACCACCGGACTGACCTGCGTGGACCTGGACTTCGCCGCGACCGGCGCGCTCTGCGCCGAGCATCTGGCGAAGCTCGGCCACCGGGAGATCGCCGTGATCGGCGAGGCCGCCGCCGTCTACGAGCGGCACACCGGCTTCGCCGAGCGGACGGTCGAGGGGCTCCGCCGCCGCGCCCGCGAACTCGGGCTGCGCACCCTGCACCGGCCGTGCGAGGGCAGTTACCCGTCGCTGGCGGGCACCCTCGCCCGGATCTTCGGCGAACGCCCGGACACCACCGGCTTCGTGGTGCAGAACGAGAACGCGATCGACCCGCTGCTCAGCCTCCTGCGGGAGCAGGGCCGGGCCGTGCCGGAGGACGTGTCGGTGGTGGCCGTCTGCCCGGAACAGGTGGCCCTGCAGGCGTCCGTGCGGCTCACCTCGGTCGCCATCCCCGCCCAGGAGATGGGACGCCGGGCCGTGGAGCTCGTCATGGAGAAGCTGGAGGGAGGCGGCCGGCCCCACACCACCCTGCTTCCCCCGCAACTCACCGTCCGGGCCAGCTCCGGTCCCCCGCCCGCCCGGGACTGAGCACCGCCGCGCCGCGCTCCCCGTATCACCGCTCTCCCCTACCACCGCTCCCCCCGTACCAGCGGACCCGCACGCAGTCCGACCGGCCGCCGTCACCCCAGAGGAGCGCATGTGAACCCGTCACCGCAGTCAGCCTCGCTCGCCCAGTCCTCCCCCACGGCCGGCACCTTCCGCGAGAGCGGCGGCGCCCTGGAGTGGTCGGGCCGGCGGGAGACCGTACGGCTCGAACCCCGGGGCCCGGACGCGATCCGGGTCCGCGCCCGGCTCGGCGGCCCCGTCCTGGGGAGAACTCCTGTCGTGCGGCGGCGAGCATCTTCCGCGAGGCCTTCGGGTCGGCTGCCTGGGAACGCAGGTAGGCATGGGCCAACTTATCGGCCTGGAGGTCGTCGGGGTCATCCAGATACAGGCCGCGCGTGTGCATCTCCAGGTAGACCACCGACATGAAGCGGAGCGGGTGCCGTTCGTCGTCCCGTCCGAGAATCAGGAAGTGGCCGCCCGACCCGGCGGCCGAGGCTCCGGATCTGTGCGGGAGAACCTGGATATCGATGTTCGGCCGCCGGGACGTCTCTTCCAGACGGGCCATCTGCTCCGCCATCACCGCCTCGTCGCCCACGACAGTCCGCAGCACGCTCTCGGTAAGGATCGCCCACAGGTGGAGGTTCTCGCGTTCGAGGATGTCCTGACGCCGCATGCGAGCCGCGACCTTGCGTTCGATCTCGTCCCGATCGGCGCGCACGTCGCCGGCCTGATGGGCCGCCAGCGCGTAGGCGCGAGTCTGCAGGAGCCCGGGAACGAGGATGTTCGCGTAGGCGTGTACGTACTCCGCGGCCGTTTCAAAGCCGGCCAGCGGGTCCATCCACTCTGGAATGGCCGGATCGCCGACCCACCAGCCCTCGCCCTGTCCGCGGACCGACTCGGCCAGGGCCTCGCGCTCGGCCTCCGTGGCTCCGCAGGCATCAGCGGTCCCGCGGACCATCGGCACGGTGCACATCAGGCTCCGTCTCACCCTGTCGGCCGGCAAGGTGACGGTAGCCGTGACCGACAGCGGCCCGCGGTACCCCATGCAGTCGTCCGCACCGGAAGAAGAGAGTGAGCACGGACGCGGGCTCCTCCTGGTGGAGGCGCTGTCGGACTCGTGGGGCCACGAAGCGCATGGCGACGGCTCGCGTGTGTGGGCCACGATGCGCACCCGGTGAAGCGTCAGGGGCTCACGCGGCGACCGGAACACCTGCACCCCGTGAGCCTCTGCGCCGTCGGGCCGTCGTTCAGTTCGACGAGACGCCGAAGTTGTTGGTGCGGAAGTCCAGGCCGCCCGCCGAGGACGTGATCTCGTAGCCGAACTGGACGTCGCCGATGGTCTCGTCGCCGATCCAGCCCTTGGTGTTCTTCAGCCAGTCCAGGACCGGCTTGATGTTCACCGTGCCGGCGGTCGAGTTGGAGGAGCGGATGAAGGTGTAGACGGCGTTGTGGCCGTTGTCGCCCCGGTACACGGACCAGCTGTGGCCGCCCAGCGAGACGTCGCCCTGGTGGGAGCCGAGGGGGCCGACCGGGCCCGTCCGGTTGACCCAGAGCATGATCTCGTGGTCGTAGTCGGTGTCCCAGATGTCGTAGCTCGTGTTGTAGGCGCCGGAGTTCGGGACCGTGACGTTGTAGTGGCTGGTCAGCGTGGTGATCTGGCTGATCGGCTTGTTCACGGTCTTCTTGGCGTTCGGGTAGGACTTGATGCCGCCGGTATTCGGGTGGTCCGCCCAGACGCCCCAGTCGCTGTACGAGTTGGCCCAGATGGTCTGCGGTCCGGTGCCGGAGCCCCAGATGTTGTTGTAGAGGGTGTAGCCACCGTTGGACCAGGTGCCCCACTGCTCCGAGGAGGACCAGACGGCGGCGTGGGCGGGCGCGGTGGCCAGGGTGGTCAGTCCGGCCAGCGCGGCCGCGGCGGGGAGGGCGGTGCGGAGCAGCGTCCGGCGTGGAATGCGGGCGGTGGAGGGGGTGGAGGGGGTGGAGGGTCGCACGGGGGTTCTCCTTCTACGGGGGTGGGGGTTCGGGAACGTGCGGTGCGGGTGGCGCGTCCGGTGCCCCGTCCCGCCGGGCCCCGGTGCGCAGCGCGGCGGCGCCGTGCCGGTCGAGGCGGACGGCACTGGTGTGGTCCCGCCCGGTCAGCACGTCGGTGGCCGGGGCGGGGAGCGGGACCACGGCCGGGGCGCCGCTGTGGTTGAGGAGGAAGAGCAGGTCGCCGCGGCGGACCGCCTCCACGCCGGCGGGGAGTCCGGGGAGCGCGGGCCGCAGCCCGGCGGCGGTGGCCGCGTGCGTCAGCAGGGCGCGCAGCGCCGGGGGTTCGGGCAGGGTGGAGACGTACCAGGCGGTGCCGGCGCCGTGGCGGTGGCGGGTGACGGCCGGGCCGCCGTCCAGTTCGCCGCCTTCGAGGACGGCGACGGGCTCGGCTCCGGCGAGTTCGAGGTCCTCGGTCCAGAGGCTGCCGGTGAAGGTGTCCGGCAGTCCGCTTCCGGCGGTCGCGGCGGTCTCAGCCGGCGCGGAGGCCGCGGTGGTGGTGACGGTGACCGTCTCGCGCTCCGCCAGCGGCCACCACTCGTGCACGGTGGCGAGGCCCAGCAGTTCGCGCAGTCGCGCGTCGACGCCGCCGGGGCGCACCCGGCCGTCGCCGTCGGTGACGCCGGTGAAGAAGCCGCAGACGAGGGTGGAGCCGCCGCGCACATGGGCGCTGAGGTTCCGCAGCGCCTCCCCGGTGAGCAGGTGGAGGTGCGGCACGGCGACGAGACGGTAGCCGCTCAGGTCCGCGTCGGGGCGGGCGAAGTCGGTGGTGATCCCCGCCTCCCACAGGGCCCGGTGCCAGGCGCGCAGCAGGCCCTCGTGGGTGACGAGGGCGGAGGGGCGGCCCTCACCCCGGGCGGACCACCAGGCATCCCAGTCGTGCAGGACCGCCGCCCCGGCCGGCACCGGCCGTCCCGCCACCTCGCCGCCCAGCCCGGCCAGTTCGGCCCCGAGTTCGCGCACCTGTTGGAAGGTCCGGCTGTGCTCCCCCGCGTGCGGCAGCATCGCGGAGTGGAACTTCTCGGCGCCCTGCCGGGACTGCCGCCACTGGAAGAAGCAGACGGCGTCGGCCCCGCGCGCCACGGCCTGCAGGGACCACAGGCGCATCAGTCCCGGCGGCTTCGGCCGGTTGACGGGCCGCCAGTTCACCGCGCCGGCGGCCTGCTCCATCAGCATCCAGGGACCACGGGCCTGGGAGCGGGTGAGGTCCTGGACGAGGGCGTTCTCCGCGCCGCCGTGCGGGTCGGCGGGATCGGGGTAGATGTCGGCGGAGACGACGTCCTCCTCGGCGGCCCAGGCCCACCCGTCCACGCCCGGGAAGAACGGCATGAAGTTGGTGGTGACGGGGGTGTCCGGGTCGTGTCCGCGCAGGATGTCGCGTTCGGTGGTGAAGCACTCCAGCAGCGCGTCGCTGGTGAAGCGGCGGAAGTCGAGCTCGTGCGCCGGGTTGAGCAGGTATTGGGCGCGGCGCGGCGGGATCAGTTCGTCCCAGCTGCCGTAGGTCTGGCTCCAGAAGGCCGTGCCCCAGGCTTCGTTGAGCGCGTCGAGGGTGCCGTGGCGCCGCCGCAGCCAGCGGCGGAAGTGGCGGGCGGTGGACTCGCACCAGCAGGGGGTGGCGTACTCGTTGCCGACGTGCCACAGGCGCAGCGCGGGGTGGCCGGTGTAGCGGGCGGCGAGGTCCTCGGTGAGGGCGGCGGCGTGCTCGCGGTAGACGGCGGAGGAGGCGCAGAAGTGGTTGCGCGAGCCGTACCAGACGGTTGCGCCCGCGGGGTCGCGCGGCAGGGTGTCCGGGTGGCGGGCGCCGAGCCAGGGCGGGGGCGAGGCGGTGGGGGTGGCGAGGCAGACGCCGATGCCGGCCTCGTCCAGCAGGCCGAGGACGGTGTCCAGCCAGCCGAAGTCCCGTGCGCCGGGCTCGGGTTCGATGCGTGCCCAGGAGAAGACGCCGACGGTGACGAGGGTGACCCCGGCCTCGCGCATCAGCCGGATGTCCTCGGTCCACGTCTCCTCGGGCCACTGCTCGGGGTTGTAGTCGCCGCCGTAGAGGACGCGGCCCCGGGTGGCGTCCGCCGGGCCGGGCCGTGCGGACCGTCCGCGCCGTGCGGGGCGTCCGGGCCGTGCGGGCCGGCTCACGCGGGCGCTCCGTGCGGGGTGCCGTGCTCGCCGGTGCCGAGGCGGACGCGGCCGGGGATCCGGGCGTCCCCGGCGGTGGACCGGCCCGTCCGGACCACCCGGTGCGCGTCGTCCCGGACGCGGCCCCGGGCGGTGCCGCTGCCGTCGCCGCGGCGGTGCACGGCGGGGACGGCCCGGCCGGCGTTCCGGGTGAGGGCGGAGCCCGGGACCGGGGTGCGTCCGCCGGGTGCGGAGAGGTGCGGCATGTCCTGGGGAGCTCCTTCCGTGTGAGCGGACGGTGGCGGGTCGTGCGGCCGTGCGGTGGCGCAGAACACGGGCGCGGGCCGGGACCCGGCCCCGGCGAGGGGGGACCGGGACCGGGTCAGCCCTTGATGGCGCCCGTGAGCATCCCCTTGGTGAAGTGCTTCTGCACGAAGGGGTACACGGCCACCACCGGGATCAGCGCCAGCACCATGACGGCCATCTGCACGGCCAGCCCCGGGACCTGCTGGGTGGCGATCATCTGGGACATGCCCTGGGGTGCTTCCTGCTTGATGACGAGCTGCCGCAGGATCATCTGCAGCGGCCACTTCCCGGAGTCGTTGAGGTAGATCATCGCGTTGAACCACTGGCTCCAGTAGCCGACCGCGTAGAAGAGCGAGATGACGGCGATGACCGCCTTGGACAGCGGCATCACGATGCGCAGCAGGATGCGCCACTCCCCCGCGCCGTCGATGCGGGCGCTGTCGATGAGCTCCGGCGCGGTGTTCATGAAGAAGGCCCGCAGGACGAGGATGTTGAAGACCGAGACCGCGCTCGGGAGGATCATCGCCCAGTAGCTGTCCTGCAGGCCGATGCCGGTGACCAGCAGATAGGTGGGGATGAGGCCGGCGCTGAAGAACATGGTGAGCAGCAGGGTCATCAGGATCGGCCGGTGCAGCAGGGAGCCGGGCCGGGAGAGCCCGTAGGCGCAGAGGATGGAGACGGCCATGCTGATGGCGGTGCCCACCAGGGTGACCAGCAGGCTGACGACCGTGGCGCGGGTGACGGTCCCGCCGCTCAGCAGCTCCTGGTACGCCCGGAAGGTGACCGTCCTCGGGACGATCACCAGCCCGCCGGCCTCGGTGATGGTCCTCTGGTCGGAGAGGCTGGTGACGACGACCACCCACAGCGGGCCGAGGATCGCCAGGCAGACGGCGGCGAGGGTGGCGCCCTTCAGGCCCTGCCCGACCGGCCCCGGCTCCTCCTCCCACACGGGCCGCCCGCCGCGCCGCCCCGCGTCCGGTGCCGCCGGGGCGGCGGACGGCGGGTCCGGCTGTGCGGCGGCCGTCCGCGGCGGTGCCGTGGTGCTCACTTCCGGTACACCCCCTGCTCGCCCAGCAGATGGGCGACCTTGTTGGCCAGCAGGACCAGCACCACGCTGAAGACCCCCTTGATCAGGCCGCCCGCCGCGGCGACGCCGTAGTCGCCGTTGGCGATGCCGACCCACCACACATAGGTGTCGAACACCTCGGAGGCGCCCGGCCCGACCGCGTCGCGCTGGAGGAGGATCTGTTCGAAGCCGACGGTCAGGGCGTCGCCGACGCGCAGCACCAGCAGCAGGGCGATGACGGGCCGCAGCGCGGGCAGCGTCACGTGCCACATGCGGCGCCACCGTCCGGCGCCGTCGGCCGCCGCGGCCTCGTACAGGTCCTGGTTGACGGCGGAGAGCGCGGCGAGGAAGACGATGACGCCCCAGCCCGCGTCCTTCCACACCAGTTGCGCGGTGACCAGGAACGTGAAGACCCCCGGGTCGGTCATCAGATCGAAGCCCTCGTAGCCGCGGGCGCGCAGCAGCTGGGAGAGCAGCCCGGCGCCGCCCAGCATCTGCTGGAAGACGGTGATGACGAGCACCCAGGAGAAGAAGTGCGGGAGGTAGAGCACGCTCTGCACGACGGCCCGGACGCGTTCGCTCATGAGGCTGTTGAGGAGCAGCGCCAGCGCGATGGGGACCGGGAAGAACAGGGTGAGCTGGAGGAAGGTGATGGCGAGCGTGTTGGCGCCGGCGTCCCAGAAGCGGCTGTCGGACAGCAGCAGGGAGAAGTTCTCCCAGCCGGTCCACGGGCTGTCCCACAGCCCGGAGAGATACGGGTCGTAGTCCTTGAAGGCGACCGTGGTCCAGATCAGCGGGACGTACACGAACAGCGCCAGCAGGCCGACGGCCGGGAGCGTCATCAGCAGCAGGGAGCGGTCCCGGCGCAGCCGGTGCCGGCGGCGGGCGGACGGCGCGGGGCGGGGCGCGCCCGGGCGGCCGCCGTCGCCGGCACCGCTGCCGCCGTCCGGGGCGGGGGTGCCGGGGGGCGCCCCCGCGGCCCGGGGGCGTACGGCGCTGCTCACACTCCGCTGCCGTTCTTCTCCAGCAGCTCCGCGTACCAGTCGCGCAGCTTGTCGCCCCCGCCCTTCCGCCAGTCGGTGACGGCCCGCTGCGCGTCGCGCAGCGATTTGCGGCCGCGGACCACGTCCTTGGCGAGGTCCTCGAACGGTGTGTAGAGGGAGGCGTACCGGGTGGGCTCCTGGATCTGCATGCCGTGGAAGAGCGGCTTGCGCATATGGGCGCCCATCCGCTGCATCCAGCCGCAGTAGTCCTTCACCACTCGGGGATGGTCGGGGTAGGCGACGGCGGCCTCGGCGGAGACGATGAAGCGGTAGGTGTCCTGGACCTCCTTGACGCCCTTCTCCGTCTTCACCGGCACGCCGTCCTCGATCGTGTGGTGCTCGCCCTCGGTGCCGTAGTCGATGAGCCGCTGCTCGCGCGTGCCGTAGGGGGCGGCGATGAAGTCGGCGATCGCGAGGCACTCCTCGATCCGCTCCTTCGACAGCTTCTTGTTGAGGAAGGACCAGAGGCTGGCGGGGGCACCCCGGTAGAGGACGGGGTCGCCGCCACCGGGACCGAAGAAGTCCATGGCCTGGATGCGGAAATCCGGGTTGGCGGCGGCCTGTTCGAAGGTGAGGCCATACCACTTGGCGTCGCCGTCGTTCATCATCAGCGACTGGCCGGAGGTGAAGCGGGTGGCCGCGTCGTTGGCCTTGCCGGCGACGGCGTCCGGGTGGACGACCCCGGCGGCGTAGAGCTTGCGGGTCCACTCCAGCGCTTCGAGCCAGGCGTCCGTCTCGACCTTGTGGACGAGCTTGCCGTCCCGCTCGGTCCAGTAGTACGGCTTCTCCGGCGGGCAGCCGAAGATGATCTGGGCGGACCACCACATGTCCTCGCAGGCCCACCGCTTGCTCGCGGGGCGGGTGATCTCCTTGGCGAGGGCGAGGAACGCGTCCGGGCTGTCCGGGACCTCCCAGCCCTCGTTCTCGAAGAGGTCCTGCCGGTAGAAGGGGACGACGCCGCCGAGCGGGCGCGCGGGCATCGGCAGGCCGCGCAGCTTCCCGCCGAAGACGGACATCTGCCAGGCGGCGGTGGGGATGGCGGCGAGGTTGGGGTACTTCTTCACCTTGTCGCCGGAGAGATACGGGCCGAGGTCGGCGAACTTGGCGCTGATCGCACCGTGGATGCGGCCCTGCATCTCCCACTGCGGGACGCAGACGATGTCGGCGATGCCGTCGGAGGCGAGGACGGCGCTCAGCTTCTCGCCGTAGGTGTTGCCGTCCTGGGTCTGCCAGCGGATCTCGGCGCCCAGCGCCTCGTTGACGGCCCGGTAGTACGCGGCGTCCTTCGGCGGCGGGGTGCCCCAGAGCGGGGTGAAGGCGGTGTACGTGCCGCCGCGGCCCGGCTTGCCGCGTACCGAGGCGGTGAGGTCCCCGGGCGCCGGGGCCCGGGTGAAGCCGGGGCTGGAGCCGTTGCGGCTGGGGATGTCCGGATCGCTCGCCCGGGAGGCCACATGGGCAGGCAGCAGCTTCCTGAGGTCCTTGCCGCTGGTCGTGCCGCCGCGGTTGGTGCTCTCGCCCGAGGAGCACCCGCTGAGCAGGGGTAACCCGCCGGCGGCCGCCGCGGTGACGGCGGCCGCTCCGGCGAGGAACGTCCGTCTGCTGCGCGGGGCGGGGCGGCCCGGGGCGGAACCGCGGTGCGGGGCGGAACCGCGGCCCGGAGCCTGGAAGTTCGGCATTGCGTCAACCCTTCGTGGCGTAACCGCCGCACGGCCAGTCCCTTGACCGCGTGGTCGAAGCGCTTCGATGGCGCTGAGGTTAGGTGCGGGGTTGGGGCCACGCAAGAGGCCCCACAAAAATGCTCGCGCCAGGGAGAGTTGACGCCCCGGGCCGCCTCGGGAAGCCCGCAGGACGGATGCGGTACGTCTTGACACCAGCACGGCCACAGCGCAGCATCGAAGCGCTTCGAAGCACACACCGCTTCCTCCCCTGCTGTTCCGCCTGTGGTACGCCTCCGCTCCGCACTCCCCCGCCCCGGACGCCCTCGGGGCACCCCGGCCGCGAGGAGACCGTCCGTGCCCACCGCTCCGCCGCCCCGCCGCGCTGCCCGGCTGCCGCGCAGACAGCGCGTGGACGATCTGCTCGCCCATCTCACCCTCGATGAGCGGATCGCGATGCTCCACCAGTTCGCACCCGCCGTGGAACGCCTGCGGATCGCCGCCTTCCGCACCGGCCAGGAGGCCCTGCACGGAGTCGCCTGGATGGGCCCGGCCACCGTTTTCCCCCAGGCCGTGGGGCTCGGCGCCAGCTGGAGCCCGGACCTGCTGCGGCGGGTCGGCGAGGCCGTGTCCACGGAGGTCCGGGCCCTGCGCGCCCGCGATCCGCGGGTCGGGCTGAACGTCTGGGCGCCCGTCGTCAATCCGCTCCGCGACCCGCGCTGGGGCCGCAACGAGGAGGGCTACTCCGAGGACCCCGCGCTGACCGCCGCGCTCGCCACCGCCTACACCCGGGGGCTCCGCGGAGACCATCCCCGGTACTGGCGCACCGCCCCCGTCCTCAAGCACTGGCTGGCGCACAACAACGAGACCGCCCGCGACACCACTTCCGCCTCCGTACCGCCCCGCGTGCTCCGCGAATACGACCTCCCCGCCTTCCGCGGACCGGTCGAGGCGGGCGCGGTGGCCGGTGTCATGCCGGCGTACAGCCTGGTCAACGGACGGCCGAACCACCTGTCGCCGTATCTGGCGGAGGAGTTGCGCACCTGGACGGAGCGGGAGCTCGTCGTCTGCTCCGACGCGGGAGCGCCCTCCAACATCGCCGGCTCGCAGGGCTACCACGCCACTCACGAGGAGGCGGCCGCCGCCCTGCTCCGCGCCGGAGTGGACAGCTTCACCGACCACGACCAGGACCCCACGCCGACCGCCGCCCGGGTGCGCGGCGCCCTGGAGCGCGGTCTGATCTCCGAGCACCACATCGACACCGCCGTCCGGCGGCTGCTGGCCATGCGCCGCGATCTGGGCGAGTTCGACCCGGTGGACGACCCGTACGCGGATCTCGGCCCGGAGCACGCCGACACCCCGGCCCACCGGGAACTGGCCCGCGAGGCGGCGGAGCAGGCCGTCGTGCTGCTGAAGAACGACGGCCTGCTGCCGCTCCGCGAGGACGGGGCCGCGGGCCGCAGTGCGAACGGCAGTGGGGACGCCGGTGGGGACGGCGACGGCGATCCATCGGACCGCGCCGGCACGGTCGCCGTGATCGGCCCGCTGGCCGACGCCTGCAAACGGGACTGGTACAGCGGTGACCTGATCCGCCGCAGCACCCTGCGCGGTGCGCTGGCCGAACGCCTCGGCCCCGGACGGGTCGTCCACGCCGACGGCGCCGACCGGGTGCGCCTGCGCTGCGCCACCGGCGGCTGGCTGCGCGTACCCCCCGGCCGGTCCGCGGAGCCGGCGGCCGGACCCGCCGGCTCCCTCAACCCCGCGCACGCCCGGGGCCGTACGGACCTCCCGCCCGTCACCCGCGGCGAGCACCCCACCGAACTGGCGCTCACCGACTGGGGCGGCGGTGTGCTCACCCTGAGGGCCCCGGACGGGCACTACCTCAGCGCCGCCGCCGACGGTTTCGTC
This sequence comes from Streptomyces sp. F63, assembly GCF_018070345.1. Classification (GTDB taxonomy): domain Bacteria; phylum Actinomycetota; class Actinomycetes; order Streptomycetales; family Streptomycetaceae; genus Streptomyces. The sequence goes on from NZ_JAGPXX010000005.1 coordinate 75,324, forward strand.
CGGGCCTCCGCCAAGGAACCCGGCGGCTGGGTGGTCCAGGAGACCTTCGCCCTGGAACCGCACGGGCCCGGCCATCTGCTCCGGCACCTCGGCTCGGGCCGCCCCTGCCGCCTCACCCCGGACGGGCTGCGCGCCGACGGCGGAGGCGGAGGACCGGAAACGGCCGAGGTGTTCACCGTCGAGGTGACCGAGCGGGGCGAGGACGCGGCCGCCCGCGCCGCCGCCGCGGCCGGCACCGTGATCGTGGCGGCGGGGAACGACCCGCACATCAACGGCCGGGAGACCGAGGACCGCACCACGCTCGCACTCCCCCCGGCGCAGGAGCGGCTGTGGCGCGCGGCCCGCGCCGTCAACCCGCGGACCGTACTGGCCCTCGTCAGCAGCTACCCGTACGCCGTCCCGGAGGCCGACGCCGCGCTGCCCGCCCTGCTGTGGACGGCGCACGGGGGGCAGGCGGCCGGGACCGCGCTCACGCGCGTCCTGTTCGGGGACGTCTCACCGGCCGGACGGCTGCCCCAGACCTGGTACGCCCGCGACGCGGATCTGCCGGGGCTGTTCGACTACGACATCATCGGCGCCCGCGCCACCTATCTCTACTTCGACGGCGCGCCCCTCTACCCCTTCGGCCACGGCCTCTCCTACAGCGCCTTCTCCTACGGCGGCCTGACCGTGACCCGCGACGGCGTCGTCCTCACCGCCACTCTGACCGTCACCAACACCGGGGACCGGGACGCCGACGAGGTGGTCCAGCTGTACGCGCGCGCCGGCGCCCCGCGCGTACCGCGCCCGCACCGGCAGCTGGTGGCCCACGAGCGCCGCCGGCTCGCCGCCGGGGAGACCGGGCGGTTCACCTTCACCGTGCCGGTGTCCGCGCTCGGCCACTGGGACGTGGCGCACGGCCGCTGGACCACCGACCCGGGCCGCTACGAACTCCAGGCCGGCGCCTCCGCCGCGGACATCCGGCTGACGGCGCCGGTCACCGTCGGCGGACCGCCGCCCGCCCCGCGCCCGGTGCGGAAGGCCGGCCTGGAGGCCGCGCACCACGACGTGTCGGAGAACGCCGTACTGGTGGACCGGGCGAAGACCCGGGGCGACGCGGTGGCACCGGCGGACCCGGGCACCGCGGCCCGGCTGCTCTTCCGCGCCTGCGACTTCGGCCCGGAGGACGGGACGGCCGCCACCGCCCCGGAAGCCCGGGGCGGTGGCGGAACGGGCGGGGGCGGAGCGGGCGGCGGCCCGGCCGCGCGGGACACGGTCGTCCTGCTGGCGGCCCGTGCGGAACCGGGCGAGGCCCGGATCGGGCTGGCCCTGGCCGACGGCACCCCGCTCGGCGAAGCCGTTGTCCCCTGCACCGACAGCCCCTATGCGTACCGGGCCGTGGAACTTACGCTGGGCGGCGCCCCGCGCGGTGTGCGGGACCTGTGGATCACGCTGCGCGGAGCGGTCCGCCTCGCGCGGCTCGACTTCGGACTCCGGGACGCATCGAGGGAGCCGTCCCGGGCGGCCGGAGGGCACTGACCCGGTGCCGCGGTGTCTCCCGGGCGGGTGAGACACCGGAAGCCGGGCCGGTCCCGCCGGCCGCACCTGAGCGGCCGGGGCGCGTCGTGTGGGCTGCGCGCCCCGGCCGTTCGCTGCCCGCCCCGCCGGACGGCGCTCACAGCCGCCCCGCGGGCTGCGGGTTCCTACAGATCCAGGCCGGTCAGGACCATGACCCGCTCATAGGTGTAGTCGTCCATCGCGAAGCGCACGCCCTCCCGGCCCACGCCGGACTGCTTGGTGCCGCCGTAGGGCATCTGGTCGGCCCGGTAGGACGGCACATCGCCGATGATCACGCCGCCGACCTCCAGCTCCCGGTGCGCGCGGAAGGCGGTGCGCACGTCGTGCGTGAACACCCCCGCCTGCAGCCCGTACTGGGAGTCGTTGGCCGCCGCGAAGGCCGCCTCCTCGCCCTCCACACGGGTGAGGGTCAGCACCGGCCCGAAGACCTCCTCGCAGGACACCTGCACGTCGGACGGCACGTCCGCGAGCACGGTCGGGGCGTACGTGGCCCCGTCCCGCTCGCCGCCGGTGAGCAGCGTGGCGCCCGCGCCCACCGCCTCCCCGACCCAGGACTCGACGCGCTTGGCCGCGTCCTCGCTGACCAGCGGGCCGACATCGGTGGCCGGGTTCGACGGGTCGCCGGTCACCTGCTCCTTGACGGCCGCGACGATCCGGGGCACCAGCCGGTCGTACACGGAGGCGTCGGCGATGACCCGCTGGACGGAGATGCAGGACTGGCCGCCCTGGTAGTTGGAGAAGGTCGCGATCCGCCTCGCGGCCCAGTCGAGGTCGGCGTCCGAGGACCAGTCGGCGAGGACGATCGCCGCGCCGTTCCCGCCGAGTTCGAGCGTGGTGTGCTTGCGCGGCGCCGAGTCGAGGATCGACCAGCCGACGGGGCCGGAGCCGGTGAAGGAGATGACCGGCAGCCGCTCGTCGCGCACCAGTGCGGGCATCCGGTCGTTCGGCACCGGCAGGACGCTCCAGGAACCGGCGGGCAGGTCGGTCTCGGCGAGCAGTTCGCCCAGCAGCAGCCCGGAGAGCGGGGTGGCCGGGGCGGGCTTGAGGATGATCGGGGCGCCCACGGCGAGGGCCGGGGCGACCTTGTGCGCGCACAGGTTCAGCGGGAAGTTGAACGGGGCGATGCCCAGCACCGGCCCGCGCGGGAAGCGGCGGGTGAGCGCGAGCCGCCCGGCGCCGCCCGCGTCGGTGTCCAGACGCTGCGCGTCACCGCCGTTGAAGCGGCGTGCCTCCTCGGTGGCGAACCGGAAGACGGAGACGGCGCGGCCGACCTCGCCGCGCGCCCACTTGAGCGGCTTGCCGTTCTCGGCGGAGATCAGCTCGGCGATCTCCTCGGCCCGTTCGGCCAGCCGCCGCTGGACGTGCTCCAGCGCCGCGGCCCGGACGTGCGCCGGGGTGGCGGCGAACTCGGCCCGGACGGCGTGCGCCGCGGCCACGGCCTCGTCGACCTGGGCCTCGGTCGGGACGCTCGCCCTGCCGACGAGCCTGCCGTCCCAGGGTGAGGTGACATCGAGTGTGCCGTCGCCGGTCGCCTGCCGGCCGGCCAGCCAGAACGCGTGGGTGTGGGTCACAGCGGATCCCGGCCCTTCCGAGGTGGTGGGGATGGTGCGGTGTGCCTGCTGGGTGCCTGCGGGATGCAGGCGGGGGTGCAGGTGCGGTGTGCTGCGCACCACGTTAGGGGCGGCGGCGCCGAATGGCGTTTGTCCGCGGTGGAGCGGTGCGCCGGTCCGGCTAGGACGCTTCGGCGTGCCGCGCTCCGGCCGGCCCGGGGCCGGCGTGCCTCCCGCCCGCCGGCCCGCCCCGGACGCCCCGCCCCGGCCGGGCCGCGCGGCCTCAGTCCGCGCTGGTCGCCTTGAGGGCGAGCCAGAGCTCCATCCGGGCGTCCGGGTCGTCGAGGGAGCGCCCGAGGATCTCCTCCACCCGGCGCATCCGGTAGCGCAGGGTGTGCCGGTGCACGCCCAGGTCCGCGGCGGCCGCGTCCCACTGGCCGTGCCGCGAGAGCCAGGCGCGCAGCGAGGCGACCAGATCGCCGCGGCCCGTGGCGTCGTGCTCCCGGAGCGGGCGGAGGATGCCGTCGGCGAACGCCCGTACCGCGTCGTCCGCGAGCAGCGGCAGCACCGACCCGGCCGCGACCTCCTCGTGCTCGACGAGCACCCGGCCGCGGCGGCGGGCCACCGACAGCGCCTGCTCGGCCTGGCGGTAGGCGGACACGGCGGCGATCGGCCCGGTGGGGGCGGAGATGCCGACGGCGAACGCGGCCACGGGCGCCGCGCTGCGCTCGCCCCGGCGCCGGGGCGAGCAGCGTCCCGCACCCTCGTACTCCTCGGCCAGCCGCTCACAGGCGGCGACGGCGGCACCGCCGTCCGCGGCGAGCACGACCAGCCGGTCGCCGTCGGGCACGGCCAGGAGATGCTCCCCGCTCCGGGCCGCGGCGGTCTCCAGGGTGTCGGCGAGCCGGCCGAGCGGATCCGGGGCCGCCCCGTCACCGCCGGCGGGAACCGCGTCCGGGGTCTGCGGACCGGCGCGTTCCGCGACGAGCACCCGGAACGGGGCGTCGAGCAGGGCACCGTAGAGACTGCCGGCGACCGTGCGGGCGTGGTCCGGCTCACCCGCCAGGAGCATCCGCAGCACGGCCGAGCCGAGACGCTGCTCGGCCGCCGCCAGGGTGCGGGAGCGTTCAGCCGTGAGGGTCAGCAGGGCGACGGCCGAGTTGACGGCGTAGCGCTCGGCGGTGCCCAGTGGGGCGCCGGTGCCGACGGCCAGGACGCCCCGGGCGCGCCGGCCGCTGCCGAGGGACTGCAGTTCGATCCGGTCGGCTCCGTCGTCGTCCGCTCCGGTACCGCCGGTGACGGCGCTGGCCGGAGCCGGCCGTTCGGACAGCCGCTCGACGTCCGAGGTCAGCCGGGCGGCGCGCCGGGCGGCCCACTCGGGGGCCGCGGCGACCACCGCGCCGGACATGTCGTAGAGGGCGGCCCAGCCGCCGACGTGCGCGGCGAGCCGGGCCAGCAGCGCCTCGGGGCCCTGTGGGCCGAGCGCCGCGCGGGTCAGCTCGCGCTGGGCCTCGAAGCCGGCGGTGACCGCCTGGTACTGCTCGGCCGCGATGGCCGCCGACACGGCCTTGCTGATCGCGATGAACGGGGTCCGGCGCGGTACCTCCAGCAGCGGCATCCCCTCCTCCGCCGCGGCCGACACCAGCGCCTCGGGGATGTCCTCGTAGTTGACGCCGACGGCGAAGCCGAGCCCGACGACCCCCGCGCCGGCGAGCCGGCGGACATAGGCCCGCATCTCCTCCGCGTTCTCGGCGTCCAGCTTGAGCGCGGTGACGAGCAGCAGTTCGCCGCCGTCGAGATAGGGCACCGGGTCGGCCAGTTCGCTGGCGTGGGCCCAGCGGACCGGGGTCTCCAGCCGCTCCTCCCCCGCGCGGACGGCGAGCTTGAGCGCTGGGTGGGCCACGAGGGAGGCGAGCGTCGGCGGCATGGGTCCTTCACGGGAGGCGGAATGACGCGGGACCGAATGGGCCGTCCCGTATGAACGGCATGGGTCGATTCTGCCTCACTGTAGGGTTGCCGCGCAGCCCACGGGTCAGCTCCGCAGATCCACCAGGAGCGGCGGAGTGTGCTCGCCGCGGGCCGTGGTCAGCGAGACCACCGCGTGCTCCGGCGGCAGCGAGTGCGCCAGCTCGGAGGCCGACCAGCGCTCCCGTTCCACCTGCCGGACCGTCACCGACTCACTGGTGACGGCCCGCCCGGTCACCAGCCGCCGGATGACGTGCACCACCCGGGTGAGCGGTTCGTCGGTGACGATCTGCCGGTTGGTGACGTCGCGCGCCTCCACCCACTCCTTCCCCCACACCTCGGCGAAGCGCGCGCCGTCCCAGGTCGTCACCCCGGCGAACGCCATCCGGCAGCCGACGGTGCCGAGCAGGGTGCTGCGCAGCGCCTCGGGCACGTCGTCGAGGGTGCGCAGGGTGAGCAGGACCCCGGCGTTGGCGGACCGCAGCCGCTGGATGCCGCGGAGCGACTCGGCGGTGACGGTGTCGGAGGCGTCGTGCAGGATCAGGCAGGCGAAGAGCGAGCGGTCGGCGCGGCCCGCGGCACACTCGGTGAACTGGGCGAGCACCAGCCGCGCCAGGATCCGGGAGGCTTCGGCGTGGCCGCGCTCGGGGAGGTCGATGCGGACCCGCAGCGGGTGGTCGAGGGAGCGCAGCGAGAAGGGGCGGCTGCCCTCGGCGGTGGCGAAGAAGTCCGCGAAGGCGGGCCGGTCGAGCAGCGCCAGCCGGTCGGCGAGCAGGGCGCAGGCGTCGTCGGCACGCCCCGACTGCCGTTCGCGCGCGTCGAGTTCGCGGGCCTGGGCGAGCTGCCCGGTGTCCCGCAGGGCCGTGCGGAGCGCGTCCAGGGCGGTCGCCGATCCGTCGAGCAGTTCGCGGAGCTCGGGTACGGAGGGAAAGCGGCCGTGGGCGGCCCGGAAGGGCCCGAGCAACTGGGCCAGCGCCGTCGGGGCCCGGCGGGCGCCGCCGGGCTGCGTGGCGGCGAGGTCGCCGATGAGGGCCTCGGCGAGGATGCCGGCGGCCTCGTCCGGGTCGGTGGTACCGCCGTAGAGGTCGAGGTCATGGGCCGAACCGGGGCGCCCGATGCGGATGACGACGTCGAAGAAGCCGTCGGGGGCGAGCTGGGCGCCCGAGGCGCCGACGGCGACGACAGCGGTCCGGCCGGTGAGCGCCTGGAGGCAGAGGGACTCCAGCACCGGCCGGACCAGCCGGCCGGTCTTCCCCGCGCCCGGCGGGCCGACGGCGAGCAGCGAGGTGCCGAGCAGTTCGGGCGCCAGGGCGAAACCCGCCCCGCGGTGCCGGTAGGGGTTCCGGCGGTCGTCGGCGGCGGTGCCGAGACGGACCTGCCCGGCGGCCAGGTCGTGGCGGGCCGTGCGGACCGGCAGGTCGCGGGCGCCGGACGGGTGGAGGCAGGCGGCGGCGCCGTGTCGCAGCACGGTATCGGTGAAGGCGGGCAGCCGCTCCGGCCGGCCGCGCACCCCGGTCCAGGCGCGCCGGATGCGGGCGTAGTCCACGTCGGTCAGCCGCCCGGCGCGGGCCTCGGCGGCCAGCCGGCCGGCGGCGTCGGGAGCACCGCCGGAGCGGAGTTCGGGCCACTCGGCGGGGTCGGCCTCCGGCGGGGGCGGCGGGGCCTGCCGCTCGCCGTCGTCCCACAGCCTCCGCAGCAGCGGGGCGACCCAGCGCCGGTACAGCTCCGGCCAGCGGCCGAGCCGCCCGAAGACCACGATGAGCCCGGCGGCGAACAGGCCGTAGTAGATGTACGCGGCCCAGACGTACGCCAGGTGGTTGCCGCCCGCCGCCCGCCAGGAGTCGGGGGTGAAGAGCAGCAGGGGCCAGAGCCAGTAGTCGCCGAGATAGCCGTTCCAGCACAGCGACCAGATCAGCCAGCCGCAGAGGAACGAGATGAGGGCGCCGCTGAGCAGGGAGCGGCCCGGGATGCGCTCGGGCTCCTCCGGCGGCCGGGGCCGGTGGCCGAAGCGCCAGATGCCGGGCGGGGTCTCGGGGCGCGGGGCGCGCACCCAGGCGAGGAAGGGGGGTGGCGCCTCGGCGGCCGCGCCGCCGGGGCCGCCGGGGCCCTCGGGGCCGCCGAAGCCGCCGGGGCTCCCGGGACCGCCTTGGCCGCCCGGGCCGTCGTGGCGGCCGGGGCCGTCGTAGCCGCCGGGGCCGTCGTAGCCGCCGGGGCCGCCGCCCGGCCGGGCGGCGGGCGCGGGCGGTGCGGGCCGGCTCACCGGGTACGGATCCGGGGCGGCCGGGGCTCCGCCGTCCACGGGGCGCGGGGGCGGCACCGGCGCCGGGGAGCCGGGCGGCCGCAGGGGTGGCGGGGCAGCGGGCGGGCCCGCGGGAGGCGGTACCGCGCCCGGGTGTCCGGTGCCCCGGCGGCCGTCGTGTGCGCCTTCGGTGTCCATCTGCCGCCTCTCGCCCCCTGACCCGCCAACCGGCCTGCCGTTCCCACCCGTTCAATCTAGTGCCCCGCACCGCGCCCCGGCCCCGCCGCGTGCCCCGCCTGCCCGCGTTCCCGGCTCGCCGCGTCCCGGTTCCCGCCGGCGCGGCACCCGGTCCGGGGCCCGTCCGCACCGGCGGCCGGACGAAGGGCGGCGCGGGCCGCGCCCCGCCGCCCGCGCCCCGGCCCGCCGCGAAGGTGCCGCCGCGGACAACGGGACACGCGCAGCGCTACCGATCGGAGCATGCCCCGGGCCCCCGCCCGGCCCTAGCCTGCGCAGTACGTGCCCGATCCGGGCATTCCGCCGGAGTTCCCGCGGACAGCGCCGCCACGGACCAGAGGAGATCACCATGACCGCGACCACCGGAGGCCCCTCGCTCCCGCAGGAGCGCCGCGTCGTCACCGCCATCCCCGGCCCCAAGTCCCAGGAGCTCCAGGCCCGCCGGGCCGCCGCGGTCGCCGCGGGCGTCGGCTCCGTGCTGCCCGTCTTCACCACCCGCGCCGGTGGCGGCGTCATCGAGGACGTGGACGGCAACTCGCTGATCGACTTCGGCTCCGGCATCGCGGTGACCTCGGTCGGCAGCAGCGCCGAGGCCGTGGTGCGCCGCGCCTCCGCCCAGCTCGCCGAGTTCACCCACTCCTGCTTCATGGTGACGCCGTACGAGGGCTACGTGGAGGTCTGCGAGAAGCTGGCCGAGCTCACCCCCGGCGACCACGCCAAGAAGTCGGCGCTCTTCAACTCCGGCGCGGAGGCGGTGGAGAACGCGGTGAAGATCGCCCGCGCGTACACCCGGCGGCAGGCCGTCGTCGTCTTCGACCACGGCTACCACGGCCGCACCAACCTCACCATGGCGCTGACCGCCAAGAACATGCCGTACAAGCACTCCTTCGGGCCGTTCGCCCCCGAGGTGTACCGGGTGCCGGTGGCCTACCCCTACCGCTGGCTCACCGGCCCCGAGCACTGCGCCGAGGAGGCGTCGGCCCAGGCCATCGACATGATCACCAAGCAGATCGGGGCGGAGAACGTCGCCGCGATCGTGATCGAGCCGCTGCTCGGCGAGGGCGGCTTCATCGAGCCGGCGAAGGGCTTCCTGCCGCGGATCGCCGAGTTCGCCAAGGCCAACGGCATCGTGTTCGTCGCGGACGAGATCCAGTCCGGCTTCTGCCGCACCGGCCAGTGGTTCGCCTGCGAGGACGAGGGCATCGTGCCGGACCTCATCACGACCGCCAAGGGCATCGCGGGCGGCCTGCCGCTGTCGGCCGTCACCGGCCGCGCCGAGATCATGGACGCCGCCCACAGCGGTGGCCTCGGCGGCACCTACGGCGGCAACCCGGTCGCCTGCGCGGCGGCACTCGGCGCCATCGAGACCATGCGCGAGCTCGACCTCAACGCCAAGGCGCGGCGCATCGAGGAGATCATGAAGCCGCGCCTCCTCGAACTGCGGGAGAAGTACGAGGTGATCGGCGACGTGCGCGGGCGCGGCGCGATGCTCGCCATCGAACTGGTGCGCCCCGGCACCAAGGAGCCCGCCCCGGACACCACCGCGGCACTGGCCAAGGCGTGCCACGCGGAGGGCCTGCTGGTGCTGACCACCGGCACCTACGGCAACGTCATGCGCTTCCTGCCGCCGCTGGTGATCGGTGAGGACCTGCTGAACGAGGGCCTGGACATCCTCGGCAACGCCTTCGCCGGCCTCTGACGCGGCGCGCGCGGCGCAGGGCCCGGCATCCGTCCGGGGTGTTACCCGCGGCTACAGTCCACCCCGTGAAGAATGTGTGCGGAGCCCATGGTGGACGGGTGATCCGGCTGTCCGGCCGCCTTCCGGTGCCGTACGGTCGTCCGCAGATGAGAGAAACACCCCGTCCGCGGATCTCCGCGGACGGTACCGGACCGGCGCCTCCCCAGCACCGGACCGGCCGTGCCCTCGCGCACACCGGGGCCTCCGGCTCCGGGATTCTCCACCGGTCGGACGGCCGCCCGCCCCAAACCCCCCGGGGCGCGCGGCAACACACCGGTCGTTGCGGTCGCTCCGGAACAACCCCCCCTGTTCCGGAGCGGCCGCTTCCGCCGTTCCGGAGCCGTCCGGTGCTGCCCGCGCCCCGCGCCTTCCTCCGCATCCTCCCCCTCCTGCTGTCCCTGCCGCTCTTCGCCGCGGTCACCTGGCAGGTGGCCGGCGGCGGTCCGCTGCGGGCGCTGGACGAGCGCGCCGGCGCGGCGGCGGCCCGCCCGGACGGTCACGGTCCGGGCGACGCCGCCGCCGAGTTCGCGGCGGATCTCGGCCACCCGCCGGTGGCCGCCGCCGTGCTCGCCCTGGCCGCCGTCACCGCCGCCCTCCTCGGCCGGCGCTGGGCCCGGACGGACCGGCCGGTCCGCGGGGAGACCCCGGCGGGGGCCGCCGGAGGAGCACGGGAAACGGCGCACACGTCCCGCGCCCGGCGCGCGTGGAGGCCGTGGACGCCTCCGCTGGCAGCGGCCGCCGCACTCGCCGCCGTCCCCGTGCCGGTCGTCCCGCTCAAGGCGTGGACGGCCCGCCCCGGTCCGGACGGGCTGCCGCTCGCCGCGGGTGAGGGCTTCTACCCCTCGGGCCACACGGCGACGGCCGTCGTGGCCTACGGCGCCGCCGCCCTGCTGCTGCGGCCGTACGCGCGCCGGATCGCGGCCCGCCGCGCACTGACGGCCTGCGCGCTCCTGCTGAACCTGGCCGTCGGTGCGGGACTGGTGGTGCGCGGCTACCACTGGCCCCTGGACGTCGTGGGCAGCTGGCTGCTGTCCGGCTCGCTGCTGTGGGCCCTCCGCGGTGCGCTCACCGGCCGTCCCCGCGGGCCAGCCCGGCCGCGGCCTCGTGCAGCGCCAGCTCCAGCAGTACCGGATCGTTGAGCGTCCCGGCCCCGTCGGGCGGCACCACCCAGCGCACACCGCCCGTCGCCACCCCCGGATAGGGCACGACGATCCAGGTGCCGCGGCCCGCGGCGCGTGTCCCGGTGCCCACCCAGCGCTCGGCGGTACCGGTCGGGACGAAGAAGCCCGTCCGCTCGTCCCCGAAGTCGGCCAGCACCGGACCGGGCCGGTCGATACGGCGGCGCAGCACCTCCAGCGCCGGAAAGCCCAGCTGCCCCGGCAGGATCAGGACATCCCAGCGGCGGCCCGCCGGGAGCAGCACCACCCCCAGTGGATTCCGCTCCCACTCCAGGCGGCACGCCGCCGGGTCGGGCGCCGCCGAGACCAGCCACTCCACCGTGCTCTCGTCCCCCGCACCGTACATACCGGGCCTTCCTCCTGACGAAATGTCAAAGACATGACGCTGGAGGAGGGAGTGCGGGGCCCCGATCGTCACACCACCGGGCGTCCGGAGGGGGCAGAACCGGACACCGGACGGCAAAGCGTGCACCCCGGCGGCTCGAAGACCACCGCCGGCTCGGCGGACTCGGCCTCCTCGCCCGGCAGGACGAAGCTCCGGCCCTCCCGGCCCACGCCGATCCCGGACACTGCTCCGCGCCCTGCCGCGGCATCCTCGCCGACTGCCGCCCGCGCGGCCGCGGACGGCAACACCCGCCCCGGCCGCCCGCCTACGATGATCCTGCTCCGGCCACCCCGGAGCGCCCGCCGCCCGGCCGTACCCAGGAGGACCGATGACCGATCTGCAGCCCTTCATCGCGGGACTGCCCAAGGCCGAGCTGCACGTCCACCACGTCGGCTCCGCCTCACCGCGCATCGTGTCCGCCCTGGCCTCCCGGCACCCCGACTCCCCGGTGCCCACCGACCCCGAGGCGCTGGCCGACTACTTCGTGTTCCGCGACTTCGCCCACTTCGTCGAGGTCTACCTGTCGGTGGTGGACCTGATCCGCGATGCCCAGGACGTCCGCCTGCTGACCTACGAGGTCGCCCGCGACATGGCCCGGCAGAACATCCGCTACGCCGAACTCACCGTGACACCGTTCAGCTCCACCCGCCGGGGCATCCCCGACGCCGCGTTCATCGAGGCCATAGAGGACGCCCGCGAGGCCGCCGAGGCCGAGTTGGGCGTGGTGCTGCGCTGGTGCTTCGACATCCCCGGCGAGGCCGGCCTGGAGGCGGCCGAGGAGACCACCCGTATCGCGGTGGAGCACCAGTGCGAAGGACTGGTGTCGTTCGGGCTCGGCGGGCCCGAAATCGGCGTTCCCCGGCCGCAGTTCAAGCCGTACTTCGACCGGGCCATCGCGGCCGGGCTGCGCAGCGTCCCCCACGCGGGCGAGACCACGGGCCCCCAGACCATCTGGGACGCGCTGCGCGATCTGCGCGCCGAGCGCATCGGGCACGGCACGAGCGCCCCGCGGGACCCCCGGCTGCTGGAACACCTGGCGGAGCACCGCATCCCCCTGGAGGTCTGCCCGACCTCCAACATCGCCACCCGCGCGGTCACCGACCTCGAACAACACCCGGTGAAGGACATGGTGGCGGCGGGCGTGCTGGTCACCGTCAACAGCGACGACCCGCCGATGTTCGGCACCGACCTCAACACCGAGTACGGCGTCGCGGCCCGTCTCCTCGACCTCGACGAGACGGGCCTCGCCGCCCTCGCCAGGAACGCGGTCGAGGCATCCTTCCTCGACCCGGCGGGCAAGGCGAAGCTGGCCGCCGAGATCGACGCCTACACGGCGGAGTGGCTGCGCCGGTGACGGCGCCGACGGCCCGCACCGGGCTCCGGCCGGGGGCGGGCCGTCCTGCCGTCACCCGCTCCCCCGGTGTGCTCAGTCCCGGGGAAACTGGTCGGTCTCCAGTGTCCAGTCCATCCCGAGCGGGGAGAGGTCGAGCTTCTCGCCGAAGTCCACGGTGAGCTCGCTCTCGTACTCCTCGCCCTCGGGGCGGCCATGGGCGTGGCACTTGCCGGTGTACGGGTCCGCGATGACGTAGACGGGAACCCCGGCGCGGGCGTAGGCGCGCTTCTTCTTGCCGTAGTCGTTCTCCCGCGTGTCCCGGGAGATCACCTCGGCCACGAACTCGATGTCGCCGCAGCTCCAGCGCCGCTTCGCGTCCTGCCGTGCCTCGTGCGAGAGCTTGACGACGTCCGGCGCGAACCCGTTGCGGCCGCCCGGGAAGTCGATCCGCACGTCCGACTTGACCTTGACGTGCATCCCGAACCGGTCCTCCAGCATGCGGACGATCCAGCGGATGATCTCCCAGTGCGCGTCCCGCTGTGGCGACGTCTGGATGGCCCCTTCGACGATCTCAACCTTGTAGCCCTCGGGGACGGGCATCCGCTCCAGCAGCTCGAACATCTCGTCGAGGCTGAGCTCGTCGCTGTCGGCCATCTCGATCCTGTCGGTCAGCTCGATGGTCACTGTGCCGCTCCTCCCCGCCACGCTCCTCACGGCGTGGCCGGGAGAGACAACGATACGCACAGCGGGCCGGAGACGGGCCCGGGTGCGGCACCGGAGGACTGCGGCCGCATCGACCGGGTACTCGCCGAGGCGCACGGACGGATCGGCCGCCGGCATGCCGGTGGGCGGCGCGGTGCCGCGACGCACGAGAGGGGATCGGGCATGTTCGTCTTCTTCTCGAACCGGAGCGGATGCCTCGGCTCGCTGCTCATCAGCCTGGCCGGCACGGCCCTGCTGTTCCTGCTGCTGTACTCCTGCCAGCGCGTCTGAGGCCGTCCCGGACGGGGTGGGGCCGGGTGGCCCGGCGTCAGCCGACGGGTACCAGGGTGAGGTAGGCCAGGCCGAGGACGCCGCGGTAACCGGTCAGCCAGGAGGTGCGCTGCCGGTCCACGCGCTCGCGGGTCTCCGCTGCGAGGGGATGCTCCGGGTGGGCGGCGAGCCAGGTCTCCGTACCGGCCCGGAGCGCCCGGGTTCCGGCGTCCCGGCACGGGCCCGGCGATCCGCGGCCGTACCGGCACCGCCACGGCCGCCCCGGTCCGGCGGCCGTGGGCCCGGGGCGGCCATGGAGACATCGCGTGCCGCGGAGCGGCTCAGCCGTCCAGCGACGTCATCACGTGCTTGATCCGGGTGTAGTCGTCGAAGCCGTACGCCGACAGGTCCTTGCCGTAGCCGGACTTCTTGAAGCCGCCGTGCGGCATCTCGGCGACCAGCGGGATGTGGGTGTTGATCCACACGCAGCCGAAGTCCAGGGCCCTGGACATCCGCATGGCGCGGCCGTGGTCCTTCGTCCAGACCGAGGAGGCGAGGGCGTACTCGACGCCGTTCGCGTACTCCAGCGCCTGCTGCTCGTCCGTGAACGGCTGGACGGTGATGACCGGGCCGAAGACCTCGTTCTGAACGATCTCGTCGTCCTGCTTGAGGCCGGAGACGACGGTCGGGGCGAAGAAGTAACCCCGCTCACCGACCCGGTGACCGCCGGTCTCCACCTTGGCGTGCGCGGGGAGACGCTCGATGAAGCCGCTCACCTTCGCGAGCTGGTCGGCGTTGTTGAGGGCGCCGTAGAGCACGTCCTCGTCGTCCGGCTGCCCGGTCTTCGTGTCCGCGGCGGCCTTGGCGAGGGCGGTGACAAACTCGTCGTGCACGGACTGGTGGACGAGGACGCGGGTGGCGGCGGTGCAGTCCTGGCCGGCGTTGAAGAAGCCCGCCTCGGTGATGCCCTCGACGGCCTTGGCCAGGTCGGCGTCCTCGAAGACGACGACGGGAGCCTTGCCGCCCAGCTCCAGATGGACCCGCTTGACGTCCTTGGCGGCGCTGGCGGCGACCTCCGTACCGGCCCGGACGGAGCCGGTGATGGACGCCATCGCGGGCACCGGGTGCTCCACCATCAGCCGGCCGGTGTCGCGGTCGCCGCAGACGACGTTGAAGACGCCGTCGGGCAGGACGGAGCCGAGGATCTCGGCGAGCAGCACCGTCGACGCCGGAGTGGTGTCGGAGGGCTTGAGGACGACCGTGTTGCCCGCGGCGAGCGCCGGGGCGAACTTCCAGACGGCCATCATCATGGGGTAGTTCCACGGCGCGACCTGCGCGCAGACGCCGACCGGCTCCCGGCGGACGAAGGAGGTCAGGCCCTCCATGTACTCGCCGCCCGAACGCCCCTCCAGCATCCGTGCCGCGCCCGCGAAGAAGCGGACCTGGTCGATCATCGGCGGGATCTCCTCGGAACGGGTGAGCCCGACCGGCTTGCCCGTGTCCCGGCACTCGGCCTCGATGAGTTCCTCGGCACGCTCCTCCATCGCGTCGGCGATCTTGAGCAGGGCCTTCTGCCGGTCCGCGGGCACCAGATCCCGCCAGGCCGGGAAGGCGGCCTCGGCGGCGGCCATGGCGGCGTCGACGTCGGCGGCGTCCGACAGCGGGGCGGTGGCGTACACCTCGCCGGTGGCCGGGTTGACCACGTCGGTGGTCCGGCCGTCGGCGGCGTCCCGGAACTCCCCGCCGATGTAGTTGCGCAGTCGACGCAGTTCGGTGGTCACGTGCCACCCCTCCCTGTCGGTGTCCAATGGGTGAGACACCCACCCTAAACGCTCGCGCGGACATCGCAGCAGGGGGCGTCCCCACCGCCTCCCGGACGGTCCCGGGCCCGGCCCTCCCACCCCCGTGCCGAAGCACGCCCGGAAACACGCCGGCCGTTGCTCACCCGCAGCCGGGACGGTTTCCGCCGAGGCCGGCCGACGGGACGGTTCCGCGCACCCGTCCATCCGATCGGACGAAAAAACAGCGCATGTCCCACCCCGGTGCGGTGCCGCGGCCGTCCACTCCTTACCGTTCCAGGCACCGAGGGGGCTCCGCCCCACCCACCCGGCCGGCCGGGTGGCCGGACCGCTCACACAAGCCGAGGTGCTCGCCATGGTGGCCCCGCCCGACCACGACGTTCTCCGGGCAGACGCCCTGCACTACGCGATCAGCGGCACGCCCCTGCTCGCCGGTGTCTCCCTGGGGGTCCGGGAGGGCGAGATCCTCGCCGTCACCGGCCCCCGGGGCAGCGGCAAGACAACACTGCTGCAGTGCCTCTCCGGGCGCCTCGTCCCGGACAGCGGACAGGTGTGGTTCCGCAGCTCCCCCGTGCACCCCCTCGGTGCGGCCGCACGCGAACGGCTGCGCCGCGAAAGCTTCGGCTGGATCGGCACCGAGCCGCAACTGGTACCGGAACTCACCGCCTGGGAGAACGCCGCGCTGCCGCTGCTGCTGCGCGGCACGGCCCCGCGCGCCGCGCGAACAGCGGCCGTCGGCTGGCTGGAGCGGCTCGACGTCGGCGACTGCTCCCGCAGCCGGCCGGCGTCCCTGACGCAGGCCCAGCGGCAGCGGGTTGCCGTCGCCCGCGCGCTCACCGCCCAGCCGTCGGTGCTCTTCGCGGACGACCCGACGGCGCGGCTGCACAGCGCCGACCGCGCCCTGGTGCTGCGCATCCTCACCACGGCGGCCCGCTCGCACGAGATCACCGTCGTGCTGGCCACCCACGACACCGAGGCCGCCTCCCACGCGGACCGCCGGTTCGCGCTGCTCGACGGCCGCCCGGCCGACGCCCCCGCCGCCGAAGCCACCGGCGGCCCCGCGGGCGGCACCGACGACACCGAGGGAAGGACGACGTGCTCGCTCTCCGTCTAGCCCGTGGCGCCGGCCCGGCCGTCCAGTCACGCCGGCTGGCGGTCGCGGCGGCTTCCGCCGGCGTGGGCTTCCTGCTGCTCAGCAGCCTCGGCCAGGCCGCCGCTCACCCGGCGGGGGCCGGCGCGTCCGCCCTCCGGCTGCTCTGGTCCGCCCTGCCGCTGGCGGCAACCGTCCAGCTGGCCGTCGCCGCCGCCCGTGCCGACCACGGCACCGGACCCCGGCGGAACCTGTACGCGGCCGGATACGGGCCCGCACGGCTGGCACTGCTCGCCGCCGCCTCGACCGTCCTCTCCTCCGCCCTCGGCGGTGCCGCTGCCGCGCTGCTCTTCCTGCTGCTCCGCGGGGACCTCGGCGTCCCGGCCGTGCCCGGCGCGGAGAACACACTGGGCGCCGGGGTGCCGCTGCCGTTCCCGGCCGTGCTCACCCTGCTCACCGTGGTACCGGCGGTGGCGGGCGCCGCCACCGCTCTCGCGCTGCGCCCCCGTCCGGCGCCCGCGGAACACCGGTACCGCGACACCGGTGGCGATCCGGACGTGCCGCGGTCCGCGGGGAGGGACGCGCGGGCGCCGGGCACCGCACCGCCGGGACTGCCCTGGGGAGTCGCCCTGACGGCGGCCGGGCTGGCGCTGGCCTCGTACACCGGCCACGCCACACCGCCGGACGGCCGAGCCCCGCTTCCCGGACACCTGGACGCCGTCGCGCCGGGCGTCGTCGCCGGCTGGGCGCTGGTCGCCGTCGGCCTGGTCACGGCACTGCCCGGAGTGACGCAGCTCAGCGGACGGCTGCTGGCCGCGGGCCGGCCGGGCGCGCTGCGGCTGCTGGCGGGCCGGTTCCTGCAGGCGGAGGCGGAACGGATCGGGCGGCCGCTGGGCGTGCTCTGCGCGGTGGCCGCCGGCGCTCTTGCCGCGGACCGGCTGTACGGCGGGCCCGGCCCGGCCGCCGTCGCCTCGTTCGGCCCTCTCCTCGCCCTCGGGGCCGCGCTGGTGGTGGCGTGCGTGACGCTGACCGTGGTCATCACGGCCCTGGAGTCGCGGGCCGAGCGCGCCGACACCACCGAGGCGCTGCTGCACGCCGGCGCCCCGGTCGCCCTGCTGCGCCGCGCGGCCGCCCTCCGCGCCGCCGTGATGGCCGCCGTGGTGGCCCCGGTCAGCTGGGCCGCCGCCACCCTCGCCACCCTGCCGCTGCTTCCCTGACCACCCTGCCGCTGCTTCCCTGACGCACCCGTGGCCCGGCGGCTCGGCGCCGCCGGGCGGAACTCCTACCGGGCTGCCAGCACCACCACGTCCTCGGCGCGGAACGCCGCGCCCACCTCCGTGCCGGTCTCCGGGGCGTCCCTCAGGGGGCAGGACGCCTCCAGGGGCGGGCCCGCCCCGGGCCGGAGCAGCAGGGAGACATGGTCGCCGCGGAAGGTGCGGGCCGCGACGGTGCAGCGCAGGCCGTCGGCCGGCGAGACCAGCCGGACCCCGGTGGGGCGGACGAGCAGCCGGTGCGTGCCCCGCGCCGAGCCCGGCTCCACCGGCAGCCGGCCCCAGGGGGTGTCGGCGGCCCCGTCGCGCACCGCCCCCTCGATCACGTTGCCGAAGCCCAGGAAGCGGGCGACGAACTCCGAGGCGGGCCGGCGCCAGACCTCCAGGGGCGTGCCGGTCTGGGCGACCCGGCCCTCCCGCATCACCACCACCCGGTCGGCGAGGGCGAAGGCCTCGCCCTGATCATGGGTGACGGTGAGCACGGTCGTCCCCAGCCGGCGGAACAGTTCGCGGAGTTCGACGACCAGGCGCTCGCGGAGCGTCCGGTCGAGCTGGCCCAGCGGCTCGTCCAGCATCAGCAGCCGCGGCTCCGGGGCCAGGGCGCGCGCCAGGGCCACCCGCTGCTGCTCGCCGCCGGACAGCGAACCCACCGTGCGCTTCCGGGCGTCGGGCAGGCCGACGAGGTCGAGGACGTCGATGACGCGGCGCCGGGCCTCGCCACGCGGCACCTTGCGCATGCGGAGGCCGAAGGCGACGTTGCCGCCGACGTCCCGCTGCGGAAAGAGCTGATGGTCCTGGAACATCAGTCCGACACCGCGCCGGTGCGCGGGCACCCCGGCCTGGTCGCGGCCGGCCAGGGTCACCCGGCCCGCGTCCGGCCGCTGCAGCCCGGCCACCACGCGCAGCAGCGTCGACTTGCCGCTGCCGCTCGGCCCGAGCACGCACACCGTCCGGTGCTCGGGGACCTCCAGGTCCACGGCGTCGAGCACGGCGCGGTCGCCGAAACGGACGGTCACCCCGTCCAGCCTCAGCAGGGCGGGAGGACCGGACGGGGCGCCGGGAGTCCCGGCGCGGGCGGCGCCGGGGGCCGTACCCGGAGCGGTGTCGGAGGGCATGTCAGAACTCCCCGGAGCCGGAGCGGTCGGTGCGGACGCGTTCGAGAAGCAGCAGGGACGCGGCGCACACCAGCATGAGGATGGTGCTGAGCGCCATCGCCTGTCCGTACGGCAGTGCGCCGGCCCTGCCCAGCAGCCGGGCCACCGCGACCGGAAGGGTGAGGGAGTCCGCGCGTGCGATGAAGACGGTCGCGCCGAACTCGCCGAGGGAGACGGCGAAGGCGAAGCCGGCCGCGACGAGCAGCGCCCGCCGCACCAGCGGCAGGTCCACCTCGCGCCAGGCGCGCAGCGGGGAGGCCCCCAGCACGGCGGCCGCCTCCCGCAGCCGCGGGTCCACCGCGCGCAGGACGGGCAGCACGGTGCGGACGACGAACGGCACCCCGACCAGCGCCTGCGCCAGCGGCACCAGGATCCAGGCGGACCGCAGGTCCAGCGGCGGCTCGTCGAGGGCGATGAGGAAGCCGAAACCCACCGTCACCGCGGAGGTGCCCAGCGGCAGCATCAGCAGCGCGTCGAAACCCCGTACGAGCCGTCCGGCCCGCCGGGTCAGGGCCGCCGCGGCCAGGCCGCCGACCACCAGGGCGATCAGGGTGGCCACGGCCGCGAACGCCAGGGAGTTCCCCACCGCCTCCAGCGGCGCGACGGTGAACGTCCCGCCCTCCTCGGACCCCAGCGCCCGGTAGAAGGCGAAGCCGTAGCCGTCCGGTCCGTCCAGCGAGCGCTCCACCAGCACCCCCAGCGGCAGCAGGAGCAGCAGCACGACGAGCACCACGGTGGAGCCCAGCAGGGCCCACTGGCCGGCGCCGCTCGGACGGCGGGCGGTGTGCGCGGGGTCGACGAGCCGCAGCGCGCTCTCACGCCGCCGTACCGTCCGGGCGTGCAGCAGGAGCAGGCCGCCGACGGCGCAGAACTGCAGCAGCGTCAGCACGGCCGCCGCCGGCAGGTCGAGCAGCTGCGCGGTCTGCCGGTAGATCTCGACCTCCAGGGTCGAGTAGCGCGGTCCGCCGAGGATCTGGACGACCCCGAAGGAGGTGAAGGTGAAGAGGAAGACCATCAGCGCCGCGGCCGCGACGGCGGGCGCCAGCGCGGGAAGGGTGATCCGGCGCCAGGCGGCGAGGCGGCTCGCGCCGAGCACCCGCGCGGCCTCCTCCTGGCGCGGGTCGAGCTGCGCCCAGAGACCGCCCACCGTCCGGACGACGACGGCGTAGTTGAAGAACACGTGGGCGAGCAGGATGGCCCACACCGTGGTGTCCAGCCGGACGCCCCACAGCTCGTCCAGCAGCCCGCCGCGGCCCAGCAGTGCCAGGAAGGCCGAGCCGGCCACGACGGTGGGCAGGACGAACGGCACCACCACCAGGGCCCGCAGCAGCCGCTTGCCGGGGAAGTCGAGACGGGCGAACACATAGGCGCCCGGCAGCGCGACGGCCAGCGTCAGCGCGGTGGACGCCGCCGCCTGCCAGACGGTGAACCGGAGCACGTCCAGGACCAGCGGGTCCGTCAGCACCGTGCCGGCCCTGCCGAACTGCCAGCGCTCCCCGTCCCGCAGACCGCGGGCCACGATCGCGGCCACCGGATGGACGAAGAACAGGGCGAAGAAGGCCGCCGGCACAGCCATCAGCGCGAGCCGCGGGACGGTGCCGGAGCCGCGCCCGCGCCGCCCGCCCGGCCCCCGCCCCGCCGGGGACGGGGGAGAGGGAGGAACGGGCGGCTCCGGCGACGGGGCCCGAGAGGCAGCGGGAGCAGGAGCCGGCACCGTCCCGGCGGTCACCTCGGGACGAGCCGGGACCATGCCTTGACCCACCGCTCACGGTTCGCGGCGATCTTCTCCGGATCCGGCGACGCGGGCTTCTCGATCGTCTCCCCGTACCGGGTGAACACCTCCGGCAGCTTGACGTCCGACCGCGCCGGGTGGACGAACATCTGCAGCGGCACGTCCTCCTGGAAGGTCTCGCTCAGCAGGAAGTCCAGGAGTTCCTTACCGCCCTCGGGGTTCTCCGCGCCGTCCAGCAGCCCGGCGAACTCGGTCTGCCGGAAGCAGGTGCCCTTCGCCACCCCCGTCGGCCCCTCCTCGGGCAGCGGGTCCTGACCCAGCACCTCGGCGGGCGGGCTGGAGGCGTAGGAGACGACGAGGGGCTTGTCGCCCTTGCCCTTGCCGCCGCCGGAGCCGGAGAAGCGGTCGTTGTAGGCCTGCTCCCAGCCGTCCACCACCTCGACACCGTTGGCCTTGAGCTTCTTCCAGTAGTCCTGCCAGCCGTCGTCGCCGTACTCGGCCGCGGTGGCGAGGAGGAAGCCCAGCCCCGGTGAGGAGGTCGCCGCGTTCTCGGTCACCAGCAGGTCCTTGTAGGCGGGCTCGACCAGGTCGTCGAAGGTCTCCGGCGGCGCCAGCCGCTTCTTCTCGAACCAGCCGCGGTCGTAGTTGACGCAGACGTCGCCGTAGTCGACGGGCGTGACCCGGTGCCCGCCCCGGTCGAGCCGGAGTTGCTCCGGGACCTTCTCCAGGCCCCTCGCCTCGTATGCCGCGAAGATCCCGTGGTCGAGGGCGCGGGAGAGCAGGGTGTTGTCGACGCCGAAGAGGACGTCGCCCTGCGGGTTGCCCTTGGACAGCACGGCCTGGTTGACGGTCGTGCCGGCGTCACCGCCGCGCAGGATCTTCACCTTGCGGCCGGTCTGCTCGGTGAACTCCTTCAGCACGTCGTCGGAGACGGCGAAGGAGTCGTGGGTGACGAGGGTGACGGCCGCCGGTTCGCCGCCGCCCTTCCCCGCCGTGTCACCGGAGTCACCGCAGGCGGCGAGCGAAGTGACGCCCAGCGCGGTGATGAGCAGCGCGGCGGCGGGCCGTCCGCGGAAGTGCGTGGTCATGAGGTGGTGCCTCCCCTGAGCGGGCAGGGCACGACAGCTTGTCGAGTGGTGACCGAACTCCCTACGCCGGTATGACCCGGTTCAGGTTCGAGGGTCTGCGGCTGCTGCCGCACTCTCAGCGCTGCGCGCTCCCCTGTCGGAATAGACGTTCGAAAACGACGATATCAGCGCTCCGCGGCGGCCAGCTGACCGCATGCCCCGTCGATCTCCTGGCCGCGGGTGTCCCGGACGGTCACCGGCACCCGGTGCGCCTCCAGCGCGGCCACGAACGCCTTCTCGTCCTCGGGCCGCGACGCCGTCCACTTCGAGCCGGGCGTCGGGTTCAGCGGGATGAGGTTGACGTGCACCCGGCGGCCCTTGAGCAGCCGGCCGAGCAGATCGCCCCGCCAGGCCTGGTCGTTGATGTCCCGGATCAGCGCGTACTCGACGGAGACCCGGCGTCCGGACTTCTCGGCGTACTCCCAGGCGGCGTCGAGCACTTCGCGCACCTTCCACCGGGTGTTGACCGGCACGAGGGTGTCGCGGAGTTCGTCGTCCGGGGCGTGCAGCGAGACCGCGAGCCGGCAGCTGAAGCCCTCGTCGGCGAAGCGCAGCATCGCCGGGACGAGACCGACGGTGGAGACGGTGATGCCGCGCTGCGACAGTCCCAGGCCGTCCGGTGCGGGGTCGGTGAGCCGCCGGATGGCGCCGACGACGCGTCGGTAGTTGGCGAGCGGCTCGCCCATCCCCATGAAGACGATGTTCGACAGCCGGGCCGGCCCGCCGGGGATCTCCCCGTCCCGCAGCGCCCGCATGCCGTCCACGATCTGGTGCACGATCTCGGCGGTGGACAGGTTGCGGTCGAGACCGGCCTGGCCGGTGGCGCAGAAGGGGCAGTTCATGCCGCAGCCGGCCTGCGAGGAGACACACATGGTGACCCGGTCCGGGTAGCGCATCAGGACGGACTCGACGAGCGTGCCGTCGAAGAGCCGCCACAGCGTCTTGCGGGTGGTGTCGTCGTCACAGCTGATGTGCCGTACGACGGTCATCAGGTCGGGCAGCAGTTCGGCCGCGAGCTTCTCGCGGGCGGCCGCGGGAATGTCCGTCCAGGCCGCCGGGTCGTCGGCGTACCGGGCGAAGTAGTGACGCGAGACCTGGCCGGCCCGGAACGGCTTCTCGCCGATCGCCGCCACGGCGTCGCGGCGCTCGGCGGGGCTGAGGTCGGCAAGATGCCGCGGCGGCTTCTTGGCCCCGCGCGGTGCGGCAAAGGTGAGTTCTCCGGGCTTAGGCATGATTCCCCCAGTGTCGCAGACGCGACGGGGTGCCCCGGAGCCCCGCGGACGAGGCCCCCGCCGGAGCGGTCCGGCGGGGGCCTCGCGTGCGCCGTGCCCCGGTCAGTCGCCGGAGCCGGTGAAGACCACCAGCAGCAGCCACGCCACCGGAGCCGTGGGCAGCAGGGAGTCCAGACGGTCCATGATCCCGCCGTGGCCGGGGAGCAGCGTGCCCATGTCCTTGATCCCGAGGTCGCGTTTGATCATGGACTCGCCGAGGTCGCCGAGCGTGGCACTGCCCGCGACCGCCAGCCCGAGCAGCAGGCCCTCCCACCAGCTGCCCCCGTCGATCAGGAACTCCATGCACAGCGCGCCGGCCACCATGGCGGAGCCAACGGCTCCGAGGAGCCCCTCCCGCGTCTTGCCGGGGCTGATACGCGGTGCGAGCTTGTGTGTGCCGAAGCGCCAGCCGACGGCGTAGGCGCCGGTGTCGCTGACGACGGTGAGCAGCAGGAAGACCAGCACCCACCGGGCGCCGTCGCCGGCGGCCAGCATCAGCGCCACGAAGGTGGCGAGGAACGGCACGTAGAAGGCGGCGAAGAGACCGGCGGTGACGTCACGGAGGTAGTCCCGCGGGTCGTCCGTCATCCGCCAGGCCAGGACCGCGAGCGCGGTGAGCGCCATGGCCACCCAGGCGCCCTCGGGGCCCCGCAGGTACCCGGCGACGACCATGGCCACACCGCCGGCCGCCAGCGGTACCAGCGGCGCGCGGATGCCCTTCTGCTCGCGCAGCCGGGACGTCAGCTCCCACAGGCCCACCACGACCGCGGCCACGATCACCGCGACGAAGACGTCCTTGACGAAGAACAGCGAGGCGAGGATCACCGCGCCGAGGCCGACCCCGACACCGATCGCGGCCCGCAGGTCGCGGCCGGCCCGTTTGCGCGGCGGCGTCGCCGGGGACGGATGGGCGCCGGCCGGCCCGTTCTCATGGACCGGGGGGCCGCTCGGCCGAGCGGCCCCCCGGTGGTGTCCGTCGCGGTCGTCCTGGTCGCCGCCTGCGGGGGGCACGATGGGCATGGGCCGAGTCTGCGCCGTGTCGTCCGCCCCGTGCGGGGGACCCGCCGCAGGAGGCCGCGCGGGCCCCTGACCGGGCGGCCCTCCGTAGCCGGCGTGCGGCGGGGCGCCCCGGGAAGAGTCGTTCATCAGACCTCGAGCAGCTCGGCTTCCTTGTGCTTGAGCAGCTCGTCCACCTGCGCCACGTACTTCGCGGTGGTGTCGTCGAGCTCCTTCTCGGCGCGGCGGCCCTCGTCCTCGCCGACCTCACCGTCCTTGATGAACTTGTCGATGGTCTCCTTGGCCTTGCGCCGGACGCTGCGGATCGAGATCTTCGCATCCTCGGCCTTGTGCTTGGCGACCTTGATGTACTCCTTGCGGCGCTCCTGCGTCAGCTCGGGGAACACCACGCGGATGATGCTGCCGTCGTTGCTCGGGTTGACCCCGAGGTCGGAGTCGCGGATCGCCTGTTCGATGTTGCGCAGCGCGCTCTTGTCGAACGGGGTCACCACGGCCATCCGCGGCTCCGGGACGGAGAACGACGCCAGCTGGTTGATCGGCGTCATCGCCCCGTAGTAGTCCGCCACGATCTTGTTGAACATCGCCGGGTGCGCACGGCCGGTGCGGATCGCGGCGAAGTCCTCCTTGGCGACCACGACGGCCTTCTCCATCTTCTCCTCGGCTTCGAGGAGGGTCTCTTCGATCACCACTTGCTCCTGGTGTTATCAGTAAGCAGAGCCTCGCCCCTGCGCGCGTCTACTCCTGCACGGTGTCCGACCGGCAGGCTGTTGTCCATCCCCGTATCGGGCCGGATCCCCCGGGTCAGGCCCTGGTCCCTTGGTCGCTCACCAGCGTGCCGATCTTCTCACCCTTCACCGCGCGCGCGATATTGCCCTCGGCGAGAAGTTCGAAGACGAGAATCGGCAGCTTGTTGTCCATGCACAGGGTGATGGCCGTGGCGTCCGCGACCTTGAGGCCGCGGGTGATCACCTCGCTGTACTCGAGGGCGTCGAACTTCACCGCGTCGGGGTTCTTCCGCGGATCCGAGTCGTAGACCCCGTCGACGCCGTTCTTGCCCATCAGCAGCGCCTGCGCGTGGATTTCCAGCGCGCGCTGGGCGGCGGTGGTGTCGGTGGAGAAGTACGGCATCCCCATGCCGGCGCCGAAGATGACGACGCGCCCCTTCTCCAGGTGCCGCACGGCCCGGAGGGGGATGTACGGCTCCGCGACCTGGCCCATCGTGATGGCGGTCTGGACGCGGGAGTCTATTCCCTCCTTCTCCAGGAAGTCCTGGAGCGCGAGGCAGTTCATGACCGTGCCCAGCATGCCCATGTAGTCGGAGCGGGCCCGGTCCATGCCGCGCTGCTGGAGTTCCGCGCCCCGGAAGAAGTTGCCGCCGCCGATGACGACGGCGATCTCGGCGCCGTCCCGGACGACGGCGGCGATCTCCCGGGCCATCTTGTGCACGACGTCCGGGTCGACGCCGAGGCCGCCCCCGCCGGCGAAGGCCTCGCCGGACAGCTTCAGCAGAAACCGGCCCCGCTGGGGGCCGTGATCGGGTTTACCGGCCTTGTCGGCGTCCTGATTCATGGAGATCTCCTCGTGCACAGACGAAGAAGGCCACTGCCGTGCGGGGTCTGCTCGATCCCTCTGCGGCAATGGCCTCCTCGTCACCTCTGCGGCCGTCCGGCGCGCGGTCGGCCGGCTGCCCCCGACCTTAGCGGCGGCGGGCGCTTTCCGCTGTCGCTGTCCGGACTCAGGCGCCGACGCGGATGCGGGCGAAGCGCTTCAGCGTGACACCGGCCTCGTCCAGGACCTTCTGGACGGTCTTCTTGTTGTCCTTGGCGAACGCCTGGTCGAGAAGGCAGTTCTCCTTGAAGAAGCCGTTGACGCGGCCCTCGACGATCTTCGGCAGGGCGCCCTCCGGCTTGCCCTCCTCGCGGGCGGTGGCCTCGGCGACGCGACGCTCGTTCTCGACCGTCTCGGCCGGGATCTGGTCACGGGAGAGGTACTTCGGACCGAACGCGGCGATGTGCTGCGCGATGTCCTTGGCGACCTCGGCGTTCTCCTGGTCGAGTTCGACGAGCACGCCCACCTGCGGCGGGAGGTCCGGGCTGGTGCGGTGCATGTACGTGGCGACGAAGCCGCCGGCGAACTGCGCGAACCGGTCCAGAACGATCTTCTCACCGAGGGTGGCGTTGGCCTCGTCCACATACGCCTGGACGGTCTTGCCGGACTCGATCTCGGAGGCCAGCAGCGCCTCCAGGTCGGCGGGGGAGGTCTTGGCGACGTGCGCGGCCAGCGCGTCGGCGACGGCGAGGAACTTGTCGCCCTTGGCGACGAAGTCGGTCTCGCACTTCAGCTCCAGCAGAACGCCGGACTTGCTGTCGTCCGCGATGAGGGAGACGACGGCGCCGTTCTCGGCGCTGCGGCCCTCGCGCTTGGCCACGCCCTTCTGGCCCTTGACGCGCAGGATCTCGACGGCCTTGTCGACGTTGCCCTCGGCCTCGTCCAGCGCCTTCTTGCAGTCCATCATGCCGGCGCCGGTGAGCTCGCGGAGCTTCTTGACGTCAGCGGCGGTGAAGTTCGCCATGGTCTGTCAATCTCTTCTCGAAAGTCGATCGATCGGATCTACGGGTGGACGGCGGGGGCACCGGCCCCCGCCGTCGTCAGCCGTGACGCTGGGGTCAGGCCTTCTCGGCGTCCGCGGCGGGAACCTCGGCCGCGGGGGCCTCGGCGGCGGGGGCCTCGGCGGCGGGGGCCTCGGCCGGCTTCTCGGCCTCGGCGGCGGCCGGCTGCTCGGCGGCCTTCTTGTCGCCGCCCTCCAGGAGGTCGCGCTCCCACTCGGCCAGCGGCTCGCCGGCCTTCTCGCCCGGCTTCTGGTCGCCGGTGGCCGCGCCGGAGCGTGCGATGAGGCCCTCGGCGGCGGCGTCGGCGATCACGCGGGTGAGCAGGGTGACGGAGCGGATCGCGTCGTCGTTGCCCGGGATCTTGTAGTCGACCTCGTCCGGGTCGCAGTTGGTGTCGAGGATCGCGACCACCGGGATGTTGAGCTTGCGCGCCTCACCAACGGCGATGTGCTCCTTCTTGGTGTCCACGATCCAGACGGCGCTGGGCACCTTCTGCATCTCGCGGATACCGCCGAGGGTCTTCTCCAGCTTCGCCTTCTCGCGGGAGAGGACGAGCAGCTCCTTCTTGGTGAGGCCGGAGGCGGCCACGTCCTCGAAGTCGATCTGCTCGAGCTCCTTGAGGCGCTGCAGACGCTTGTAGACGGTCGAGAAGTTGGTCAGCATGCCGCCCAGCCAGCGCTGGTTGACGTAGGGCATGCCGACACGGGTCGCCTGCTCCGCGATGGCTTCCTGCGCCTGCTTCTTGGTGCCGACGAACATGATGGAACCGCCGTGCGCGACGGTCTCCTTGACGAACTCGTAGGCGCGGTCGATGTACGACAGCGACTGGAGCAGGTCGATGATGTAGATGCCGTTGCGCTCCGTGAAGATGAAACGCTTCATCTTCGGGTTCCAACGGCGGGTCTGGTGCCCGAAGTGGACGCCGCTCTCCAGCAGCTCCCGCATCGTGACGACGGCCATGGCCGTACTCCTTGACATTCTCGGTTCCACCGCGGCCGGGCGGCCGCCGTGCCTGACGCCCCGGCGCGCCGTGCCGCGGAAGGCATCTTCCGAGGACCGAGGGACGCGGCCACCGCGCTGCCTGAGAGGTCTGACGCGACGGTGGCGGGGCGTGCGAAGTCGATCCGGTCACCCGGATCGCCACCAGAAGTGTACGGGACGGCCGCACCCCCGGACGACACGGACAGGAGCGTCCGGGAGACATGACGCGGGCTCCGGATCCGGCGCCGGGTTGTCCACAACCGGCCGGTAATCCACAGGTTGAGTCCAAGATCCCCGCGAGGACCGGACGGTGCGGGACGGTCGCCTCATGGGGACGGACGAAGCAGCGGAACGGGCAGGGCTGGGCCCTCGGTACGGGCGGCGGGTCGGGCGGGTCGGGCGGGAAGGGCGGTCCGGGGCGCGGGCCCGGAGCCCGGCCCGGAGCGGAACCGCGGCCCGCGGCCGCCGGGTCCGCCGCGGGCCGGTGACCGCCGTATGCGCGCTGCTGGCGGTGTGGCTGCTCCTGTCCCGGCCGCCCGGATCCGGGCCCGGCGGTGGCGCGGCCTCCTCCTCACCGTCCCTCGTCGCCGGGGCGGAAGGCCCGGGAGGCGGCACCGCCCCGGGCTCCCCGGACATCCGCCGGCCGCGCCCGGACGGCGGCGGAGCGGATCCGCGAACGGGGCCGCGGACGGCGCGGGGCACGCCCCGCGGGCACCGCGCCTGGCCGGTCGGCGGACCCGCCGGCCGGAGCCGCGCCGCCGGCCGGCGGCCGGAGGTCCTGCGCGGCTGGCAGCCGCCGCCCTCCCGGTACGCGGCCGGCCACCGCGGTGTGGACCTGGCCTCCCGTGCGGGCCGGACCGTACGCTCCGCAGCGCCGGGCCGGGTCTCCTTCGCGGGTGTCGTCGCGGGCCGCGGCGTGGTGTCGATCGAACTGGACGGTACGGGGCAGCCCCCGCTCCGCATCACCTACCAGCCGGTGACGGCCGAGGTGGAGAAAGGGGACCGGGTGGCCGCGGGGCAACCGGTCGGTGTGCTGGCCCCGGGGCCGTTCCACTGCCGGACCGCCTGTCTCCACTGGGGCCTGCTGCGCGGGGAGGAGTATCTGGATCCGCTGTCGCTGCTCCCCGCCTGGATACTGCGCGGCGCCCCGTCCCGATTGCTGCCGGTCTTCGGCGTACCGGAACCCCGGGCGTGAACGCCGGCCGCCGGCGCCCGTCCGGAAGGGGCCCGGCCCGCCCCGGCGCGGGCCGCGTCCGGGCGGAGTGGCCGCAGTGCGGCATCAGCCGCCGCGGACCCCGCGCAACGCCATGGCCACCGCTGCTTCGGCGACCTCCTCCGGGCTCTCCGCCACCGCGAGTTCGGCCCGGCGGACGGCCGCATCCACCACTCCCTGGAGGAGCACGGCCGCGAGCCGCGGCTGCCGGTGCCCGAGCCGGCCGAGGGTCTCGACGACGAGTGCGATCAGTCCGCCGTGGGCGGCACGGATCCTCTCCCGCGCCCCGGCATCCAGCTCACCGGCGGAGATGGCCACCACCGCACGGTGGCGCCGGTCCCCGGCGAGCGCCAGCTGCCGCCGCACATAGGCTTCGATCTTCTCCTCGGGCGTGGCGGCCGCCGCCATGGCCGCTTCGACCTCCCCCGCCCACACCGGGAAGTCGACGGCGCAGAGCTCCTCGACGACGGCCGCTCTGGAGCGGAAGTACTCATAGACGGAGGAGCGCGCCAGCCCGGTGCGCTCGGCGAGGGCGGGGAAGGTCAGCGCCTCCGTTCCGCCCTCGGACAACAGGGATCGGGCGGCGTCCAGCAGGGCGCCGCGCTGCATGGTCCGGTGCTCGGCCACGGAGGCCGCTCGAATCCTGGGCACCCGTCCACTCTACGGAGGAGCCGCCGTCCGCGGCGAGCGGCCGGGGAGAAAGGACCGGCGGAGGGGGCTCAGCGCCCGACGTCCGCCAGTTTGGCCCGCAGTTGGAGCACGGACTTGGTGTGGATCTGGCTCACCCGGCTCTCGGTGACCCCGAGGACCTGCCCGATCTCGGCGAGAGTCAGCCCTTCGTAGTAGTAGAGGGTGACCACGGTTTTCTCCCGCTCCGGAAGGGTGTTGATGGCCCGGGCCAGCAGTCTCCGCAACTCGCGGTCCTCGGCGACCTCCTCGGGGTCGTCCGCCGCGGTGTCCTCCAGTTTGTCCATCAGGCTGAGCCGGTCGCCCCCCTCGCCACCGGCGTGCAGCAGCTCTTCCAGAGCCACCACGTTGGCCAGGGAGAGCTGGCTGAAGACCTGGTGCAGCTCCTCCAGGGCGATCCCCATCTCCTCGGCGACCTCGGCCTCCGTGGGAGTGCGCCGCAGGGACGCCTCCAGCGTGGCGTAGGCCCGCTCGACGGCTCGGGCCTTCTGGCGCACCGAGCGGGGGATCCAGTCCAGCGCCCGCAGCTCGTCGATCATCGCCCCGCGGATCCGGGTGATGGCATAGGTCTCGAACTTGATGGACCGCTCGGGGTCGAACTTCTCGATGGCGTCGATGAGGCCGAAGACGCCGGAGGACACGAAGTCGGCTTGGTCGACGTTGGGCGGCAGGCCCACGCTCACCCGCCCGGCCACGTACTTCACCAGGGGTGAATAGTGCAGGATCAGCTGTTCCCGCAGCCGGCTGTCGGCCGTTTCCTTGTACGCCCGCCAGAGCTCGTCGAGCGACGAGGGGGCGGCGGGGCGCACGCTGCCGCGGGCGGCGGGTGGCGCTGCCGCGCGGTCAGACCCGGAGGTGTGCTGGGGCATTCGTCGCCTTGAGCCGTTCTGCCGTCAGGGTGAAATCGTCGGTCGGGAGCCAGGACGTGCGTAAGCGTAACGTGACCAACCCGTAGCAGCGTGCGAAGGACTGCGGGTATCTCATGCGCAGATACGTTCCGCTGATCGCACCGCGGAGTTGCGCCCATCGAGTGGCGCATGGGGCGTGTGCGATGGGAGAGGTCGTCCGGTGTGAGGGCGGGTCCACCGGCGGGCCGGCGCCGGCGAGCCGATCACAGCAGGTCAGAGGCCGCCTTCCGGAGGGACGACGGGACAGTCGGCCGAGCGGGCCAAGCGCCATCGACCACCGCGCCGTTCGACAAATCCCAGGGACTGTAATTCGTACAGCCGTGCGTTCGCCTCGTTCCCGTCCGTACCCGCTTCCCGCGCGATCTCCCGCGTGTCCGCGTCGCGCCGGGCCGGCAGGGCCTCCAGAACCCGGGCCGTGAGCGGAGCCAGCAGATCCCGGGCGACGACCGGGCCGGTCCGGCCGGGGGCCAGCTCCCCGATCCCGCCGACCAGCTCGATCACCTCGTCGGCGTCCGTGACGAGGGTGGCCTCCCCGCGCAGCAGTTCATGGACTCCCGCAGACAGACCGGACGTCACCGGGCCCGGCACGCCGGCGGACAGCCGGCCCAGCCGCTGGGCACCGCGGGCGGTCACCAGCGATCCGCTGCGGTACTCGGCCTCCACGACCACCGTGCCGCGGGTGAGGGCGGCGATGAGCCGGTTGCGCTGCAGAAAGCGGCTGCGGGTGGGGTGGCTGCCCGGTGGGAGCTCCGCCACCAGCAGTCCCTGGTCGGCGATGCGCCGCACCAGCTCGGTGTGGCCCCGCGGATAGGCGCGGTCCACCCCACACGCGAGCACGGCGACGGTGGCGCCGCCCGCGGCCAGCGCCCCCCGGTGCGCCGCGCCGTCGATCCCGTAGGCCGCTCCGGAGACCACCACCCAGCCCCGCTCCGCCAGGCCGGCCCCGAGGGCGGTCGCCACATGGGCACCGTAGTCCGTGCATGCCCGGGCGCCGACCACGGCGACCGACCGCAGCGCCCAGAGCCGCAGGGACGGCCTTCCCCGCACCCAGAGACCGATGGGGCGGGCATCGCCCAGGTCGTCCAGCTGCCCGGGCCATTCCCGGTCTCCCGGGCAGACGAAGCGGATACCACCGGCCTCCGCGGCACGGAGCTCCTCCGCCGGATCGCCCCCGGCCGCGCGGGCCCGGTAGCCCGCCATCCTTGCGTCGCTGACGGCGGACGGTGCTCCGCCCCGCCCGAGGAAGAGCCGCAGCAGAGCGACCGGCCCCCGCTCCCGCAGCCACCTCCCGGCCAGTTCGTCACCCGGCTCCACGATCCGGGTGAGGGCCGCCCGCGCCCGGCGCGCCTCCTCCGTCTCCGAGGCGCCCGTCATGCCGGTCCCCCGACCGGAACCGCTCCCCGGCTCACGCCGGTGCGCAGCTGGAGGGCCAGGGCCACGTCGGCGGCCGCCGGCCGGTCCCGGCCCGCGAGATCGGCAGCCGTCCACGCCACCCGGAGCACCCGGTCCAGGCCACGGGCGGTGAGCAGGCCCCGTTCCAGATCCCGTTCGGCCTCCCGCAGGGCGCCGGGCTCCAGCCGCCACCGGGTGCGCAGCTCATGGCCCGGCACCTCGCCATTGAGGCGCCACGGGGTCCCGGCCAGCCGGGCCGCGGCCCGTTCCCGGGCCTGGAGCACCCTCCCGGCCACCACCGCGGTGGGCTCCCCCGTGGCCCCGCCCTCCAGAAGGGCCCGTCTCCCCACCGGTTCGACCGTGACCCGGAGGTCCACCCGGTCCATCAGCGGTCCGGAGAGCCTCGACTGATACCGGCGGACGACGGCGGGCGGGCACTCACAGCCCACCCCGGACACCGAGTGCCTGCCGCAGGGACAGGGATTGGCGGCGAGGACGAGCAGGAAGCGGGCCGGCAGCCGCACGACGCCCGCGCTGCGGGCCACCACCACATGCCCGGACTCCAGCGGCTGCCGCAGCGCGTCCAGCACCCGGCCGCTGAACTCGGCAGCCTCGTCGAGGAAGAGGACACCGCGGTGGGCGAGGGTCACGGCCCCGGGTCTGGGCAGGCCGTTCCCCCCACCGATCAGCGACGGCATGGTCGCGGAGTGGTGCGGCGCGCAGTACGGGGGCGTGTCGATGAGCGGCTTGCCGGGCGGGAGCACTCCCGCCACCGAGTGCACGGCGGTCACCTCCAGGGACTCGCGCCGGGTCAGGGGCGGGAGCAGGGCGGGAAGCCGTTCGGCCAGCAGGGTCTTGCCCGCGCCGGGAGGTCCTTTCAGATAGAGGTGGTGTCCGCCGGCGGCGGCCACCTCCAGCGCCGTCCGGGCGGCCCGCTGGCCGGCGACGTCGGCGAGATCGGGCAGCCGCCCGCCGTCCGCGGCCCGGGAGGACAGCCCGGCCGCCGCCCCCGAGCCCGGGAGGGAGAGGCCGGCGAGCATCGGGTCCGGCCGCCCGGCTTCGTCCGGCTCCTCCTCGGGCACGGGGTCGTCGGACAGCACCGCGATCAACTGCCGCAGGCTGCGCACCCCGAGGACGGCGATCCCGGGAACCAGGGCCGCCTCGGCCGCCGTCTGCTCCGGGACGACGACCTGCTCGTACCCCGCCTCCGCAGCGGCGAGCGCGGCCGGGAGCACGCCGCGGACCGGACGCACCCGCCCGTCGAGTCCGAGCTCCCCGATCATCATCAGGTCCGCGATCCGCCGCGGATCGATCCGCTCCGCCGCCCCCAGGACCGCACAGGCAACGGCGAGGTCGAAGCCGCTTCCGCTCTTCGGGACGGAAGCCGGGCTGAGCCCTACCGTCAGCTTCTTCTGCGGCCACTCGGCGCCGGAGTTGACCACTGCGGCCCGGACCCGGTCCCGGCTTTCCACCAGGCTCTTGTCCGGCAGCCCGACGAGGGTGAAAGCCGCGATCCCGGGTTCGAGATCCGCCTGCACCTCGACCACGACACCCTCGATCCCGGCCAGCGCCACCGAGCAGGTGCGCGCGAATCCCATCAGGCCACCCCCCGTGCGTGTTCGACGACGGGGGCACCCCGCCCCGGCAGCAGGACTCCCACGAGGTCGATCCGGACCCCGCCGGGCGGAGGCTGCCGCGCCGGCCAGCGCTCCTGCAGCCACCGCGCGGCGAGCCGCCGCAGACGCGCTGCCTTCCGGACCGGCACGCCCGCCATGGGATGCTCGCGGCCGCCGGCCCGGCGGGTCTTGACCTCGCAGATCACCAGGGCGTCGCCGTCCCGGGCGACGATGTCGATCTCACCCTCGCGGCAGCGCCAGTTGCGTTCCAGTACCGTCATCCCGGCGTCGGCCAGCCGCCGGGCCGCCAGGTCCTCTCCGTAGCGGCCGAGCGCTCCTCGCGCGTTCATCGGCACCACCTCCGGGAGCGACTCTCCCGGAACCGGAGCAATGAAGTGGATCTTGCTCTGAAACGGTGGATTACTCGCCGGTTGTGGAAAAACCGCTCACTCGACGGGGTGAACCGGCGGTCTCATCGGTTGAAACCGGACTCGTCCGGCAGTTCGAGGTCGCTCTTGTTGAGCTCCTCGATGTTCACGTCCTTGAAGGTCAGCACCCGGACCTGCTTCACGAACCGCGCGGGCCGGTACATGTCCCACACCCAGGCATCGGCCATGGAGATCTCGAAGAAGACCTCTCCCTGCACCGAGTGCACCTGCATCTCGTAGGCGTTCGTCAGATAGAAACGCCGTTCGGTCTCGATCACGTACTTGAACAGGCCGACGACGTCGCGGTACTCCCGGTAGAGCTTCAGCTCCATCTCGGTCTCGTACTTTTCGAGGTCTTCGGCGCTCATGACATGGTCCCCTTCAGCCGGGCGTCCCCCTATTGTGCGTCAGGCCCGTTCCGCCTCCAGGGTCACGGGCGCACTCGGAGGACCCTCGGCGAGCAGCGTGCGCAGCAGCTCCGCGAGCTTGGTCGGATACACCGTCTCACGCAGCGTGGACAGTTCCCCGGAGGTCCACCACCGGAGCCCGGTGATGCTGCGTTGTTCCAGCTCGGTGCGGCCCGCGCCATCGGTGCCGGTCTGCCGGGTCCTGCCCAGGAAATACCACTCGTCCTGGTTCCAGCGGCGCCCGTCGAACGGAAAGGAACAGCTGCGCCGCCACAGCACCGGCCCCAGCTCGACCTCCGTGATCCCGGTCTCCTCGGCCAGCTCGCGCCGGGCCGCCTCCTCCCGGCTCTCCCCGGGCTCGACGCCGCCGCCCGGGGTGAACCACCAGGAGAGCCGGGGGTCGGCGGGTTCGTGTCCGTGCAGCAGCAGAATCCGGTCGGCGGGGTCGAGCAGCACCACGCGCGCCACCTTTCGCCGCACCTCAGGCACCGGACCGCTCCGTGCGCCGCCGCCCGGCCCGGCGGGCGACCGGCCCGTACGCGGCCCCCGCGAGAACCAGGACCGCCCCGGCGGCCACGGCCAGGGAGAGCGGCCGCAGCGGGCCGGGCTCGGAGACCCCGCCGGGGAGCTCCGCGAAGGGTGCCGGGCGGGGCATCGTCCCGAAGGAGTCCACCGGCCAGATCCCGGCGTCCACCCGGGCGCTCACCGCGCTCGCGGGCACCGCGCCGTGATCGCCGTCGGTCAGGTGTTCCCGCGAGTCCAGAGAGGTGCTCCGGTGGTCGCCCAGAAGGAACACACTTCCCCGGGGGACCTCCGCGGTGAATTCCATCGGAGAGGCCGGACCGGCGCTCCGCAGATACGGTTCGTCGAGCGGTTCGCCGTTCACCGCCAGCCGGCCGTCGGCGTCGCAGCAGACGACCTTGTCCCCGCCGACGCCCACCACACGCTTGATCATGGGGAGGTCTCCCCAGGCCGCGTCGGTGAACACCACCACATCACCGCGCCGGACCTCCCCGCCGTCGATCCGTTCGGCCAGCACCCGGTCACCGGCGTTGACGGTCGGCTCCATGGAGTCCGTCGGCACGGTGTACGGCTGGTAGAGCAGTGCCGCCCAGACGAATCCCCCCAGGAACAGCACACAGCCGACGGCCACCGCCAGCCCGGAGAGTATCCCGCCCGCTGTGCGGTGGCCGTCGGCCGTCCGTTCCGCTGTGCTCATTGCCGCTCCCCGCCTCGATGCTCCGGGACGGCACCCTACCCGGCGGTACGGGACGCGGTCAGCCGTCCCGCTCCGTCTTTCCCGTCACCGTCACCGATACGCCCAGCGGCGCCGGGCCGGTGGCCGCGTCCCGTGCGAGCAGCCGCCGGCGGCGCCACAGCACCAGCGGCACCGCACCGGCCAAGCCGAGAGCCGCGGGGGCCGCCCCGGCTGCCACGGCGTTCAGCCCGCGCTGGTCGAACGTGTCCGGGACCGGGAGGGTGGACCAGCGGTCCAGCGGCCAGGCCACGACCACGGCGCGCCCGACCACCTCGTCGACCGGGACGGTGCCGTTCCCGGGGAGGTCCTGGTGGTAGCGGGAGTCGAGGGAGTTCTGGCGGTGGTCCCCCATCACCCAGATCCGGCCCTCCGGAATCTTGACCGGGCCGAACTCCTTGTCGCCGCACGGGGTGTCCCCGGGGTAGAGATAGTCCTCGTCAAGGGCCCTGCCGTTGACCTCGACCGGACCGGTCTTCTTGCACTCGACGGTGTCGCCGCCCACCCCGATCACCCGCTTGATCAGGTCCTTCTCCTCCGCGGACGGCATGAGTCCGATGGCGCTCAGCACATTCCGCACCGCGGAGGCGACCGGGCCGGACTCCGTCTCGGGCATCTCCCCGAGCCAGCGTCCGGGGTCGTGGAAGACGACGACCTCACCGCGCTCGGGTTCGGATCCGAACCACGGGGTGAGCTTGTCCACCAGCACCCGGTCCCCGCGCTGCAGGGTGTTCTGCATCGAGTCGGAGGGGATCGAAAAGGCCTGCAGAAGGAAGGTCTTGATGAGAAGCGCCAAGAGCAGCGCGATCCCGATGAGGATCGGCAGCTCTTTCCAGAAGGAACGCGGCTTCTTCCCTCTCACCTCGCCTTCCTCACCACCGTTCGTCTCTCCCTCTCCCTCTGTGTCTCCGTCTCCGTCTCCGTAACGCTCCCCGTCCTCCGGGCGTTCCTCGGGTTCGTCCTGACCGGTTCGTGCGCCGACGGCCACGTCCCCCACATCCACTCCTCACTCCGCACTGCTGCTTGGCCCGCGCACGGCGCAGGCCCACCACTCCCATAACGAGCGGGAGTTCCGCAGGGATCGGGAGATGGATCATCGCTTGCCGTTCCCGGGCCGGCTCGGGCCCGGGAACCCCAGTATGGGCCCCTGGCCTGTCACTCCGCGGAACCAGGGCGGTCGCGGGTGTCGCCGCGCCGCTCCGGTCGGGCACCGAGGCGTAGGTCTCCTGCTCCTCCAGCCGGCTCCAGTGGTCGAACGGCCAGGCGATCCACAGGGCCCGGCCCACCACCAGGTCCTCCGGGACCGTGCCGTTCGCGGTCTCCTTCAGATGGAAGCGGGAGTCCGCCGAGTTCGACCGGTGGTCTCCCATGACGAAGAGCCGGCCCGGCGGGACCGACACTTCGAACCGCTGCTCGGAAGGTGAGTTGCCGGGGTGCAGATACGGTTCGTTGATCGCCGTGTCGTTGACGGTGACGCGGCCGTCGGGGTCGCAGCACCGCACCGTGTCCCCGCCGACCGCGACGACCCGCTTGATCAGGTCCTGCTCGTCGTCCGAGGGGAGCAGGCCGATGAAGGTCAGCAGTTGCTTGCCCTGCTTGATCCCCACCGGGTCCTCCTCGGTGCTGATCTGCTCCCCCTCGAGCCAGCCACCCGGGTCCTTGAAGACCACGACGTCGCCCCGCTGCGGCTTCGAGCCGAACCACGGCGTCAGCTTGTCCACCAGCACCCGGTCGCCGATCTGGATGGTCTGTTCCATCGAGCCCGATGGGATCACGAACGCCTGTACGAGGAAGGTCTTGAGCCCCAGGGCGATCAGGACGGCCACGGTGATGAGGATCGGCACCTCCTGGATCGCCGACCGGCGGCGGCGGCGCTTGATGCGCTGCGCGGCACGGCGCCGCTCGGCCCGCCCGCCGGTCAGCCGCCCGCCGGTGGGACGCGACCCCGTGGGCAGCCGGAGGTCCCGGTCGGGGCCGCCCCGCGGCTTGCCGCGGTTACCCATGGCCGCCTCCCCGCCCGGCGGCCGGCGCATCGGGCACGCGGGCGAAACCCTCCGGCGTGGTGAGGGACGTCCAGTGACGGGACGGCCATCCGATCCAGTCGGCTCTGCCGATGACCCGGTCGACGGGCACCGTGCCGCCGCCGGGCTCGCCGAGATGGTCGCGGGAGTCGCGGGAGTCACTGCGGTGGTCGCCCATGACCCAGAGTCTGCCCAATGGCACGACGATGTCGAAGGGCACCTGGGACGGGCTGTCACCCGGTAGCAGATAGTCCTCGTCGAGGGCCACGCCGTTCACCTTGATCCTTCCCCGCTCGTCACAGCAGGTGACCCGGTCGCCGCCGATTCCCACCACGCGCTTGACGTAGTCGGTCTCGTCCGGCTCCGCGAGTCCCACGGCGGCTGCCGCCTCGCGCAGCAGTCCGGTCAGCACGCCACTGGAGCGCCCGCCGTGGACGAACGAACCGGTGCCGTCGAACACCACTACGTCTCCGCGGCCCGGTTCGTTGCCGAATCCGTAGGCGAGCTTGTTCACGAGCACGCGATCGCCGGTCCTCAGCGTGGGCTCCATCGAACCGCTGGGGATGAGGAAGGGCTGCACCACCCAGGCGCTGAGCAGGGACACTCCGGCGACCGAGAGGGCCACGAGGAGCCCGGCCCGCCGCCAGAACCCACGGCCGGGGCGTCGCGCGGGGCCCGCCGGGCCCGAACGCGCCGAGCGCGACCGCGTCTGCCGCCCCTCAAGAGGTGCGGCAGAGCGATCGCGCTCGGAAAGGTGTTCGTCGGTGTCCATCGCCCCAAAAGCCTAACCGGCCGGGCCGCGTGGACCTCCGGCGAAGGTTCAGCTGCGCTTCTCCTTGATCTTCGCGGCCTTGCCGCGGAGCTCGCGCAGGTAGTACAGCTTGGCGCGGCGGACGTCACCGCGGGTCACGACCTCGATCTTCTCGACGATCGGGGTGTGCACCGGGAAGGTGCGTTCCACGCCGACGCTGAAGCTGACCTTGCGGACCGTGAAGGTCTCGCGGACTCCGGAGCCCTGACGGCGGATGACGACGCCCTTGAACTGCTGGACACGGGAGCGGTTGCCCTCGATGACGCGGACGTGGACGTTCACGGTGTCGCCGGGGCGGAACGCGGGGACGTCGCTGCGCAGCGATGCGGAGTCGACGCTGTCGAGAAGGTTCATGACCGTCTGCTTTCCTCGCTGATGCCACAGGTCATCAGCGGTACGTAAGGGTGCGAGATGCGGGGTGCCGCCGGTTCGGGCGGCGAGTGCGGCGGGCGGGCGTCGTTCCCCCTGTGGCAGGGGCGCGCGCCGGACGCACAACAGCGGCTCATTCTTCCACGGCGGTGGGCGCCCGCCCAAATCGGCCGTCCGCCGCCGCGCCCCAGCCGAGTTCGGCGAGGATCCGGCGATCGTCCTTGTCGAACGTGGCGGGGTCGCGTCCGGCGATCAGGTCGGGCCGGTTGCGGGCGGTGCGGCGCAGCGCCTCGTCGCGCCGCCAGCGGGCGATGCGGCCGTGGTGACCGCTGAGCAGCACCTCGGGAATGCCGCGGCCGCGCCAGACGGGCGGCTTGGTGTAGACGGGACCCTCCAGCAGCCCGGCCATCCCGCCGGGCGCGAAGGAGTCGTCGCGGTGGGATTCCGCGTTGCCCAGCACCCCGGGGAGGAGCCGGGCGATCGCCTCCGTCATCACCAGCACGGGGGCCTCGCCGCCGGCGAGGACGTAGTCGCCGATGGAGACCTCCAGGAGCTCGTACTCCCGTGCGTACTCCTCGACGACCCGCCGGTCGATGCCCTCGTAGCGGGCCGGGGTGAAGACGAGCCAGGGCCGCTCGGCGAGCCGGACGGCCAGCTCCTGGGTGAACGGCTCCCCGCCGGGGGTGGGAACGACGATGACCGGCCGCTCCCCCTCGGCGCCCGAGGCGATGACGGCGTCGAGCGCCTCCCCCCACGGCTCCGGCTTCATGACCATGCCGGGGCCGCCGCCGTACGGGGTGTCGTCCACGGTGTTGTGCCGGTCGTGCGTCCACGCCCGCAGATCGTGCACCCGGACGTCGAGCTGTCCGCGGGCCCGGGCCTTGCCGACCAGGGAGAGGTTCAGCGGTTCCAGGTACTCCGGGAAGATGGTGACGACGTCGAGCCTCATGCGCCGTTCCCGCCCTCGGCACCCGCCGGCCCGGCGTCCCGGCTGCCGGCGATCTCGGCGCCCGCCTCGTCGAGCAGTCCGGGCGGCGGGTCGACCACGGCGCGCTGCTCCCCGAGGTCCACCTCCGGGACGAGCTCGGAGACGAAGGGGATCAGCACTTCACTGCCGTCGGGCCGCTCCACCACCAACAGGTCCTGGTACGGGAGATGGGAGATCTCGGTGATCCGGCCGACGGGGGTGCCGTCGGTGGTGACCACGTCGAGGTCCATCAGCTGGTGGTCGTAGTACTCGTCGGGGTCCGCCGGGACCTCCTCCGGGTCGACCTCGGCGATCAGCAGGGTGTTGCGGAGCGCCTCGGCGCCGGTGCGGTCCCGTACGCCCGCGAAGCGGAGCAGCAGCCGGCCGCTGTGCACCCGGCCGGTCTCGATGGTGAGCGGCCCGGCGGAGGCCGGTTCCGTGGCGAGGACGGCGCCGGGGGCGAGCCGGAGTTCCGGTTCGTCCGTGCGCACCTCGACGGTGACCTCGCCCTTGATGCCGTGGGCGCGGCCGATCCGCGCGACTACCAGCTGCACTGCGCCTCTCTTTTGCGGCGGGGCCACCGCGCTGCCGCGGTGGCCGCTCGCGCCGCCGTCTTCTCCGGTGGATGGCCGGGGGGCCGGACCGCGGTGCACGCGGCACGGTCCCGTCGCCTGGTCTCCGGCCCGCGCCGGTGCTGTGCGTGTCAGCGAACCTGGTCCACGTCGACGAGGTCGACGCGGATACCGCGGCCGCCGAGGGCGCCCACGACGGTCCGCAGGGCGCGGGCGGTACGGCCGTTCCGGCCGATGACCTTGCCGAGGTCCTCGGGATGCACCCGGACCTCCAGCACCCGGCCCCGGCGCAGATTGCGCGAGGCGACCTGCACGTCGTCGGGGTTGTCGACGATGCCCTTCACGAGGTGCTCGAGGGCCTCCTCGAGCATCATCAGGCCTCGGTGGACTCGGCCGACTTGGCGTCCGCCGGAGCGGCAGCCTCGTCCGCCTTCTTGTCGGACTTCTTGGCCTTCGGGGTGATCGCCTCACCCTTGGGCTCGTCACCGGCGTCCTTGGCGGCGGCCTCGAAGAGGGCGCGCTTGTCGGCCTTGGGCTCGGGGACCTGCATCGGCTCGGGGGCCGGGAGGCCCTTGAACTTCTGCCAGTCGCCGGTGACCCGGAGGATGGCCGCGACCGGCTCGGTCGGCTGCGCGCCGACGCTCAGCCAGTACTGGACGCGCTCGGAGTCGACCTCGATGCGGGAGGGGTTCTGCACCGGGTGGTACAGACCGATCTCCTCGATCGCCCGGCCGTCACGGCGGGTGCGGGAGTCGGCGACGATGATGCGGTAGTGAGGCGACCGGATCTTGCCCAGGCGCTTCAGCTTGATCTTGACTGCCACGGGAGTGGTGTCTCCTGCTCTATGACGTGTTTGAGCATCACGGCCTCCCACGTGGGGTTGCGGGATTCCGAGCGCTCGATGGACGCGTCAGCCGAGGGAGAGAGGGGTCCGGACCGGCTGCCGAGTACTCAACGGCCCATTCTGCCATATCGCGGAGGCGCCGCCGTACGCCCCCGGGCACACCCGCGCGCACCCCGGAGGCCGTCGGCCGGCGGGGCGGGAACGGTCAGGGACGGGGCGGGTACGGCGGCGTCAGGCCGCGGCGGCCGCCTCGGGGATTCTGAACGGCTTGCCGCAGCCGCCACAGACGATCGGGGCCTGGGCCAGCACGGACGGGACGACCCGGACGTTCCGCCCGCAGTCGCACACCGCCTTGACCCGGACTCCGCCCCCGGACGAGCCGTGCCGGGCCGCGGGACCGCGGAAACTGCGGCCGGCGTCCCCCGCCGTGGCGGCGGAGTGCGCCTTCAGCGCGCGGTTCAGCCGCTCGATGGTGGGCCGGTACCGCCGTTTCGCCTCGGGGCTGAGGACGACCAGCGAGAAGCCGCTGCTGGGATGCGGTTCCTCGGAGTGGTCGAGTCCGAGCTCCTCGGCCACCGCCAGGAATCTGCGGTTGTGGTAGCGGCCGGCCCGCGAGGTGTCGCGGATACCGCGGGCGGCGGCGATGCCGTGGACTGCTTCGTGGAGCAGTCGTTCGAAGGAGAGCTCCGCGCCACAGGCGGACGAGGACTCTCCGATGAGGGATTCGGGCGCGGCGAGATCCGGCAGCTCGGGGTGGTGCCGTTGAATGTCGGCCCACGCCTGCGCCAGCTCCGCGGCGAGAACAGGTGGTGTCGTGCTCACGTCGTGAACAACGAGCCGGGGTGCCCCGGTGTTCCGATACCGGGCATCCCAAATATTTTGCACGTACCAGTCAGTACAGCGCCGTTGCGGAGCGACGAGGGCGGGTGCCCCGATCTGCGGAGAAGTCGTGCGGCTCGCAACAACCCGGTACCAAACCTACCCATGCGTAACCCGGCACGCCGTCCGCTCCGTACGCGCCCTCCGGTAGCGGCTGCCCCCGGGCGGCGCCCTCAACGGTCCGCCGGGCCCAAGCGTCGCGCCACCGGTTCCGGCACGACCCCGTCCGCCGCCGGCCGGCCCCGGCGGCGCCCGCGAGCGTACCGGGGCGGCCGCCCGCCACGGTACCGGCCCCCGCCGGCCTCCGCTCCGCCACCCCGGCGCGGCCGCGATGCCGTGCGGTGCCGCGCCCGGAGCGGAAGCGCCCGTCCGTGCCATGGCGGACTCGATACGGCAGTGGCACTCTGAGAAAGGAATCGGTGGTCCCCGGAGACGCCGCGAACGGCCGGCAGC
Source organism: Streptomyces sp. F63 (assembly GCF_018070345.1). Lineage (GTDB taxonomy): Bacteria > Actinomycetota > Actinomycetes > Streptomycetales > Streptomycetaceae > Streptomyces. Next base: position 117,348 of record NZ_JAGPXX010000005.1, read on the forward strand.
GGCGTGCGCCGGGAGAAGCCACGGCAGCATCGCCGCGCATCCCCGCGGCCCCATGGACACATGGCCCCATGGAACCGTGCAGCGGAGCGGAGCTCTCCAACGAGGGGACGAGTGCGGCTCGACCGGGGGCGGGCAACCACAGGACGGAACTCTCGGCGGATTGGGGCGCTTCGATGACACCCACGCTCGTACAGCGGCACCACCTCTCCCCCACTCCCGCGCCCGCGGGTGCGCGCCTCCGTGCGCGGGACTGGGCCGAGATCCAGGAACGGATGCTGGTGCCGCTCTACGAGGCCGTCCACCAGCGGCTGGAGACGGGGGCCGGGGACCGGGTGCTGGGCATGCGCTGCGGTTCCGGGCTGGCCCTGCTGATGGCGGCAGCCCGCGGAGCCGCCGTGACGGGCACCGACCCGGATCCGCACCGGCTCGCGCTGGCCCGTGAGCGGCTGGCGCCGGATTCGGCGGAGCACCCGCCGGACGGTGCGGCGCGCCTGTACGAGGGCGGGCCGGAGGCGATCGAGGAGGACGGGCGGCCGTTCACCCTGGTGACCGTCTTCGACCCGCAGTCCTGCGCCGACGAGGATCTGGGACCCGCCCTGTCCTCCGCGATCGCGCTCGCCGAGCGCGGCAGTCCGGTGGTGCTCACGGGCTGGGGGCCGCCCGAGCGCTGCGCGACCTCCTCCGTCCTGCGGGTGGCGACCCGGCTGGCCGGCCGCCCGCCCGCACTCGGCCCCGGCTACGGGGACGCCCCGGGCCGGCGGCGGTCGTACGGGCGCGACGCCCTGGAGGAGTCGGCGCACCGGGCCGGGCTGCGGCCGGACGGTTCGGGGCGCGTCTCCTGCCCCTTCGGCTACGCCGACCTGGACAGCGCCGTACGCGGACTCCTCTCCACCGGGCTGTTCGACGAGGCCGTGGCGGCCACGGACGGCGATCAGGTCGCGAAGGAGCTGGCGGAGGCCCTGCACGAGCACCGCCGGCCGGACGGAACGATCTGGATGCCGAACGTCTTCCGCTACCTCGTCGCGCGGATCTGAGGGGAGGGGCGCCCGCGCCCCGATCCCGGCGGCGCGGCGCCCGCGGGCCCGTCAGCGCATGAACTTCTTGAACTCGTCGGGCAGTTCGAAGTCCTGCTGCTCCTGGCTGCCCTGCGGCAGGCCCAGCGGGTTCGCCGCCTGCTGCTCGCGGCGCGCCGCGGCGGCCTGCTCCTCGGCCTTCCGCTTCATCGGGTTGCCGCTGCGGCGCTTGCCCTTGGCCTGCTTCTGCTGCTTCTTCTTCCGGCCGGCGCCGCCGCCCGTGCCCGGCATCCCGGGCATCCCCGGCATGCCGCCGCCCTGGGCCATCCGGGACATCATCTTCCGGGCCTCGAAGAACCGCTCCACCAGGTTCTTCACGGCGCTGACCTCGACGCCGGATCCCCTGGCGATACGGGCCCGGCGGGAGCCGTTGATGATGGTCGGGTCCTGGCGCTCGCCCGGCGTCATCGACTTGATGATCGCGGCGGTGCGGTCCACGTCCCGCTCGTCGAGGTTGTTGATCTGCTCGCGCATCTCGCCCATGCCCGGCAGCATGCCGAGCAGCTTGGAGATGGAGCCCATCTTCCGGACCTGCTCCATCTGGGACAGGAAGTCGTCGAGGGTGAACTCCTTGGGCCCCTTGGCCAGTTTGCCGGCCATCTTCTCGGCCTCGGCCTGGCTGAAGGTCTGCTCGGCCTTCTCGATCAGGCTGAGGACGTCGCCCATGCCGAGGATGCGGGACGCCATGCGGTCCGGGTGGAAGGCGTCGAAGTCGTCGAGCTTCTCGCCGTTGGAGGCGAACATGATCTGGCGGCCGGTGACATGCGCGATGGAGAGCGCCGCGCCGCCGCGCGCGTCTCCGTCGAGCTTGGAGAGCACCACGCCGTCGAAGCCCACACCGTCACGGAACGCCTCGGCGGTGTTCACCGCGTCCTGGCCGATCATCGCGTCGACGACGAAGAGGATCTCGTCCGGGGTGACGGCGTCGCGGATGTCGGCGGCCTGCCGCATCAGCTCCTCGTCGATGCCGAGGCGGCCGGCGGTGTCGACGATCACCACGTCGTGCAGCTTGGCCCTGGCGAACTCGACGGAGTCCCGGGCCACCTTCACCGGGTCGCCGACGCCGTTGCCCGGCTCCGGCGCGTAGACGGCGACGCCCGCGCGCTCGGCCACGACGGAGAGCTGGTTGACGGCGTTCGGGCGCTGGAGGTCACAGGCCACCAGCAGCGGGGTGTGCCCCTGGCCCTTCAGCCAGCGGCCGAGCTTGCCCGCGAGCGTGGTCTTGCCCGCGCCCTGCAGACCGGCGAGCATGATCACGGTGGGCGGGGTCTTGGCGAAACGCAGGCGGCGGGTCTCGCCGCCGAGGATGCCGACGAGCTCCTCGTTGACGATCTTGATGACCTGCTGGGCGGGGTTGAGGGCCTGCGAGACCTCCGCGCCCAGCGCCCGCTCCTTGACCTGCTTGATGAAGGCCCGTACCACGGGCAGCGCGACATCGGCCTCCAGCAGCGCGATGCGGATCTCGCGGGCGGTGACGTCGATGTCCGCCTCGGACAGGCGGCCCTTGCCCCGGAGGTTCTTGAACGTCGCTGCGAGGCGGTCGGAAAGAGTGTCGAACACGGCGGTCGCGAATCCTCGGATCGGTGGGGCGGGCAACTGACCCCCAGGGTATCCGCCCGTTCCCGCTGCGGTCTCCCCCGCTTTCAGTCCAGGGCGTTCTGCACGGCGCGGGCCACCTCCGCGGCCCGGCTCCCGGACAGCGGAGCGCCGTCCGTGCCGGTGAGGTAGAAGGCGTCGACCGCGTTGGATCCCAGGGTGCTGACGTGCGCGCTGCGCAGCCGCACCTTCGCGTCCTCCAGGGCCCGCCCGATGCGGTGCAGCAGGCCGGGGGCGTCCTGGGCGCGCACCTCCAGGACGGTCGCGTGCCGGGAGGCCGCCGGGGCCACCGTCACCCGGGGCGGCGGGGGCCGCACCCCGTGGCGCCGGGGGTGGGCGGCCTCGCGCTCGGCGAGGCGGGCGGCGATGCCGAGGGATCCGTCCAGGGCGCGCAGCAGGTCGGCGCGGAGCCGGGCCGCGTCCGGCAGGGAACCGTACTCGGCGGCCACCCGCCAGCTCAGCAGCAGGACGGGGCCGTCCGCGCCCGCACGGGCGCACTCCGCCGCCGGCTCCAGGAGCCGCAGGTCGGCGGAGCGCACCGTGAGCCGGTGCAGGGCCAGTACGCCCGCCGCCGCCGGCAGCAGGCCGGCGCGTTCGGGTACGGCGATGTGCAGTTCCACCCCGACGGGTTCCGGCTCACCGCCGGGGACGGCCGGGGCCCCCTCCGGTACACCGGGGCTCAGCGTGAGTACCGGGCCTCCGGCGCTCAGTGCTTCCGCGGCGAGCCGCCGCTGCACCGGCGTCGTCCCCGCGGACGTGCCCCCGTCGTCCCGGTGCCGGGGCGGTTCGCCCGCGAGGACGGCCGTCGCACGGCGGACGAGGTCGGCGACCAGCGACGCGCGCCACGCGCTCCACGCGGCCGGACCGGTGGCGAGGGCGTCGGCCTCGGTGAGGGCGTGCAGCAGGCCGAGCGTCTCCGGGCTGCCGACCGCGTCCGCGACCGCCTGGACGGTGGCCGGATCGTCGAGGTCGCGGCGGGTCGCCGTCTCGGCGAGCAGCAGATGGTGGCGGACCAGCGTGGCGACGGTCCCGGTGTCCGCCGTGCCGAAGCCGATCCTGGCGGCGACGTCCCGGGCGATGACCTCGCCGGTGACGGAGTGGTCGCCGGGCCAGCCCTTGCCGATGTCGTGCAGCAGGGCCGCGACCAGCAGCAGGTCCGGGCGGCCGACCCGGCGGCTGAGGGCGCCGGCCCGCACGGCCGTCTCGACGCAGTGCCGGTCGACGGTCCAGCGGTGCACCGCGTTGCGCTGCGGCCGGCAGCGGACCCGCTCCCAGTCGGGCAGCAGCCGCGTGATCAGGCCCTCGGCTTCCAGGGCCTCCCACACCCCCACGGTGGGCGGGCCGCCGCCGAGGAGGGTGACGAACTGCTCGCGGGCCTCGGCGGGCCAGGGCACGGGCAAGGGGCCGGCCGCGGCGGCCAGGCGCCGGACGGCGTGCGGTGAGAGGGGCAGCCCGGCCTGGGCCGCGGCGGCCGCCGCGCGCAGCGGCAGCACCGGGTCCTGCCGGGGGCGGGCGGCACGGGCGAGCACCGCCTCGCCGTCCTGTACGACGACGCCCTCGGCGAGCGGGGTGCGTTCGGCGGCGTCCCCGGACGTTCCGGGGGCGCGGCCGCGGCCCGGCCGGCCGCCGGGGAGCAGTCCGCGCAGCCGGCCGCGGGCCGAGCGGGCCCGCAGCACGCGGCCGACCTCCCGCCAGGTCACCTCGTCGGCGTAGGCCACGGTGCGCGCGGCCTCGTAGACCCGGCGGAGCAGGGCGTCCGCGTCCGCCAGCCCCAGGCCGGCGGCGACCTGGTCCTGCTCCTGGAGGGCGAGCCGGTCGGTGGCACGGCCGGTGGCCAGGTGCAGGGTGTCGCGGGTGTCGAGCAGCCGGGTCCGGGCCTCGGCCAGTCCCTCGCGCGGGGCGTCGGCCAGCCAGGAGGCGGCGACGGCGCGCAGCGCGGTCAGGTCGCGGAGGCCGCCGTGCGCCTCCTTCAGGTCGGGCTCCAGCAGGAACTGCAGTTCACCGTGGCGCCGGGTGCGTTCCTCGCCCAGGGCGCGCAGCTCGGGCAGGCGCTTCGGGGCCTGGTTGCGCCAGTCGGCGAGGACGGCCGTGCGGAGCGCGGTGGTGAGCGAGGGGTCCCCGGCGATGTGCCGGGCGTCCAGCAGTCCGAGCTGGACCCTGAGATCCCCGTGGGCGGTGGTGCGGGCCTGGGCGGGGGTGCGCACGGAGTGGTCGAGGGCGAGCCCGAGGTCCCAGACCGGGTACCAGATGCCGTCGGCGAGGGCTGCCACGGCTGCGGGGTCGGCCGTCTCGTCGTGCAGCAGCAGCAGGTCGAGGTCGCTGCGGGGAGAGAGCTCGCCCCGTCCGTAGCCGCCGACGGCCACCAGGGCGGCGCCGCGCCGGGGAACGCGACGCGGTGCGTGCGCTTGCCCGGTGGGCGGATCCGGGTCCGGGTCCGGGCCCGGGTCGGCCGGTCTGCTGCTCCGGCCGGTGGCGCCGGTGACGCCCGCGGTGAACAGCGCGGCCAGCCAGTCGTCGGTGAGCCGGGCCAGGGCTGTCCGGCGGCCGGGCCCGGCCGGTGCCTCCTGCCGGAGCAGCCGGGTGCGCGCCGCCGCGTAGCCGCCGGGTGGCGGGCCGCCCGCGTCCGCTGTGATGTCGACGCCGTCCGTCACCGGTTCCCCTTGCTGTCGTGCCCTGTGCGGGCCGGTCGTGCGGTGCCGGGTGCCGGGCGGGCCCGCGTCCGTCTCGCGGACCCGCCCGGGGCCTGGCCTAGAGCGCGTCCGGGCCACGCTCTCCGGTGCGCACCCGGACCGCGGTCTCGACGGGGACGCACCACACCTTGCCGTCGCCGATCTTGCCGGTGCGGGAGGCCTTGACGATGACGTCGATCAACTGTTCGGCGTCGCCGTCCTCGACCAGCACCTCGATCCGGACCTTGGGCACCAGGTCGACGGTGTACTCGGCACCGCGGTACACCTCGGTGTGGCCGCGCTGCCGGCCGTAGCCACTGGCCTCGGTGACCGTCAGGCCCTGGACGCCGAAGGCCTGGAGGGCCTCCTTGATCTCGTCCAGCCGGTGCGGCTTCACGACCGCCGTGATGAGCTTCATGCGTCCACCTTCTTGTTCCGCGGCGCCGCCGCGCCCGTCTCCGTGAGGCCCGGCACCGTACTACGGCCGGTGGGCGTGCCCCCCACGGTGCTGAAGTCGTAGCCCGTCTCGGCGTGGAACGCCTGGTCGAGCCCGGAGGTCTCGTCGTCCTCGCTCGCCCGGAAGCCGACCGTCATGTCGACGATCTTCGCCAGCAGCCAGGAGACGACGAAGGAGAAGGCCATGACCGAGAAGGCGCCGATGGCCTGCTTGCCGAGCTGGCTCATGCCGCCCACACCGTCGATGGCGAGGACGCCGACCAGCAGGGTGCCGATGACGCCGCCGACCAGGTGGACACCGACGACGTCGAGGGAGTCGTCGTAGCCCAGCTTGTACTTGAGGCTGACGGCCCACGAGCAGGCGGCACCGGCCACGACCCCGATGAGGATGGCGCCGAGCGCGTTGACGTGGGCGCCGGAGGGCGTGATGGCGACCAGGCCCGCGACCGCTCCGGAGGCGGCGCCCAGCGTGGTGAAGGCGCCGTGCCGGATCCGCTCGTAGGCGAGCCAGCCGAGCATCGCGGCACCGGTGGCGACCTGGGTGTTGAGGGCCATGGTGGCGGCGGTGCCGTTGGCGGCCAGGGCCGAGCCGGCGTTGAAGCCGAACCAGCCGAACCAGAGCAGGGCCGCGCCCAGCATCACCAGGGGCAGGTTGTGCGGCCGCATCGGGTCCTTCTTGAAGCCGATGCGCTTGCCCACCACCAGGACGGCGGCCAGGGCGCCGATGCCCGCGTTGATGTGGACGGCGGTTCCGCCGGCGAAGTCGATGACCTCCAGCTGGAACAGCCAGCCGTCGGCCTGCCACACCCAGTGCGCGACCGGGAAGTAGACCACGGTCACCCAGAGGGCGATGAACAGCGACCAGGCGCTGAACTTCACCCGGTCCGCGAGGGCACCGCTCATCAGGGCGGGGGTGAGCACGGCGAACATCAGCTGGAAGAGGGCGAAGGCGAAGACAGGGATGCCTTCGTCGCCGCCGGTGAGCGTCTCGGTGCTGATACCGGAGAGGCCGATGTGGTCGAGGTTGCCCAGCAGGCCGCTGCCGATGTCGTCACCGAAGGTGAGCGAGTAGCCGTACAGCACCCAGAGGACGCTGACGATGCCGAGCGAGACGAAGGACATCATGAGCATGTTGAGGGCGCTCTTGACCCGCACCATGCCCCCGTAGAAGAAAGCCAGGCCCGGTGTCATCAGCATCACGAGCGCGGCACTGATCAATACGAATGTGGTATCTGCGCCATTCAATGTCGATCTCCTAGAAGCGACGGCCCGTGCGGGATGGAACACGGGTGGGCCGGTTTTCGCCTAGAGATTGGCGCAGCGCCGTTTCCGCCGATGCCGCACGGTGTTTCGGCGCCGTGACGAAGGCCGTGCGCGTGTTACGCGCGGATGAACCGGGGGACGCCGCCGGGGGTGCGGGACGGGCTCGGGCGTCCGCCCCGGGGATGGCCGGAACCCGGCGGTCTGGCCCCCGGGGCGGGCCCGCCGCGGGGGTCAGACCGCCTGCGGAGCCCCGGCGGAATCGGGCAGTTCGACGGCCAGCCGGTCGGTGACCCGGAGGACTTCCGCCACGGAGCCGAATTCACGGGCGGCGTGGTCGACGGTCTTCCGGAGCCGGGTGTGCACGCGCTCGGAGCGGACCCGCCGGGCGACTCCCAGCGCCCGTTCGGCGAGCACCGCCGATTGTTCCGGCTCTCTTTTGAGCAGATGAACGGTGGCCATGCCAATCAGATTGAGCGCATAGGAGCGCCGGTGTTCTGTGTCCTGACCGAAAAGCTCCACGGCTCGCTCCATCAGGGGTTCGGCCAGTGAGGCGTAGGCCGGACTGCGGCCGGCCGCATAGGCCAGATCACGGTAGGAGTGGGCGTTCTCACCGTTCAGTTCGGCCTCGGAGAAGAAGCGGATCCAGTCCGGATCGCCGTCACCCGGGGCCGCCTCGGCGAAGGTCTCCTCGGCCATCCGCACGGCGCGTTTGCACTTGGCGGGGGCTCCCATGTTGGCGTAGGCGCGGGCCTCCATCGCATACAGCATGGCCTGGGTCCGCGCGGTGGAGCAGTCCCGGCTGCCGTACTGCGCGAGATGGACCAGTTCCAGCCCGTCGTCCGGCCGTCCCAGATGGATCATCTGCCGACCCATATTGGCGAGGATGTACGACCCCAGGGGCTTGTCGCCCGCCTCCTTGGCGGCGTGCAGCGCCAGCACGAAGTACTTCTGGGCGGTGGGCTGGAGACCGATGTCATAGCTCATCCAGCCCGCCAGTTCGGCGAGTTCGGCCGCGACACCGAACAGTCTGCGGGCGACGGGCGCCGGATGCGGTTCGTGCAGGAGATCGGTGACCTCGTGCAGCTGGCCGACGACCGCCTTGCGGCGCAGTCCGCCACCGCACTGCGCGTCCCACTGCCGGAACATCCTGGTCGCGGTCTCCAGCAGGTCCAGCTCCGGCCCGGACAGCCCGGCCGGGGCCCGTCCGGAGCGGTCCGCCACCGGCACCGCCGCCTCGGCCGGCCGGCCGGCCGGGGCGGGCACCAGCCAGCGCTGCAGCGGCTCGACGAGGGAGGGGCCCGCGGCCAGCGTCAGGGAGCTGCCGAGGAACCCCCGCCGGGCCAGCATGAGATCACTGCGGGAGAACTCGCTGATCAGCGCGGCCGTGCGGGGCCCGCTCCAGGGCAGGTCCACCACTGATTCCGACGGGGAGGGATGCGGGGTGCGCAGCCCCAGATCCTCGGCCGAGACCACGCAGCCGAAGCGCTCGGAGAACAGCTCGGAGAGGATGCGCGGAATGGGCTCGCGCGGCTGCTCCCCGTCCAGCCAACGGCGCACCCGGGAGGTGTCGGTGCTGATGTGGTGGGCGCCCAGCTGCCGGGCCCTTCGGTTCACCTGGCGGGCGAGTTCGCCCTTGGACCAGCCGCTGCGCAGGAACCACGACCCCAGTGGCTCATTGGGGCTCTTGCCGGCCCGCGTGTCGCTGCCACCGGTGTCCAACTGGAATGCCCCCGTTCTGCCGCTGCCGTGCGAGCGCCGGTCCCGGGAAGCCGCGCGGCCGGCTGTCACCGGCATACCCCAGTACCGACGGATTCAGACGGGATCGGACAGCTTTGGGCGGCTCCCGATCCTTCCGAAGCCGATTGAGCGATCAGAAGATCCCCCGACACGGCGAAAGCCGATGAAACCCGATGGAAGCCGGCCATACCAGCAACCTCCGCCCCATCCACCCGGTCCAGCCCCCGGAAGACCGTGCACACCGACAGTAATCCTACGATCACCTGTGTGACGAGCTGATGCCGGGAAACGCCACCATTCGCCACCCCTTCGAATGAACATCTGTCGCCACCTTCGCGATTCACTTGACAGCGGCAATTCGACAGGGAGGACGGGCAGCCGACCGGGGCCCGCACCTGGCCGGCCGCCACCCGCCGCACGTCACCGAGCCGTATACAGCGCCGACCGCCGCAGCAGACGGCCGTCGAGCGCCTCCTCTGCGTAACCCCTGATTCGAGCGACCCGTTGGAGAGGGCATGGGCTTCACGATCGGCGGCATCCGGGACCTGCGGCCGGGCGCACGGCGCCGCGGCCGCGCGCCGGAGTGCACGGTGGTGGCGGAGTACACCGGCCTCTACGGCTGGGACGTGGTCCCCGGGGCACGCGCCAGGACCGTCCCCGGCGACACCGGCGTCCACTGCTCCTGCGGTGCGCCACGCTGCGCGTCCCCGGGAGCGCACCCCCTCGGCCGCGCCCCGCTGGTACCGGCGGGCTCGACGCTCCGCGAGGTGGCCGGCGCCTGGGAGGGGATGGCCGGTGCGGCCGTACTGCTGCCGGTGGGCCGCTCGTTCGACGTCATCGAGGTCGCCGAGACGGCCGGCCGGCAGGCACTGCTCCGGATGGAGCGGATGGGGCTGCCGCTCGGTCCCGTCGCCGTCACCCCGCACGCCCGGGCCCAGTTCCTCGTGGCGCCGGGCGCCTCCGCCGAACTGCCCGATCTGCTCTACCGCATGGGGTGGGACGGTGCCCGGCTGGATTTGCGCTGCGTGCCCCCGGGGGGCCACATCACCGCGCCACCCTCCGATCTCGCGGGGCTCGGCCCCGTCCGCTGGCTGCGGCCACCGGAGCTCGACACGGCTGTCCGCCCGCCGCACGCCCGGCTCCTGCTGGGCATCCTCGCCTACGTCTGCCACCGCTCGGCCGTCCGCTGAGCCCCGCGGGGCCGGCCCCGGCCGGCGGAACGGGACCGGGCCGCCCTCCCGCCGGGGAGACGGCGCCTTCGCCGTACCCGGCCGGAGAGCGGCCCGTTGCGCCACCCGGGGGCTCGGTCAGTCCCCGATGAGCGCGTCGACGAAGGCCTCCGGCTCGAAGGGCGCCAGGTCGTCGGCCCCTTCCCCGAGGCCCACGAGCTTCACCGGCACTCCCAGCTCGCGCTGCACGGCGACGACGATGCCGCCCTTGGCGGTGCCGTCCAGCTTGGTCAGCACGATCCCCGTGATGTCCACGACCTCGGAGAAGACCCGCGCCTGCACCAGGCCGTTCTGGCCCGTCGTGGCGTCCAGGACCAGCAGCACCTCGTCCAGCGGTCCGTGCTTCTCCACGACCCGTTTGACCTTGCCCAGCTCGTCCATGAGCCCGGCCTTGGTGTGCAGCCGGCCGGCGGTGTCGATGAGGACCACGTCCGCCCCCTCGGCGATGCCCTCCTTGACCGCGTCGAAGGCGACGGACGCCGGGTCGCCGCTCTCGGGTCCGCGCACCGTGCGGGCACCGACCCGCTCGCCCCAGGTCTGCAGCTGGTCGGCGGCGGCGGCCCGGAAGGTGTCGGCCGCGCCGAGCACCACGCTGCGCCCGTCCGCCACCAGGACCCGTGCGAGCTTGCCCGTGGTGGTGGTCTTGCCGGTGCCGTTGACGCCGACGACCATCACGACGGCCGGGGTCTCCAGGCCGCCGTCGGTCTTCACGGACCGGTCGGCCTCCGTGCCGATCAGGGTGAGCAGTTCCTCGCGCAGCAGCGCACGCAGTTCCTCGGGGGTGCGGGTGCCGAGGACCTTCACCCGCTCCCGGAGCCGCTCCACGAGCTCCTGGGTGGGAGCGACGCCGACATCAGCGGTGAGCAGGGTGTCCTCGATCTCCTCCCAGGTGTCCTCGTCGAGGTGCTCCCGGGAGAGCAGGGTGAGCAGGCCCTTGCCCAGGGAGTTCTGCGAGCGGGAGAGCCGGGCGCGCAGCCGTACGAGCCGGCCGGCGGTCGGAGCCGGCACCTCGACGGGCGGGGCCTCCGGCACGGGAGCGGGCGCCGGGGCCTCGGCGACGGTGGCGCCGGCCCCCGGAAGCCCGACCTCTTCGATGGTCCGGCGCTCTTCGGCGGCGGGAGGCCCGGCCTCCTCACCGACACGCGGTTCGGCGGGCGGGGCCGTGATGGTCGGCGCACTCGGCGGCGGGGGAGGCAGCCGCTTCTTCCGGCGGCCGGTCACCACCAGACCGGTGATCGCGCCGATCGCGACCAGGGCGATGACTACAGCAAGGATGACGAATTCCATAACTCCCCCAGTATCGGCCACCGTCCCCTCTCCCGTCCCCGCCGGTCACCGCGCGTCGGCCGCACCCTCCCGGGCCCCGTGTGCGGAGCGCCGGGAGGGAACGCAGCGGAGACAGACCGTTCGAGACCCGTCAGCCCATCTCCTCCAGGGACTTGCCCCTGGTCTCGGGCACCCACTTGAGGACGAACGGAACCGACAGCACGGCGAACACCGTGTAGATCACGTACGCGCCGGAGAGGTTCCAGTCGGACAGGCTCGGGAAGCTCACGGTGATCAGCCAGTTGGCGATCCACTGGGCCGAGGCGGCGATACCGAGCGCCGCGGCACGGATCCGGTTGGGGAACATCTCGCCGAGCAGCACCCAGACCACCACGCCCCAGGACAGGGCGAAGAAGAGCACGAAGGAGTGGGCGGCGACGAGCGCCACCGTGCCCTGCGCGTCCGGCATGGAGATGTCCGCGCCGGTTCCCGTCTTGTGCGAGAACGCCCACGCCGCGAGGCCCAGGGAGAGCGCCATGCCGGCGGATCCCACGAGCAGCAGCGGCTTCCGGCCGAAGCGGTCGACGAAGACCATCGCGATCACCGTGCCGATGATGTTGATGATCGATGTGGTGAAGGAGTACAGGAACGAGCTGGTCGGGTCGATGCCCACGGACTGCCAGAGCGAGGCCGAGTAGTAGAAGATCACGTTGATGCCGACGAGCTGCTGGAAGACCGACAGCCCGATCCCGACCCAGACGATCGGCAGCAGCTTGAAGCGGCCGCCCAGCAGGTCCCTGAAAGTGGACTTGCGGTCGGTGCGCATCGCCTCGTCGATCTCGGAGATCCGCAGGTCGAGGTCGATGTCTGCGCCCTCCACCTCCCGCAGGACCTTTCTGGCCCGCTCCGTCCTGCCCATGGCGACGAGGAAGCGGGGGGACTCCGGGATCGCGAAGGTCAGCAGTCCGTAGAGAACAGCGGGGACGACTTCGGCACCGAGCATCCACTGCCAGGCTTCCAGGCCGGCCAGGCCGCCGCGCTGCTCACCGTCGGCGAAGGCGAGGATGCCGAAGTTCACGAGCTGCGAGGCGGCGATTCCGATGACGATCGCGGCCTGCTGGAAGGAGCCCAGCCGGCCCCGGTAGGCGGGCGGGGCGACCTCGGCGATATAGGCCGGGCCGATGACCGAGGCCATGCCGATGGCCACACCTCCGAGCACCCGCCAGAAGGCGAGGTCCCAGATCGTGAAGGGCAGAGCCGAGCCGATCGCGCTGGCCGTGAAGAACAGGGCGGCGGTCCGCATCACCCGGATCCGGCCGATGCGGTCCGCGATCCGGCCGGCGGCCGCGGCGCCGATGGCACAGCCGATCAGGGCGGCGGCGATCACCTGGGCCAGCAGTTCCGAGCCGACGCCGAACCGGTCGCGGATCGCCACGACCGTGCCGTTGATGACGGAGCTGTCGTAGCCGAAGAGGAAACCGCCCATCGCGGCGGAGGCCGTGATGAAGATGACATGGCCTATGTGTTCCGGGTGGGCTCTGCGGCCTTCGACGATCTGTGGGGTGGACACGTTCTCTCCTGAGCCCGGCGGCGACCCGGGCGTAGGGGGCGGGCCCTCCGGTGGCGCGACACCACGGAGGACAGCACTTGAAGGAAAAATGAACTCAGCCGAGACTATGTGTTCAAGTCCTGAAGTCAAATGGAGTGCCGTTCAGCGGCTTCCCCGCCCGCCCGGAGGCCATGCATGCGCCTCCCGGCCCGAGGACGGACCCGTCCGGCACCGGCCGGAGAGGCGTCAGCGCAGCCGCTGACTGATGACCTTGGAGACCCCGTCGCCCTGCATGGAGACGCCGTAGAGGGCGTCGGCGACCTCCATGGTCCGCTTCTGGTGGGTGATCACGATCAGCTGGGAGCTCTCCTGCAGCTCCTCCATGATCCGGATCAGCCGCTGCAGGTTGGTGTCGTCGAGCGCCGCCTCCACCTCGTCCATGACGTAGAACGGGCTGGGCCGTGCCTTGAAGATGGAGACCAGCATCGCCACGGCGGTCAGCGAGCGTTCACCTCCCGACAGCAGGGAGAGCCGCTTGACCTTCTTACCGGGTGGCCGCGCCTCGACGTCCACGCCGGTCGTCAGCATGTTCTCCGGGTCCGTGAGCAGCAGCCGGCCCTCTCCGCCCGGGAAGAGCCGGGAGAAGACCCCCTCGAACTCGCGGGCGGTGTCGCGGAAGGCCTCGGTGAACACCTGCTCGACTCGCTCATCGACTTCCTTCACGACCTGAAGGAGGTCCGCCCGGGTCTTCTTCAGGTCGTCGAGCTGCTCGGTGAGGAATTTATGCCGTTCCTCCAGCGCGGCGAACTCCTCGAGTGCGAGCGGATTCACCTTGCCGAGCTGCTGGTACGCCCGCTCCGCCGCCTTCAGCCGCTTCTCCTGGGCCGCCCGCGCATAGGGCACCGGACGGTTGCGCGGATCCTCCGGGTCCTCCGGGAGCGTCTCGCCCTCCGCTGGCGGCGAGGGCGGCACGAGCTGGTCCGGCCCGTACTCCGCGATCAGCACATCCGGCTCGACCCCGAGCTCGTCCAGCGACCGGGTCTCCAGCTGCTCGATCCGCAGCCGTTTCTCGGCGCCCAGCACCTCGCCGCGGTGCACGGAGTCGGTCAGCTTGTCCAGTTCGTTCTTGAGGTCCCGGCCCCGGTGGCGCTCGGCGGCCAGGTCCGCCTCACGGCCGGCCTTGGCCCGCTCGGCCGCGCCCCGCTCCTCCTCGGCCCGTACGAGCGACACCTCGACATGGGCCAGCAGTTGCCGCGCACCGTCCGCCACCGCGGCCGCGACCTCCGCCTCGCGCCGCAACCGGGCCCGCAGCCGCTCCGCCCGGGCCCGGGCCTCCCGCTCGGCGCGCGCCCCCCGGTCCAGCGCGTCGGCCCGCCCCGCGAGTCCCTTGACGCGCTCCTCATGGGTACGGACCTGGAGCCGGGCCTCCATCTCGGTCTGCCGGGCGTTCGCACCGTCGGCGGCCAGCCGGTCCCGGGCGGAGGTGTCCGGCTCCTCCTCGGCCCCGTCCGCGAGCGCGGCCTCCTCGGCGGTGAGCAGCCGCTCGGTGAGTTCCTCGGCCTCCCCGGTGGCGCGCCGCAGCGCGTCCTCGGCGCGTTCGACGGCCGCCGAGGCCCGCTCCGCCTCACCCGACGCGGCCCGGGCCTGACCCGCCAGCCGGCCCAGGGACTGCGCGACCGCGGACTTCTCCCGATCGGCGGCGCTCCGCCGGGCCGCCAGTTCCTCGACGAGGGCGGCGCAGGCGGTGCGCCGTTCTCCCGCCCGCCGCTGCTCCCCGGCCAGTTCCTCGCACCGCACGGCCAACTCGGTCAGTTCCGCCGCCGCCTCGTCGACCGACGCCTGCACCTCCAGCAGGCTCGGCGCGCCGGCCGAGCCGCCCTGGGCGAGATGGGTGCCGAGCAGATCTCCCTCGGCGGTGACCGCTGTCAGCCCCGGCTCCGCCGCGACCAGGTCCTCCGCGTCCTCCAGTGTGCCGACCACCACGACCCCGTGCAGCAGCCGGCGCACGGCGGGCAGCAGTGCGGGCGGCCCGCTCACGAGACCGGCGGCGTACCGCTGCCCGGCGGTGAGCGTCCCGTCCGCCGGAGGGTCGGGCTCGGCCCCGGCGCCGGCCGGCAGCAGGGCCGCGCGGCCGGCGTCCGTCTTGCGCAGCAGGCGCAGCGCGTCCGCCGCCGTCGACGGGCCGTCGACGGCCACGGCGTCGGCCGCGGCGCCCAGCGCCGCGGCCACCGGAATCTCGTAGCCGGGCTCGACGGTGAGGAGTTCGGCGGCGGGACCGAGCAGACCCGCCAGCCGATCGCCCGCGGCGAGCAGGGCCCCGGTGCCGTCCTTGCGGCGCAGCCCCATGGCGAGGGCCTCGTGCCGCGCCGCCGTCGCGGCCCGCTTCCGTTCGGCGGCGGTGACGGCCTCCCGAGCGCCGTTCAGCGCCGTCTCCGCGGCGGCCAGCTCGCGTTTCGCGGCTTCGTGGCGGCCGGCCAGCTCGGCGTCGTCCGCGTCGAGACCCTCCACCTCGGCGCGGAGCTGTTCGTACTCCTCCTGGGCGGCGGCGGCCCGCCGCAGGGCCTCGTCCCGGGACTCGGCCAGCCGCCCGATCTCCGCCTGGGCGGCAGCCGCCCGGCTCCGGGCCGCGTTGACCTGCCCGTGGAGCCGGGCCAGGCCCTCCCGCCGGTCGGCGATGGCGCGGGCCGCGTCCTTGAGCCGGCGCTCCTCGCGCGCCAGTTCGCGCTCCAGGTCGGCCCGGTGGGCGACGGTGTCCTCCAGCGCCCGCTCCGCGGCCTCCAGCGCGGCCTCCAACTCCGCCTCCTGCTCGCGGATCCGGGCCGCCTCCCGTTCCATGTCCTCCGGGTCCCGGCCGCGCCGCTCCTCCGCGGGGACGGCGGCGGCGCTCTTGACCCGGGCGTCGGCGAGGCTGACGGTGCCGCGCACCCGCTCGGCGAGCTGGGACAGCTCGTACCAGTTCTGCTGCGCCCGCTGCAGCCTGGGGGCCAGGCGCCGCACCTGGTCCTCCAGCGCGGCCTCGCGCCGCTGCGCCGCGCGCAGCTCGGCCTCGGCCGCGTCCTTGCGCTGTTTGAGAGCCGCCTCGTCGGCGACCTCGGCGCGCAGCGCCTCGCGCAGGGTGACCAGGTCGTCGGCGAGCAGGCGGAGCCGGGCGTCCCGCAGATCCGCCTGGATGACGGCGGCGCGCCGGGCCACGGCCGCCTGCCGGCCGAGGGGTTTGAGCTGCCGGCGCAACTCGTCGGTGAGGTCCTGGACCCGGGCGAGGTTGGCCTGCATCGCGTCCAGTTTCCGCAGCGCTTTCTCCTTGCGCTTGCGGTGCTTGAGAACTCCGGCCGCTTCCTCGATGAACGCCCGGCGGCCCATCGGATCGGCATGCAGAACGGAGTCCAACTGCCCCTGTCCGACGATCACATGCATTTCCCGGCCGATACCGGAGTCGGACAGCAATTCCTGGATGTCGAGCAGCCTGCAGGTGTCCCCGTTGATCTGGTATTCGCTGCCGCCGTTGCGGAACATGATCCGCGTGATCGTCACCTCGGCGTAGTCGATGGGAAGGGCGCCGTCGGCGTTGTCGATCGTGAGGGACACCTCGGCACGGCCCAGCGGGGGGCGGCCGGTGGTGCCGGCAAAGATCACGTCCTCCATCTTTCCGCCGCGCAGCGACTTCGCGCCCTGTTCTCCCATCACCCAGGACAGGGCGTCCACGACATTGGACTTTCCGGAGCCGTTCGGGCCCACCACACAGGTGATGCCCGGCTCGAAACGGAGTGTCGTGGCCGACGCGAAGGATTTGAACCCGCGCAGGGTCAGACTCTTGAGGTGCACGCCGCTGGACTCTACCTTCCGAGGGGCGTACGTCACCCGTTCCCGTACGCCCCGGTTCGCGGCCCCGGCGCGCTCCTTTCGGTTTCACCCGGGAGCGCTCCGGGCACACCAGGGAGAAGGAGAAGGGGCGGAAAAGAAGAAGGGACGCCGAAGCGTCCCTTGCAGATTCTCAGTGGTGTCCGGCCGCCGGACCGGCCGGAAGCCCGGCGTCAGGTGAGAGCGGGCTCCGCCTTGGATACGTCGAAGCTTTCGAGCAGCGAGTCACCGTGATGAGCGGCGGCGGACAGTGCGTCGTTCTCGGCCTGCATCCGTACGATCTCGGATTCCAGGTCCTGAACGCGCTGCTGCAGCCGTCGCATCTCGGCGATGAGTCGCGGGTCGGAACCGCCGACGTAACCGAGAAGCGCCTTTGCCATGATGGATGGTCCTCCACACTGAGTGACCGACCGATGCGGTGTGGGTCGTGAGCTAGTCGCACCCGCGTGGCCTGCCACCACCGTCATTCCCGGTGCTGAACAGGTGGGGTGCGCGGGGATTCAAGCGTCTCACCAAATGGTTTGACGGTCAACACGATCACACCCCGTATCGCCGGGCGTCCCGGGGGCGCGCCGTGCTGACATGCGGCGCTGCTCTCTCCGGACGGCCCGCGGGGGCGGAGATCATCCTTATGGCCGCAGCCTTGCATGGCGGCGCGTTCTTGGCAACCACCAGGTCACCGCAGTCTCTCACCGTGATCGCCGGGCCCCTTCCGGCAGCGGCCGCGCGGCGCGGGCCGGTGAGTCAGCGAATGTCGAAGTCCGCGTAACCACCCCGGAATGTGTCCCATATCTCGGTGACACCGTCCACCCGGCCGGGCGTGTCCCCGGCGCGCAGCCAGTCGAGCAGACGTTCGCAATGGTCTCTGGGGCCCTCGGCGACGACCTGTACCCGGCCGTCGCCGAGATTCGAGGCGAAACCGGTGAGGCGCCCGATCTCCAGGGCCCTGGCCCGGGTGAACCAGCGGAAACCGACACCCTGGACGCGGCCGCGGACCCACGCGGTGAGACGGACGTCTTCCTCCATGAACGCACGCTAACCCGGCCGATGCCGGGAGGGCACATCCCGTCCCCGCGCCATGGCGTACAGTCGCCGGTCAACGAAATCTCGCTCGTACGGGTGAGATGGGTGACGCGTACAGCGGAGGGGTGGGTCATGGTCCGCCAGCGACGCAGCGAGCGCGCGGCCCCGGAACCCGGTTCCGGCGCGGTGCCCGGGCCCGCGATCCGGCCGGGGCGGAGCCGGGCTCCGGTCCGGACAGGGCTGCTGGGGGTGTCGACGGCCGTCGCGCTCGGAGTGGTCTCCGTGACCTCCGGGCTCCTGCCCGGCGGGAGCACCTACGTGTTCCGGGGCGCGCAGGAGCCGGCCGGCCCGGTGCGGTCAGGGGCTCCCGCACATCCGGAACCGGAGAAGGCGGCTCCCGCGGACCCGCCGGGGCCGGGCCGGGAGACCGCCGGGCCGGGCTCCGGAGGCACACGGTCCCCCGCGGCCGGAGCCGCCCCCGATTCCGGCCGACCGCCGGGCGAGCCCTCGTCCCGCCGGCCGTCCGCGGCTCCGGCTGCCTCCCCGGGAGGCGGGACCGCCCCGCCCCGGACGGCCGGCGGCGCACCGGCCGAGGCGGACGTCCGGCGGGACGCCGACGCCGGGTCCGGCCCGGAGCGGGCGGCCGAGGCCAGGGTTCTCGCCCTGGTGAACCGGGAACGGCGGAAGGCCGGCTGCTCCCCCGTGGCCGCCGATCCCGTACTGGCCGATCTGGCCCGGGCGTTCAGCCGGGACATGGCCGAGCGGGACTTCTTCGCGAACACCGACCCGGACGGCGCCACTCCGTGGGACCGTGCCGGGAAGCTCGGGATCACCGGGCTGGGCGGCGAGAACATCGCCCGCGGGCAGACGACCGCGGAGGCCGTGATGGACGCCTGGATGGACACCCCCCGCCACCGGGCGAACATGCTCAACTGCGACTACCGGACTCTCGGCGTCGGCGCGCACTTCGGGGACGGCGGCCCCTGGTGGACCCAGGACTTCGGCTACTGACGGCTTCCGGCGCGGGCCGCGCCGCGGGCCGGCGGGCGCTGGCAGCGCGGGCAGTAGTAGCTGGACCGGTTCATCCAGGGGCGGCGGCGCATCGGGGTGCCGCAGCGGCGGCAGGGCTCGTCCTCGCGGCCGTAGGCGTCCAGGGAGCGGTGGAAGTAACCCGACTCGCCGTTCACGTTGACGTAGAGGCTGTCGAAGCTGGTGCCGCCTGCCGCGAGCGCCGCGTGCATGACGTCCCGCACGTGGCCGAGGAGTTCGGTGCTCCGGTAGCGGGTGAGGGTGTGTGTGGGGCGGTCGTAGTGCAGCCGCGCGCGCCACAGCGCCTCATCGGCGTAGATGTTGCCGACCCCGCTGATCAGGGTCTGGTCGAGCAGGGCCCGCTTGACGGTCGTCCGGCGGCGGCGGAGCGCGGCGTGGAAGGCCGCCTCGTCGAACGCAGGGTCGAGCGGGTCGCGCGCGATGTGGGCGATGGCGTCCGGCAGCCCTTCGGGGTCGCCGGGCACCCAGGGGTGCAGGGAGAGGCCGCCGAAGGTGCGCTGGTCGACGAAGCGCAGTTCGGTGCCGAGGGCGTCGGCGAAGCGGATGCGGACCCGCAGATGTGTCTCGTCCGGAGCCGCGGCGGGCTGGACGAGCAGCTGGCCGCTCATGCCGAGATGGCCGAGGAGCGAGGTACCGGCCGAGGGGGCGTCCGGGGCCTGGGCGGGCACGGCGTCCAGCGGCAGCCAGAGGTACTTGCCACGGCGGTACGCCGGCCCGAACCGGCTGCCCCGCAAGCGGGCGGCGAAGTCCTCCGCCCCGGGGATGTGGCGGCGCACGGCCCTCGGGTGGAGCACGTCGACGGCGGCCACGGTCCGGCCGCTCACCCAGCGTTCCAGGCCGCGCCGGACCACCTCGACCTCGGGCAGCTCGGGCACGGGTTCTCCTCCTCCGCGCACCGGCGGGGGCTCGATCGGCCCGGGCGGTGCGCGGTCTGCGGTCTGCGGGTTGCGGTCTGCGGAGGGTGCGGCGCCCGGTACCGGCGGGCACGGCGCGGGCCCACCGGCGCCTGCCGGTGGGCCCGTACCGTTCGCTTCCCGCGGCCGTCGCCGCGGGCGTGCGGGATGGTTCAGCGGGCGGCGCGCCCGGCGCCCTCCGCGGCACCGTCCGCCGGGGAGCCGCCGCCGTCGGGGGCGACGGCACCGCCGTCCGCCCCGGCGGCGGCACGGGCGCCCGCGACCTCGGACGCCGTGGCCGCCGCCGCGGTCTCGGCGGCCTCCGCGGCCTCGCTGATCGCCCGCCAGGCGGCCTCGGCCGCCTGCTGCTCCGCTTCCTTCTTGCTGCGGCCGGTGCCGGTGCCGTACGCGACACCACCGACGCGGGCAGCAGCCGTGAAGGTCTTCTCGTGGTCCGGTCCGGTCTCGCTGACCAGATACTCCGGGACGCCCAGGCCCTCGGTCGCCGTCAGTTCCTGAAGGCTGGTCTTCCAGTCCAGGCCGGCGCCCAGATTCGAGGACTTCTCGATCAGCGGATCGAAGAGCCGGTGCACCAGCTCCGCGGCCGCGTCGAGTCCCTGGTCGAGATAGACCGCGCCGATCACCGCTTCCAGGGTGTCGGCGAGGATGGATGCCTTGTCCCGCCCCCCGGTGCCCTCCTCACCCCGGCCGAGCCGGATGAACGAGCCCAGGTCGAGGCCGCGGCTGACCTCCGCCAGCGCGCGTGAGTTGACCACCGCGGCCCGGAGCTTGGCCAGCTGGCCCTCCGGCAGATCCGGGTGGATGCGGTACAGCGTGTCGGTGACCACCAGGCCGAGCACGGAGTCCCCGAGGAACTCCAGCCGCTCGTTGGTGGGCAGACCGCCGTTCTCGTACGCGAACGAGCGGTGCGTCAGCGCACGCACCAGAAGGGCGGACTCGAGCCGGTAGCCGAGCCGCCCTTCCAGCAGCGTGTGCGACGAGGCCGTGTCCGCCTGAGCCGATTCGCCCCCGCGTTTGCGGGGGGATGCGCCGGCGTCCGACATAGAGCCTCTCACCCGCCGATCAGACGTCGAGGACCTGACGACGGTTGTAGGTCCCGCAGCTGGGGCACGCGATGTGCTGCAGCTTGGGCTCATGGCAGCGCTCGCACGACACCAGGGTGGGGACCGCAGCCTTCCACTGCGACCGGCGGTGGCGCGTGTTGCTGCGCGACATCTTCCGCTTCGGAACAGCCACGGCTACTTCTCCTGCTTCTCGTCGGCGCCCGCTTCGGCGCCGTTCACGTTGTCCTTCCCGCCGCCCTTGACGGTGTCGGCGAGTCCCTGCAATGCCGCCCAACGGATGTCGACGGCGTCGTGGTGGTGGTCCGGGTCGTCCTCGAGCCGCGCTCCGCACTGGGGGCACAGACCGGGGCAGTCCTCCCGGCACACCGGCTGCAGCGGCAGTGCGAGCACCACCGCGTCCCGCAGCACGGGTTCGAGGTCGATCAGTCCGTCCTCGACGAAGAACGTCTCCTCCTCGGCGTCGTCCTCCGGCGCCGCCTCCTGGCGGATCCGGCTGTCGGCGTCGGGGTAGGAGAACATTTCCTGGAAATCCGTCTCGAGCTCGCGCTCGACCGGCTCCAGACACCTTACGCACTCCCCCGAGAGCGGCGCACGGGCGGTACCGGTGACCAGTACCCCCTCCATCACCGACTCCAGACGGAGATCGAGCTCCACCGTCGCCCCGGCGGGCACCCCGATCACCTCGATGCCGAGATCCGCGGGCGCTTCGACGGAGCGGGAGAGCCGCTGCATCGCACCGGGACGGCGGCCCAGCTCATGCGTGTCGAACACGAGCGGGTTGCGGTGGTCGGGGCGGGCGTTCAGGGCTTCCTGCTTTCCACGGTGGCGGTACGGGGCGGCCCGCCGCGGATGTGCGGGCAGCCGGGATCGCGGACGTACGCGACCGAACAGCCAGGATACTGGACGGCTCGCCGCAGACCCAATCGGCACCGGACGGGCCGGAGGGCGGCGGGCCGGGCGGGAAGGCCCGGCGGCGGGTCAGCGGCCCTGCTCGTACTGCCGCAGCCGGTCGAGGTCGATCATGCTGGTGTCGAAGAGGCTGGTCTCGTCGAGCGCGGTGGGGTCCTGCTGGGGAACGCCCTGCTGGTACTGCTGCCCGTAGTCCGGGGAGCCGCCGTAGCCCTGCTGCCCGCCGTACGGGGCTTGCGCGTACGGGTCCTGCTGCGGGTAGCCGTAGGCGTCGCCCGGGGCGGGCTGCTGCGGCTGCTCCTGCTGGTAACCACCCTGGTAGCCGTACGGATCCTGCTGGTATCCGGCGGCGGGGGCGTAGTAGTCGCCCTGTGCGGGGAGCGCCGGCCCCTGCGCGGGCCCGCCGGCGGGCTGCCCGTCCGGCTGGGGGCCGGCCAGGCCCGCCAGGTAGTCGGCGTCGCTGGTCCGCTGGTGGTCGACACCGTCCTGAGCGGCCATGTGGGCGCCCAGGTCGTCGA
This sequence comes from Streptomyces sp. F63, assembly GCF_018070345.1. Classification (GTDB taxonomy): domain Bacteria; phylum Actinomycetota; class Actinomycetes; order Streptomycetales; family Streptomycetaceae; genus Streptomyces. The sequence goes on from NZ_JAGPXX010000005.1 coordinate 139,522, forward strand.
TGGCCTGCCGGCCCTGCAGCTTCTGCCGGCCCCGGCCGACCGCTTCGAGGGTCTTGGCGAGAACGGCCTCGAAGGCGCCGAACTTGGCGTCGACATAGGCGTCGGCGCGGTCCCGCAGCGTGTCCGGGTCGGCGCTGCGCTCCGGGGCCTCCTCGTCCGCGTAGCCCTGCTCGTCGAGGCCCGGGCCGCGGCCGAGGAGCTTCTCACGGCCCCGGTCGACGGATCCCAGGGTCTTGGTGAGGACGACCTCGAAGTTCGCGAGCTTGCTGTCGACGTAGTCGTCGGCCTCGGCACGGATCTCCTCGGCCTCGCGGCGCGCCTCGCCGAGGATGCGGTCGGCCTCGCTCCGCGCCTGCTGGGCGATCTCGGTGCCGGAGACCAGCGACGCGCGCTCGGCGTGCGCGGACTCGATGACGCGCTCGGCCTCGCGCCGGGCCTCCTCGACCACCTGTTCGCGGCCGCCCAGTACCTCCTGCGCCCGGGCCAGGGAACCGGGGAGGGCCTCGCGGATCTCCTCCAGCAGGGCGAGCAGTTCGGTGCGGTTGACCACACAGGACGCCGACATGGGCATGGACCGGGCGCCTCTGACGGTGTCGACGACCTCGTCGAGCTTCTTCTGCACGTCCATGGATGCTCGCAACTCTCTGGACCGGGGCGGTTCGTGGACGGGACGACTGTACGTCCATCCGGCCGCCCGCCGACAGCGGCGCAGGCCGCCCGGCCCGTCAGCGCCGGCCCAGCCGCTCGGTGAGAGCCGTCAGCACGATGGGCGGCACCAGGTGCGAGACGTCGCCGCCCCAGGCCGCGACCTCCTTGACCAGGCTGGAGGAGAGGAAGCTGTAGGTGGGGTTGGTGGGGACGAAGAGCGTCTCGACCCCGGAGAGCCCGTGGTTCATCTGGGCCATCTGGAGTTCGTAGTCGAAGTCGCTGACCGCGCGCAGGCCCTTGACGATCGCGGGGATGTCGCGCTGCTTGCAGAAGTCGACGAGCAGGCCGTGGAAGGACTCCACCTCGACGTTGCCGTACTCGGCGGTGGTCCGGCGGAGCAGGTCCAGCCGCTCCTCGATGGTGAAGACGCCCTTCTTGGACTTATTGATCATCACGGCGACATGAACGACGTCGTACAGCTTGGACGCCCGGCCGATGATGTCGAGATGCCCGTTGGTGACGGGGTCGAAGGACCCCGGACAGACGGCACGGCGCAACACAGGTCCCTCACTCTCCGGTCCGGTCATGACTCGCACGCCGACGGCAGGTCCGCGGGTACGTCCGTGCGTGTCGGGGCGGCGCGACCGTACCAAAGGGTTCCCTCTCCGTAGCGGCGTGCCCGCAGCGCCGCGAACCCCTCCGGCCAGTCGAAATCCCCGCCCCTGGTGCTTCGTTCCACGGTGACCAGGGCTTCTTCGGCGAGCCACCCCCCGGCGCGGAGTGTGAGCAGGATCTCCCGGAGACCGTCGTCGGTGACGGCGTAGGGCGGGTCCAGGAAGAGCACGTCGTACGGCTGCCCCGGCGGCGGTCCGGCCGCGATCTGCTCCGCTCGGGCAGCGCGGATCTCGGCCCCCGGCAAGCCGACCGTGCGGGCGTTCTCCCGGATCGTGCGCGCGGCCCGCGGGTCGGACTCCACGAGCAGGACGTGGGCGGCGCCGCGGGAGAGTGCCTCCAGGCCGACGGCGCCGGAGCCGCCGTAGAGGTCGAGCACACGGAGCCCGTCGAGGCCGCCCAGCAGCGACTGCCAGGTGGAGAAGAGCCCTTCGCGCGCCCGGTCGGAGGTGGGGCGGGTGCCGGTGCCCGGCGGTACGGCCAGGCGGCGGCCGCCGGCTGCTCCGGCGATCACGCGGGTCATCGTGGGGCCCTTCGCGGTGGGCCGGGGCGGCGGCCACGGCCGGCCGCCGCCCCGGCGCGCTGGTTTGGTCCCACGATAGGGCGTCAGCCCCGCGGGGCCTCCTCCGCCTCCGGCGCGGCGGGCGCACCGGCGCCGACCAGGGCCGGGGAGGCGTACCGGGACCAGGACAGGCAGCCGTCGGGCGGGCAGTGGTCGGGGCGGCGCGGGTCGTGGCCCAGCTCGCGGAGCTTGGTCCGCACCGAGTCGGGGGTGCGGCCGAAGCGGGCGGCTATCCGGGCGATGGTCTCGCCGGCGTGGAAGCGCCGGGTGAGGTCCTCCTCGTGCCGGGGCACCCAGGGGGCACCGTGACCGGGGAAGAGTTCGCGCAGCACGTCGCGGTCGGGGATCGGTTCGGCCACGTCGGCGACGAGCGCCAGGGCGCGCAGTGCCCGGTTGAGCGCGATGCGCAGCGCCGGGACGTCGGTGAGGGGCAGGGTGAGCGCGCCGGAGGCGAGGAGCGTCTCCGGCGCGTCCTCCTGCCAGCCGGTGAGGGTAAGGGTCACGGTGGAGTCGTCGTCGCTGGCGAGCTCGATGCGGAAGGTCTTGTCACCGAGCGGCAGTTCGTTGAGATGCCGGAATGCCATGAATACAGCCCCCAGGGATCCAATCCGCCGATCCCCGTCGGGATCGGTCCGGACTGGGTCCATTCTCCCATCGGACACTGACAACGGGGCCCGGGGCGGCGGCCGTTCACCGGGGCCGCCGCACCTCCCCGGGGTTGTTCCGGCCGGCTCTCCCCGGGCTCGCCCGGGCCCCGCTCAGCCCTTGTCCAGGAACTGCTCGCGTTCGGCGTCCAGCAGGGCGTCGAGAGCGGTCCTGAGCTCCGGGTGGCGCTCCAGCTCCGGGTCGGCGGCGACGAGCGCGGAGGCCTCCTCCCGGGCCTGCGCGATGACGTCCTCGTCCTCGATGACGGCCAGCATCCGCAGACTGGACCGGACCCCCGACTGGGCCTGTCCCAGCACATCGCCCTCCCGGCGCTGCTCCAGGTCGATCCGGGAGAGTTCGAAGCCGTCGAGGGTGGCCGCGACCGCGCTCAGCCGGGCCCGGGCGGGGGCGGCCTCGGGCATCTCGGTGACCAGGAGGCAGAGGCCGGGGGCGCTGCCGCGGCCCACACGGCCGCGGAGCTGGTGCAGTTGGGAGACGCCGAACCGGTCCGCGTCCATGATGACCATCACCGTGGCGTTGGGGACGTTCACGCCGACCTCGACGACCGTGGTGGCCACCAGGACGTCCACCTCCCCCGCGGAGAAGCGGCGCATCACGTCGTCCTTCGCCTCGGGCGGCATCCGGCCGTGCAGGACCTCCACCCGCAGCCCGGCGAGCGGTCCGCTTCCGAGCTGTTCGGCGATGTCCAGGACGGCGAGCGGGGGGCGGCGCTCCGCGTCCTCCCCGGGGGCGGCCTCGCGCCGCGCGGCGGCGGGGCCGTCCTCCTCGTCCCCGATGCGGGGGCAGACCACGTACGCCTGGTGTCCCGCCTCCGCCTCCTCGCGCAGCCGCTCCCAGGCCCGGGCGAGGAAGTGCGGCTTCTCCCCGGCGGGGACGACGTGGCTGGCGATCGGGGACCGGCCCGCCGGCAGCTGGTCGAGGACCGAGGTCTCCAGATCGCCGAAGACGGTCATGGCGACGGTGCGGGGGATGGGCGTGGCCGTCATGACGAGCAGATGGGGGGGCTGCTTGCCCTTGGAGCGCAGGGCGTCGCGCTGTTCGACACCGAAGCGGTGCTGCTCGTCCACCACGACGAGCCCCAGATCGTGGAACTGCACCTTGTCCTCGATCAGGGCGTGGGTGCCGATGACGAGGCCGGCCTCGCCGGTGGCCAGGTCCAGCAGCGCGGCGCGGCGGGCGGCGGCGCCCATGGAGCCGGTGAGCAGGACGACCTTGGTGGCGTGCTCGGCCGCCCCGAGCATCCCGCCCTCCGCCAGCCCGCCCATCATCTCCGTGATGGAACGGTGGTGCTGCTGGGCCAGCACCTCGGTCGGTGCGAGCAGCGCGGCCTGCCCGCCGGTGTCGACGACGGCCAGCATGGCGCGCAGCGCCACCAGCGTCTTGCCCGAGCCCACCTCGCCCTGCAGCAGCCGGTGCATGGGGTGTTCGGCGGCCAGATCGGCGAAGATCTCCGCGGAGACCCGCAGCTGGCCCTCGGTGAGGGTGAACGGCAGCCGGGCGTCGAAGGCCGCCAGGAGGCCGTCCCGGCGGGGTACCCGGGGGGCGGCGGGCAGCTGGGACTCCGCGTGCCGGCGGCGGGCCAGCGCGGTCTGCAGCACGAAGGCCTCGTCCCACTTGAGGCGTTCCCGGGCGCGGGCGATGTCCGCCTTGGTGCCGGGCCGGTGCACCTGGCGGAAGGCGTCGGGGAGCGGTGCGAGGCCGCGCTCGCGGCGCAGATCCTCCGGCAGCGGATCGACGATCCGGTCCCAGCCGGTGGCCTCCAGGGAGTCGAGCAGGGTGCCGACGGACTGGGAGATCTTCCAGGACTCCATCTTGGCGCAGGCCGGGTAGAGCGGGATCAGCTCGTTGGCCCACGCCTCGGCGTCCCGCAGGTCGCTGTCCCGGTCCAGCAGCTGGTACGCCGGGTGGGCCAGCTGGCGGGCGCGGTTGAAGACGCCGACCTTGCCGGAGAACATGCCGCGCCGGCCGGGCACCAGCTCCCGCTGGTGGTGCCGGGCGGGCCGGCCGAAGAACACCAGCCGGAGCCGGCCGCTGCCGTCGGTGAGCGTGACCTCCAGGCGCACGCCCTTGCCCTTGTTGAACGTCAGCAGCCGGGCGTCGGCGACCTCGGCGACGACCGTGACGTGCTCGTCGAGCGGGAGGTCGGCGAGGCGCGTGAGCTCTCCCCGCTCGGCGTACCGGCGGGGGTAGTGGTGCAGCAGGTCGCCGACCGTGCGCAGGTCCAGCTGCTCGGCCAACACCTTCGCGGTGTTGCCGCCGAGCGTCTTCCTCAGGGGTTCGTCCAGGGCGGGCACGCCGTCCATTGCACACCATGGGTACGACAGACGGGGACAGCCGCAGCCGTCCTCCGCCGCGGACGGCCGGCCACCGGCGGCCGGAGCCGGAGCCGGAGCCGGAGCCGGAGCCGGGGCCGGGGGGTCACTCCACGCCGATGATCAGGGGTACGCGGGGCTGGCCGCCCCGGTGCACGACGGTGTCGACGGCCAGGTGCTCCCGGCGGACCCGGTCCTCCAGACGGCCGGCCAGCGCGTCGGGGGCCTCCGCGCCGAGCACCAGGGTGACCAGTTCGCCGCCCGCGGCCAGCATCCGTTCCAGGACGGCCTCCGCCGTCGCGGCGAGGTCCTGCCCGATCACGGCGACATCGCCGTCGATGAGTCCCAGCACGTCGCCGGCCTGGCAGACGCCGGCCATCGTCCAGGACCGGTGCTCGGCCACCGCGAGTTCGGCGTGCCGGGTGGCTCCGGCGGCGGAGGTCATCGCCACGACGTCCTCGTCGAAGCGGCGGTCCGGCCCGTGCACGGCGAGGGCCGCGATGCCCTGGACCGGCGAGCGGGTCGGGATGACGGCGACCCGTATCCCCTCCGCCCGCGCCTGCTCGGCGGCCGCGGCGGCCGTGTGCCGCAGGGCCGTGTCGTTGGGCAGGAGCACGACCTCGCGGGCGTGCGCCCGGCGGAGGGCCTCCACCAGTTCGCCGGCGGCGGGCGGCTCTCCGGGGCGCACGGTGACCACCGTCGCGCCCGCCTCGCGGCAGAGCTCCGCCAGCCCGTCGCCGGGGACCACCATGACGACGGCCCGCTGGGCGCGCGGCGGCTGCTCGGCGCGGTGGGCGTCCGATCCGAAGTGGGTGATGCGGATCCGGTACGGCCGCCCGGCCTCGATCCCGGCCTCGACGGCGGCTCCGGCGTCGTCGACGTGCACATGGACGTTCCACAGTCCGTCTCCGCCGACCACGACCAGGGAGTCGCCGAGCGGATCCAGCCGTGCCCGCAGGGTCTCCACGGCCCGGTCGCCGGCCTCCAGGAGGTACATGACCTCGAAGGCCGGCCCCTCACCGGTGCAAACGGCGGTCCGCGCGTCCGTCCCGGCACCGGTGTCGCCGGGGACCCCGGCAGCGCCGGGGGCGGGCCCCCGGACGGCAGGACCGCCGTCCGCCGCGCCTCCGGTGTACGGGCCGCCGGACGGGGCGCCCGTCCCCGGCTGCCCGGCCGGCGGGCCCGGGGCGCGGCCGGCCCGGTCCCGGCTTTCCGCACGGGAACTCCCGGGACTCTCACCCGTGACGGCCTCCATCAGGGCGCCGAGGACGGTCACCAGCCCGCAACCGCCCGCGTCCACCACACCGGCACGGCCCAGCACTTCCAACTGCCCCGGGGTCTCCTCCAGCGCCGCACGTGCCCCCTCGTAGGCCGCCCGCACCACCTCGGCCGCTCCTCCCCCGGCGCGCTCGGCGGCGTCCGCCGCGGCCGCGGCCACGGTCAGCATCGTTCCCTCGACGGGGTGGGCGACGGCCCGGTACGCCGCCTCGCCGGCCTGCCGCAGCGCCCGGCGCAGCCGTTCGCCGCCGGCCCGGCCGGCCGGCTCACGGCCCGCCTGCCCGGCGGCCTCCCCCGGCGCGGCAAGGACCTCGGCCAGTCCGCGCAGCATCTGGGACAGGATGGTGCCGGAGTTGCCGCGGGCGCCGATCAGCGCGCCGTGCGTCATGGCGCGCAGCGCGTCGGGCAGCGCCGGCACCGCACCGCCGGACCCGGGCCCGTCCTCGCCGGTGTCCTGACCGGCGTCCGGGGGCACGGCCGGGGAGGCGGCCATCTCCGCGTGGGCGGCGAAGACCGCCTCGACCGCCTGGGCCGCGGATTCGACGGTGAAGTACAGATTGGTGCCGGTGTCCCCGTCGGCGACCGGGTAGACGTTGATCGCGTCAATGCTCTCCCGGGCCCTCCCCAGCGCCTCCAGAGCCAGTTCGCACCAGGTGCGGACCATGGCGGCGTCAAGGGTGTCGGGCACCGATGTCCTCCTCAGAGCGGGGCGGGGAGCCGTCGGCAGCGTAGCCGCGGAACGGGCTCCGCCCGGGAGGGGGCCCGGGCGCCCGTGGTAGTTTCGTTGTACGGGAGCGGTCGTTGTATGCTGCTCCGGTTGCCCGACCCGAGTCGGGACATTCCCCCCGGCGGCACCGGTCATCGACTTCGATCCCCGGTAAGCCGGGAATTCACCGTACGTGCATCTGAAGTCTTTGGAGTGACCCGTGGCTGCCAACTGCGACGTCTGCGGCAAGGGGCCGGGCTTCGGCAACAACATTTCGCACTCGCACCGCCGCACTCGCCGTCGTTGGAACCCCAACATCCAGACGGTGCGCGCTGTGGTCGGTCGGACGCCGAAGCGGCTCAACGTCTGCACCTCGTGCATCAAGGCCGGCAAGGTCTCGCGCTGACGTTTCCGTCGTAGCGCAGCCCTTGGCCGGTTGCCGAAGCCGGTCCGCCTCCGGGACGGACCGGCTTTTCGCATGCCCGGGGGCTTCGGCGGGCCGATTCACCGGAAACGCCAGCCGTGGTCCACGGGGCCGATCCCCGACCCCAGCGGGAAGCCGGCGGCGATCGCCCCGGTGAGGTATCTCTTGGCCGCGGCGACGGCCGCGGGGACCTCCGCTCCCTTCGCCAGCTCCGCCGCGACGGCGGCGGCGAGGGTGCATCCGGTGCCGTGGGTGTGCCGGTTGTCGTGCCGGGCGGCGCGCAGCCGGTGCTCCTCGCGGCCGTCGGTGAGCAGGTCCACCGCCTCGCCCGGCAGATGCCCGCCCTTGATCAGCGCCCAGCGCGGTCCGAGGGCGAGCACCGCGTCGGCGGCCCGCCGCAGATCGTCCTCGCGCTCCACGCGGACTCCGGTGAGCTGTTCGACCTCGGGCAGGTTCGGCGTGGCGACGGTCGCGGCCGGCAGCAGCCGGGTCCGTACGGATTCCAGCGCCGACGCGGCGAGCAGCGGGTCGCCGTGCTTGGAGACCCCGACCGGATCCACGACCACCGGTGCCCCGGTGCCCGCGAGGAGTTCCGCGACGGCCTCCACGAGTTCGGCCGAGGAGAGCATGCCGGTCTTCACGGCGTGCACCCCGATGTCGTCCACCACGCTGCGGTACTGGGCCCGTACCGCCTCCACGGGCAGGTCCCAGGCACCTTGCACCCCGCGCGAGTTCTGCGCCGTGACGGCCGTCACCACGCTCATGCCGTGGGTGCCGAGGGCCAGCATGGTCTTGAGGTCGGCCTGGATGCCCGCGCCGCCGCCGGAGTCGGACCCGGCGACGGTGAGTACGAGCGGGGGCGTCTGCGGGGCCGGGCGCGGCCGCGGTGTTGTCTCCACGATCAGCGAATCTACCCGGCGTCCCCCTGCTCGCCGAAGTGGTCCCAGCCCGCCTTCTCCCACGGCGCCCCGTCCACGGTGACCCGGGGCAGCGCCGAGCGGCCCAGCACCTCGCCGATCACCCGCCAGCGGGCGGGCAGTTTGGTCTCCGGCGGGAAAACGGCGGCGATGGCGTGGTCCTCCCCGCCGCTCAGCACCCAGTGCAGCGGGTCGACGCCCACGGCCTGCCCGATGTCGGACATCTGCGAGGGGATGTCGACGGCACCGGAGCGCACGTCGATCCGGACCCCGCTGGCCTCCGCGATGTGCCCGAGGTCGGCGATGAGGCCGTCGCTGACGTCGGTCATGGCCGTGGCGCCGAGCGCGGCCGCCGCGGGACCGGCGTGGTACGGGGGTTCGGGCCGCCGGTGCGCCTCGACGAAGGCACGCGGTGAGCGGAAGCCGCGGGAGAGCACGGCGTGCCCGGCGGCGGACCAGCCCAGCCAGCCGGTGACGGCCACGACGTCGCCGGGCCGGGCGCCGGAGCGCAGCACCGGCTCGGTGGTGCGGAGGTCGCCCAGGGCCGTGATGGAGACGGTGATCGTCTCACCGCGCACCACATCGCCGCCGACGACGGCGGCCCCCGCCACCTGGCACTCGTCGCGCAGCCCGTCCATCAGTTCGGCCGGCCAGGTCGCCGGCAGCTCCGCGGGGACGACGAGGCCGAGCAGGAGCGCCGTGGGCACCGCGCCCATGGCGGCGATGTCGGCCATGTTCTGCGCCGCGGCCTTGCGGCCGACGTCGTAGGCCGTGGACCAGTCGCGGCGGAAATGCCGCCCCTCCAGCAGGATGTCCGTGCTGGCGACGACCCGCCCGTCCGGTGCCGCGACGACCGCCGCGTCGTCGCCGGGCCCCAGCCGCACGGCCGGGGTGGTGGTGAGCCGCGAGGTCAGCTCCCTGATGAGGCCGAACTCGCCCAACTCCCCCACGGTGCCCTTCATCCCTGTGCCCCTATCTCCGCCGGCGGGCGCGACGGCCCCGGCCCGGTGCTCGGTCTCCCGTGCCGACCGCGGCGTCGGCAGTGTCGTTCCCTGGTGAGTCCCCCGTGTTCCGCCGGGCGGCGAGGGGCGCCACAGACCGTGCGGGGTCTCCCCGCGCCGCCCGGCGGCGCGGTACCGTGGCGTCCCTTCTTCCCACATGATCCTCGTAGCCGCCCTGGAGGTTCCGTGGTACAGGCGTACATCCTGATCCAGACCGAGGTCGGCAAGGCCTCGTCGGTCGCCGAACTGGTCTCCAAACTTCCCGGAGTCATCCAGGCCGAGGACGTCACCGGTCCGTACGACGTCATCGTGCGCGCCCAGTCCGACACCGTCGACGAGCTGGGCCGCCTCGTGGTGGCCAAGGTGCAGCAGATCGACGGCATCACCCGCACCCTGACCTGTCCCGTCGTCCATTTCTGAGGCCCCGGGGCGCCCGGCATGCGCCCGGACCCGCTGGGTAGTCTCGATCGGGTGAACACCCTCCTCCGCCGTTTCCTCTGGCTGTCCGCCGTCATCTCCATGACCGCGGTGGGCTGTTCCACCGCCGACAGCGGCCGTCCGGTGCCCACTCCTTCGCCGCGGACGGCGAAGCTGTGCCGGGCCCTCTACCAGGAACTGCCGGAAAAGGTGGACGGACTGGAACGGAGCGACAGCGAGCCCCCCTCCGAGTTCGCCGCCGACTGGGGCGACCCCGCCGTGCAGTTGCGCTGCGGGGTGTCCCGCCCCGAGGTCCTCACACCGGGAACCGAGCATTACAACCCCACCGCCGAGGGGATGGAAGTGAACGGCGTGCTGTGGCTCGCCGAGAAACAGGAGAACGGTTACCGCTTCACCACCACGTTGCGCAAGGCCTACGTCGAGGTGACGGTTCCCCGGGAGTACCGGCCGGAGGTCAATCCGCTGACGGACCTCGCCGAGCCCATCGAGAAGACCGTTCCGGAGACGCTCTAGTGCCGTGAGAGTGCCGGTTCGCCGGGAGGCCCGGGGCCTCCGGTGCGCCGCGCCGCACGGCGGGGCACCCTCCGCGGACCGGACGTACCCGGGCGGTGCGGCAACGCGGCGGCTGGGGGTGCCGGCTTCCCGAAGGCCCCGGCGGGGGTGCCCCCCGTCCGAAGATCCCGGGGTGGTGCCGGACGTCGCGAGCCGGTGAACCTTCCCGGTCACAGCACTGGCGCTCCGCCGCGGCGCGCGGCTCAGCGCAGCCCGGTCGGCCGCCGCAGGGCGGCCTGGATCAGGCGGTCCACCAGCTCAGGATAGCTCACGCCGCTCTCCTGCCACATCCGCGGATACATGGAGATGGGGGTGAAGCCCGGCATGGTGTTGATCTCGTTGATCACGAACTCGCCGTTCTCCTGCAGGAAGAAGTCGGCCCGGACCAGGCCCTCGCAGGCCGCCGCGTCAAAGGCGAGGACGGCCAGCTCCCGCACCCGGGCGGTCTCCTCGGGGGTGAGCGGTGCGGGCACCACCCCGGCGGCCGAGTCGATGTACTTGGCCTCGAAGTCGTAGAAGTCGTGCGCGGTGACGGGCGGGATCTCGGCGGGCACGCTGGCGCGCGGGCCGTCCTCGAACTCCAGCACACCGCACTCGATCTCCCGGCCGCGGAGCAGCGACTCGACCAGGATCTTGGGGTCGTGCCGGCGGGCCTCGGCCACCGCCTCGTCCAGCTCCTCCGGGCCGCTCACACGGCTGATGCCCATCGAGGAGCCGGCTCGTGCGGGCTTGACGAAGACCGGCCAGCCGTGGTCGGCGGCGAATTCGATGATCTTCCGGCGTGCGGCGGCGCCGCGCTCCGCGCCGCTGCCCTGCTCCCACTCACGCGGCCGGACCACCGTGTACGGGCCGACCGGGAGGCCGAAGGAGGTGAAGACCCGCTTCATGTACTCCTTGTCCATGCCGACGGCGGACGCCAGCACCCCGGCGCCGACGTAGGGCACCCCGGAGAGCTCCAGCAGCCCCTGCAGGGTGCCGTCCTCACCGTACGGGCCGTGCAGCACGGGGAAGACGACGTCCACTTCGCCGAGCGACTTGGGCACCTGCCCGGGCTCGGTGTAGACGACCTCGCGTCCGGCCGGGTCCACCGGGAGCAGCACACCGCCCTCAGCGGACTCGGCGAGCTCATCGACACTCGGCAGGGTGCGGCCGCTGATCGCCATCCGCTCGGGGTCGTCCGCGGTCAGCGCCCAGCGGCCGTCCGTGGTGATGCCGATCGGCAGCACCTCGTACGCGCTCCGGTCGATGGCGCGCATCACGGCACCCGCGGTGACCACCGAGATGGCGTGCTCGGAGCTGCGGCCGCCGAACACGACGGCGACGCGCGGCTTCCGGCCGGCGGCGCGGGCCGGGACACGGGGGGAGGCGGGCACGGGGTTCTGGGTTGATGACTCGCTGCTCATATCGGCTTGAGACTACCCTGCGCACCCCGCGCCGCGGCAGCCACCGGTACCGCATCGGCGTGGACGGATTTCCGGGCCCCCGGATGGTCCGGACGTCAGGTGGTGCGGCGCGGACCGGGCATCCGTGTGCGGCGCGGACCGGGCATCCGCCGCGGGCTGAAGGGCGGTCAGTGGCGTTCCGCCTTGGCGCTGCGCGACATGAGGTCCTTGAGGGCCACCATCGGCGGCTTGCCGTCGTGGACGATCTCCACCACGGTCTCGGTCAGCGGCATGTCGACGCCGTGCCGCCGGGCCAGATCCAGCACGGACTCGCAGGACTTCACGCCCTCGGCGGTCTGCTTGGTGGCCGCGATGGTCTGTTCCAGCGTCATGCCGCGGCCCAGGTTGGTGCCGAAGGTGTGGTTGCGGGAGAGCGGCGAGGAGCACGTCGCGATGAGATCCCCCATACCGGCGAGCCCGGCGAAGGTGTGCGCGTCGGCCCCCATCGCGGCCCCGAGCCGGCTGGTCTCGGCCAGGCCGCGGGTCATCAGCGAGGCCTTGGTGTTGTCGCCCAGCCCCATGCCGTCCGCGATGCCCACGGCCAGCGCGATGACGTTCTTCACGGCGCCGCCCAGTTCACAGCCGACGACATCGGTGTTGGTGTACGGACGGAAGTACGGGGTGTGGCAGGCGGCCTGGAGCCGGCGGGCGACGGATTCATCGGCGCAGGCGACCACGGACGCGGCGGGCTGCCGGGCGGCGATCTCCAGGGCGAGGTTGGGCCCGGTGAGCACGGCGACGCGCTCCGCCGGAACACCGGCGACCTCCTCGATCACCTCGCTCATCCGCTTGGCCGTGCCGAGTTCCACGCCTTTCATCAGACTGACCAGTACGGTGTCGGACGGCAGCAGCGGCGCCCACCGGGCCAGATTGCCGCGCAGGGTCTGGGAGGGGACGGCCAGCACCGTGAACTCGGCGCCCCGGGCGGCCTCGGCGGGGTCCGTCGTGGCCCGCACGGTCGGTGGCAGCTCGACGCCGGGCAGATAGCCGGGGTTGGTCCGGCCGGAGTTGACGGCGTCGACGACCTCCGCGCGGCGGCCCCAGAGGGTCACCTCGCAGCCGGCGTCGCCGAGCACCATGGCGAAAGCGGTCCCCCATGATCCCGTTCCGTAGACCGCGCAGCGCGTCACGCGCCATCCCCCTGTCCGTGCCGTTCCTGCCGCCTCCCGCGCTGCTCTCCGCGGGCCCTGCTGTGATCGTAGAGCTGTTCCGGCGCGGGCTCGCCCCGCATCTCGGCGAGGAGTGCGGTGATCGAGGCCATGATGGTCTCGGTGGCGGCGCGCAGCACCTCGGCGGTCGGCTCCTGTCCGTAGTACGCGGAGAGGTCCACCGGCGGGCCCGCCTGGACCCGCAGCGTCTTGCGCGGGAAGAGCCGGACCTTTCCGGTCTTGGCGTACGGCGGCACGGCTTCGTTGGCACCCCACTGGGCCACCGGGATCACCGGTGCCTTGGTGAGCAGCGCGACACGTGCGGCACCGGTCTTGCCCTGCATCGGCCAGTGGTCGGGGTCACGGGTGAGGGTGCCCTCGGGGTAGAAGGCCACGCACTCCCCCCGGTTGACCGCGTCGACCGCGGCGCGGAAGGCGTTGGCGGCGTCGGTCGATTCGCGGTAGACCGGGATCTGGCCGGTGCCGCGCAGGATCATGCCGACGAACGGCACCCGGAAAAGCGGTGCCTTGGCGAGGAATCGCGGCACCCGTCCGGTGTTGTACTGGAAGTGCGCATAGGAGAGCGGGTCGAGGGCGGAATTGTGATTGATGGCGGTGATATATCCGCCGTCCGCCGGAAGGTGCTCCATTCCGTGCCAGTCCCGCTTGAAGAAGAGGAGCAGCGGCGGTTTCGCGATGGCCGCGGCCAAGCGGTACCAGAAGCCGATTCTGCGGCGGGACACTCGGACACCCTCCTCGTGGGACCTGTTCGGGCTGCGGGTGGGCAGCCGCACAAGTGTCGCCCCAGGGTCCCGCTCTGTCGAGCACACGGTATCCCCGGGCCCGGCCCCCGGTTCCGGTGGCGGGTGACAATACGGGGAACGGCGGGGCGGACGAGGGAGGTGGCACGGGCGTGGCCTGGTCGCTGGTGATACCGCTGAAGCCGCTGGCCGTGGCCAAGAGCAGGCTGGCCGACGCGGCGGGCGAGGAGCTGCGCCCGGGGCTGGCACTGGCCTTCGCGCAGGACACGGTCGCGGCCGCGGCGGGCACGCCGGGCGTCGGCGATGTGGTGGTCGTCACGGACGACCCGCTGGCCGGGGCGGAGCTGGCGGAACTGGGCGCCCGGGTGGTGCCGGACGTTCCGGGCGCCGGGCTGAACGCCGCGCTGGCGTACGGCGCGCGAGCCGCGCGGAACCGGCGACCGGGCGCCCCGGTGGCGGCGCTCAACGCCGACCTCCCCGCACTGCGCTCCGCGGAACTGGCGCGGGTCCTCTCGGCCGCCGCGGCTTTTCCGCGGGCATTCCTGGCGGATGCCGAGGGAGTGGGAACGACGTTTCTGTCGGCGTCTCCCGGAACGGAACTCGCCCCGGCTTTCGGCGGCTCCTCCCGGAATCGGCACCACCGGTCCGGGGCCGTGGAAATCGTCCTGCCCGGGATTGCCTCGGTCCGGCGGGACGTGGACACCGGAGAGGATCTGCGGGCGGCTCTGCGGCTCGGCGTCGGATTCCGTACGGCCGCTCTCGCCGGGAGCCGCTACGCTGCCGTCATGCAGGCCACCGCTTACACCTATGACGCCGCGACCCGCTGCGGAAGCGTACTGCTCGACGACGGCACGCCCGTGGAATTCGACGCGGCCGCCTTCGACGCCGGCGGGCTGCGGCTGCTGCGTCCGGGCCAGCGGGTGCGGATCGAACTGGCGGAGGACGACCCCGCGGCGGCGGACGGCCCCGGCGGGCGACCGCGGGTCTCCCTGGTGACCCTGCAGACGTTCTGAGGGTCCCGGCCGGTCCCGGACGTGCCGCGGGCCGGGCTCCCCGAGGAGCCCGGCCCAGCGTGGGGGTGGGACGGCTGCCGTGCGGCCCGCCTACTTCCTGCGGGCGGCCGTCTTCTTCGCGGCGGCGTTGCGGGCGGTGGCCTTGCGGGCCGGCGCCTTCTTGGCGGTGGTCTTCTTGGCCGGTGCCGTCTTGGACGACGCCTTCTTGGCGGTGGCCGACTTCTTCGCGGGGGCCTTCTTGGCCGCGGTGGTCTTGGCGGTGGCCGTCTTCTTCGCGGGCGCCGCCTTCTTGGCGGCGGTCTTGCGCGCGGTGGCGGTGGTCTTCTTCGCCGCCCCCTTCTTCGCGGCGGCCTTCTTCGCCGCGGCCTTGGTGGTGGCGCGGGCCGAAACCCCGCCCGTCAGGCTGCCCTTGGGCGCCTTCTTCACCGCCACCTCGCCTCCCTTGGGAAGCTTCTTGCTCCCGCTCACCAGGTCCTTGAAGCCCTGGCCGGCGCGGAAGCGGGGCACGGAGGTCTTCTTGACCCGGACCCGCTCACCGGTCTGCGGGTTGCGGGCGTACCGGGCCGGTCGGTCGACCTTTTCGAACGAGCCGAATCCGGTGACCGAGACCCGGTCTCCGGCGACCACCGCGCGGACGATCGCGTCCAGCACCGCATCCACGGCGTCGGCGGCGTTCTGCCGGCCACCGAGCTTGTCCGCGATCGCTTCTACGAGCTGCGCCTTGTTCACGTCTTCCCCTTCGGAGACATTGCCTGAACGAATCAGTTCGGGCGATTTCGCACGTTAGGCAGATATATACCGCAAATCAAAGACGAAACGGTCTAATCACCCTTGTGCCGCAATGGATCTCGACCGTTACGCAGGTGCGTCGGGGCGTAATCGGCTGTCGTCGAGGTCCTGCGTGAAGCGCTCCAGACGCCGGGCCGCGCCGGGGAGATCGTGTTTGGCGGCGGCCGTGATGGCAAGCAGCTTCCGGGAGAGCGCCAACCGCTCATCCTCCGGAACTTGGAGGGAGCGCACTCGCGCGTGCGCTTCCTTGAGGCGGCCCGCGACGAGCTCGTGAAGTGGGAGTTGAGGGTCGCGGTCCATGCACAGATTGTGCCATCTGCGGCGAGTTGTCGCCCCACCGGGCGTCAACCCTTTTCGGGAAGGAGCCTCGCACACGACGGCGCCCCCCGCCTGCGGGCGGGGGGCGCCGTGCTCCGTACGGCCGCCGGGGCCGCACCGGAGGAGTCCGAACAGAGCGGTCAGACCACGGTGGTGGTGGGTTTGAACACGGGCCGGGAGGTTTCGTAGGCGGCGATGTCCGCCTCGTTCTTCAGGGTGAGACTGATGTCGTCCAGCCCTTCCAGGAGCCGCCAGCGCGCGTTCTCGTCCAGGTCGAAGGAGGCGGTGAGGACGGTGCCGTCCGGGCGAGGGGCCCGGACTTCGCGGGCGACGAGGTCGACGGTGATCTCGGCGGCGGGGTCGGCCTCGGCCAGCTCCCACAGGGTGTCGACGGTCTCCTGCGGCAGGACGACGGTCAGCAGGCCGTTCTTGAGCGAGTTGCCGCGGAAGATGTCGGCGAACCGGGAGGAGATCACGGCTTTGAAACCGTAGTTCTGCAGGGCCCAGACGGCGTGTTCGCGGGAGGAGCCGGTGCCGAAGTCCGGGCCGGCGACGAGGACGCTCGCGCCCCGGTACTCCTCCTGGTTGAGCACGAAGGCGGGGTCCCTGCGCCAGGCCTCGAAGAGGCCGTCCTCGAAACCGTCGCGGGTGACCTTCTTCAGCCAGTGCGCCGGGATGATCTGGTCGGTGTCGACATTGCTGCGCCGCAGCGGCACGGCCCGGCCGGTGTGCGTGGTGAACGCTTCCATGGTGTCTCAGGCCTCCACGAGAGCCGGGATGTCGGACAGATCGGCCGGGGAGGCCAGATGCCCCAGGACCGCGGTGGCCGCGGCGATCTGCGGGGAGACCAGGTGGGTCCGCCCGCCCTTGCCCTGGCGCCCCTCGAAGTTGCGGTTGGAGGTGGACGCCGCCCGCTCACCGGGCTGGAGCTGGTCGGGGTTCATCCCCAGGCACATCGAACAGCCCGCGTGGCGCCACTCGGCGCCGGCGGTGGTGAAGACCCGGTCCAGCCCTTCCTCCACCGCCTGCAGGGCGACACGGACCGAGCCGGGGACGACCAGCATCCGCACTCCGTCGGCGACCCTGCGGCCCTGGAGGACCGCGGCGGCCGCGCGCAGGTCCTCGATCCGGCCGTTCGTGCACGAGCCGACGAAGACGGTGTCCACGTCCACCTCACGCAGGGGCTGCCCGGCGGTCAGGCCCATGTACTCCAGGGCTTTCTGCGCGGCGTGCCGCTCACTGGCGTCGGTGAAGGAGGCCGGGTCCGGTACCGAGGCCGACAGCGGAGCGCCCTGGCCGGGGTTGGTGCCCCAGGTGACGAACGGCGCCAGGGCGGAGGCGTCGATGACGACCTCGTGGTCGAAGACCGCGTCCTCGTCGGTGCGCAGGGTCTTCCAGTAGGAGACGGCCGCGTCCCAGTCCTCCCCCTGCGGGGCGTGGGGGCGGCCCTTGAGGTAGGCGAAGGTGGTGTCGTCCGGGGCGATCATGCCCGCGCGGGCACCGGCCTCGATCGACATGTTGCAGATCGTCATCCGGGCCTCCATCGACAGCTTCTCGATGGCCTCGCCCCGGTACTCGATCACATAGCCCTGGCCGCCACCGGTGCCGATCTTCGTGATCACGGCCAGGATGAGGTCCTTGGCCGTGACGTCCGCGGGCAGTTCGCCCTCGACGGTGACCGCCATGGTCCTGAACGGGGCCAGCGGCAGGGTCTGGGTGGCGAGGACGTGCTCGACCTGGCTGGTGCCGATGCCGAACGCCAGCGCCCCGAAGGCGCCGTGGGTGGAGGTGTGGCTGTCACCGCAGACCACCGTCATACCGGGCTGGGTCAGTCCCAGCTGCGGTCCCACCACGTGGACGACACCCTGCTCCACGTCGCCCAGCGGGTGCAGCCGCACCCCGAAGTCGGCGCAGTTCTTCCGCAGCGTCTCGAGCTGGACCCGCGAGACCGGGTCCGCGATCGGCTTGTCGATGTCGAGCGTGGGGGTGTTGTGGTCCTCGGTCGCGATGGTCAGGTCGAGGCGCCGCACCGGCCGGCCGTTCTTGCGCAGTCCGTCGAACGCCTGCGGGCTGGTCACCTCGTGCAGCAGGTGCAGATCGATGAAGAGAAGGTCGGGCTCGCCTTCCGCGCGCCGGACGACGTGGTCGTCCCAGACCTTCTCCGCGAGTGTCCGTCCCATCGCTTTCCCTCCGGCCGGCGGCTCTGCCGGCCCAACTCGGCTTGTCGTTCCGCCCCTGCGGTGATCCGCGGGGCGGGTGCGCGGACCCGTGCCACCGGGCGCTGTCCTGTCCGGAGCCGGGTGTCCGCCGGATGTCCAACCGCCGTTCCACCACGGGCCGCTCCTACAGATTGGCGGCTTCCGGGGAAAAGTGAACTTGCGTTTCATACTCTGAGACGCGAATATCGACGCATGGACAACTCTAGCGGCTCCAGCGGGGTCGGCGTTCTCGACAAGGCAGCTCTGGTTCTGAGCGCTCTGGAGTCCGGTCCGGCCACCCTCGCCGGGCTGGTCGCCGCGACCGGTCTCGCCCGCCCCACGGCCCACCGGCTGGCGGTGGCCCTGGAGCATCACCGGATCGTGGCGAGGGACATGCAGGGCCGGTTCATCCTCGGCCCGCGACTGGCCGAACTGGCCGCCGCGGCGGGCGAGGACCGGCTGCTGGCGACGGCCGGCCCCGTGCTCACGCATCTGCGGGACGTCACCGGGGAGAGCGCGCAGCTCTACCGGCGCCAGGGGGACATGCGCATCTGCGTCGCCGCGGCGGAACGGCTGTCCGGACTGCGGGACACCGTGCCGGTCGGCTCCACCCTGCCGATGAAGGCCGGCTCGGCGGCGCAGATCCTCATGGCCTGGGAGGAGCCGGAGCGGCTGCACCGCGGGCTGCAGGGCGCCCGGTTCACGGCCACCGCCCTCTCCGGGGTGCGGCGCCGGGGGTGGGCCCAGTCCATCGGCGAGCGCGAGCCGGGGGTGGCCTCCGTCTCCGCCCCGGTGCGCGGACCGTCGAACCGGGTGGTGGCGGCCGTATCGGTCTCCGGTCCGATCGAGCGGCTGACCCGCCACCCGGGACGGATGCACGCCCAGGCGGTCATCGACGCCGCGAGCCGGCTCACCGAGGCTCTGCGGCGCAACGGGGGCTGAACCCCGCCGGCGAGCGGGGAGGCCGGTACGGCGTCGGTGAGGGCCGTACCGGCGGGAGCCGGCGCCTCGCGGAGCCGCCGGGCGCGCGAGAAGGCCCCCCGCCGAAGCGGAGGGCCTTCTGCCGTACGTACCCCCGACCGGATTCGAACCGGCGCTACCGCCTTGAGAGGGCGGCGTGCTAGGCCGCTACACAACGGGGGCCTGCGGATGCTGCGTCCATCGCCGAGGCGTTCGCCGAGACGGGAGACACATGCGCATGACGCGCTGGGCTACCAGGACTCGAACCTAGACTAAATGAACCAGAATCACTCGTGCTGCCAATTACACCATAGCCCATGGTATAGACCAGTACCCCCGACCGGATTCGAACCGGCGCTACCGCCTTGAGAGGGCGGCGTGCTAGGCCGCTACACAACGGGGGCCCCAGCGATCCCGTGGCGCGCCCCCGCCAGAAATCACCTGGCGAGGTCGGCTGCGAGGATCTGTACCCCCGACCGGATTCGAACCGGCGCTACCGCCTTGAGAGGGCGGCGTGCTAGGCCGCTACACAACGGGGGCTAGTCACTGCACGCGCATGAGATGCGCAACTTGCACACAAGAGAGTTCTACGGGGATCTCCTGCTGGGCTACCAGGACTCGAACCTAGACTAAGTGAACCAGAATCACTCGTGCTGCCAATTACACCATAGCCCACCAAAACGCAACCCCTTGCCGGGGTTTTGTTCTGCCGCGCGGCCTCTCCGGTCCATCGGCCCGGGCGGGCTGCGCAGGAAGAACATTACCCGATCGTGGACAGCGCTCCAAAACGGGTATCTCCCGCCGCGCCGACCGCCGATGGGCCGCGACCGGTACGGCGCCGGGAGCGCACCGGGACGCCGCCCGGCCGCCGGGAGCCGCTCAGGAGGCGACGACACGCTCCAGCGCGGCAGTCAGCCGGCGCAGCGTCTCGTCGTGTCCCAGCAGCTCCATGGACTCGAAGAGCGGCGGTGACACCCGGCGGCCCGTGACGGCCACCCGCAGCGGCGTGAAGGCGTGCTTCGGCTTGATGCCGAGGCCGTCGACCAGCGCCGTGCGGAGCGCCGCCTGGATCGGCTCGGGGGTGAACTGCTTCAGGTCGCGGAGCACCTCGACGCTCGCCTCCAGCACCGGCCGCGCCTCGGGGGTGAGCACCTTGGCCGCGTCGGCCTCGTCCACCCGGAACTCGTCCGGGTCCACGAAGAGGAAGCCGAGCATCCCGGTGACCTCGCCCAGCACGACCATCCGCTCCTGGACGAGCGGCGCGGCGCGGGCCAGCAGTTCCAGCTGCTCGGCGGTCGGCTCCTCCTCCGGGAAGAGGAAGGGCAGCAGCCGGTCGGCGAACTCGTCGGCGCGGAGCGCGCGCAGATGCGTGGCGTTGATCGCTTCGCACTTCTTGAGGTCGAAGCGGGCCGGGTTGGCGTTGACGTCCCCGATGTCGAAGGCGGCGATCATCTCCTCCATGGAGAAGACGTCCCGGTCCTCGGCGAGCGACCAGCCCAGCAGCGAGAGGTAGTTGAGCAGTCCCTCGGGGAGGAAGCCGCGCTCGCGGTAGAGGTTGAGCGAGGACTGCGGGTCGCGCTTGGAGAGCTTCTTGTTGCCCTCCCCCATCACATACGGCAGATGCCCGAACCGCGGGACGGTGCCGTTGCCGACGCCGATGTCGGCCAGCGCCCGGTAGAGGGCGATCTGCCGCGGGGTGGAGGACAGGAGGTCCTCCCCGCGCAGCACGTGGGTGATCTCCATCAGCGCGTCGTCGACGGGGTTGACGAGCGTGTAGAGCGGGGCGCCGTTGGCCCGGACGATGCCGAAGTCCGGCACGTTCTCCGGGGTGAAGGTCAGCTCGCCGCGGACCAGGTCGGTGAAGGTGATCGGCTCGTCCGGCATCCGGAAGCGGAGCACCGGGGTGCGCTCCTCGGCCCGGTAGGCGGCGATCTCCTCCTGGCTGAGGGCACGGCACTTGCCGTCGTAGCCGGAGGGCCGGCCGGCGGCCCGGGCCTCGTTGCGGCGGGCGTCGAGCTCCTCGGTGGAGCAGTAGCACTTGTAGGCGTGGCCGGCCTCCTCCAGGCGGCGGGCGACATCGGCGTAGACGTCCATCCGCTGCGACTGCCGGTACGGGGCGTGCGGGCCGCCGGTCTCCGGGCCCTCGTCCCAGTCCAGGCCGAGCCAGCGCATCGCGTCCAGCAGCTGCTCGTAGGACTCCTCGGAGTCGCGGGCGGCGTCGGTGTCCTCGATGCGGAAGACCAGGGTGCCGCCGTGGTGCCGGGCGAAGGCCCAGTTGAAGAGGGCGGTGCGGACCAGGCCCACATGCGGGTTGCCGGTCGGCGAGGGGCAGAAACGGACGCGTACGGGGTACGGGAGGGGTGCGCTAGCCACGCTTGATCACCTTATTGGTGAGAGTGCCGATGCCTTCGATGGTGACGGCGACCTCGTCGCCGACGCTGAGGGGGCCGACCCCGGCCGGGGTGCCGGTGAGGACCACGTCGCCCGGGAGCAGGGTCATCGCCTCCGTGATGTGCGTGATGAGATCGGCGACGGACCGGACCATCTCGCCCGTGCGGCCCAGCTGGCGCTGCTCGCCGTTGACGGTGCACATGATGCCCAGGTCGGCGGGGTCGAGTTCGGTCTCCACCCAGGGGCCGAGGGGGCAGGAGCCGTCGAATCCCTTCGCCCGCGCCCACTGCTCCTCGGCGCGCTGGACGTCCCGGGCGGTGATGTCGTTGGCGCAGGTGTAGCCGAGGATGACGTCCTGGACCCGTTCCCGGGGAACCTCCCGGCACATCCGTCCGATGACCACGGCCAGTTCGGCCTCGTGGTGAACCTCCCCGGAGAAGGGGGGGTACGGGATGGGATCACCGGGGCCGGTCACGGAGGTCGAGGGCTTGAAGAAGGTGACCGGCACCCCGGGGACCCCGCCGCCCATCTCGGCGGCGTGCTCGGCGTAGTTGCGGCCGATCGCCACCACCTTGCTGGGGAGCACCGGGGGCAGCAGCCGCACCTGGGCCAGCGGCACCTTCCTCCCCGAACGCTCGAACTCGGCGAAGGGATGGCCCTTGATGATGTCGAGGACGGGGCCGTCCGGGTCGGACGGCTCCCCCTCCACGATGCCGAAGGCGACGTTGCCGTCGATGGAGAATCTGGCGATGCGCACGGGAAGCCGCTGCCCCTCACTCACTGGCCGGAGACTGACGCCCCAGGCTAACGCCCGCCCGGCGGCGGCGGGCTCACCGGAGAGACCGGGTCACGCGCGCGGTCGCGCCGGATCCCTCAGTCGTTCGGAGCGTCCACGAGGACGGTGCGGCGCGGGTTGGCGGTCCGGGCGGGGAGCTGGGACCGGGCGGCGCTCTCCGGCCGCGGCTCCTCGGTGACGGCGGGACGCGGTTCGTCGGCGTCCTCGAGGTGCGCCAGCGTGGTGCGTCGCGGGTTCGCTATGTTGCGGAACATCATGGTCGTCTTCACCGGTCGCTCTGTCCCTCGCACTTGTCGTTCCGGGCCTGGGTGTCAACAGGCAGGCTAGACGCGCGGTTCCCCTCTCCCGCGAAAACAAAGCCGGGAACGCCGTGTGATTTTCCTCACTTACACCGGAACAAGGGCGTCATATCGGACCGATGTCCGTCGATGACAAACCGGGACATCCATGGAGCGAAGCCCGCATTCCGCACCTCATCGGGGCTACCGGGACAGGGGCCGGTCTCGGGGGAATCGATGCGTATTGTCCGTTATCCACTCCATTGCTTTCCACGTCGGGTGACACTGCCCGCACATAGCGTCACCCGCCCGACGGAGCCCTTCTCCGCCCTTGTTGGAGATCCCTCTCTGTGCTGGAATCTCACGGACCGCCGCACCATCCAGCCGGCGCGCACACTGGCGCAGAGAAGCGCCGCGCGGCGGTGTCTCACCTGTCCGAACCACAACCGGGGGAGACGCGCCGGTCACTCACGACCACCATGGGGGCCCCGGTTCCCACGACTCGACACCGTTCCGCCGCTCACCCGGGGGAACGCCTGGTCCAGAGGTTGCGACGCTAGTGCAGGGACGTTTCAAGAGGGATAGCAGCGCTGCGGCGGACCCGGAGCTGCGTGGCGGGGCCGACCGCGGCCTCTCGTCCGAGCGCGCCCAGGGCCCCGGAGCCACACCCGGCGGCCAGGGTTCCGACCGGGGCGCCCCGACACAGGCGCAGGGCGGGGGCGACGGGTCCGGCACGCCGGATGTCGCCCACCCGAGCGCGGGCACACGACTCGCGCTGCGCAACTGGCGCATCAGCACCCGTCTGGTCTCCCTGCTGGCCCTGCCCGTGGTCGCGGCGACGACCCTGGGCGCGCTGCGGATCGACACCTCGATGGACGATCTCGACCAGCTGGAGAACATGCAGCTGCTGACCGAGATGACCAAGCAGGCCACCGAGCTGGCGTCCGCGCTCCAGGAGGAGCGCGACCACTCGGCCGGCCCGCTGGCGGCCGGGGACAAGAAGAACGACGACGTCGTCTACCCGCGGCAGCAGACCGACCGGGCCAAGCAGGCCTTCCGCGAGGCGACCCAGGAGATCGAGTCCTCGGACGACGACGCCCTGGTGGGCGTCAACTCCTCACTCGTCAACATCCTCAAGCAGCTGGAGCAGATCAAGCAGATCCGCTCCAACGCGTACGCGGACAGCGAGTACATCGCGCTGACCGTCTACCAGTACAACCAGCTCATCACTTCGCTGCTCTCCCTGTCGCAGGACATGGCGCAGGCGACGAGCAACACCGAGATGATCCGCGCCACCCGCGCGCTGGCCGCCTTCTCCTCCGCCAAGGAGTACGCGTCCATCCAGCGCGCGATGATCACGGCGGCCCTCGCCAACGAGCCCAAGCCGAAGCTCGTCGCGAGCGACCGGCTCTACGGTGAGAGCGCGCTGCTGAGCGAGGAGTCCACCCTCGCCCAGTTCAGCCAGATCTACGACGGCAAGCAGACCACCGAGGAACTCCTCCAGGCCCTGGAGGACGGCGGCAGCGCCAACATCATCCTCGCGGACAAGTACGCGGCCCGGATGCTCAAGCCGGACAGCCCGATCGCCAACGAGACCCGGTCGTACAAGGACTGGTACGACCAGGACACCGCCAAGATCGAAGAGATGTCCAAGATCGAGGCGACCCTGCTCTCCGAGATGGAGGACAAGGCGCGTCAGCTGCGGTCCGAGGCTCAGCGGGACGCCCTGATCAACGGTCTGGTCATCCTGCTGGTCCTCGGCGTCTCGCTGGTCGGCGCGTTCGTCGTGGCCCGCTCCATGGTCCGCTCGCTCCGCCGGCTGCAGGACACCGCCCAGGAGGTCTCGCAGAAGCGGCTGCCCGAGCTGGTCAAGCAGCTCTCCGAGGCCGACCCGCAGGACGTGGACACCTCCGTCGCCTCCGTCGGTGTGCACAGCAAGGACGAGATCGGCCGGGTGGCCGCGGCGTTCGACGACGTGCACCGCGAGGCGGTCCGCCTCGCCGCCGAGCAGGCGCTGCTGCGGGGCAACGTCAACGCGATGTTCACCAACCTCTCGCGCCGCAGCCAGGGCCTCATCCAGCGCCAGCTCTCGCTCATCTCCGAGCTGGAGAGCCGCGAGGCCGACCCCGACCAGCTGTCCTCGCTCTTCAAGCTGGACCACCTCGCGACCCGTATGCGCCGGAACGGCGAGAACCTCCTCGTCCTCGCGGGCGAGGAGCCGGGCCGCCGGTGGACCCGCCCCGTCCCGCTGGTCGACGTGCTCCGCGCCGCGGCCTCCGAGGTGGAGCAGTACGAGCGGATCGAACTGAGCTCCGTGCCCTCGACCGAGGTCGCGGGCCGGGTCGTCAACGACCTCGTACACCTCCTCGCCGAGCTGCTGGAGAACGCCACCTCGTTCTCCTCCCCGCAGACCAAGGTCAAGGTCACCGGTCACGCGCTGCCCGACGGCCGGGTGCTGGTCGAGATCCACGACACCGGTATCGGCCTCTCCCCCGAGGACCTCGCGGACATCAACGAGCGGCTGGCCAGCCCCCCGACCGTCGACGTCTCCGTCTCCCGCCGCATGGGCCTCTTCGTGGTCGGCCGCCTCTCCCAGCGGCACGGCATCCGCATCCAGCTCCGGCCCTCCGACTCGGGCGGCACCACCGCCCTCGTCATGCTGCCGGTCGACGTCGCCCAGAGCGGCCGCAAGACCCCCGGCGGCAAGCCGAACGCGGGCCCCGCCTCCCAGGGGCCCGGCGCCGGAGCCGGCGCCGGAGCCGGCGGTCCCCAGGGCAACCGGCTCGCCGGCATGGCGCCCCGCGGCCAGATGCCCGGCGGCGGCCGCCCCGCCCTTCCGGGGCGGGACGGTGCTCCGGCCGGCGCTCCCGGCGGACGTCCCGACAACGGCCCGCCGCCACAGCGCCCCCGGCAGGGCGGGGGCCCGGCCTACGGGGACCCCGCGCAGGGACAGGGCCGCGGCGGACCCGGCGGACCCAACGTGTTCGGGGCCCCGGCGCCGGGTGCCGGCGCCCCCGCGCGCCAGGCCGCTCCGGACGACCGCCCGCGCCGGCCCGCGCTCCCGCAGCAGGACAACGACCCCGGCGCCGCCCAGCCGCCCGTCGCGCCGCCCACCGGTGCGCCGCGGCAGGCACCGGGCCGCGGCCCCGCCCCCGCCGGGCAGGGTCCGCGGGCGCAGATTCCGCCGCGCGGTCCCGCCGGCGAGCTGCCGGGCGGACCCTCCAGCCCGCAGAACGAGCCGGGGACGGCCGAGCCCGCCGGGACGAGCTGGGGCGCGCGCAGGTCCTCCGGCGACGACTGGCCCGGGTCCCGGCCCGAGGCCGCACGCGGCCACGAGGACGCGGAGTCGACGGCGCAGTTCCCGCGCCCCGACTTCACCGGCCCGCCGCCCGGTGCGCAGCAGCAGCGGCCCCCGGCGCCGCAGCAATGGCAGGACACGGGCCAGTACCCGGCACCCCACGGCCAGGGCCGGCCCCCCGTCCGCAGCGACCGGGACCAGGGCGACACCGCGCAGTTCCCCCGCCCCGGGCACAACGCGCCGCAGCCCGGATCCCCGCAGCAGCCGCAGCGGGCCCCGCAGCAGCGGCGTGCGGAGCCGGAGGCGCTGCCCCCGGCCGCCGGGCCGGGTGACGGCCGGACGCCGCTCTTCGAGGCACTGGAGTCCGACTGGTTCCGCGGGATCCGCGGCGGGCAGCCGGGGCAGAACGGCGGGGAACCGCAGCCCCGCCAGGAACCGCAGCCCCGCCAGGAGCCGCAGCCCCGCCGCGAGCAGTCCGCTCCGGCCTCCCCCCCGCCGCCCCCACAGCGGCGGGAGCCGGCCCGCGCGGAGAACGCGGGCGGCAACGGCGCGGTATGGCGTTCGTCCCCGAACGACGAGCTGGGCCGGCAGGCCGAGCGCGTACGCCAGCCGGCCGCCGGCGGTCTCACCACCTCCGGGCTGCCGCGCCGGGTCCCGCGGGCGAACCTCGTGGCGGGCACGGCACAGCAGCCGGAGACGGTCCAGCCCGGCCCGCAGGTTTCCCGGGCACCCGCCGACGTGCGCGGGCGTCTCACCAACCTCCGCCGGGGTATCCAGCAGGGCCGCCAGGCCGGGCACAACCCCGGTCCCGGCGGGCACGGCATTGGTCCCACTTACCATCAGGAGCGTTAGTTGAGCCCGATGAGCCAGGCGGCGCAGAACCTGAACTGGTTGATCACCAATTTCGTGGACAACACCCCCGGGGTGTCCCACACCGTGGTGGTATCCGCCGACGGACTCCTCCTCGCGATGTCCGAAGGGTTCCCGCGCGACCGCGCCGACCAGCTGGCGGCCGTGGCCTCCGGCCTGACGTCGCTGACGGCCGGCGCCTCCCGCATCTTCGAGGGCGGCGCCGTCAACCAGACCGTGGTGGAGATGGAACGGGGGTTCCTCTTCATCATGTCCGTCTCCGACGGTTCCTCCCTGGCCGTCCTCGCCCACCCCGAGTGCGACATCGGCCTCGTGGGCTACGAGATGGCACTCCTGGTCGACCGCGCCGGAAACGTCCTCACCCCGGACCTCCGAGCGGAACTCCAGGGAAGTCTTCTCAACTGATCGCACGACCTAGGTACGACCAACCGACCGTCGGGCCGATCCCCCCTCGCACCACCGGCCTCCCCCCATCGGTCCCCGCCAGACGACAACCGTTGTCCAGCCCGGAGGAACCATGACACCGCCGCCCGCCTCGCCCGGCCCGTACGGCGCCGCACACCACGCGCCGTACGGGGACGACGGCGAACAGCCACTGGTGCGGCCGTACGCCATGACCGGTGGCCGGACCCGTCCGCGCTACCAGCTCGCCATCGAGGCGCTGGTCAGCACCACGGCCGACCCCTCCCAGCTGGGGACTCTGCTCCCCGAGCACGCGCGGATCTGCCACCTGTGCCGTGAGGTCAAATCGGTGGCCGAGATCTCGGCGCTCCTGGCCATACCCCTGGGGGTGGCCCGCATTCTGGTCGCCGACCTGGCCGAGGCCGGCATGGTGGCGATCCACCAGCCGGGCGGCAGCGGCGAGGCCGGCGGTACGCCGGATGTGACACTGCTCGAAAGGGTGCTCAGTGGACTTCGGAAGCTCTAGCGCCGCGCCGCGCGCCACCACCTCGGCGAAGATCGTGGTGGCGGGCGGCTTCGGCGTGGGCAAGACCACGTTCGTCGGCGCGGTGTCGGAGATCAATCCGCTGCGCACCGAGGCCGTGATGACCTCTGCCTCCGCGGGGATCGACGACCTCAGCCAGGTCCAGGACAAGACCACCACCACGGTGGCGATGGACTTCGGCCGTATCACCCTGGACCAGGACCTGATCCTGTACCTGTTCGGCACCCCCGGACAGGACCGCTTCTGGTTCATGTGGGACGACCTCGTCCGCGGCGCCATCGGCGCCGTCGTCCTCGTCGACACCCGCCGCCTCGCCGACTGCTTCCCCGCCGTCGACTACTTCGAGAACAGCGGCCTCCCCTTCGTCATCGCCCTCAACGGCTTCGACGGACACCAGCCCTACACCCCCGAGGAAGTCCGCGAAGCCCTCCAGATCGGCCCCGACGCACCCATCATCACCACCGACGCCCGCCACCGCGCCGACGCCAAGAGCGCCCTCATCACCCTCGTCGAACACGCCCTCATGGCCCGCCTGAAGTAGCTCTGCGCCATCAACTATCAGGACAGACAGGGAAGTTGGTAACGAGGCGGGCTGTGTCCTTTGACACGGCCCGCCTCCGTGTTCATAACGATTCCAAAGAGAATTACCCGGGCCGGTAAACCCGTTGCGTTCGAACAACTTCACAGCGCTCATAATTCGGATATACTTTGTCGACATTCGTCCTGAATGTCGCTTTTCCCGGCCGTTTCGAGACCGCGGAAAGCTCCTTCCCGGTGTTTGGAATGCGCACGCCTGACGTGCTGCAATTCCCTGAAACTCCTGCACAGGAGCTTGTCCAGGACAGACGGCACACCGCGAGGTGCCGGCGCCGAGAGGTTGTTGGTCGAGTGAGGCGAAGCAAGTCCGGCCCCGCGTCGCACGAGGCGTCGCGCGGCAACTTCACCCCGCCGTCGCGCACAGCGGCGCCACCGCCCGCGGAAGCGCCCGAACCGCCCCCGCCCTCCCGCGGCGGCCGGTTCTCCGTGCAGAACTGGCGGGTGCCCGCCAAGCTGAACGCGGTTCTGCTGATCCCCGTACTGGTCGGTCTGGTCCTGGGTGCGTTCCAGGTCAACGGCTCGATCGACACGCTGCAGGAGGCCAAGGAGGCCGAGCGCACCGCACGCCTCGTCCGGGCCGCCGCGACCTACGGTCATCTGCTGCTGGACGAACGCGACGTCACCGCAGCCCCGCTGCTCGCGGGTGACCGGGACAACAAGATCGTCACCGAGGCCCGCGCCGCCAGCGACGCGGCCCGCCAGGACTTCGAGGCCGCCGTCCAGGACATGCCCGACCGGCCGGGCCTCAACCGCCGGCTGGACGCCTACCGCGAGGTCGAGCCCCAGCTCGACAGCCTCCGTGAGAACGCCTACACCAGCAAGCTCCCGGGGGTGCAGACCGAGGAGAACTACGTCAGGGTCCAGCACGTCCTGATGGAGTTCGCCAACGAGCTCGGCCTGGGCACCGGCAACGTCACCAGCTACGGCCGCACGGTCTACGCGATCTCGCTGACCAAGGCCGCGCTCTCACTCGAGCGCTCCATCGGTATGCACCTGCTGGTCAAGCCGGGTCCCGACGCGGCGAGCCGCAGCGCCCAGCTCACCGCCTTCAGCTCGTACGCGTACCTGGAGAACATCGCCCTGGGCGAGTACGTGGGAGGCGGCACCCCGGAGGACCAGCAGCTCCTGGAGAGCGCGCTGCGGGACGCCCAGAAGAAGGGCAAGGAGAAGGTCGAGGAGGCCAAGCGGCAGGCGGACGCGGCCGGCGTCGTCTTCGTTCCGCCGCCCTCCTTCGACAAGATGGTCACCTCCATCGCGACCAACCGGAACGGCGACGAGCTCAAGGACTCCGGCATCACGCCGGAGACCTGGTTCGCCACCGCGACCGGCAAGTTCGACGCCTACCGCTCGGTGGAGAAGCAGCTTGTCGACGACGCGGTGACCGAGACCCGGAACATCTCCAGCGACGCCCAGCGGGAAGCGGTCATCACCGGCGCCCTGGTGGTCCTCGCCCTGCTGGCCGCCTTCATCCTGGCCGGTATGACCGCCCGCTCGATGAGCCGCTCCATGCAGCGACTGCGCACCGCCGCCTTCGACGTGGCCGAGCAGCGCCTGCCGAGCCTCGTCGACCAGCTCTCGCGGACCGACCCGGGCCGGGTCGACACCCGCGTCGAGCCCATCCCGATCACCAGCCGCGACGAGATCGGCGAGGTGGCCCGCGCGTTCGACCAGGTCCACCGCGAGGCGGTCCGGCTCGCCTCCGAGCAGGCCCTCCTCCGGGGCAACGTCAACGCGATCTTCACCAACCTCTCCCGCCGCAACCAGGGCCTCATCGAACGCCAGCTCACCCTGATCACCGACCTCGAGAACAACGAGGCGGACCCGGACCAGCTGGAGAACCTGTTCAAGATGGACCACCTCGCGACGCGTATGCGGCGCAACGGTGAGAACCTCCTGGTCCTCGCGGGCGAGGACCCCGGCCGCCGCTGGAACCAGCCGGTGCCGCTGGTCGACGTGCTCCGCGCCGCCGCCTCCGAGGTGGAGCAGTACGAGCGCATCGAGCTGAGCGGCGTCCCGGAGACCGAGATCCACGGCACCGCGGTCTCCGACCTCGTGCACCTCCTCGCCGAGCTGCTGGAGAACGCCACCTCGTTCTCCTCCCCGCAGACCAAGGTCCGGGTCACCGCGACCCGGCTCCCCGACGGCCGCATCATGGTCGAGATCCACGACAAGGGCATCGGCCTCACCGCCGAGGACTTCGCGGACATCAACCACAAGCTGGCCAACCCGCCCACCGTGGACGTGGCGGTGGCCCGGCGCATGGGTCTCTTCGTGGTCGGCCGCCTCGCGGACCGGCACGGCATCCGCGTCCAGCTCCGTCCCTCCGGGGAACAGGCCGGTACCACCTCACTGGTCATGCTGCCCGAGAACATCACCCACGGCGGTGGCGGCGATCCGGCCCCCGAGGACGACTTCACCGTCTCCCGGATCGTTCCGGAGCAGCCGCACTCCTACAACGGCGGCCAGGAGCACCAGCTCCCGATGCGGACGGCGGCCGAGCTCGGCTTCGACGAGTCCCGCTACGAGCGGGCACCCGACGACGCCCGGGAACTGGACCCCGTGGGCCGCTCGCGGATGCGCGAGGACCTCCGGGCCCAGCTGGAGGCCCAGGCCGCCGAGCAGCAGCCGGCGTACCAGGACGAGAGGGAGCCGCAGGGCTACCTGCAGGAGGAGGCCCCCCAGGAGCCGCAGGGCTACGAAGCGGAATATCCGCGGGCGGCCTATCCGGAGCAGAACTACGCCCCGCAGGACTACCAGAACTCGGGTTACCAGGACGCGGGTTACCAGCAGAACGGCTATCCTGATGCGGCCTACGGCGAAGCCGCCCCGGCTGACCAGCAGTCGTACTCGCCCTTCGGCACTCAGCCCGCCCAGCCCGCGCCGCCCGCGCAGAACCGGTGGACCGAGCCCTTCCGGCAGGAGGAGCGGTATGAACCGGATCACGGACCGGAATCGGAACCCTCCGGCGCTCCCGCTGACCGGCCGGAAAGCGTAGGCTTCGAACGTCCGGGCCCCTCCACGAGCGGCGCCCAGTCCCTGACCGGAGCGGGTCTCCCGCGCCGCGACAAGGTCTGGCAGCCGTCCGAGGAGCGGGAGCAGCAGCAGCCTCAGGAGACCTCCTCCACGGGCGACCCGGACTGGCGCTCGGCGAATGACGACCGCTGGCACCGGGCCGAGCGTCTCCGGGAGCCCAAGGCAGGCGGGGTGACCCCCTCCGGTCTCCCCCGCCGGGTACCCAAGGCCAACCTGGTCGAGGGCACCGCAGAACAGACCCCGCAGGGCGGCCCCTCGGTCTCCCGCGCCCCGGAGGACGTCCGCGGCAGGTTGAGCAACCTGCGGCGCGGCGTCCAGCGGGGACGTAACGCGGGAACGGACACAGGCCACCAGGGCTTCGGCCCCGGCGGCAGCAGCACCTACGATCAGGAGCGTTAGTGTGAGCCCGATGAGCCAGGCGGCGCAGAACCTGAACTGGTTGATCACCAACTTCGTGGACAACACCCCCGGGGTGTCCCACACCGTGGTGGTATCCGCCGACGGACTCCTCCTCGCGATGTCCGAAGGGTTCCCGCGCGACCGCGCCGACCAGCTGGCGGCCGTGGCCTCCGGCCTGACGTCGCTGACGGCCGGCGCCTCCCGCATCTTCGAGGGCGGCGCCGTCAACCAGACCGTGGTGGAGATGGAACGGGGGTTCCTCTTCATCATGTCCGTCTCCGACGGTTCCTCCCTGGCCGTCCTCGCCCACCCCGAGTGCGACATCGGCCTCGTGGGCTACGAGATGGCACTCCTGGTCGACCGCGCCGGAAACGTCCTCACCCCGGACCTCCGAGCGGAACTCCAGGGAAGTCTTCTCAACTGACCAAGACACCGTGCGTTTCGCGTCACCGCGCCATAAGGTGCGGTGACGCGAGACCTCGCAGCAACGGGGACCGGCAGAGCAGAGGCAGTTGGAGGAGGAAGACGTGGCAACGCCCCCGAGCGGGTACCCCTATGGCGGATATCAACCCCAGCCACAGGGCGAGCCCGGGCAGCGATACGACTACCCCTCCGTTCCCGGCCACCACCAGGAGCCGCCGCAGCAGCGCTCGCCCTACGAGCAGCAGCCGCAGCAGCAGCACCGGCAGGGCTCCCCCGCCGCCGGCAGCCGGAACCCCCTGGTCCGGCCGTATGCCATGACCGGTGGCCGGACCCGTCCGCGCTACCAGCTCGCCATCGAGGCGCTGGTGCACACCACGGCGTCCCCGGGCCAACTGCAGGGCCAGTTGCCGGAGCACCAGCGGATCTGCCATCTGTGCCGGGAGATCAAGTCGGTTGCCGAGGTCTCCGCGCTCCTCACCATTCCTCTCGGCGTCGCCCGAATCCTCGTCGCCGACTTGGCCGAGGCCGGGCTCGTCGCCATCCATCAGCCCGGCGGCGACGAGTCCGCCGGCGGCCAGCCAGACGTGACACTGCTCGAAAGGGTGCTCAGTGGACTTCGGAAGCTCTAGCGGCGCGGCACGCTCCACCACTTCCGCGAAGATTGTGGTGGCGGGCGGCTTCGGCGTGGGCAAGACCACGTTCGTCGGCGCGGTCTCGGAGATCAATCCGCTGCGCACCGAGGCCGTGATGACCTCTGCCTCCGCGGGGATCGACGACCTGACGCACGCGCCGGACAAGACCACGACGACCGTGGCGATGGACTTCGGCCGTATCACCCTGGACCAGGACCTGATCCTGTACCTGTTCGGCACCCCCGGACAGGACCGCTTCTGGTTCATGTGGGACGACCTCGTCCGCGGCGCCATCGGCGCCGTCGTCCTCGTCGACACCCGCCGCCTCGCCGACTGCTTCCCCGCCGTCGACTACTTCGAGAACAGCGGCCTCCCCTTCGTCATCGCCCTCAACGGCTTCGACGGACACCAGCCCTACACCCCCGAGGAAGTCCGCGAAGCCCTCCAGATCGGCCCCGACGCACCCATCATCACCACCGACGCCCGCCACCGCGGCGACGCCAAGAGCGCCCTCATCACCCTCGTCGAACACGCCCTCATGGCCCGCCTGCGCTGACTCCGGCCGCCGGCCGGGAGCACACGGCACGCCGCCGAGAGGTCCCCGTACCCCTTCAGGGGGGCGGGGACCTCTCGCGTCCGGTGGCGGGTCCCGGGTGCGGGGCGGACCGGGCCCGGTACGGCCGCGGGCCGGGCCGGGCCGGCGGAGCGGAGGGACACACACGGACGGCGGGCCCGGACCGGGAAAGATCCCGGTCCGGGCCCGCCGTGAACGCCGTGGGCCCGCTCGGTGGCGGTCGGCTGACCGGCCGCGCCGGCGCTCCGTCCCGGCCCGTCAGCCCTGCCAGCTGTGCGGTGCGCGGAAGCCGTGGCCGCGCTCCGGGCGGTGCCAGCGGGGAGCGCTGCGGTGCGGGCGGGCCGGGTGGTGGCGGCGCGGGCCGGGGTGGACCGGTGCGGTGGCCCGGGCGAGCAGGACGGCGGTGAGGGCGGCCAGCTCCTCGGGGCCGGCCTGGCCCTTCTCGACGCGCAGGAAGTCGGCTGCGTTCATCGGTGTTCTCTCCGTAACTGCCGTTACTGGGGCGGGTTGCCGTGCTTGCGGGAGGGCAGGTCGGCGTGCTTGGTCCGCAGCATGGCCAGGGACCGGATCAGCACCTCGCGGGTCTCGGCCGGGTCGATGACGTCGTCGACCAGGCCGCGCTCGGCGGCGTAGTAGGGGTGCATCAGCTCGGCCTTGTACTCCTTGACCATCGCGGCCCGCATGGCCTCGGGGTCCTCGGCGTCGGCGATCTGCTTGCGGAAGACGACGTTCGCGGCGCCCTCGGCACCCATCACGGCGATCTCGTTGGTGGGCCACGCGTAGGTCAGATCGGCTCCGATGGACTGGCTGTCCATCACGATGTACGCCCCGCCGTACGCCTTCCGCAGGATCACCGAGATCCGCGGAACGGTGGCATTGCAGTACGCGTAGAGCAGCTTGGCGCCGTGCCGGATGATGCCGCCGTGTTCCTGGGCGACGCCCGGGAGGAAGCCGGGCACGTCCAGCAGCGTGACCAGCGGGATGTTGAAGGCGTCGCACATCTGAACGAAGCGTGCGGCCTTCTCGCTGGCCTCGATGTCGAGCACGCCCGCGAGGGACTGCGGCTGGTTGGCGATGACGCCGACGACCTGGCCGTCGAGGCGGGCGAGCGCCACGATGACGTTGGTGGCCCAGCGCTCGTGCACCTCCAGCAGCTCGCCGTCGTCGACGAGTTCCTCGATGACCCTGCGCATGTCGTACGGGCGGTTGCCGTCGGCCGGGACCAGGTCGAGCAGGACCTCGCCGCGCCGGTCGGCCGGGTCGTCGGAGTGCGCCGCGGGCGGGTTCTCCCGGTTGTTCTGCGGCAGCAGCGACAGCAGATAGCGGACCTCGTGGAGACAGGTCTCCTCGTCGTCGTACGCGAAGTGGCACACCCCGGAGGTCTCGGCGTGCACATCGGCGCCGCCGAGTCCGTTCTGGCTGATCTCCTCACCGGTGACGGCGCGGACGACGTCCGGGCCGGTGATGAACATCTGCGAGGTCTCGCGGACCATGAAGACGAAGTCGGTGAGGGCGGGGCTGTAGGCCGCGCCGCCGGCGCAGGGGCCGAGCATCACCGAGATCTGCGGGATCACCCCGGAGGCCCGGGTGTTCCGCTGGAAGATGCCGCCGTAGCCGGCGAGGGCGCTGACGCCCTCCTGGATCCGGGCGCCGGCGCCGTCGTTGAGGGAGACCAGCGGCGCCCCCGCGGCGATGGCCATGTCCATGATCTTGTGAATCTTGGTGGCGTGGGCCTCGCCCAGCGCGCCGCCGAAGATGCGGAAGTCGTGGGCGTAGACGAAGACCGTCCGGCCCTCCACGGTGCCCCAGCCGGTGATGACACCGTCGGTGTACGGGCGCTTGGCCTCCAGGCCGAAGCCGGTGGCCCGGTGCCGGCGCAGCGGCTCCACCTCGCGGAAGGAGCCCTCGTCCAGGAGGAGGTCGATCCGCTCGCGGGCGGTCAGCTTGCCCTTGGCCTTCTGCGCCTCGGTGGCCCGGTCGCTCGGGCCGCGCCGGACCTGCTCGCGGATGGCACGCAACTCGGCCACCCGCCCACGGGCATCGCTCGCCTCGGGCGGCGTCTCGTCCAGAAGGGTCATGTATCGACCCTACGAAACGCGGCCCGGGAAACCGTGCGTAGATTCCGCACAGTCTCCGCCGCCAATTCCTGGCCGGCTTGGACAGAACCGGTCTTGTCACGCCGGCTCCCGACTACTGCCGCGACCCAGCGATGTGGAGTTCCCACAAAGAGACCTGCGCGGGACCGGCGGCGCCCGAGCGGCCGGGACCGGCCCCACGCAGTCCCCGCACCCGCCCCGGCCGGACTCCCCCGGCCGGGGCGCGGGTGTTCCGCCGCAGCGCTACAGCTCCTCCGCGGGCGCCACACCGGCCCGCAGCAGACCGTAGGTGTACGCGTCCTCCAGGGCCTGCCAGGAGGCCGCGATGACGTTGTCGGCGACGCCCACGGTGGACCACTCGCCCTCGCTGTCCTGGGTGGTGACCAGGACCCGGGTGGTGGACCCGGTGCCGTGCCTTCCCTCCAGGATCCGCACCTTGTAGTCGACGAGCTCCATCCCGGCCAGTTGCGGAAAGATCCGCTCCAGTCCCACCCGGAGCGCCCGGTCCAGGGCGTTGACCGGGCCGTTGCCCTCGGCGGTGGCGACGATCCGCTCCCCCTTGGCCCACAGCTTCACAGTGGCCTCGTTGGCGTGGGTGCCGTCCGGCCGGTCCTCGACGATGGCCCGCCAGGACTCGGTGCGGAAGTGGCGGCGGGCCCTGCCGTCGACCTCGGCCCGGAGCAGCAGCTCGAAGGAGGCGTCGGCCGCCTCGTAGGTGTAGCCCGCGAGTTCGCGCCCCTTGACGCGGTCCACGACCCGGGCGATCAGGTCCCGGTCGCCGCCGAGGTCGACGCCGAGCTCCTTGCCCTTGAGCTCGATGGAGGCGCGGCCGGCCATGTCGGAGACCAGCATCCGCATGGTGTTGCCGACCAGTTCGGGGTCGACGTGCTGGTAGAGGTCCGGATCCACCTTGATCGCCGAGGCGTGCAGCCCGGCCTTGTGCGCGAAGGCGGAGACCCCCACGTACGGCTGATGGGTGGAGGGGGTGAGGTTGACGACCTCCGCGATCGCGTGCGAGATGCGGGTCATCTCGGCCAGCGCCCCCGGGGGCAGCACCCGGCGGCCGTACTTGAGCTCCAGGGCCGCGACGACCGGGAAGAGGTTGGCGTTGCCGACCCGCTCGCCGTAGCCGTTGGCGGTGCACTGGACATGCGTGGCGCCCGCGTCCACGGCAGCCAGTGTGTTGGCCACCGCGCAGCCGGTGTCGTCCTGGGCGTGGATGCCCAGCCGCGCGCCGGTGTCGGCGAGGACGGTCGCCACGACGGCCTGGATCTGGGCGGGCAGCATCCCGCCATTGGTGTCGCAGAGGACGACCACATCGGCGCCGGCCTCGTGGGCCGTGCGGACGACCTGCTTGGCGTAGCCCGGGTTGGCGCGGTAGCCGTCGAAGAAGTGCTCGCAGTCGAGGAAGACCCTGCGGCCCTCGGCCCGCAGATGGGCCACGGTGTCCCGGATCATCGCCAGGTTCTCGTCGAGGCTGGTGCGCAGGGCCAGCTCGACGTGGCGGTCGTGGGACTTGGCCACCAGCGTGACCACCGGAGCGCCGGATTCCAGCAGCGCCCGGACCTGCGGGTCGTCCTCCGCCCGCACCCCCGCCTTGCGGGTGGCGCCGAACGCGACGAGCCGCGCGTGCCGGAAGTCGATCTCGGCGCGGGCGCGCTGGAAGAACTCCGTGTCCCGCGGGTTGGCGCCGGGCCAGCCGCCCTCGATGTACCCCACACCGAAGTCGTCCAGATGCCGCGCGATCTTCAGCTTGTCGGCGACGGTGAGATTGATGCCCTCGCGCTGCGCTCCGTCGCGCAGCGTGGTGTCGAAGACGTGGAAACTGTCGTCCCCCTGAGCGGGGCCGCTTGCGTCCGTCATGACTCTTCCGAACTCCTGTCGGGATCTCGGTCTACCTGGGACCCCCCTGCCCGGGGGCTGGGGGGAACCGGTTCCACCGTCCTCCGCTGATCCCCGCGCTCCGTGTACCGGCATGGGGTGGGCCGGAAAACGAAAAAACCTCTCGCGGGTGCGAGAGGTCTGCGCGCGGGTCCTGGGACACGGTGTCCGCTGCCGCGGTTCTGCTGCGGTTCAGCGGTCACTGGGGACCGGCGCGCCTGCTGCCAATAATCGTGGCGAACGAGAGCACGGGGGCAGTCTGGCACATCCGCGCCCCGGCGCTTCTTCCTGTCTCAGGATGCGGTCAGTTGTCCGGAAACCGCCGGTGGCACGGCATCCGTGCCACCGGCGGAGGGCCTGCGGTATCCCCTCGCGGGGGCCGGTGCCGGTCAGCAGATGCGGTGCATCCAGTGGTGGGGGTCGGGGGCGGCGCCGGTCTGGATGTCGAGGAGCGCCTTGCGGAGCTGGAGGGTCACCTCACCGGGTTCGCCGTCCCCGACGGTCCAGTTGCCGCGGGCCGACTTCACCGAACCGACCGGGGTGATGACGGCGGCGGTGCCGCAGGCGAACACCTCGGTGAGGGAGCCGTCGGCGTTGCCGCTCCGCCAGTCCTCCACGGAGATGCGCTCCTCGGCGACCTCGTATCCGAGGTCGGCGGCGATGCTCAGGAGGGACGCCCGGGTGATGCCGGGGAGCAGGGAGCCGGAGAGCTCGGGGGTGGTGATGCGCCGCTTGCCGTCCCGGCCGCCGTGGACGAAGTAGAGGTTCATGCCGCCCATCTCCTCGATCCAGCGGCGCTCGATGGCGTCCAGCCAGACGACCTGGTCGCAGCCCTGCTCGGCGGCCTGGGCCTGGGCGACGAGGGAGGCGGCGTAGTTGCCGCCGGCCTTGGCGGCACCGGTGCCGCCGGGGGCGGCCCGGACGTACTCCTCGGAGAGCCAGACGGAGACGGGCTTCACGCCGCCGGGGAAGTAGGCGCCGGCGGGCGAGGCGATGACCAGGAAGAGGTACTCGTTCGCCGGGCGGACCCCGAGGCCGACCTCGGTGGCGAACATGAACGGCCGGATGTAGAGGGACTGCTCGCCCGTGCCGGGGACCCACGCCCGGTCCTGGGTGATGAGGGCGTCGACGGCGGCGAGGAAGAGCTCGGTGGGGAGCTCCGGCATGGCGAGGCGGCGGGCGGAAGCGCGGAAGCGCTCGGCGTTGGCCTCGGGGCGGAAGGTGGCGACGGAGCCGTCGGGCTGCCGGTACGCCTTCAGCCCCTCGAAGATGGTCTGCGCGTAGTGCAGCGTCATATTGGCCGGGTCGAGGGACAGCGGCGCGTACGGGACGAGTTCGGCGTCGTGCCAGCCGCGGCCCTCCGTCCACTTGATCGTCACCATGTTGTCGGTGAAGTGGCGGCCGAAGCCGGGGGCGGCCAGGATCGCCTCCCGTTCCGCGGTGGGCAGCGGGTGCGCGGAGGGCTTGAGCTCGATCGTGGGCGTCGTCATGTCTGCTGTCCTTCACCGTGAGTCGTGGCGGACCGCGCACTCGCCACCGGCGTTTGCAGGACGTCCGAGTTTCTCGCGAAGCGGCCGCTTCACCCGATTATCGCCAAGGGGGCCGGGGAGAGGAAACCGGTCGTCCGGGACCGGCGGGCACCGCGGACCGGGATCGATGGTCGCACCCCTGCACCGCGCTTGTCAGCGGCCCCGCCGCCGCGGGACCACACCCGGCCGGCCGGCGGGCGCCGCCGGGGCGTGCCGCGGAAGCTCCCCGGCGCGCCCGCGGCCCCCCTTCCGGCGCGGGAACGGGCGCCGCGGACGGCGGAGTCGGGACCTCCCGGGCGGAAGGGGTCAGCCGGCGACCCGGCCGGCCAGGGCGTCGCCGATCTCGTCGGTGGTGCGGGACCGCCCGGGGCCACGGGCCGCGAGGTCCTCGGCCACGGCCGTCTCGATCCGGGCCGCCTCCGCGCCGTAGCCGAGGTGCTGCAGGAGCAGGGCGACGGAGAGGACGGTGGCCGTGGGGTCGGCCTTGCCCTGCCCGGCGATGTCGGGGGCCGAGCCGTGGACCGGCTCGAACATCGACGGGAACGCGCCGGTCGGGTTGATGTTGCCGGAGGCCGCCAGGCCGATGCCGCCGGTGACGGCCGCCGCGAGGTCGGTGAGGATGTCGCCGAACAGGTTGTCGGTGACGATCACGTCGAACCGCTCGGGCTGGGTGACGAAGAAGATCGTCGCCGCGTCGACATGCAGGTAGTCGGTGGTGACCTGCGGGTACTCCGCCCCGACGGCGTCGAAGACCCGCTTCCACAGATGGCCGGCGTGGACCAGCACGTTGTTCTTGTGGACGAGGGTGAGCTTCTTCCGCGGCCGGGCGGCGGCCCGCTCGAAGGCGTCGCGGACCACCCGCTCCACCCCGTACGCGGTGTTCAGGCTGACCTCGGTCGCCACCTCGGCCGGCGTGCCGGTGCGCAGGCTGCCGCCGTTGCCGGTGTAGGGGCCCTCGGTGCCCTCGCGGACGACGACGAAGTCGATGTCCGGGCGGCCGGCCAGGGGCGTGGCCGTGTTCGGGAAGAGCTTCGAGGGGCGGAGGTTGATGTGGTGGTCGAAGGCGAAGCGCAGCTTCAGCAGCAGCCCCCGCTCCAGTACGCCGGAGGGCACGGACGGGTCGCCGATGGCGCCGAGCAGGATGGCGTCGTGGCTCCTGAGCGCCTCCAGTTCGCCGTCCGGCAGCGTCTCGCCGGTGGCGTGCCAGCGCCGGGCGCCCAGGTCGTACTGACGGGACTCCAGCTTCACATCCTGGGGGAGCACCGCGGTCAGGACCTTCAGGCCCTGTGCCACGACCTCCCCGCCGATGCCGTCACCGGGGATCACTGCGAGATCGATGCTGCGAGACATGCCCGGCACCCTACTCCGCGTCCCAGCCCATGACATGGGGAGTCCACGATGCGGTCATCGTGTGGCGGGCGGACACGGGGTGCGGACCGTGTCCGTCAGTGGTCGTGGCCGGTGGCGCCACCGTTGTCCCGGCGGTCGAGGGCGCGCTGGAGGGCCGCGGCGGCCTCCTGCCGGGCGGTGCTGTCGGCGGTACGGGAAGCGGTGCGGCGGCGGGCTCGGGTCGCGGTCGCGTTCATGGGGGCACATCTCCAATGCGGGAGGGGAACGGAAGGCACGAAGGGGTGCGGGGAGCGCGGGGATCACCGGAGAGGGGCGGGGGGCAACGGCGTGCGGCAGGGATCGCCTGCGAGGCACGGCCCGCGTCCGCCGGTCGCTCGATCAGCGACAAGCTCGGCTTCCTACAACGCTAGGACAGCCGGGCCGCGCTGTCTCCACAATTACTCGGACTTCCTACTATCTGAGACGGCGAACTCCGCACCGCGACGGGCGGAAAGCCCTCGGCCGCCTTCCCCGGCCGGGCCCCGGCCGGTTCAGCCCGCGCCGGCGGCCGCCGCGCCGCTCCCCGTGCCCGCGGCCGGGGCCCGGGCGGCGATCCTCAGCTCTCTGCGCTCGGTGACGCCGTTCACGCTCACCGCCAGCACCACGGTGGCCGGGCGCAGCGCCGTGAACGTCCCGGTCACCGGGTCGTACGCGGCGGCGTGCCGCGGCCGGGCCCCGTCCGGGGATCCGATGCGCAGATTCGGGGAGCCGGTCCAGTCCGCGCTCACCGGGAAGCCCACCGGGACCTCCCGCGCCGCGCTCCCCTCCCCCTGCGTCACCGCGGCGGTGATCCGGGCCGTCTCCCCGGCGGGCAGCGCGGCCGGGCCGTCCAGGCGCAGGCCGTCGACGTGGGGACGGGTGCGGACGGAGATCCAGTCCGGTCCGCCCTCCCACGGCCGCTGCCGCGCCCGGGCCTGCTCCGCCTGCGTGACCCGGTCGACGCCCACGGTGGACCAGCCGCTGAACCCGCCCCGGCCGGGCGGAGCGGCGGGCGCCTTCCCGGAGTTGCCGTTCACGAGATACGGAACCCCGTCGACCCGGGAGGCGTGGAAGACACCGGCGTGGGCTCCGA
The DNA here is from genome assembly GCF_018070345.1 of Streptomyces sp. F63. Classification (GTDB taxonomy): domain Bacteria; phylum Actinomycetota; class Actinomycetes; order Streptomycetales; family Streptomycetaceae; genus Streptomyces. The sequence goes on from NZ_JAGPXX010000005.1 coordinate 180,531, forward strand.
TGACGGCGGCCCCCTTGCCGCTGGTGCGGCGGAAGTCCGCCAGCCAGTGCTCCAGCAGGGCGGCCTCCTTGCGGTCGGCCAGCTCCGAGGCGCGCTGCGGGGTGGGGTCGCGCGGCGGTACGTGCTGGACGACGATCACGGAGCCGGTGCCCGGGTCGGCGGCCGCCCGTTCCAGCTCGGCGCGGAGGGCCCGCACCTGCGCGAGGCCGCCGCCGCGGACGGTCAGCCGGGAGGTGTCGAGGGTGATGAACCGGGTGCCCCGGTGGTCGAACACCCGGTGCCCGGGCCCGAACTCCTCCTCGAAGAGGTCGATGGAGCCGCCCATGACCTCGTGGTTGCCCGGCACATAGACCCAGGGCACCGCGCCGCCGAGCTCCTCCTCCAGGACCCGGCGGGCGAGGGCCAGATCCGGGGGCGAGCCCTCGTCCACCAAATCCCCGTTGACCAACAGCAGTCCGGGGCGGGACGCCCTGATCTCGCGGAGGGTGCGCCGGGTCTGCCGGACCAGCGGGCCGTCCGGTTCCCGGGCGGTGAACTGGGCGTCGGAGAGCACCGCGAACCGCCAGTCGCGGCGGCCGGTCTCCGCCGCGCCCGCGATGAGCCGATCCGGCACCGGCTCCGCCGCGGGGAGCTCGATGTCCGGCGGTACCCGGGCGGTCAGGCCGTCGATGACGATCTCCCCGGTGTACTGCTTCAGCGGGTCGGTCTCGGCCACGTAGAAGCGGCGCACCCGCAGCGGGTGGACGGTGCCCGGCGGCACCGCGAACTCCACCTCGCGCCAGCCGCTCCAGGTGATGAACGGTCCGCGGAGCACCAGGCTCGTGTCCTGCGCGTCGACCAGATGGAGCGAGGGCCAGGCCCCCTTGCCGTCCCCCTTGATCCACAGCCGGAAGGACTGCGGCTGCCCGGTGACGGGGATGCGCGCCGGCGGGTTGGCGTAGGCGGCACGGGTGGCGGTGGAGCGCGTGAAGTCGTAGCTCAGCCGCAGTCCGGTGCCCTCGCGCCCGCCGGGGTCGGGGGCGACCGATCCGGCGGCGCGGGCCTGGGAGAACGTCCAGTCGCCGGCGTCGTCGAAGCCCGCGATCCGCCGTTCCTCCAGGCCGACGGTGACCCCGATGACGGCCGTGCGGCCCCGCACCGTCGCCTCGATCCGGCCGGAACCGCCCCCCGCGCGGGCGGCCACGGTGAAGGAGCCGCGCCCGTCGGGGGTGACGGAGAACCGTGAACGGTCGTACTCCAGACGGACGTCGGCCGGTTCGACGGGGGCCTCGCTGCCGTGCGCGTCCAGGCCGGTGAGGCCGAAGGTGCCGGTCGCCGCGGAGTCCGCCAGACCGACCCGGGGGGTGGTGGGGACGATCCGCCGGAGGGGGCCGATCACCTCCAGCCCCACCGAGCCGCGCGCGCCGCCGAGCCGGGCCGACACCTCGGCGCGGCCGGGACGGCGGGCCGTGAACACCCCGTGCCCGTCGACCCGGCCCGCTCCGCCGGAGCGGACGTGCCAGTGCGGCCGGCCGGCCGCGGGTCCGTAGGTCTCGTCGTGGCCGGTGGCGCGCAGGGCGCGGGTGAGGCCGGGGAAGACGCGGTCCGGCCGGCCGCCGAGGACCGGGCCGGTGGTGGGCGCGGACTCCGGGGTGGTGGCCGTCTCCACCCGGAATCCGGTGGTCCGCCCGCTGCCGGCCGGCGCGGTGACGGCGAGACCGTTCGGCACCGGGCGTTCCGCGCCGTCCGAGGGGCTGTTCTCCACCCGCGGCCGGGCGGCCCCGGGTTGGCGCGCGAGCAGGGTGGAGGAGCCGCCGCCGTCGAGGTTGAGCGCGTTGTGGGCGCCCAGCTCCTTCATCATCAGGGCGAGTTCGGTGAGGGTGACACCGCCGCTGTCGGCCTGCCGGCCGTCCAGGGTGAGAACGTGGAGGGTGCTGCCGTCACGGGAGAAGCCGACGGCGGTGCGGGGGGCGGTGGCGTTGTTGGGCCTGCCCTCCCAGTTCTGCGGCTCGCCGTCGACCACCAGCAGGCCCCGGCTGCCGACGGCCGTGCGGGGGACCGGGCCGCCGTCCGTCCGGGGCGCGTACGCCACGTCGACGGGATCGCCGGGCCGCAGTGCGGCCAGGGCGTCCGCGCCGGCGTCCCGGCCCAGCAGGACGGTGGTGCCGTCCGGGACGGGACCGCTGCCGGGCCCGTCACCGGCCGAGCGGACCCGGCCGTCCACCAGGACCACCTCGGTGACCCGCTCCGCGCCGGGCACGGTGAGCGCCCGGTCGGCCCCGCCCCACTGCGGCGTGTAGAGGCCGATGCCGTCCTCCGGCACCCGGGCGGCGTTGTACGCCCCGAGGGCGCGGGAGCCGCCGGGGAGGGTGACCGTGCCGTCGAAGTACAGGCCGAGGATGCGGCCTGCGGCTCCCGGGCCGAACCCGGCCACCACGTGGTGGTCCGCGGTGCCGGAGTGGGTGAGCCGGCCCTCCCGGATGCCGGGGCCCAGCGGCGCCCCCGTCGCGTCGATGTCGAAGAAGTCCGCGTTGATCGCGGCGACGGTACGGCGGCCCGGGCCCGGGTCGTGCGCGGCGACCTGCTCGGAGACCGTGGCGCGCCGCGAGACCTCCCCCGGGGAGAGGTAGTCCACGCGGGCCCCTCCGGTGAGGTCGACGGTGAGCGCGTCGGCGCGCAGCCATTTCCCGGGCGTCAGCCGGTCGAACGAGGTCAGTTCGACCCCGGGTGCGACGGGCCGGGTGCTGCGGGCGGTCTCCACCGCCTCCACCGCCTCCGCGCCGGCCGCCTCACGGGCGCCGGCGGTGGCCGCCGCGCCACCGGACGGGCCGCGGGCGGGCGGCGGCGCGACCGGCCGGAGGACGCCTGCCGGGGACACGGGCCGGGGATCGGTGTCGGAAGCGGAAGCCGTGGTGGTGTCGGAAGCGGAAGCCGTGGTGGTGGCGGAAGCGGAAGCCGTGGCGGTGGCGGGCGGTACGCCGCCGAGGAGCAGCGCGGCGGTGGTGACGAGGACCGCGGCGGCACCCCGCCGCTCCCCCGGCCGGCGTCTGCGGCGGTGTCCCCCGGTGCGGAATGCGGCGAACGGCATGGATCCCCCTGCCCTGGACGGTCGTTCCCGGTTGTGGTGCCACGGAAGTGCGGTCGTTCGGTCACGCGGGGTGGTGCCGCTCTCCAGGCTGCCGCCGGAGGCGGCCGGTCCGCCAGACGCCGGATCGGGCGGATCGGCGAACAGCGGGTTGACGGATCCGCCGCGGACCGTGACCGGACGGCCGAGGGCCGCCGGGTGAGCCGGGCGGCGGGACAACCCCGTTCCAGCGCGCGGGAGTCCGGGCCGCGCGAAGCCGGACTCCGGCTGAGCCGCGGCCCTCCTCGGGAACGCCGGACCCGGCCCGCCGGTGATCCCGCCACCCGGCCACGGTCCGGGGCACGGCCGCGGGTCCGGGGGGAGCGGCGTCCGGGGCGCGGCCGCGGGCCCGGCTCGCGGTCAGGCTCCGTGATGTGGCCGCCGGAGGAGACCCGGGCAGTGGCCGCGCCGTCCGCGCCGGGGCCCCGCACACCCGGGCAGGGGATGTGCGGGGCCCCACGGCCGCTGCCGGGCGCTCAGCCCATGTGCGGGTACCGGTGGTCGACCGGCGGCACCAGGGTCTCCTTGATGGAGCGGGTCGAGGTCCAGCGCGTCAGGTTCTGCTTGGACCCGGCCTTGTCGTTGGTGCCGGAGGCCCGCCCGCCGCCGAAGGGCTGCTGGCCGACGACGGCACCGGTCGGCTTGTCGTTGATGTAGAAGTTGCCCGCCGCGAACCGCAGGGTCTCGCAGGCGGCGGCCGCCGCCGCGCGGTCCTGCGCGATCACGGCACCGGTCAGGCCGTACGGGGCGGCCGACTCCATCTGCTCCAGCATCGCCTCGTACTCCCCGTCCTCGTAGACGAAGACCCCGAGGATGGGGCCGAAGTACTCCTCGCGGAAGATCTCGTTCGAGGGATCGGTGGAGACCAGGACGGTCGGGCGGACGAAGTACCCCGTGCTGTCGTCGTACGTGCCGCCGGCCACGACCTCTATGGCCGGGTCCGCCTTCGCCCGCTCGATGGCCGCCTTGTTCTTGGCGAAGGCGCGCGCGTCGATGACGGCGGAGAGGAAATTCGACAGGTCCGCGGGGTGCCCCATGGGCAGGGCCTCCACCTCGGCCGTGAACTCCTCGCGCAGCCCGCCCTCCCACAGCGACCGCGGCACGTAGGCGCGGGAGGCGGCCGAGCACTTCTGCCCCTGGTACTCGAAGGCGCCGCGGATCATCGCGGTCCTCAGCACCGCCGGGTCGGCGGACGGGTGGGCGACGATGAAGTCCTTGCCGCCGGTCTCCCCGACCAGCCGCGGATAGGTCTTGTACCTCCCGATGTTCTCGCCGACCGTCTTCCACAGGTACTGGAAGGTCCTGGTGGAGCCGGTGAAGTGGATGCCCGCCAGGTCGGGGTGGGCCAGGGCCACCTCGGAGACGGCCAGGCCGTCGCCGGTGACGAGATTGATGACGCCCGGCGGCAGGCCGGCCTCCTCCAGCAGCCGCATCAGCAGCACGGCTGCGTGGGTCTGCGTCGGGGACGGCTTCCACACCACCACGTTGCCCATGAGGGCGGGGGCGGTGGGGAGGTTGCCCGCGATGGCGGTGAAGTTGAAGGGCGTGATCGCGTAGACGAAGCCCTCCAGCGGCCGGTGGTCGGTCCGGTTCCACACCCCGGGGGAGTTGGTCACGGGCTGCTCGGCCAGGATCTGGCGGGCGTAGTGCACATTGAAGCGCCAGAAGTCGATCAGCTCGCAGGGGGCGTCGATCTCCGCCTGCTGGACGGTCTTCGACTGGCCCAGCATCGTCGACGCGGCGATGGTCTCGCGCCAGGGGCCGGCCAGCAGCTCGGCGGCCCGGAGGAAGACCGCGGCCCGGTCGTCGAAGGGGAGGGAGCGCCAGGCGGGGGCGGCGGCCAGGGCGGCGTCCACCGCGTCGCGCGCGTCCTGGACGGTGGCGTGGGCGGCGGTGCCGAGCCGCGCCGCGTGGTCGTGCGGCTGGACGACGTCGAAGCGCTCGCCGCCGCCCATCCGCCGGACGCCGCCGATGGTCATCGGCAGGTCGGCCGGGTTGTCCGCCAGCTCCTTGAGTTTCGCCTCCAGCCGCGCGCGCTCGGGGCTGCCGGGTGCGTAGGTGTGCACCGGCTCGTTGACCGGCGCGGGGACCTGGGTCACAGCGTCCATGATGGCCGTTGTCTCCTTCGTTGCGGGATGTGCGGGAAGTGCGGGGTGTGCGGGGTGTGCGGGCGCGCCGGCCGGGGCCGGAGGCGGACGTCAGCCGCGGCCGGCCAGGGAACGCAGGAAGAAGGCCACGTTCGCCGGGCGTTCCGCCAGCCGGCGCATGAAGTAGCCGTACCAGTCGGTGCCGTAGGGGACGTAGACGCGCATCCGGTGCCCCTCGGCCGCCAGCCGCGCCTGCTCCGCCTCCCGGATGCCGTACAGCATCTGGAACTCGTACTCGCCGGGCTTGCGGCCGGCCCGGCGGGCCAGCTCCTGGCCGATGGCGACCATGCGCGGGTCGTGGGAGCCGATCATGGGGTATCCCTGCCCGGTCATGAGGATGCCCAGACAGCGGACGAACGCCCGGTCCACCTCGCGCCGCCGCTGGTGCGCCACGCTCGCGGGTTCCTTGTAGGCACCCTTCACCAGCCGTACCCGGGAGCCCTCGCCGGCCAGGGCACGGCAGTCGTCCTCGGTGCGGAAGAGGTACGACTGCAGCACGGCGCCGGTCTGCGGGAAGCGGACGCGCAGGTCGCGGAGGACCGCCAGGGTGGAGTCCGTGGTGGTGTGGTCCTCCATGTCCAGGGTGACGGTCGTCCCGGCCTCCGCCGCCGCCTCGACCACGGGGGTGACGTTCGCCAGGGCCAGGTCGTGGCCGCCGGGCAGCGCCTGGCCGAAGGCGGAGAGCTTCACGGACATCTCGGCCCGCTCCCCGAGGCCCAGCCCGGCCAGGGCCTCGCAGAGCACCAGATACGCGTCCCGGTTGCGCCGGGCCTCGGCCGGGTCGGTGATGTCCTCGCCGAGGTGGTCGAGGGTCACCTCCAGGCCGCGCCCGGTGAGGGAGCGGACGGCGCTCACCGCGTCGTCCAGCCGCTCCCCCGCGACGTAGCGGTCCACGACGGGGCGGGTGACCGGTGTGGAGGAGACGAGACGCCGGACGCGGGTACTGCGCGCGGCGGCGAGGAGCACGGGTCCCAGCACGGGGCACCTCCAAGGGGCGGGACGGCCGCCGGCGGGGGCTTCCGGCGGGCGGGGAGAACCTCCGTGCACCGTAAGGAACCGGCCGTCCGCCCGCCATCGACAGCTGTCACATCCCCGTGGTCGCGATCTCATACAAATGTATGAGAATGGAGGCCGGAACCGGGAAGGACGGCGGCATGCGCGGCGACTACCAACGGCTGGTGGACGAGATCTCGGCGGCGCTCGCGGCGCCCGCGACGCTGGAGGACCGCGACTTCCGCCTGATCGCCTTCGGCGTCCACGACGACGGGGAGAGCGGCGGGAACGGCGAGGGGGGCGAGGAGGGCGGCGCCGGTGCGGGCGCCCGCACCGGCGGCCCGGCGCTGGACCCGGTCCGCACCCGCTCGATCCTGCACCGCCGCTCCACCCCCGCGGTGCGGGCCTGGTTCGAGGCGTTCGGCATCGGCCGGGCGACGCGCCCGCTGCGCATCCCCCCGGACCCCTCGGCCGGGGTGCTCATCGGCCGGATCTGCCTCCCGGTACGCCACCGGGGTGTCGGGTACGGCTACGTGTGGCTGCTGGACGACGGCCATCTGGCGGATCTGGAAACCGGCGCCCGCGGCGGCCCGCCCGACCCCCGGATCGAGCGGGCCATGGAGACCGCCGCCCGGATCGGGGAACTGCTCGCCGCCGAGGCGCGGGCCGGAGCCGAACTCGGCGAGCTGCTGCAGGACCTCCTCACCGGCCCCGCCGTCGCCCGGGAGGCGGCACGCACGGAGCTCCGCGCCCGGCTGAGCGGTGCGGCGGACGGTCCGCTGGCGCTGGCCGCGGTCACGCCCTGGGCGCGGGACGTACGGGACGGGGAGGACGGGGGCCCGGTCCCGGCCCTGTCCGCGCTGCCGGGCGCGCTGGCCGTCTGCGCCGTACCGGACCAGGGCCTGGCCGTGCTCGTCCGGCCGCGCCCGGCGGACTCCCCCGAACCGGCGCTCGCCGCGGCGGAACGGCTGCTCCGCTCCCCCCGTGCGGCCGGCGCCGCGGCGGGCACGGGCGCGCCGCGGTACGGACTGGAGGACCTGGCCGGCGCCTGGCGGGAGGCGCTGGCCGCGGCCCGCGCGGCCCGCGCTGAGCCCCGGCTGGGCCCGGTCGCGCGCTGGGAGGCCATCGGCCCGTACCGGACCCTGACGGAGCTGCCCCCGGCCGCCCGGGCCGATCCGGCCGTCGCCCGGCTGCTCCGTCCCGAACACGCCGAACTCGCCCGGACCGCCGAGGTGTTCCTCGACTGCGCCGGGCAGGCGGGCCGCGCGGCGGCGGCCCTGGCGATCCACCGGCAGACGCTCTACTACCGGCTGTCGCGGGTGGCCGCGCTGACCGGGTTGGATCTCGCCGAGGGCGAGGACCGGCTGCTGCTGCACATGGCCCTCAAGCGCGCCCGGCTGTGACGGTTCCGCCGGACGGGCCGGGCCGGAACGGGGCGGTGCCGCCGGCGCCGAGCCGGGGCGCTGCCGCCCGGCTCGGCGCCCTGCCCTGTTCCCAGGGCCACGGCATGGGGAAGGCAAACCGGCACAAGAGGTACACCCAGGAAGTTCCGATGCACCCCGTGCCGCCGGATTCTCCCCGCTCCCACGCCTCCGGCCGTTGGCCCGAAGGAGTGACTGATGGTCTGCCGGGACGAGTTGTCCGAGCAGACGGTGGCCGTCCGCCCCGGCACGCCGTTCCCGCGGAGGAGGCCGTCGCGGCGCTCGGCACGGACGAGAAGCCGGGCTGGAGGAGCCGGGCTGGAGGAGCCGGAGGTCACGCGGCGGCGAGAGGTTCTCGGGCGAAAGGCTGCCGGAACGGGGTCAGGAGACTCGAGACCGGGGCTGCGGCCCCCGCCGGCACCCGGCTGCCGCGCGGACTCGAGTGGCGGCCGGTGGCACGTGGCGCGGCCGATCCGATCCTCACCGACGACACCTTCGCCTCGATCGTCAACGGCATCGAAGGGACGCGTCGCCTGCGGCAACGTCCGCACAGTGGTGTGGCTGCTGATCAGCACAGGGGGTGGCGGAGCTGGTCCGGTTCCCGCTGTCCGTCGCCTTCAACACCGCCCTGCCGCTGCCCCCGTCCCCCTGCGACCCCGGGCGGGCCGGCCCGGCACGCGTGGCCTCGACCGGGTGACGCCGGTGAAATGCGGCGGGCTCCCGGGCGGGTTAGCGTCGGACGGGAGGCCGGGGCTCGCCGGCGTTTCGGGCCCCGCGGGCCGCGCGCGTCCGTCCCCGGCGGGGACCCGGCCGCAGCGCCGCCGTACCGGCCGTTCCGGCCACGACCGCAGGGAGGCCGCACATGGCCGCACGGGTTGCCATCAACGGGCTCGGCCGCATCGGCCGGGCGACACTGAAGTCGGTACTGGCCGAGCCGGCCCTTGACGTGGTGGCCGTCAACGACATCGCGCCCGCCGACAACCTCGCCTACCTCCTCCGCCACGACACGGTCCACCGGCGGTTCGACGGGGACGTCACCGCCACGGACGCGGCGCTCTCCCTGGCCGGGCGCACCGTCCGGCTGCTGAACGAGAAGGACCCGGAGCGGCTCCCCTGGGGCGACCTGGACGTCGATCTGGTCTTCGAGTGCACCGGCCTCTTCCGTACCGGAGAGGACGTGCGCCGGCATCTCCGGGCCGGCGCTCGCCGGGCGATCCTCTCGGCCCCCGCCAAGGACGGGATGACCACAGTCGTCCACGGGGTGAACGACGAGGACGGCGCCGGAGCCGAGGTGCTGTCCTGCGCGAGCTGCACCACCAACTGCATCGCGCCCGTGATGGAGGTCCTCCAGCGCCGGATCGGGGTGCGCAAGGCGACCATGACCACGGCGCACGCCTATACCTCCAGCCAGAGCCTGGTCGACGGACCGGCGGGCAAGTGGCGGCGCGGACGGGCGGCGGCCGCCAACATCGTGCCGACCACCACCGGTGCCGCCCGGGCCGCCGCGCGAGCCCTCCCGTCCCTCCGGGACCGCTTCGACGGCGTCGCGCTCCGTGTTCCGGTGCCGGACGGATCGATCGCCGACATCGTCTGCGTGACCGCCCGGGACACCACCGTCGCCGAGGTCAACGGCATCTTCCGGCAGGAGGCCACGAGCGACCGCTACCGGGGCGTCCTCGGCGTCGTCGACGAGCCCCTGGTTTCCAGCGACATCGTGGCGGACCCGCGGGCGTCGGTCGTCGACCTCACCCTGACCACCGTCACCGACGGCGACCTGCTGAAGGTCATGGCCTGGTACGACAACGAGTGGGGCTACGCGCAGCAGATGGTGCGCCGGGCCCGGGCCATGGTGGGCGTGCCGGCCGCATCACCGCGATGAGCACCGCCGGTGACCGGGACGACGCCGCGGCCGGGAGCGCCGCCGGCGCGGGAGGCACCCGGTATGCGGCCGGGCCGCCGCCGGCGGTGCTCACCCTGACGATGAACCCCGCCGTCGATCTGTGCTGGGAAGTCGGCCACCTGTCGGACGTCGGCAAGAGCCGCGCCCGGGTCCGGTCCGTGACGGCCGGGGGCGGGGGGATCAACGTGGCCCGCGGTGTGGCCCGGCTCGGCGGACGGGCCACCGCCGTCCACACCGCCGGCGGGGAGGTGGGCCGCCGGCTGAACCGGCTGCTGGACCACGAGGGGATCGACCACGTCGCCGTGGGGATCGGCGGCGAGACCCGTGAGGCCCTGGTGGTCTTCGAGACCGGGGCGCGCCGCAGCCATCACCTGGTCCCGCCCGGACCGCGCCTCGACGGCGCCGAGGGGCGGCGCTGCCTGGAGGCGCTGGAGCGGGCCGCGGGCGACTGCCGGTATGTCGTGCTGAGCGGCAGTCTGCCCGGCGGTCTGCCCGCCGGCTTCTACGCGTCCGCCGCCCGCCGGGTCAAGGCCACCGGGGCCCGGGTGCTGCTGGACACCTCCGGGCCGGCGCTGTGCGAGGCGCTCGCGGAGGGCGTCTTCCTCCTCAGGTGCAACCGGTCGGAGGCCGCCGAGCTCACCGGGCGGACCGTCCGCGGTTTCGACGATGCCCGGGCTGTGAACAACCACCTGCTGGCCAGGGGAGCCGCCGAGATCGTCGTCACCACGCTCGGGGGACGGGGCGCGCTCTGCACCACCGGCCGGGGCCACACCGAGCTGCACGCGCCCCCGCTGCCCGGGGAACCGCTCAGCGACGCCGGGGCCGGGGACGGCATGGTGGCCGCGCTCACCGCCCGGCTGGCCGCCGGGGAGGACCCGGCCGACGCCTGCGCGCTCGGGGTGGCCGTCGCGGCCGCATCGGTGCTCACCCCCTGCGCCGAACCCTTCGACCGCCGGGTCGCCGAGTCCCTCCGTCCCGCGGTGGAGGTCAAGCGCTAGGGGACCGGCCGGGCCGGTGACACGGCCGGACACGCTCAGGCTCCGGCCTCCGGCGCCGCTCCCCGTACCGGTCGAGAACGCGGTAGGCCAGGAGTTTGACGGGGTCCAGCAGCAGGAACGCGGCGATGCCCCACCCCCAGGCGAGGGCGACGAGGCTCGGTCCAACGGGGGACATGAGGAACCCGGTGAAGGCGATGACGGTCGCGAGGACCTGGGTCCCCAGCACAGCGCCAATCAGGAGCCAGGACGGCCGGTGGGACCAGAACGGGCCGCGGGTGCGGACGAGGAAGACCATGAGGTGTCCGCTGACCGACAGCTTGAGGTACAGCAGTGTCCGCACGGTGGCGTCGGCGAGGCCAAGGGGGCCGTGCGCCACCCAGAGCAGCGCGAAGGAGGACGCGACGCCGAAGAGGCCCAGTGTGGCGGCGATCGTGAGGACCTCGGTGAGGTTCCAGCGCTCAGGCCGCGCGGAGGCCCGTACCCGGTCATAGGCGATGGAGAGGATGGCCGCGTCGTTGAGAACGGCCAGCAGCACCACCTGGACGGGCGTGACCGGGAAGAACGCGAAGACCAGGATGGTGAGGGTCACGAAGAGGACCACGCGGATGGTCTCGGTGATCCGGTAGACCGCGTAGTTCTTCATCCGCCGGAAGACCTCGCGGGACCGGTGGACCGCCTCCACGATCGTCGACAGGCCCGGGGCGAGGAAGACGATGTCGGCCGCCGCGCGCGCGGCATCGGTGGCGCCGGAGACCGCGATGCCCGCGTCCGCGCGGTGCAGGGCGGGAGCGTCGTTGACCCCGTCACCGGTCATGCCCACGATGTGACCGTGGTCCTGGAGGGCCTCGACGATGCGGTACTTGTCCTCCGGGACGACCTGTGCGAAGCCGTCGGCCTCCACCACGGTGCGGACGAGCTCTTCGCCCCGGAGGTCGTGAATCCGGCCGGCTTCGAGGACGCGGGTGCCCAGGCCCACCCGGCCGCTGATCTCACGGGCGATCTCCGCCCGGTCGCCGGTGACCATCTTGACCCCGACACCGAGCCGGGCGGCCTCCTCCAGCGTGGCGCGGGAGTCCGCACGCGGCGGATCCTGCAGGCCCATGACGCCGGTGACCCGCCACCCGCCGCCGTCCGACCGGGCGACGGCCAGCGCCCGGTGGCCCCGCTCGGCGAAGGACCGGGTCGCCTCCGCCACGCGGTCACCGGTCCGGCGATCGGCCCCGGCCAGTTCCAGGACGGCCTGCACCGCTCCCTTCGCGGCGGCGGTCTCCTCGCCCGAGGGGCCGCGTGCACGCGCCTGGGCGTACTTGCGGGCGGAGTCGAAGGGTGTGAAACCGGTGACCTGCCAGCCATCGAGGCGGCTGGCACCGGCCTTCTCCAGAACCGCCCGGTCGATCGGGTCCCCGCTGTCGCGCTCGGCGGTCAGCGCCGCGGCCAGGAGCACCTCGCCGTCGTCCGCTCCGTCCTCGATCACGACGATGCCGGCGACCTGAAGGTCGTTGCGGGTGATGGTGCCGGTCTTGTCGGCACACAGCACGTCCACCCCGGCCATCTCCTCGACGGCCGGGAGGCGGCTGACCACGGCCTCGTGCCGGGCGAGCTGGCGTGCTCCGACGGCCATGGTCACCGAGAGCACCGCGGGAAGGGCGACCGGGATGGAGGCGATGAGCACCACGAGCGCGAACTCCAGGGTGTCGGCCACCCCGGTCCCGCGCAGCAGGGAGACCACCACGATCACCGCGACCAGGGCGACGGCGAGCACGATGAGGTACTTGCCGATGGTGACGACCGCCCGCTGGAAGTGGCTCTCCGGCGCCGCCTCACCGGCGAGGCGGGCCGTCCGCCCGAACTCCGTCCCGCCGCCCGTGGCCAGCACGCGGATGACCGGCGCCCCCCGCGCAAGAGCCGAACCCGAGTACACCGCGTCGCCGGGCTCCTTGCCCACCGGCAGGGACTCCCCCGTCAGCGCCGACTCATCGGCCTCTCCGGTGCCGTCGACGACACGGCCGTCGGCGGGTACGACCTCGCCCCGCCCGGTCCGCACCAGATCGCCCGGCACCAGTTCCCCGGCGTCCACCGTCGTCCACGCCCCGTCCCGTCTGGCCTGCGCCTTCGTGGCCAGCCGCTGCTTCAGCGCGGCGATGGCGCTCTGCGCCTGGTGCTCCTCCCAGAAGCCCACCCCGCCATTGAGCAGCAGCAGCGCCAGGATGACGGCGAAATCCGTCCACCGGCCCGTGACCGCGGTCAGCAGCAGCGCGGTCTCGATCATCCACGGAATCGGGCCCCAGAAGTGCGACAGCAGTTCCCCGAGAACGCCGCGCTGCTCCTCCTCGATGGCGTTGGGCCCATAGCGTTCCCGCCGGTCCCGGGCCTCCTGCGAGGTCAGACCCTCCCCCGGGCCGCGGCTCTCGTCCACGCGCCGGTCCTCGTCGGTGCGCTGGTCCCGCACCCTCTGCCCGCCGTCTCCGTTCCCGGTCATCTCAGCGCACTGCCTCCCGGCCGTCGGTTCCCGCGCCGGCCGCGGCCGCGCGCCCGGGGCGAGAACCACATGGCCGGGGACGCGGCACGTGCGTACCGGGCACCGGGCACCGGGTCGGGCGCGGCAGCGGCCCCACGGGCACGGCGTCAACGGCACGCCCGCAGTGAGACCAGGACACCCCCGGCCCGGGGTGATCGCAAGCGGAGGGCCATCGGGGACCGAAACGGCAGGGCCCGGCCGCCCGCCGCAGCGAGGACCGGGCCCTGTGCCGCCCGGAGGACGAAAGTCCGTCAGTCCGCCAGATTGACGGCGCGCGCCGAGGTGGCGCCGATCTCCTCGGCGATCTCGGTCAGCACGGACTGCGGAACGTCGTCGTCCACCGTGAGGACGGCGAGCGCCTCACCGCCCTGGGCGGACCGCGAGACCTGCATACCGGCGATGTTCAGGCCGGCCTCGCCCAGGATGCGGCCGAGGGTGCCGACGACGCCGGGGCGGTCGGCGTACCGCAGGAAGAGCATGTGGTCGGCGAGCGCCACCTCGACATCGTGCTCACCGACCGCGACGATCTTCTGGAGGTGCTTGGGCCCCGCCAGGGTGCCGGAGACCGAGATCTCCTCGCCGTCGGTGAGGGTGCCGCGCACCGTGACCACATTGCGGTGGTCCGGGGACTCCGAGCCGGTGGTGAGCCGCACCTCGACACCGCGCTCCTGGGCGAACAGCGGGGCGTTGACGTAGGAGACCGTCTCGTCGACGACGTCCTCGAAGACACCCTTGACGGCGGAGAGTTCCAGCACCTTCACATCGTGCTGGGTGATCTCGCCGTACACCTCGACGTCGAGCCGGACGGCCACCTCGCCCGCCAGGGCGGTGAAGATCCGGCCCAGCCGCTCGGCCAGCGGCAGGCCCGGGCGGACGTCCTCGGCGATCACGCCGCCCTGGACGTTGACCGCGTCCGGGACCAGCTCGCCCGCGAGGGCCAGCCGCACCGAACGGGCCACCGAGATACCGGCCTTCTCCTGGGCCTCACCGGTGGAGGCGCCCAGGTGCGGGGTGGCGACGACATTGTCGAACTCGAAGAGCGGGGAGTCCGTGCAGGGCTCCTTGGCGAAGACGTCCAGGCCGGCGGCCGCGACCCGGCCCTCCTTGAGGGCGCTGGCCAGCGCGGCCTCGTCGACGATGCCGCCGCGGGCGGCGTTGACGATCCGCACCTCGGGCTTGACCTTGTGCAGCGCCTCGTCACCGATGAGCCCGAGCGTCTCGGGGGTCTTCGGCAGGTGGACGGTGATGAAGTCCGAGACCTCCAGCAGCTCGTCGAGCGTCAGCAGCTTGACGCCCATCTGCGCGGCGCGGGCCGGCTGGACGTAGGGGTCGTACGCGACGATCTTCATCCCGAAGGCCGACATCCGCTGGGCGACCAGCACGCCGATCCGGCCGAGGCCGACCACGCCGAGGGTCTTCTCGGAGAGCTCGACGCCGGTGTACTTGCTCCGCTTCCACTCGCCGTTCTTGAGGGCGGTGTTGGCCTGCGGGATGTTGCGCGCGGTGGCGACGATCAGGCCGCAGGCGAGTTCGGCGGCGGTGACGATGTTGGAGGTGGGGGCGTTGACGACCATGACGCCGGCCTTGGTGGCGGCGGACACGTCGACATTGTCCAGACCAACGCCCGCACGGGCGATGACCTTCAGTTTCCGCGCGGCGGCGATGGCCTCGGCGTCGACCTTGGTGGCGCTGCGGACGAGGATGGCGTCCACCTCGGCGATGGCGGGGATCAGCTCGCCGCGGTCGGCGCCGTTGCAGTGCCGGATCTCGAAGTCGGGTCCGAGGGCGTCGACCGTGGCCGGCGACAGCTCCTCAGCGATCAGTACGACAGGTTTCGGGCTCACGTGGTCCTCAGTCCTCACTAGTCCTTGACGGACGGCCGTCCCGGCGGCCGAAGGCGGTGAAGGGCAGCCGCGTGGAAGACGCACGACGCTGTGAGCCTGACGCGCTTGTTCTTGCAGTGTATCCGCGTGCGGGGATGCGCCCCGCGCCTCCACGAAAGATCCCCGGGAAGGAGTCTGCCTTCTCCGGAACGGTCGTGTGGCAGGTTTGGCGGCGTCCGTCCGGCGTATCGGGCCAGGAGGGCCGGACGGTTCCGGACGGGGTTCCGGACGGGACCGCGGTGACGGGCCCCGCCCGGAGCCGGTGCCGCCGGCGGGCGGGGCCACAGCTCGGGCCCGCCCGCCCGGAGGCACCGCGCCGGGACGGCGTCAGGCCTGCTCGTCGACCCAGCTCATCAGCTTGCGGAGCTCCTTGCCGGTGGTCTCCAGCTTGTGGCCGGCGTCGGCCTTCTTGTACTCGTTGTACTTCGGGAGACCGGAGTGGTACTCGTCCATCCACGTCTTGGCGAAGGTGCCGTCCTGGATCTCGGCCAGGACCTTCTTCATCTCGGCCTTGGTGTTGTCGTTGATGATGCGGGGGCCGGTGACGTAGTCCCCCCACTCGGCGGTCTCGGAGACCGACCAGCGCATCTTCTCCAGACCGCCCTCGTACATGAGGTCCACGATGAGCTTCAGCTCGTGCAGGCACTCGAAGTACGCGATCTCCGGCTGGTAGCCCGCCTCGACCAGGGTCTCGAAGCCCGCCTTGACCAGCGCGGAGGCGCCGCCGCAGAGGACGGCCTGCTCGCCGAAGAGGTCGGTCTCGGTCTCCTCGGTGAAGGTCGTCTTGATGACGCCGGCGCGGGTGCCGCCGATGCCCTTGGCGTAGGACAGGGCCAGCGCGAAGGCGTTGCCGGTGGCGTCCTGCTCGACGGCCGCGATGCACGGCACGCCGCGGCCCTCCTCGTACTGGCGGCGGACGAGGTGGCCGGGGCCCTTCGGGGCGACCATGCACACGTCGACACCGGCCGGGGGCTTGATGAAGCCGAAGCGGATGTTGAAACCGTGCCCGAAGAAGAGCGCGTCGCCGTCCTTGAGGTTGTCCTTGACGGACTCCTCGTAGACCTTGGACTGGATCGGGTCCGGGACCAGGATCATGATGACGTCGGCCTCGGCGGCGGCCTCCGCGGGGGTCACCACGCGCAGTCCCTGCTCCTCGGCCTTCGTCCGGGACTTCGAGCCCTCGGGAAGGCCGACGCGGACATCGACGCCCGAGTCGCGCAGCGACAGCGCGTGGGCGTGGCCCTGGCTGCCGTACCCCAGGACCGCGACCTTGCGGCCCTGGATGATGGAGAGGTCGGCGTCGTCGTCGTAGAACAGCTCGGCCACTTCGGGTATCTCCTTGATCGTCTTGCGTTCCCCCGCGCTCGCGGGGGAACCGCAGTGTGCGCCCCACCGTATGCCGGTGGGCGGCGGATGGTCGGGGGGTCTCGCTATGCGGATCGGTCCAGCGCGCGCAGCGACCGGTCGGTGATGGAGCGGGCGCCGCGGCCGATCGCGATGGTGCCGGACTGGACCAGTTCCTTGATGCCGTAGGGCTCCAGCATCTTGAGCATGGCCTCCAGCTTGTCACTGCTGCCGGTGGCCTCGATGGTGACCGCCTCCGGGGAGACGTCGACGGTCTTGGCGCGGAAGAGCTGGACGATCTCCACGATCTGGGAGCGGGTCTCGTTGTCGGCGCGGACCTTCACCAGAACGAGTTCCCGCTGAACGGCGGACCCGGGCTCCAGTTCGACGATCTTCAGCACATTGACGAGTTTGTTGAGCTGCTTGGTGACCTGCTCCAGCGGCAGCGACTCGACGTTCACCACGATGGTGATACGGGAGATGTCGGGGTGCTCGGTGACGCCGACGGCCAGGGAGTCGATGTTGAACCCGCGGCGGGAGAACAGCGCGGCGATCCGGGCCAGGATGCCGGGGGTGTTCTCCACCAGGACGGAGAGCGTGTGCTTGGTCATGGGGCTGGGTCTCTCTTCTTCTGTCGCGTCTCGCGTCCGGGGCTCAGTCGTCTTCGCTGTCGCCGAAGTCGGGGCGGACCCCGCGCGCCGCCATGACCTCGTCGTTCGAGGTGCCGGCCGCGACCATGGGCCAGACCATCGCGTCCTCGTGGACGATGAAGTCCACGACGACGGGGCGGTCGTTGATGGAGTTCGCCTTCTCGATGACCGCGTCGAGCTGCTCCGGGTCCTCGCAGCGCAGCCCGACACAGCCCATGGCCTCGGAGAGCTTCACGAAGTCGGGGACCCGGGTGCCCTGGGAGGCCGCCGGGCTCTCACCGGGCGGCACGGGACCGGAGTGCAGCACGGTGTTCGAGTAACGCTGGTTGTAGAAGAGGGTCTGCCACTGGCGGACCATCCCCAGGGCGCCGTTGTTGATGATCGCGACCTTGATCGGGATGTTGTTGAGCGCGCAGGTGGCCAGTTCCTGGTTGGTCATCTGGAAGCAGCCGTCGCCGTCGATCGCCCACACGGTGGCGTCGGGCCGCCCCGCCTTGGCTCCCATGGCGGCGGGGACGGCGTAGCCCATGGTTCCGGCGCCACCGGAGTTGAGCCAGGTGGACGGCCGCTCGTACTTGATGAAGTGGGACGCCCACATCTGGTGCTGGCCGACGCCCGCGGCGTAGACCGTGTTGTCGGGGGCGAGCTCGCCGATGCGCTGGATGACCTGCTGCGGCGAGAGGGTGCCGTCCTCGGGCAGGTCGTAGCCCAGCGGGTAGGTCTCGCGCCAGCGGTTGAGGCTGTCCCACCAGTCGCGGTAGTCGCCCTTGCGGCCCTCGTCGTGCTCGGCCTGGACCGCGACGACCAGGTCGGCGATGACCTCGCGGGCGTCACCGACGATCGGGACGTCCGCCGTCCGGTTCTTGCCGATCTCGGCCGGGTCGATGTCCGCGTGCACGACCTTGGCGAAGGGGGCGAAGGAGTCCAGCTTGCCGGTCACGCGGTCGTCGAAGCGGGCACCGAGGGCGACGATCAGGTCGGCCTTCTGCAGTGCGGTGACGGCGGTGACCGAGCCGTGCATGCCGGGCATGCCGACGTGGAGCGGGTGGCTGTCGGGGAACGAGCCGAGGGCCATCAGGGTGGTGGTGACCGGGGCGCCGGTGAGCTCGGCGAGCACCCGCAGCTCCGCGGTGGCCCGCGCCTTCATCACGCCGCCGCCGACGTACAGCACCGGGCGCCGGGCCTGGGTGATCAGCTTGGCCGCCTCCCGGATCTGCTTGGCGTGCGGCTTGGTGACGGGGCGGTAGCCGGGCAGGTCGACCGCCGGCGGCCAGGTGAAGGTGGTCCTGGCCTGCAGCGCGTCCTTGGCGATGTCGACCAGCACCGGGCCGGGCCGGCCGCTGGCCGCGATGTGGAACGCCTCGGCGATGGTGCGGGGGATCTCGGCGGCGTCGGTGACCAGGAAGTTGTGCTTGGTGATCGGCATGGTGATGCCGCAGATGTCCGCCTCCTGGAAGGCGTCCGTGCCGATCGCCCGGGAGGCGACCTGGCCGGTGATGGCGACCATGGGGACGGAGTCCATGTGGGCGTCCGCGATCGGCGTGACCAGGTTGGTCGCCCCCGGTCCGGAGGTGGCCATGCAGACTCCGACCTTGCCGGTGGCCTGTGCGTAGCCGGTGGCGGCGTGGCCGGCACCCTGCTCGTGGCGGACCAGCACATGACGGACCTTGGACGAATCCATCAGCGGGTCGTAGGCCGGCAGGATCGCACCGCCCGGAATGCCGAAGACGGTGTCGGCGCCGACTTCCTCAAGAGAGCGGATGAGGGACTGCGCGCCCGTGACGTCCCTCTCGACGGTGGCGGACCCGTGTCCGCCGCTACGGGCCCGTGGCTGAGGATGCGGGGGCCCGGATGCCTGCTCGGTCATCGGCATTCTCTTTCAGAGATGGTTCTGTGTGGGTTTGTGGTCACCAGTGCAACAAAAAACCCCCCGTGCCGTGAGGCAAGCGAGGGGAGCGCGCCGGTGTGTTCAGCAGGGCGTGAAAGGACCTGCTTCAGCCGACGCGCTGTCCAAGTACGAAAATTCGGGTGCGCATGGCTCCGACTTTCTCCCCGGCCCGGTAGGGGTGTCAAGCGGGTGGGACCGACGTCTCACTATTCGAGCGCAGCGCCGGACCGGGCAGGGCCGGTCCGGGAAGCGCCGCACCGGGCACCGTGCCACGGGCCGTCTCCCAGGTCTCACCGCCCAGGGCGTGCCGGGGCAGCGCCTCGCGGCCGTCCGGCACCAGGAGCGGTGGCGCGCTGCCGGCGAGCACGGCCTCCCGCAGGCCGCCCGCCTGCGGCACGGGGTAGCCGCCGCGACGGAGGGCCCGGCGCAGCCGGTGCTCGTCGAGCGGGCCGGAGAAGGCCATGCCCTGGCCGTGGGTGCAGCCCAGGGAACGCAGGGCCACCACCTGGTCGGGCCGGTCCACGCCGTCCGCAACGGTCTCCACCCCGAGGTCGGCGGCGATCCGCAGCAGCCCGGCGGTGATCTTGTGGACGCGGGCGGACTCCACCACGCTCTCGACCAGTCCGCGGTCGAGCCGGAGGATGTCCACCGGCAGCCGGCGCAGGGCGTCGATGGCCGCGTAACCGCTGCCGAAGGCGTCGAGAGCGATGCGCACACCGAGCCGGCGGAGTCCCGTGAGGCGGCGTTCCAGTTCGTCCAGCGGGGTCTTCGGGTCGCTTCCGGAGAGTTCCAGGACCAGCGCGCCCGAGGGCAGGCCGTGCCGGGCGAGAAGGGATTCCACGGTGCCCAGCGGCATGGTGCGGTCCATGAGACGGCGGGCGGACAGCCGGACGCACACCGGGACGGCGAATCCGTCGCGGTGCCGGGCGGCGGCCTGCTCCACCGCGTGCTCCAGCAGCCAGCGGCCCAGCTCGGCGCCGCGGTCGCCGCCCTTCCCGGCACCCGCCTCCGAGACCCGCAGGAACTCCGCGGGGGTGAAGAGGATGCCCTGGGCGGAGCGCCAGCGGGCCTGGGCGGCGAGGGCGGTGAGCCGGCCGCCGCCCAGCTCGACCACGGGCTGGTGGAGGAGGGCGAACTCGCCGTCGTCGAGCGCGGCGCGGAGCCGGCCGGCGAGTTCGGCCCGCCGGACCACCTCGGCCTGCATCTCCGGGGCGTACAGCTCGACCCGGTTCTTGCCGGCGGCCTTGGCGCGGTACATCGCGAGGTCGGCGTTGCGCATCAGCGCTCCGGGGGTGATCCCGGGATCGGCGAAGGCGACGCCGATGCTGGCGGCCACCCGCACCTCGGTTCCGGCGACCCGGTAGGGCTCGGAGAGGGCGACGCGGAGCCGGTCGGCGATCTCGTGGATGCGGAATTCGCAGTCGGCTCGGTCCCGGCAGCCGTCGCCGAGGATCAGTGCGGCGAACTCGTCACCGCCGAGCCGGGCGGCCGTGTCCCCGGCCCGCACGGACTCCCGGAGCCGGCGGGCGGCGTGGATGAGCAGTTCGTCCCCGGCCTGGTGGCCGATGGTGTCGTTGACCGCCTTGAATCCGTCGAGGTCGATGAAGAGGACGGCGGTGCCGGGATCGGTGCTGCGCCGGCCGCCGAGCGCGCGGCGGACCCGTTCGGTGAACAGGGCCCGGTTGGGGAGGTCGGTGAGCGGGTCGTGCTCGGCGCTGTGCCGCAACTGCGCCTGGAGACGGACGCGTTCGGTCACATCGCGGCTGTTGAAGATCAGCCCGTCCTCGTGGCGGTTGACGGTGGACTCGACGTTGAGCCAGGGACCGCCCACGGTCCGCGGCCCGCCGGCGCGGAAGCGGCACTCGATCCGGGTGGTGGGCTCGCTCTCCGGGGGCGCCGACAGCAGCCGGCCGACCTCCCGCATGACGCCGTCCGCGTCCTCGGGGTGGATCAGCGAGGAGAGCCGGGAGCCGACCAGTTCCTCCGGCTCGATGCCGTAGACGCCGGCGGCCGCGGGGCTGACGTAGCGCAGGGTGCCGCTGGGGGTGGCGATCATGATGACGTCGCTGGAGCCCTGCACCAGGGAGCGGAAGTGGCTCTCCTGGTAGGCCAGTTCCTGGGTGAGCGTGATGTTGTCCATCAGCATGATGCCCTGCCGCACGACGAGGGCGAGGACGACCGTGCAGGCCGTGAAGATCACGACCCGGTCGACGCGCCCGCCGTCGATGACGGTGTGCAGGATGCCCAGGGTGCAGACGGCCGCGGCGAGGTACGGCGTCAGAGCGGCCAGCGAACCGGCGATGGGCAGCCCGCCGGGGTACGGGACGGACCCGTCCCGCACGGCCGCGTGGGTCCGGCGCTCGCGCTCCTCCTCGGCCTTGTCCTGCCGGCCGACCCAGGGGGCATACGCGAGGAGCAGGGAACCGGCGAACCAGCCGGCGTCCAGCAACTGCCCGGAGCGGTACTCCTCGCGGAAGATGGGGGAGGTGAAGAGCGCGTCGCACAGCACCGTCAGCGCGAGGGCGGCGATGGCGGTGTTGATCGCGCTGCGGTTGGCGGAGGACCGCCGGAAGTGCAGCACCAGCACCATGCTCACCAGCGCGATGTCGAGCAGCGGGTAGGCGAGGGAGAGGGCGGTCTGCGCCACTCCCTCGCCCCGTCCGTCCGCCGTGTGCGCCAGCGCGAGGCTCCAGGAGAGCGTGAGCAGGGAGCCGCCGATGAGCCAGGCGTCCAGGCCCAGGCAGATCCAGCGCGCGCGGGTCACCGGCCGTTTGGCCAGGACCAGCAGGCCGATGATGGCGGGCGGCGCGAAGAGCAGGAAACAGAAGTCCGCGGCGGACGGCTCGGGCACCGGCCGGCGCAGCACCACCTCGTACCAGCCCCAGACGAAGTTCCCCGCTGCGGCCATCGAGGAGGAGAGCGCGAACAGCAGCCAGGCCGGGCGCTGGCAGGGGCGGACGCGGGCGTAGGCGAAGCAGGACACGGCGGCGGCGAGGGCCGCGGCACTGAGACCGAAGTCCCCCATGATCAGGGCGATGGTCCGGGAGCCCCAGCCGAGGGCCGCCCCCGCGGTGTACCCCGCACAGGCGGTGGCCAGCAGGAGCTGGGGGAGGAGGCTCCTCCGGAAGCCGGTGGCCGCGCGCCCCGGGACCACCGCCCCCTGGGCGCTCACCGGACCGCCCGCGGCGGTGCGGTGCGGCGTTGCCGTCTGCGCACGGGGGCCTGCGGTACCGGTCGCCGCCGGCGTCCGGTCCCCGCCTTCTCGCTCTTCCATCGGCCGCGCATCGCCGTCGCCCCCCTTGAGTCACGGTCCTTCGCCGTGCCGTCGTTCACTTCGCGGCACGGTCCCCGGTCGGGACGATACACCAGTCTCGTCACGCAGCGACATAGGTTACCTACGCAGCGTGACAGTTTGTCTCCTGTCAAGTACACTCCGCGCTCGAACAGAAGCACATCGTGTTCGGAAGGCGCCTCCCCCGGAGTTCGCCGGGCGGGCGCGGCTATCCCGCCTCCGCGACGACGTTCTCCAGCGGCTCGCCGGCGGCGAACCGCTCCAGCTGGTTCCGCAGCAGCCGCCGGGCACGGGGCAGGAAGGCGGACGTCGGTCCGCCGACGTGCGGGGTGATGAGCACCCCCGGAACCCGCCACAGGGGATGACCTGCGGGCAGCGGTTCGGGATCGGTGACGTCGAGGGCGGCGGACAGCCGGCCCGAGGCGGTCTCGGCCAGCAGCGCGCCGGTGTCGACGACCGGGCCCCGGCCGACGTTCACGAGCAGCGCGCCGTCCTTCATCCGGGCCAGGAAACCCGCGTCCGCCAGACCACGGGTCTCGTCGGTGAGCGGGGTGACGAGGACCACCACATCGGCCTCGGGGAGCAGTTCGGGCAGTTTCTCCATCGGATGCACGGGACCGCGCGTGGTGGTGCGGGCAGAGCGCGCGACGCGTGTCACCCGCGCACACTCAAAAGGCGTGAGCCGGTCCTCGACGGCGCTGCCGATGGACCCGTAGCCCACGATCAGCACGTGCTTGTCGGCGAGCGCCGGGCGGAAGCCGGTGCGCCACTCCCCCGCGTCCTGGGCGCGGACGAAGGAGGGGATGCCGCGGAGCGAGGCCAGGGTGAGCGTGAGGGCGAGTTCGGCCGTACTGGCCTCGTGCACCCCGCGGGCGTTGCACAGCAGGGTGCCGGGCGGCAGCCCGGGCAGGGCCGGCAGCACGTGGTCGGTGCCCGCGGTCAGGGTCTGGACGACGCGGAGGGAGGTCATCTCCTTCAGCGGCCGGACGCAGGTCTCCGGGCTCTTCATGTACGGGACCCCGTAGAAGACGCAGCGGGCGGGGTCTCCGGGAAAGCGGGCCCCGCCCTCCCAGTGGAGGTAGGTGAACGTCCCGGGGAGGCCGTCGATCTCGGCGGGCGGTACGGGCAGCCACACGTCGGAAGTCATGGCCAGGAGCCTAGGCGACGGCGCGGGGACGGCAGAGGTTACTGTGCTGCGGGGGCGGTCGGCCCCTGGCCACGGACACAGACCACGGCCCCTCCCCCGGCGGGGCGGGCCGTGCGGGGCCCAGGAGGGGTGCGGAACCAGGTGGAGCGCAGGACGATCGGCGCGGGGGCGCTCTCGGTGGGGTCCGTGGGGCTCGGCTGCATGCCGATGAGCTGGGGGTACACCAGCTCCCAGCAGAACGGGGAGAGTTCGCTGCGCGCCGCGCACGCCGCCCTGGACCGCGGCTGCACCGTCCTCGACACCGCCGACATGTACGGGCCCTTCACCAATGAGCTGCTGGTGGGGCGGGTGCTGAAGGAGCGGCGCGCGGACGCCTTCGTCTCCACCAAGTGCGGGCTGCTGGTGGGTGAGCAGCACGTCGTCGCCAACGGCCGCCCCGCGTACGTCAAGCGGGCGTGCGACGCCTCACTGCGGCGGCTGCAGACCGATGTGATCGACCTCTACCAACTGCACCGGGCGGATCCGGAGGTACCGGTCGAGGAAACCTGGGGGGCGATGGCCGAGCTGGTCTCCGCCGGCAAGGTCCGGGCGCTCGGGCTGTGCGCGGTGGGGGCGCGGGCCCCGCGGCGGCCGGAGTGGCGCGGGCAGCGGGGCCGCCGCCGGGAGCGCGGCGGCCCCGGCGTTCACGGGGTCCCGGCCGCGCCGGGTGCGACAGGGGCTCACGGGACGGCGGAGGCTCCCGGGATGCACGACGCGACGCTGCGGCAGTTGGAGCGGGTGCAGCAGGTCTTCCCGGTGAGCGCCGTCGAGGCCGAACTCTCGGTGTGGTCACGGGAGGCGCTGGCCGCGCTGCTGCCCTGGTGCGAGGCGCGGGGTGTCGGCTTCCTCGCGGCGATGCCGCTCGGCAACGGGTTCCTCACCGGCACCCTGACCCCCGGGGAGGGCTTCGAACCGGACGACGTACGGGCCCGGCACCCGCGGTTCACGGCGGAGATGATGGCCGCGAACCAGCCGATCGTGGCGGGACTGCGCCGGGTGGCCGCCCGGCACGGGGCCACCCCGGCCCAGGTGGCGCTGGCCTGGGTGCTGGCCCGCGGCCGCCATGTGGTGGCGCTGCCGGGCACCAAGCGGGAGCGCTGGGCGGTGGAGAACGCGGGGGCCTCCGGTCTCCTGCTGACCGAACGGGATCTGGCGGAGATAGCGGAGTTGCCGGCCGCGCAGGGGTCGTGGGAGGACTGACCGGCGGGGCCGTGGGGGACGGAGCGTCCGGCGCCGGGGCGTTACGGTCGGCACCGCGGCGTTATGGTCGGCACCGACGGGGAACCCCGGGGGGCGCCGGGGTGTTGAGGAGGTGTGCGGTGCGCCCGCCCGCCCCGGCCCCGCTGTACCGGATCCGACCGGAGAGGACCGCAAGCTGTGCGCCGACGCCCCGCTGTGACGACCGTTTCCGCCGCGCTGGCCGCGGCCGCGCTGGTGTTCACCGCCGGCTGCTCCTCCGGGGACGGCGGCTCCGGCGGCCGTACGGGCTCGCCGCCGGCCTCCCCGGGGGACCGGTCCGCCGGCCCCACCGCGTCCTCCTCCGCGGCGCCCGCGAAGGGTTCCGTGAAGGTGGTGGAGACCGTGGCGGAGGGCCTGGACACCCCGTGGGGCCTGGCCCCGCTGCCCGGCGGCGACCTGCTGGTCTCCTCCCGCGACACCGGCAAGATCCTCCGGATCGCGGCGGACGACGGGAAGAAGACCGAGATCGGCGCCGTCCCGGGAGTGTCCGCGGCGGGAGAGGGCGGGCTGCTCGGCATCGCCGTGCCGAAGGACGGGGAGATGGTGTACGCGTATCTCACCACCGCCTCGGACAACCGGATCGTGCGGATGCTCTACTCCCCGGATAAGCCGGAGGGACGTCAACTCGGCGCTCCGGACACGGTGTTCAAGGGCATCCCCAAGGGCGTGGTCCACAACGGCGGCCGGATCGCCTTCGGCCCGGACGGCATGCTCTGGGCGGGCACCGGGGAGAGCGGCGAGGAGGGCCTCGCGCAGGACAAGGACTCGCCCGGCGGCAAGATCCTGCGGATGACCCCCGACGGCGAGCCGGCGCGCGGCAATCCGGAGCCCGGATCGGCCGTGTACTCCTGGGGCCACCGCAATGTGCAGGGGCTGGCCTGGGACGCGGACGGCCGGCTGTGGGCCTCCGAGTTCGGGCAGCACACCTGGGACGAGCTGAACCTGATCGAGCCGGGGAGGAACTACGGCTGGCCCGAGGTGGAGGGCAAGGAGGGCGGGGAGCGCTTCACCCAGCCCGTCGAGCAGTGGCGGCCGGAGGAGGCCTCGCCGAGCGGGATCGCCGTGGCCAAGGGGTCGGTCTGGATGGCGAGCCTCCGCGGTGAGCGGCTCTGGCGGATCCCGCTGGACGGGACCCGCCCGGTGGCCGAGCCGCAGGACTTCCTGACCGGGGAGTACGGCCGGCTGCGGACCGTCGTCGCCACGGACGACGGTGACCTGTGGCTGGTGACCAGCGAGACCGACGGTCGCGGCTCCCCCGGGAAGGACGACGACCGGATCCTCCGGCTGAAGGTCTCCTGACGGTTCCCGGCCGTACCGCTCCGCCGCTCCCCGGACTCGCGGCACCGGGTCTCGGGCCGGGCCGGGGCCGGGCCGGGGCCGGGCGGCGGTGACGGCCGTACGGGCGGTAGATCGCGGACGGTGCGCGGCAGGGCTGGGTCGGTCCCTCCGGGGCAGGCTGCGGACGGAGACACTCCGAGCGGGACCGACGATGGGGAGGCGCTGATGTTCAACGCCCTCGAAGAACTCTTCACACCCGGCCGGGCGCACACCGAGGAGGAGCACAACCGCCTCGAACTGGTCGTCCAGGACACCGGGGACTCCGATCCCGGCCGGGGGCCGGTGGACCTTGCCTCCGGCCGGGTGCTGATCCGGCCGCCCCGGAGCGGTACGGCCTGAGCCACGCCCGCCCCCGTCGGCGGACGGGCTCCGGGCCGGGCTCCGCGAAGATCCGCATACGGTGCGCAAAGGCCGCCGCCTCGCCGCGCCCGGACACCCTCAGCTTCGAAGGGGCGCAGCGGATGGCGGCGGTGTCGGAACGCTGCCCGATCTTCGCCGGGTCCGGGGCCTCAGGACCCGCGGCCCGGCGGGCCCCCTCGGCGGGGTCCGCCGCCCGCGCCTAGGGCATCGTTCCGGGTGCCGCGGCCCGGGCGGCCGCGGAGGTCCTCCCGGCGGGCGCGGGAGCGGCCGTGTCGGCCGGGTGCCGCGGTCCGGGGATGGCGGGTGCCGGCGGGGTCTCGGGGGCGCCGGGCTCGCCGGGCTTCCCGGGCTCGTCCCCGCCGGGCCCGCCGGGGCGGTCCGGCCCGGCCGGACCGCCCGGCTCGTCCTCCGCGGGCTCCCCGCCGTCCGGCGCCTCGATGCTGATGCGGGGCAGGACGCGGTCCAGCCACCGCAGCAGCCACCAGTTGACGCCGCCGAGCAGATGCATGAGCGCCGGCACGAGCAGGGTGCGCAGGACGAAGGCGTCCAGGGCGACGGCCGCGGCGAGCCCGATGCCGAACATCGCGATGATCCGGTCGCCGGTGAGGACGAAGGCCCCGAAGACGGCGATCATGATGACGGCCGCGGAGTTGATCACCCGGCTGGTCTCGGCGAGGCCGACCCGGACCGAGCGGCGGTTGTCGCCGGTCCGCCGCCACTCCTCGTACATCCGGCTGACGAGGAAGACCTGGTAGTCCATGGAGAGTCCGAAGAGCACCGAGACCATGATCACCGGCAGGAAGGGCTCGATCGGCCCGCCGGCGCCGAGACCCAGCGGCTCGCTCCCCCAGCCCCACTGGAACACGGCGGTGACGATGCCCAGTGCGGAGGTGACGGCCATCACGTTCATCAGGGCCGCCTTCAGCGGTATGCCGATGCTGCGGAAGGCGAGGAGCAGCAGCAGGCTGCCGGAGGCGATGACGGTGCCGATGAAGAGCGGCAGCTTGGCCGTGATGACGGAGGCGAAGTCGTCGTAGCCGGCCGTGGGGCCGCCGACGTGGGTGCGCAGGCCGGTGCCCTCCTGCGCCTCGGGCAGGACGTCGCCGCGGAGCCGCTCGACGAGTTCGGAGGTGGCGGTGTCCTGCGGGGAGGTGTCGGGGACGACGGTGATGACGCCCGTGCCGCCGTCGCGGTCGGTGGTCGCGCCGGTGACGGCGGCGACGCCGTCGGTGGCCCGCAGTGCGCCGGGCAGCTTGTCGAAGGCGGCCCGGTCGGCCGGGCCGCCGATCTCGGAGACCAGGGTCAGCGGGCCGTTGGTGCCCGGGCCGAAACCGTCGGCGAGCAGGTCGTACGCCTGCCGGGTGGTGGAGCCCGCCGGGTGGTTGCCCTGGTCCGAGGTGCCGAGATGGAGTCCCAGCGCGGGCAGCGCCAGGACCGCCATGACGGCGACCGCCACGGCGCCGAGGATCCGCGGGTGCCGTTCGACGAAGGCGGACCAGCGGACGGCGAACCCGGTGCTCCGCTCCGGCTCGGGACCGTGCGCGGCGAGCCGGCGGCGCTCGCGGCGGCTCAGCGCACGGGGGCCGATCACCGTGAGCAGGGCGGGGAGCAGGGTGACCGAGGCGGCCACGGCCAGCAGGACGGTCAGCGACGCCGCGACCGCCACGCCGTTCAGGAAGTCCAGCCGTAGCACGAGCATGCCCAGCAGCGCGATGAAGACCGTGCCGCCCGCGAAGACGACCGCCCGCCCCGAGGTGGCCGTCGCGCGGACGGCGGCCTCGGTGACGGACAGCCCCTGCCGCAGGCCCCGGCGGTGCCGGGTGACGATGAACAGCGCGTAGTCGATGCCGACGCCCAGGCCGACCAGCATGCCCAGCATGGGGGCGAAGTCGGCGACCGGCATCAGATGGCCGAGGAGGCCGATGCCCAGATAGCCGGTGCCGACGCTGACGAGGGCGGTCGCCAGGGGCAGGGCCGTCGCGGCGAGCGAGCCGAAGGCCAGGAGGAGGACGACGGCGGCCACCACCAGCCCCGCGATCTCGGCGGTGTGGCCGAGGTTCTTGCCCGGCTGTCCGAGCGCGGAACCGCCCGCCTCGACCCGGAGGCCGTCGCCCTCGGCGGCCTGTGCGGTCTCCACCAGCTTGGCGGCCTGCGCCGTACCGGCGTCGCCGGGGGCGGCCTCGAAGCCGACGGTGGCGTAGGCGGTGCTGCCGTCGGCGCTGATCCGGCCGGTGCCGCCGGGTCCGTACGGGCCGGCGACCGAGGTGACCCCGGGGAGGTCCGCGATCTCGTCGAGGGTCCCGGTCATCCGGTCCTGGACGGCCTCCGCCCGTACGGTGCCGCGGTCGGTGTGCCAGACGACGGTGGCGCGGTCACCGCCCTGTCCCGGGAAGTTCTCCTCGATCAGGGCGGCGGCCCGCCCGGACTCGGTGCCCGGGACCTCGTAGTCGTCGGAGAAGGCGGCACCGGCCGCCGACGAGGCGACGGCCGTGCCGCCGAGGGCGAGAAGCCAGAGCAGGACGACGACGAGACGCCGGCGTATGCACCAGCGGGCCAGAGCGGCCATGGAAGGGAACTCCCTGGGTGCGAGGACAGCGCCTAGGGGGCGGTTACACCCCGAAAGCACCGGAAGTACGCATTCCACTATTGCGGCCCGGGGAGATCAACGGGGCTTCTGGTGCCGCACGTCACAGCACCGGACATGACCCGGCTCACAGCGCCGGTCCCGGGGCGGGGCCCGGGGACGGCCGTCCGGGGCCCCGCCCCGGGCTCCGGCAGGATCGGTGCCGGAGCCCGGGGCCGGACCGGGGCCGCCGCGGTGCGGAACCGCTCTCCCCGGGCTCTCCCCGGGCTCCCGCCGGGCTCCCGCCGGGCGGTACCGCTCAGCCGGAGACGCTCGGCCGCCCGTTCTCGATGTGGCCCATCAGCCGCCGGCGGAAACCGGGGACGGCCGGCGCGGTGACCTCCAGGTCGTACCACCCGTGGGCAGCGGCGGCCGAGTGCACCACGGTGCGGCGGCGGCCGGGCTTCACCGCGACCTCCCGGACCCGCCCGCGCCGGTCGTCCTCACCGGCGTAGCCCAGCGGGCGGACGGTGAACGTGATCGTCTCCTCCCCGGTGTTGATCAGCGTCAGACGGATCCGGCGGCCGTCCGCGCCGATCCGGGACTCGACCTCGGCACCGCCGGCCGCCGCCCCCGCGAACTCGCGGCGGAAGCCGTTCGGGCCGGTGACCGTGAACCGGTAGCGCTCGCCGGCCAGCGGCACGCTCCAGCGCTCCTCGCCCTTCACGTCCCGGTGCTGGGGAGCCGCGTACTCGCCCGCGTACGGGTAGAGCGCGAAGTGCGCGCTGGAGCGCCCGCTGTTCGACAGCAGCAGGCGGAAGACCCGGCCGTCGGCCCTCCCGTACGCGTCCGGCTGGTACGGCAGCGGACGGGCGGGCCGCCGCCCCGGCTCCTGCACCGGCATCTTCTGCTCCGCCGGCGGGGCCGGCCGCCAGCGGCCGGTGAACGGCGGGATCGGCCCCGGCTGCTCCACGCCGGGCTGCCGGCGCCCGCGCGTGAAGTCGAAGGCGGAGGTCAGGTCGCCGGTGACGGTGCGGCGCCACGGCGTGATGTTGGGTTCGGCGACGCCCGTCCACTGCTCCAGGAATCGGATCACCGAGGTGTGGTCGAAGACCTCGGAGCACACGTAGCCGCCCACGGACCACGGGGAGATCACCAGCATCGGGACCCGGATGCCGAGGCCGGTGGGCTTGCCCTGGTAGGTCTCGTCCGTGTTCCCCTCCGGCGGGACGGGCGGCGGGACGTGGTCGAAGAAGCCGTCGTTCTCGTCGTAGTTGATCAGTACGGCGGTGTGCCGCCACACCTCGGGGTGGGAGGCCAGGGCGTCGAGCACCTTGTACACGAGCGTGGCGCTGGCGACCGGCGAGGAGGCACCGGGGTGCTCGGAGTCCAGGGCGCTGGGCACCAGGTAGGACACCTTGGGCAGCCGGCCCGCCGCCACATCGGCGCGGAAGGTCTCGGCGAGGGTGCCGGTGGGCCGGCGGCGCAGCGCCCGTTCGAAGAGGCGCCGCTCCGCGGGGGTGAGGGCGGCGACACCCTCGTCGAGCGCGGCGAGCAGCCGCTCGCGCTCGGCGGTGTCCGTGGTGTCGCGGACCTTCGCGTAGAAGGCCTCCATGTAGGAGAAGTCGCCGGCCTTGGCGAGGGCCTTGCGGGCGATCGCCTTGAAGGAGGTGAAGAACTCCAGGTTGTTGTCGGTGAAGTTCTCCCACTCCTGGTAGGTCTGCCAGCTCACGCCGGCCTTTTCCAGCCGCTCCGCGTACGTCGTCCAGCCGTAGCCCGGGTGGGTGCCCTCGGCGTAGGCGTCGTTGCCGACGGCGCGCCGCCCGTCCGCCTCCGAGCCGGTCCACCCGCTGACGAGGTGGTTGCGGTTGGGACTGGTCGAGGTGTGGACCGAGGAGTGGTAGGCGTCGCAGATCGTGAACGTGTCCGCCAGTTCGTAGTGCAGCGGGATGTCACGGCGGTCGTAATAGGCCATGGTCGCCGCGGTCTTCGCGGTGACCCAGTTGTTCATCCAGCCGTTGTTCCAGGCCTTGGCGCCGCCGGACCAGCTGTGGTCGAGGTCGCCGATGTACTGGAGGTCCTTGCGCTGGGTCTCGGCCGCCTCCCGCACCGGGAACGGCAGGACCTCCCCGCGCAGCGGGTCGGGCTGCTCGAAGACGGATTTGCCCGAGGGCAGTTCCAGGGCGTTGCGGTCCCCGAAGCCCCGTACACCGCGCAGGGTTCCGAAGTAGTGGTCGAAGGACCGGTTCTCCTGCATCAGCACCACGACGTGCTTGATGGCGCGCATCCCCCCGGACGGGGGCTCCGCCGCCAGCGCCGTCTGCAGGGACGGCGGCAACAGCGATCCGGTTGCCGCGGCGCCGATCGCGCCACCGCCCACGGCCAGCAGCCGTCGCCTTGAGATGTCCGTGGCCATCTGAGCCTCCTGTGTCCGAAAGTCGTCGTCGGGAAGCTAATGAGGCTGCATGTCCGCAGGGGGGCGGGCCGCTGACATCACAGCGAACGTCCGGATTTCGACGGTCCCCCGCCGCTGTGCGGTTCACCGCGTCCCGTCCCGCCACGCCCGGCACCCGGCACCGTGAAGCGCCCGGACGCGCGCCGGGACGGGACACGAAACGGCCGGGGCCGGCTCCCGGGTGGGAGCCGGCCCCGGCCGTACGGGCCGTGCCGGGTCGGGTTGCGCCGGGCCGGGCCGGGTCGTGAGGGTCAGCCCTCGACGCCCAGCTTCTCCAGGATCAGTTCACGGACCCGCGCCGCGTCCGCCTGGCCCCGGGTGGCCTTCATGACCGCGCCGACCAGCGCGCCCGCCGCCGCGACCTTGCCGCCGCGGATCTTCTCCGCGATGGCCGCGTTGCCCGCGATGGCCTCGTCGACGGCCGCGCCGAGCGCGCCCTCGTCGGAGACGACCTTCAGGCCGCGCTTCTCGACGACCGTGTCCGGATCACCCTCGCCGGCCAGTACGCCCTCGATGACCTGGCGGGCCAGCTTGTCGTTGAGCGAGCCCTCCGCGACGAGCGCCGTGATCCGGGCGACCTGCTCCGGGGTGATCGGCAGCGCCGCCGGCTCGACGCCGTCCTCGTTGGCCCGGCGCGCCAGCTCGCCCATCCACCACTTGCGGGCCTGGTCGGCCGGGGCGCCCGCCTCGATCGTGGCCAGGATCGGGCCGATCGCGCCGGCGTTGAGCACCGACCGCATCTCGTGGTCGTTCAGACCCCACTCGGCCTTGAGCCGCTGCCGCCGCAGCCGCGGCAGCTCGGGCAGGCCGGCCCGCAGCTCCTCGATCCACTCCCTCGCCGGGGCGATCGGCACCAGGTCGGGCTCGGGGAAGTAGCGGTAGTCCTCCGCCTCCTCCTTCACCCGGCCGGGGGTCGTGGAGCCGTCGTCCTCGTGGAAGTGGCGGGTCTCCTGGACGATCGTGCCGCCGGCGGAGAGCACCGCGGCGTGCCGCTGGATCTCGAACCGGGCGGCACGCTCGACGCTGCGCAGCGAGTTGACGTTCTTCGTCTCGGAGCGGGTGCCGAAGGTCCCGGTGCCGTGCGGGCGCAGCGACAGGTTGACGTCGCAGCGCATCTGGCCCATCTCCATCCGGGCCTCGGAGACACCGAGGGCCCGGATCAGCTCGCGCAGCTCGGCGACGTACGCCTTGGCGACCTCGGGGGCCCGCGCGCCGGCGCCCTCGATCGGCTTGGTGACGATCTCGATCAGCGGGATACCGGCCCGGTTGTAGTCGAGGAGGGAGTGGACGGCTCCGTGGATGCGGCCGGTCGCACCGCCGACGTGGAGGGACTTGCCGGTGTCCTCCTCCATGTGGGCGCGCTCGATCTCCACCCGGAAGACCTCGCCGTCCTCCAGTTCGACGTCCAGATAGCCGTTGAAGGCGATCGGCTCGTCGTACTGGGAGGTCTGGAAGTTCTTCGGCATGTCCGGATAGAAGTAGTTCTTCCGGGCGAAGCGGCACCAGGGGGCGATCTCGCAGTGAAGCGCGAGGCCGATCCGGACGGCCGACTCGACACCCGTCGCGTTGACGACGGGCAGCGCGCCGGGCAGGCCGAGGCAGGTCGGGCAGGTCTGCGCGTTGGGCTCGGCGCCCAGGGCGGTGGAGCACCCGCAGAACATCTTGGTGGCGGTGCCGAGCTCGACATGGACCTCCAGGCCCATGACGGGGTCGTAGGACGCGAGGGCGTCCTCGTACGGCACCAGTTCAGTGACGGTCACGGACTCTTCCCTCTCAGCCCAGCAGGACGTCGTCGTCGCCCAGGCGGCGCAGCTCGCGGACGAGGACGGCCACACCGGTGACGATGGCGGCGGCGGAGACCACCGCGTCGGCCAGCATCAGCGTGTCGTTCTCGCTCCGGGCGGTCCTCACCTGCTTCAGCACGCTGACGGCGCCGAAGAGTGTGGTGCCGATGGACAGATAGGTGCCGGCCTTGGACTTCTTGAAGCCCTTGGCCTTGGCGAAACTGCTCATAGTGCGGGTGCCTCCTCCAGCAGCGGGTGCCCCCAGCGGGCGGTGAGCGCGGCCTCGACCGCGGCGCCGACCCGGTAGAGCCGGTCGTCGGCCATGGCGGGCGCGATGATCTGCAGCCCCACCGGGAGCCCGTCCTCCGGCGCCAGGCCGCAGGGCAGGGACATGGCGGCGTTGCCGGCCAGGTTCGTCGGGATGGTGCACAGGTCGGCGAGGTACATGGCCATCGGGTCGTCCGCCCGCTCGCCGATCGGGAAGGCGGTGGTCGGTGAGGTCGGCGAGACCAGCACGTCCACCTGCTCGAACGCCTTCTCGAAGTCCCGCGTGATGAGGGTGCGGACCTTCTGCGCGGAGCCGTAGTACGCGTCGTAGTAGCCGGAGCTGAGCGCGTAGGTGCCGAGCATGATGCGGCGCTTGACCTCGGCGCCGAAGCCCGCCTCGCGGGTCAGGGCGGTGACCTCCTCGGCGGAGCGGGTGCCGTCGTCGCCGACGCGCAGGCCGTAGCGCATCGCGTCGAAGCGGGCCAGGTTGGACGAGCACTCCGAGGGGGCGATCAGGTAGTACGCGGCGAGCGCCTTGTCGAAGGACGGGCAGGAGATCTCGGTGACCTCGGCGCCCAGCTCGCGCAGCAGCTCCACGGACTCGGTGAACCGCTGCATCACGCCGGCCTGGTAGCCCTCGCCGGCGAACTCCTTGACGACGCCGACCCGCAGGCCCTTCACCTCGGCGCTGCGGGCCGCCTCGACCACCGGCGGGACCGGCTTGTCGATGGAGGTCGAGTCGAACGGGTCGTGCCCGGCGATCACCTCGTGCAGCAGGGCCGCGTCCAGGACCGTGCGGGCGCAGGGGCCGCCCTGGTCGAGGGAGGAGGAGAAGGCCACCATGCCGTAGCGGGAGACGGCGCCGTAGGTCGGCTTGACCCCGACGGTGCCGGTCATGGCGGCGGGCTGGCGGATGGAGCCCCCGGTGTCCGTGCCGATCGCGAGCGGGGCCTCGTACGCGGCGAGGGCGGCCGCGGAGCCGCCGCCGGAGCCGCCGGGGATGCGGGTCAGGTCCCAGGGGTTGCCGGTGGGGCCGTAGGCGCTGTTCTCGGTGGAGGAGCCCATCGCGAACTCGTCCATGTTGGCCTTGCCGAGGATGACGACGTCCGCGTCCTTGAGACGCTTCACCAGCGTCGCGTCGTACGGCGGCAGCCAGCCCTCCAGGATCCGGGAGCCGACGGTGGTGGGGACGCCCTCGGTGGTGAAGATGTCCTTGAGTGCCAGCGGGACGCCGGCCAGCGGGCCGAGCGCCTCGCCGCGCCCCCGCTTCTCGTCGACGGCGCGGGCCTGGGCCAGCGCGCCCTCACGGTCGACGTGGAGGAAGGCGTTCACCTTCTCGTCGACGGCCTCGATCCGGGCCAGATGGGCCTCGGTCACCTCGACGGCGGTGAGGGTGCCGGAGGCGATGGCGGCCGCGGTCTGTGCCGCGGTCAGCCTGGTCGGGTCGGCCATGTCAGTCCTCCCCCAGGATCTGCGGCACCTTGAAACGCTGCTGCTCCTGCGCGGGGGCTCCGGAGAGCGCCTGCTCGGGGGTGAGTGACGGGCGGACCTCGTCGGCGCGCATGACGTTCGTCAGCGGCAGGGGGTGCGAGGTCGGCGGTACATCCTCGTCGGCCACATCGGAAACGCGGGCGACCGCGCCGATGATCACGTCGAGCTGTCCGGCGAAGTGGTCGAGCTCTTCGTCCTTCAGCTCAAGACGTGACAGCCGGGCGAGGTGGGCGACCTCCTCGCGCGTGATGCCAGGCATTCAGCGATCCTCAGGGGTTGGTGTGTGGGTTATCCGGCCAATCCTATGGCGGTCGGCGGGTCCGGGGCGAAACCCCTTGGCGCGGGCCGCCGTGCGGGGCCCGCGGTGCGGCCCCGGCAGGGCACGCGGGCCCTCGCCCCCGGGAGCCCGGACGGGCGCCGCAAGCCGGAACGGGCCACCGCCCTCCGGGGCGACGGGCGCGGGGAGGTGTGCCGCCGCCGGTGGTCCGGGACGGCGAAGCACCCGGCCCCGGCCGCGGGCACGGGGACGCGGCCCGGCGCCGGGGCCCGCGGTTCCCGGCGCCGCCGGGTCGGCGGCCCGTCCCTCAGGTGACCCGTTGCCCCGACGGCCGGTCGGCGCCCTCCGGTGGGGCGCTCCGGGTCGCGGAGCGGGGGCACTCCGTCCGTTCCGGAGTGGCGCCGGGAGCGGACGCCGCCGCCAGTTCGGGACGGACGGACTCCGGGCGGGCCGGGTCCGCCCGGCGGGAGTCGGAGCGCGCCGGGTCGGTACGGGCCGGATCGGGACGCGCCGGGTCCGGAAAGGCCGCGTCGGAGCCGGCCAGCGGCTCCGCGCGGGCCGGTTCCGCGCGGGCGGCCGGTTCCGCGCGGGCGGCCGGTTCCGCGCGGGCGGCCGGTTCCGCGCGGGCGGGCGGTTCCGCGCGGAGGGAGGACTCGGACCGCACCGGCAGCTCGGGGCGGACCGGCTCGGGACGGGCGGCCGGCTCGCCGCGGTGCCAGCCGCCCTCGCCCCGCAGCCGCAGCCAAGCCGTGGTCTCGTCCGGCGGCATCGCGGCGGCGACCAGCCACCCCTGGACGGCGTCGCAGCCGAGGTCCCGCAGCCGTTCCCACGTCTCGTCGTCCTCCACTCCCTCCGCGACGACGAGCAGCCCGAGGGAGTGGGCGAGGTCGACGGTGCAGCGGACGATCTCCGCGTCCTCGGTGTCGACGGCGAGCCGGGCGACGAAGGACCGGTCGATCTTGAGTTCGCTGACCGGCAGCCGGCGCAGGTGCACCAGTGAGGAGTAGCCGGTGCCGAAGTCGTCCAGGGACATCTTGACGCCGTGCCCGGTGAGTCCCGCGAGGGTGTCCGCCGCACGCTGCGGGTCCTCCAGCAGGACGTGCTCCGTGATCTCCAGCTGGAGCGCGGACGGGGGGACGCCGTGCCGGGCGAGCCGGGCGGCGACGGAGCCGGCGAAACCGGGGGTGTGCACGTCGCGCGGCGAGACGTTCACGGCGACCGGCACCATGAGGCCCTTCTCGCGCCAGGCGGCGACCTGGCGGAGGGCGGTCTCCAGGACGTACTCGGTCAGATGGGGCATCAGCCCGGAGGACTCGGCGATGGCGATGAACTCGTCGGGGCTGACCCGGCCGCGCTCCGGGTGCACCCAGCGCACCAGCGCCTCCAGGCCCCGCACCCGGCCGTCGAAGCCGACCTTCGGCTGGTAGTGCAGTTCGACGTCGCCCGCGTCCAGGGCGCGGCGCAGATCGCCGAGGAGGCCCAGCCGGTCGGGGGTGTTGCCGTCACGTTTTGCCTCGTAGACCTCGCAGCCGCTGCGGTCCCGCTTGGCCTGGTACATCGCCACGTCGGCGCGGCGCAGCAGGTCCTCGGCGTCCAGGGCGTGGTCGGGGAAGACGGCGACGCCGGCGCTGGCCTCCAGGACGAGGGTCAGCCCGTCGAGGTCGAGCGGCGAGCCGAGTTCCCCGACGAGCTGGCGGGCGGTGCGCTGGGCGCTGGTGGTGGAGTCGGCGACGGGCAGCAGGACGGCGAACTCGTCGCCGCCGAGGCGGGCGGCCTCGGCACCGGGCGGCAGGGCGAGCCTGAGCCGCTCGGCGATCTGCAGCAGCAGCCGGTCCCCCGCGAGGTGACCGAGGGTGTCGTTGACGGACCGGAACCGGTCGAGGTCGATCAGGACCAGCGCGGCACGGGCGCCGGCGCGCTCCGCGTCGTCCAGCGCGGACCAGGTGCGCTCCAGCAGCCACTGGCGGTTGGGCAGGCCGGTGAGCGGGTCGCGCAGCTGTTCCTCGGCGCGGGCGCGGGCGATCCACAGGGTGGAGTCGAGAGCGATCAGCGGCACGGAGAAGAGCGGCAGGAGGACGGGCATCTCAACGGCGACCACGCAGATCAGCGGGGCGATGCCGAGCAGGGCGACGCCGACGAGGGCCTGCCGGACGAGGGCCGTCCGGGCGGCACTGGGCAGGCCGCCGATGCGCGGGGCCGTGCAGTACCACAGCAGGACCCGGGTGACCAGGAGATAGCTCACGGCGGCCAGCAGGAGTTCGGGCAGGACGAGGACGTCCCACTCGGACGGTTTCCAGGGCCGCTCCACCGAGGGGAAGACCCCGAATCCGGCGAGCACCAGCGCGGCGGCCCCGATGCCGAGGATGTCGACGGAGCCGTGGAGCAGCCCCTGTCTCCAGCGCTGGTGCCGGGCGGCGCTGACCAGGACCACCACGGCGAGGCTGACCAGGACGGCCGGCACCCAGCCGTAGAGCAGCAGCACGGCGAGGGTGAGGGCGGCGCCGGAACCGGTGCCGCCCCACCAGCGGTCGCGGCCGAGCGCCACGAGATGGCCGACGATGATGCCGGTGAGAAGAGCCAGCGACCAGCCGGCGGCGCCGGAGGGGAAGAGCGCCCTCCCGCCCAGCAGCACCCGGCAGACGCCGGCGGCCAGCGCGCACGCGGCCACGGCGACCGTGGCCATCGGCAGCAGCGCGGGCGCGGTGACCCGGCGTCCCCCTGACGCCGCGTCAGCGCTGTCGGTCGGTTTCATTCCCGTCCTCTCACAGCCGGCGGTGCCCGTCCCGTCCGGGCCGGCCCGGGGTGGACCACGGCCGGGCGCCCGGTGGCACCGGGCCCGGTGCCGTCGCCTACGAGTTCCCACCGCACGGCCGCGCACGGCGGGCGCACACCCTCAACAGTAGGCTGCCCGGCCGCCGGACGGGCAGCGATCCGCAGGGGTTGCCCGAATGCGGACCAGGCACACCCAAGCGTCTGGTATGCGCCGAACGAGTGTCATGTGACGGCTACTCGGCGGACGTCTGTGCGACTTCACGAGCCTCCTCGGGACCTTGTTCGAGGAGAACGGCGAACCCCTCCTCGTCCAGCACGGGAACCTTGAGCTGGACCGCCTTGTCGTACTTGGAGCCGGGGTTGTCACCTACCACGACGAACGCCGTCTTCTTGGAAACGGAACCGGTGACCTTCGCCCCGCGGCTCTGCAACGCTTCTTTCGCGCCATCTCTGGTGTGCGTGGAGAGCGTGCCCGTGACGACAACGGTGAGTCCCTCCAGCGGACGGGGTCCCTCGTCCTGGCCGGATTCCTCCGCCATCCGCACCCCGGCGGCCCGCCACTTCTCCACGATCTCGCGGTGCCAGTCCTCGGCGAACCACTGCTTGAGCGACGCGGCTATGGTCGGCCCGACCCCCTCCACGGCCGCCAGCTCCTCCTCGTCCGCCTGGGCGATCCGGTCCAGCGAGCGAAACTCGCGGGCCAGCGCCTCGGCGGCGACGGGGCCCACATGGCGGATCGACAGGCCCGTGATGATCCGGGCCAGCGGACGCTCCTTGGCCGCGGCGATGTTCTCCAGCA
Source organism: Streptomyces sp. F63 (assembly GCF_018070345.1). Taxonomy (GTDB): domain Bacteria; phylum Actinomycetota; class Actinomycetes; order Streptomycetales; family Streptomycetaceae; genus Streptomyces. The sequence continues at coordinate 219,199 of NZ_JAGPXX010000005.1, forward strand.
TGGCGAGGGTGTTCTTCTTCGGCTCGCCCTTCTGGTTGGCGAAGAAGGTGACGACCTTGGGCTCGCCGGTCTTCGGGTCCCGCTTGGGCAGCCCGGTGTCCGGGTCGAGGACGTGGGACGTGATGGGCAGCAGCTGCTCCACCGTCAGGTCGAAGAGGTCGCCCTCGTCGCGCAGCGGCGGCTCGGCCGGCTCCAGCGGCTGGGTGAGGGCGGTGGCCACCACATAGCCGAAGTTCTCGATGTCGAGCGCCTTACGGCCCGCCAGGTAGAACACGCGCTCGCGGAGCTGCGCGGGGCAGGCGCGGGCGTTGGGACAGCGGAGGTCGATGTCGCCCTCCTTCATGGGGCGCAGCGGCGTGCCGCAGTCGGGGCACTCGGCGGGCATCAGGAACTCCCGCTCGGTGCCGTCCCGCAGGTCCGTCACCGGGCCGAGGATCTCCGGGATGACGTCCCCGGCCTTGCGCAGCACCACCGTGTCCCCGATGAGCACGCCCTTGGCCTTGACCACCTCCTGGTTGTGCAGGGTGGCGAACTCGACCTCCGAGCCGGCGACGGTGACCGGCTCGACCACGGCGTACGGCGTGACCCGCCCCGTACGGCCGACACCGACCCGGATGTCCACCAGTGTGGTGTTCACCTCCTCGGGTGCGTACTTCCAGGCAATGGCCCAGCGCGGCGCGCGCGAGGTGGAGCCCAGCCGGCCCTGCAGGGGCACCTCGTCGACCTTGACGACGACGCCGTCGATCTCGTGCTCCACGGAGTGGCGGTTCTCGCCGTAGTACGCGATGAACTCGCGGACCCCGGCGAGGGAGTCCACCACCCTGGCGTGCGGGGTGGTGGGCAGGCCCCAGGCGCTCAGCAGGTCGTAGGCCTGCGACAGCCGGTCGATGGAGAAGCCCTCGCGGGCGCCGATGCCGTGCACCACCATGTGCAGCGGGCGGCTCGCGGTGATCTTCGGGTCCTTCTGGCGGAGCGAGCCGGCGGCGGCGTTCCGCGGGTTGGCGAACGGCGGCTTGCCGGCCTCCACCAGGCGGGCGTTGAGCTCGGTGAACCGCTCCATCGGGAAGAAGACCTCCCCGCGGATCTCCACCAGGGCGGGAACGTTCTCGCCGCTCAGCCGCTCGGGGACGTCCGCGATGGTGCGGACGTTGGGGGTGATGTCCTCGCCGGTGCGGCCGTCGCCGCGGGTGGCGGCCCGGGTGAGCCGGCCGTGCTCGTACGTGAGGTTGACCGCGAGGCCGTCGATCTTGAGCTCGCAGAGGAAGTGGTACTCCGTGCCGTCCAGCTCGCGGGCGATGCGGTCGCCCCAGGACTCCAGTTCCTCGTCGTCGAAGGCGTTGTCCAGGCTGAGCATCCGCTCGCGGTGCTCGACCTCGGTGAACTCCGTCTCGTACGCCCCGGCCACCTTCTGGGTGGGCGACTCGGGCGTGCGCAGCTCCGGGTACTCCTCCTCCAGCGCCTCCAGGGATCGCAGCAGCCGGTCGAACTCGGCGTCGCTGACGACCGGGGCGTCCTTCACGTAGTAGCGGAAGCGGTGCTCCTCGACCTCCTCCGCCAGCCGCTGATGCCGCTCCCGGGCCTCCGGGGGCACCGCCGATCCCGTCTCCGCGACCGCCTGCGCCGCCTGCTCCTCACCGGCCACCGTGCCGTCCTCCCGTCGCCGCCGTACGCCGCCCGCCCTGTGCGGTCGCCGTCTCCGTCCGCCGTGCCGTCATGCCGCCGTGCCGTGGTGCCGCCGGGCCGTCGTGCCGTCCATCCCCGTACCGCTCGGCCGTCGCCCGCACCCCGCCCCGGCCGTCACTCTGGGTTGTCCGCGAGCGACTGCGCCGCCCGGGCGCAGTGCGCCAGCGCCGAGCGCGCGTAGGCCGGTGAGGCACCGGCGAGACCGCACGACGGGGTGACCGCCACGGACGTGGCGAGACTCCCCGGCGACAGCCCCAGCCTGCGCCACAGCGTTCTGACACCCATGACACTAAGGGCGGGGTCTGACAACGCGGTGCCGGTGCCCGGCACGACTCCGGCGAAGAGCGCCGTCCCTCCCTCCACTGCTTCCCCGATCGCCTCCTCGTCACGCTCGGTGAGCAGGGAGAAGTCGAACGAGATTCCGGTCGCCCCCGCCCGCCGCAGCAGCGCGAACGGCACCTCGGGCGCGCAGGAGTGCACGATCACCGGCGCGCCACCGGCCGCCGCGAACACCTCGCGGAGCGCCCCCTCGACGACGCCCCGGTCCACGGCGTTGTAGGTGCGGTAACCGCTGGCCGACCGCACCCGGCCGCGCAGCACCGGGGTCAGCGACGGCTCGTCGAGTTGGAGGACGACCTCGGCGCCGGGCACCCGCCGCCGCACCTCCGCGAGATGGCCGCGCAGCCCCTCGGCGAGCGAGGCGGCCAGGTCGCGGCCGGCCCCGGCGTCGCTCAGCACCGCCTCGCCGCCGCGCAGTTCCAGTCCCGCCGCGAGCGTCCACGGGCCGACGGCCTGCACCTTCAGCGGCCCCTCGAACCCCTGGGTGAACTCCTCCAGCGCGTCGAGGTCCTCTCCCATCCAGGAGCGGGCGCGCCGGGTGTCGCGGCCCGGGCGGTCGCTCAGCCGCCAGCCGCTGGGCTCGACGTGCGCGTACAGCTCGGCCAGCAGCCCGATGGTGCGGCCCAGCATGTCGGCGCCCGGGCCGCGGGCGGGCAGCTCCGGCAGATGGGGGAACGCCTCCAGGGAACCCGTAACCGTCTTCGCCGCCTCGCGCGCGTCGCCGCCGGGCATGGACCCAACCCCGGTCGCGGCCGCCGTACCCCAGATGAACCTGCTCTTCTCGCTCACGCGGTGAAGCGTACGAGACGGGCCCTCGCGGGCCGGGGGAGCCCGGGGCGGGCGGCCCGGCCGCCGGCGCGGGCCGGGCGCTCGGTGACCGGGGCGCACCGGCCCGCACCCGCTGCTCCGCTCCCTGTGCCGGCACGGGAGGACGAGCCCTCCGGTGGTGGCCGGCGGAAAGCCGCGGCGCCGGAGCCGGTGCGGTCCTGGGAACTGTCCGGGAATCGGGCCGCTGCCCGGCCTGCGTGCCCCTCGCTCCTGTGCCGGTCTCCCGCCAGTACTCAGGAATCTCTCAGAACCTCCCGTGAACGTGACAGCCGGGCGCGCCAGTCTGTGCGGGTTCACCCGGCACGAGGCGTCCCCCCGGGACGGCACCGCGTGCTTCCCCCGAACGAAGCGGAGTGTTTCCGTATGGCTGTCACCACACCCCGGCTCCGGAGCAGGCCCGGTCCCGGTCCGCGGTCCGGCACGGCGAATCCGCGGTCCGGACGCCGCACCGTGGTCCGGTTGACCGGCCCGTGGGGCAACTTCCTGGAGGGGGCGGCGGCCGCTCTGTACGCGGTGGCGGCCATGGTGGCGGTGTCCGCGCTGGCGCTGACCCTGCTCGACGCGGGATCCGTCGGATCACTGTGGTCCTTGGCCTTGGCCGTGACAGCCATGGCTGTCGGCGGCTCGGTGAGCGTGCGTTCGGATGTCTCCACAGGCGCGGGCGCCGACGCGATGGGCGGTATGGCCGCGCTGTTCGGCGGCGGCGGTGGTGGCATGGGGCCTTCGGTGAGCGGTGCGGCCGGTGTCGTCCCGCTCGGAGTCACGCTGGCCGGCGCCGTCGTCCTGTGGACCGCGTTCTCCTGGCGGCTGCGGCACCGGCGGCAACTGCGGTTCACCGCCGGTGAGCTGGTCCTGCGGGCGGGAGGAACGGTGACCGCCGCGCTGCTCGCCCTCGTGATCGTGGCCGCCCTCGCCCGGGGATCGATCGACCTGCCCGCGTCGGCGACAACCTTGCTGACGGGGACCGGCGGAGGCGCGTCCGCCGGGGACACCGGTGCCGGGGGCGGTGGTCTCGGTGATCTCCTCGGTGGCGGGAGCGGTGGCCCGAGTGGTCTCCTGGGCGGAGCGGAACCGGCGATGACCTACCGCGTGAGCACGGGATCGGCCGGCATCGGGGCCTTGCTGTGGACGGCCGTCGTCATCGGCACAGGATGCCTGATCAGCCGCCGGGCGCGGCTGCCGCTGGGGGGGCCGCTGGACCGGCTGCGCACCGTCTGGGGCGGGAGCCTCTCAGCCCTCGTCCGCACGGCCCTCGTCCTCGCGGTCGTCCTCGCGGTCATCGGCGCGGTCGTCGGCGCGGTCGCCAGTGGCCGGGGCGGGTCGGCGGCGGGCGCCGCGCTGTTGCTCGCCCCGAACGCCCTGGCGGTGTTCCTCTCCCTCGGCGTCGGTTCCCCGTGGACGGCCGCAGTGCACCCGGTGCAGAGCGGTGGTGGCGGCAACCCCCTCGCCGAGGCTCTCCTGGGGGGCATGGGGGGTACGGGCGGCGGGCAGCCCGACCGTACCGAACATCTGAGGTCCCTGTCGGCGGGCGGATGGCCGCTGTGGTTCGCGGCCCTCGCCGTGACCGGCCTGATCCTGCTCGCCTGTGCCCACCGGGCCGCCCGGGCGGCGCACCGGGGCTCCGGCCCCTCGCTTCCGCCCTTCTCCCAGCGGGGGTTCTCCGGGCACCTCGGTATGGCCGGGCGGTTCGGGGCCGTCACCGCCGTCGTCCTGAGCACGGGCGCCTGGGTGGCGGGGGCGTCCGGGCACTTCGGCATCAGCGCGTTCGGCAGCGAGATGGGGGGAACGCAGGCCGGGTTGAGCGGCGGCGTGCTGCTGACGGTCGTGTTCGGGCTGCTCGCCGGCACTCTGGCCGGGTTCGCCGGAAGCCTTCTGGCCGCGGTGCGCGGCGACCGCGGGAAGCGGGAGGAAGTGACGGCCGGCCGTGGGTGACGGCGGAAACCCCTTAACGGCAGGGGGAGAGCGACAGGGGTGCGCCGTGACGGCAGGCTTTACACAGCCCAGACGGTCCGCTTTCGTACCCTGTCGGCAGGATCCGTGTTGTGCCGGCCACGCGGGCCGCGCGCCTTCCGCCCCGTCCCCGCGTCCGTCGGGCCGGGAGCGCGTTACCGGTCGTCTGGAGGCCCCGTTGACCCCTGCTGAGCACCCTGTCCGGTTCGGCGCCGGCGTCGGAAGCGCCCCCGGCGCGGCGGCCGCCACGGACGTGAACCTGCTGGTCGTGGAGGACGAGCCGACCGTGCGGGAACTGCTGTGCGCGGCGCTGCGGTACGCCGGTTTCACGGTCGCCGCGGCCGGGACGGGCCAGGAGGCCCTGGACCGTGCGCGGGAGGTGTCGCCGGATCTGGTCCTGCTCGACGTGATGCTCCCCGACCTGGACGGCTTCGAGGTGATCCGCCGGTTGCGCGAGGGGCACCGCCCGGCCGTGGCGCCCGGTAGCGGGCACGTCCCGGTCGTGTTCCTCACCGCCCGTGACGCGACCCGGGACAAGATCGAGGGCCTGGTGCTGGGCGGCGACGACTACGTGACCAAACCGTTCGACCTGCAGGAGCTGATCGCCCGTATCCGTGCCGTGCTGCGCCGCACCGGCGGCGACCCCACCGCCCTGCTGCGCGTGGCCGATCTGGAGCTCGACCCCGACGGTGTCCAGGCGGCCCGCGCGGGTGAGCCGCTGCGCCTGTCGCCCACCGAGTTCCGGCTGCTGCACTACCTGATGACCAACGCCGGGCGCACGGTCTCGAAGCCGCAGATCCTCCAGCGGGTGTGGGACTACGACTTCAGCGGCGACACCGGCATCGTCGACACCTACATCAGCTATCTGCGCCGCAAGATCGACAACGGCGGCCCGAAGCTCATCCACACCGTGCACGGCGTGGGCTATGTGCTGCGCGGGCCGAAGCCGTGACCGGATGCCGGCGTCGTCGCGTCCGTGCGCTGTGGGCACGGGCGTCCCTGCGCAGCCGTGTACTGGTGCCGGCCGTCGCCCTGCTGGCGGCCGGTTTCACGGCGTTCGCCCTGGTCACCGGAAACGCCCTGCGCGACTACATGGAGGACCGCGTCGACGCCCAGCTCCGCACCGCCGCAACGGTATTCGCCCTCGTGCCGCCCACCGTGGCCGAGCACGGAGCCGATCAGACGCCGTCGGCGAACCTCGCCGGCCTCGGCACGGACCTCCTCGGCAACCCCGTCATCACCTACGTCGCCGGGGACGGCACCATCGAGAGCAGCATCGACTCCCTCGCGGGGCACCGGGACGGGGACGCCCGGGGCCCGGCCCTCCCCCGGCTGGACACGGCCGCGGTAACCGCCCGCGGCGGCCGCCCGTTCACGGTGGGAAGCACGCAGGGCGGGACACGCTGGCGGGTGATCGCCGTGCCGCGGGCGGAGCGTGCCGCACTGCCGGGGACCGGGGTCGGGAAGCCGGCCGGCTCCGGCAGCGTGGTCGTGGCGACGTCGATGGACCAGGTGGACGGCACGGTGAGCCGAATGTGGCAGAACTACCGGACCACCGGCCTGGGTCTGCTCGCCGTCCTGGCCGTGGCCGGCTGGTTCGCTGTCCGGTCCGGACTGCGTCCGCTGTCCCGCGTGGAGCAGACCGCCGCCGAGATCGCGGGCGGTGACCTCTCCCGCCGGGTACCCGAACTGGCCGGCCCCAGGACGGAGCTGGGCCGCCTGGCGGCCGCGCTGAACGGCATGCTCGGCCAGCTGGAGACCGCGTTCGCCGCCCGCGCCGAGTCGGAGGCGCGGATGAGCCGTTTCGTCGCCGACGCCGGCCACGAGTTGCGCACCCCGCTCGCCGGCATCAAGGGCCTGACCGGCCTGCACCGCATGGGCGCGCTCACCGGACGCGAGGACATCGAGGCCACGATGTCCCGCATCGCCCGTGAGTCCGAGCGCCTGGCCCGGCTCATCGAGGACATGCTCCTGCTGGCCCGCCTCGACGAGAACGCGCTGCGGACCACGGGGAGCCCGGCCGGTACCCCCATGCCCGGAAGTCCTGCCGGTTCCCGCCCGCCCGGCATCCCGCCCGGCCTCGACCTCGCACCCGCCGACTTGCGCACCCTCGCCGCGGACGCCCTGCACGACGTACGCGCCCTGGACCCGGCCCGTGCCGTCACGCTCACCGGCCCGGGCGGCCACGGACCGCCCGCCCCCGCCCCGGCCCTCGCCGACGAGGCCCGGCTGCGCCAGGTCGTCACCAACCTGGTGGGCAACGCCGTCGCCCACACACCGCCCGGCACCTCTCTCCGGATCGGTGTCGGCACGGCCGGCGACCACGCCGTTCTGGAAGTCGCGGACGAGGGCCCGGGCCTCACCCCGGAAGAATGCGTCCACATCTTCGAGCGCTTCTACCGCGCCGACACCTCTCGCAACCGCGCCACCGGCGGCGCCGGCCTCGGCCTGTCCATCGTCCGTTCCCTGGTCACCGCCCACGCGGGACACGTCGAGGTCGACTCGGTCCCCGGCCGGGGCGCCACCTTCCGGGTCCTTCTCCCGCAACACAGCGACCGGCACGTGCCGTCGGGCACGACGGAATCCGGCGCTCCCCCGGGGACTGCCGCCCTCACCTGACCCGGACCTCTCATCGGGGCGGTCCCGGCGGTGTGCCATGACCTCCCCGTCGAGGGAAGCGAGGCCACGCCCGGCCGTACCGGACACCGCAGCGGCCCACTACGCCCACCGGGCCCGCGGCGCCGCCACGCCCTGAAGGGCAAGGTGGGGCCGGGCGTCAGGCCGCGAGCGCGGGGGCGTCCGACGAGGGCGGTCCGGCACCGGACTCCGCCCGGCCGCGCGGGCGTGCGGGCGTGCGGGCGTGCGGGCGTGCGGGCGTGCGGGCGTGTGGGTGTGCGGGCGCCGACGGCGGCGAAACACCTCGGCGCGGAACGCAGGGTGACGTGACGTCATCCCACCGCTGGGTCAGGCCGATCCGGGACCAGCGGAGAGCTGCTGCGCCGGCGCCCGGCGCTCAGTGGCCGGGGCGCACCGACAGGTCGGTGACCTCCGCGTCCCGGGGCAGGGTGAGCGCCGTGAGGACGGTGGTGGCGACCGACTCCGCCGCGATCCAGCGCCCCTGTTCGTACGTCTTCCCCTCGTGCTGGTGGACCTTCGCCTGCATGGGCGTGGCGGTGCGGCCCGGGTAGACGGAGGTGACGCGCACGCCGTTGCCGTGCTCCTCGGCGCGCAGGGAGTCGGCGAGCGCCTTCAGCCCGTGCTTGCTCGCCGCGTACGCGGACCAGTCCGGATTCGCGCGCAGCCCCGACCCCGAGTTGACGAAGACGACGTGACCGCGCGACAGCCGGAGCTGCGGCAGCAGCAGCCGGGTCAGCTCGGCGGGCGCGACGAGGTTGACGGCGAGCTGCCGGTTCCACGCCTTGGGGGTCAGCTCGCCGACCGTGCCGAGGTCCACCACCCCGGCGGAATGGACGATCGAGTCGAGCCGCTCCGGCACCTCCTGGTGGCTGAGCGCCCAGGACAGCTTCTCCGGTGCGGCGAGGTCACCGACGAGGGTCCGCGCCCCGGGGAACGCCCTCTCCAGTTCCCGGGCCCGTCCGGCGTCCCGCGCCAGCAGCCACAGCTCGTCCCCGCGCTCGTCCAGCCGCCGCGCGACGGCGGCCCCGATGCCCGATCCGGCCCCTGTGATCAGATGTGCAGTCATGGGCCCAGCTTGCCGCACGGGCGGCGGACGGCGGCGGACAGCCGCTCTCCGGCCGCCGGGGGCGCCGGGCCTTCACCGAGCAGCCGGGGCGCCGGTCCGCTGGGCCTGCGGGGAAGAAGGGACGCGGCCGGCTTGCTGTCACAGGACGAGAGCCGGGCGGGACAGCGGCTGGCTGGGCCCGCCCCACAACCCCACGGCCCGCAGCCCCACACCAAGGAGACACCGTGACCGCAGGACACCGCATCACGATCGAACAGGGCACCGAGCACGTCCGCGTCACGCACTCCGGGCAGGTGCTGGCCGAGAGCCGCCGCCCGTTGCTGCTCCGCGAGACCGGCTGCCCGGTCCGCTACTACCTCCCGCCGGAGGACGTCCGCACGGACCTCCTCACCCCGTCGGACACCAGCACGCACTGCCCCTTCAAGGGCGACGCCTCGTACTGGTCCCGCCCGGACGCCCCGGACCTGGTGTGGGCCTATCCGAACCCCAAGCCCGAAGTGGCGCGGATCAGGGACCACTTCTGCTTCTACGAGACCGAGGCCGTGACCGACCGCCCGGATTGCTGACCGTCAATGCGTGATGTCGTCGTGCTGGACGCGCCGGAGGCCGATTCCGGCGAGGTATCCGTAAAGGACATCGTGGCGGTACCGGAGCCCGGGCGAAGCACGCCGGACCGCGATAACCAGGTCGTCCGTGTCGGCGAAGGCACGATTGGCCACCGTGGTGCACCACAGCACGGACCAGAGGTCTCCACGAACTTGAAATCGGTTGCCCACGGCGGCAGTTCGTAGACGGTAAGCCGACTCCTGTTGGCAATGTAGCGGCGCATCCCGGCCGTGAAGGCGGGTGTTGCGATGGTCCCGGACCAGCACGACCGGCGCGCGCGTTTCAATCAGTCCGTGGGCATACGAGAAAGCTCCCCGTCATACGACCGTGTTTTCATCGGCGTTGCTTTCAACCAACCGCTCCCATCCCGCTCCCATACCTGGGCGGTGATGCTCGATCGTTTCCCCGCCCGATCCGAAGTGATTCCGGCCCTCCATCCAGTGGTGAATACCATCCTGTCGCCACTACGCCCCCGCACCGGCGCACTGAACCTCTACGACAAACCCAGAAGATCCGGTAGAACCATAAGTATTCCCAAGATGATCCACCCCGCTGCCACCCCGCGAAGCGTTCTGGAGGTGGCCGTACCACTCCACGGGATGAGACGAACGAAGAAGCTATGAAGCCGGTCCGCGCTCTCCCGACAATTCAGTACAAGAACGCAGCCGGCAACGAAGAAGAAGGTCGCGGTTACCCACATACCAATCACAAGAGATGCTCCATTTTTCCGCGACTCAACTGGGACCCCCACATGCTGAGGTTGAACTCGTGATGGCGGGCGGCTCGGCGATCAGACCGGTCTCGGTGAGGCAGCCGTCGATCAGGCAGGGCGATATCGGATCTTCTTCAGCTTGCGTTTCATGACACGGACGAGGTGGTCGAGGCCGGCGGCGACGAAGTTCTCCAGCGACCGCATGGCCAGGTAATCACCGGAAGAGTTCAATGAGTTCCACTACCAGACCCACTGTTCCGATCATGGCAATGCCCGCGCCCACCACTCGCAAGGTGCCAGGGGTGGCAGGTCCCACGAACACGACTCGCGAGAAGTAGCCAAAGAGACGATAGGTGATGTCTGCATAGTTCAGGACGATTATCAATCCATAGGTTACAAATAGAGCGAACAGGACAATGGAGAACACTGCTCCGCCTGTTGGCGAACCTGCAATGGACACTGCATCACTCACGTCGACACCTCGCTGCGCACACAAAGAGAATCGACCCCAGGGAGTCCTCTCGAATAGTTATGGCAGTCCGTCATCTCGCCCACGGTGTCTGCGACTATGACAGCCAGCCAGGATCCGAGACCACCGCCAGCTCCACGCTTGGCGTCTCGAACCATGCCGCGAAGCCCGGAAAAAGAGTCGGCATCTTAGAACGCCATCACAATCCCACCTGCCATGCAAATCATTCCTAGGGCAATGAAACCCACCCCCAGGAATCGCATCAGCAGCCGAGTCTCACGTTCACCACGGGGAGAGAACCCCAACATGACTCTGTTTTCATTTACCACCCTCACCCCCGACTTCTTCTCATGCACAAGATGCCGAATGCCAAGAATGACGAAGAGCCCTCCGATCCCAAAGAAGAGGGTAAATTCCCCTGCCGGGGAGAGTCCCTCCTTCGCTGAATAATTGAACTTCTCCCCGAATTGCCGCAACAATCGCACCGATTCAACCATTCCACGAGGTACGTGTAGGACTACCCGCCGGATACGTCAATCACGTACACGTCGCCTCCCGATTCAATTCCAACCCTCCACCAGTGAGACATTGGAATCACGCGAGCCTCCCTTAAATTCGAAGACCCGGATTACGTCCGAATCTGACAGGTAACGTGAGGCAGGAATTGATCTCGGGAATGGCTATAATGTGCGCCGGTCACCCGAAAGTCAGTTTGTAGGCGGCGAAGACTGAGACGCCGATTCCGATCGACCCAATAACACCCCCGAACAGTCTTACAAGGTTATGCGATGCCGTCCCGGAACCTCCAGGTGTAATCCTCTCGATGAAGTCGAAAAGTACAATGGCGCAATTTCTGTAATCGAAGGCGAGGGCCAACCCTATTGGAGCTGCCAGCAATCCCCAGATGAGACGAAATGTGTACCCGTCGGATTGTGAGGTTGCGGTTATTAGGGTGTTGATATCTGCCATTCGAGTGACTTCCTGTGGTGGCGGCTTGCGCTGCGGTGCCGGGAAGATGTTTGCAGGGTTTGTTCTGGAGGGGGTGGTTCGTACATCGTCGATTCATTCCAGGAGGCACTTCTTAACATGCCCTGATTCACCAATTGGGAAGAGTGAATAGGGGGTGGACTCCGGTAACTCCAACGCCTCCGTTCCCCTCGATTCCGAGACCCAACCCTCCGCCCACCATACCTGTATGGACTATGTCCCTTCTGTTGTTTCTGGTCCCGAAAGTGCCTCTGTGGCTGGCGAAAACACCGGGGCCGTATCCTACGGACCCGCCCAATCCGGCAGCCTCGCCTCTGATTTGCTGGAAGCTGTCGGCGTTGCTTTTCAGTATTCCAACTCCTAGGGAGATTCCGGCTCCTGGGCCTGACTGGTGCTCAAGAGTCCCGCTGAGTCGTAGGCGTGGGAGACCAGATAGGCCGTGCCCGACTGCAGGGTCCTCCCGCGTAGGAGGTGGAGGTGGCGGGCAGCCCCTTGCCCTTCGTCGCGGTGTCGTAGGTGTGGGAGGTGATCAGGGTCGTGCCCTCGCGGGTCTCGACCAGGCGGTTCAGGGCGTCAGCGTGATGTCCGGATCGTTGCCGTAGGCCTTGCGCTGGACATAGTCCAGCCACAGGGTGCCGTCGACCGGCCCGGACGGGTTGGTCAGGGCGTACTTCATCTGGTACTGCATCACCAGCGACCACGGTGCGGCGTTGTCGTCGCGCACATAGGTCTTGATGTCCCACAGCATGTCCTCGACGAAGAACGTCGGGAAGTACGTCTTGCCGGCGCAGTGGTAGTCGGAGGCTGTTCCGTCACAGCGCAGGTCCAGCGGGACGTCCGGATACGAGGTGGGTGAGGAGTCGATCGTCGGGCAGGCCGGCGGCGGGTTGTCGAGCGGGTTGTCCTCGCTCATCCGCTCCGCGCACCGGTTCACATGGCTGAACTCGACCTTCGCGGGCAGCTGCCCGTCGCCGGTCTGGGAGGACCAGCCGTACTGGATCTCGTCGATGTAGCCGCCGGAGACGTAGCTGCGGGCCTGGTCGGTGTTGGCGACGGAGCGGTAGTGGTTGTACTCCTTGTCGTAGAAGTAGATCGACTCCACTTCATTGCCGTCGACCACCCGGTCCACGTTCCAGCGCCAGGCCTGGGTGCAGGGCTCCGGGAACTGGCCGTGGCACGGCTCCCCCACGTCGTTGCCGACCACCGGCACCGTCCACACCGACCCGGTGCCCGTGCCGGTGCGCTCACTGCGCCCCCAGCCGAAGTAGTAGCGGGTGCCGTCCTGGTGGGAGACCACCCAGTACTCGTCATCCGCGCCGTGACCGCCGAACATGCGCTGCACCCGCCAGCCCGGATCGTCCTGGACGTGGTAAGAGCCGGTGCCGTCGTTGTCCTGGATGAGCTGAGAGCTCACCCCGCCGAGGTTGATCACGTAGACCGCGCCCGACGGCTCCAGCGTGCTGTTGGGTGAGTCCCAGCACAGATCACCGATCGTCGGCAGCCCGTCCTGGGTGCAGTTGCGGTATCGCCGCTCGATGAACCCCGTGTTGAGGTCCCAGCCCATCCCGGCCCAGGACGCCTGATTGTTGGAGGCCGAGGTCCGCCCGTCCACCGACTGCGAGTTGTAGTTCAGCGCCACCTGGGGTGCCGAACCCATCGGCGGCTCGGGCACGGCGACCGGGACCTGGTAGGTGAAGGCTCCGGAGCCCACCGACACATCCCAGGAGCCGGACTGGCCCAGCGGGGACGCCCGGTAGTCGCCGGTGTCCGAGGACGATCCCGAGGTCAGCGCGTATACCGTGCCGCCGGACGTCGCCGTCTCCGACACCGGCCTCGCGGCGCCCAGTTGCGGCGTCATCCCCCCGTCCGTGCCGGTGGCCGGATCCGCTTCGGCCTGCACCGTCGCCGTGATGAGCCCCTTCGCGGTGTCGTTGTCCGCCACCACGGATTCGCGGGTCGTGCAGCCCTCGGCCTCCGGGGTCGTCAGCGCGCACTCGGGCATGCGCACCAGCCGCAGCCGGGACGCGAAGTCACCGCCGTAGGCGTGACGGAACACCGAGTAGTCCAGAGAGATCTCCACCTGCCCCGGCTGGGCGACACCATCGGTACGGGTCAGGCGGACGCCGAGGCCGACACCGCCGCCGGGCGCCACGGCGGCGTGATCGAGCACCTCCACCCGGACCCGCTCCGGGGAGCGTTCCCCCGTACCGCCGCTGCCGGACTCCGTGCCGGACGGAGAGGCGGTCGCCGTGGGAGCCGGGGACGCGGAGGATGACGGGGGCGGGGTGGCGGCTTCTGCCGTTGCGGGCACTTCTGCCGATGCCGATGCCGATGCTGTGGGTGTCGTCTCGCCGGAAGGTGACGCAGCCGGTGATGCGGACTCCGGGGACGGCTCCGGTGCGGACGTGGCCGAGGCGGTCTCCCCCGTCACGTCTTGCAGCGGGCCCAGCTGGACCGCTGGGCCTCCCGGCGCGCCCTCCGCCACGGGCGCAACCGACACCAGCTCGGTTCCCTCGGCAGCCGCGGTTCCCGTCGCGGCCAGCGAGGAGGAGGACGCCTCCACCACCGTGCCCGGCTCTCCGGGCGCGGCGCCCGACAGATCGACGAGCACTTCCCCGGCCACCGGCCAGACCGGTTCGGGCAACGGCTTCTGAGTCCGCTCCGCCGCCTGCGCGGGCACCTGCCCGTGCGGCTGCGCCGGCACGTCCGGGGAGTCCACGCCCTGCGTCACGGCCACCGCTGACGGACTGAAGGTAACCGCCGACAGCAGCACCGCCAGCATCGCACCCGCCAGCGCCAGCGCCATGGAACGCGAACGACCGGATATCCGACCGGAGAACAAGAGCCACACCCTCCCCGGGCCACCGGATACCCGAACCTGACACGGGAAGACGAGAGAGCAGCCCCATCGGCCGCAGAAGAATCAGCCAGGTTGGCTCGATCTCGTCCGTGGCGGCGGCGACACTACGGTGATCACACCGGCGTGTACAGGCAGACAAGAGTGGACACAAGCGGCCGAACAGGCTTCACCCGCCCATCACATTCACGCAACGCCGACCACGTTCTCTCCACGACACCGCCAAAGAGCCGAAGTGAGCCACGCGCTTCCCGGCGGCCCCGGCACCCCGGCAACGGCGGCTTCGCGCCACTTGCCGGCACCGGTCTCCGGAGCGAGACCACGGCGGTGCCCCGCGGTGAAGCAAGCCGCCACACAAGCCCAAGGCGCCCGCGCGGACCGGCGACTTCACCGGGCCGTACGGATCCGGCCACGACGGCTGAACCCGTACGGCGATCGCTGCGGCCAGGCGAACGCCTGTCAGGCCGCGAGCGCGGGGCCTCGGGAGACGGCGGTCCGGCGCCGAGGATCAGCTCGAACCAGATGCTCTTGCCGACGGAGCCCAGGGCCGGCTCCTCCGCACAGCAGTCGCCCCACGCGTCGGCGAGCAGATCGAGGATCAGCAGCCCTCTCCCCCGCTCGGCGTCCGCCGCCACCGGCCCGACGGGCACCCGCGGCGCGGGGAACTCCGGGCACGGATCGGAGACGCTGACCCGGAGAATCGGCGCCGCCCAGCGCAGCAGCACGGCGGCGGGGCCCTTGGAATAGCGGACGGCGTTGGTCGTCAGCTCGGAGGTCAGCAGCTCGGCCCGGTCGGCGAGTTCGCCGAGGTGGTGCGCGGTCAGCACGGCCCGCAGCGTCGCCCGCGCGACTCCGGGGCCGCGGGGATCCCCGGAAAAGCGGAGGGCGTACTCCCACGGGCCGGCGAACGGAGTGGGCACCGGGTACGGGAGCGGGGGGACGGCCCCCGGGGTCTGCGGTGCTTGTACGGGGCGGGCTGACAAGGGGAGCTGAGATTCGGGGTTCACGGGCACCTCCTTGTGCGGTGGCATGAGTGACGGCCTGCGCTCGAACGCGGTGTGGTCGGGGTACGACGCGCGCCGCTCCATGAGGTCGGGGCGGCGCTGTACGGCCGTCGTCGGGTGTGGGTCGCTCCATGTCCCCTGGCAGCCCGGGTCGGGATTCGCCGTGGCCGCCTGCGGTGGCTCGCCGCCTGGCCTGGGCCCGTGGCCGACGGTGCGCTTCCGGTGGGCGGGGATGGGGAGTTGAGTGGCGCGCCTCACACCGTAGAGCACTATCGGCTCACTCATGAGCCAATGTCCACGAACGAGTGAATATGAACTTCTTTCACTGGTATGCCGTTTCGACGGCCTGCCACACTGCATCGCACTCACGGGAGAGGACACATGGCCGCACGAAACGCTCCAACCGGCCGCCAGCGCCGCTTGGCCACCGAACTCCGCCGCATGCGCGAGCAGGCAGGGATCTCCATTCAGGAAGCCGCCTCGATGCTGGGCGCGGACCGCACGATGATCTCCAACATCGAGGCCGGACGCACCACGGTCAGCGAGGACCGGGTCCGGCAGCTCGCATGCCACTACAAGTGCCCGAACGAGGCGCTGGTGGACGCCCTGGCCGACATGGCGGCGAGCCGGCGCACCAAGCACTGGTGGACGGAATACCGGGGCAAGCTGCCCGACGGACACCTGGACGTATCCGAGCTGGAGCACTACGCGACGCGCATCCGGACCGCGCAGACCGTGCACCTGCCGGGCCTGCTCCAGACGGAAGACCACGCCAGGGCCATCTTCGAACTCACCGTGCCGAAGCTTCCCCGCCTGGACGTCGAACTCCGGGTTGCGCATCGCATGGCTCGCCAGAATGTGCTCGTGGGGGACAACCCCATGCCGTACACGGGCCTCGTTCACGAGGCCGCTCTGCGGCTGGGGTTCGGAGGCCGAGCCGTCGCCCGAGCCCAGCTCCGACGACTGGCAGAGGCGGCGGAACAGCCCAACGTCACCTTGTTGGTCATCCCGTTCAGCGCCGGGGGCTTCCACGGAGCCGGGCAGTCGATCCTGTACGCGGAGGGCCCCGTGCCACAGTTGGACACCGTCCAGCTCGATACCGCCCTGGGAGCCAACTTCGTTGATGCGCCCACGCCGTTGGCGAACTATCGTTCTCTACTGGACCTCATGGAGCAGTCCGCGCTCTCTCCCGGCGACTCCCGGGAACTCATCCGCTCTCTGGCACACACGTTCCGAGGGGACTGACAGTGGACGCACTCGACTGGAAACGCTCGTCCTTCTGCGGCGGCGGCGGCAACAACTGTGTGGAGATAGCCATCTGCGACCAGGACCGCATGGCCGTCCGGGACAGCGTTCACCCGGCCCGGACCATCAGGGTGAGCCGCGCAGCGCTCACCACCTTCATCGCGGGAGTGAGGAACGGAAGGGTGAACCGCCCGCCGGTCTCCTCCGTCTGACGACCGCGCGCCCAGTGCAGTCAGCCCCGGCCCTCACCAGCCTCGCCGCCTGGCGGTCGGCAGAAAGAAACTCGCGCTCCGCGGCTCGCTACCCTCTGCCCTCCACCACAGTTCCGAGGCCAAGGCTGGCCAGGAGCCGCCAGACGTCGGTGGACGGGTCGCGCTTCAGTGGATCGCATCCGGCGGCGTGCCCGGTGCGCTCGGTCCACTCGGCGTACTTCTCCCCTCCCTTGGCGGGGATCGGCTGGATCTTCCCGATGCGGTCCGCGGAGCAGCGGCCGCTGGGGCACGCCTTCACCAGCTTCCTGGCGTTGCGAACAGCAGTGGTCTCGCGGCCGAGGAGGGCATTTCCCCGCTCGTCGTTGAGGCCCTTGCCCCGGTCACCGGACGCCTTGTCGTAGTCCTTGAAGCCCTTGGCGTCCCGGTGCCGGCGCAGTCTGTCCTTCACCTTCTCGTCGTGGCCGTGCTCCTGACTGGTCCAGTGCTGGAAGTGGAGCAGCAGCCACAATTCGAAGGACGGGTGCGACAGCGCCACTTGGACACCTCTGTCGGCGGCCAGTCGCATGGCGTCGGGGATCTTCCGGTCACGGTTGTCGTCCGCGTCCCGGTCGAAGAGCGCCCACTTCTCGTCCTCCGGGCCGGCTTCCTTCAGCGTCTGCTGGACCGTTTCCACGGGGTCCAGGCCGTTGCCGTGCCCCGGGTGGCAGTACTTCAACCGAAAGCTTTTGTCCCGGCCGTAGGTCTTGTTCAGCAGGCTGATGTAGTCCGGCTCGGTCCTGGAGCCCTCGCAGGCCACGTACACCACGCGGTTCGACTTGTCGCCGTACGAAGCGGGCGGACGGCGCAGCGCGTGAGACGCCCCACTCCGGTCCCGGCGACGTCTGTTGCGCTTGTCCTGTGCCCTGTCCCCCTTGCTCACGCTGTCGCCTTCAGCTCCTCCGCGAACCGGACCGCTTCCCTCGCAATCTCCCCGGCGGTCAGCCGGGGAATGCCACCGTAGTGGCCGTGGAGATAGCGGCGTTCCAGGTTGTCGTCCTTACGGGCCTTGCGCGCCGCAGTGAGCGGGTACAGCTCACTCTCCCCGATGGCGCTCTTGTGCGTGATCCAGACCTGATCGCGATCCAGCGGGCGCTCCACCACGGACGGCCCGAGCAGGGTCGCGTCGTGTGTGGTGAAGACGAGTTGGGCGTCGTGCGGATTGGCCTCGCGGTCCTGGAAGAGGCGGATCACCTCGGCCGCCAGCAGGGGGTGAAGGCTGGAGTCGAGTTCGTCGACGAGCATGACGCCGCCCCGGTCGAGGAAGTGCAGCAGCGGGCCGAGGAAGGCGAACCAGGCGTGGGTGCCGAGGGATTCCTGGTCCGCGAAGTCCATGGGCTGTTCCGAACCGTCCGCCGCCCGGTGCAGTAGTTGCAGTTCACCGGTCTCGGGATCGGTGGTGAGGCCCGTGATGCCCAGGTCCGCGACGGCCAGCATGCGCGCGATGCGTTCCCGCAGTCTCTTGTCGTCCCCAGCGGCTCCGGTGAGGAGTTCGCGAGTCCAGCGCGTGCGGGCGGAGAGGTCGTCTCCGGGAGCCAGCAGCCAGACGTTTTCGCTGAACCACCGGTGCACGGCGGCGAGCTGGGAATGGTTGAGGGTGGCACCGACGGTGAGGAACAGCGCGTTCGGCCGGGTGCTCTCGGCCAGTTCTTCCTTGCGGCCCTTGAGGCCCGTACCGGGGAATCTGAACTCGCCGCCCTCTTCCTCCGGTCGTCCGGCCTCGCGGTCGAACCACACCTGGCGGCGGCCGGAGGGGTAGGCGTGCAGCCACTCCGCCTCGACCCGTTCGTCCGACAGCTCAAAGCCGTAGGTGTAACGCACCCGCCTGCCGCGCGGGCCCAGCAGCAGCTCGACCTCGAAGAGACTCGTCTCCTCGCGCGCCTCCGGGTCGAGCGCGAAAGGTTCACGTGGGACCCGCTCCGGGTGTTTGCCCCAGTCGGCGAAGGATTCCCGTACCGCGCTGCGCATGAAGCGCAGGGCGCTGAGGGTGTTCGACTTACCCGAGGCATTCGCCCCGAAAATGCCGACCACGGGCAGCACTGAGACCGGCTTGCCATCCACCCGGGCACCGGTGTCGCGCTCCGTGCCCTCGTTGAACTCCGTGGCCACCAGCGACAGCTCTTGCTCGGTCCGGATCGAGCGGTGATTGGCCACCCTGAAGCTGAGCAGCACGGCCGACCTCCTCACAGGGCGGTGATTCCCCATGCCCGTCTTGGGATCTCCTCTGCGGGTTACCCGCACAGAACAACCTATGACGCCCCGTCCTCGCACGCCAGAATACTCATCGGGGCTCGCGGTTCATTCGGTGCCGACCGGCAGCGCGGCGAGCTCGCGGCCTCGCTTCGGTGTTACGGAGCGGTCGCCTCTCCGTGGTCCTCGTCGGGCAGCGGGCGGGTGAGCTGAGCCGTCAGTTCCGGGTCGGCGAGGATGCGCGCGGTCGCCCGCCACTCGACGACTACCCGGTGGACGTTGGCGTGGATGTCCGAATCCGCGGCGCCGTGCACAGCCTGGGTCAGCTCCCGCACAAACTGCTGCACCTCGTCGGCCGACAGATGACGGGTCCACGGAAGGGCTGAGGGCATCACCGGCAGGACTCCCCCCTCAGCCCCGGGCGGCCGCCGGCGTGCGGCGGCGCTCCGTCGTGGCGATGGTCGCCGAGCCGACGACCCGGGTGCCGTCGTAGAGGACGATCGCCTGGCCCGGGGCCACGCCGCGGACCGGCTCGGTGAACGTCACCCGGAGCATCGGGGCCCCCTCGGCGTCCTCGGCCGGCTCCGCCGTCACCGGGGTCTCCTCGCCGTGGGCGCGGAGCTGGGCCGTGTACGGGCCCGGGCCCGCCGGGGGCTCGCCGCACCAGCGCGGGCGGATCGCCGTCAGCGCGGTGACGTCGAGCGCCTCCTGCGGGCCGACCGTGACCGTGTTGTTCACCGGCGAGATGTCCAGCACATAGCGCGGCTTGCCGTCCGGGGCCGGCACGCCCAGGCGCAGGCCCTTGCGCTGGCCGATGGTGTAGCCGTAGGCGCCCTGGTGGCTGCCGAGCCGGTTGCCGTCCTCGTCGACGATGTCACCCTCGGCCGTCCCCAGGTGCTTGGCCAGGAAGCCCTGGGTGTCGCCGTCGGCGATGAAGCAGATGTCGTGGCTGTCGGGCTTCTTCGCGACGGCCAGACCGCGGCGCTCGGCCTCCGCCCGGATCTCGTCCTTGGTGGTGAGGGTGTCGCCCAGCGGGAACATGGCGTGGGCGAGCTGGCGCTCGTCGAGGACCCCGAGGACGTAGCTCTGGTCCTTGGCCTCGTCGGAGGCGCGGTGCAGTTCGCGGCCGCCGTCCTCGCGGGTGACGACGGTGGCGTAGTGGCCGGTGCAGACGGCGTCGAAGCCCAGGGCGAGGGCCTTGTCCAGCAGCGCCGCGAACTTGATCTTCTCGTTGCAGCGCAGGCAGGGGTTCGGGGTGCGCCCGGCGGCGTATTCGGCGACGAAGTCGTCGACCACGTCCTCGCGGAAGCGCTCGGCCAGGTCCCAGACGTAGAACGGGATGCCGATGACGTCGGCGGCCCGGCGCGCGTCGTGGCTGTCCTCGATGGTGCAGCAGCCCCTGGCCCCGGTGCGGAAGGACTTCGGGTTGGCCGACAGGGCGAGGTGGACGCCGGTGACGTCATGGCCCGCCTCGGCGGCGCGGGCGGCGGCGACGGCGGAGTCGACACCGCCGGACATGGCGGCCAGGACCCGCAGCCGGGTGCCGTCGCGGGGGGCGGTGGGTGCGCCGGGGAAATCGTTCATAGCCCTATCAGCGTACGGGCCCGGGGCCGCCCGTCCCAACGCGATACGGGACCGGACCCGGTGCGGCAGGGAAGCGCGGGTCCGGTGCGGTACGGCAGGGCGGGCCCGGCGCGGCCGGGGACCCGTCCCACGCGATACGGGTCCCCGGCCCGACGCCGTGCGCGAGCGCGGACCCGGCGCGGTACGGGACCCGGTACGGCGCGGTGCGGAACCCGGTACGGCGCGGTGCGGGACCCGGTACGGCGCGGTGCGGGACCCGGTACGGCGCGGTGCCGTCGTCGGCCGCCGGGGACCGGCGGGACCGCCGGCGCGGAGGGGCGAGCACGCGTACGGCGCCCACCGCACGCCACCGCGCACGGCTGGAAACGGCCGGAAACGACCGCCGCCGGAACAGGGCGCGGCGGCCACCCGTTGAGCACAGAACAACCCAGCGCACGAAGAAGCGAGTTCCCGAGCAACCCCGAGACCCCGGGCGCGGTCCGTGCCGCCGAGGGGCACCCAGCGAGCACAAGAGGTCGCGGATGGAAGCACAGCAGTCGCGCCGGTCCGAGCCGCCGCAGCAGCGCGAGCCCCGGCGTGAGGGCCGCGTGCCCGAGCCCCGCGGTGGGGAGCGCACGGCGGGGTCCCGCCGGGGCGTCAGCCGACGGGCCCTGCTCATCGGCGGAGCGGCCGTGGGTCTCGGCACGGCCGGGTATCTCGCCGCGGACGGCTCGCGCTGGTGGTACCGCGTCCCGGGCGTCGACCGGCCCCGGAAGGAGGGCGAGGTCGACCACCCGGGCGCCGAGTGGATACCGGCCTCGTCCGCGAACTGGCGGATGGCCGACCGGCCGTACGACTACACCATCGACCGGGTGGTGATCCACACCATCGAGGGCGACTACGCGGTGGGCCTGAAGGTCTTCCAGAACCCCGGGCACGGCGCCGCCGCGCACTACGTGGTGCGCACGGAGGACGGGCACGTGGCGCAGATGGTGCGCGAGTTGGACGTGGCCTACCACGCGGGCAACCGCGCCTACAACGAGCGCAGCATCGGCATCGAACACGAGGGCTTCGCGGGGCGCGCCGGCTCCATCACCGACGCCACCTACCGGGCCTCGGCGGAGCTGACCGCCGGCATCTGCGACCGGTACGGCCTGCCCCGGGACCGGGAGCACATCGTCGGCCATGTCGAGGTGCCCGGCACCGACCACACCGATCCCGGGCCGCACTGGGACTGGGACCGCTATCTGCGCTTCGTCCGGGCCGTGAAGCCGTCGCCCCGCCCGAGTGACGGAAAGAGCCCGGCCTGACGGGGGGCGCCGGGCCTGACGGGGACGTGACCGGGGCACCGCGGCGCGGGTGAGCGAGCCCACGGACGGCCGCGCCCGTCCGGGGAGGGGGCCGGCCCGGCGGCGCCCGTGTGCCGACCCGGCGGGGAGGGGTACCGAGCCGGTGAGCCCGGGGGCCGGCTGGGCAAGGCGGGCCCGCGTCCGTCTCCGGCACCCGCTCGGCGGGGCCGTGCGCCGGCACGGCGGGACCGGGGTGCCGGCACGGCGGGACCGGGGTGCCGGCACGGCGGGCCCACATGCAGGCTCGGTAGGGCGGGGTACCGGCTCGGCGGGCTTGAGTGCCGGCTCGGCGGGCTTGAGTGCCGGCTCGGCGGGCTTGAGTGCCGGCTCGGCGGGCTTGAGTGCCGGCTCGGCGGGCTTGGGTGCCGGCTCGGCAGGGCGGCCCCCACGCCCGTCTCCGGCACCGGCCCGGCAGGTCGGGGGCCGGCTCGGCGGGTCGGGCGGCTCGTCCCTCTCCGGCGCCGTTCCGCCACAGAGTCCGTCTCCACGGCGGCCTCCTTGACCGGCGTCCGGAATCAACCACTATGAGGCGGTGATTACCGAACCGCGGGGTGAGCCCGCTTACCACTGGCTCTTCGGGGACCAGCTCGGCCCGCACTTCCTCACCGGCGCCGGCACGGGAACCGGCGGCACCGGCGGCAGCCGCAGCCGCGCCGGCGGGAAGATCGTCATGATCGAGAGCCGGTCCGTCTTCCGCCGCCGCCGCTTCCACCGGGCCAAGGCCCATCTCGTCCTCTCCGCCATGCGCCACCGCGCCGCCGAACTCGGCGACCGCGTGCGCTACATCCGGGCCGGCAGCTACCGCGAGGGCCTGGCCCGGGCCACCGGCGGCGCGTCCGTGACGGTGCATCACCCGACCTCGCACGCCGCCCTGCGGTTCGTCCGCTCCCTGGAGCAGGTCACCGTCCTCCCGGCGCGCGGCTTCCTGGTCTCCGCCGGGCAGTTCGCCGACTGGACGGGCGCCGGCCCGGACGGTCCAGGGCCGGGCCGGGTCCGGATGGAGGACTTCTACCGCCGGGTGCGGCGCGAGCTCCGGCTGCTGATGGACGGGGACGAGCCCGCCGGGGGCCGCTGGAACCTCGACTCCGACAACCGGGAGCCCCCGCCCCGCCAGGATTCGTTGCCCGTCCCCCGCCCCTATCTCCCCCGCGAGGACGCCGTGGACGAGGAGGTCCGCCGCGACCTCGATCGCTGGGAGGCCGACGGCGAGGTCTCCTTCGCCGGCCGCGACGGACCGCGGCTCTTCCCGGCCACCCGCGCCGAGGCGCTGCGCGCGCTGCGGCGCTTCACGGAGAAGCGGCTCGGGAGCTTCGGGCCCTGGGAGGACGCCGTCCTGTCCGACGACTGGGCCATGAGCCACAGCCTGCTCTCCCCCGCGCTCAACCTGGGCCTGCTCGACCCGGCCGAGTGCGTGACGGCCGCCGAGGACGCGTACCGCGCCGGGAAGGTCCCGCTCAACTCCGCCGAGGGCTTCGTCCGGCAGATCGCCGGCTGGCGCGAGTACATGTGGCATCTGTACTGGAGCCTCGGCGACGAATACCGGCACAGCAACGCCCTGGGCCACCACCGGCCGCTGCCGGGCTGGTTCGCGGAGCTCGACGCCGGTGCCGTCACCGCCCGCTGCCTCGCCACCGCCCTCACCGGGGTGCGGGACCGCGCCTGGACCCACCACATCCCCCGGCTGATGATCCTGGGCAACTGGGCCCTGCAGCGGGGATGGGATCCCCTGGCCGTCACGGACTGGTTCCACCGCTCGTTCGCCGACGGCTACGACTGGGTGATGCTGCCGAACGTCATCGGCATGTCCCAGTACGCCGACGGTGGGCGCATCACCACCAAGCCCTATCTGTGCGGCGGTTCGTACATCAACCGGATGAGCGACCTCTGCGGGGACTGCGCCTACCGGCCCGACCGGCGGACGGGTGAGCGGGCCTGTCCCGTCACGGCCGGCTACTGGTATTTCCTGGAGCGGAACCGGCCGCTGCTGGAGGGCAATCCCCGGGTCGCCCGCTCGCTGCACGGGCTGGACCGCCTCACGGATCTGCCCGAGGTCGTACGGCAGGAGGAAGCACGCGGGGACGCGGCCCCGTAGCGCAGTGGGCCGGAGGCCGGGCCGGCCCGCGGCCCGGCAGGCAGAGAGCCGGCGGGACGGAGCCCAGGTGGGGCCGGGGCCGGGGCGGAACCAGCCACCCGGCCCCGCCCCCGGCCGCCGCGCCCGTGCCCCTATCCGGCCGCCCCGACGTACGACCGCAGGTGCCGGGCGGTCAACGTGTCCCCCTTCTCGACAAGTTCGGCCGGGGTGCCCTCGAAGACGATCCGGCCGCCGTCGTGGCCCGCGCCCGGGCCGAGGTCGATCAGCCAGTCGGCGTGGGCCATCACGGCCTGGTGGTGTTCGATGACGACGACCGTGTTGCCGTCGTCCACGAGCCGGTCGAGCAGCGCCAGCAGTTGGTCGACGTCGGCCAGGTGCAGCCCGGTCGTCGGCTCGTCCAGGACGTAGGTCGTGCCCTTCCCGGACATGTGGACGGCGAGTTTCAGCCGCTGCCGCTCGCCTCCGGAGAGGGTGTTGAGAGGCTGGCCGAGGCGCAGGTAGTCCAGGCCGACATCGACGAGCCGGCCGAGGACGGTGCCGGCCTGGCCGGTGGTGAAGAAGGCGCGCGCCTCGCCCACCGGCATCTCCAGCACCTCGCTGATGTTCTTGCCGCGCAGGGTGTAGGAGAGCACCTCGGGGGTGAACCGCTTGCCCTCGCACTTCTCGCAGACGGAGGCCACCCCGGCCATCATCGCGAGGTCGGTGTAGACGAGCCCGATGCCGTTGCAGCCCGGGCAGGCCCCCTCCGAGTTGGCGCTGAACAGCGCCGCCCGGACGCCGTTGGCCTTGGCGAAGGCCTTGCGGATCGGGTCGAGCAGCCCCGTGTACGTGGCCGGGTTGCTGCGGCGCGAGCCGCGGATCGGCGACTGGTCCGCGACGACGACGCCCTCCCGCCCCGGCAGCGCCCCGTGGATCAGTGAGCTCTTGCCCGAGCCGGCGACCCCGGTGACCACCGTCAGCACACCCAGCGGGATGTCCACGCTGACGTTCTTGAGGTTGTGCCGGTTGGCGTCCTTGATCGCCAGGTGCCCGCGCGGGGTGCGCACCGCCTCCCGCAGCCGGGCCCGGTGCTCCAGATACCGGCCGGTGAGCGTGGAGGAGGCACGCAGTCCGGCCACGTCGCCGCTGTAGCAGACCTCGCCGCCGGCCGTTCCGGCCCCGGGCCCGAGGTCGACGACGTGGTCGGCGATCGCGATGACCTCGGGCTTGTGTTCCACGACGAGGACCGTGTTGCCCTTGTCGCGCAGCCGCAGCAGCAGGTTGTTCATCCGCTGGATGTCGTGCGGGTGGAGTCCGGTGGTGGGCTCGTCGAAGACGTAGGTGACGTCGGTGAGGCTGGAGCCCAGGTGCCGGACCATCTTCACCCGCTGGGCCTCGCCGCCGGAGAGGCTTGCGGAGGTGCGGTCCAGGCTGAGATATCCCAGGCCGATCTCCACCAGGGAGTCCAGCAGTTGCCGCAGTCCGGCCAGCAGCGGGGCGACGGACGCGTCCTCGATGGTCCGCACGAACTCGGCGAGATCGCTGATCTGCATCGCCGAGCAGCCGGCGATGGTGCGTCCGCCGATCTTCGAGGACAGCGCGGCGGCGTTGAGCCGGGCGCCGCCGCAGTCGGGGCAGTCGGCGAAGACCACGGCGCGGTCGACGAAGGCCCGGATGTGGGACTGCATGGATTCCCGGTCCTTGGCGAGGAAGGTCCGGCGGATCCGGGGCACCAGCCCCTCGTAGGTGGCGTTGGTCGTGCCCACCTTGATCTTGGTGGTGGGCTTGTGCAGCAGGTCGTCCCACTCCTGCGGGGTGAACTCCCGCAGCGGCTTGGCGGGGTCGTAGAGGCCGGAGCCCGCCATGATCTGCTGGTACCAGGAGCCCACGGTGAACCCGGGGGCAGTGATCGCCCCCTCGTTCAGCGAGCGGTCCCGGTCCAGGATCCCGTCGATGTCGATCTCCGTGACCTGGCCGAGCCCCTCGCAGGCGGGGCACATGCCCTCGGCGCTGTTGAAGCTGAAGGCGGTCGAGGTGCCCACGTGCGGGGTGCCGAGACGGCTGAAGACGATCCGGAGCATCGTGTGGGCGTCGGTCGCGGTGCCCACGGTGGAGCGGGAGTTGGCGCCCATCCGCTCCTGGTCGACGACGATGGCGGCGCTGAGGTTGTGCAGGCCGTCGACGTCGGGGCGGCCCACGCTGGGCATGAACCCCTGGACGAAGGCCGAGTACGTCTCGTTGATCAGCCGCTGCGACTCCGCGGCGATGGTGCCGAAGACCAGGGAGGACTTCCCCGAGCCGGACACGCCGGTGAAGACGGTGAGGCGGCGCTTGGGGAGATCCAGGGAGACGTTCCCGAGGTTGTTCTCCCGGGCCCCGCGGACCTGGATGGTGTCGTGGCTGTCGGCGGAGTGCGGTGGCCTGGGTACTAAGGGGTCGGAATGCATCCGGCTCTTCCTTGCTGGAGTCTCGGCGGTGGTCGTCTCCGCGGCGCGGCCCCGGCGCCCGGTGCGGGCGGGGTCACGGGACGGCGTACCGGTCCGCCGGCGCACGGCCGACCGGGCCGGGGGAAACGCCGTACAGCGTACGCGGAGCGGCGGGCGGAGGGGACCGGTTTTCTCCCGGCCGCCCGGCCGCCCGGCCGCCCGGCCACAGCGCGGGGACGGGCTTCGCGGCAGGCCCTGCCGGCTCAGCCCGCCCGGCGGGTCCGTTCCACCGTCGGTCACCACCGGGCGGGTTCCGCGGACCGATCCGGCGGAGACGCCGCACAGGAGGAGACGCCGCACAGGAGGAGGCCCGGGGGACGCCCCACCGTGGGCGGCTGACCGCGACGGCAGTTATCACAGCACTGTTATATTAGCGCTGTGACATCTTCGGATCCCACAACGCTGCCCGACCCCTGGCACTCCCTGCACGAGCTGCTGGCAGCCATGGACGCCGAGATCGAGCAGGTCTACGCCGAGCGTGGCATCGAGGGGGTGCGGCCCCGGTTCGCCTATCCGCTGATCCGGCTCGCCCACACCGGACCACTGACCATCCGCGAGCTCGCGACGTCCCTGGGCCGCTCGCACTCCGCGGTGAGCCAGACCGTCGCCGCCCTGCGCAAGGAGGGCCTCGTCACCTCCGAGCCGGGGCCCGACGCCCGCACCCGGCGCATCGGCCTGACCGAGCGCGGCCGATCGCTGGTGCCCTTCCTGGAAGCGGAGTGGCGCGCCACCCACGCGACGGTCGCCGAGCTGGACAGCGAGATCCCGTACGCGATGACCGCCGTGGTCGAGGAGGTGCGGCGGGCCCTGGAACGCCGCCCGATGCGGCAGCGGATCCTCCACCACCTCGTCGAGCCACCGCGATGAGGCGGCGCGTCCGCGTCCGCGTCCGCTTCCTCGACACCCGCCCGCTGCGCGGCAATCAGCCGTTCCGCGACCTGTGGATCGGCACCTCCGCCTCCCAACTCGGCGGGCAGATGGCCAACGTGGCAGTGCTGGCCCAGGTCTGGGAGCTGACGGGCAGCCCCGTGGGCACCGGCGCCATCGGGCTCGCCACCGGCCTGCCGATGGTGCTGTTCGGGCTGCTCGGCGGCACGCTGGCCGACACCTTCGACCGCCGCGCGCTGGTGCGGGCCACCACCGCGGGCCAGCTGCTGGCCGCCGCGGGACTGTGCGCCCAGGCCCTGGCGGACAACCGCGACGTGCTGCTGCTGCTCGCCCTGGTGGCCGTGGGGACGAGCTGCGGCGCTCTCGGAGCTCCCGCCCGGCGCACCTTCCCGGTCCGGCTGCTGCCGGGCGACCAGGTCGCCGCCGGTCTCGCGCTGGCCAATGTCTCCTTCCAGGCGGCGATGCTGGCCGGTCCCGCGCTGGCCGGCCTGGTCATCGCCCGCTGGGACCTACCCGCCGCGTACGCGGCCCAGGCCGTGACCACGGCGGTCTCGATGCTCGCGGTGCTCCGCCTGCCCGCCATGCCGCCCGAAGGCGCCGACGCGGCAACCGGCAGGCGCCGGCCGGAGCGTGGCGGCTGGGGAATCGTCCTGCGCCGCCCGACGCTCTGGGGCTCGCTGGCCACCGACCTGTCCGCGACGCTGCTCGCCATGCCCGTCGCGCTCTTCCCGCTGGTCAACGAGGCCCGCTTCGGGGGAAGTCCACGGACCCTCGGCCTGTTCCTCTCGGCCGTCGCGGCCGGGGGGATCACGGCCGGTCTGCTCTCCGGCACGGTGACGGGCCGGCGCCGTGCCGGCCTGGTCCAGCTGTCCGCGGCCGGTGTCTGGGGCCTGGCGCTGGCCTGTTTCGGGCTGGCGGGGCCGCTGTGGGCGGCGCTCGGCTGCCTGGCCGTGGCGGGCGCTGCCGACACTGTGTCCGTCGTCACCCGCGGTGCCCTGATCCAGCGGGAGACCCCGGACGCCTGCCGGGGCCGGGTCTCCTCGGTGGAACACGTCATCGGTGTCGCGGGCCCCGAACTCGGCAACTTCCGCGGCGGCCTGCTGGCGTCGGCCACCTCCGCCTCCTTCTCCCTGGTCTTCGGCGGGCTCTCGGCCGTCCTGGCGATCGCCGCCGTGGCCGCGGCCAACGCGCCTCTGCGCGCCTACCGCACGCCGCCCGCTGCCGCGAGGCCGACCGCCCCTGAAGTCGCCGAGGCGCCGGCGGCCACCGGCGAGGTCCGCTGATCCGCCTCCCACCTGCCGCGTCCCGCCTCCCGCCCGGCGCCCGGCGCCCGGCGAGGCCTGCGTCGTTCCTCGCCGACGGCGTCCGGACCGCGCGCACCGCCCCGTGCCGGCTCAGCTCAGCCCGGCCCGGCGGGCCCGTTCCACCGCCGGGCCGATGGCCTTGGCCACCGCGTCCACATCGGCCTCGGTCGAGGTGTGCCCGAGCGAGAAGCGCAGCGTGCCGCGTGCCTGCTCCGGGCTCGCACCGGTGGCCAGGACGACATGGCTCGGCTGGGCGACCCCGGCCGTGCAGGCGGAGCCGGTGGAGCACTCGATGCCCTGGGCGTCGAGCAGCAGGAGGAGCGAGTCGCCCTCGCAGCCGGGGAAGGAGAAGTGCGCGTTGGCGGGGAGCCGCCCGGCCGGGTCGGGGTCGCCGCCGAGGATCGCGTCCGGCACCGCCTCCCGTACGGCCGCCACCAGCCTGTCGCGGAGCGCGCCGATCTCCCGCGCGAAGTCCGCGCGGTGCTCGGCGGCGTGGCGCCCGGCCGCGGCGAAGGCGGCCACCGCCGGGACGTCGAGGGTGCCGGAGCGCACCTGCCGCTCCTGCCCGCCGCCGTGCAGCAGTGGGACGGGGGCCAGATCGCGGCGGAGCAGCAGCGCGCCGATGCCGTACGGGCCGCCGATCTTGTGGCCGGAGACGGTGAGGGCGCTCAGTCCGGAGGCGGCGAAGTCCAGCTCGATCTGCCCGAACGCCTGCACGGCGTCGGAGTGGACGGGGATGCCGTACCCGGCGGCCACGGCGGCCAGTTCCGCGACCGGCATGACCGTGCCGATCTCGTTGTTGGCCCACATCACGGTCACCAGCGCCACATCGTCCGGGTTCCGTTCCACGGCCTCGCGCAGGGCCTCGGGGTGCACCCGCCCGGCGGAGTCCACCGGCAGGTACTCCACCCGGGCGCCCTCGTGCTCGGCGAGCCAGTCGACGGCGTCCAGGACGGCGTGGTGTTCGACGGGGCTGGCGAGGATCCGGGTGCGCTCCGGTGCGCCGTCCCGCCGGGCCCAGTAGAGGCCCTTCACCGCGAGATTGTCCGATTCCGTACCTCCCGAGGTGAACACCACCTCGCTGGGCCGCGCCCCGAGGGCCGCCGCGAGCGACTCGCGGGACTCCTCGACGGTGCGCCGGGCCCGCCGCCCGGCCGCGTGGAGGGAGGAGGCGTTGCCGGTGACGGCGAACTGGGCGGTCATCGCCGCCACCGCCTCGGGAAGCATGGGCGTCGTGGCGGCGTGATCGAGGTAGGCCATGATGCGCACGATTCTACGAGGAGCGGCGCGGGCGGAAGGCCGCCCCCGGCCTGTACCGCGCCCTCCGGTCAGTGGGCGGCCGCGCGGGACCGGTCCCGCGCGGCCGTGTGCCGTGTGCCGTGTGTCCGGTGGGCCCGCGGCCGGCCGGTGCCGGTGCACGGCGGTGCGCTTCCGTGGCGGGCCCACGGCGGGCGGGTCGCGGCCCGGCGCCCGGGCGCGGGGGCGGGGGCCCGGCTCCGGGGTCGCGCCGGCGCCACCCGTCAGCCGAGCTGCGCCCGGGCGAGCTGGCGGGACTGGGCGACGAGGCGGTCGCGGCTGTCCCAGACCTCGGCGTCCTCCTCCAGGAATCCGCCCGCGAGGTTGCGGGTGGTGATGGCGACGCGCAGCGGGCCCGGCGCCGGCCGGGAGCGGATGTGGGCGGTGAGTTCGACGGTGGGGACCCAGCCGGAGAGGCCCAGCTCGAAGGCGGTGGGCGGCAGGGCGTCGACGGCCAGCAGCAGGGAGAGCGGGTCGGCGTCGCGGCCGTCGGCGAGGCGGAACCAGGCGCGCATCTCGCCGTTGCCGGAGGGCTTGCCGCGGGCCCAGCCGGCGGTGGCCGGGTCCAGGCGGACGTCGAGCCGGCCGGCTATCTCGGTGGCGCCGAGCAGGGCGCCGACCTCGTCGTCCGCGTGCCGGGCGCCGAGGCACTCCTCGAACGGCGGCATGGCGGGGGGCTTGGCGGTGGTGCGGACGTCGTCGGGGAGGGCGTCGAGGTCCCCGTAGCCGGCGACCACGCGCAGCCGCTCGACCTCGGTGCCGTTCTCGTCGAGCTGGGTGAGGGACGCCTGACCGGTGGAGAGGGTGCGGCCGGTGCGCACCACCTCGGTGCGGATCCGCGCCGGGCCGGGGCGGGAGGCGGTGAGGTAGTGGGCGGTGACGGTGAAGGGGTCGGAGTGCGGCAGGGCCTCACCGAGGGCGCGGCCCGCCATGGCGAGGAGGTAGCCGCCGTTGACGGCGTGGATGATCGTCCAGCCGGACGACAGCTCCGCGTCATGCACGCCGGGCTCGCGCGGCGTCACCGCCGTGTCCCGGTCGAACTCGCTGTTCCCGATGGTTGCCTGTGCCATGGACTGTACGGTACACCGAAAATATTACTCGCCGGTAGACGCCGGGTAACCACCGGTACGGAAAGCCGGCGGGCAGCGCCGGGGGCGGTCCGTTCCGCGCCGCCCCGGCGGCGCGGAACGGACCGCGTTCCCGGCTGAGGGGCCGCTCCGTCCCGGGGACCGGTGCCGTGTCCGTGGACGAGAGCACCGGCCGGGGGCGAGCACACCGGCGAACCGGCCGGGGGGGGCGGACCGGCCGCCCCGCATCGTCCGGCGACGGGAAGCCCGGGGGACGGGCGAGCCGGGCCCCGGCGCCTCCCCGGCCCCGGCGCCGCTCCGGCCCCTACGCCTCCTCCGCCGCCGACGACCTGCGGTGCCAGGCCCGGGGCGCCCGCCAGCCGTAGCGGAT
Source organism: Streptomyces sp. F63 (assembly GCF_018070345.1). Lineage (GTDB taxonomy): Bacteria > Actinomycetota > Actinomycetes > Streptomycetales > Streptomycetaceae > Streptomyces. The sequence goes on from NZ_JAGPXX010000005.1 coordinate 250,435, forward strand.
CGCGCAGAGCCGCAGCAGGAAGGCGGCGAGCGCGGAGAGCGCGCTGGAGACCGGGTTGAGCGCCCCGAGGTGGATGAGCAGCGCGGCCAGCGAGGCACCGACGATGGCCGGGACGGCGTAGATCTCCCGGTCCCAGCGGAGCAGCGAGGGCACCTCGTTGGCCAGGACGTCCCGGACGACACCGCCGCCCGCGGCCGTCACCACGCCCAGCACGGCCGCGAAGGGCAGCCCGAGCCCGTACTCGTACGCCTTGGTGGTGCCGACGACGCAGAACAGCCCCAGCCCGGCCGCGTCGAAGACGGCCACCGCCCGGTTGATCCGCTCCACCTGCGGATGGAGGAAGACCACCAGCACGGCCGCGAGCAGCGGCGTGACCAGATAGCCGAGATCGGTGAAGGCCGCGGGCGGCACGGCGCCGATGATCAGGTCCCGGATCAGGCCGCCCCCCGTCGCCGTGGCCGTCGCGAGCACCGCGATGCCGAACACGTCGAAGTTCTTGCGCACGGCGAGCAGCGCGCCGGAGATCGCGAAGACGAAGATCCCGGCGATGTCCAGCGCGTGCAGCACGGAGGGGGTGAACAGATCGGTGAGCACCCGGCGATTCTGCCCGGTGCCGGCGCGGTCATGACCCGTGTGACGTGTTACGCGCCGCGTGCCGTGCCGCCCGCCGCCGGGCCGTCAGACGCTTTCGGCGGCCTTCTCCGGCTCCTCGGGCTTCCCGGATTCCTCGGACCCCTCGGGCTTCTCGGGCTTCTCCGCCGTCACCACTCCGGGCTCATGGACGGTGACCGCGCTGTTCATGCGGACCGTGCCGGCCGCGATCTCGGCGGCGTAGTGGCAGGCCACCTTGTGGCCGCCGCCCAGGTCCCGCAGCTCCGGGCGCTCGGTGTCGCAGAGGGTGTCCTGCTTCCACGGGCACCGGGTGTGGAAGCGGCAGCCGGCGGGCGGGGTCGCGGGCGAGGGCAGGTCGCCGGTGAGCAGGATGCGCTCGCGGCTGTCCTCGACCGCGGGGTCGGGGATCGGCACCGCCGACATCAGGGCCTTGGTGTACGGGTGCAGCGGCTCCGCGTACAGCCCGTCGCTGGGCGCCTCCTCCACCAGCGAGCCGAGGTACATCACCCCGATGACGTCCGAGATGTGCCGCACCACGGCCAGGTCATGGGCGATGACCACGTAGGTCAGCCCCATCGACTCCTGCAGCTCCTCCAGCAGGTTGATCACCTGGGCCTGGATGGAGACGTCCAGCGCGGACACCGGCTCGTCGCAGATGATCACGTCCGGTTCCAGCACCAGCGCCCGCGCGATGCCGATGCGCTGCCGCTGGCCGCCGGAGAACTCGTGGGGGTAGCGGGAGAGCGCGTTGGCGGGCAGGCCCACCTTGGCGAGGATCTCCTGGATGCGGGCGCGGCGCTCCTCGCGGTCGGCGCCGATGCCGTGCGCGGCCATGCCCTCGGAGAGGATCGACTCGATGTTCTGCCGCGGGTCGAGGCTGCCCAGCGGGTCCTGGAAGACCATCTGCACCCGGCGGCGGAACCTGCGCATCTCCTCCTCCGGGAGGTGCGCGAGGTCGGTGCCGTCGAGGACGACGTCACCGTCGGTGATGTCCACCAGCCGCAGGATGGCCCGGCCCAGGGTCGTCTTGCCGCAGCCCGACTCGCCCACCAGGCCGTAGGTCTGCCCGGCCTCGACGGAGAGCGAGACGCCGTCGACCGCGTAGACGTGGCCGACCGTGCGGTCGAAGACGATGCCCTTCTTCAGGGGGAAGTGGACCTTCACCCCGTCCAGCTTCAGCAGGCTCATGAGGTGGCCTCCGTCTTCTCGGTCGCGGCAGCCCCGGTGGCGGTGGCGTTCTTCTCGTCCCCGGCGGCACCGGGCTCGGCACCCGGTTCGGCGGTGTCACCGGCCTCCGGCACCGCTTCGTCCGGAAGGACGTGCGGGGCCTCGATCATGGCCGCGTCCCCCGCACCGGGCGCGTCGAGCACCGGGTTGACGCACCGCACCCGGTGCCCCGGCGTGCGCGGCTCCGTCAGCTCGGGAGTGCCCTGCAGGCACTCCAGGGTGTAGTGGTCGCAGCGCGGCGCGAAGGCGCAGCCGTCCGCCCAGGCGATGTTGTCGTTGATGGAGCCCCGGATGGGGTTCAGCGGCTCGCCGCGCGGTGCGTCGAGCCGGGGTATGGAGCCCAGCAGCCCGTTGGCGTACGGGTGGGTGGGGGCGTCGAACAGCTCGCGCCGTCCCGCCGACTCCACGACCTTGCCCGCGTAGAGCACGTTGACCTGGTCGCAGAGTCCGGCGACCACCCCGAGGTCGTGGGTGATCATCAGCAGGGCGGTGCCCTCCTGGTCCACCAGTTCCTTGAGGAGTTCGAGGATCTGCGCCTGGATGGTGACGTCCAGCGCGGTGGTCGGCTCGTCGGCGATCAGCAGCCGCGGCGCGCAGGCCACGGCCATGGCGATCAGCGCCCGCTGCCGCATACCGCCGGAGAGCTGGTGCGGGTACTCCTTGAGCCGCCGGTACGGGTCGGGAATGCCGACCCGGTCCAGCAGGGAGGCGGCCTCCTTGCGCGCGGCCTGCCCCTTGAGGCCCCGGTGCCGGGTCAGGATCTCCGTGACCTGGATGCCGATGGGGACCACGGGGTTCAGCGAGGAGAGCGGGTCCTGGAAGATCATCGCGAGCTGGGATCCGCGCATCTCGCGCATCTTCGCGTCACTCAGCCCGAAGAGATCGGTGCCGTCGAACCCGGCCCGCCCGCCGATCTCCACGCCGCGCCGGGGCAGCAGCCCCATCAGGGCGAGCGAGGTGACGCTCTTGCCGCAGCCGGACTCGCCGACGAGGCCCACGACCTCGCCCTCGCCGACGGAGAAGGACACACCCGACACGGCCCGCACATCGCGGCGTCCGCGCGCGGTGAAAGTGACGGTCAGTTCGTCCACGGAAAGCAACGGCATGTCATCAGCTCCGCAGTTTCGGGTCGAGGGCCTCGCGCATGGCCTCGCCGAGGAGGGTGAAGCCGAGGGCCGTGATGATGATGCCCACCGAGGGGTAGACCGCGAGCATCGGCGCCGAGTCGAAGAAGTCCTGCGCCTGGGAGAGCATGACGCCCCACTCCGGAACGGCCGCGTCCGGGTTGCCGAGGCCGAGGTAGGACAGGGCGGCTGCCTCGATGATGGCGGTGGCCAGGCTCAGCGTGGCCTGCACGATCACCGGGCTCAGCGAGTTGGGCACGATGTGGCCGAGCACGATCCGGCGCTTGCGCACCCCCAGCGCCCGGGAGGCGAGGACGTAGTCGGAGCCGCCCTGGGCGAGCATCGAACCGCGCAGAAGCCGGGCGAAGATGGGGATCTGCACCACACCGACCGCGATCATCACGGTGGTGAGGCTCTGCCCGAGAACGGCCGCGACGGAGACCGCCAGCAGCAGCGAGGGCAGCGCCAGCAGCATGTCGATGAAGCGCATGATGACGGAGTCGATCCGCCGCCCGGCGCGCCCGCCGAGCGTGGCCGCGGCCCCGGAGGCGACGCCGATCAGACAGCCGACGGTGAAGCCGAGAAGGGTGGCCACCACACCGACGAGCAGGGTCTGCCGGGCACCGACGAGCATCCGGGAGAACTCGTCCCGGGCGAGGTGGTCCAGCCCGAACCAGTTCTCGGCGCGCGGTCCGACGAAGACGGAGCGGGCCGGAATGACCTCGCCCCGCCACAGCTGGGCGGTCGGCGAGTACGGGGCGATCCACGGGCCGATCAGGGCTATCAGGATGAAGAGGGCGATGATGCCGGCGCCGATGATCGCCATCTTGCTGGAGCGCAGCCGGCGGAAGGCCTCATACCAGAGGCTGTGGCCGGTCGCGCTCTCGGTCTGTGCGGTGAGCTCCGCGAGCCGGTCGATCTTGTCGGTCTTGGTGCTCATCAGTGCACCCGCACTCTCGGGTCAATGAGGTTGTAGGCCAGGTCGACCAGAAGGTTGAGGATCACGTAGGTCAGCGCGATGAAGAGGATGAAGCCGACGAGCACCGGGTAGTCGCGACCCTCGATGGCGGTCCGCAGGAAGGAGCCGATGCCGCCGAAGGCGAAGACGGATTCGGTGAGCACCGCGCCCGACAGCAGGCTGCCGGTGAGCAGGCCGACGGCGGTGACCACCGGCAGCAGCGCGTTGCGCAGCACGTGCCGGCCGCGCACCACGTGCTGCTGGAGGCCCTTGGACTCGGCGGTGCGGACATAGTCCTCGCCGAGCACCTCCAGCACGCTGGCCCGGGTCATCCGGACGATGACGGCGAGCGGGATGGAGGCGAGGGCCAGCGCGGGCAGCACCAGATGCATGAGGGAGTCCCAGGCGGCGTCGAACTCACCGGTGAGGATGCCGTCCAGCACGTAGAAGCCCGTCACCTCGGTGGCGTTCAGCCCGGTGGATTGCCGGCCGTAGCTGGGGAACCAGCCGAGGTTGACGGCGAAGACGGCGCGCAGGAGGAAGGCCAGGAAGAAGACCGGGACGCAGATCCCGACGAGGGAGCCGGAGACCGCGGAGACGTCGAGCCAGCTGCCGCGGCGCTTGGCCGCGAAGTAGCCGAGCGGGATGCCGACCGCGACGGCGATGAGCATGGCGAAGAGGCCGAGTTCGACCGTGGCGGGGAACCGCCGGGCGAACTCGTCCCACACGGGCTGGCCGGTCTGGGTGGAGGTGCCCAGGTCCAGCTCTCCCAGCCGCTTGAGGAAGCGGCCGTACTGCACCCACACGGGCTGGTCGAGCCCGAGGGCGCGCTCGATCCGGATCTTGTCCGCTTCGGTGGCCCGTTCTCCGAGCAGGGCCGCCGCCGGTCCTCCGGGGAGCTTGTTCAGCCAGAGGAAGAGCAGGACGGACAGGCCTAGCAGTGTGGGTATGAGCTGCAGCAGTCTGCGTACTACGAGACGCAACACCCCGCGCTACCCCTTTCTGGTCATGGATCGCAACCACGTCCGCCCGGCCACCTGATGTGCCGTGGCCGGGCGGACCTGGACTTGCTCGGTTGTGTTACTTGAAGGAGACCTCGGCGAAGTTCTCCTGCGTCAGCGGGGAGACCTTCGGCGGGTTGACGTCCTTCGCGAAGGCGATGGACGGCGGGGACGAGGAGATCGGCAGACCGGGCAGGAAGTCCATGATGACCTCGTTGGCCTTCTTGTACAGCTCGGTGCGCTTCTCGGCGTCGGGCTCGGAGGAGGCGGCCTTCATGGCGTCGAAGACCTTGTCGTTCTTGAAGCCCCACTGCTTGTCGTAGCCGCCGAACCAGGTGCCGATGAAGTTGTAGCCGTCGTTGAAGTCACCGGTCCAGCCCATGAGGTACAGGCTGCACTTGCCGTTCTGGACGGAGTCCAAGTAGTCCGGGTTCCACTTCATGGCGCGCGGCTTGACCTTGATGCCGGCGTTCTCCAGGTCCGCCTTCATCAGCTCGAACATGTCGGCCGGGGCCGGCATGTACGGGCGGGTGACCTCGGTCGGGTAGCAGAAGTCCAGGGTCGGGTTCTTCGCGCCGGCGTCGGCGAGGAGCTGCTTGGACTTCTTGACGTCCTGCTCGTAGACCTTCACGTCGCCCGAGTAGCCGGCGACCGTGTCGGGCATGAACTGGCTGGCCTTGACGCCGCCTTCGGGGAGCTGCGTCTCGACGATGTTGTCCCGGTCGATCGCGTGGGCGATGGCCTGGCGGACTTCCTTCTTCTTCAGCAGCTTGTTGTTCTCCTGGTTGAAGCCCAGGTAGAAGATGTTGAAGACGTCGCGGGTCGGGACCTGGAAGCCGTCCTTCTCCAGCGTCTTCACATCGGCGGGGGCGACCAGGTCGTAGCCGTGGATGTCACCGGCCTGCAGCGCCTGGCGGCGGCCCTCCTCGGTGTCGAGGGTGCGGAACACCAGCTTCTCGACGCCGGCCTTCTTGCCCCAGTAGTCGTCGAAGCGCTCAAGGGTGATCTCCTTGTTGCCCTTGTTCCACTTCGCGATCTTGAAGGGGCCGGTGCCGGCGACCGTGCCGGCCTCCTGGCTGTACTTGGGGTAGGTGATCGCGTCACCCTCGCCCTTCGCCTCTTCCTTCTCGTAGGCGTCGATCGCCTTCGGGGAGTGGATGGCGAGCGCCTGGAGGGAGAAGCCGCCGGGGAGGTTGGCCGTGGCCTCCTTGACCTTGATGACCGGGGTCAGCTCGTCCTCGGCGGTGCAGGAGACGTAGTTCGCCTCGGGCGTCTCCTTGTCCTCGTTCTTCTTGAAGCCGCCCATGATGGTCTGCCAGTAGTAGGAGACCGCGCTGTTCTGGTACGTGCCCGACCAGTTGTACCAGTGGTCGTAGTTCTTGCAGACGGCCTCGGCGGTCAGCTTCTCGCCGTCGTGGAACTTCACGCCCTCGCGGAGCTTGAACGTCCACTCGGTGCCGTCCTCGCTGCCCTCCCAGGACTTGGCGAGGCCGCCGACGAGCTTGCTGCCGCCCGGCTCGTGCTCGATGAGGGCCTCGAAGGCCTGGCGGGTGACGCGGAACGTCTCGCCGTCACTGGCCAGGGCGGGGTCGAGGGAGCCGGGGTCACCCGCGGCACCGAAGATGAAGGTGTCACCCGCCTCTCCCTTGCCGCCGTTGTCCCGGTCACTGGCGCAGCTGGTCACGGCCAGCCCCATCGCCAAGGTGACCACAACCGCCCGAGCGGCTCTGGATTTTCCTATTCGCATGCTCCACCCCAGGGATGAACGGTATTGAGAGGCGCTGACCGCCCGAACACTACAGACGACCATCCCCGCGGTGAACAGTCCGCATAGCGGTGATACATACCTGAGACCCGGACAGCGCATATACCGGATATGCCCAGATCAGAGCCGGTTGACGCGATGCGCCCCGGGTGGTCTGGAGTGCTATCGCACGGGCATACGGCGTCCCGCGCAAGGGGGTTGAGCGGGTCTCAGCGCGGCGCGGCGCCCGGCAGCATGCCGTGCGGCGGCGGATAACCGTAGCCGGGGGCGGGACCGGCGCCCGGCACCACCCCGGCCCCGGGGCCGGCGGCGTAGCCCTCGCGGTCGAAGAAGGGCCGGGAGTTGGCGCGCATCCACAGGGCCACGGGGTCGTACTCGTCGGACAGCGCGACGGTCGACACCGGCAGCCCGTCGGGCACCGCGCCGATGGACTGGCCCATCATCCGGCGCACGGACTCCACGGCCTGCGGCCCGTTGTCGTACAGCTCCAGACCGATGGCCAGATACGGCACCCCGACCGAGGGCTGCACCCAGGCGCGGCGCAGCGCCCGTACGGCGGGCGTGTGATGGGCGTTCTGCGTGAGCAGGGCGTAGAACTGCGGGATCTCCACGGCCGGTTCGGTGATCCGCAACGGCCCGGCGGGCAGCCGGTCCAGCCCGGAGGCGACCCGTCGCAGATCGGCCCAGGGGATGCCGACGCCGCCGCCGGGCGCGTGCGGGTTGAGCCACAGGCCCCAGCGGTCGGGGAAGAGGGAGGCGGCGATCTCGCGGCCGCCGACCACCTCGTGCGCCCGGTTCCAGCCGCTGGCGGCCAGCTCCTGGGCGGAGGTCACACAGGGGGCGTAGCCGTAGCCGTCGACCTCCATGTTGCCGTACTGGGCGTCGGGCGTTCCCGGATGGCCGTGCCACAGCAGCATCCACACCTGCCCGTCGGCGAGGGCCCGCAGCAGCGCCTCGTAGGCGTCATACCGGCCGGGCGTCACCTGTGGCAGCAGCTGCTCGATCTGCTCCCTGTCCCCGCCCGCGCTCACCTGGTTCCGCCCCTTCGTCTTGCCTCTCGGCACCGCCGCGGTGCGCGTCGTTCGCGCCCCGCCGGGTCATCCAACCAGCTTACGGACCGGACACGGCAGCGCCCGCCGCCCCGTCCACCGTCCGGGTGTCGCACACCGGCCGTTCCCGGCCGCGCCGCGCCTGTGTTCGGCCCCGCGTCACCCGGCGGTGTGGAAGGGGCGGATCCGCGCCCGCATCCAGTCCGCGACCGGGTCCTGCGCGATGTCCAGCAGCACCATCTGCACGGGCCACGGCACCGGCACCGCGCCGAGTGCCCGGCCGAGCGCGTCGTGCACCCGGACGCGGTCCTCGGGTTCGCAGCGGGAGAGCTCGACGCCGACGAAGAGCGCCGGAGGGTCGCCCTCGACACTCGCGAGGGTGCGGCGGGCGGTGAGCACGACCCCCGTTGTGGTGAACTCCCCGGCGGCGGCGGCCAGGAAGTCGACCGGTTCGTCCTGCCAGTCCGGCTCGAAGAGCCGCACCCGCCCGCCCGACGGGACGCCGGGCCCGCTCTCGCCGCGGCCGGTGCGGCACAGCTCGGCCACGGCCGGCGGGGGCAGCGGCACTCCGACGGAGGATCCGCCCGGGTTGACGGCGATGCCCAGTTGCGGCGGCAGCCCGCGGGCGAACTCCCGTGCGGGCGCGACGGTGCAGGGCATGTGCGGGCCGGTGCCCCGGAGGAACTCCTCCTCCGAGCTGTAGACGGGGACGCAGGCGATGCCCGCCACGTCCAGGGTCGGCAGGTCCAGGTGAGGGCTGGACGGCCCGCCGCCGTTCGGCAGCGGCACCCAGACCCGGCTGCGGCCGAGGACCTCGATCAGCCGGGCGCCCGCCCCGGGGACCCCGAGCGAGGCGGCGAGCACCTCTTCCAGTTCGTTGCGGGGGAACCCGCCCGGCGCACCCCCGGACACCCCGGGCATCCCCGCCGGGGCCGGGGTGCGCTCGTGCTGCTCCGGGATGCTCGTGCCGTCGATGCTCATGCCGTTCCCACCACGTCTCGTCCGCGCCGCCCGGCGCCGCGGGGCCTGTCCCCCGGAGCCCGGCACGGCCGCAGCCGGCGCGGCCCGCGCGGACGCCGTCGCACACGGCCGCCGCCCACGGCGGCCGGCGTCGACAGGGATCCGGGTAGCAGAACCCTAGCGCCGGCCCACCGGGGTACGGCCAGGGGCCCGGCAGGGCGGATTACCGCGGATTTCCCGCCGCTTCACCGCACCTTCCGGGCTTCCCCGCGCCGAGGGCGGTACGACTGACCCTTCCGCGGTGCGGGCCCACGGGATCGCGCTCACGGCCGGAGCCCGCCGGGCCGGTCCCGTGCCCCTGCGGAATCCGCGGGACCGGACGGCCCGGGCCCGGGGTACGGGTCCGGGGTCCGGGGTCCGGGATCCGGGGTCCGGGTCAGCCGAAGCCGATGCTGTCCAGCGCGCTCGCGGAGGTGCGGTCGAGCAGCACCACCGAGACACAGCCCTCCGGCGCCCGGCCGGCCTCCGCCTCGGCGACCAGCCGCGCCACCGCCCGGCGGTGGCGGCCGAAGGCGTACCCGGAGACCCCCCGGCCGCGCGCCAACTGCCCGGCGAGGGCCGTCTCCGGGGAAACGTCCAGCAGCGCCAGATGCAGACCGCGGCCCCGCCGCCGGGCGTCACGCGCCAGCCAGCGGCGCACCCACGGCAGCGTCCCGCAGTCGTGGACGACGACGCTCCCGCCCGAGCGCAGCGCCCGGCGCAGCCCGGCGTAGTGCGCGGCGCGCACCAGGGGGCGGTAGAGGGCGTACGGCAGGGCGGCGGGCAGCCGGCGCTGCCAGCGGTCCCGGGCGTCCTGGGAGTCGACGCGGTGGACGGCGGCGCCGCGGGCGTCGAGGGCGGCGGTGGCCCGGGTGATCAGGGTGCTCTTGCCGCTGCCGGGCAGCCCCGAGACGACGAGGACGTCCCCGGGCGGGTAGCGCAGCGCGGAGGGCCGGCGACCGCGCAGATCGGTCTCGGCCGCGCCCCGGCCGGCGGCGGGCACGGGCGCGGCCGCCGCCCACTCCCCCGCCCCGTCCCCGGATACGGCGGAGGGCTCCGCTTCCGCGGCGGTCTCCGGACCCGTGCCCGGCACCGTGCCGCCCGGCACCGTGCCGCCCGGACTCGTGCCGCCCGGACTCGTGCTGCCCGGACCCGCCGCGGCCCGCGGCCCGACGGCGTACATCCCCTGGACCCGAACCTGCACCTGATCGTCCCCCCTCTGTGCTGTCACCCCGGACTGCCCGGCCACCCTGGCAAGAACGGTGCCGCGTTACAACGTCGATACCCGGTGCGCGATTCCGCGATGTGCTGATGAGACGGACCGTCCGGACCGGTTCTCCGGTTCCCTCCGGTCCGGTATTCCGATTCCCGTGCGATGATGACGGCGCCAACTGCATACCGCCGTTCGAATCCGCGCGGGAGAGTCCCCGGTCCGGCCGCCGCGCCGCCCCGGGGCGCCGAAGGAGCAAGTCCTCCCTTGAATCTCTCAGGCCCCGTACCGCGCGGACGAGGCAAATCTGGAAAGCGGGCCGTCCCTCCGGGGCGCCCCCACCCAAGGTGCAAGCCGCACCCCCGGTACGTACCGTACGTACGGTTGTGGCGAAGCTCTCAGGTTCCATGACAGATGGGGAGACTGTGTGGCCGACGCCGCGCAGAGTTCCGCCACCTTCGTCCGGGAGCCATCGCCATGACCGACGCCCCTCGCCGCACCCCGCTCGACGCGCTGCACCGCTCGCTCGGTGCCTCGATGACCGACTTCGCCGGCTGGGACATGCCGCTGCGCTACGGCAGCGAGCGGGACGAGCACACCGCCGTCCGCACCCGCGCCGGCCTCTTCGACCTCTCCCACATGGGTGAGATCACCGTGACCGGCCCGCAGGCCGCGGAGCTGCTGGACTACGCGCTGGTGGGCCACCTCTCCGCCGTCGCGCCCGGCCGCGCCCGCTACACGATGATCTGCGAGCCGGGCGGCGGCATCCTCGACGACCTGATCGTCTACCGCCTCGGCGCGGAGCGGTACCTGGTCGTCGCCAACGCCTCCAACGCCCAGGTGGTGCTGGACGCGCTGACGGAGCGCGCCGCCGGCTTCGACGCGGCCGTGGCCGACGACCGCGAGAACTACGCGCTGATCGCGGTGCAGGGCCCCGAGTCCCCCGGCATCCTCGGTTCGCTCACCGACGCGGACCTGGCCGGCCTGAAGTACTACGCCGGGCTGCCCGGCACCGTCGCCGGCGTCCCCGCCCTGATCGCCCGGACCGGCTACACGGGCGAGGACGGCTTCGAACTGTTCGTCGCCCCGGGCGACGCCGAGCCGCTGTGGCGGGCGCTGACGGAGGCCGGGAAGGACGCCGGACTGGTCCCCTGCGGCCTGTCCTGCCGGGACACCCTGCGCCTGGAGGCGGGCATGCCGCTCTACGGGCACGAGCTGAGCACCGCCCTCACCCCGTTCGACGCCGGGCTCGGCCGGGTGGTGAAGTTCGACAAGACCACCAACGGCGGGCGCTTCGTCGGCCGCGAGGCCCTGGAGGCCGCCGCGGCCCGTGCCGCGGAGGCCCCGCCGCGGAAGCTCGTCGGCCTGGTCGCCGAGGGCCGCCGGGTGCCGCGCGCCGGCTACCCGGTGGTGGCCGCGGACGGCGGCGGGACCATCGGCGAGGTCACCTCCGGCGCCCCGTCGCCGACCCTGGGCAGGCCGCTCGCCATGGCGTACGTCGACCCCGCGTACGCGGCCCCGGGCACCCCCGGTGTCGCCGTGGACATCCGCGGCCGCCACGAACCGTACGAGGTCGTGGCCCTGCCCTTCTACCAGCGGCAGCGCTGAGCCTCCCGTTTTCCGCCCTTCCTCCGCTCTCCGACGTTTCCCCCGCAATTCCCCGCCGTCCGTCCCACGTGTCAAGACCCGGCCACGAGCACGCCACCGAATCCAGGAGAATCAGGTCATGAGCAACCCCCAGCAGCTGCGCTACAGCAAGGAGCACGAGTGGCTGTCCGCCGCCGAGGAGGGCGTGTCCACCGTGGGCATCACCTCCCACGCGGCCGACGCGCTCGGTGACGTCGTCTACGTCCAGCTTCCGGAGGCCGGCGACACGGTCACCGCGGGCGAACCCTGCGGTGAGCTGGAGTCGACCAAGTCCGTCAGCGACCTGTACGCGCCGGTCTCCGGCGAGATCACCGAGGTCAACCAGGACGTCGTGGACGATCCCGCGCTGGTGAACTCCGCCCCCTACGAGGGCGGCTGGCTGTTCAAGGTGAAGATCGACGAGAGCGCGGGCGAGCCGGAGCTGCTCTCCGCGGACGAGTACGCGGCCTTCACCGGCAACTGACGCCCCTCCCTGCCACCGATCGGGAAGACCTGATGTCGCTTCTCAACGACTCCCTGCACGAAGTCGACCCGGACGTCGCCGCCGCCGTCGACGCCGAACTCGACCGCCAGCAGTCCACCCTGGAAATGATCGCCTCGGAGAACTTCGCGCCGGTCGCGGTGCTGGAGGCCCAGGGTTCGGTCCTGACCAACAAGTACGCCGAGGGCTACCCCGGCCGCCGCTACTACGGCGGCTGCGAGCACGTCGACGTCGTCGAGCGGCTGGCCGTCGAGCGGATCAAGGAGCTGTTCGGGGCCGAGGCCGCCAACGTCCAGCCGCACTCCGGCGCCCAGGCGAACGCCGCCGCGATGGCCGCCGTGCTCAGCCCCGGGGACACCATCCTGGGCCTGAACCTCGCGCACGGCGGGCACCTCACCCACGGCATGAAGATCAACTTCTCCGGCAAGCTCTACAAGGTGGCCGCCTACCACGTCGACGCCGAGACCGGCCGGGTCGACATGGACCAGGTCGAGCGGCTCGCCAAGGAGGAGCGGCCCAAGCTGATCATCGCGGGCTGGTCCGCCTATCCGCGGCAGCTCGACTTCGCGGCCTTCCGGCGGATCGCCGACGAGGTCGGCGCGTACCTCATGGTGGACATGGCGCACTTCGCCGGTCTGGTGGCCGCGGGCCTGCACCCCTCCCCGGTGCCGCACGCCCACATCGTCACCACCACCACCCACAAGACGCTGGGCGGTCCGCGCGGCGGCGTGATCCTCTCCACGGCCGAACTGGCCAAGAAGATCAACTCGGCGGTCTTCCCCGGCCAGCAGGGCGGCCCGCTGATGCACGTCATCGCGGGCAAGGCCGTGGCCTTCAAGGTCGCCGCGAGCGAGGAGTTCAAGGACCGCCAGCGGCGCACCCTGGCCGGCTCGAAGATCCTCGCGGAGCGGCTGATGGCCGAGGACGTCACCGCGACCGGCGTCTCCGTCCTCTCCGGCGGCACGGACGTCCACCTCGTCCTGGTGGACCTGCGCAACTCCGAGCTGGACGGGCAGCAGGCCGAGGACCGCCTCCACGAGGTCGGCATCACGGTCAACCGCAACGCCGTCCCGAACGACCCGCGCCCCCCGATGGTCACCTCCGGCCTGCGGATCGGCACCCCGGCACTGGCCACCCGCGGCTTCGGCGAGGACGACTTCCGCGAGGTCGCCGACATCATCGCCGAGGCGCTCAAGCCGAGCTACGACGCCGAGGCGCTGCGCGCCCGGGTCTCCGCCCTGACGGTGAAGCACCCGCTGTACCCCGGGCTCAAGTAGCCCGCGCGCTCCGCGGCCCGCCCGACCGGCGGGCCGCGGGGCGGCACGGGGCGGGAACGAGCGGCCCGGCATGCCCGGTTTCCGCCCCGTATATTGCCCTTGGCGGCATCTCATCCCTCGTGCCGCCTCGTGCGCCCCCCATCGCCCGCACCGCCGTCCGGCCCCCCATCCCGTGGACCGCCGGGCGGCCCGTTTCCCCGCCACCACGGGGACGATCCGGGAGTACCACCGTGGCCATCTCCGTCTTCGATCTCTTCTCGATCGGCATCGGACCGTCCAGTTCCCACACCGTGGGCCCGATGCGGGCCGCACGCATGTTCGTCAAGCGGCTGCAGCGGGAGGGCCTGCTGGGCGAGACGGCCTCGGTCCGCGCCGAACTGTTCGGTTCCCTCGGCGCCACCGGCCACGGCCACGGCACCCCCAAAGCCGTCCTGCTCGGCCTGGAGGGCCACGCGCCGCGCACCGTGGATGTGGAGCGGGCCGACGACGAGATCGCCCGCATCCGCTCCACGGGACGGCTGCGGCTCCTCGCCGCCGAGGCCGGCGGCGCCCACGAGATCGGCTTCGACGAGTCCTCCCAGCTCGTCCTGCACCGGCGCCGCTCACTTCCGTACCACGCCAACGGCATGACGCTCACGGCCGCGGACGCCGGGGGCCGGGCCCTGCTGGAGAAGACGTACTACTCCGTCGGCGGCGGCTTCGTCGTCGACGAGGACGCGGTGGGCGAGGACCGGATCAAGCCGGACGACACCGTGCTGAAGTACCCCTTCCGCACCGGCGACGAGCTGCTGCGCCTCTCGCGCGAGACGGGGCTGTCCATCGCGGCCCTCATGCTGGAGAACGAGAAGGCGTGGCGGACGGAGGAGGAGATCCGCGCGGGCCTGCTGGAGATCTGGCGGGTCATGCGCGCCTGCGTGGACCGCGGCCTGTCCCGGGAGGGCATCCTTCCCGGGGGCCTGAAGGTCCGCCGCCGCGCCGCCAACTCGGCCCGCCAGCTCCGCGCCGAGGGCGAGGCCCCGGCCCGCGCCATGGAGTGGATCACGCTTTACGCGATGGCGGTCAACGAGGAGAACGCCGCGGGCGGCCGCGTCGTCACCGCCCCGACCAACGGTGCGGCGGGCATCATCCCGGCCGTCCTGCACTACTACACGCGGTTCGTACCGGGCGCCGACGACGAGGGCGTCGTCCGCTTCCTGCTGGCCGCCGGGGCCATCGGCATGCTCTTCAAGGAGAACGCCTCGATCTCCGGCGCGGAGGTCGGCTGCCAGGGCGAGGTCGGCTCGGCCTGCTCGATGGCCGCGGGCGGCCTCGCCGAGGTCCTGGGCGGCAGCCCGGAGCAGGTCGAGAACGCCGCCGAGATCGGCATGGAACACAACCTCGGCCTGACCTGCGACCCGGTCGGCGGCCTGGTCCAGATCCCGTGCATCGAGCGGAACGGCATGGCCGCCGTGAAGGCGGTGACGGCGGCCCGCATGGCCCTGCGGGGCGACGGCCGCCACCACGTCTCCCTGGACAAGGTCATCAAGACCATGAAGGACACCGGCGCCGACATGAAGGTCAAGTACAAGGAGACCGCGCGGGGCGGCCTGGCGGTGAACGTCATCGAGTGCTGAGGAATCGGCCCCGACCGGCGCGCCCGACATCGGCGCCGCCAGTGCACCCCCTGCCTCCGGTCACAGTCCGGCGCCGAGGGGCCCGGCACACCCACACGTATCAAATCGACCCCCTAAGCAATGAACAGGGGTGCACTTTGATACATGAACCCCGCAGCAGGTCCGCGCTGCCAACGACGGCTGGCGACGCTCCCTCCCACCTTCACGACCGCCCAGGCACGCCAGGCATCGCTCTCGTCCCGCGACCTGGCGGCCTTGGTCACGGATGGAGATGTGGACGAGCTCACGCGCGGCGTCTATCGGCGGGCGGACGCACCGGAGACCGCTCACACGGACCTCCTGGGCGTTTGCAGACGGGCACCTCGCGCCGTCGTATGCGGAGAGTCCGCCCTGGCTCTCCATGAGCTGATCGACGACATCCCCAGTGCGGTGCACATCGCAGTCCCGCGCGGCTCGCGCCGTCCCGCCATCTCTTACCCCCCGACCGTGGTGGCGCAGTACTCGGCGAAGACCTTCGACCTTGGCATCGAACCCTTCGAGGCTGCTCCGGGAGAGGCGATCCCCACGTACGGTGCCGCCCGCAGTGTCGTCGACGCGATGCGGCATCGCGGCAGGATCGGCGAGAGCCTGGCCCTGTCCGCACTCGGTCGTTACCTGCGGCGCAATGGGCGGAGCGGAGTAGGCGAGCTCCAGCACATCGCCCGTGAACTGGACGCGCTCTCCGTGATCCGCCCCGCCGTAGAGGCGGTGCTCGCCTGATGGTCAATCCGACCCGCGACACCGCCGCAGGCCGCGTCTACAACGACCTCCGCAACCTGGCTCGCCGCAGCGGCCGTTCCACGGACGAGGTCATGGTCGAATACGTACGCGAACGCTTCCTCTACCGCCTGGCGACGTCTCCACTCGGCGGCAAGCACTTCGTCCTCAAGGGCGGTCTCCTGCTCGCCCAGTTCGGCGCCCGCCGGATGACCCGCGACATCGACATCCCCGGGCCGCGCGTTCCCCGGTGAGGAAACCGAGATCATCCGACGGATCGCCGCCATCGCTGCCACAGAGGTCGACGATGGCGTGGCATTCGACCCCACCACGCTCAAGACCGTGCCCATCCGCGAAGAGGACGAGTACCACGGTCTGCGGCTGTCCATTGACCCGGCTGGGCTGTCCGCCGGTTCTCTGAGGCGGCCGTAGCCCGGCCGTCGTGGGTCATTCCCCGTGGTAAAGGCGGTCCAGGCCGATCAGTTGGACGGTGGGGTCGTTCTCCGCCAGGTGACGGAGTTCCTCGGTGAAGCCGGTGCCGCTGAAGCAGTGGAGCCTCGTCGCCTCGCTGGCCGAACCACGTGCGGTCAGCAGGCCGCGGATGTGCCGGAGGCGTGCCAGGTGGCCAGCCCCCATCACGTCGCTCCACTTGGCCTCCCCGATGGCGAGCAGCGCCTCGCGACCGTCACCGTTCTCGCCGTGAACGGCGACATCGACCTCGTGGCTGGTTCTGGCGGCGGGGTCGTTGACCGTGCCGCCGGCCACTCGCGTCACATGACCGCCATGGGTCTCGGGCGCAGCGTGCCAACGGGCCCATTCCCGGCAGACCTGCTCGAAGTGCGGGCCGACGACCTTGCTGAGGAAGGTGGTCCGCGCGCGGCGCCACACGCCGGGCGCGCGCCCCGGGCGTTCCAAGTCGCCCCAGGCCGGACGCATGACCGCGTGGTAGAAGGTGACCAGCGGTTCGGCAATGCGGTACGCCGAGCGGTTGCGGCGGAAGGCATCCGCTTCGTGCGTGATCATGCCGACGTCCTGGAGCACGCTCAGCGGATGTGCGAGATCGGTGGCTTTGCGGCCCAGGTAGTCGGCGATACCGCCACGGGCGGCGTTGCCCGCGGCGATGGCGGCCAGTACGGAGTGGTACAGAGCGGTGTCGTGGAGTTCGGGCTCTTCGGCAAGAAGGTAGCGGGCCTCCCGGAAGAGCGGGCGCGCCGGGTTGAGCACGGCGCGGGAGACCCAGTCGTCGAAGTCGTCCGGCCCGGCGGGGGTGTCGCCCTGGGTGAACTCGCGGCGGTAGGCAGGTGTGCCGCCCACGACGGCGTTGGTCAGCAGCGCGGTACGCGGGTCGGTGATCTGCCAGAACTCGGCCGCGAGACGGAAATCCAGGGTGGGGACCCCGAGTTCGAGCCCCGCGCGGCCGCGCAGCGGAGCGTTTCCGGACAGCAGCCTTCCCATGAAGGACAGCGCCGAACCGCACAGCAACAGGCGTACAGGGGTGTTGGTGTGCTGGGCGGCGGGGTCCAGGGCCCGCTGGATGATGGAAGGCAGAGAAGGCGAAGCCTTGGCCAGGAAGGGGAACTCGTCGATCACCGCCACCGTCGGGCTGTCCGTTTCAGCGATGCGCAGGAGTTCGGTTACGGCCTCGTCCCAGTGGGCGAAGCGGAACGGGGTGGGCTGGCCGCGATAGCGGGCCAGCGCCTCGCCGAACTGACGCAGGGCGTCGGCCTCCGTGGTCTCCGTGGCGGTGTACATGAAGCCGCCGGTGGCACGGGTGACGGCATCGAGCAGGAAGGTCTTTCCCTGCCTTCGGCGGCCGGAGACCACACCGAGCGTGGCCCTCGGACCGGGCAGGGCTGCGAACCGCGTCAGCTCGGCCCACTCGAACTCGCGGTCGAACATCTCGGCAGGCTTGTCCATAGGGCCCCACATTGTATAGATGCAGTTATTATAACCGCTCTCATCAAAGAGGTCTGAGGTCCGCGCCGCAGGCACCGGACCCCAGCCCGCCGCCACCGGGAGAACACGAGTGGCGCGCTCCCGGCGGGCCCCTCGCGGCGCGGCTTCCGCACAGCGGGGTGCGTCAACACCCCCGGCAGCATTGCCCTTTGCCATCACCGACCGGCCCGTCATAGCGTCGAAGCCGCTCGAACGACGGTCCGACGGGGGATGAGGATGACCGAACACGTTCCGGTGACCACGGGGACGGAAGCGGACGCTGACGCGCGCAGGCGGCGGCGCGAGGGGAACACGCTGCTCGCGGCCATGCTGACCAATGGCCCGAACGAACTCATCGATTTCGTCCTGCCGTTGTGGGCCGGGGCGGCCATCGGGCTGAGCGCCACCGAGGTCGGCGTGCTGCTGGCCGTCGAGATGGTCTTGTCGATGCTCTTCCGACCGGTCGCCGGTGTGCTGGCCGACACCGTCGAACGCCGGTACGTGGCCGCGGCGGGAGCCGCGCTCTACGGCGTCTCGGCCGCCGGCTACGCGCTCGCGCAGAGTGCCCCCGTCGCCTACGCGGCCGCCGCCGTCGGCGGTGTGGGCGGCGCGCTGCTGTGGGTGAGCGTCCGGGCGATCGTCAGCGAACGGCTCGCGGAGGACTCCGCGGTCTTCCCCCGGCTGCTGTCCTCCCAGGAGACCGGCGCCTGGGTGGCGTTCATCGCCGGTCTGACGCTGATCGGCCTCATCGGCTACACCGGCGTCTTCCTCGCCTGCGCTGCGGCGTGCGCGGCCGCCGCGGTGCTGCTGCTGGTCTCGCCCCGGAGGCCCGGGCACCCGCGGACCGTCGTGGAAGGCACGGAAGGCACGGAAGGAGAAACAGCGGAGGGAACGGCCGCGGCCGGTCTCGGCGCCGTGGAACGCAGGCTGCGGCCCATGCTGCTCGCCGTGGTGCTGACGATGACGGCCGAGTCCGCCGTCTCCCTGCTGCTGCTCCTGCACCTGCAGCGCGGCTTCGGCCTGGAGATCGGCGAGATCGCGTATGTGTTCCTGCCCGGTGCCATCGCCATGAGCGTCGCCGCCGAACACCTGCACAGGTATGTGGTGCGGTTCGGCCGCTCGCGGGTGCTGATGGCCGCCTCGCTCTCCAGCGCGGCCTTCGCCGTCGGGCTGGCGTGGGCGCCGAACCCGTTCGTGATCGCGGGACTGTGGATCCTCAGCGGGCTGGCCTGGGCGGCCGTCATCCCGATCGGGCAGGCGGTGATCGCCGAGGCGTCGGGCGAACAGGCCGGCCGCGGGATGGGGGTGTACGAATCGGCGCGCCTGCTGGGGGCCCTGACCGGGGCGCTGGCGGCGGGTGCGCTCTACGACGGCGTCAACTGGACCGCCGCCTGCCTCGTCGCGGCGGTGCCCCTGCTGGCCGGGGCGGTGGTCGTGCCGCGCGCCGTGCGGAGGCTCGGGGTCGCCGACGTCCCACCCCCGGCGCCGGAGCGGCCGGGACGGCCGGAGAAGCCGCAGGCGTCGGTCGCGGCGGACGGTGCGTCCGGAGCGGAGAGCCGGGCGGAGGCGGGCACGAAGACGGCGGCGACGCAGCGGCGGCCCGGGCGGGAGGAGAAGGGGAAGCAGAAGACGCCCCGGCAGATCCGGCGTGAACTGGGCCTGCACGCCGCGCTGTTCGCGGGGGCCCAGCTCGTCCTGCTCGTCGTCGGCCTGTCCTGGCTGAGGGACCTGCTCACCGGGGACTTCGGCGAACTGCTGCTCAGCGGCGGCAGAGTGCAGGACTCGCCCGTCACCGGCCTGCTCTACGGCGCGGGCCGGCTGTGGACGTTCATCCTGATCGGGGACGCCCTCTGGCAGGGCGGCAGGCTTCTCGTCCTGACGATCCGCCGCCCCTCCCCGGAAAGCCCGTCCCGCTCCTCCAGCGACTGAGCCCGGCCAGGGGCGGGACCGTGGTCACCCGTTGCCGGCGGGCCCGCCCTGCTGCGCACGTTACCGCTGACGGCCGCCGGTTGACGGCGGTTTGGTTGTGGCCGTGCGGGCGCCGGGAACCGGCCGCACACGTCGAGCGGCCGTCCTCCGGCCGGGCCCCCGCCCCCGTGCCGCCCCGACGGGACCCGTCCGTCGCGGTGATCCGGGTGCGCTCCCGGCCCCGCCCGGCCGCCGTCCCGCTTCCGGCGGTACCCGCACCCGCCTGCGCCGGGCGCCCGCGCTGTAGAGTCAGCGCCTATGTCGAACCCCGATGATCTGCTGGTTGACATCGCCACCACCGTGGAGTCCGAGCAGAGCAATCAGATGTCACTCACCGTCGTCGTTCCCGGAGCCGTCATCACCGGACGCCTCGCCCCCGAGGGCGTGTGGCGCCAGCGGGTGGCCGAGGTGCTGGGAGGCTCGGACCGGCTGTCGCCGTTCTCGGCCATCTTCACCGCGGACGGCGACCGCAAGCGCAGCGAGCCGCCCACCCATCTGCATCTCCACGTGGCCCGGATCCTCCAGGGCAGCGTGGGCATTCCCGAGACCGGCGGGATGTACCGGATCGCCATCAAGGACGTGAGCGCCTGGACGGTCGGGGACTTCAGCTACTTCGAGCAGTAGGCCAGGAGGCCGTCCCGGCGTCCGCCGCCCCGCGTCACCGGCTCCGTACGCACGCCGGCGCGCCGCCCCGCGAGCGGCGCCCCGGCCCCGCACGGCCCGTGCCGGGGCGGCCTCCGGCGCTGTTTGTCCCACGCCCCCGTGCCCGGTGGCTCACAGCCCGGGCCCGGCACCGGCGAAGCCCTCGTCACCACACATACGACAGCCCCGGCAGCGGTTCTTCGCTGCCGGGGCTCGCCGTGTCCCCGGAAGGCACCTGACGCCGTTGGGGACGCCGGTGCCTTACGGGGACGTCACACGGAACGCCGTGCGGTGCCCGGTGTCAGGCCGCGCTGCGGCGGGCCGGACGCCGGCGGGCCGCGTCGCCGCCCGGCTGCCGGTCCGAGGAGGCCCGGCGGGAGCGGGAGGGACCGCCGCGCCGCCCGCGGCCCGAGGAGGCACCGCGCTCCTGGCGCTCCGACGCCGGTGTGGTGATGACGACGGGGACGCCCGAGGGCGCCTGCGCGCCGGTGATGCGGGTGAGCTCGGCATCGCCCGAGCGCACCTGCGTGGTCTGCGGGGTGATGCCCGCCAGGGTCATCAGCCGGGTCATCTCCCGGCGCTGGTTGGGCAGGACGAGGGTGACGACGCTGCCGGACTCACCGGCCCGCGCGGTGCGTCCGCCGCGGTGCAGGTAGTCCTTGTGGTCGGTCGGCGGGTCCACGTTGACGACCAGGTCGAGGTTGTCGACGTGGATGCCGCGCGCCGCGACATTGGTGGCGACGAGCACGGTGACGTGCCCGGTCTTGAACCGGCCGAGGGTCCGGGTGCGCTGCGGCTGCGACTTGCCGCCGTGCAGGGCGGCCGCCCTGACCCCGCTCTTCAGCAGGTGGTCGGTGAGCTTGTCCACGGCGTGCTTGGTGTCCAGGAACATGATCACCCGGCCGTCGCGGGCGGCGATCTCCGTCGTCGTCGCGTACTTGTCGGCACCGTGGACGTGCAGCAGGTGGTGCTCCATGGTGGTGACGGCGCCCTGGGACGGGTCGACCGAGTGCACCACCGGGTCGTTCAGGTAGCGGCGCACCAGCAGATCGACGTTGCGGTCGAGGGTGGCGGAGAACAGCATCCGCTGACCGCCGGGCACGACCTGGTCGAGCAGCGCGGTGACCTGCGGCATGAAGCCCATGTCGGCCATCTGGTCGGCCTCGTCCAGCACGGTGATGCCGACCTGGTCCAGCCGGCACTCACCGCGGTCGATCAGGTCCTTGAGCCGTCCCGGGGTCGCCACGACCACCTCGGTGCCGCCGCGGAGCGCGGACGCCTGGCGTCCGATCGACATCCCGCCGACCACGGTGGTGAGCCGCAGCGAGAGGGCCCGGGCGTACGGGGTCAGGGCGTCGGTGACCTGCTGGGCGAGCTCCCGGGTGGGGACGAGGACGAGCGCCAGCGGCCGGCGCGGCTCGGCGCGGCGGCCGACGGCGGCGGTCCGCGTGAGCAGGGCCAGGCCGAAGGCGAGGGTCTTGCCGGAGCCGGTGCGCCCGCGGCCCAGGACGTCGCGTCCGGCCAGGGAGTTCGGCAGGGTCGCGGCCTGGATGGGGAACGGCCGCACCATCCCGAGGCCGGTGAGCGTCTTCAGCACCCCGTCCGGGAGGCCGAGGGCGGCGAAGTCCTCGACGGGCGGGAGCGCCGGAGTGATGGTGACCGGCAGGGCGAACTCCCCCTGCGGGCCGGCGGAGCGGCGGCCGTAGCCGCCGGAACCGCCCGGACGGCCGCCGCCCGAACGGCGCCGGCCCTGGCCGCCGGAGCGTCCGCCGCCGTACGGGGCGGAGCCACCGCCGGTGCGCGGGCGGGAGTAGCGGTCCTGGCTGTGGGCTGTGCGGTTCATGCGAACCTCCTCGACGGGGCGCGTATCGAGGAAATCCCGCAAAGGGCGGTGAGCCGCACGGGGAATCGCAAGAACGAGCCACTGGCATACGGAATAACGGCCGGGCCGGGCATATTTCGGCCGACGCGCTGAATCAACCGGCGGAATCCGGCATGCAACGGCCGGATTGCCGGGAGGTGAAAGAAACGGGTGAACGGCGTACGGAACGGCGCACGGAACACCGCCGGCGCGCGCCGCGATGGAGCACCGTGGCGAGGCGCCGTACCGCGGCGGGGAACCCCGTGGATTCATCCGGTGACGCCGGCCGCCGTCGCGGGACGGCCACCGCCTCGCGGGGCGGTCCGGCCGCCGCGGCGGCCGGACCCCGTACGGCAGAACGAGCTGCGGCCCGCACCCGAAAGGTGCGGGCCGCAGCTCGTCGTCGTGCCGCGCCGGTGTCAGCGTCAGGCGGGAACGATGTTCTCCGCCTGCGGGCCCTTCTGGCCCTGCGTGACGTCGAAGCTCACCTTCTGGCCTTCCTGAAGCTCACGGAAGCCCTGGGCGTTGATGTTCGAGTAGTGGGCGAAGACGTCGGCGCCGCCGCCGTCCTGCTCAATGAAGCCGAAGCCCTTTTCCGAGTTGAACCACTTCACGGTGCCAGTAGCCATAATTTTTTCTCCATTCGGGGCAGTGCCCGGAGGTCCACACCGCGTGAGCCTCCGCGTCGCCGCAATGATTGCCCCGTCCGGAGAAAATTCTCCGGAAATACAAAAGTGCTCCCGGGCCGGAGCCGGCGGGGGCACTTGAAGTCTCTGGGAACCACAACTGCAACTGAGATCGACAGTAGCACGGATACGACCGCTGTGAAGCCCGGAGCAACAGCCGTCACACCGCCCCGAAAAACCCCCGCCCGCAATACCGGAAATCCTTCAGGCGCGGTGGGAGATTTCCTCCCCCGGTGGGATGGCCTCCGGGCGGGCGAACGGCCCCGGCGGACGCGGCCGCCCGGGCCGGAACACCCCCCGGACCTCCGCCGGGGCACCGCCGCACCGCCGGACCTCCGCCGGGCACCGCCGGGGCCGGCTGTCGGCGGAAGCGCTTAGGGTCGCGGCATGGGTTACGCAGACCTGCGCGAGCTCCGTACCGCGCTCAGCACCGCACAGGACATCGCCTTCGGCCTGGACCCCTCGGCGCCCTCCGCCCAGCAGGCGGAGGAGCTCGTCGACGCGCTGCGCCGGGCCCTGGCCTCCGCCACGGCCCTCGTCTCGGAGCACGGCGCCACCGGGTGCGCCCAGCACCCGCGCGGCGCGGTGGACCCGCTGTACGGCGACCCGGAGGATCCGCTGCCGCCCGGCTACGGCAAGTGCCTGCTCTGCAACGACCGCCGCCGCCGCGCCGGTACACAGCACCGCGGCCGCCGCTGAACGGCGCCCCGGGCGGCCCGCGTCACCCGGCCGCGCCCGCGCGGGTGCCGCCCCCGCCGCGCGGGTGCCGGTGCCGCCGGGCACCCGGGCACGCCGTCCCCTCCCGCCGGCTCTCGTGGCTCTCTCGTAGGCTGGACCGCCCGGGAGGAACCCCGGAGGGAGAAGAGAGCCTTGACCGAGATGGACACGGGGACGGAGACGGCGGGCGGCGCCGCCGTCCGCTCCCGCTTCGCCGCCCTGCTGGACGACGCGGCGCGGGGCGTGTTCCCGCCCGCGGACGGCTCGGTGACCGTCCTGCCGCAGCCGAACCCCCGGGACGCGGGCGTGCTGGCCCTCACCGCGCATGCCGTGATCTTCACCGACGAGGACCCGGAGTGGGTCCGGGAGCGGCTGGCGGCCGTGGAGAGCGACCCCCTCGCCGCGCCGCTCTCCGCGCCCTTCCTCGCCGAACTCATGGCCCGCACCGGCCGGCTGGTGAACAACGTCGACTTCATCACCGTCGCGGCGCCGCTGCCGGGTCCGCCGGAGCTCGCGCTGACGGAGATCGCCGACCGGGACCACCCCCGCGTGAGACGGGCCCTCGCCTACCGCGACGCCGTGCGGGTCTGGGCCGCCGACGGCGGGGTGCTCGTCCTCGGCCGGGGGGTCGCGGGCCGCTGGGAGGCGGCCGTCGAGGTGGACGGCACCGCCCGCCGCAAGGGCCTCGGCCGGGCCCTCGCCACCGCGGCCCGGCATCTCGTCCCGGGCGGCGCACCCGTCTGGGCACAGCAGGCGCCCGGTAACGCAGCGAGTGTGCGGGCCTTCCAGGCGGCCGGCTTCCGGCCGGTGGGAGCGGAGGCCCTGCTGGTGGCCCGCGGTCCGGCCGCTCCGGCCGCCCGGGCCTCCGCCGGCCGGGAATCCGGTCCGGCGCGGGTCTCCCTCCCGGCCCCGGCCCCGGCCGCCGGGTCCCGGAACGAGTGGCGCACTTCACCCTGATGCCCGGGCCGTCCTGAGGACTTCACTCCACTCCGCCGCGTTTGTCTCTTTGGACGCGGGTCACCCCGTCTGCCATAGTCGGCACAGCGATCCCTTGACCCGGGCCATCGCACCGAAGTGCCGTGAAGACACCCCCCTCGGCTCCACGGCGGCTCACATCCCGGCACAGCGCACCCGGACAGGCCTCGTGCCCGCCCCGTCGACCGCGGGGCGGCCGGGGCCTCTTCGCGTCCCCGGCCCGGCCCGGCCCGGTCAGCGCTCGGCGATCCGCATCTCGAACCAGGTGGTCTTGCCCAGCGGCCACAGGTCCACTCCCCAGCGGTCGGAGAGGGTGTCCACCAGGAACAGCCCCCGCCCGCTGACGTCCATCTCCCGTACCGGCATCAGGCAGGGCAGCCCCCGGGAGGGATCGCGCAATTCGACCCTGATCCGGCCTCGCCGGCAGTGCATCCGCAGCCCGAACGTCAGGGCGCCGGTGTGGCGTACGGCGTTGCCGACCAGTTCCGAGACGAGCAGCACCACGTTCTCCGCGCAGCGCGGGGAGAGTCCCCACTGCCACACCACGACGGAGTGAGCCAGCCGGCGGGCCTCCCCGGCCGACTCGGGCCGGGAGGGGAACACCACCTCGTCCGCCGTCGGATCGCCCAGGACCCGGAGGGTTTCCAGCGCCCGTTCCTCGCCGGAGGAGAGTGCCCGGCGCGCCGCCGCGGCAGTGCCGCCCGCATGCCGCGGCTGCTCCCCGTTCTCCAGGCCCGCCATGCCCACATGATTGGGGAACGGAGCGCGGTTACGGACTGGTAGCAGTGGATTGCACCGCGTTGGGGTCGCCGTCCCCGGCCGTCTACGCGAACCGGGTGACCGGACGCGGCTCCCGCCTACCGAACCCGCCGTACGGAACCCGCCGCGCCGCGTCCACCGCGCGGCGCCTCTGGACGAGGCCCGCCGCACGCGGCCGGGCGGAAACGGCGCGCCGGCGCGCCGGCCCGGGACGAACCGCCGCCGGGGCCGCCGGCCGCGGGCACCGACGGTCCCGGGAGCCCGGCGGCAGCGCGGGACGGACGGTCCGGGCGCCCGGCCGTGGAGAGCGCGGAGCCACCGCCTCCCCGCCCCAGCGGTGGCCGCGGCCGGGCCCGGCCCTCCCGGACCGGGCGACGCTCGTGTGTTCCGCCGCCCCGGGTCCCGGAGGCCGCCGCGGGCACCGGCACGGAGGGGTCAGGCGAACTTCGCCTTGCCCGGGCCGTCCTCCACGAAGCTGCGCATGCCGGTCTCGCGGTCCTCGGTGGCGAAGAGGCCGGCGAACCAGTTGCGTTCGATGGCCAGGCCGGTGTCCAGGTCCGTCTCCAGACCGGCGTCCACGGACTCCTTGGCGGCGCGCAGCGCGATGGCCGGGCCCTTGGCGAGCCGCGCCGCCCAGGCGTGCGCGGCCTCGTAGACCTCGGCGGCGGGGACGACCTTGTCGACCAGGCCGATGGCGAGCGCCTCCTCCGCCTTCACCTGGCGGCCGGTGAAGATCAGGTCCTTGGCCCGGGACGGGCCGACGAGCCGGGCCAGCCGCTGGGTGCCGCCCGCGCCCGGGATGAGCCCGAGCAGGATCTCGGGCTGGCCGAGCTTGGCGTTGTCGGCGGCGATCCGGATGTCGGCGCAGAGCGCCAGTTCGCAGCCGCCGCCCAGGGCGTACCCGGTGACGGCCGCGACGACCGGCTTGGGGATGCGGGCGATGGCGGTGAAGGAGTCCTGGAGCGCCTTGGAGCGCTTGACCATGGCCGCGTGGTCCATGACCCGCATCTCCTTGATGTCCGCGCCGGCCGCGAACACCTTCTCGCCGCCCCAGATCACGACGGCGCGCACGTCGTCGCGGTCGGTGAGCTCCCCGGCCAGCTCCCGCAGCCGGTCCTGGGTGGCGATGTCCAGGGCGTTCATGGGCGGGCGGTCCAGGCGGACGGTGGCGACGCCCTCGGCGACCTCAAGGTTCACAGTCATGCCCCGCAGGTTAGCGGCCGTTCACGGGGAAGGGCCCGGTGCGCTTGGTCACAGCGGGGCGGATCCGCCGTGTGACCGTGCACGCACCGGGCCCGGTGCCGCCGCGCCCTTGCGGTCCGCGGCCGCGGCCGGACGACCGCCGGCTACTGCGGGGCCTTCCACTCGTCCCAGTCCATGTTCCAGCCGTTGAGGCCGTTGTCCGGCTGGATCTGCTTGTCCTTGGAGTTCTTCACGATCACGACGTCGCCGAGGAGCGAGCGGTCGAAGAACCAGGCCGCGGGGGTGGACTTGACGCCGCCGCCGCGGGCGTCGAAGAGGCCGACGCAGCCGTGGCTGACGTTGGCCGAGCCGAACGTGCCCTGCCCGGCCCAGTAGTTGCCGTGGATGAAGGTGCCCGAGGTGGAGAGGCGCATCGCGTGGGAGACGTCCTCGATGTCGTACTCGCCGCCGAAGCCGACCGTGGCGCCGTCCATCCGCGTCATCTTGTGCTTCTCGCTGATCACCATCTGCCCGTTGTAGGTGGGCGTGGCGGGGGCGCCGGCCGTGATGGGCAGGGTTTTGATCACCTTGCCGTCCCGTTTGACCGTCATCTTCTTGGTCTTGACGTCGACGACGCTGACCTGGCTGCGGCCCACGGTGAACTTCACGGTCTTGGACTGCTCGCCGTAGACCCCCGGGCGGCCCTCGACACCGTCCAGGTTGAGCTTGAGCGTCACCTTCGTGCCCTTGGCCCAGTACTTTTCCGGCCGGAAGTCCAGCCGGTCGTTGCCGAACCAGTGGCTCTCGACGGGCACCGACGGGCTGGCCTCGACCTCGATGGCCCGCTCCACGGCGGCCGGGTCGGTGATGCCGCGGCTGAAGCGGATCGACACCGGCATCCCGACCCCGACCGTGGAGCCGTTCTCCGGTGTGAAGTAGCCGATGAAGGTGTTCTCCGGCACGAAGGTCGTGAACCTCGCGTGCCCGGCGGCCTCCCGGCCCTCGGAGTCCTCGGCCACCGCGTCGACGGTGTACTCGGTGGCGGAGCCCAGGTGGCCGGTCGGCTTCCAGACGCTGCCGTCCCCGCTCACCTTGCCGGCGACCTTGTTGCCCTTGTCGTCCTTGACCGTGACGGAGGTCAGCTTCCCCTTCTCCGCGGTCACCTTGAGCACGCCGTTGGTGACCACGTCGTCGGCGCCGTCCTTGGGCGTGATCTTCACGACGGCCCGTGACGGCTTGGTGTCCACCGAGCCGGGCTTGCCGTCCTGGCCGCCGTCCGCCTTCTTGTCCTCACCGCACGCACTGGCCCCCAGGACCAGCAGGCCGGCCGCCAGAACCCCCGCCATACGCCGCGTCGTCTTCACTGTTGTCTCCCCTCGCGCGGCCGCCCACCCCATGGACCGGGCCGCATCCCCCTGCGCGCGATGAGCCGGCGCGCATGCCGATCAGAAAACCACATGAAGGGCCGCCGCGGTCCGTTCCGCCGTGTCACGGATCCGTCCCAAAAGCCGAGATGACGCGGGTACGTGAGGGCTGCCCGCCGAGCGGGCAGACATGCACGGAAGGGCCACGGCGCCCGGGGCGCGGCAGGGACGCCGCGCGCACCCGCGCGCCGTGACCGCCAGCGCCCTCCCGGCAGCCGCGCCGCGACGGGAGGCATGCCGCGAGCCGCCGGAGGCCACCACGTGTCGAGCGCAGCCGAGGAGCGGGAGGAGCGCCGGCCCGGACGGGAGGAGGGCCCGGTGCCGCTGCCCGCCGTGAACGGACACCGGCCCGCCGGCGCGCCGCCCTCCGTGGCGCCACCGGTGTGGCCGGGCAGTCCCGCACCGCTGGGCGCGCGCTTCCACATCGGGCCGGGCGGGGTTCCGGGCACCAACTTCGCCCTCTGGGCGGGCGGTGCGGAGGCGGTGGACGTCTGCCTGTTCGACGACGGCGGGTCGGAGGCCCGGTATCCGCTGACCGAGCTGACCCATGGGATCTGGCACGGCTTCCTCCCCGGCGTGCGCCCAGGACAGCGGTACGGCTTCCGGGTACACGGCCGCTGGGACCCGTGGACGGGAGCCCGCTGGAATCCGGCCAAGCTGCTGCTCGACCCCTACGCCCGCGCGGTGGACGGGGAGTTCGCCGCTCCGCGCGGCGCCGCACCGGGCAGCGGCGGAGACGGCGGCGGAGACGGCCGGATGCCGGCCGCCGTCCACGGACACGTGCGCGACTGGCCGGAGCAGCACGTGGCGGACACCGTCCGCGACGACCGCGACTCCGCCCCGTACGTCCCCAAGGGCGTGGTGGTCGACGAGGCGCCCGGCGACGAATGGGCCGACGACCGCCGCCCGAAGACCCCCTGGGCCGATTCGGTCATCTACGAGCTGCACGTCCGCGGTTTCACCATGCGGCACCCCGGGGTGCCCGAACACCTGCGCGGCACCTACGCCGGGCTGGCCCACCCGGCGGCCGTCGGGCACCTGACCGAACTCGGGGTGACGGCCGTCGAACTGCTGCCCGTCCACCAGTTCGCCCACGAGGACCATCTGCTCCGCCGCGGCCTGCGCAACCACTGGGGCTACAACTCCGTCGGGTACTTCGCGCCGCACGCCGCGTACGCCGCCTCCGGCACCCGCGGTGAGCAGGTCGGCGAGTTCCGGCGGATGGTGCGCGCCCTGCACGCCGCCGGTATCGAGGTGATCCTCGACGTCGTCTACAACCACACCGCCGAGGGGGGCGAACTCGGCCCGACCCTCTCGCTGCGCGGCATCGACAACGCCGGCTACTACCGCCTCCAGCACGATCCGCGCCGCTACGCCGACTACACCGGCTGCGGCAACACCCTCCACGTCGTCCAGCCCCAGGTGCTCCGCCTGATCACCGACTCGCTGCGCTACTGGGTGACCGAGATGGGCGTGGACGGATTCCGCTTCGACCTCGCCGCCGCCCTCGCCCGCTCCATGCACGACGTCGACATGCTGTCGCCCTTCCTCGCCGTCATCGCCCAGGACCCGGTGCTGCGCCGCGTCAAGCTCATCGCCGAGCCGTGGGACGTCGGCGCGGGCGGCTACCAGGTCGGCGCGTTCCCGCCGCTGTGGACGGAGTGGAACGACCGCTACCGCGACACCGTGCGCGACTACTGGCGCGGCGCGCTGCCCGCCCTCCGCGACCTCGGCTACCGCCTCTCGGGCTCCAGCGACCTCTACGCCTGGGGCGGCCGCCGCCCGTACGCCTCCGTCAACTTCGTCACCGCGCACGACGGCTTCACCCTGCGCGACCTCGTCAGTTACGAGCGGAAGCACAACGAGGCCAACGGCGAGGACAACCGCGACGGCACCGACGACAACCGCTCCTGGAACTGCGGCACCGAGGGGGAGACCGGCGACCCCGCCGTCACGGCGCTCCGCCGCCGGCAGCTGCGCAATCTGATGACCACGCTGCTGCTCTCCACCGGGGTACCGATGCTGGTCGCCGGTGACGAGATGGGCCGGACCCAGGGGGGCAACAACAACGCCTACTGCCAGGACAACGAGACCGGCTGGGTCGACTGGTCGCTGCCCGGCGTCCCGGAGTGGCGGGAACTGCGCGCGCTGACCGCACGGTTGACGGCGCTGCGCCGCGCCCACCCCGTGCTGCGCCGCCGGGCCTTCTTCTCCGGGCGCCCGCAGGGGCCCGACGGGCTGCGCGACCTCGCCTGGTTCACCCCGGAGGGACGTGAGATGACCGAGACCGACTGGCACGCGCCGGCCGCCACCCTGGGGATGTACCTCTCCGGACGCGACATCCCCGGCCGGGACGAGCGCGGCGGCCCGGTGACGGACGACAGCTTCCTGGCCGTGCTGCACGCCGGCCACGAGCCCCTGCCGTTCACCCTGCCCGGTCCGCCCTGGGCGGAGCGGTACGAGCTGCTGGTGGACACCTCCCGCGAGGACCAGACCGGGCCGCCGGGCACCCGCCACCCGGCCGGTACGGCGGTGACGCTGCCGCCGCGCTCCGTCCGGCTGTTCAGGGTGCTCCACCGGCCCGGGGGCTGACGGGTCCGGCGCCCGCACCGCCGCCCGGGCGACCGGGTCGCCGCGGGCCCGCCCGAAGCTTTGGCCATGACCGAAAACGGGATGAGACCTGTCAGTGGCCCGCCGTAGTCTCCTCGGTGATGCCTCCTCCCACCGACTCCGCCGCAGCCCTCACCGCCCCCGCGGCCCCGGCCGCCCTGACGGAACCGCAGACTCCACAGGACGGCCCGGAGGCCGTGGAGCGCGCCGGCGAGCCGCCCGCCCCCCGCAGGTCCACCGTCCGCACCCTGCTGCGGCTGTGGCCGTACGTCCGCCCGGTGCGGGCGCGGCTGTTCACGGCCGCCGGGGTCGCCGTCACCGCCTCCTGCCTGGGGCTGGTCATCCCACTCGTCCTCAAGTGGATGGTGGACGGCCCGGTCGCCGCCGGGGATCCGGGCGGCGTCTGGCTCGGCGGCGGGCTGCTGTTCCTCCTGGGCATCACCGAGGCCGGGCTGTTCGGGCTGCGGCGCTGGCTGGTGGCCCGCCCGCTGGCCGGCGTCGAGGCGGCCATGCGTGCGAACCTCTACCGCCGCCTGCAGCGGCTGCCGGTCGCCTTCCACGACCGCTGGCCCTCCGGTCAGCTGCTGTCCCGCGCCACCACGGACCTGCAGCTGCTCCGCATGTTCCTGGCCTTTCCGCTGACCTTCCTGCTGGTCAACTCGGTGACCATCCTGGCCGGCTGCGCGATCCTGCTGAGCCAGGAGTGGACGCTCGGCCTGGTGCTGCTCGCCCCCGTCCTGCCGCTGGTGGTGCTGTGCTCGCTCTTCGAGGCCCGGTACTCCCTCGCCGCCCGCACCGCCCGCGACCAGGTCGGCGATCTGACGACCGTCGTCGAGGAGGGCGTGCTCGGCATCCGGGTCATCAAGGGCTTCGGACGGCATCGCAGCCAGGCCCGGGCCTTCCGCGAGCTGAGTGACAGGCTGCGCGGCACGGAGCTGTACAAGGCGCGGCTGCTCGCCGGGCTGCTCGCCGTCATCGTGACCCTGCCCGAACTGGCGCTCGGGGCGGCCCTGGTGCTGGGCACGGTGCAGGTGTCGGAGGGCACGCTGTCGGCGGGCACGCTGGTGGCCTTCCTGTCGACGGCCCTGGCGCTGCGCTGGCCGGTGGAGTCCATCGGCTTCCTGCTGGCGATGAGCCAGGACTCGGCGACGGCCACGGAACGCCACTTCGAGGTGGTGGACACCCCGCTCCCGGAGGACACCGCCGGCCCGGAAGGGGCGGCGGCGGTGTCGGCGGGCTCCGACGGCCGCCCCGGAGACGGGCCCGGGCCCGTCTCCAGCCCCGTTCCCGGCCCGGAGAAATCTCCGGCGTCCGCGGAGTCCGCGCCGTCCGGAGAGGCCCGTGCGGCGGAGACCCCGCCGGCCGCTCCCGGCGGCCCCGGGCCCGCCGTCCGCCAGGAGCCCGAGCAGCGCTCCCGGGCCGGCGCCCCGACCCCGGCGCCGTCCTCCGCACCCGCACGGGCATCGACCGCGACCGCGACCGCGACCGCGACCGCGGACGGACTCCGGTTCGAGAACGTCGAGTTCCGCTATCCCGACGCCCCGGCCGGCGCCCCCGCCACCCTCCGCGGCGTCGATCTGCACATCCGCCCCGGCGAGACCATGGCCCTCGTGGGGGCCACCGGCAGCGGCAAGACGACACTCACCGCCCTCGTTCCCCGCCTCTACGAGGTGACAGGTGGCCGGATCACCCTGGACGGCACCGACATCGCCCGGCTCCCGAGGACCCGGCTGCGGGAGCTGATCGCCGTCGCCTTCGAGGACCCGACCCTCTTCTCGGCGACCGTCGGCGAGAACGTCCTGATGGGCGCGGACGGCGCCGGGGAGGAGCAGCTGAACCGCGCCCTGGCGGTCGCACAGGCGGAGTTCGCGCACGCCCTCCCGCACGGGGTCCGCACCCAGGTCGGCGAGCAGGGGCTGAGCCTCTCCGGCGGCCAGCGGCAGCGGCTCGCGCTGGCCAGGGCCGTCGTCGGCGATCCCCGCTTCCTGGTCCTGGACGACCCGCTGTCCGCTCTCGACGTGCACACCGAGGCACTGGTCGAGGCGGCGCTGCGGCGCATCCTCTCCGGCACCACGGCACTGGTCGTCGCCCACCGCCCGTCGACAGTCCTGCTCGCCGACCGGGTCGCCCTGCTGTCCGGCGGGCGGATCACCGCCGTCGGCACCCACCGGGACCTGCTGCGCCGCGAACCGGAGTACCGCACCCTGATGTCCGGGGATCCGGCCGGCGGCCCGCCGGAGCACGCGCCCGGCAAGGGCTCTCCGCACGGGGGTGCGCACAGCGGTGCGCCCAGCAGTGCGCCCACCGGTGCTGTCCCGACCCACCGCGGCCCCGCCGGGGCGGATGGAGGTACCCACCGATGACCGCTCCGGCCTCCGAACGCACCGACGGCGATCCCGAAGGGGCCGGCGACGGCCGGTCCGCGACCGCCGCTCCCCCGGCCCCGGCCCCGGTCCCGGCCACCGGTGCCACCGCCGCCGGCGCCCCGGCCGCCGCGCCTCCGGGCTCCTCCGGAACGGCGGAGCCCGGCGCGCCCGGCACCACCCCCGCCGCCACCGCCGCCGCCCAGGTGGCCCCCGAAACCCCCGACTCGTTCGACCGCGACACGCTGCCCGCGCCCCCGGGTGCCGCGCGGGCGCTGCTCCGCTCGCTGCTGCGTCCCGGCCGCCGCCGGGTGGCCGTCGCGGCCGTCCTGCTGCTGCTCAAGGAGGCGGCGGTCCAGGCCGGCCCGCTGCTCGTCGCGTTCGCCATCGACCGAGCCGTGCCCGCCGTCCGCTCCGGCGACCACGGCCCGCTGACGGCCGTGGCGGTGGCCTATCTGCTCTGTTCCCTCCTCTCCGGCGGCCTCCAGTACGCCTATGTCCTGATCGCCGCCCGGATCAGCCAGGACGTGCTGCTCGATCTCCGCGGCCGGATCTTCCGGCACGCGCAGGCGCTGAGCCTCGACTTCCACGAGCGCTACACCTCCGGCCGCCTCATCTCCCGGGCCACCACGGATGTGGAGTCCCTGCGCGAGCTGCTGAACGAGGGGCTGGAGGAGCTGCTGAGCGTCGCCCTTTCGGTGGTCTACATCTCCGCGCTGCTGCTCTATCTGGACCTGGGCCTGGGCGCCGCCGCGGTGCTCTCCTTCGGCCCGCTGTATCTGCTGATCCGCCGCTTCCGGCGCCGTTCGGAGGTGGTGTACGGCAAGCGTTCGACGGCGATCGCGCGGGTCATCGTGAAGTTCGCGGAGACGATGAACGGGATCCGCCCCGTCCAGGCGTTCCGGCGCGAGGCCGCCAACGACCGGGAGTTCCATGGCTTCAACCACCGCCACGAGCGGGTCAACGGCGACGCGATCCTGGAGATGGCCCGCTATGTGGTCTCCTCGCGGCTGGTCGCCAACACGGTGGTGGCCGTGATCGTGCTCTGGGGCGCCCACCGGGTGGCGTCGGGCGGTCTGGCGCTCGGCGTGCTGGCCGCCGCCGTGCTCTATCTGCGGCGGCTCTACGATCCGATCGACCGGCTCGGCATGTTCCTCAACTCCTACCAGTCGGCGGCGGCTTCGCTGGAGAAGATCGCGGGTCTGCTGGCCCAGCGCCCCACCGTCCCGGAGCCGGCCGAGCCCCGGACGCTGCCGGCGCGGCCGGAGGGCCGGCCCGGCCGGGAGGTGGTCTTCGACGGGGTGCGCTTCGCGTACCGCACCGGAGGTGAGGTACTGCCGCGCTTCGACCTCACCCTGGCGGCGGGCAGCACGACCGCCGTGGTCGGCGCGACCGGGGCGGGCAAGTCCACGCTGGCCAAGCTGCTCGCCCGCTTCTACGACCCGACGGCCGGCCGCGTGCTGCTCGACGGTGTCGATCTGCGGGATCTGGGCGGGGCGGAGCTGCGGCGCGGGGTGGTGATGGTGACCCAGGAGGCGTTCCTCTTCTCCGGCACCGTGGCCGAGAACATCGCGATCGGCCGCCCCGACGCGAGCCGTGCGGAGGTGGAGCGGGCCGCGCGGGCCATCGGCGCCCATGAGTTCATCGCCGCGCTTCCGGAGGGCTACGACACGGACGTCCGCAAGCGCGGTGGCCGGATCTCGGCGGGCCAGCGGCAGCTGGTGGCCTTCGCCCGCGCACTGCTGGCCGACCCGGGGGTGCTGATCCTCGACGAGGCGACGTCCTCGCTGGACGTCCCCGGGGAGCGGGCCGTGCAGCGCGCCATGGAGACGGTGCTCCGGGGCCGTACGGCGGTGGTCATCGCGCACCGGCTGTCCACGGTGGAGATCGCGGACCGGGTGCTCGTGATGGCCGGCGGCCGGCTCGTGGAGGACGGCACCCCGGCCGAACTCATCGGCGCCGAGGGGCGGTTCGCGGAACTGCACCGGGCATGGCTGGAAAGCCTCGCCTGAGACCGGCCACCCGCACACCGACCGATTGTTTTCAGCCACAGCACCATACCCGGCCACCGAGCCGGTGCCGGCATCGCCGGCCGCTCCGCCGGCCCGCCCCGCCTGCCCGTTGTCCGTCTGCCGCCCGCTCGGCGCCTGTCCGTTGCCTGTCGGTTTCTCGTCGATTTCCCGCCGGTTTACCACCGCTTCCTTATGTTTCCGGCCAGGTCCCGTCCGCTTCCCATCGGGACTTGCCCCCACCCGACCGCCTGTCCGCTATCCGGCAGGCCCTTATTCGCTCACCGGACAGATTCCGGCCAAGTTGTTGACGCGACCCTGACATGAGGCCCCCGCGGCTGAGACGCTGTGACCGGCTGATCGGCCACCCCCCACACACCCCTCCCGGCAGTGCGCAGCGCCGCGCGCCGCCGTGCTCCACCGGCCCGGTCCACCCAGCCGTGCCGGAACTCCCGGCCGTACACCCACCCAGTGACGGCCGCAGTCGAAGGAGACCGTGTGAGACCGACCCCCCGTGCCGCACGCCGCAGATCCGCGGCCTGCGCCCTGATCACCACGGCGGCGATGCTCGCCGTCGGCGTCCAGACCTCCCCCGCCTCCGCAGCGCCGCGTCCCGACAAGGACGCCCTGCCCGTCTCCCTGTCCCCCGCCAAGCGGGCGGACCTGCTCAAGGACGCCGCGGCGGACGCGGCCAAGACCGCCGACACGCTGAAGCTCGGCGGCAAGGAGAAGCTGCGCGTCCGGGACGTCGTCCAGGACCGGGACGGCACCACCCACACCCGCTACGAGCGCACCTACGCCGGGCTGCCCGTCCTCGGCGGCGACCTCGTCGTCCACGAGAGCAAGAGCGGCAAGCACGAGGGCGTCACCAAGGCGACCAGCAAGCCCATCAAGGTCCCCACCACGCGCACCAAGGTCTCCGCGACCACCGCGAAGAAGAAGGCGCTGACCACGGCCAAGGACGAGGCCGGAGCCAAGGCCATCGCCACCGGGGCGCCCCGCAAGGTCATCTGGGCCGGCGGCAAGACCCCCGTCCTCGCCTGGGAGACCGTCACCGGCGGCCTCCAGGAGGACGGCACTCCCAACGAGTTCCACGTCGTCACCGACGCCACCACCGGCAAGGAGCTCCGCAGCTGGCAGGGCGTCCACCAGGGCACCGGCAACAGCCAGTACGCCGGCCAGGTCACCCTCGGCACCTCGCCCTCGTACACGCTGACCGACTCCGGGCGCGGCGACCACAAGACGTACGACATGAACAACGGCACGAGCGGCTCGGGGTCCCTCTTCACCGACGCCGATGACGTCTGGGGCGACGGCACGCCCGGCAACCGCCAGACCGCCGCCGTCGACGCCCACTACGGCGCCGCTCTGACCTGGGACTACTACAAGGAAGTCCACGGCCGCAGCGGCATCAGGGGCGACGGCGTCGGCGCGCGCACCCGCGTCCACTACGGCAACGCCTACGTCAACGCCTTCTGGCAGGACTCCTGCTTCTGCATGACCTACGGCGACGGCGACGGCAACGCCAAGCCGCTCACCTCGATCGACGTGGCCGCGCACGAGATGACCCACGGCGTCACCTCCGCCACCGCCAACCTCACCTACAGCGGCGAGTCCGGCGGCCTGAACGAGGCGACCTCCGACATCTTCGCCGCCGCCGTCGAGTTCCACGCCGGCAACACCACGGACGTCGCCGACTACCTCGTCGGCGAGAAGATCGACATCCGGGGCAACGGCACGCCGCTGCGCTACATGGACGAGCCCTCCAAGGACGGCAGCTCCAAGGACTACTGGTACTCCGGCATCGGCGGCGTCGACG
Organism: Streptomyces sp. F63; assembly: GCF_018070345.1. GTDB lineage: Bacteria > Actinomycetota > Actinomycetes > Streptomycetales > Streptomycetaceae > Streptomyces. The sequence goes on from NZ_JAGPXX010000005.1 coordinate 287,104, forward strand.
TCCACTACTCCTCGGGTGTCGCCAACCACTTCTTCTACCTGCTGTCCGAGGGCAGCGGCGCCAAGACGATCAACGGCGTCCAGTACGACAGCCCCACGTACGACGGACTTCCGGTCACCGGCATCGGCATCGGCAACGCCGAGAAGATCTGGTTCAAGGCGCTGACCGAGTACATGACCTCCAGCACCAACTACGCCGGCGCCCGCACCGCGACCCTGCAGGCCGCGGCCGACCTCTTCGGCGCGGGCAGCGCGACCCACGAAGCGGTGGCCCACGCCTGGGCGGCCGTGAACGTCGGCGCCCGCCCCGGAGGCGGCGGCGGGACCGGTGACACCTACGACAACACCGCCGACGTCGCCATCCCGGACGCCGGCTCGGCCGTCACCTCGTCCATCACCATCAGCGACCAGAGCGGCAACGCGCCGTCCAACCTCCAGGTCGGCGTGGACATCGTCCACACCTACCGCGGCGACCTCGTCATCGACCTGATCGCACCGGACGGCACGTCCTACCGGCTGAAGGACTCCGGCTGGGACTCCGCCGACAACGTCAACGAGACCTACACCGTCAACGCCTCCTCGGAGAGCGCCAACGGCACCTGGAAGCTCAGCGTCCAGGACGTCTACAGCCAGGACACCGGCTACATCAACAGCTGGAGCCTGACCTTCTGACGGCTGTCCGGGACTGTCCGGGAGGAGCCGGGGGGGGGAGCGTGTCCGGCGGCGCGCCGCCCCTTCCCGGCCGCTTCCGGCCCTGCGGGCACCGGTGTGCCGGTGCGGTGTTCCGGCACCGCACCGGCCCCTCCGTGTTCGCCGGAGCCCGGAATCATCCGGCCGGGCCTGCCGCGCGCTACCGCATCAGCACACCCGCCTCCTCGCCCGTGACCTCCGCCGGCACGGCCATCAGCCCGAGCTCCGCCCCGCTCGCCAGCATCCGGTGCGCGGGCAGCACCCGCACGGTGAACCCGAAGGGCCCGGTCCGCTCCAGGGTCAGTTCGCCCTCGTACGGCCACCGCCCCTCCGCGTCCGCGGGACCGGCCGGTTCGAGCGGTACGACGCGCCCGCCGGTGATCCTGTCCTCGCCGTCCACCCGCCCGGCGACCGCCTGCACCTCCACGTCCTCCGGGAGGAGCCGGTCCAGCGCGACCCGCACCCGCACGGACAGCACCGAGCCCAGCTCCGCGCTGCCGCCGTTCCCGCCGCCCGTGGTGGCCTCCACGCGGCCGACGGCGACCCGCGGCCAGGCCGCCCGCACCTTCGCCTTCCACCCGGCCAGCTCCCGCGCGGCGCCCGGGCCGAGCCGCCGGTGGGCGAGGGCCGCCGGGGCGTAGAGCTCCCGGACGTAACGCTCGACCATGCGCCCCGCCAGCACCTTCGGCCCGAGGCCGGTCAGGGTGCGGCGGACCATCTCGATCCAGCGGTCCGGCAGCCCGTCCGGGCCCCGGTCGTGGAAGAGCGGGGCGACGCGCTGCTCCAGCAGCTCGTAGAGGGCGTGCGCCTCCAGATCGTCGCGCCGGTCCTCGCCGGTGGCGGGGTCGTCGGCGGTCGGGATGGCCCAGCCGAAGTCCGGCTCGTACCACTCGTCCCACCAGCCGTCCAGCACCGACAGATTGAGGCAGCCGTTGAGGGCGGCCTTCATCCCGGAGGTGCCGCAGGCCTCCAGCGGCCGGAGCGGGTTGTTCAGCCAGACGTCGCAGCCCGGGTAGAGCCGCTGCGCCATCGCCATGCCGTAGTCGGGGAGGAAGACGATCCGGTGCCGCACCCGCGGATCGTCGGCGAACCGGACCAGCTCCTGCACCAGCCGCTTCCCGCTGTCGTCCGCGGGGTGCGCCTTGCCGGCGACGACGATCTGCACCGGCCGCTCGGGGTGGAGCAGCAGCTCCGTCAGCCGTTCCCGGTCGCGGAGCATCAGGGTGAGCCGCTTGTACGAGGGCACGCGGCGGGCGAAGCCGATGGTGAGGACGTCCGGGTCCAGCACCCCGTCGATCCAGCCGAGTTCGGCCGCCGCCGCGCCGCGCTGCCGCCAGGAGGCGTACAGCCGTTCCCGTACCTCCGCGACCAGCCGCTCGCGGAGCGTGCGCCGCAGCGCCCACAGGGCGTCACCGGGCAGTGCCTGCACCCCGCCGCTCCCGGCGCCGGCCCGGAGGATCTCGGGAGCGGTCCAGGTCGGGCCGTGGACTCCGTTGGTGACGGAGGTGATGGGCACGTCGTCCGCGTCGAAACCGGGCCACAGTCCGGCGAACATCTCCCGGCTGACGCCGCCGTGCAGCCGGGAGACGCCGTTGGCGCGCTGCGCGAGCCGCAGGCCCATCACGGCCATGTTGAAGACGTTCGGCTCGCCTCCGGGGTGGGTTTCCCTGCCGAGTTCCAGGACGCGGCCGGGGTCCACGCCGGGCAGTGCTCCGTCGTCCCCGAAGTGGCGGGCGACGAGCTCCCGGTCGAAGCGGTCGATCCCGGCCGGCACGGGGGTGTGGGTGGTGAAGACCGTCCCGGCGCGCACGGCCTCCAGGGCGGCGTCGAAGCCGAGCCCGCCGTGCTCCTCCGCGCCCAGTTCCCGCAGCCGTTCGAGGCCGAGGAAGCCGGCGTGGCCCTCGTTGGTGTGGAAGACCTCGGGCTCCGGGTGCCCGGTGATCCGGCAGTACGCGCGGACGGCGCGGACCCCGCCGATGCCGAGCAGCATCTCCTGCAGCAGCCGGTGCTCGCTGCCGCCGCCGTAGAGCCGGTCGGTCACCCCGCGCTCGCGGGGTGCGTTCTCCTCGGTGTCGGAGTCGAGCAGCAGCAGCGGCACCCGGCCGACCCGGGCCTCCCAGACGGCGGCGTGCAGCGTGCGGCCGCCGGGCAGGGCGAGCGTCACCCGGCAGGGCCGGCCGCCGGGCTCGCGGAGCGGGCCGAGCGGCAGCTCGTCGGGGTCGAGCAGCGGGTACTGCTCCTGCTGCCAGCCGTCGCGGGAGAGCGTCTGCCGGAAGTAGCCGTGCCGGTAGAGGAGTCCGACCCCGATGAGCGGTACGCCCAGGTCGCTGGCGGTCTTGAGGTGGTCCCCGGCGAGGATGCCGAGCCCGCCGGAGTACTGCGGCAGGGCTCCGGTGATGCCGAACTCGGGCGAGAAGTAGGCGACGGCGGCGGGCAGCGCGCCGCCGTCCGCCCCGCCCGCGGCGGTCTGGTACCAGCGGGGGCCGGTGAGGTACTCCCGCAGCTCGCCCGCCGCGGCGTCGAGGCGGCGCAGGAAGGCGCCGTCGGAGGCGAGGCTCTCCAGCCGCGCGGCGGACACGCCGCCGAGCAGCCGTACGGGGTCGCCGCCCGCGGCGGGCCGGGCCCCGGGGTCGACGGCCTCGAACAGGTCACGGGTCTCAGGATGCCAGGACCAGCGCAGGTTCCGCGCCAGGTCGCTGAGGGGTCGTAGGGGTTCCGGAAGGACGGGACGCACGCTGAATCGACGAATGGCCTTCACAGGTCGACCGTAGCGGCGATCGCGGGTTCCCTTCGCGCACATGCACACGTTCCGTCCGGAACCCACCGGCCGGCGGCGCGGACGGCGGCCGGAGGTCCTCTGCCGTCCGGCTCCGTACCGCCGATGACCGGCCGCCGGCCGCGGCGGCCCGGTGTGGCGCACCTCGGCCCCGTGCGCTCCGGCTCTGCTCCACCCCGCACCGGACGGAACCGCCGGATCACCGCCCTGCTGCACGACGCGCGGTACCGCCCCGCGCTCGCGTGGCAGAACACCGCTCGCAACCAGCCGACGCATCCCAGCTTCTTCATCGGTGACGGGATGACGGCACCGCCCCGTCCCGAGGTCACTGCGCCCTAAACCGGTACGGACCCGTCAACGGAGGCACCATGCGGGGCCGGAGTGATCGATTCCGCCCCCGCGAACCTCTTGTCCGCAGCCCCGTCGCACGAGAAGCTGCAGGTCACCACAGGAGAGGTTCATCTTCAATGGCGCACATATCTGATCGACCGTCAGCCGACGGCTCACAGAACGACGTTCCCACCCCCCACACGCGGCGTCTCGTCAGCGGACGCCGTGTCACGACCGCGATCGCCGCCGTCACCTTCCTGCTGTCCCCCCTCACCTTCTCCGCCCACGCCGCCGACACGGCGGCACCGACGGGCCGCATCCTCGGCGCCGGCTCGCCGGGCGCCGTGAGCGGCAGCTACATCGTCAGCCTCAAGTCCGGCCAGGGCCTCACCGCGCGTTCCGACGCCGGCCGGGAACTGGCGCGGAAGTACGGCGCGACCATCCGCCACACCTACGGCAGCGCCCTCAACGGCTACGCCGTCAAGCTCTCCGAGGCCCAGGCGAAGCGGCTGGCGGCCGATCCCGCCGTCGCCTCGGTCTCCCAGGACGCCGCGGTGCGGATCAGCGCGGCCCAGCCGAATCCGCCCTCCTGGGGCCTGGACCGGATCGACCAGAGCGACCTCCCGCTGGACGACTCCTACACCCCGCCCGCCGGCGGCGGCTCGGGCGTGACGGCGTACGTCATCGACACCGGCGTCAGCACGGGCCACCAGGACTTCGGCGGCCGGGCGAGCAGCGGCTGGGACTTCGTCGACAACGACGCCGACGCCCAGGACGGCCACGGGCACGGCACCCACGTCGCCGGCACCATCGCCGGCACCGCGTACGGCGTGGCCAAGCAGGCCGACGTCGTCGGGGTACGGGTCCTGGACGACGAGGGCTCCGGCACCATCGCCCAGGTGATCGCTGGCATCGACTGGGTCGCCGAGAACGCGCAGAAGCCGGCCGTGGCCAACATGAGCCTCGGCGGCATCCTCAACGCGCAGCTGGACGAGGCGGTCCGGGGCGCCATCGCCTCGGGAGTGACGTTCACCGTCGCGGCCGGCAACAACAGCCTGCCGGCGCTGCTGTTCTCCCCCGCCCGGGTCACGGAGGCGATCACCGTCGGCGCGACCGACAAGACCGACGCCCGCGCGAGCTTCTCCAACTGGGGCCCGGGCGTGGACGTGTTCGCCCCGGGTGTGGACATCACGTCGGCCTGGCCCACCTCCGGCGATGCCACGAACACGATCTCCGGCACCTCGATGGCGGCCCCCCACGCCGCGGGCGCCGCGGCGCTCCACCTCGGCGACCACCCGGCCGACGCTCCGGCGGCGGTCGAGAAGGCGCTGACGGACGGCGCGGCCCAGGGCAAGATCAGCGGCGCGGGTCTCGGCTCGCCCAACCGTCTGCTCCAGGTCGGCGACTGACACACCGCCCGCCGGCCGCGTCACCGACGCTGCGTCAACCGGACAGCCGGCGACCGCCCGGGGAGCCGCGCTCCGGCGGGCCTTCGGCCCTCGGCCACGCCCCACCGGCCGAACCCTCCGGATCCCGCACCACCGGCCCCTCGGGGCACACCCGCACCAGCACAGGACCGGCCCGTGACCACGGCACACCGCCGCCGTCACGGGCCGGTCCAGTTTTTACCTTTCGGCCCCCGTACGGCAGGCCGTCGCCGTCATGTCCGGTGCCGGGCGGGGGCAGACTCCACGGATGAGCGGCGCCACGCTCCCCGCACCACCCGGCGCCGCCCACCGGCTCGCACAGTCACCCACATGAGTGAACGCGGACAGGAGCGCCCATGCCCGCAACCGGCCAGTCGTCCATGGAGCATATAGAAAGAACAAAAGCCCGCAGAGTGTCCCAGACCGCTACGCCTCCAGGTGATCCCATGATCGGACGCATCCCCGTGCTCGACATCCGCCCGCTCGTCGACTGCGGACGGCGTCCGGTCAAGGCGGTGGCCGGCGAGAGCTTCCAGGTCACCGCGACGGTCTTCCGGGAGGGCCATGACGCGGTCGCCGCCAACGTGGTCCTGCTGGACCCCTCCGGCCGTCCCGGTCCGTGGACCCCGATGCGCGAACTCGCCCCCGGCACCGACCGCTGGGGCGCCCGGGTCACCCCGGAATCCGAGGGCCCGTGGAGCTTCACGGTCGAGGCGTGGAGCGATCCGGTCACCACCTGGCGCCACCACGCCGAGATCAAGATCCCGGCCGGCATCGACACCGAACTCGTCCTCGCCGAAGGCGCGGCCCTCCACGAGAGGGCCGCCGTCGACGTCCCCAAGCGGGCCGGGCGGGAGGCCGTCCTGCGCGCCGTGGACGCCCTGCGCGACCGGGACCTCTCCCCCGCCGACCGGCTCGCCGCGGCCCTCGCCGAGGACGTCTCCGCGGCCCTCGCCCGCCATCCGCTGCGGGAACTCGTCAGCCAGTCGCGTCAGGTACCGCTGCGCGTGGAGCGCCGCCGCGCGCTCTACGGCTCCTGGTACGAGTTCTTCCCGCGCTCCGAGGGCGCCGTCACCGCGCCCGGCGAGCCGCCCGTCAGCGGCACCCTCCGGACAGCCGCCGAGCGGCTGCCCGCCATCGCCGCCATGGGCTTCGACGTGGTCTATCTGCCGCCCGTCCACCCCATCGGCAGCTCGTTCCGCAAGGGCCCGGACAACACCCTCACCGCCGGCCCCCACGACGTGGGCTCCCCCTGGGCGATCGGGTCCGCGGCGGGCGGCCACGACGCCATCCACCCCGACCTCGGCACCTTCGAGGACTTCGACCACTTCGTGGCCCGGGCCCGGGCACTGCGCATGGAGGTGGCGCTCGACTTCGCCCTGCAGTGCTCGCCGGATCACCCCTGGGTGCGCGAGCACCCGTCCTGGTTCCACCACCGGGCCGACGGCTCCACCGCCTTCGCCGAGAACCCGCCCAAGAAGTACCAGGACATCTACCCGGTCGCGTTCGACGCGGACATGACCGGCATCGTCCGCGAGACGCTGCGCATCCTGCGGCTGTGGATGGACCACGGGGTGCGGATCTTCCGGGTGGACAACCCGCACACCAAACCCGTGGTCTTCTGGGAGCGGGTCATCGCCGACATCAACCGCCGCGACCCGGACGTCATCTTCCTCGCCGAGGCGTTCACCCGCCCCGCGATGATGCACACCCTGGCCGCCGTCGGCTTCCAGCAGTCGTACACCTACTTCACCTGGCGCGAGACCAAGGAGGAGCTGACCCGCTACCTCACCGAACTCTCCGGCGACGCGGCCGCGTACATGCGGCCCAACTTCTTCGCCAACACGCCCGACATCCTCCCCGGACACCTCCAGGAGGGCGGCCGGCCCGCCTTCGAGGCACGGGCCGTGCTCGCCGCCACCCTCTCCCCGGCCTGGGGCATCTACTCCGGCTACGAGCTGTGCGAGAACACCCCGGCACGCCCCGGCAGCGAGGAGTACCTGCACTCGGAGAAGTACGAACTGCGGCCCCGCGACTGGGAATCGGCCGAGCGGGAGGGCCGGACCATCGCCCCGCTCATCACGGCGCTCAACCGGATCCGCCGCCGCCATCCGGCCCTCCAGCAACTGCGCGACCTGCGTTTCCACCACGCGGACAACGACGCGGTGATCGCCTACTCGAAACGTACTCACGGCGACAGCCCCGATGTCGTACTCACGGTCGTGAACCTCGACCCGCACCACACCCAGGAGGCCACGGTCTCGTTGCACATGCCGGAACTCGGCCTCGACTGGCACGAGTCCGTCCCGGTGCGCGACGAGCTCACCGGCGAGACCTACCACTGGGGCAGGGACAACTACGTGCGGCTGGACCCGGGTCACCGGCCGGCGCACGTGTTCACCCTGCGACCGTCCTCACCGATCGGAGGGTCACCCACATCATGATCGTCAACGAGCCCGTACCGGACACCTTCGAGGACACACCGGCGAAGGACCGCGACCCCGACTGGTTCAAGCGCGCCGTCTTCTACGAGGTGCTGGTCCGCTCCTTCCAGGACAGCAACGGCGACGGCGTCGGCGACCTCAAGGGCCTCACCGCCAAACTCGACTACCTCCAGTGGCTCGGCGTGGACTGCCTCTGGCTGCCGCCGTTCTTCCAGTCCCCGCTGCGGGACGGGGGCTACGACGTCTCCGACTACCTCGCCGTCCTCCCCGAGTTCGGGGACCTCGCCGACTTCGTCGAGTTCGTCGACGCCGCCCACCAGCGCGGCATGCGGGTCATCATCGACTTCGTCATGAACCACACCAGCGACCAGCACGAGTGGTTCCAGGAGTCCCGCCGCGACCCCGACGGCCCGTACGGCGACTACTACGTCTGGGCCGACGACGACAAGCAGTACCAGGACGCCCGGATCATCTTCGTCGACACCGAGGCCTCCAACTGGACCTTCGACCCGGTGCGCAAGCAGTACTACTGGCACCGCTTCTTCTCCCACCAGCCCGACCTCAACTTCGAGAACCCGGCCGTCCAGGAGGAGATCATCTCCGCCCTGCGGTTCTGGCTGGACCTCGGCATCGACGGCTTCCGGCTGGACGCCGTGCCGTACCTCTACGCCGAGGAGGGCACCAACTGCGAGAACCTGCCGCGGACCCACGACCTCCTCAAGCGGGTCCGGGCCGAGATCGACGCCCACTACCCCGACACCGTGCTGCTCGCCGAGGCCAACCAGTGGCCCGAGGACGTCGTCGACTACTTCGGTGACTTCGGGAAGGGCGGCGACGAGTGCCACATGGCGTTCCACTTCCCGGTGATGCCGCGCATCTTCATGGCGGTGCGCCGCGAGTCGCGCTACCCGGTCTCGGAAATCCTCGCCAAGACCCCGGCCATCCCCTCCGGCTGCCAGTGGGGCGTCTTCCTCCGCAACCACGACGAGCTGACCCTCGAAATGGTCACCGACGAGGAACGCGACTACATGTACGCGGAGTACGCCAAGGATCCGCGGATGCGCGCCAACATCGGCATCCGCCGCCGGCTGGCCCCGCTGCTCGACAACGACCGCAACCAGATCGAGCTGTTCACCGCCCTGCTGCTCTCCCTCCCCGGCTCGCCGATCCTCTACTACGGCGACGAGATCGGCATGGGCGACAACATCTGGCTCGGCGACCGGGACGCCGTCCGCACCCCCATGCAGTGGACCCCGGACCGCAACGCCGGCTTCTCCTCCTGCGACCCTGGCCGGCTCTCCCTGCCCACCATCATGGACCCGGTCTACGGCTACCAGGTGACCAACGTCGAGGCGGCCATGAGCAGCCCCTCCTCGCTGCTGCACTGGACCCGCCGCATGATCGAGATCCGCAAGCAGAACCCGGCCTTCGGCCTCGGCTCGTACACCGAACTCCCCTCCACCAACCCGGCGGTGCTCGCCTTCCTCCGGGAGACCCCGGGAACGGGCGGGGAGGACGACGACCTGGTGCTGTGCGTCAACAACTTCTCCCGCTTCGCCCAGCCCACCGAGCTGGACCTGCGGGCGTTCGCCGGGCGGCACCCGGTGGAGCTGATCGGCGGGGTGCGCTTCCCGGCCATCGGCGAACTGCCCTATCTGCTCACGCTCGCCGGCCACGGCTTCTACTGGTTCCGGCTCCGCCGGTCCGCGGCCGCGAGCGCCGCCGGCGCGCCGGCCGGCGGTGACGCCGCGGACGCACCGCCCGCCGGCGGCGTCCCGCACCCGCTCACCGGCGGCTGACCGCGGGCCGTCAGCGGCCGTCACAGCGCCACGGCGGGGCGGTTACAGCCGGATTCACCGGTTTTCACCGCCCCGCCCCGGGCAGGCTCTCCTCTACGCACCCAGTCCGCACAGCGCATAGGCCAATCGCCTTACCTGATCGGACGATCCTCACCCGACACGTCCCGCACCGCCGGACAGCATTTGCCGCAATCCGGGACACTTTGCGCATCTACGGTGTGCCCGGGGAAAGGACGCGACGCCATGTCGGAGGGCTCGATCCGCGCCAACCCGTACAGCACGGCCCGCACCACCGTCACCGCCCCGGACTCGCCGGCGGATCCGGCGGACCACTCGGGGGACACACCGGACCAGCGATCCGCGCCGGGGGGATACATCCCGGCGGAGACCGGCACCTCCGCCGGACCGCCCGGCCCCGGCCGGGCCCACACCACCACCCGGTCCCTGCTCCCCTCCCTCGTCCCCCTGCTCCGCGCGTGGCTGCCCCGGCAGCGCTGGTTCGCCGGCAAGGGCAACCCCATCACGGGCTTCTCCCTCGTCTCCGCCACCGAGATCCTGCCCTGCACCGCGGGCGGCGCCGCCCCCGGGCTGATCCACCTCCTCGTCCGCGCCCAGCAGCATCCCGGCACCGCCGACTGCTACCAGCTCCTCATCGGCATCCGCTCCACCCTCCCCCCGCACCTCGCGCACACCCTGATCGGCCGCCCCGCCGAGGGCCCCCTCCACGGCCGCACCGTCTACGAGGCCCTGGCCGACCCGCGCCTGGCCGGGCTGCTCCTGGAACGGCTGCGCGTCCCCGGCCGGCTCGGCGCGCTGCGCTTCACCCGCGCCCCCGGCACCGCCATCGCCTCCGGGCTCACCCCCCGGCTCATCACCGCCGAGCAGTCCAACTCCTCGGTCGTCTACGGCGACGCGTACATCCTCAAGGTCTTCCGCCGCATCGGCACCGGCGTCAACCCCGACCTGGAACTCCCGCTGGCCCTCGCCCGGGCCGGCTGTGACCGCGTGCCCCACCCCACCGCCTGGTTCGAGGCCGATCCGCACGTCGAAGCCGCCGCCGGCGCCGGGCTCGCCTCCGTCCCGGCGGACGACCCGGCCGGCGGCCCGCTCACCCTCGGCATCCTCCAGCCCTTCCTGCCCGGATCCGCCGACGGCTGGCAGCTCGCCCTCAACTCCCTCTCCGTGCACGCCGACTTCACCGGCGCCGCCCACGCCCTCGGCCGGGCCACCGCCGAGGTGCACACCGCCCTCGCCGAAGCCCTGCCGACCGCCGTCCTGCGCCGGCCGCAGATCGAGATCATCGCGGGCGGCATGGCCGAACGGCTGGAGGCCGCCGCGGCCGCCGTGCCCGCGCTGCGCCCCTACCGCGAGCCGCTGCGCGCCGCCTACGACGAACTCGCCGCCCTCGGCAACCGCGGCCGCACCTGGCATGCCCAGCGGATACACGGCGATCTCCACCTCGGGCAGGCCCTCCGCAGCGCGCACGACGGCCGCTGGTCCCTCATCGACTTCGAGGGCGAGCCGGCCCGGCCGATCTCCGAGCGCCGGAGGCTGCAGCCCGTCGCCCGTGACATCGCCGGGATGCTCCGCTCCTTCGACTACGCGGCCCGCACCCACCAGCCCGCGGCCGGCGGCGCGTCCGGCTGGTCCGGGCAGTGGTCGTGGCGGAACCGGGCGGCCTACTGCGGCGGCTACGCGGAGGCCGCCGGAGCCGATCCGCGCGACGAACCCGAACTCCTGCGCGCCTACGAGACCGACAAGGCCGTCTACGAAGTGCTGTACGAGGCGCGCCACCGCCCCGACTGGCTCCCGGTGCCGATGGCCGCGATCCGCCGCCTCGCCGGGGAGCCGGAGGATGGGGCGACACCGCCGGAGCCGGGTCCGGGTCGGGGTCCGGACCCTGGCCGGAGCCGGGAGCACCGGGGACGCGAGGGGGCCGGGGCGCAGGGGGGATCCGGCGTGCCGGGCGGGCCGGGCCCGGCCGCCGGGCCGTCCGCCGGGGCCCCGGTCCGGCCGCCCGGTTCCCGGCCGGCGGGCTCCAGGCCGCCCGGCACCTCCGTACCCGACCGGCGCGGCCCGTCCGCATGACCGCCGCCACGCGGGTTACCCGAGCCTCCCGGCTCCGGTGCGGGCCCGGCACCGCGTCACACCGCCCGGAACCCTCCCGCCCCGCCCCGGCGCGGCGAAACCGCGCGGCACCACCGGGCACCGCCTCGCACCACCGTCGCGCGGCACCGCCACCGCATTCCAACGCCCGTTTCCCCGCTCCTCCGAGGAGGACCCCGTCGTGACCGCTCGTCCGCCGTTCCCGTCCGGCCCCGCCGGAGACTCCCCCGAGCAGCCGGGGACCACCGGTGCAGGACCGGCCGCCGCTGCCGGGTCCGGGTCCGGGGACGCCTCTCCGTCTCCCCGCGCGGCGGGGACCCCCGGCACCGGTTCCGGCACCGGTTCCGGCACCGGTTCCGGCACCGGTTCCGGCAACTCTCCCGCTCAGGGGGGCGGTTCGTCCTCCCGCGCCCAACCCGCCCAGCGCACGGGGCGGCCCCGCGAGACCACGGCCGGTGGCGCGGCGCGCGGCTCCGCGCCGGCCGGCCGCCCCGCCACGGGCCCGTCCGGTGCCGGCAGCCGCGCCGGGAGCGCCGGTCCCGGCCGGGCAGCGGGCACGGAGACGACGGCCGGCGCTCCCCGGAGGGCCGACCCGGCCGGGGCCACCGGTCCGGCCGAAGCCACCGGGACCCCCGGCGCCCCGGAGTCTCCCGG
>NZ_JAGPXX010000050.1 GCF_018070345.1 Streptomyces sp. F63
GGATGGACTCCACCCCGGCCGGTCCGGACGCGACGGCTGCTCACGGCCCACGGGCTCCCGCCGCCCCGCACCGCCCCACCCCCGGAGGACCAGATGCCCGACAAGCCCCGTGACCGGCGTCCGCCCGAGACCGGGCCCGGGGAGGCAGCCGGGAGCGCGGCCGGCGGCCGGTCCGCCCGGCTGCCCCGCCCGGTCTACGAGCGCGAACTGCTGCGCCTCCAGGAGCAGCTGGTCGTCCTGCAGGAGTGGGTGCGTGCGACGGGCGCCCGGCTCGTGGTCCTCTTCGAGGGCCGGGACGCGGCCGGGAAGGGCGGCGCCATCAAGCGCGTCACCGAGTATCTGAACCCCCGCGTGGCCCGGGTCGCCGCACTGCCCGCGCCCACCGAACGCGAGCGCACCCAGTGGTACTTCCAGCGCTATACGGAGCATCTGCCCGCCGCCGGGGAGCTGGTCCTCTTCGACCGCAGCTGGTACAACCGGGCCGGTGTCGAGCGGGTCATGGGCTTCTGCACCGAGGAGGAGCACGCACGCTTCCTGCGCCAGTGCCCCGTCTTCGAGCGACTGCTCATCGAGGACGGCATCCTGCTGCGCAAATACTGGTTCTCCGTCGGAGACGAGGAGCAGGAACGGCGCTTCCGCTCCCGCATGGCCGACCCGGCACGGCGGTGGAAACTGTCGCCGATGGACCTGGAGTCCCGCATCCGCTGGGAGGACTACTCACGGGCCAAGGACGAGATGTTCGCCCACACGGACCTTCCCGGCTCCCCGTGGTACGTCGTCGACGCGGACGACAAGCGACGGGCGCGCATCAACATGATCGCCCATCTGCTCTCCACCGTCCCGTACCACGAGGTGGAGCGGCCGGAGCTGATCCTGCCGCCCCGCCCGCCGTCCGCGGGCTACCGGCGGCCGCCCCGGGACACTCAGACCCATGTGCCCGATCACGCCGCCTCCCTGCCGGGAGCGGCGGGAAAGCGGCCGTGACGGCGCCGCCCGTGACGCCGCCCGCCCCGCCCGGGAACGGGTGGCGGCGCCCGGCGCGCAACGGCCGGGCCGGGGGGCACGCGATCCGGCGGTCCTGCGCCCTCCTGGCCGGCACCCGCGCCTGCGGTACGGGCCGGGCCGTGGCCCGGCCCGCCGGGGCGCCGGCCCACCCGCGGGGCCTTGCGCCGTACGGCGTCACGGAGGGCCCTCCGGAACCGATTCCATGCCGCCCATCCGGCATATTCGTGTTGAAAACGCACCGCGGGGAGGAAGGACAGTCGGCACATGCGCCGAACCCCGAGCCGGAGAGAAGAGCCCCCACCATGGCTACGCTGTGCAGACCCGCGGTGTCCGTGCCGGAGCACGTCATCACGCTGGAACAGACCCTGGACCTGGCGAGGTCGCGCCACGCGGACCACCCACGGCTCGGACTCGCCCTCCGGCTCATCGAGAACACCGGGGTGCGCAAGCGCCATCTGGTGCGCCCGATCGAGGAGACCCTGCGCCACCCCGGTTTCGAGGCGCGCAACGCCGTCTACGAGGCCGAGGCCAAGGCCCGGGTGCCGGCCGTCGTCCGGGCGGCGCTGCGCGACGGGGACGCGCGCGTCACCGACATCGACGCCATCGTCTTCGTCTCCTGCACCGGCTTCACCATGCCGTCGCTGACGGCCTGGCTGATCAACACGATGGGCTTCCGCGGCGACACCCGCCAGTTCCCCATCGCCCAGCTCGGCTGTGCGGCCGGCGGCGCCGCGGTCAACCTGGCGCACGACTTCTGCACCGCCCACCCCCGGGCCAACGCCCTCATCGTCGCCTGCGAGTTCTGCTCGCTCTGCTACCAGCCGGACGACATCGGGATCGGCAACCTGCTCTCCAACGGCCTGTTCGGTGACGGCATCGCCGCCGCCGTCGTACGCGGCCGGGGCGGCACCGGCATCACCCTGGAACGCAACGGCTCCTACCTCGTCCCCGGAACCGAGGACTGGATCGCCTACGACGTGCGCGCCACCGGATTCCACTTCAAGCTCGACAAACGCGTGCCGGGCACCATGGAACCCCTCGCCCCCGCCCTCCGCGAACTGGCCGCACACCACGGATGGGACGCCTCCGGCCTGGACTTCTACGTCATCCACGCCGGCGGCCCCCGCATCCTCGACGACCTCGGCAAGTTCCTCGACGTTCCCGCCGACGCCTTCCGCTTCAGCCGCGCCACGCTCACCGAGTACGGCAACATCGCCAGCGCCGTCGTCCTGGACGCCCTGCGCCGCCTCTTCGACGAGGGCGGCCTCCACGACTCCGCGCGCGGCGTGCTCGCCGGATTCGGGCCCGGCATCACCGCGGAGATGTCCCTCGGCCGCTGGACCTCCGCCGCCCGCACCCTCGTCGGGGAGGCCGCGTGACCACCGGCGAGACCGCCACGGCCGGCACGGACACCGGCGCGGACACCGGCGCGACCGGGACCGACGGGGCGCCCGCTCCCGCCGCCCCGGCTCCCGCCGGCGCCGCAGCCCTGCCTCCCGTCCGCGCATGGCCCGCCGCGGACCTCTCCGGCACGGACTTCGACCCGGTGATGGCCGAACTCATGCGCGAGGGTCCGGTCACCCGGATCAGTCTGCCCCACGGCACGGGGTGGGCCTGGCTCGTGACCCGCCACCGCGACGTCAGAGCCGTCACCAACGACCCCCGCTTCAGCCGCAGAGCCGTCCTCGACCGCGACGTCACCCGGCTGGCCCCGCACTTCATCCCGGCCCGGGACGGGATCGGCTTCCTGGACCCGCCGGACCACACCGCGCTGCGCCGCGCGGTCGCCCCCGCCTTCACCGCCCGGGGTGTGGCACGGCTGCGCGCACGGGCCCAGGAGATCCTCGACGACCTCGTCGGCACCCTGCTCCACGAGGGCCCGCCCGCCGACTTCGCCGAGCGGCTGCTGGCACCGTTCCCGCTCGCCGTCGTCTGCGAACTCATGGGGGTCCCCGCCGCGGACCGCCCCAGGATGAACGAACTGACCGCGCTCATCCTCTCCGGAACCCACGGAGCCGGGCACAGCGAGCGGGCCAAACACGAGATGGGCGGCTACTTCACCCGGCTGCTGCGGGAGCGTGCCGCGCCGGGCGGCGAGGACGTCACCGGGCTGCTCGGCGCCGCCGTCGCGGACGGCCGGGTCACCGAGAGCCAGGCCACCGGATTCGCGCAGCTCCTCCAGATCGGCGGCGAGGCCGTCACCAAGAACGGCGGCCACATGCTCTATCTCCTGCTCACCCGCCCGGACCTCGCGGACCGGCTGCGCGCCGAACCCGGGCTGCGCCCCGCGGCCATCGAGGAGATGCTGCGTTACATCCCGCACCGCAACGCCGTCGGGCTCGCCCGCATCGCGCTGGAGGACGTCACCGTCGCCGGCGTCCGCATCCGGGCGGGAGACCCGGTGTACGTGTCGTACGTCGCCGCCAACCGCGACCCGGAGGTCTTCCCCGAACCCGACCGGCTCGACATCGACCGCGCCGGTGCCCCGCACGTCGCGTTCGGACACGGGCCGCACTACTGCCCCGGCGGTCTGCTCGCCGCCATGGAGGCCGAACTCCTCGTCGGCGCCTGGCTGGACCGCTTCCCCCGGCTGCGGTTCGCCGTCCCCGCGGACCGGCTCCGCTGGCAGCGCGGCGCGCTGATCCGCGCCGCCGAATCCCTCCCCGTCACCTGGTGACCGCCTGTCACCGGACGTCGGGCGCCGCCGCCGCGCCGCCACGGGCCCGGAAGACCCGGCACGGTGCCGGGGCTCCTCACATCGCCCGGCCCGGAGGCGACCGCCTCCCGGCCGGGCGGGACAGACGACGGGGCGCCCCCCGCGCGCGGACGCCCGGCCGCACCATTCGCCGACCGAGGGACACCACCATGGACATCCCCACCCGCCCCGCCGATCCCGTCGTCGGCGCCCTGCTGCGCTCACGGTTCCACCGGCCGCTGAGCCGCTCCCTGCTGCTGCTCACCTACCTGGGCCGGCGGACCGGCCGGGCCCGCACCCTCCCGGTGATGTACGCGCGGTCCGGCGGCGACCTGTACGTCCTCGTCGGCCGCGCGGACCACAAGACCTGGTGGCGCAACCTGCGCCCGGCGGCCCCCGTCCGGCTGCTCCTCGCCGGGCGGACGACCGACGCCACGGCCGAGGTGCTGGACAGCGCGGCCGCCCCCGGGGAGACCGCCGCCGCCCTGCGCGCCTACCGCCGGAGACACCCCCGGGTCCGGCTCTCCGGCGAACGGGTGGTCATGGTCCGGCTCCGGCCGCGCCGCACCCCCGCGCGGCCGGAGCCGGGCGAGCCGGTCAACCGGCGGATCGTGGTCTCCCGGTACGGCGGACCGGAGATGATGCGCCTCACCGAGGAGGCCGTCCCCCGGCCCGGGCCCGGGGAGATCCGCGTCGCCGTCACGGCCGCGGAGGTCAACTTCACCGACCTCCTGCTCCGCGAGGGCGTGTACTCGGGCGGCCCGAAGCCGCCCTTCACCCCCGGCTACGTCCTCGCCGGCGTCGTCGACGCCCTCGGCCCGGGAACCGAGGGGTGGAAGCCCGGACAGCGGGTCGCGGCGATGACCGTCCACGGCGCGTACACCGACTACGTCTGCCTGCCCGCCCGCGCCGCAGTGCCCGTACCGCCCGGTGTGGACCCGCTCCGGGCGGTCTCCGTGGTCTTCACCTACGCCACGGCCCATCAACTGCTGCACCGCGCGGCCGGGGTGCGCGCCGGGGCGCGCGTGCTGTACCAGGGCGCCGCGGGGGCGGTCGGCACCGCAGTCCTCCAACTCGGCCAGTTGTACGGCCTGGAGATGTACGGCACCGCATCCGGGGACGGACTGGCCCGCGTGGCCGCACTGGGCGCCACGGCCATCGACTACACCGCGGAGAACGTCGCAAGGCGGGTGCGCGAGGAGACCCGGGGCGGGGCGGACGTCGTCCTGGACGGCATCGGCGGCCGCACGGCCTGGAGCTCCTACCGGGCGCTGCGCCCCGGCGGGCGGCTGGTCCTGTTCGGCTACTCGGCCGCCCTGTCCCACGGCCGGCGCAGCCCTCTGCGCACCCTCGGCTTCTTCCCCGCCACCGCGCCGGTCCTGCTGGCCGGCGCCCTGCCCGGGGGCAGGAAGGTCTCCACGTACCGCATCGCCGTGCTCCGCGACCGGCACCCCGACTGGTACCGCGAGGACGTCCGGACGCTGTTCGGCCTCCTCGCCCGGGGCGGGATCAGCCCGGCCTCGCCCGGCACCCTGCCGCTCGAACAGGCCGCCCTCGCCCACGAACGCATCGGCTCCGGCACGGCCGGCGCGGGCAAGCAGGTACTGCTCTGCCGGGCCGCGGCCGGCCGGGATCCGGGCGGTGCTCCGGGCGCGCCCGTCCCATGACGGGCCGGATGCCGGCGGGGCCCCGCCGGGACCGCGGCACGGCACGTCCGCATGTGCTCCTTGACTCCGGGTAACCGGTGCGCACGAAGCAGGACGACCCTGGGGGTGGCACCGTGGTACGCGTACCGTTCGGCAAGGCACCGACGACAGACCGGAAGAACGGCAAGGCCGGAGCGGGCGCGGCCGGGCGGAGCGCGAGCACGGCGCGGCGGAGCACCCGGGGCGGAGCCACAAGGCGGGCCGGGGCGGGCGGGGGCGGCGGCTCCGCCCCGGGGGACCGGCGCTCCGGGCCCAGCGGATTCTTCCGGGTGATCGTGATGCTCGCGGCCTTCGCCGGGATGGTGGCGTTCGCCGTCGTCCTGGCGCGGCTCACGCTCGAACCCTCCGCCGCCTCCGAGGAGCTGATCTACAGCAACCTGCGCCCCGGGGACTCCATCCGCAACTACCTCGAACAGCCCGCCTTCCAGGACACCGTCAAGCAGATCGGCGGGAACATCCTGCTCGGCGTGCCCTTCGGCCTCCTGCTCCCCGTGCTGCTGCCCAGGACCCGGGGACTCCTCCGCGTCGCGCTGGTCACCGCCCTGGTCATGGTGCTGGTGGAACTCCTCCAGGGCTCGCTCGTCCGCGGCCGCGCCTTCGACATCGACGACGTCATCCTCAACACCACCGGGGCCCTGCTCGGCTACCTCCTCCTCGGCCGGCGGCTGGGGCGCGCGGTGCACCCCCGGCGGCACCACTGGTGGCACCGCTGGATCGGCGGGCCCGCGCGCACCTGACGGTGCGTCCGCCCTGCTCCGCGACCGTACCGCCGGCAGACCGTTGCCCGAGGGCACGGGCGCTCACGGAAGTCACAGGAGTCACGGGAGTCACGGGAAGAGCTGCACGCCCGGCGCCTGCATCTCCTCCACGAACGTGGGATACGCGGCGACGGTCATGTCGTCGAAGAGAAGATCCTCCTCCCGCACCCCGAAGTGCTCCATCGAGGGTCCGCAGACGTAGAACCGGGCGCCCAGTTCCTGTAGCTGGCCGAGTTTCCGGTGCGGGGACGGATGCCCGGCGCGAGCCAGACCGCGGCGCGCGAACACGCTGAACGGCGCCCGGTGCACTCCCGAGAGCCGCGCCGTGAAGCCGCGGGCCGGGACGCGCGCCGCCGGGCCCTGGAAGTAGAGCGCGACCCTGCTGCCGCCCAGCGCCGCGCCGAGCGCGAACCCGAGCGGGGAGAGCAGCTCCTCCAGCCCCGCCCGGGAAACGACGAACGCCCAGCCCGGCCGGGGACGCGGCCGCCCGGCCCTGCGGATCCGGCAGCAGCGCTCCCGCGCTCCCTCCTCGGTGACCGCCACCAGCTCGTGGCCGGTCGTCCGGCACCAGGCGCGGATGTCGCTGTCCACCGCCGGCAGCCGCCCCGTCCGCACCGACACCTCGGCGCCGGGCTCCAGCCCGCGCAGCCGCGTCACCACGCCGTAGAGGATCGCGGTGGAGACGGAGTACCCGCGGCCGTCGATCTCGGCGCGGCTCAGCTGCTGGGTCACCGGTTCGTCCGTTTGTCGTTGAGCGGCCCGGGAGAGCCGGATGGGGCAGGCCGCCGCGTCGTCCGGTGCGGTGCGGTGCGCGCGGTGCCAGGCAAACACGGCGGGGCGGGCGCCGCCATCCGGGGCGGCGGCGGGGTGACCGCCGCCTGCGTGACGTGCCCGTGCCGCGGGGTCGCTGCCCGAGTCCCCTACCGCGCCCGGTGGTTGACAGGGTCGGCGAAGAGGTGGGTGAAGGCCAGTTCCGCGGCGCCCACCAGGACCGTGTCGTTGCCGAGCCGGCAGACGCGGAACCGGACGTTCTCCCGGGCGGCGGCCAGCGTGTGGGTGTTGATGCTGCTGCGGATGTGGGCCGCGGCGCCGAGGTAGATGTCCGGCAGAGTCCCGCCGAAGATGACGGCGGCGGGGTTGTAGAGGTTGACGAGGTTGGCGATGCCGATGGCGAGCCAGTCGCCGATGGTGTGGAGCGCGGACCGGGCGGTGATGTCGCCGCGGTCGGCGGCCTCGATGACGGCCCGCACCGCCTGCCGGCCGGTGGTGGCCGGGACGTGTCCGGCCGCGTCGAGGAGGGCGTTCTGCCCGGCCTCGGCCTCCAGGCAGCCGCGGGCACCGCAGCTGCAGCGTCTGCCGTCCCGCGGATTGACGATCATGTGGCCGGCCTCGCCGCCGTACCCGCCGCTCCCGCGCAGCAGCCGGCCCCCGGTGATGACGCCGCCGCCGATGCCGATGTCGCCGTGCAGGTAGATGAGATCGTCCAGGCCCGTGCCGGCGCCGCGGAGGTGTTCGGCCAGGGCGCCGAGGTTGGACTCGTTGTCCAGCAGCACCGGCAGGCCGAGGCCGAGCCGGCCGGTGAGGTCCCCGCCGAAGTCCTCGTCCGTCCACCCGATGTTGGGGGCGGAACGGACGAGGCCGTCGGGGTGGCGCACCATGCCCCGCACGGCCGCGCCGGCGCCCACGCACACGGCGTCCGCGGGCGCGGCGGCCATCATCTGCTTCGCGTGCCCGGCGAGGATGCCGGCCGCTTCGCCCGGGTGCATGCCGATCCTCGGGTAGGTGGTCTCACGGCGGTCGAGGAAGGCGCCGCCCAGCCCGATGCGGGCGACGGCGAGGTAGTCGACGCCCACATCGAAGGCCAGCACGTACACCCGGGCGCTCTCCGGCTTGACGACCAGGGAGGGCCGGCCCGCCCGCCCGGTCTCGCGGGGCAGTTCCTCACGCACCAGACCGGCCGAGGTCAGCTCGCTGACCAGGGCCAGAATGGTGCTGCGGTTGAGTCCCATGCGCTCGGCGAGGGCTGCGCGGGAGGCCGGCCCGCCGAGGTGGATGTGGCGGAGCAGACTGCTGAGGTTCTGCCGGCGGACCTCCTCCTGCGAGGGACCGGCTTTCATCCGTGCTCCGACTTCATCGCTGAACGGCCCGGCGGCGGGACACCGCGTCCACACCGGCGGCGATCAGCAGGACGGAGCCGGTGACAGCGTACTTGACGCCCGAGCTGTACCCCATCAGGCCCATGCCGTTCTGGATGACGGCGACGACCATGCCGCCGAGCACCGCGTCGACCACCCGGCCGCGGCCCCCGAAGAGGCTGGTGCCGCCGATCACCGCGGCGCCCACCGCCAGCAGCAGGACGTTGCTGCCGCCGGTGTTGGGGTCCACCGAGTTGCCGCGGGAGGCGGCGATGATGCCGCCGACCGCCGCCAGGGTCGAGCAGATGACGAAGGCGGAGACCCGGATCGCGGAGACGTTGATCCCGGCCCGCCGGGCGGCCTCGGGGTTGCCGCCGACGGCGTAGATGTGCAGGCCGTAGGAGGTCCGCCGGAGCACGAACGTGCCGATGACGACGAGCACGGCGATGAGCGGCACCACGATCGGCACGCCCTTGAGCGAGTCGACCAGGACATTGCGGCTGCGCTCCTGGTTGAGCAGGTGGACGGCGACACCGCCGAGGACGGCGAGGGAGCCGATCCGGACCGCGAGCAGCGAGGGCGGGGCGAAGGTGAGACCGCGCCTGCGGCGGTTCGCCGCCTGCCGCAGCTGGACGGCGGCGAACGCCCCGACGCCGGCGGCCAGCAGGGCCCAGCCGAGGGCCGGGGGGAGGTTGTCGTTGGCGATGGCCAGGATCGTCCTGTCGTGGATCGAGATGTTGGTGCCCTCCTTGAGCAGCATCAGCACGATGCCCTGGAAGGCGAGGAAGGCGGCCAGCGTGACGACGAAGGAGGGTATGCCGATCCGCGCCACCAGCAGCCCCAGCACCAGGCCGATCAGGACGCCGGTGAGCACGGCCGCGAGGACGGCCCCGTACCAGGGCCAGCCCAGGTCGGTGAGGAGGATGGCCAGCACGGCGGCGCAGACACCGCTGGCGAAGCCGGCCGACAGGTCGATCTCGCCGAGGAGGAGGACGAAGACGAGGCCCATGGCGATGGCGATGCTGCCGGCGCCCTGGGTCAGGAGGTTGGCGAAGTTGAGGTTGGAGAGGAAGACCGGCCGCAGGATCGCGAAGACCAGGCAGAGCACGACCAGGCCGAGTACGGCCGGGAAGGCGCCCAGTTCGCCGCCGCGCAGCCGGCCCGCGTAGTCGCGGACGGTGGTGCGCAGGCCGGGGGCGTCGGCCGGCGGCTGCTTGACGGGTTGCTGCTGGGGCTGCGGCGGGTCCTGGTGGACGGCGGTGGTCATGCGGTGGCTCCGTTGGTGGTGGCGAGGCCCAGATCCCCGCTGCGTCCGGCGGTGATCAGTTCCACGACCTGCGCGTGGGTGACGTCGGTGGTCCTGACCTGGGCGGCCATCCGGCCCAGGTAGAGGGCCGCGATGCGGTCGGAGACGGCGAAGACGTCGTTGAGGTTGTGCGAGATGAGGACGACGGTGAGGCCGTTGTCGGCCAGTCGCCGGACGAGCTCCAGGACCTGGGCGGTCTGGGCGACGCCGAGCGCGGCGGTCGGCTCGTCCAGGATGACGACCTTGCTGTTCCACAGCACGGCCTTGGCGATGGCCACGGTCTGCCGCTGGCCGCCGGAGAGGCTGGCGACCCGCTGCCGCACCGACTTGACGGTCCGTACGGACAAACCGGCGAGCGTCTCGGCCGCCATCTCCTCCATCGTGGCCTCGTCCAGGATGAGCCCGCTGCGCTTCTCCCGGCCCAGGAACATGTTCTGGACGATGTCGAGGTTGTCGCAGAGCGCCAGGTCCTGGTAGACGATCTCGACGCCGAGGGCGGCGGCGTCCCGCGGGCTGTGCATCTGCACCGGCCGGCCCTCGAAGAGGTACTCGCCGGCGTCGAACGCATGGATGCCGCCGATGCACTTGACCAGGGTGGACTTGCCGGCGCCGTTGTCGCCGACGAGCGCGGTCACTTCTCCCGGGTGCGCGGTGAAGTCCACGTTGTGCAGGACCTGCACCGGGCCGAAGCTCTTGTCGATCCCGCGCAGTTCCAGGATCGGGGTGGCGGTCATGGGGGGAGGGCTCCTTGGTGTCGGGGGCCGCGGGCCCCGCGGCGGGACGGACGGGGGCGGACCGGCCGGACGGGCCGGGCGGGCCGCCCCGTCCGTCCCACCGGACGGGGACGGGGTTACTTGATGCCGGCCTCGGCGCAGAGGTCGGCGTACTTCTTGGTGCAGAGCTCGGCCTTGGCCACGTAGCCGTCGTCCACGACGTCCTTGACGTTGTCCTTGTAGATGGCCACCGGGGTCTCCAGCACGGCCGGCACGTCCCGCTTGCCCTCGGGGTCGCGGACGGTCGCGTTGGTCTCGGCCTTCTCGCCCTTGGCCAGGGAGATCGCCAGCTCGGCGGTGGCGTCGGCCTCCTTCTTGATGGCCTTGTAGACCGTCATGCACTGGTCGCCGGCGAGGATGTTCTGCAGGCCCTGGACGGTGGCGTCCTGGCCGGTCACCGGGACCTTGCCGTTGCGGTTCTGCTTGCGCAGGATGGCGATGGCCGCGTTGCCGAGGCCGTCGTTGGCGGCCAGGACCCCGTCGATCCCCGGCTCCTTGGTGAGCATCTGCTCGAAGATGGTGCCGGCCTGCGCGTTGTCCCAGTCCGGGACGGACTGGTTGGGACCCTTGACGTACTCGCCCGACGCGTACTTCGGGTTGAGGACGCCGTCGTAGCCCTCGGCGAACAGCTTGGCGTTGTTGTCGGTCGGGGAGCCGTTGAGCTCCGCGACCATCGGCTTCTCCGCCTTCTTCTCGGCCAGGCACTTCCCCAGGCCCTCGCCCTGGAGCCGGCCGACCTCCACGTTGTCGAAGCTGACGTAGTACTGGGCGGAGCCGCCGAGGGTGAGCCGGTCGTAGTCGATGGTGGCGACGCCCTGCGACTTGGCCTTGTCCAGGACGGCCTTGCCGGTGCCGCTGTCGAGGTTGACGATGACCAGGACACCGACCCCACTGGTGATCATCTGGTCGGCGATGGTCTGGAAGGCCTGCTTGTCGCCCTGCGCGTTCTGGATGTCGTAGTCCACCCCGGCCTTCTTGAAGGCCGCGGCCAGGTACTTCCGGTCCGCGGTCTCCCAGCGGTCGGACGACTTGCTGTCCGGGAGGATCACGCCGATCTTCGGCTTCTTGCCGTCGGATCCGGCGGCACCGTCCGAGGAGGAGTTGTCGCCGCAGGCGGTCAGGGTGGAGGCGAGCAGGGTCGCCGAGGCGACGGTGAGGAGGAGTCCCTTGCGCATGGGCAGGGTCCTTTCTGCGGGTGCGACGGGACGACCGTCCGCACGGTGTTCTACGGGATCCTTACGGGATGAGAAGCGCGCTCTCGACCGGTTCGCGGATGTTGGTGTGGAACACCCGACTGAATGTTGTGAGCGGGAACTTATGGCCACCGCCCGGCGGTGCGCCAGCCCCCGGACGGGAGAATTTGTTGGGCGCTATAACAATCAGATGACGCGGCCGTGACGGGGCGCCCGCCGGGGCGCGGACGGCGCGCGCCGTGCTCCCGAAGCGCCCGCGTGCGCGTCCGGTGGCCGGGCCCCGCCCCGGCCACCGGGGCGGCACGGGGCGGCACGGGGCGGCACGGGGCGGGCCGTTCGTTACCGTGGCCGTCATGTCCTCCGACCGGGGCCCGACCCTCCGCGAACTCGCCGTCCAGGCCCTCTCCTCCGTCGAGCGCGGCTATGACCTGCTCGCGCCCAAGTTCGACCGGACGCCCTACCGCACCCCCGGCCGCGTGCTCGACGCGGTGACCGCCGCGCTCCGGCCGCTGGGGCCCTTCGGCACCGGGCTCGACCTCGGCTGCGGCACCGGGGCCGGCCTGGGCGTGCTGCGCCGGGTGTGCCGGGAGCGGGTGGTCGGCGCCGACTTCAGCGCCGGCATGCTCGCCGTCGCCCGGTCCGCCGTGCCCACAGTCCCGGGCGGCCCGGCCGTGGACCTGGTGCGGGCCGACGTCCGGCGGCTGCCCTTCGCGGAAGCCTTCGACCTGGCCGTCGGCTTCGGCGCCTTCGGGCACTTCCTGCCGGAGGAACGGCCCGCGCTCTTCGCCGGGGTGCACGCGGCGCTGCGGCCGGGCGGGGTGTTCGCCTTCCCGCTGCCGGCCCCGCCCCCGGTCGGCTCGCGGCCCTACTGGGCGCTGTGGGGCTTCGACGCCGCGATGCGCGTCCGCAACGCGCTCTGGCGGCCCCCCTTTGTCATGTACTACCGCACCTTCCGCCTCGCCGACGTGCGGCGGGAGCTCACCGGAGCCGGGTTCGAGGTCGGCACGGCGCCCCTGGAGGGCCTCGGCCGGCGGCCGGACGGCAGCCCCCGCTGCCGTCTCGTCGTGGCCCGGCGGTGCCGACCCGGTGAGGCGGCCCGGCCGGGCCGCGCGGAGGGGACAACGCGGGACCGGCGGGTGTGAATCCGGCGGACCGGGGAACTCCGTCGGAATTGCGGCCCAGGGGAGCGGCGATCCCGTGCCGGCGGGGCGCGGGAGTGCCCCGGTGCCGCGCGACGAGGAGGACCCCGTGAGAGCCGTTGTGTATCAGGAGCCGTACAGCGTGGCGGTGGAGGACGTCGAGGACCCCCGGATCGAGGACCCCACCGATGTGGTCATCAAGGTGACCACCTCGGCGATCTGCGGCTCCGACCTCCACATGTACGAGGGCCGCACCGGAGCCGAGCCCGGCATCGTCTTCGGCCACGAGAACATGGGCGTCGTGCAGGAGACCGGGCCCGGTGTCGCCGGGATCCGCGAGGGCGACCGGGTCGTCCTGCCGTTCAACGTGGCCTGCGGCTTCTGCAAGAACTGCCTGGCCGGCAACACCGGCTTCTGCCTGACCGTCAACGAGGGCTTCGCCGGCGGGGCGTACGGCTATGTGTCGATGGGCCCCTACCGCGGCGGGCAGGCCGAGTACCTGCGGGTGCCCTTCGCCGACTTCAACTGCCTGAAACTGCCGCCCGGCGACGAACACGAGGACGACTTCGCGCTGCTCGCCGACATCTTCCCCACCGGCTACCACGCCACCGAGCTGGCCCGGGTGTCACCGGGGGAGTCGGTCTGCGTGTTCGGCGCCGGACCGGTCGGCCTCATGGCGGCGTACTCCGCGCTGCTCCGCGGCGCCTCCCGGGTCTTCGTCGTCGACCGGCAGCCGGACCGGCTCCGGCTCGCCGAGCGGATCGGAGCGATCCCGGTCGACTTCGGCCAGGGCGACGCGGCCGAGCAGATCAAGGAGCAGACCGGGGGAGAGGGCACCGACAAGGGCATCGACGCCGTCGGTTACCAGGCGACCGCGCGGGAGGGCGAGGAGCAGCCCGCCATCGTCCTCAACACCCTGGTTGAGGCCGTCCGGCCGACCGGGATGCTGGGGGTCGTGGGCCTCTACGTCCCCGAGGACCCGGGCGGCCCGAGCGAGCACGCGCAGAAGGGCGAACTGCTCTTCCGCATCGGCCGGTTCTTCGAGAAGGGCCTGCGGATGGGCACCGGCCAGGCCAATGTCAAGGCGTACAACCGGCACCTGCGGGATCTCATCGTCGCCGGCCGGGCCGAGCCCGGCTTCGTCGTCTCCCACCGCCTGCCGCTGGAGGACGCCCCGGACGCCTACCGGCGCTTCGACCGGCGGGAGGACGGCTGGACCAAGGTGCTGCTGAAGCCGGGACAGGCCGCCGCCTGAGGCGGCCCGGCAGAACCGGAGCGCACCGGCGCAGCGGAGGCACCGCCGACACCGGCGGTGCCTCCGCTGCGCGGGCCCGTCCGGGCGGCCGCGCCCGTCCGCGCGCCACCCGCACCCGAGGGTCCGCCACCCGGCTCTTCGCTCTCGCTCCCGGCCGCGATCACGAACACAGCGGACTGCCGAGGGAGCCGGTCGGCCCGGACACCAGGGCCCTCCCGCCCCGGTGCGCGCCGCATCCGCCCGAGTCCGACCGCCCGCCCGCCCGAGTCCGACCGCGTACGCGGGCGGACGGGATCAGTCGTGGGCGAAGCGGACGTCGGGCAGGATCCGCCGCAGCCAGGCGGGGGACCACCAGGCGGCCCTGCCGGTCAGCCGCAGCAGCACCGGCAGCAGCACCAGCCGCACGAGTACGGCGTCCAGCAGGACGGCGATGCCGAGGATGATGCCCATTTCCTTGGGGGGAAGGGGTTTCGCGAGGGCGAAGGTGAAGAAGACGGCCACCATGACGCCCGCGGCGGCGAAGATCACTCGACCCGAGTGCGCCATCGATCCGACCATCGCGTCGCGCGGATCACCGCTCCGCTCGAAGTGCTCCTTGGCGGAGGAGAGCAGGAAGACGGTGTAGTCCATGGCGATCGCGAAGATCATGGCGAAGAAGAACACCGGAGCCCAGGCGTCCAGGAAACCCTGCGAGGTGAAGCCCAGCAGATCGTCGCCCCAGCCCTCCTGGAAGATCAGCCGGGCGGCCCCGAACGCGGCTCCGGTCGACAGCAGGCTGGCCAGGGTGCCCAGCGCCGAGATCAGCGGCGCCTGCAGGGCCAGCAGGAGCAGGGCGAACCCGAGCACCAGGACGACACCGATGACCAGCGGAGCCTTGTCGCTGAGCAGCTTCTGCAGATCCAGGTTCTCCGCGGCGGCGCCGCCCACCAGCGCCTCCTCCGGCAGCGTGGCGCGCAGGTAGTCGAGTGTCCCGCCCAGGGCCGGGTCCGAGGGTCCCACCTCCGGCACGGCCTGGATCATCGACAGCCCCGAGCCGTCCGGGGCGGGCTGGGCGGGCATGACGGCCGCGAGGCCGGGGGCCCGCTCCAGCACGGCCGCGGTGTCGTTGGCCCGGACGCTCGGAGTGATCACCTGAAGGGTGCCGGGCGCCCCGGGACCGAACGCCTCGCTCACGGCCGCGTAACCGGCCCGCGCCGAGGTGTCCTCGTCCACCACGGTGATGGACGGCATCGCGGTGCGCAGCCCGAACACCGGGACGGACAGCGCCACGAGGACGGCCAGCGACGCCGCGCCGTACAGCAGCGGACGGCGCCACAGGCGCTCCCCCCAGGCGGCGAACACGGGCGAACGGTGCTCGCCCGCCCGCACCCACGGCAGCGCCACGGCGTTCACCCGGTGGCCGAGTTTGCCCAGGACGGCCGGGAGCAGGGTCAGGGTGGCGGCGAGCACGAAGAGCACCGCGAGCATGATGCCCCCGGCCATGGACCGGAACGCCGGGGCGGGCACCAGCATGACGGCGGACAGGCTGATCACGACGGTGATCCCGGACAGCAGCACGGCCTTGCCCGCGGTGTCCATGGTCTCGGTGACGGCCCGCACGGAGGTGTCCGCCCGGCTCAGGGCACCCCGGAAGCGCATCACCAGGAACAGGGCGTAGTCGATGCCCAGCGCGAGGGCGAACATCATCGCGAAGTTCATCGCCCAGACGGAGATCGGCGTCAGCTCGTTGAGCAGGACCAGGCAGCCTGCCGAGGCGACCAGCCCGGCCAGGGTCAGCAGCAGCGGCAGCCCGGCGGCGACCAGCGAGCCGAAGGCCAGCACCATGACGGCGAGCGTCACCGGCCAGGACAGCACCTCCGCGCGGATCATCGCGTCGTGGTTGGCCTCGTTGAAGTCGCTCCACAGCACCGAGGAACCGGTCGCGTGCACGGTGATGCCGTTGCGCGACAGATCCTCCAGGGGCTCCTTGAGGTCGTCGGCGGCCCGCACCATGTCGTTGGGATCCGCGCCGGCGCCGCCGAGCACGATGGCGGTGCGTCCGTCGGGGCTGACGGTGGCCCCGGGCTGCGGCGGGATCACCTCGGAGATGCGGTCGTCGGCCTCCAGTTCCCGGGTGACCTCGGCGATGACCCGCCGTACGGAGGGGGCCGTGACCTGCCGGTCGGCGGAGACCACCACCTGCAGGGCGGATGAGGCGTTACCGCCGAAGTGCCGCTGGGCGAGCTCGCGGACCCGGACCGACTCGGAGCCGTTCGCCTGCCAGCCGGCGCCCGAGAGGGCCGAGTTGACCTGGGGTGCGAAGACGCCGAGCACGGCCACGACCACCAGCCAGATGAGGAAGACCAGCTTGGCGTGGCCGGCGGCCCAGGCACCCAGGCGGCCCAGCGGCCCCGGCCCGTGGGCGACGCCGGTGCCCGGCGGCATGGGCCCGGCGTTCGGTGGCAGGGAGCTCATGTTCTCGTCCTCCGTACCCCGGGCGGGCGGTGTTCCCGCGGGATGACGTCCGGTCCTGCAGCGATGAAGGGGACCACCTCTGCCTACCAGCGTGCGGACGCGGGCTCCTCCGCACGGACACCTGAGGGGCACGCCGTCCGGCCGAACAGCCGAACGCGCGTGCACGGACGGCCGGAAGGCGGCGACCGGGGGCGGGGACCGGCGGCCGGCACTCCCCGGACCGGCGGGTGCCGCTCAGCCGCCGCTCTCAGCCACCGCTGACGCGGACGTTCGCCGCCAGCGGGCAGAAGCGGATCGCCTCGTCGATCAGGGTCGACCGGGCGTTCCCCTCCAGCCCGGGCAGTTCGATGGTCAGTTCCGCCGCGAGGGAGTAGCGCAGGGCTCCGTCGTGCTCCAGGGACACCTCGGCGGCGACGCTGCTGCCGGCGGTGTCCGCGCCGCGGACCCCGGCCGCCAGTTCGAGGGCCTGGTGCATGCACGTCGCCACGGCTGCCGCGTACAACTGCTCGGGGCTCCAGCCGGAACGTTCGTCGAGCCCACCGGGGGCCGTGGGGTTCACCACGGGCAGTGTCCGGCCGCCGTCCCCGCTCACACGGACCTCCGTCACCCCCGGCCGCGACTCGGCCGACGTGGTGTACAGCGTGCGCTGCTGCGTCGTCATGTCTGGCTCCTTCCGCCGGATGGCCTCCCTCCAGTCTCAGACGGTCCGGGCCACCCGGCGACCGCAGTCGGCAGCACCCCGCTGACCAGGAAGGACGGCGGCCGTGGGGCGTCACCGGGGACGGCCCCCCACGATCGGCCGGCGGCCGACCCGCGCCACGGCCGGCCGGGCCGGCGGGCACGGCGCATCCGGCCGTACACCGAATTGCCGCCCCTCCCCGCCGGCCGCACAGTGGGAACCGGGAGCCACCGACGGCCGTCACGGCGCCGTGGCGCGGCGGTCCTGCGCGCGACCGGCGCGGCGGCGGCACCGCCCCCGCGCCGGGCAGCGCCCGGGCCGCCGGTCCTCCCCGTGCCGGACCCCCCGCCGAGGAGAGAGACAGTGCTGCATCCGGTTGTCGCGGGGGTCGACGGATCCCCGCAGAGCATGACCGCCGCGGAGTGGGCGGCCCGCGAGGCGGGGCTCCGCGGCCGGCCGCTGCGGATCCTCTGCGCGCGGGAGGCGCTGCCGCGCGAAGCGGAGGCCGCCCTCGGCCCGCAGGAGGAGTACCGCTGGGCGGAGGAGCGGCTGCTGCGTCTCGAGCGGCGCGTCCGCGAGCGCCATCCGGATCTGCCGGTGGACGTCCGGCGGGAGCCGGACTCGCCGGTGCAGAGCCTCCTCGACCAGGACGCCGAGCTGCTGGTCCTGGGATCCCGGGGGCTGACCGGCATGGTGGGGCACCTCATGGGCTCGGTGAGCCTGGCCGTCGTCGGCCGCTCCGAGCGTCCCGTGGTACTCGTCCGGGCCGGCTACGACCCCGGAGCGCCGGAGCACGGCGTCGTCGCCGTCGGGTTCGACTACCACCACGAGGCGGAGGAGCCGGTCCGGTTCGCCTACGAGGCCGCCGCGGCCCGGGGCGCCCGGGTCAGGGCCGTCCACGTCTGGGACGCCCAGCGGGCCTACGGCTGGGCCACGATCCCGCAGGACATGGAGGTGCTCGACGCGTACGAGGGCCCGGCGAGACGGTACCTCGCGGACGCGGTCGCCCCGTGGCGGGAGAGGTATCCGGAGGTCGAGACGGTCGAGGAGGTGGTCCGCGGCAATGCCGGCCCCGGCCTCATCGCCGCCGGCGCGGGCACGGACCTGCTGGTCGCCGGCCACCGCGTGCGCGGAAAGGGCCGCGCCTCACCGCTCGGCCACGTCACCCACGCGGTGCTGCACCACGCGCCCTGCCCCGTCGCGGTCGTCCCCCACGGCTGAGCCGCGCCCGCGGACGCCCGGGGAGCGGACCGCCGCCCCGCGGGCACCGCTGCTCCCGCCGCCCCCGGCCCGGCGGCAGCGGGCACAGGACACCGGGGGCACAGGGGGCACAAGCGGGCCGGGGACCTCCCCAGGTGCCCGGCCCGCTTGCCGTACCCGGCCCGGACCATGGGCCCGGGCCCCGTCCCGGCGTCCGGCCTGTCGGGCCGGGCACCGGAAGCCTCCGTGTGCGGCCGGCCGTCCCCTCCGGGGTGCCGCCGCACCGCACCGAATCGACCGAACCGCACCGAACCGCGCCGGCGCCGGACCCTGGCCCGCGCCGGACGGCCGGGATGGACGATACCGGAGCGCCCCCGGCGGCCGTCCGCCCCCTCGGGGCTGCTCACCGCCCGGCCGGACCCGGGCCGGGCCGCACCGGCCTCCGCGGCCTCCGCCGCCTCCCTGATCCCCGCGTTCCCGCCCCGGGCTCGTCCGGACGGGCCCGCCCGGCGGCGCGGCACTAGCCTGGGGACATGGCCAGGGAACCGGTCACCCTCCTCCTCACCGGCGATGTCATGCTCGGCCGCGGCGTCGACCAGATCCTCCCCGGCGCCGGAGACCCCGCGCTGCGGGAGACGTACACGCGGGACGCCCGCGTCTACGTCGGGCTGGCGGAGGCGGCGAACGGCCCGGTGCCCCGTCCGGTGCCGTACTCCTGGCCCTGGGGCGAGGCCCTGCGCGTGGCCGAGGAGGCCGCGCCCGACGTCCGCGTGATCAATCTGGAGACGAGTGTCACCCGGAGCGGTGCCTTCGCCCCCGGCAAGGAGATCCACTACCGGATGAGTCCGGACAACCTCCCGGCGCTGGCGGCGGCCCGCCCGGACGTCTGCGTGCTGGCCAACAACCACGTCCTGGACTTCGGCCGCCCCGGTCTGGAGGAGACCCTCGGCACCCTGTCCGGTGCCGGGCTCCGCACGGCCGGCGCCGGACACGACGCGGGCTCCGCCTGGCGCCCCGCCGTGGTGCCGCTCGCCGGGGGCGGCCGTGTCCTGGTGCTCGCCGTCGCCATGCCGTCCAGCGGCGTGCCGCTCGACTGGGCCGCGACGGAGGACCGGGCCGGGGTCGCCGTGGTGAGCGAGCCCT
Organism: Streptomyces sp. F63; assembly: GCF_018070345.1. Classification (GTDB taxonomy): domain Bacteria; phylum Actinomycetota; class Actinomycetes; order Streptomycetales; family Streptomycetaceae; genus Streptomyces. Next base: position 19,442 of record NZ_JAGPXX010000050.1, read on the forward strand.
CCGGGGCCGCCGCCCGGGCGATCACCACCCGGCTCCGGCGGGTGAGACGCCCGGGCGACATCGCCGTCGTCTCGGTCCACTGGGGCTCCAACTGGGGCTACGGCATCGCCCGGCGGCAGATCCGCTTCGCCCACGCGCTCGTCGACGGCGGGGCGGACGTGGTCCACGGCCACTCCTCGCACCACCCCCGCCCCCTGGGCACGTACCGGGGCAAGCTCGTTCTGTACGGCTGCGGAGACCTCGTCGACGACTACGAGGGCATCACCGGCTACGAGCGCTACCGGGACGATCTGCGGCTGCTGTACCTCGCCCGGCTGGATCCGGACACCGGCCGGCTGACCGGGCTGCGGATGGTGCCCCTGCAGGCGCGGCGCATGACGCTGCGGCCCGCGTCGCGCGAGGACGGCGCGTGGCTGCGGACCGTGCTGGACCGGGCGAGTCGCGACCTCGGCACCCGGCTGGACCCGGCGCCGGACGGGGCACTCACCCTGCGCGTCGCGTGAACCGGCTCCCCGTGCCCACGAGGCGTCCGGACTTCCGCCCCGGCGCGAACGGCTCCTCGCGGCCCTGGTTTCCCGGCTCGCGTCGCACCGGCGCGGGGCCCGCGGGGCGCCCGGGCCGTCCGTCACGGACGGCCCGGGCGCGATCCCCGCGGTACCGCCGCGGGCTCGTCCGGACGGGCCCGCCCGGCGGCGCGGCACGCGCCCGGGCCGTTCGTCACGGACGACCGGCCGCGTCGTGCCGGGCCCCGGCACACGGCCGCAGCGCCGGCGGACGTCCGCCGTACGGCGCGCTCACTCCGGCCGGTGGCCGCCGCAGGTGCCCAGGCTGCACCAGCGGCGCTGCCCGCTCCGGTCGAGGAACAGCCAGCCGCAGTCCGGCCCGGGACAGGCACGCACCGTCAACCGCCGCGGATCCGCGAGGAGTTCGGCCGCGCTGCGGGCGACCGCGAGGAGGGGCAGCCGCAGACCGGCGGCGGGGGAGAGGCGCCAGAGTCCGATTCCGTCCTCGCCGCGCACGAACTCCGCCAGTCCGGCGGCCTCTTCCGCCACGGCCGCCACCGCCCGGAAGGCCCGCGCATCCCCGGGGCCGGTGAGGCAGGCGTACAGGTCCGTCCGGAACGCCCGGGCCTCCGCCAGCACGGCCGCGGCCTCCTCCGGCCGCTGCCGGGACCGCCCGGTCAGCCGGGTGACGACATGATCGTCCACCAGGTCCAGGTGCCCGGCCCAGACGGCGAGCGTGCCGTAGCCGCGCAGCCACTCCGAGCCGGGCCGCGGCGGACGGGCCCAGCCGGCGTAGGTGTTGCAGAACTCCAGGGCCGGATGGCCGCTGGTGTGCCACGGCAGCCACTCCCCGCGGACCCGGACGGCGTGGACGGGCGCCGGCGGCCGGTCCAGCCCGGGATCGCCGCGCAGGATGCGCTCCTGCAGCCGGCGAAGCCCGCCGCCCGGCTCGACGCCGAACCGCTCGGCCAGGGCGCCGCGGGTACCCCGGTACAGTTCCAGCGCCTCGGCCTGCCGGCCGCTGCGGTACAGCGCCGTCATCCGCCGGGCGACGAGCAGTTCCCGTTCCGGGTGGTCGCGGGCCGGCGCGGCCAGATCCGCGGCCACCCGCTCGTGGAGCCCCATGGCGAGCTGCGTCCCGGCCCGCTGCTCCAGCGCGGTGAGCCGCAGTTCCTCCAGTTCGCCGCCGAGCCGGTCGCGGAGCCGGTCACCGGCGGCGCCGGCGAGCAGCGGGCCCCGCCACAGGCCGAGGGCCCGGTCGTGGAGCCGGACGCGCTCGGCGGGTTCGGCCGCGGCGGCCGCCTCCCGCACGAGGCGGGTGAACTCCTCCGCGTCGGTCACCGCCCCGGCGGGATCGAGGGCGTAGCCGTCGTGCCGGGTGTCGATCCGCGGCCCGTACGGCCGGAGAGCGGCCCGCAGCCGGCCGATGTAGGTGTGGACGGTGCCGCGGGCCGAGGCCGGGGCGGCACCGTCCCAGAGCAGGTCGATGAGGCGGTCGGTGGTGACGGCACGCCCCGGGCACAGCAGCAGGACCGCCGGCAGGCAGCGCTCCTGGCGGCGGGTGCTCCGGAGGACCGGCTGTCCCCGGTGACGGGCGTTGAAGGCGCCGAGCAGCATGAACTCCATGACCGGCCGACCCTAGCCGGTGGTGGCGGCATCGGCGTCACGGGAAGCGGGGCGCGGGCGGCGGGCTGCGGGGCCGGTGCGGCGGGGCGGGACGGGGCGGGGCGGGGCAGGGCGGGCGGTACCCGGCGCCGGGCCGCCGGCCCCCGGTGGTGAGAGTGTGGTGAGCGGCCGGGGGGACGCTGGCGGCCGAGACCTTCCCACCTGCCCCCTTCCCCGGGAGAAGCGGCCATGCGACGCACCACCCTTGTCCCGCCCGTCCTCGTCACGGCACTGCTCGCCGCCGCGCCGCCCGCCGCGGCCGCGTCCGGGCCCGCCCCCGGGGCGCCCGCCGCGGCCGTGTCCGCGGGGCGGACGGCACACTGGGAGCCGGCCCCGTCCGCGCCCTGGGACCTTCCCGCCGGGGCCCGCTGTGACGTCCCCGTGCACGGGGAGCCGGTGGTGGACGAGGTGGTGCGGCGGGTCCTGGAGACCCGTCCCGACGGCACCGCGCGGCGGGTGGCCTACAAGGGGGATCTCGTCGTCCGGGTCACCAACCAGCGGACGGGCGCCTCGTACGACGCCGACGCGAGCGGCACGGCCGTCGTCGAGTACCGAGCCGACGGTTCGCAGTTCTGGACGGTGCTCGGCCCGGTGCTGGTGGGCGTCGGCGAGAACGGCGGGAATCTCGCCCGCGGCCTGTACCTCATCGACGGCGTGTACACCCTGGAGATCGGCCCGGCCGGCTACAAGACCGTCACCATGGCGGCCGGATCGACCGACGACCTCTGCGCGCGCATCGGCTGACGTACCGGCGGCGGCCGCCGGGTACCGGGGGGACCGGCGGCCGCCGCCAAGGACGCCGGCGCGGCACCCGGGACCGCCGGACCGCCGCGCGCGGTACCGGGGCGGCCCGGAGTCCGCGGGCCGCGCCGTCCGCCCGGGGCCGGGGTCACGGTTTTCCGCCGCCCCGGCCCGTGTCCTCCGCGTCGCGCCGCCGGAAGCTCTGCACCAGCCAGGACGAGAACACGCCGACGACCGCGCCGATCAGCCCGACGCCGACGCTCATCAGCAGCACGCCGACGAGCCGGCCGTGAAAGGTCACCGGCACCACGTCCCCGTAGCCGGTGGTGGAGAGTGTGACGCAGACCCACCACACGGCATCACCGAAGCTCTCGATGGTCGCGCCGCGCGCGCCGCGCTCGGCGCGGAGGACGGACAGGGCGCCGACGAAGCCCAGCAGCAGCGCGGTCAGCCCGCTGTACGCCATCACCTCCCCCTCCAGGGACATCGCCGCGTTCCGGGGCCGCCGCCGGTACAGGTAGCGGATCAGGGCCAGGGGCCGGAGCGCGGGCAGCGCCAGGACGATCACGTCCAGCCAGTGCCCTCGTACGAAGGTCCAGCGGCGGCGGCTCAGCGCCAGCCGCACCAGGTAGTCGGCGGCGAACAGCGCCCAGGTGACGATCATGGTCCGGGACCAGGCCTCCCGCCAGGCCGGTGAGGCGTCCCGGTCCAGCACCGTGAGGGTGTAGGCCGTCAGATAGAGGAGCGAAGCCGCGATGAGCGGCAGCTGCCCGCGCCGCTCCCACCGCTGTACCGCCTCCTCGTCGCCCACCGTCCCAGCATCACGGGGAGGGGGATCCGGGCGGGCGGGTGACACGGGGCGAACGGGCGACGTGCCCGTCCGGTGGCGGCCCGGCGCTCTCCTGCGGCGGGGCCTTTCCGGGGGGTGTGATACCCCCTTGGGGTTTTAATACCCAGGGGGGTATAGTCGGGAACAGGGAAGAGCACAACGAAGGGAAAGTTCCATGTGCCAGCGTGTCACCTGCCGGACCTGCGGCAAGTTCACCTACTCCGGATGCGGCAACCACGTCGACCAGGTGCTGGCCGGCGTCCCGGCGTCCAAGCGCTGTGACTGCGACTCGGCAGCGGGCAAGTCCAAGGGTGGTGCCTCCGGCTGGAAGTCACTCTTCGGCCGGGGCTGACGCGCGACGCCCCACCGCGCACCGGCCGGTGCACGGTGGGGCGTTCGCATGCCCGCGGGGGCGTTCGCATGCCCGCGGCCGGCGCGGGCCGCCCGGCCCCCCGCGAGGTTTCTTCCGGCCAGGGCGGACCGGTCCGCTCATCAGGGCCGTTGGTCCCTCCGGACCCACCGGGCGGGGACCGTACATTAGGCATGCCTGGCCTTCCCCCGGGCCAGGGCCGGGCCGCACTCCACCTCCCAGCGGGGGCGGTACCCGGCCGGGAAGAAGGGCCGAACCGTGACGTTGTACGAATGGCGGAGCGCCGAGCCCGTCCGGCTGCGCCGGATCGCGGCCGACCGCGAACTCCGCCTGCGCCTGCTCGAACTCGGCTTCGTGCCCGGTACCGAGCTGCGCGTGCTCAGCCGGGGCCTCGCCGGCGGGCTCGTGGTCGCGCACGGCGACACCCGCACCGCGCTCGACGACCGCACGGCCGCGGCACTCGTCGTCCGGAGAGCCGAGGGATGAAGCCCTGCTGCGACGCCCACGACGCGGCCCCGGCGCCGGACGGGGAGGAGGCGGCCGGGGACGGCCGGCGCCTCCGCGTGGTCCTGGTCGGCAACCCGAACACGGGGAAGTCCACCCTGTTCAACGCCCTCACCGGCGCCCGCCAGAAGGTCGGCAACTGGCCGGGCAAGACCGTCGAGGTCGCCTCCGGCACCTGGCGGCCCGAGGGCCGGGAAGCCGGCGGGGCCGGGGAGTACGGAATCTCGGTGACCGACCTCCCCGGCACGTACAGCCTCGTCCCCGTCTCACCGGACGAGGAACTGACCCGGGACCTCCTTGTCTCCGCGGGGGCGGCGGAACGGCCCGATGTGGTGGTCGCGGTCCTCGACGCGGCGAACCTGGCGCGGAACCTCTACCTGTGCGCCCAGCTCTCGGACACCGGCATACCGCTCGTCGTGGCACTCACCATGACGGACATCGCCGCGCAGCGGGGCCTGCGGATCGACGCGGCGGCCCTCGCGGCCGGGATCGGCGCCCCGGTGGTGCCGGTGTCCGCCCGGGAGGGAACCGGCCTCCCGGAGCTCGCGGCCGCCGTCGAACAGGTGCACCGGCGCCGGGCGGCGCCGCCTCCCGCCGCCCTCGGTGAGCCGGCCGAGTCGGCCGTCCGGGACCTGCTCCGGGCCCTGGCGCGACAGGCACCGGGGGAGCGCCGCCCGGCGCGCTGGATCGCCCTGCGGCTGCTCGCCGGCGCGCCGGTACCCGGCATCCCCGGCGAGGTGACGGCTCTCGCGGCGCGGCTGGCGGAGCGGCTGACCGCCGGTGCGCGCGCCGCGGCGGCCGGCGGCCGTACCGGGGAAGCCGCCGGGGACCGGTCCGGCGACGGCGGCACGCGGACCGGAACCGGGGCACACGACCGGGGGAACGAGCCGGAAGACGCCGGCGAGACGTACGACGAGGCGGCCCACGACGAGGACTGGGACGTGGAGACCCTCCTGGCCGAGGGCCGCTACGCCTGGGTGCACCAGCTCATGGCGGCCGCCGTGCACCGCGGCGGCGGGACGGCCGGGGCCGCCCGCGGCACCCGCAGCGACCGGGCCGACCGGGTGCTCACCTCCCGCATCTTCGGCCTGCCCGTCTTCCTGGCCGCGATGTGGGCCGTCTTCCAGTCCACCACCACCCTCGCCGCTCCGCTGCAGAGCGGGCTGTCCGACTTCTTCGCCGGGCCCGTCGCCGCCTTCGCGGTCCGGGTCACCGGCGACCCGGACGGCAGTCCCCTCGCGGGGCTCGTCGTCCACGGGATCGTCCCGGGCGTCGGGCAGCTGCTGTCCTTCGCACCGCTGATCGTCATCATGTTCGTCCTCCTCGGACTGCTGGAGGACTCGGGATACATGGCGCGCGCGGCATTCCTCGTCGACCGCCTGATGCGGACGATCGGACTGCCCGGCAAGGCCTTCCTGCCGATCATCGTCGGTTTCGGCTGCAACGTCCCCGCGCTGTCCGCCGCGCGCATCCTCGGCGACCGGCGGCAGCGGCTGCTGCTGGGCATGGTGCTGCCCCTCGTCACCTGCAGCGCGCGGCTGACGGTGTACATCCTGATCGCGGGCGTCTTCTTCGGCAGCAGCGCCGGGACGGTGGTGTTCCTCCTGTACGTCCTGTCGGTGCTGCTGGTGGTCGGCGCCGGGCTGCTGCTGCGCCCGCTGCTGTTCGGAAGGGCGCGTGCCGACGCGCTCGTCCTCGAACTGCCGCCCTACCGGCTGCCCGTGCCGCGGGTGGTCGCGGCCCAGGCCGGGCAGAAGCTCGCCGCGTTCCTGAAGACCGCGGGAGGCGTCATCGTCGCCACGGTGGCCGCGGTGTGGCTGCTGTCCTCCGTCCCGCTGGGGGCCGCCCGGGGCGGAACGGGCGCGGATGCGGACGGAGCCGGCGCCGGCTTCGGCCGGGTCGCCGTCGAGGACAGCGCCTTCGGCGGGGTCTCGCGGGCGGTCGCCCCGGTCTTCGCCCCCGCGGGCTTCGGCGACTGGCACGCCGCCGCGGCCCTGATCCCGGGCTTCGTGGCCAAGGAGGCGGTGGTCTCGACGATGGCCCAGACCTACGGCACGGAGGAGCCGGACGACGGCCGGAGACCGGGAACGCTCGGCGAGGAGCTGCGGCGGACCTTCGACCGCTCCTCCGGCGGCCACGGCACCGCCGCGGCGCTCGCCTTCATGGTCTTCCTGCTGGCCTACACACCGTGCGTGGCGACGGTCGCGGCGCAGAGCTCGGTCATCGGACGCCGGCTCACGCTGTGGAGCATGGCGACGATGATGGCGATGGCCTGGCTGCTCGCGGTGGCCGTGTTCCAGGTGGGAAGGCTGGTCGCGTGAGTCCGCTGCGCAGGGTGCTCGCGGCGGTGACGGAGGGCCGCGCCCACACCCTGGAGGACCTGGCCCGGGAGGCGGGGGTGTCCCGGGACGAGGCCTCGGCGATGCTCGACTACTGGGTGTCCCGGGGCCGGCTGACCCGCGAGGAGATCACCCCCGGCTGCCCGGCGCGGGGCTGCGGCGGCTGCCCGCTGGCGTCCGGATGCGCCGGCAGGGCACCCGGCGGCGCGCCGGCCCTCGTCACCATCGGTGTCCGCCCGCGCCGCGAAGGGCCGCCGAAGCCCTGACCCCGGGACCCGCGGGACGCTGGTTTTCGCGGGATGGCCGGGGTGGCGGGTGGTTGCCCGGCGGTTGGAGCGGTGCGGCCGGCCGGGAGGGGACCGTTGTCATCGCTTGCCGGTGTTGGGTGGGTTGACCATCCCCGGTCCTGGCTGGTTGAGTGGCTCATCCACTGAGCCGTTCTGGTTCGGGTTCGATCCCGGGAGGGATGCCGTGGAGGCCCTGCCTCGCCAGACCATCGTCGATGTCCTGGAGGACCGGCTGCGTGAGGAGATCCTCGCCGGCCGTCATCGCGTGGGGGACTATCTGCCGCCCGAGCGTGAACTGGCGCACGGTTACGGTGTCACCCGTACCACGCTCAAACACGCTTTCGGGCGCCTGGTCCAGGCCGGGTTGCTGGAGACCCGGCACGGGGTGGGTACCCGCGTCCGCGACTACGCCCGTCTGGGTGGAGCGGATCTCCTGCCGATGCTTGTCCGGCACAGCTCCGGCTGGGTCGGCGAGGTCTTCGAAGTACGGCGCGCTGTCGGGGCGTTGATCGCCGAGCGCGCTGCCGTGCGGGCCACCGCGGCGCAGCGGGCCGAGCTCCGCGCCCTGCTGGCGGCGGTGGCGGCGGCCGAGGGGGCCGACGCCGCGCAGCTTGCCGACGCCGACGTACACCGGGCCCTGGCACGGGCCACCGGCAACCGGGTCTACGGCCTGCTCACCAACACCCTTTTCCAGGCCTATCTGCCCATCCGTTCGGCTCTGGCCGCCCCGTTCACGGACCCCGCCGCCGCCCGGGACCGGCTGGCTCCCGTCGTTGAAGCGGTCGTGGCGGGCGACGGGAAGGCCGCGCACGCGGCGGCCGGGGAGTATCTCAGCGCCACCGAGCGGATCATGCTGGCGGGGGAGGACTCTTGAGGCGGCGGGAGACACGCTTCAGCGAGACGCTGCTCGGCACTGTGCGTTTCGGCGGCGGGGAACCACAGCGGCGCATCCGCCTGGACCTGCACGCCCGGGCCGGGGGTGTGCTGCGGCCCTGGGCCACCACCCGTGCCGGGCTCACCGGCCGTGTGCGGATCACCGGTCTGGCCGACGACCCGCACGCCGCCGGCGAACTGGAGATATCCCCGCTCGCCCGGCGGCGCATCCGCTACCGCCTGCCGTTCACCGCCGGGGACCGCCGCCTGTTCCTGGACGGCTGGAAGTCGGTGACGCCCGCCAGGCCCGTCGCCTCGATGACGGTGCTGCCGTTCACGCTGTACGAGGAGGGGGTCCGCGTGGGCGAGGGTACCCTGCGCTTCCCGCTGGCCACCGGTCTTCTGCCGTTCCTCGCCGGCTTCCGCTTCCCGCGTGCGGCGGATCGGCGGAACGCCCCGCCCTCCGCGGAGCGGGAGACGGCCGGAGGCCCGCGCGACGTCAACGGCCCGCACCCCGTCTGCCGGTGTGGATGGTGATGGGCCGTGCGGGGCTGTGCCGTATCCGCGTGGAGGTTGTTCAGCCGCCGGGGCGTATCCTCGCCCTGGAGTACCGGGACCCGGACGGCTGCCTGTCCGTCTGCCG
>NZ_JAGPXX010000051.1 GCF_018070345.1 Streptomyces sp. F63
AACGGGATGCCCATCAGCCACCCGATCCGCCGGGAACATCCCGCTTCGCGGGACGTTCCCGAAAACCAGGATCAACCCCCGCAAGCCGACGCCACCGGGGTTGACGAAACAGATAGGGGCACCCCCCTCAGCACCGATACTTCCGCCGGCTCCCGAAACCGGCCGGCCTAGGACCGACGGCCGAGAGCATGACCGACTTTCGACAGGAGCCAGTGTCGGTTGCGCCCCTTACGCTGGCGCCATGACCGTTCCGGAGCCCGGAGACAGTGCCGACACCGGCGTCGACACCGTCACTGCCCTCGATGCCGTACCCGATACCGCCGCCCCCGCCGGCACCGCCGGGCAGCGTTCGTCCTTCCGCTCCCGGTCCCCGTCGTCCTCCTCGTCACCCCCCGCGTCTCCGCCTCCGCCCACCGGGCGTGGCCGCGGCAAGACCGCCGGCCCGGGCGGGGGGCCCGTGGCGGCCGGGCCGGAGGGGGAGACGATCTGGCGGCGGCCGTTCCGCGGGCTCACCCTCGGCATCATCTCCGTCGTGTCCCTCATCGCCTTCGAGGCGAGCGCCGTGCACACCGCCATGCCCGCCGCGGCCCACGCGCTGGACGGCATCCCGCTCTACGCCTACGCGTTCTCCGGCTACTTCACCGCCAGCCTCTTCGCCATGGCCCTCTCCGGCGAGTGGTGCGACCGCAAGGGGCCGTTGGTGCCGCTGTTCACCGGGGTGGCCGCGTTCGGCGGCGGGCTGGTGATCTCCGGGGCGGCGCGGGACATGTGGACGTTCGTCGGCGGACGGGCCGTGCAGGGCGTCGGCGGCGGGCTGGTGATCGTCGCCTTGTACGTGGTGGTCGGCCGGGCCTATCCGGAGCGGCTGCGCCCGGCGGTGATGGCGTCGTTCTCCGCCGCCTGGGTGCTGCCGGTGATCGTCGGGCCGCTGGTGGCCGGCACGGTCACCGAGAGTCTGGGCTGGCGCTGGGTCTTCCTCGCCATCCCCGTGCTCGTTCTGCTGCCGCTCACCGTGATGCTGCCCGCGCTGCGGAGACTTCCGGAGAACGGCGGCCGCACCGCCGCCGTCAACCGGCGCCGCGTGCTGCTCGCCCTGGCCGTCGCCGCCGGGGCGGGGCTGCTCCAGTACGCGGGTCAGGACCGGAGCCCGGGGGCCGTGCTGCCGGCCGTCGCCGGCCTGGCCCTGCTGGTGCCGTCCGTGCTGCGGCTGCTGCCGCGCGGGACGTTCCGGGCGGGGCGGGGGCTGCCGTCGGTGGTGCTGCTGCGCGGGGTCGCGGCCGGGTCCTTCCTGGGCGCGGAAACGTTCGTGCCGCTGATGCTGGTGGCCGAGCGGGGGCTGTCGGTGACGCTCGCCGGCTTCGCGCTCACCGGCGGCGGACTGACCTGGGCCCTCGGCTCGTACACCCAGAGCCGGTCGCGGCTGGAGCCGTACCGGGAGCGGCTGATGCAACTCGGCATGGTGCTGATGGCCGCGGCCATCGCGGGCCCGGCCCTGGCCCTGATCGACGGGCTGCCCGGCTGGGCGCCCTGGACGCTGGTCGCCGCCTCCTGGGCGGTCGGCGGCTTCGGCATGGGGCTGACCATCTCCAGCGGGAGTGTGCTGCTGCTCCGGCTCTCCCAGCCGGAGGAGGCGGGCTCCAACTCGGCCTCCCTGCAGGTCTCCGACGCACTGGGCAACATCGCGCTGGTCGGGCTGAGCGGCATGCTCTTCGTCGGCCTCGGCGGCGGCTCGGTGACGGCCGGCGCCCCCACCGCCCGGGGCGTCGCCACGGGGGCGGCGGCGGGTGGTGGGACGAGCCACGCCACCGCGTTCGCCGCTGTCTACCTGGCGATGGCGGCCGTCGCCCTGGTGGGCGCCTGGGTCGCCACTCGGCTGAGCCCCGGCGAGGACCGCCCCGTGCGGGGAGGGCTCTGAACAGGGCCGTGCGCGCGGAGGCCGGACCTCAATGACCCCATGGTGACCCCACTCTTGGTACCATTTTGGTATGGCTATGAATCTTCGACTGCGCGACGACCAGCAGCACGCACTCAAGGAACGGGCGGAGGCCGAAGGGCGCAGTATGCACGCCATAGTGCTGCAGGCCGTCGACCGCTATCTGGAAGAGGAAGCCGACCGGGAGACCGTGCACCGGCTCGGGGCCAAGTACGCGGCGCGCCATGCGGACCTGCTGCGGAGGCTGGGGGAGTAGTGAAGTACCTGAGGGTCCGGGAGGTTCTGGACCTTGCGGAGTTGGCCTGCGGGGGGCAGCGAGTGGAACTGCGCGACTTGGGGTTGCTCACCTCGGCCGTGCACAGACCACAGTCGCGGATGTTCGGCGTGGAGGCGTATACGGATCTCTTCGAGAAGGCGGCTTCGCTGCTTCATTCCCTGGCGGTGAACCATCCGCTGGTGGACGGGAACAAGCGCACGGCATGGATGTGTGCCGTCGTGTTCCTCGACCTCAACGGTGCCGAGATGACGCAAGTCGACCAGGACGAGGCTTACAAACTCGTCGTGGGGGCCGCGTCGGGTGAACCGCGGGACGTTGCCGATATCGCGGGCAGGCTCCGCGATCTGCACGCCGCACTGTGACGGCCGTCGCACTCCCGCCCGCGGAACGCGCGCCGGGCGGGGGGCCGGCGCCCCGGTAGGGTGGCCCGGTTGTCGTACGTACCCGAGGGCCCGAACCGGAGACCGTGACTACCACCGCCACCACCTCCCATCACCTCTCCCCCGCCTTCCCGGGCCGTGCCCCGTGGGGTACGGCCAACAAGCTGCGCGCCTGGCAGCAGGGGGCGCTGGAGTCGTACATCCAGAAGCAGCCGCGGGACTTCCTCGCCGTGGCGACCCCCGGCGCCGGCAAGACGACCTTCGCGCTGACCCTCGCCTCCTGGCTGCTGCACCACCACGTCGTCCAGCAGGTGACGGTGGTGGCGCCGACCGAGCATCTGAAGAAGCAGTGGGCCGAGGCGGCGGCCCGGGTCGGCATCAGGCTCGACCCGGAGTACTCGGCCGGGCCGCTGGGCCGCGAGTACCACGGCGTGGCCGTCACCTACGCGGGCGTCGGTGTCCGCCCGATGCTGCACCGCAACCGCGTCGAGCAGCGCAAGACCCTGGTGATCCTCGACGAGATCCACCACGCCGGTGACTCCAAGTCCTGGGGCGAGGCGTGCCAGGAGGCGTTCGAGCCGGCCACCCGGCGACTGGCCCTGACCGGTACGCCCTTCCGCTCGGACACCAACCCGATCCCGTTCGTGGCCTACGAGGAGGGCCCGGACGGCATCCGCCGCTCCTCCGCCGACTACACCTACGGCTACGGCAACGCGCTCGCCGACGGCGTCGTCCGGCCGGTGATCTTCCTGTCCTACAGCGGCAACATGCGCTGGCGCACCAAGGCGGGTGACGAGATCGAGGCGCGGCTCGGCGAGCCGATGACCAAGGACGCCGTCTCCCAGGCCTGGCGCACCGCGCTCGACCCGCGCGGCGACTGGATGCCCAACGTCCTGAAGGCCGCCGACCACCGCCTCACCGAGGTGCGCAAGAGCGTGCACGACGCGGGCGGCCTGGTCATCGCCGCCGACCAGGAGGCGGCGCGCGCCTACGCCAAGCTGATCCGCGAGATCACCGGCACGAGCCCGACGGTCGTCCTCTCCGACGACACCGGCGCCTCACAGCGCATCGACGACTTCAGCCACTCCGAGGACCGCTGGATGGTCGCGGTCCGCATGGTCTCCGAGGGCGTGGACGTGCCGCGCCTCGCGGTCGGCGTGTACGCCACGACGATCTCCACCCCGCTGTTCTTCGCCCAGGCCGTCGGCCGCTTCGTGCGGTCCCGGCGGCGCGGTGAGACCGCCTCCGTCTTCCTGCCCACCATCCCGGATCTGCTCGGCTTCGCCAACGAGATGGAGGTGGAGCGGGACCACGTCCTCGACCGGCCGAAGAAGGACGGCGAGGAGGACCCGTACGCCGAGGAGGAGAAGCTCCTCCGGGAGGCGGAGAAGGAACAGGACGAGGACACCGGCGAACAGGACATGCTGCCGTTCGAGGCCCTGGAGTCGGACGCCGTCTTCGACCGGGTGCTGTACGACGGCGCCGAGTTCGGCATGCAGGCCCACCCCGGCAGCGAGGAGGAGCAGGACTACCTCGGCATCCCCGGGCTGCTGGAGCCGGACCAGGTGCAGATGCTGCTGCAGAAGCGGCAGGCGCGGCAGATCGCGCACAGCCGGAAGAAGCCGGCCGAGGAGGCCGATCTGCTGGAACTCCCGGCGGAGCGGCGCCCGGTGGTCACGCACAAGGAGCTGATGGAGCTGCGGAAGCAGCTCAACAGTCTGGTCGGCGCGTATGTCCACCAGAGCGGCAAGCCGCACGGGGTGATCCACACGGAGCTGCGCCGGGTGTGCGGGGGACCGCCGAGCGCGGAGGCCACGGCGGGGCAGCTCCGGGAGCGGATCAAGAAGGTCCAGGAGTGGGCCACGCGGATGCGCTGACGGCGGCCGGCGCATGCCCCGGGCCCGCCCGGCCGTCATCCGGATCGCCGTCCGGGCCGGTCCGGAAGGGGATAAATGGGTACGGGAGTGCCCGGATTCTGGACGGGCTCTTCCGCTGAGCGGGACAGGTCAGTAGCGTTCCGCTCACTCAGACGTGCCGTGGCAACCCCGCCATGGCGCAAGCCGGTGCCAAGCGACCGGCGGCCTCTCCGCGCGCTGCCGCTGGGACCGGCATCGCACCTGCCGTGAGAAGCCGCCGCCACTCACCCGAGGAGGGGGCGTCGTGACCGCGGAGACGTCTCAAACGCTCGACCGAGGACTGAGAGTCCTCAAATTGCTCGCCGATACGGACCACGGACTCACGGTCACCGAGCTGTCCAACAAGCTCGGTGTGAACCGGACCGTGGTCTACCGGCTTCTCGCCACTCTGGAGCAGCACGCGCTCGTCCGCCGGGACCTCGGCGGCCGCGCGCGGGTCGGCCTGGGCGTGCTGCGCCTGGGCCGCCAGGTGCATCCCCTGGTACGGGAGGCCGCGCTGCCCGCGCTGCGCTCCCTCGCCGAGGACATCGGGGCGACGGCCCACCTGACCCTGGTCGACGGCAATGACGCCCTGGCCGTGGCGGTGGTCGAACCGACCTGGACCGATTACCACGTGGCCTACCGGGCCGGGTTCCGTCATCCCCTGGAGCAGGGGGCGGCGGGGAGGGCCATCCTCGCCGCCCGGCAGAACCCGGGCACCGACCCCGGCTTCTCGCTCACGCACGGAGAGCTCCAGGCGGGCGCGAGCGGCGTCGCCGCCCCGCTGCTGGGGGTGACGGGGGTGGAGGGCAGCGTCGGTGTGGTGATGCTCGCCGACTCGGTGCCGGAGCGGGTCGGCCCGCGGGTCGCGGACGCGGCCCGGGAGGTCTCCGACGCCCTGCGCTGAGCAGGGCTGCGGGCACGGCGCGTGGGGCGGGTGCCGGCGCGCCCGGCGGGTGCAGGCCGCGCACCGTCCGCGCCGTGGTGCCGTGCCGCGCGTCCGTGCGTTCCCGCGCCGTGCCGTCCCCCACCCGTGCACCACCGTGCGTGCCCTGCGGTTCCCCGCCGGGCGTCCGCGTACGGCCCGGGTGCCGCCCGGGTACGCGGGGGCGCTCCGCTCCGTCCCGCGGCTCCCGCCGCCGGGCCGGGAGGGGCCGTGCCGGTGGCCGGAGGGGCTCCGGCCCCGGCCGTCCACTAGATTCACCCCATGCCCGTCGCTCTCACCCGTCGCTCCCGCGTCCTCGCCGTCTGTGCGGTGCCCGTCGCCGCCCTGCTGGCGGTGGCGGCGTTCGCTCCGCTGCCGTTCAGCCTCGCGGAGCCGGGTCTCACCGCGGACGTCCTCGGCTCCCGGAAGGGCGAGCAGGTGATCACCATCTCCGGTGCCGAGCCGCGGAAGACCACCGGTGAGCTGCGGATGACGACGATCGCCGCGACGGGCCCGGACGCGGCGGTCGGCCTCGACGACGTCGTCGACGGCTGGTTCCGCGCGGACCGCGCGGTCATGCCCCGGGACTCCGTCTACCCGGTCGGCGAGAACACCGAGGAGATCGAGGAGTACAACCGGGCGGAGATGCGGGAGTCCCAGGACACCGCCACGGCCGCCGCGCTGGGATACCTCGGCCGCTCCCCGAAGAAGGTGAAGGTGACGCTGCGGCTGGCGGATGTCGGCGGCCCGAGCGCCGGCCTGATGTTCGCCCTGGGCATCGTCGACAAGCTCGGCGGCGACGGCCGCGGCGGCGATCTGACCGGTGGCCGGACGATCGCCGGCACCGGCACGATCAGCGCGGACGGGCGGGTCGGCCCGGTCGGCGGCGTACCGCTCAAGACCCGGGCCGCCAAGCGGGACGGGGCGACGGTGTTCCTGGTGCCGGCGGAGGAGTGCGGGGACGCCCGCGTGGAACTGCCCAAGGGCCTGCGGCTGGTTCCGGTGGCGAGCCTGGAGGGGGCCGTGGACGCCCTGACGGCCCTGGAGCGCGGCGGCCGGGTCCCGCACTGCTGACGCCCGCACTGCTGACGATCCGGCCCGGGGCGGCCTCCGCCCGTTTCGGCCCCCGCTCCGTCCCGCCCTTTCCCGCCTTCCCCCGCATCAGGCCCGGTCTGAGGCGGCCTGCCGTACCAGCGGGATGATGCGCAGCGGCACGGGGTTCTCCATGACGATCGCCGTCGAGGCCCGCACGATGCCCTGGTAGCCCACCACCAGGTCGATCACCCGCTGCAGGTCCGCGTTGGAGCGGGCCACCAGCCGGCAGAGCATGTCGCCCTCCCCGGTGGTGGTGTGCAGCTCCAGCACCTCCGGCACCGCGCCCAGATGCGCCCGCACCTGGGCGCCCTGCCCCTGCTTGATCTCCAGGGTCGCGAAGGCGGTCACCGGATAGCCGAGCGCGGCCGGGTCCACGTCCGGCCCGAAGCCGCGGATCACGCCGCCGGCCCGCAGCCGGTCGAGCCGTGCCTGCGCCGTGCCCCGCGCGACGCCGAGCCGGCGCGAGGCCTCCAGTACGCCGATCCGCGGCTCCTCGGCCAGCAGTTCCAGCAGCCGTCCGTCCAGCGCGTCGATCCCCATGGCCGTCCTCTTCCGCCTCTCACCACCTTCTTCGGTGGTCATCATGTACAGATGGTCCGGCATTATCGGCTCATCACTGGTCGAGTTGTCCAGAAGAATCGCGAACTATTGCGCATCTTGTGGGCCGCGGAGACGCTGAGCGCATGACTGAGACGATGAACCAGACCCCTGACACGGCCCGGCAGGCCGACCCCTTCCCCGTGAAAGGGATGCACGCCGTCGTCTTCGCCGTCGGCAACGCCAAGCAGGCCGCCCACTACTACTCGACCGCCTTCGGCATGAAGCGGGTGGCCTACTCCGGACCGGAGAACGGCTGCCGTGAGACGGCCAGCTACGTTCTGGAGTCCGGCGGCGCCCGTTTCGTCTTCACGAGCGTCATCAAGCCCGCCACCGAGCGCGGCCGCTTCCTGGCGGAGCACGTCGCCGCCCACGGGGACGGCGTCATCGACCTCGCCCTGGAGGTCCCGGACGTGCGCGCCGCGTACGCCTACGCCGTCGGGCACGGCGCCACCGGCCTGGAGGAGCCGCACGAGGTGAGCGACGAGCACGGCACCGTCGTCCTCGCCGCCATCGCCACCTACGGCGAGACCCGGCACACCCTCGTGCAGCGCGTGGACTACACGGGCCCGTACCTCCCGGGCTTCGTGGCCGCCGGCCCGATCGTCGAACCCCCTGCCCAGCGCCTCTTCCAGGCCATCGACCACTGCGTCGGCAATGTCGAACTCGGCAAGATGAACGACTGGGTGGCGTTCTACAACACCGTCATGGGCTTCACCAACATGAAGGAGTTCGTGGGCGACGACATCGCCACCGAGTACTCCGCCCTGATGTCGAAGGTCGTCGCCGACGGCACCCTCAAGGTGAAGTTCCCGATCAACGAGCCGGCCATCGCGAAGAAGAAGTCGCAGATCGACGAGTACCTGGAGTTCTACGGCGGCGCGGGCGTCCAGCACATCGCCCTGGCCACCAACGACATCGTCGCCACCGTGCGGGCCATGCGCGCCGCCGGGGTGGAGTTCCTCGACACCCCCGATTCGTACTACGACACCCTGGGCGAGTGGGCGGGCGAGACGCGCGTCCCCGTGGAGGTCCTGCGCGAGCTGAAGATCCTGGTGGACCGGGACGAGGACGGCTACCTGCTGCAGATCTTCACGAAGCCGGTCCAGGACCGCCCGACCGTCTTCTTCGAGATGATCGAGCGCCACGGTTCCATGGGCTTCGGCAAGGGCAACTTCAAGGCGCTCTTCGAGGCGATCGAGCGGGAGCAGGCGAAGCGCGGCAACCTCTGAGCCGTCCCGGCCGCTTCACCCGGGGGTGGTGGGGGAGCACCCCACCGCCCCCGGGCGCCGTGCCCCGCTTCCGCCTCCGCCGATGCCGTGGTCATGGCCGGTCCGGTCCGGCGCCGGTCCCCATCTTTCCGGAGGGCGAGAAGTCCGTTCCGATCTCTTCCCGCCCGGGCGGCCGGGTGCCACCCTGTGCCCATGAGCCGCCTGATCGAACGCCTGCGCGGAGGGCTGCCGGACGAGGCCGTCGTCACGGACCCCGACGTCACCTCCGGATACGCCCATGACCACGCGAGCTTCTGCCCCGCCGGCACCCCGGCCGTGGTGGTCCTCCCCCGGACCGTCGAACAGGTGCGGCACGTCATGCGCACCGCCACCGAACTGCGCGTCCCGGTCGTCCCCCAGGGCGGCCGCTCCGGCCTCTCCGGCGCCGCCAACGCCACGGACGGCTGCATCGTCCTCTCCCTGGTCAAGATGGACCGCATCCTGGAGATCGACCCGGTGGAGCGGATCGCCGTCGTCGAACCGGGCGTGATCAACGCCGTGCTCTCCCGCGCCGTCGCCGAACGGGGCCTGTACTACCCGCCGGATCCCTCCAGCTGGGAGATGTGCACCATCGGCGGCAATATCGGCACCGGGGCCGGCGGCCTCTGCTGCGTCAAGTACGGCGTCACCGCCGAGTACGTGCTGGGCCTTGACGTCGTCCTCGCCGACGGCCGGCTGCTCCGCACCGGGCGCTCCACCGCCAAGGGCGTCGCCGGCTACGACATGACCCGGCTCTTCGTCGGCTCCGAGGGCAGCCTCGGCATCGTCGTCCGGGCCGTGCTCGCGCTCAAACCGCACCCGCCCCGGCAACTCGTCCTCGCCGCCGAGTTCCCCTCCGCCGCGGCCGCCGGCGACGCCGTCTGCCGGATCATGGCGGGCGGGCACACCCCCGCGCTGCTGGAGCTCATGGACCGCACCACGCTCCAGGCGGTCAACAAGCTGGCGAACATGGGACTCCCGGAGTCCACCGAGGCCCTGCTGCTCGCCGGCTTCGACACTCCCGACCCGGCGGCCGACCTCGCCGCCGTCGCCGGACTGTGCACCGCGGCCGGGGCCACCGAGGTCGTCCCCGCCTCCGACCCCGCCGAGTCCGAACTGCTGCTGACGGCACGGCGCCTGGCCATCCACGCACTGGAGGCCGTCCGCTCCGCCACGATGATCGACGACGTCTGCGTGCCCCGCGGCCGGCTCGCCGAGCTGCTGGAGGGCACCGCGGCCGTCGCCGAGAAGCACGACCTCGTCATCGGCGTCTGCGCGCACGCCGGGGACGGCAACACCCACCCCGTCGTCTGCTTCGACCCCCAGGACGCCGACGAATCCCGCCGCGCTCTCGCCTCCTTCGACGAGATCATGGCCCTCGGACTCGAACTGGGCGGCACGATCACCGGCGAACACGGGGTCGGCGTCCTCAAGAAGGAGTGGCTCGCCCGGGAGATCGGCCCCATCGGGCTCGAACTCCAGCGCGGCATCAAGGAGTTGTTCGACCCGCTCGGTCTGCTCAACCCCGGCAAGCTGTTCTGACCGCACCCGCACGGAAGCGCACGAGGGAGTGCGCGGAGCTGCGAGCCCGCGCGCGGAAGCACGAGGGGCTCGAAAGGGGGGGCGGGCGCCGTGACCGGCGCCGGCGGCGAGGCCGCCCGGTCACGGCGCCCCGTCGGAGCTCTCGTCGGACGGGGCCACCGCCAGCAGCTCGCTCAACGCCTCGTCGAGCGGCACCTGTTCGAGCTCCTTCCCCGGTTCCACCAGCCGCAGGATCCGCTCCAGCCAGGCGGACACCGGCGCCGCCGGGGCCTGCAGCAGCGCCTCCCCGTCCGGGGACCGCAGGGCGATGCGGATCACCGCGCGCCCGTCGGCGCTCGCCGGCCGCACCCGCACATCCCCCTCGCCGACCGGCCGGAACACCCCCTCCACCAGCAGCTCCCGCGCGAACGTCCAGTGGACCGGCGCCTCGGAGCCGATGTGGAAGGTGATGTGGACCGCGTACGGATCGTCCGTGCGGTAGACCAGCCGTGCGGGCACGGGGACGCTGCGCTCCGGCGTGAGCAGCAGGACCAGTTCCAGTTCCCTCTCCACCACGGTGTGCATGAACTGCCGTCCTTTCCCTTCGGTGCGGCGGCCGGGCGCGGGCCGCACGGAGCGGAGACCCGTTCTCACCGTTCACTGGGCGACTTCCCGGAAAACTCTCGGAGATCCTCACCGGTCGCGCCGGTCTCTTGCCCGCACCCTTACGCGAAAGTGGTGCGTACCCCGGGACTCGCCCGGCAGGCGTCCCGTTCTGGTACATGTGGACACCGCACCGGGCCCGAGCGTGAACGGGCGGTCCCGGGGCGACGTACACCACTCCGCGCCTGCCGCAGAGATCGCCACCGCACAGACGGCCGAGCAGATACGGGACCACGGACCATGAGCGCCCCAACCCCAGGATCCGCCGACGGCGGCCCCGCCCCGGGCTACTACCCCGACCCGTCCATCCCGGGCTACATCCGGTACTGGAACGGCGCCTCCTGGGTGCCCGGCACGAGCCGTCCGGCCCCGGGCGCAGGGGATCCGATGCCCCCGGCCCCGCCCACCGGAGCCGGCGCCTCCGGACCGCCCCCGGCGGCCTCCCCCGCCCCCGCGGCCTCCTCGCCGTCCGCCCCCTCCGCCTCGCCGTCCTCGTCCTCCTCCCCGCCGGTGTCCCCGGACCCTTCCGTGCCGGCCCAGGACCGCACCGGCCCGATGTACTTCGACGAGATCGCCGGGGCCGCCGCCGCGCAGAGCGGCGGGGAGGACGGACCCGCCGCGGGCCCCCGCGGGGACTCCGCGCCCGCGGCCGCCGCGGAGCCCGGGCCGGGGGACGGCACCGGACCGGCCGGCCCCCGGCGGCCCGGCGGCCCGGTTAACGCCGACGATCCCCGCACCGCGGAGCCCTCCCCGGCCGGACCCGCCGATCCCGCCTCCGCGGGCCCGGAGGGGAGCGGCGGCCCCACGCTCGGCCTCGGTTCCGGCCGCCCCGCCGCCGCGCGCCGCCCCGCCGCCGGAGGGCCCACCCTCGGCCTGGGGCACGGGAGTTCCGGACCGGGCGGAACCCCGGCGGGAGACGACGAGGAGTCCGGCGCGACCCCCTCGGCCACCGCCGCCCGCGAGGGCACCATGACGCTGCGGGCGAGCGGCACCGCCGGCCGGTCCCGTACCCCCGGCGCGGCGGACCCGCGCGCCGCGCACGGCACACCGGCCGCAGCCCCGGGCGACCGTGCGGACCGTCCCGCCCCCGGCCGGGTCCCCGACCAGGGCGGCGCGCCGGCACCGGACGCCCCGGCGGCCGGCACCGGTCCCCGCGCGGGCTCCGTGCCGCGCCCCGCCGGGGAGAACGATCCGCGCACGCCCGGGACCGGGGCCACGACCGCGCAGCCGCCCGCGGACGGCGGTGGCCCGGCGCGGACACCGGGCGGCCCCCTCCCCGGACCGGACCCCCAGGGCCCGCAGCGGCAGACCGCCCGGCAACCGGCCCCCGGGCAACGGCCCCCGCAGTGGCAGTCTCCGCGGCAGGAGGGCCCGGTGCAGCCGGCCGCCTCTCCCGCCGCCGGGCCCCGGGAACCGTCTCCGGCCGCGGCGCCGGGGCCCGCGCCGGCCGCCGGGCTGCCGGGGACGGCCGGGGGAGCCGGGGTGGCGGCCTCCTGGCCCCGGCAGGTGGAGCGGCCGGCGCAGCCCGGCGCCCCCGCCGGGGGAGCGGGCGACGGCGCGGTGGCCCCGTGGCGGCCCCCGGTCGACGACCCCTTTTTGGCCGCTGTCCGGGCGCAGGCCGAGGCCCGTCCGGCCGGGCTCGGCCGCCGCCTCCTCGCCCGGCTGCTCGACACGGCCGTCTTCGGGGTCCTGCTGTCGGCCGCCGCGGTGCCGCTCGGGGTGCGCACGGCCGACCACCTCGACGCCAAGATCGAGAACGCCGAGCTCACGGGCGAGACCGTCACCGTCTGGCTGCTCGACGGCACCACGGCCGGCTATCTCGGCATGTTCCTCGCCGCCCTGCTGCTGCTCGGCGTCGTCTACGAGGTGCTGCCCACCGCACGCTGGGGCCGGACGCTCGGCAAGCGGCTGTGCGGGGTGCGGGTCACGGGCATCGAGTCGCACGAGAACCCGTCGTTCGCCGAGTCGCTCCGCCGCTGGCTGGTCTACAGCCTGCTCGGGCTGCTGGTGGTCGGCGTCGTCAACGTGCTGTGGTGCTTCGTCGACCGGCCCTGGCGGCAGTGCTGGCACGACAAGGCGGCCCGGACCTTCGTGGCGTCCGGCGGCTGACCGGTCCGCCGGCTCCCCCGGACAGCCCGCCCCGGGCTGCGCGCGGCGCGCCTTCGCGGTCGACTGGCGGGTATGGACAGCGATCAGCCGGGAGCCCCGTCCGGTGAGCCGCCGGAGCAGGACCCGTTCCGCAAGCGCCCGCCCGAGGGCGGGGACCTGCCGCCGGACCGCCCCTCGGCGGGCGGCGGCCCGGAGAGCGCCGTTCCGGGCGGTGGCCCCTACGGGCCTCCGCCGCCCGGCGGGCCGCCTCCCGGTTCGCCCCCGCCCGGCGGCCAGGGCACCCCGCCGCCCGGCGGTTACGGGGCGCCCCCGCCCGGCGGCCCGTACGGCGGCGCCCCGTACGGCGGTCCGTACGGCGCCCCTTACGGCGGGCCCGATCCGCTGGCCGGGATGCCCCCGCTGGCGAGCCTCGGCCGGCGTCTGCTGGCCCGTATCATCGACGGCCTGCTGATCGGCATCCCCGTGGGAGCGGTCGTGGGCGGGCTCATCAGCGGGTTCGATTACGGTTTCGGCGACAACGACGACATGGGGGAGTCGACCGGGGTCCAGCTCGTCATCCTGATCGTGTACTTCGTCTACGAGGGGCTGATGCTCTCCCGGTCCGGCCAGACGGTCGGCAAGATGCTGATGAAGATCCGGGTGGCGATGCTCGCCGACGGGTCGGTGCCGGCGGGGAGTCCCGGCTGGACGCGGGCGGCGGTCTATTCGCTGCCGCAGCTGGTGCCGTGTTTCGGCTTCGTCTTCTGGCTGGTCAATGTGCTGTTCTGCACCTGGGACAGGCCGTACCGGCAGTGCCTGCACGACAAGGCGGCGAAGACGGTGGTGGTCTCCGCGCCGTGAACCGGGCAGCCGCGGGTGAGCCGGGTGGCGGAGCGCGTCCGGCCGCGGGCCGGCGGTGCTGTGGTGGTTCGGCCGTGCGTCCCCCTGCGCGGTACGGGGCTCGCGGCCGGCGGGTCAGCGGCGCCCGGAGGGCGAGGAGGCGCCGGCGCCGGCCCGGGGACGGGCCGTGTGCTCGCGGGCTGCGGGAACGGATACCGTCCGGCGGGGCACGGAGGTCCGCTCGCCGGTCCCCGGGGCGGCGGCGGTGCGGACGGCGCGCGGGCCGGAGACCGTCACGGCGACGAAGAGGCCGAGTGCCAGTCCGGCGAGGGCGATCGAGGCGATGCCGGCCACGGAACGGGTCTGGGAGAGCACCAGCATGACCATCGTCGAGCAGACGACGGTGGCCGAACCGTAGGCGAGCTGTGCGGCAGTCGGACGCGGCATGGCGGATTCCGTCCTCGGAACAGGGTCTTGGGGGATGGTTCGAGTCTTCGCGCACCCCGGGATGGCGGCTCCGGTGGGAGGCCGGTACCGTCAACTCCCCGGGAAAAACGCAGCGTTCGCGCCGTTTCCTGACTCTACGGTGCTGTCTGCCCGAGCGGAACTTCCCGCAAGCGTGACCTGACCCTCACTCCAGGTGCACAGGGGGCGCACGGATTCATCCTCCGTTCCACGGGCTGAGATGGGTGCGCCTGTTCGGTTTCCACGGCCGGTCGCGGAGGTGGGCTCCGTCCGATTATCGATCTTGGGAAGCCGGTGAACGTACACCTGTGGCGTGTTCAAGTCAAGATCTGTCTTTTCGGCGCGAAGTCGGATCCAATGCCCTGCGGAAGAGGCAGCACTGGGTAACACCCGGGAGGACAGCGCCAAGTGAGAACCCATCGCAGAGTCGCCAGAGCCGCGGCTCTGGCCACCGTGATCGCCGCCATGGGCGCGACCGCTCTGCCGGCCCTCGCGGCCGAGGCGGAGGACGGCGGGCCCGCCGCGATTGAGCGCCGGGACCCGGCGCCCGCGAAGACGCATGTGGAGCACGACCTCGAGGGCCCGTTCAGCGAGCGGCAGAAGGCGCAGCGGGAGAGCGCCCTTCAGCAGGTGCTCGCGGGCGAGGCCAAGACGAAGAAGCGTGGCGCCTCGCGCGTCGTCAGGCTCGACAGCGGCAAGTACGTCGAGCTGGCCCGCGAGAAGACCGACAAGATCTTCACCATCCTCGTGGAGTTCGGCGACAAGGTCGACGACACCACGATGTTCGACCCCGACGGGCCGGACGGACCCGAGCAGCCGGTCCCCAAGTACGGCGGCACGCCCGGCCCGCAGCACAACGAGATAGCCGAGCCCGACCGTGCGGTGGACAACAGCACCGAGTGGCGCGAGGACTTCGACCGGCAGTACTTCCAGGACCTCTACTTCTCGGAGGAGAAGGGTGAGGAGTCCCTCAAGAAGTACTACGAGAAGCAGTCGTCCGGCCGCTACTCGGTCGACGGCACCGTCTCCGACTGGGTCAAGGTCGAGTGGAACGAGGCCCGTTACGGCTCGAACTACTGCGGCAGCAGCAACTGCGCCAACGTCTGGGACGCGGTGCGCGACGGCGTGACCGCCTGGGCCGCGGACCAGAAGGCGGCCGGCAAGACCACCGCGGAGATCAAGGCCCAGCTCGCCGAGTACGACACCTGGGACCGCTACGACTTCGACGCCGACGGCGACTTCAACGAGCCCGACGGCTACATCGACCACTTCCAGTTCGTGCACGCCGGTGAGGACGAGTCCGCCGGCGGCGGCGCCCAGGGCGGCGACGCGATCTGGGCGCACCGCTGGTACGCGTACGGGGTCAACGCCGGCAAGACCGGACCGGAGAACAACAAGGCCGGCGGCACGGAGATCGGCGACACCGGCGTCTGGGTCGGCGACTACACCGTGCAGCCCGAGAACGGCGGTCTCGGCGTCTTCGCGCACGAGTACGCCCACGACCTCGGCCTGCCGGACCTCTACGACACCTCCGGCACCGGCGAGTCCTCGGTCGGCTACTGGTCCCTGATGTCCTCCGGCTCCTGGCTGGGCGAGGGCAAGGACGCCATCGGCGACCTGCCGGGCGACATGACGGCCTGGGACAAGCTCCAGCTCGGCTGGCTGGACTACGACACCGCCAAGGCGGGCAAGCGCTCCTACCACAAGCTGGGCGTGGCCGAGTACAACACCAAGGACGCGCAGGCCCTCGTGGTCGAGCTGCCGGACAAGTCGAAGACCACCACCGTGGTGAAGCCCGCCGAGGGCGCCACCCAGTGGTGGAGCGACATGGGTGACGACCTCAAGAACACCCTGTCCCGCCCGGTCGACCTGACCGGCCGGTCCGCGGCCTCCCTCCAGCTCAAGGGCTGGTGGGACATCGAGCAGGACTACGACTACCTGTACACCGAGGTCTCCACCGACGGCGGCGCCAACTGGAAGCCGCTGGACGGCACCGCGAACGGCAAGGCCATCCCGCGCGACGGCGCCGACGAGCCGGCCCTGCACGGCGCCTCCGGCGACTACCAGGACCTGGTCTACCCGCTGGACGCCTACGCCGGCCAGAAGATCGACCTCCGCTTCCGCTACCAGACGGACGGCGGCCTGGCGATGATGGGCTTCGCGGCCGACGCGATCTCCGTCACGGCCGACGGTGAGACGCTCTTCACGGACAACGCCGAGAACGGCGACAACGGCTGGACCGCGGACGGCTTCAAGCGCATCGGCGAGTCGTTCACCAACGAGTACCCGCAGTACTACATCGCCGAGAACCGGCAGTACGTCTCGTACGACAAGACCCTGAAGACGGGCCCGTACAACTTCGGGTTCCCGGACCGCCCGAACTGGGTGGAGCACTTCCCCTACCAGAACGGCCTGATGGTCTGGCTCTGGGACACCTCGCAGCACGACAACAACGTGGGCGTCCACCCCGGCGAGGGCCTGATCCTCCCGGTCGACGCGCACGCCGTCCCGGAGAAGTGGAGCGACGGCACCCTGATGCGCAACCGCATCCAGGCGTACGACTCCCCCTTCAGCCTGTACCGCACGGACGGCTTCACCCTGCACAAGAACGGTGAGCCGGCCAAGGTCAAGGCCAAGAAGGGCGTCCGGGTCTTCGACGACCACAAGGGGACGTACTGGTACGAGTCGAACCCGACCGCCGGTGTGAAGGTTCCTGACACCAACACCCGGATCCAGATCCTCAAGGAGGCCCGCAGCGGCTCCAAGATGGTGCTGAAGGTCGGCCCCTCGGTTCGATGACCCGGTAAAATCGCAGGTCGAAGCGGTATCGGCCGTCGCCTTGGCGGGCGGCGGCCGATCGCCGTCTAGGATGCGAGAACGAGCTTCTTATTGACACCCCGCCTCGCGGGGGGAGGGAGGGACATGGCCGGCGGAGGATTCACCAGACTCCCGGGCGGCAGCGTCGTCGTCGCTCTCTCCCTGCCGCGGCCCACGGCCTGGGGGGCGGGGGAGACGGCGCGGGTGCGGGTGCTCGTCCACGCGGCGAACCGCCCCCGGGCCCTGACCCGGCTGAAGAACCACGGGCTGCGCGCCGTCCATCTGCGGGGCAACGCCGAGCCGCCGACCCCGGACGAGGTCACCGCCGTGCTGCACCACCCCGACGGCCTGCTCTGGCGGTCCGTGCCCGACGACGCCACGGAGCTCTGGCACCCCATCGCGAGCCTGCTCCGGCCCGCCGCCTGAGCCGCGCTCCCGCCGGAGTCTTCCGCCGGAGTCTTCCGGCGGAGTCTTCCGGCGGAGGCCCGCGGCCGCGGGGATCCGGCCGGACCGGCGCGGGAGGGCCCGCCCGTCAGCCCACGACCGGCTTGCCCTGGAGCTCCACGCCCGCCTCGCGCAGCTCCTCCAGGGTGCGCTCGGTGCTCTCCGCGGCGACGCCGGCCGTGAGGTCCAGCAGCACGCGGGTCCTGAAGCCCTCGCGCGCCGCGTCGAGCGCGGTGGCGCGGACGCAGTGGTCGGTGGCGATGCCCACCACGTCGACCTCCTCGATCTCCCGCTCGTGCAGCCAGTCGGCGAGCGGGACGTCGTTCTCGTCCCGGCCTTCGAAGCCGCTGTAGGCGGCGGCGTGCGCGCCCTTGTCGAAGACGGTGTCGATGGCGCCGGAGGCGATGGCGGGGGTGAAGTTCGGGTGGAAGCTGCTGCCCTCGGTGCCCGCGACGCAGTGGGGCGGCCAGGACTCCTTGAAGTCCGGGTTCTCGGAGAAGTGGCCGCCCGGGTCGATGTGGTGGTCGCGGGTGGCGACGACGTGGCGGTAACCGGCCGTCGACTCCGCCACCAGATCGGTGATCGCGGCGGCGACGTCCGCGCCGCCGGCGACCGCGAGGCTGCCGCCTTCGCAGAAGTCGTTCTGCACATCGACGACTATCAGTGCACGGTGCATGGTGCGGGCCCTTCGGCTGGTCGAGCGGCGGGTACGGACCTCCGCGGGAGGCCGGAAACCGTCCCGTAACCCAGGGTAAGGGACGGTCCGGACCCGCTGGGCGGGGGGGCGGGAACGCCCGCTGCCGCCCGGGCGGGTCGGTCCCGGGGGTGCGGCACCGCCGTGGGGGCGGGTGGAGCGGGCGGCGTCGTTGCCGCCGTGGTCGTACCGGGCGTGAGGGCGCCCCGCGGGCGCGGGAGCGGTGGATCCGGGTGCCCGGAGCACTACCGCCGTACCCGCGCCGCACCGGCGCTACACGTACCCGCGCGCAGCACGTGCCCGCTCGTCACGCGTACTCGGTGGGGATGACCGGCTCACCGCTGCTCAGCTGCATCGCCGACAGCGGAAGCCGGGCGCGGACGGCGAGGTGGCGGTCGCGTACGGCCTCCAGCGGCTCCCGGGCCAGTACCTCACCGGCCCGTACGAGCTCCGTCTGCAGCAGAGCGTCCTCGTACTCCGGGGGCACCGGGCCGGTTCCGACGACCTCGGCCTCGGCGGTCCCGTCGGGCTCGTACCGGCGCGCGGCCCACTTCCGGCCGCCGGCGGAGGTCTTGCCGCCCACCGACCGCTTCGCCACCGGCAGCAGCGGCGCCGACGGATCGGCCGATTCCGCCCGCGCGACGAGCTTGTAGACCATGGAGGCGGTCGGATGGCCGGAACCGGTCACCAGCCGGGTGCCGACCCCGTACGAGTCCACCGGGGCGGCGGCCAGCGAGGCGATGGCGTACTCGTCGAGGTCGCTGGTCACCACGATCTTCGTGTCCCGGGCGCCGAGGGAGTCGAGCTGCGCCCGGACCCGGTGGGCCACCAGGAGCAGGTCGCCGGAGTCGATGCGGACCGCGCCCAGCCCCGGCCCGGCGATCTCGACGGCCAGCCGGACGGCCTCGGCCACGTCGTAGGTGTCGACCAGCAGCGTGGTGCCGCGGCCGAGGGACTCGACCTGGGCGGTGAAGGCGTCGCGCTCGCTGTCGTGCAGCAGGGTGAAGGCGTGCGCGCTGGTGCCCACGGTCGGGATGCCGTAGCGGAAGCCGGCCGCCAGCTCGGAGGTGGCGGAGAAGCCGCCGACGTACGCGGCGCGGGAGGCGGCCACGGCCGCCAGTTCGTGCGTGCGCCGGGCGCCCATCTCCAGCAGTGGCCGGGAGCCGGCCGCCACCGACATCCGGGACGCGGCGGCGGCCACCGCCGAGTCGTGGTTGAGGATCGAGAGGATCACCGTCTCCAGCAGCACGGCCTCGGCGAAGCTGCCCTCGACACGGAGGACGGGTGAGCCGGGGAAGTGGACGTCCCCCTCGCGGTAGCCGCTGATGTCGCCGCGGAAGCGGTAGCCGGCCAGCCACTCCAGGGTCGGCTCGTCCACGACCCGGCGCTCCCGCAGGAAGGCGAGCATCTCGGGCTCGAAGCGGAAGTTCTCCACGGCGTCCAGCACCCGGCCGGTGCCCGCGACGACCCCGTAGCGGCGGCCCTCGGGCAGCCGGCGGGCGAAGACCTCGAAGACCGAACGGCGGCCGGCGGTGCCCGCCCGCAGGGCGGCCTGCAGCATCGTGAGTTCGTAGTGGTCGGTGAAGAGCGCCGTCGACGGCACGGCGACCGGCAGCCCCAGGTCTGCTGAGTTCATGACAGCGATGCTAACCCCATTTCGTCAGTTTGACGATTTCTGGGGCCAGTCCGTTTGTGCGATGTACGCCACTGGATGGCAGCATGGAGCCTGTGAGTGTCGCCCCCATCGAGATCGAGCAGACGGAGACCGGCGGAGCGCCCTCGGAGGTGCCCGAGCCCGATGTCCCCTGGGTGACGATCGTGCACAACGACCCGGTCAACCTCATGAGCTATGTGACCTACGTCTTCCAGGCGTACTTCGGCTACTCGAAGGACAAGGCGAGCAAACTCATGCTCGATGTACATCACAAGGGCCGCGCCATCGTCTCCAGCGGCAGCCGCGAGGAGATGGAGCGCGACGTCCAGGCCATGCACGGCTACGGCCTGTGGGCCACCCTGAGCCAGGACCGCTGATGGCGGGCGCGTTCGAAGCCGTACCGGGCGGCGGGGCCGCCGTCGCGCTCGACCCGGTCGAGGTCTCCATCCTGCGCAGCCTCGCCGTGCAACTGCTGGAGCTCGTCGGCCCGGGTGATGAGCCCGCCGACGGGGCCGACCCGCTCGACGCCCTCTTCGCCGACGGCCCCAGCGCTCCCCCCTCCGACCCGGCCCTGGCCCGGCTCTTCCCCGACGCCTACGGGGACCCGGAGCGCGAGCCCGGCGGCGACGGCGAGGAGAAGATCCGCGAGTACGCCGCCGAGTTCCGCCGCTACACCGAGAACGACCTGCGCGCCCGCAAGCGCCGGGACGCCCTCGGCGTCGTCCACGCCCTGGACCGGCTGCACGCCCCCGAGGACGGGGAGGCCCTCCTCGAACTCGCCCCGGAGGAGTCCCGGCAGTGGCTCGGCACCCTCAACGACCTGCGGCTGGCCATCGGCACGCGGCTGGAGATCAGCGAGGACGACCAGGAGCTCTACCGGCTGCCCGACAGCGACCCGCGCAAGCCGATGGTGATGGCCTACCTCTGGCTCGGCGGGCTCCAGGAGTCCCTCGTCGGGACGCTGACGGCCTGAGCCGGGCCGCGTGCCCGCTCGCCCCCCCCGGGCCGGGCCCTGCCCGCACCCGGCCGGCGCCGTGAGCCGGATCACCTCCCACCGGAACGGTGCGCCCGGTCCTGCGGCTTCGCCGCTTCCGCGTGGACCCTCCCGGCCCTCATCTCACGTTGTGGGCCACCACTGTCTCACCAGGGGGACACCTCCCTCCGGGGCCACCGGATGCCGCCATACCCTAGGAGGCATGCTGACCATCACCCAGGATCTCCACGACCGGATCGTGGCCCACGCACGCGCCGATCATCCCGACGAAGCGTGCGGAGTGATCGCCGGCCCCATCGGCTCCGGCCGCCCCGAGCGCTTCATCCCCATGCTGAACGCGGCCCGCTCGCCCACCTTCTACGAGTTCGACTCGACGGACCTGCTGAAGCTCTACCGGGAGATGGACGACCGCGACGAGGAGCCGGTGGTCATCTACCACTCGCACACCGCGACCGAGGCGTACCCGTCCCGCACGGACGTGACCTACGCCAACGAACCCGGCGCGCACTACGTCCTGGTCTCCACCGCCGAGTGCGGCAACGGCGAAGGCCCGGCGGAATTCCGGTCGTTCCGCATCGTCGAGGGCGAGATCACCGAAGAGGACGTGAAGATCGTCCCGTCGTACTGAGCACCCCCGGCGGCTCCCGGTGTCCAGCGCACCGTCCACGCTGCGAGACGCGTATCCGGAACTCGGACGGGGAATCGATACGATGCCCCCATGGTTGTCCACGGCGTGAGCGACAAGACCCCGGGCCCGCTGCTCGTGGCGCGGCTGCACGTCGATCTGTGCCGCCTCGCCAGCGCGATCTGTCCCCGCTGAGCCTCCGGGGCCCCACGAACCCGCCCCGCCACGGCCCCCGTCAGCGAACCGGGGCCCGGCCCCGCCCTTGTCCCGCCGCGCGCACCCCGACCCCTCCCCGACAGGAGCACCCTGCCCATGTCCATCCAGGTCCGCATCCCGACCATCCTCCGCACCTACACCGACGGCCAGAAGTCGGTCGAGGGCAACGGCGCCACCATCGAGGAGCTCTTCACCGACCTCGAAGCACGGCACACCGGCATCCGCGAGCGCCTGGTCGACGACGGCAACCTGCGCCGGTTCGTCAATGTGTACCTGAACGACGAGGACGTCCGCTTCCTCGACGGCATCAACACCAAGCTCAGCGACGGCGACAGCGTCACCATCCTCCCCGCCGTCGCCGGCGGCTCCGCCCACGCCGCGCAGCACCGCACCGGCGGCCGGACGCACCGCATGAAGCGGACCCGCTGATGCGCTACGACAGCCCGCTCGCCGCGGTGGGCCACACCCCCCTGGTGCGGCTGCCGCGGCTCTCGCCGTCCGACGACGTCCGCATCTGGGCCAAGCTGGAGGACCGCAACCCCACCGGCTCCATCAAGGACCGCCCCGCGCTGCACATGATCGAGCAGGCGGAGAAGGACGGCGTGCTCACCCCCGGGTGCACCATCCTGGAACCGACCTCCGGCAACACCGGCATCTCGCTCGCCATGGCCGCCCGGCTCAAGGGCTACCGCATCGTCTGCGTCATGCCCGAGAACACCTCCGAGGAACGGCGCCAGCTGCTCGCCATGTGGGGTGCGGAGATCATCTCCTCCCCGGCCGCGGGCGGCTCCAACACCGCGGTCCGGATGGCCAAGGAGATCGCGGAGAAGAACCCGGACTGGGTGATGCTCTACCAGTACGGCAACCCCTCCAACACCGGTGCCCACTACTCCGGCACCGGCCCGGAGATCTTCGAGGACCTGCCCTCCATCACGCACTTCGTCGCAGGCCTCGGCACCACCGGCACCCTCATGGGCGCCGGCCGCTACCTCCGCGAGCGGAAGCCCGGCGTGCGGATCGTCGCAGCCGAACCGCGCTACGACGACCTGGTCTACGGGCTGCGCAACCTCGACGAGGGCTTCGTTCCCGAGCTCTACGACGAGTCGGTGCTCACCACCCGCTACTCGGTCGGCTCCGAGGACGCCGTCGTCCGCACCCGCCAACTCCTGCGCGAGGAAGGCATCTTCGCGGGCATCTCCACCGGCGCCGCGCTGCACGCGGCGATCGGCGTCGGCCGCAGGGCGGTCCGGGACGGCGAGACCGCCGACATCGTCTTCATCGTCGCCGACGGCGGCTGGAAATACCTCTCGACCGGCATCTACACCGCCGCCACCACGGAAGAGGCCGTCGAGGCCCTGCAGGGCCAGCTCTGGGCCTGACGTCCGCCGCGCACCGGACCCGTCCCGGCCGGTCTCCCGCCATCCGCGCGGGAGACCGGCCGCGACGCTTCCACAGATGTCAGCCGGCCAGGTGGCGGACCCGGCTCCACACCGAGCCGTCCACCTCGCCGACCCGGCGCCGGAACTCCGCCAGCGGCACGTCCCGCAGCTCGTCCGGGGTCAGATAGCTCCTCCGGCCCGACCGGTCACCGACCGAGCCCGGCGGCAGCTCCACGACCCCCGGCCGCCCACCCCGGTCCCGGCTGGTGATCTTCACGACCCGGGCCGAGCCCCCGCGCACCGACAGCACCAGGCAGGGCCGGTCCTTCGACCCCGGCCCGTCCTCGAACGGGACGTCCGCCCACCAGATCTCCCGCGCCCGCGGCGCCGGCACCGGCCCGGCGGACCGCTCCCCGGCCCGCTTCCCCGGGCGGACGGCGGGCCGCGGCCGCGTACGGCCCCGGGGCCCGGGCCGCGGCCGCTCCCCGGCCCGCCCCGGCGGCCGGAGCCGCCCCCCGGCCCGGCGGCGGGCCCGGTCCGGGGGCGCGCCCCGCCCCCAGCCGTCCACCACCGACGCCACCAGCGCCAGGACCACCACCACGGCCAGCGCCACCCACACCCATGTGTCCATGACCACACACCTTTCCCGCACCGGCCGCCCTCCGGCCGTTCTGTGCCGCCCGCGCCCGGTCCCCGAACAGGGCCCCGGTCCGCGTACCCCGGAAGCGAACCCTCCGCCGCTGCCACCCCCGTACCGGTGAAGCGGTGGGTGAGTTCCCCCACAACAGCCCGCCACAGAGGGGCGACCAGCCCTTTCGCGCCTTACGCTCGACAAACCGTACGGCCCCCGGATCCTCCCCCGCGTCAAGACCAGCCGGGGGACTGAAGCACTCGGAGGTTCCCGCTTCATGAAGCTCACCGTCGTCGGCTGCTCCGGGTCGTTTCCGTCCGCGGACTCGGCCTGTTCGAGCTACCTCGTCGAAGCCGACGGCTTCCGGCTGCTCCTCGACATGGGCAACGGCGCCCTGGGCGAGCTGCAGCGCCACTGCGGTCTCTACGACCTCGACGCCGTGATACTGAGCCACCTGCACGCCGACCACTGCATCGACATGTGCGGCTACTTCGTGGCCCGCTACTACCGGTACGAGGGCGGCCGGCCCGCCGCCATCCCGGTCTACGGGCCCGAGGGCACGGAGCAGCGGCTCTCCGCCGCCTATGACGACGTGCCCTCCGAGAAGTCGATGAGCGAGGTCTTCGACTTCCGCACGCTCAAGCCCGGCACCTTCGAGATCGGCCCCTTCACCGTCCACACGGACGAGGTGAGCCACCCCGTGGAGGCCTACGGCTTCCGCATCGAGCACGGCGGCCGGACGCTGACGTACAGCGGCGACACCGGACCCTGCAAGGCGCTGGAGGGCCTCGCCGACGGCGCCGACCTCTTCCTCTGCGAGGCGTCCTTCACCCACGGCAAGGAGGACCTCCCGGAACTGCACCTCAACGGCCGGGAGGCGGGGGAGCAGGCCCGGCGGGCCGGGGTGGGGCGGCTGGTGCTGACCCACATCCCGCCCTGGACGGACGCCTCGGTGAACCTCCGTGACGCGCGCGAGGTCTTCGACGGCCCCGTCGAACTCGCCCGCCCCGGCGCCGTCTACGAGGTGTAGCCGCCGCGGGCAGCGGCTCGGCGGGAGCGGTGACGGGATCCGGGTTCCATGGTCCCACCCGGGTCCCGTTTCCCCTCCGGCCGAGCCGTTCCGCGGGTGCTCCGGTGCTGCGGTGCTGCGGTCCTGCGGTCCTGCGGTCCTGTGGTTCTGCGGGCGCGGCACCGGACGCTGCGACGGGAAACGGCGGCGGGCGTGCCGGGGGGCC
>NZ_JAGPXX010000052.1 GCF_018070345.1 Streptomyces sp. F63
TTAGCGGAATCCCCGGCCGACTCATAATCGAGCCTTTCGGTATCGAATTCCGGCATGCCGAAATCGACCCCGATCGGGGAGACCGTGCGGTAGTGGGTGCCGCCGGACGCGGCGCGAGTGGCTGCCGTGAACCGTGTGAGGCCCCGACAACTCGAAGAACACTACACGACACCCCGATGGTCATCAAATCGGGTCCCCGGGTCCGCTCGTGCTGTGCCGGCCGGGCCCGGTCAGCCCTGGCCGGAGGCCAGTTCGCGGCTGCGGTCGCGAGCCGCTTCCAGGGCTGCGATCAGCGCCGCGCGTACGCCGTGGCTCTCGAGCTCGCGGATGGCGCTGATCGTGGTTCCGGCGGGCGAGGTGACCGCCTCGCGCAGCTTGACCGGATGCTCGCCGCTGTCGCGCAGCATGACGGCCGCGCCGATGGCCGCCTGGACGATCAGATCGTGCGCCTTGTCACGGGGGAGGCCGAGCAGGATACCGGCGTCCGTCATGGCCTCGACGAGGAAGTAGAAGTACGCGGGTCCGGAGCCGGAGAGCGCGGTGGCGGCGTCCTGCTGCGTCTCTGGGACCCGGAGTGTCTTGCCGACGCCGTTGAAGATCTCCTCGGTGTGCGCGAGGTGTTCCTCCGTGGCATGGCTGCCGGCGGAGATGACGGACATCGCCTCGTCCACCAGGGCCGGGGTGTTGGTCATGACCCGGACGACCGGGGTGCCCGGGGCCAGCCGCTCCTCGAAGAAGGAGGTGGGGATGCCGGCCGCCCCGCTGACGACGAGCCGGTCGGCGGGGACGTGCGGGGCGAGGTCGTCCAGGAGCCGTCCCATGTCCTGTGGCTTCACCGTGAGGATCAGGGTGTCGGCGGTCTTCGCGGCCTCCTCGTTCGAGACGGCCTCCACGCCGTACCGCTCGCGGAGTTCCGCGGCGCGCTCCGGGCGCCTGGCGGTCACCAGCAGGTCGTGCGTCGGCCAGCCCGCGCGGATCATGCCGCTCAGGAGCGCTTCGCCGATCTTGCCGGTGCCGAGCACGGCCACTTTCTGGGTCATGGTGCGGGTTCACCCCATCCGGTGCGATGACATGCAGGCGATGACATGGCTGCGCGGCCATCCTCGCACCGGAGCGGAATCGGGGTGTGCGGTGTCCGATGGGCGGGCAGGACGGCTCCTCACGGCCCGGCGTGCCGGGGGAGGGCGTCAGGCCGTACGGCGGCGGAGGGTCGCCGCGCCGAGGGCGAGGACGAGCACCGCGCTGCCGGCCACGATGCCGACGTCACGGAAGAAGTCACCGGTGACGTCCGGGTGCCGGAGCACCTCGTTCATGGCGTCCACGGCGTAGGACATCGGCAGGACGTTGGAGATGGCCTCCAGGACCGGCTGCATGGAGTCGCGGGGCGCGAGCAGTCCGCAGAGCAGCAGCTGGGGGAAGATGATGGCCGGCATGAACTGGACGGCCTGGAACTCGGAGGCCGCGAAGGCGGAGACGAACAGTCCGAGCGCCGTGCCGAGGAGCGCGTCGAGCAGGGCGACGACCAGCAGCAGCCACGGTGATCCGGTGATGTCCAGATCGAGGCCCCAGATGGCGAGCGCCGTGGCGAGGCCGGCCTGGACGATGGCGAGCAGTCCGAAGGCGAGGGCGTAGCCGACAATCAGATCGGCTTTCCCGAGGGGCATGGAGAGCAGCCGCTCCAGCGTTCCGGAGGTGCGTTCACGGAGGGTGGCGATGGATGTCACCAGGAACATCGTGATCATCGGGAAGATGCCGAGGAGTGAGGCGCCGATGTTGTCGAAGGTGCGCGGGCTGGCGTCGTAGACCCAGTAGAGGAGGGAGAGCAGCACCAGGGGGACGACGAGCATCAGGGCGACGGTGCGCGGGTCGTGCCGGAGCTGGCGGAGCACGCGCCGGGTGGTGGCGAGAGTACGGGAGATCTTCACTGCGCTGTTCCTCCGGTGTCCGGGGTGGTGTGGCCGGTGGAGGGCGCGGCGGGCTGCCCGCCTGCGGCTCCGCGCCCTCTCCTCTGCTCGGTCTCCTGCCTGCCGGGGCCCTGCCCGTCCTCTTCCGTGCCTGCCGTCTTCCCGGCGTCCTTCTCCGCCGCCTTCTCCGCGTCGACCAGGCGCAGGAAGGCGTCCTCGACGGTCGCCGAGGCGGTGCGGCGGCGGAGTTCCTCCGGGGTGTCGTCGGCCAGGATGCGGCCGGCCCGCATGAGGAGAAGCCGCCTGCAGCGCTCGGCCTCGTCCATGACATGGGAGGAGACGAGAAGGGTCGTCCCGCGCTCGTCGGCGAGCCGGTGGAAGAGGTTCCAGAGGTCCCGGCGGAGCACGGGGTCGAGGCCGACCGTGGGCTCGTCGAGCACCAGGAGTTCCGGGGAGCCGAGCAGGGCGATGGCGAGGGAGACGCGGGAGCGCTGGCCGCCGGAGAGGCTGCCGGTGAGCTGCTCGGCATGGTCCTCCAGGTCGACCTCAGTGAGAGCGCGGGCCACCTGGTCGGCGCGTTCGGCCCGGGAGAGGGAGGGGTCGAGTACGGACGCGTAGTAGTCGAGGTTCTGGCGGGCGGAGAGGTCGTTGTAGATCGACGGCGCCTGGGTGACGTAGCCGACGCCGGAGCGCAGCGGTGCCGAGCCGGCCGGGAGGCCGAGGACTTCCAGGGTGCCGGAGACCCTGGCCTGGGTTCCGGCGATGGCGCGCATGAGGGTGGACTTGCCGCAGCCACTCGGGCCGAGGAGGCCGGTGACCTGGCCGCGGTGGAGGTCGAAGTCGAGGGCGTCGAGCACGGTGCGCCCGCCGCGGACCACACGGAGCCCGCGGGCCCGGACGGCTGGCCCTCCAGAGTTATTCATCATGTGTTGAATAATGCTCCTGCGTCCGGGCCGCGGTCAAGGAGGCGGGTTCGCGCCCGGAGCCTTCGGCCGACGGCAGGCAGCAGGCAGCAGGGGCGGTGGCAGGGGCGGTGGCAGAGGAACGGTTCCGGTCGCCGGGCGCGGGCCGCGGGAACCGGCTCTCCGGGCAAGGAGACCGGGCGGCCGGCCGAAGTGGCGGAGATGCGGCCGCACACGGCTCGCGGGAGTGCCCCGCCGGGATACCGCGGGGGCGGCCCGGCGGCGGTCAGCCGCGCCGTTTGCCGGGGCGCTTGCGGGCGGCCGGGTTGCCGGTGCGGGTCGCGCGCCGCTTCTCGTACAGCTCGCGGGCGCGCTCGTATTCGGCGCGGCACCGCTTCTCGCCCGGGGCCTCGATCAGGCTGCGGGTGAACCAGGCGAGCAGGACGCCGATGAAGCCGATGGCCTTGACGTTCCGCATGGAGCTCTCGACGGCGGGGTCGGACTCCGCGCCCGGGCCCGCGGTGAACCCCTTCCACGTATGGCGGAAGGCGAGTGCGGCGGAAATCGCGAAGATCACGACGATGGTCCAGCTGAGGGCGGCGCCGACATCGGCGATGAGAAGACCCTCGAAGCCGAGTTTCAGCAGGAATGTACCGATCGCCGCGGCCAGCAGGGAACCCGCGGCGAGTCCCGCGCGCCGCAGCGCGTAACCGCCGCCGTGGTCGACCCAGGTGGTGCCGAAGAACCGGAGGGGCTCGGGCCGGGGCGCCTGGGAGGCCGAGGGCTGCCGCGTGTCGCTCATGCGGCCGATTATGGCCGGTCCCGGCCGGCTTGGTACCGGCCGGGACGGTGTGACGTACGCCGGTGTGCCGTGTGCGGGGCGGGGCGCGCGGCCGGCGCCTGCCGTGCGGGTGCCCGCGCGTGGCGGGTGCCGGGCGCTGAGCGGCCCGCGCCCGGCACTGCCGGCTGTACGGCGGCGGCCCGGCGGGGTCAGCCGCCGGGGTCAGCGCCGGAGTCAGCCGCCGAGCTTGCCGATGTCGCGGACGGCGCCCTTGTCGGCGCTGGTCGCCATGGCCGCGTAGGCACGCAGGGCCTGGGAGACCTTGCGCTCGCGGTTCCCGGGGGCGTACCGGCCGCCGAGGGCCTCGCGGCGGGCGGCCAGTTCCGGCTCGGAGACCTTGAGTTCGATGCTGCGGGCGGGGATGTCGATCCGGATGAGGTCGCCGTCCTCGACGAGGGCGATGGTGCCGCCGGACGCGGCCTCCGGGGAGGCGTGGCCGATGGACAGGCCGGAGGTGCCACCGGAGAAGCGGCCGTCGGTGATCAGCGCGCAGGCCTTGCCGAGGCCGCGACCCTTGAGGAAGGAGGTCGGGTAGAGCATTTCCTGCATGCCCGGTCCCCCCTTGGGGCCCTCGTAGCGGATGACGACGACATCGCCCTCCTTGACCTTCTTGTTGAGGATCTTGTCGACGGCCTCCTCCTGCGATTCGCAGACGACGGCCGGGCCCTCGAAGGTCCAGATGGACTCGTCGACGCCGGCGGTCTTCACGACGCAGCCGTCCTCGGCGAGGTTGCCGTAGAGGATCGCGAGGCCGCCCTCGGTGGAGTAGGCGTGTTCGACATCGCGGATGCAGCCGCCGGCGGCGTCGGTGTCGAGGGTGTCCCAGCGCTCCGACTGCGAGAAGGCGGTCGCGGAGCGGACGCAGCCCGGAGCGGCGTGGAAGAGCTCGACGGCCTCGGGCGACGCGGAGCCGCCGCGCACGTCCCACTGCTTGAGCCAGTCGGCCAGGGAGGCGCTGTGGACGGTGTGGACGTCCTCGTTGAGGAGGCCCGCACGGTACAGCTCCCCGAGGATGGCGGGGATGCCGCCGGCCCGGTGGACGTCCTCCATGTAGTACACGCCGCCGGGGGCCACGTTGGGGGCGACCTTGGCCAGGCAGGGCAGGCGGCGGGAGAGCTCGTCGATGTCCTTCATGTCGAAGGAGAGTTCCGCCTCCTGGGCGGCGGCCAGAAGGTGGAGGATCGTGTTCGTCGAGCCGCCCATGGCGATGTCGAGGGCCATGGCGTTCTCGAAGGCGGCGCGGGAGGCGATGGCGCGGGGCAGGACGGTCGCGTCGTCCTGCTCGTAGTGGCGCTTGGTGATCTCGACGATGGTGCGGCCGGCGTTCTCGTAGAGCGCCTTGCGGGCGGTGTGGGTGGCCAGCACCGAGCCGTTGCCCGGGAGGGAGAGGCCGATCGCCTCGGTCAGGCAGTTCATGGAGTTGGCCGTGAACATGCCGGAGCAGGAGCCGCAGGTGGGGCAGGCGTTGTCCTCGATGCGGGCGATGTCCTCGTCGGAGACCTGGTCGTTGACGGCCTCGGAGATCGCGGAGATCAGGTCGAGCTTGCGGACCGTGCCGTCGACGAGGGTCGCGCGGCCGGACTCCATGGGGCCGCCGGAGACGAAGACGGTGGGGATGTTGAGGCGCAGCGCGGCCATCAGCATCCCGGGGGTGATCTTGTCGCAGTTGGAGATGCAGATCAGCGCGTC
The DNA here is from genome assembly GCF_018070345.1 of Streptomyces sp. F63. Classification (GTDB taxonomy): domain Bacteria; phylum Actinomycetota; class Actinomycetes; order Streptomycetales; family Streptomycetaceae; genus Streptomyces. The sequence goes on from NZ_JAGPXX010000052.1 coordinate 5,337, forward strand.
GGCGCAGTGCGCCTCGGTCATGTACTCGACCGAGTCGGCGATCAGGTCGCGGGAGGGGAGGGAGTAGAGCATCCCGCCGTGGCCCATGGCGATGCCGTCGTCGACCGCGATGGTGTTGAACTCGCGGGCGATGCCGCCCGCCGCGTGGATCGCCTCGCTGACGATCCGGCCGACGGGCTGGAGGTGGGTGTGACCGGGCACGAACTCGGTGAAGCTGTTGGCCACCGCGATGATCGGCTTGCCGAAGTCCTCGCGCGCTACGCCGGAGGCCTGCATGAGGGCTCGGGCGCCCGCCATGTTGCGGCCGTGGGTGACAGTGCGGGACCTCAGCTCTGGCACGGTGGTCACTCCCTTGGATGCTCGCGGTACTGCAGGGACCACCGGCGGTCGCCAGAGGTCCGGGGATCCTACGAGCCTACGCCTCGCCGCCACGATCCGGACGGTTCGTCCGGGATCCGAGACGCATATCCGCCGGTTCGCGCGCGGTGTCCGCCGAGGCCGCTCGGGGAGCGGGGGCCCGCCGGGAACGGGGGCGGAAGAGGCACGGAGCCGGGGCGGAAGGGGGGCCGAACGGCCGGCGGTGTCCGGCTTCGCCGCTCCGCCTGCCCGGCTCCGCCGCCCGGCCCCGCTCCGCCCTCACGGCTCGGTGAGATGGCGCTGGATCACCGGGGAGACGGCTTCGACGATGTCCTCGATGTCCGCGCTCGCCAGTGGCTCGACCTTGACGACATAGCGCAGCATCGCGATGCCGAGGAGCTGCGACACCGCCAGCTCGACCCGGAACCGCGCGTCCGGTACGTCCAGCTCCCCCGCCACCCGCTCCAGGAGCCTGCGCAGGACGAAGCCGCGCAGCAGGGCCGCGGCCGTCTCATTGGTGACGGCCGAGCGCACCACGGCCAGCAGGGGCGCGCGGGTGGCGGGGTTCTCCCAGACGCCGACGAAGTGGCGGGCCAGCCGCTCGCCGACGTCGCCCGGGCCCTCGGCCAGCAGATCGGGCACCCGGAGGGCCGGCTCGAAGGACTGCTCGACCGCGGTCTCGAAGACCTGTTCCTTGGTGCCGAAGTAGTGGTGCACCAGGGCGGGGTCCACCCCGGCCTTCTTCGCGATGCCGCGGATGGACGTCTTGTCGTAGCCGCGGTCGGCGAACTCGGCGCGGGCGGCCGCGAGGATGCGGTCCCGCGCGCCCGGTCCCGCCCCGCCGTCGCGCGCGGCGGGGCGCCCGCGGCCGCGGCGGCGGACGGGCGCGGGGGCGGGGGTGGCGGGCCCGGTGCCGGGGCCGGGTTCCGCGGCGGCCGGGTCCGTCACGGCCGGGGTGCTCCGGGTGTCCGCGGCACCCCGGGCACCCGGGAGGCCGTCGCCAGATGCTGCCGGGTGAAGGCCAGGGCCTCGGCGAGGTCCGCCTCGCGCTCGGCGCCGGACATCGCGCGGCGGGTGTTGACCTCGACGACCACATGGCCGTCGAACCCGCTGGTGGTGAGCCGCTCCAGCAGTTCGGCGCAGGGCTGGCCGCCGCGGCCCGGCACCAGGTGCTCGTCCTTGCCGGAGCCGCTGCCGTCGGCCAGGTGGACGTGGGCCAGCCGGTCGCCCATCCGTCCGACCATGTCGAGGGCGTCGTTGCGGGCGGTGGCGGTGTGGGAGAGGTCGACGGTGAAGTGGCGGTAGTCGTCGTTGGTGACGTCCCAGTCGGGGGCGTAGGCGAGCATCTCGCGGTCGCGGTAGCGCCAGGGGTACATGTTCTCGACGGCGAACCGCACATCCGTCTCGTTCGCCATCCGCCAGATGCCGTCCACGAAATCGCGGGCGTAGGTGCGCTGCCACCGGAACGGCGGGTGGACGACGACGGCGGACGCGCCGAGCTTCTCGGCGGCGGCCCGGGCCCGCTGGAGCTTCGTCCACGGGTTGGTGGACCAGACCCGCTGGGTGATCAGGAGGCAGGGCGCGTGCACCGCGAGGATGGGAACGCCGTGGTAGTCGGACAGCCTGCGCAGTGACTCGATGTCCTGGCTGACCGGGTCCGTCCAGACCATGACCTCGACGCCGTCGTAACCCAGGCGTCCGGCGATCTCGAAGGCCGTCGCCGTCGACTCCGGGTAGACGGAGGCGGTGGACAGGGCGACCTTCACTTCCGGGGTGCGCACCACTGGTTGAGCCACGGAGACAGCGTACGGCGTGGCCGATCGGCCCGAAGGGGCCGCCGGAGCGTGTGCGCCCGAGCGGCGGACGTTCCGGCTCCGCTTGCTGAGGGCCCGGCACGGGGCGAGAGGCGCGGTGAGCGGCTCGTACGGGTGTTCCCGGGGAGGGGCGGCCTCCGTGGTGCGGCGTTCGTCACACCGGGCCGCGGTCCGCGGCACCGGGCCGCCGGGCCGCCGGGCCCCGGCCCGGTGTCCCTCCGGGCCTCTCCGGTCCTGTCCGGTCCTGTCCGGTTTGGGCTCCGGTTCACTCCGGCAGGTGGTCCAGGCGCCTCAGGATGACGCCCTCGCGGAGCGCCCAGGGGCAGATCTCCAGCTCGTCCACGCCGAAGAGGTCCATGGCGGCCTCCGCGACCAGCGCCCCGGCGACCAGTTGCGGTGCCCGCCCGGCCGAGACGCCGGGCAGCTCCGCGCGCTGCTCCACCGTCATCGCGGCCAGCTTGGGCACCCACTCCTCCAACGCGGCACGGGTCAGCTCCCGCTGGACGTAGATGCCCTCGGCCGAGCGCGCCGCGCCCGCGATCCGCGCGAGCTGTTTGAAGGTCTTCGAAGTGGCGACCACGTGGTCCGGCGGGCCCAGGCGGCTGAACTCGCCGACGATCCGGGCGATCTCCGCCCGCACATGGCGGCGGAGCGCCCGTACGTCCTCCGGGTCCGGCGGGTCGCCGGGGAGCCGGGCGGCCGTGAGCCGGCCCGCGCCGAGCGGCAGTGACACCGCCTTGTCCGGCTCCTCGTCGATGCCGTACGCGACCTCCAGGGAGCCGCCGCCGATGTCGAGGAGCAGCAGCCGCCCCGCCGACCAGCCGAACCAGCGGCGGGCCGCGAGAAAGGTGAGCTTGGCCTCTTCCTCGCCCGACAGCACGGTCAGCCGCACCCCGGTCGCGGCGGTGACCCGGGCCAGCACCTCGTCCGCGTTGGCGGCCTCGCGGACGGCCGAGGTGGCGAAGGGCAGCACCTCCTCGACCCCCTTGTCCTCGGCCGCCTGGAGGGCCTCGCCGACCACGGCGGCCAGCCGGTCGACGCCCGCGTCGCCTATCGCCCCGCGCTCGTCCAGCAGTTCGGCGAGCCGCAGCTCCGCCTTGTGGGAATGGGCGGGAAGGGGGCGGGCACCGGGGTGCGCGTCCACGACCAGCAGATGCACCGTGTTGGAACCCACGTCGAGGACACCGAGTCTCATAGCGTGCACATTCTCATACGGCCCCCGGCAACGCGGCAGGTGAGCGGCTCGTACCGGACTCCGTCCGCCTACGCTGAAGAGGTGCCGAAGACGAAAAGGGCGAAGCCGGACCAGGGGAAGCCGGCCCGGAACCCGAAGAAGCCGCCGCGTTCCGCTCCCGCCGACGAACAGGGCCTGGACTTCCCCCGGGCCTGGGTCGAGTTCACCGACCCGGACGACCCGGAGCAGGTCTTCCGCTGCGATCTGACCTGGCTCACCTCCCGCTGGTCGTGCGTCTTCGGCCGCGGCTGCCAGGGCATCGAGGCCGGACGTGCGAGCGACGGCTGCTGCACACTGGGCGCCCATTTCTCCGACGAGGACGACGAGCGGCGTGTCGCGGAGCACATGGCGCGGCTCACCCCCGGGACCTGGCAGCACCACGCCGAGGGCACCGGCCCGCGCGGCTGGACCGAGCGTGACGAGGACGGTGCCCGCAAGACCCGCCGCTTCGGCGGCGCCTGCATCTTCCACAACGGCCCGGACTTCCCCGGCGGCCACGGCTGCGCCCTGCACACGCTGGCGCTGCGCGAGGGCCGCGAGCCGCTGGAGACGAAGCCGGACGTGTGCTGGCAGCTGCCGATCCGGCGGACGTACGCATGGATCGACCGCCCGGACGACACCCGGATCCTGCAGGTGTCGATCGGCGAGTACGACCGCCGGGGCTGGGGGCCGGGCGGCCACGACCTGCACTGGTGGTGCACCTCGGCGACCAGCGCGCACGGGGCCGGTGAACCGGTGTACGTCTCGTACCGGCCCGAGCTCACGGAGCTCATGGGCGGGGCGGCCTACGAACGGCTGGCCGCGCTGTGCGCCGAACGCCTGGCCGCGGAGCTGCCCGTCGCACCGCACCCGGCGGACCGGGCCGGCCCGGCGGACCCGGCGGACCGGTAGCGACCGGCGGAGCGGCAGACCGGCGGCCCGTCCGGCGCCGCGGCCCGGCGGGCTCCGTGCGTCGGGCGCGTCCTGTCCCCCCCCTCACACGGCACGGCGCGGTGCGCCGTGTCCGCCCTGCCGGCGACCGGTCCGGAGGGCGGCCCGGAGAGCGGCCCGGAGAGCGGTCCCGGGCGGGGCCTCACCCGGCGGCGTCCCCGGCATCCCCCGCGCCCCCGTCCTCCGGTGGCTCGCTCGACGGCTCCTGCGCCGAGGGCGACGGGGCGGGGTCCGGGTCGGCCGGCGACGTCGGCGAGGGTTGCTGCGCTCCTCCCGGCCCGGAGGGAGCACCGCGGCCGGTCACGGTGACCACCGCACCGGACGGGCCGATCGTCACCCGGCCCGTCCAGGCGCCGTTCGGCTGCCGCGCCCGGTCCACCGTCACCGTGACGGTCACCGAGCGTCCGGGGCGCAGGGTGCCGCCGGTTCCGCTGAGGCGCAGCCAGGGCGCGTCGGTGCGTGCCGACCAGTCGACCGGTGTGCTGCCCGAGGCGGTCAGGGTGATGAGGGTGCCGTCCCCGTCGCGCCGGCTGCCGACCGTCAGCCGGGCCCCGTCCCCTTCGCCGCCGCTGCTGCCGTCGCCGGCCCGCTCCGTGCCGGACGGGTCGTCCTCGCGGGCCGTCGTGTCCCCGCCGTTCTTGTCGTCGCCGCCTGCGCCGGGCCCGCCCGGCGGCCGGTTCCCGGCCCGGTCCCCGCCGCCGGGGACGCCGCCCGTGCCGTGCGTGCCGTCCGCCGGATCGTACGGATGTGCCCCCGGGCGGCCGTCCTCGGCGGCGGAGACCGGGCCGGCGTACCGGTCCTGCCCCGGCGGCGCGCCGCGGTACGCCGCCCACAGCGCGAACACCGGTGCGGCGACCGCGGCCGCCACCACGGCCGCCGTCGCGGCGCGGCGGCGTACGGTACGGCGGCGCGCGGCCAGGCGTACCGGGTCCACGGGGAGGCCCTGCCGGTCGTAGCGCGGCCTGCCGGTGGGGGTGTCCCGGGGGCGGGCGCGCAGCGCGGCGCGCATCGCGGCGGCGGCCGCCGCGCGGGGAGCCGGGACCAGGGGCAGCGCGCCGGCCGCGGTGATCCCGCTGCCGGTGTGCCCGGAGCCGTCCGCCGGGGGACGCTGCCGGACGGTGGGGCGGCAGTCGTCGCAGTGCTGGATGTGCCGCAGCAGTTCCCGGCGGAGATCGCTGCCCATCAGCGCCCGGACGTCTCCGGCCAGCCGGTTGGCGGACGGACAGCCGCCGCCCTCCAGGACGGCCAGCGCGGTCCTGGTGCGCTCGACCTCGCGGGCGCCCGCGGTCAGCAGGCTCCGCGCCCTCTCCTCGTCCAGGCCGAGCACGGCGGCGATTTCCGGGGGCGTCAGCCGGTGGCGCACGGCGAGTTCCAGGGCTTCGCGCTGCTCGCGGGTGGTCCCCGCGGCCTCCGGCCAGACCAGCGTCGAGAGTTCCCGGCGGCGCCGGGCGGCGGTCTCCGCGGCGAGGGCGCGGTCGCACGGACCGTCTCCGCCGCCGTGGGCGGACGGGCCGTGCGGGGCGGACGGGCCGGCGGTGCGGGCCGCCGCGGGCCGGCGGGGGCGGACGGCGAGATGCCGCAGGCAGGCCCAGCGGGCCAGGGCGTAGAGCCGGGAACGCTGCCGCTCCGGCTCGGCCGGTGAACGCCGGTGGCGCCGCTCCGCGTGGGCGAGGACCTCGCCGAGGACGGCGGTTGCCGCGTCGTGTTCGCACAGCGCGGCGAGGCAGTAGGTGAACAGCCCGTCGAGGTACGGCTCGTAGCGCGCGCCGGCGCCGGTGGCATGGGTCGGGTACTCGGGCCTGCTGTTCATCACCCGGCGACGGTAGGGGGACCGGGCGGCCCGCTCACGCCGCTCGGGCGGTTTTCACCCCTGTGGGTGATGGACGCCGCCGGTCCCGCGTTCCACGGCCCGGTCGCGGCGCCCTTGGCCGGCTCGTCCGGTGCGACGGTCCGCCGCCGTCCCGTTCCGGGTCCGCCCCGCGCGTTGTCGGCGCCCGGCGTTAGCGTTGCGGCATGGCTTCCCGCACCCGTACGTCCGCCAAGGACCGTCCCTCCTACCGCTGCACCGAGTGCGGCTGGACGACCGCCAAGTGGCTCGGCCGCTGCCCCGAGTGCCAGACGTGGGGCACGGTCGAGGAAGCCGGCGGCGCGCCGGCCGTGCGGACGACCGCGCCCGGCCGGGTGTCGGCGGCGGCGCTGCCGATCGGCCAGGTCGACGGCCGCCGGGCGACCGCGCGGGCCACGGGCGTGCCCGAGCTGGACCGGGTGCTGGGCGGCGGCCTGGTGCCGGGCGCCGTCGTGCTGCTGGCGGGCGAGCCGGGCGTGGGCAAGTCGACGCTGCTGCTGGACGTCGCCGCCAGGGCGGCCACCGAACAGGAGCGCACGCTGTACGTGACCGGCGAGGAGTCCGCGGGCCAGGTGCGGCTCCGCGCCGACCGGATCGGGGCGATCGCGGACCATCTGTACCTGGCCGCGGAGACGGACCTGTCGGCCGTGCTCGGGCATCTCGACTCGGTGAAGCCGTCGTTGCTGGTCCTGGACTCCGTGCAGACGGTGGCCTCCCCGGAGATCGACGGCGCACCCGGTGGCATGGCGCAGGTGCGGGAGGTGGCGGGGGCGCTGATCCGCGCCTCCAAGGAACGCGGGATGTCCACGCTGCTGGTGGGACATGTCACCAAGGACGGCGCCATCGCGGGACCGCGGCTGCTGGAGCATCTGGTCGACGTGGTGCTGCACTTCGAGGGCGACCGGCACGCCCGGCTGCGGCTGGTCCGGGGCGTCAAGAACCGCTACGGCACGACGGACGAGGTGGGCTGCTTCGAGCTGCACGACGAGGGGATCACCGGCCTCGCGGATCCGTCGGGTCTCTTCCTCACCCGCCGCGCCGAGCCGGTCCCGGGCACCTGTCTGACCGTGACGCTGGAGGGGCGCCGGCCGCTGGTCGCCGAGGTGCAGGCGCTCACCGTCGATTCGCAGATCCCGTCCCCGCGCCGCACGACCTCGGGTCTGGAGACCTCGCGGGTGTCGATGATGCTGGCGGTGCTGGAGCAGCGCGGCAAGATCTCTCAACTGGGGAAGCGGGACATCTACAGCGCCACGGTCGGCGGGGTGAGGCTGACGGAGCCGGCGGCGGATCTCGCGATCGCCCTGGCGCTGGCGAGCGCGGCGAGCGACACCCCGCTGCCGAAGAACCTCGTCGCGATCGGCGAGGTCGGCCTCGCGGGCGAGGTCCGGCGGGTCACGGGTGTGCAGCGCCGGCTGTCGGAGGCGTCCCGGCTGGGCTTCACGCACGCGCTGGTGCCGGCCGACCCGGGGCGGGTGCCGGAGGGGATGCGGGTCATCGAGGTCGCGAACGTGGGGGAGGCGTTGCGGGTGCTGCCGCGCCGGGCGCGCGGAGAGCGGCCCGAGCGGACGACGGGAGCGGAGGGAGCGGAGCGGTCCGGAGGCGCCGGGCGAGCCCGGCGGGCGGAGAGCGGGACCGCGGAGGTTTCGCCGCTCTCCGGGGGCGCCGCCCGCTGAGTCCCCGGGGCGCGGATCCCCAGGTGTCCGGGTTCCCCGGTGTCCGGGTTCCCGGGCCCCGGAGTCCATCGGCTGCACCCCGCGAGGGCTCCCGGGCGGTGTTCCGGCGGGAGCTTCCGGCCGGCCCCGCTGTGCTCTCCGGCGCGCACGCGGGAGCGCGCGGCGGGTGCGCCGCGCACGCCTCAGCCGAGACGCACCACACAAGTCGTCCGGCCGCCGGTAGACTTTGCCCTGGTCTCGCCCGTACGTACGCACCCGGGCCCCGAATTCTGCGACCGGAGGAGTGCAGTGGCAGCCAACGACCGGGCAGCGACTCCCGGCAAATCCGGCGGGAGTTCCGGTACCGAGGGCCTGATGCGCGCCTCACTGAGCGCTGTCGCGCCCGGTACCGCCCTGCGCGACGGACTCGAGCGGGTCCTCCGCGGGAACACCGGCGGACTGATCGTGCTGGGCATGGACAGGCACGTCGAGGCCATGTGCTCCGGCGGTTTCGTCCTCGATGTGGAGTTCTCCGCGACGCGCCTGCGCGAGCTGTGCAAGCTCGACGGCGCGCTCATCCTCGACAAGGACATCACCAAGATCGTGCGGGCGGGTGTGCAGCTCGTTCCCGACGCGTCGATCCCCACCGAGGAGACCGGCACCCGGCACCGCACGGCACAGCGCGTCTCGATCCAGGCCGGTTACCCCGTGGTCTCCGTCAGCCAGTCGATGCGGCTGATCGCCCTCTACGTGGGCGGGCAGCGGCGGGTCCTGGAGGACTCCGCGGCGATCCTGTCCCGCGCCAACCAGGCCCTGGCCACACTGGAGCGGTACAAGCTCCGCCTCGACGAGGTGGCGGGGACCCTCTCCGCCCTGGAGATCGAGGACTTGGTGACGGTCCGGGACGTCTCCGCCGTGGCGCAGCGGCTGGAGATGGTCCGCCGTATCGCCACCGAGATCGCCGAGTACGTCGTCGAGCTGGGCACCGACGGCCGGCTTCTGTCGCTCCAGCTGGACGAGTTGATCGCGGGGGTCGAGCCGGAGCGCGAGCTGGTGGTGCGGGACTACGTGCCCGAGCCGACCGCCAAGCGGACCCGCACGGTCGCGGACGCGCTCGCCGAACTCGACAAGCTGTCGCACACCGAGCTGCTGGAGCTGCCGGTGGTGGCGCGCGCCCTGGGCTACAGCGGCTCTCCGGAGACACTCGACTCGGCGGTGTCGCCGCGTGGTTACCGGCTGCTGGCCAAGGTGCCGCGGTTGCCGAACACCATCATCGAGCGGCTGGTGGAGCACTTCGGCGGTCTGCAGAAGCTGCTCGCCGCGAGCGTCGACGATCTGCAGACGGTCGACGGGGTGGGCGAGGCCCGGGCGCGCTCGGTGCGCGAGGGCCTGTCCCGGCTGGCGGAGTCCTCGATCCTCGAACGCTACGTCTGAGCGGCGGGCGGGCCCGCCCGGCGGCGAACGAGCCGAACAGCCCGGCGGCGAACGGCTGAGCGACTGAGCGACTGAGCGACTGAGCGGCTGAGCGACTGAGCGGCTGAGCGGCTGAGCGGCTGAGCGGTCCGGACGGCTTGCCGGGTCAGTCCTTGGCCAGAACGAAGGAGGTCTCTGCCTTGTCGACGCCCTTGGCCTCCGCCTCGATCAGATAGGTTCCCGCCTTCGCCGAACCGGCGCCGGGCGTGGCGCACTTGGGCTCGCTCGGCTTGCGGTCCCATGCGACCGTGTACGTGGCCCGGCCGCCGGCCGGTACCCGCAGCCGGATCTCCCGGCTCTCCCTGAGGCAGTCGTCGGACGCCCACAGTGGGTCGTCCTCGTCGGCCGGGGTGATGGTGAGCACCGCGGTGCTCTCCCCGAAGTCCACCTCGCAGGCGCGCTTCGAGGTGCTCTCGGCGATCAGCTCGAACTCGGGTTTCTCGTCCGGCCCGTAGCGGTTCTCGACGCTGCGGATCCGCAGTTCCACGTCCCCGGCACCGCAGTCGGGGAGGGCCGTGCCCGCCGGGACGCCGCTCCCCCCGCCGCTGCCGCCGGAGCCCGGGCCGCCTCCGGCCGCACCGCCGCTGCCGGAGCCGCCGCCGTCGCTGCCGGCGTCTCCGCCCGGGCCGCCGCCGGTACCGGCCGAGCCGCCGGTGCCACCGCCGGAGCCGCCGTCGTCACCGTCTCCGGTGCCGCCCGAGTCGTCGCGGCCGCCGGGCCGTTCGCTGATCGCCGGTCCGGAGGAGGAGGGGCCGGGGGTGATGGACTGCGCGGGGCCCTCGCCGTTGGTTCCGCCGTCTCCGTCACCGCCGCCACCGCCGGTGGCGGACCGGACGGCCCAGACGGCGAGCACGGCGAGCAACGCGACCAGGCACAGGGCCACCACCCTCCGGCGCCAGTAGATGGAGGAGGGAAGCGGCCCGACAGGATTGCGCAGAGAACCCACGCCGGAAACCTTACGAGAGAAGAGGACCCGTTCAGGCGTATACCCGCCGCCGCCACCGCAACTTTTGGCGATCATCATTCCGGTTCGGTCTCGGCGGGCCGCCGGACGACCGTCTCCCTCGCCCCGGGCACCGGCGCGGCCGCACACGGTGACGATGGGCCCGCCCACCGCACCGCTCCGCCCGGAGCCCCTCCTTCGTCAGTGGGCTCTGGCAGGATCGGGGGCGTCATGACTGCGACTCCGAAGCCCTCGACGAACACGTCAGCCCCGATGAACCCGCCGGTCCCGAGCAGCACGACGGCCGCGCTCTCCCCCGACGCCGCTGCCGTCGCGGCGCCCGCCGGTCTGCACTCCGCCGTGATCGACTGGTTCGGCGAGCACGCCCGCGACCTCCCCTGGCGCCGCCCCGAAGCCGGCGCCTGGGGCGTCATGGTCAGCGAGTTCATGCTCCAGCAGACACCGGTGGCCCGTGTGCTGCCCGTCTACGAGCAGTGGCTCGCGCGCTGGCCGAGCCCTGCCCGTCTCGCCGCCGAGGCGCCCGGCGAGGCGGTCCGGGCCTGGGGCCGGCTGGGCTACCCGCGTCGCGCGCTGCGGCTGCACGGGGCCGCCGTCGCGATAGCGGAACGGCACGGCGGGGAGGTGCCGCGCGACCACGCGAAGCTGCTGGCGCTGCCCGGGGTGGGCGAGTACACGGCCGCGGCCGTGGCCTCGTTCGCGTACGGCGGGCGGCACGCCGTGCTGGACACCAACGTCCGCCGGGTCCTCGCCCGTGCCGTGACCGGCGTCCAGTACCCGCCGACGGCGACGACCGCCGCCGAGCGCCGCCTCGCCCGCGCCCTGCTGCCGGAGGACGAGGGCACGGCGGCCCGCTGGGCCGCGTCCACGATGGAGCTCGGCGCGCTGGTGTGCACGGCGCGCAACCCGGGCTGCGGGCGCTGCCCGATCGCCGACCGGTGCTCCTGGCGGCTGGCCGGTTCGCCACCGCACGACGGGCCGCCACGCCGCGGGCAGACCTACGCCGGCACGGACCGCCAGGTGCGCGGCAAACTCCTCGCGGTGCTCCGGGAGGCGACGGCGCCGGTTCCGCAGCGGGTGCTGGACGCGGTGTGGGAGGAGCCGGTGCAACGGGCCCGGGCGCTGGACGGGCTGGTCGCCGACGGCCTCGTCGAACCGCTGGCGGACGGCGGCTACCGGCTGCCCCTGAGCTGAGCTGAGCTGAGCCGAGCTGAGCCGAGCCGAGCTGAGCTGAGCCGAACTGGGCCGGGACGGCCGGACCGGGGCGGCCGGGGCCGGGCGGGAGAACACGGTCAACGGTGCCGGTCCCGAACGCTTCGCCGGCCCGCCGCGATCCCGCGCGGTGATCAGAACCGGCCGAAGCTCATAGGCGGTTCTGCACATGTCTTTCGCCTTCGGTCCGCGAGCGATCCGAGCCGGTCAACTCGCGCGCCACAGCGGCCTCCTGAGTCCGCCGGATGCCACAGTCCGCCCGGGCCGGGGGAGTTGTTACACAACCGATGGGTTGCCGTGCGTCCGCCGAGGGGCGGAGCGGACAGCTCCGTTACAGCCGCTCAGTAGCTTGCCTCCGTGCCGGGGACAAGGCCACACGGGGCGGGAAGAGCGGGACGGAGGCGGTCGGCCATGGCGGACAACGAGGTGCTGGGCTTCGAGGAGTACGTACGGGCCCGGCAGGACGCCCTGCTGCGCAGCGCCCGCAGGCTCGTCCGGGACCCCGTCGACGCGCAGGACCTGCTGCAGACGGCGCTCGCCCGCACCTTCGGCCGCTGGGACGGCATCGCCGACAAGTCACTGGCCGACGCCTACCTCCGGCGCGTGATGATCAACACCCGGACGGAGTGGTGGCGGGCCCGCAAGCTCGACGAGGTACCCGTCGACCAGTTGCCGGAGGACTGCCTGGAGGACGGCGCCGAGCAGCGCGCGGACCGGGCGCTGCTGATGGACGTGCTGCGGGTGCTCGCCCCGAAGCAGCGCAGTGTGGTGGTCCTGCGACACTGGGAGCAGATGAGCACGCAGGAGACGGCGGCGGCCCTGGGCATGTCCACCGGAACCGTGAAGAGCACACTGCACCGGGCCCTGGCCCGGATGCGCCAGGAACTGGAGAACCGCGAGCTGGAAGCGCGGGAGACGGAACGCAGAGAACGCATGGTACGAGGACGGCCGCAGTGCGCGGCGTGACGCCCACCGAACGCACCCGGGAGCTCCCCGAGCCCCCCGGAACCACCGGACCCGCCCGGACGCGCACCGTCCCGGCGGGTCTCCTGCGGATCGGGACGGCGGCCGCCGGCGCGGCCGCCGCCGCGCTGTTCCTGGCGGGGTGCAGCGCGCCCGGAACCGGGATCCGCGCGGAGGGTCCCGCGCGGACGGAGTCGGCGCCGACACCTTCCCCGGCACCGTCCTCGGCGACGCCCCGCCGGGTCGATCCGGTCGAGATCATCAAGAACGACCCCAAGATCGCCCCTGAGATCCGCAAGCGCCTCGAACCGTGCGCGGCGGACGAGTACCCCGTCGACGTCAGCTATGGGACGCTCACCGGGAACGATGTACCCGATGTGGTGATCAACGTGCTGACCTGCCAGGATTCCTTCGGCATCGCGGCGTACGTCTACCGTGAGCAGGACCCGGAGACCCCCCGTCCCGGCCAGGAGGGCGACAGCGGGGACGAACTCCCCGGAACCGTCGGCGTGGACGGCCGCCGGTACCGCAAGGTCTTCGCCGACGAGATCTCACCCGTCTATGCCGAGATCGTCGGGGGCGAACTGGAGGTCAAGAAGCAGATCTACGCGAGCGGCGACAAGGTCTGCTGCCCCTCCGGCGAGGAAGTGGTCACCTACCGGTGGCGCGAGGGGGCCTTCTCCGAGCGCGACCGCATATACAACGACTACAGCAAGTCCGCGGGCGGCGGCCACGAGGAGCCGAGTCCCAGCCCGCGGCCGGAGGACTGAGGGGCGGGCGATGGCCGCGACGCATGTGCTCTTCGTCGAGGACGACGACGTCATCCGGGAGGCGACCCAGCTCGCCCTGGAGCGCGCCGGACTCGTGGTCACGGCGGCGCCGGACGGGCTGACCGGCCTGGAGCTGTTCCGCGGCGGCCGCCCGGACATCGCCCTGCTCGACGTGATGCTGCCCGGCCTGGACGGGGTGAGCCTGTGCCGCCACATCCGGGACGAGTCCACGGTGCCGGTGATCATGCTGTCGGCGCGGGCCGACTCGATCGACGTGGTACTGGGCCTGGAGGCGGGCGCGGACGACTACGTCACCAAGCCCTTCGACAGCGCCGTCCTGGTGGCCCGGATCCGGGCCGTGCTGCGCCGCTTCGGGCACGCGGCCGGGGGCCCGGACGGCACCGCGCGGGCCGGGCCGGACGGGGAGGCCGAGAGCGAGCCGCTGCGCTTCGGCGACCTGGAGATCGACACGGGCGGCATGGAGGTCCGCAAGGACGGTGAGCCCGTCTCGCTGACGCCGACCGAGATGCGGCTGCTGCTGGAGTTCTCCTCCGCGCCGGGCACGGTCCTCTCCCGGGACCGGCTGCTGGAGCGGGTCTGGGACTACGACTGGGGCGGCGACACCCGGGTCGTGGACGTCCACGTCCAGCGGCTCCGCGCCAAGATCGGCCAGGACCGCATCGACACGGTACGCGGCTTCGGCTACAAGCTGCGCGGCTGACCGGAGGACCACCCGTGCCGAACAGCGACCCGTCCTCGCCACGCCCGTCCCCGCCGTCCCCGCCACGCCCGTCCCCGCCGTCCCCGCCGCGACTGTCCGTGCCGCCCCCCGCCGCCGCCCCTTCCCCGCCGTCCCGCTCCGCACCCTCCCCCGCACCCCGCGCTCCCGGACCGGCCGCCGCGGGACCGCCCCCTCCCGGACCGGGCGGCGACGGGGCCGGCGACGGACCCGGCTCCGCGCCGCGGGCCGGCCGGCTCCGCGCCCGGTTCCGCGGTCTCCGGAGCCGCGCCCTCTCCGGCCGCGCCCTCTCCGGCCGCGCCCCCTCCGGCCGGTTCCGCTTCCGCACGGGGCTGCGCTGGAAGCTCAGCGCCGCCATCGCCGCGGTGGGCGCGCTGGTCGCCCTCGCGCTCAGCCTGGTGGTCCACAACGCCGCCCGTGTCTCGCTGCTGAACGGCAGCCGTGACATCCAGGACGAGCGGGTCACCTTCGCGCAGCGGATCTACGAGTCCACCGGCCGGCTCAACTTCGACGCGCACATCGACGACCCGGACCTCCCCCCGGAGCTGCGCGAGGCGGTACGGGGCGGCCAGCGCGCCACGTATCTGGAGGACACCGGGGACGGAGCTCCCGAGGTGTGGGCGGCGGTACCCCTGGCCGGCGGCCGGGTCCTCTCCATCCACACCCGGTTCGAGGACCGCTACGCCGTCCTGGGCGATCTGGACCGGGCGCTGTCCATCGGTTCCGTCTCGGTGATCGGCGGCGGCTGCCTGCTGGGCGTGCTCGTCGGGGGCCAGCTCTCCCGGCGGCTGCGGCAGGCCGCGACGGCCGCCGGCCGGGTCGCGCAGGGCGACACGGAGGTCCGCGTACGAGCCGCGATCAGCGGCCGGGTGCGGGACGAGACGGACGATCTGGCGCGCGCCGTGGACGCCATGGCGGACGCCCTCCAGCAGCGGCTGGAGGCCGAGCGGCGGGTCACCGCCGACATCGCGCACGAACTGCGCACCCCGGTGACCGGACTGGTCACCGCCGCCGAACTGCTGCCGCCCGGCCGCCCCTCGGAGCTGGTGCGGGACCGGGCGCAGGCACTGCGGACCCTGGTGGAGGACGTCCTGGAGGTGGCCCGGCTGGACAGCGCCACCGAGCGGGCCGAGCTCCAGGAGGTCGCGCTCGGCGAGTTCGTCGCCCGCCGGGTCCGCGTCCTCGCCCCGGAGGCCGTGACGGAGGTCGTGCGGGACGCCCGGGTGCAGACCGATCCGCGGCGTCTGGAGCGGGTCCTGGGCAATCTCCTGGCCAACGCGGCCACACACGGCCGGGGACCGGTCCGGGTCACCGTGGAGGGCCGGATCCTGCGGGTACGGGACCACGGGCCCGGCTTCCCGCCGGCGCTGCTGGACGAAGGGCCGAGCCGGTTCCGCACCGGCAGCGCGGACCGGGCCGGGCGGGGGCACGGCCTGGGCCTGACCATCGCGGCCGGCCAGGCCCGGGTGCTGGGGGCGGACCTCACCTTCCGCAACGCGCCCGGCGGCGGGGCGGTCGCCGTGCTGTGGCTGCCGGGCACGGCGCCCACGGACACCGGCGGCATCCCCCTCGTCACCGTGCCCGGCCCCCGGTCCTGAGACCGGGCGGGCCCGCCGTACGTGCCGGGTCCGGGGGCCGGGCCGGGTCCGGGGGCCGTGCCGGGTCCGGGGGCCGGGGGCCGGGCCGGGTCCGGGGGCCGGGGGCCGGGCCGTCGGCTCAGACGGGCTTCGCCGCCGGGGCCCTGCCCGCCGGGCCCGCTCCGCCGGCTTCGGCGACGGGGCCGGGGCCCGCTTCGTCAGCGCCGCGCGTGCCCGGGGCCGCGCCGGCGCCCGCTTCGGCCTCCGTCACGACGCCGCCGGCTCCGCCGGCACCCCCGGCCCTCTCCTCGCGCGGTGCGCCTCCCGGCCCTCCGGGGCCCGCTCCCGGCCCGGCCGGAGCGGCTCCCCGCAACGGCACCTCCTCGACGAACCAGGCCGCCAGAAACCCGGCCAGGGCCGCGAACGCGGCCACCAGGAAGACGCCGTGCGTCCCGCCGGCCACCGCCGACTGATACATCTGCCGCACCGCCTCCGGCAGTTCCGCCAGGCTCGCCGCGTCGAGCTGCGCGGCCCCCTCCGGGACGGCCGGGGCTCCCGGTGCGGCTCCGCCGGCCATGCCGTCCCGCACCCGGTGGGTGAAGAGCGCACCCATGATCGCGACGCCGAAGGAGCCGCCGACCGTGCGGAACAGGGTGGTCGTCGAGGAGGCGACGCCCATGTCCTTCATCTCGACGCTGTTCTGGGCCACGAGCATGGTGATCTGCATCAGGAAGCCGAGGCCGGCGCCGAGGACCGCCATGTAGCAGCCGGAGACGAACCGGGAGGTTCCGGTGTCCATCGTCGACAGCAGGAACAGGCCGGTGACCATCAGCCCGCCGCCGAGAATCGGGAAGATCTTGTACTTGCCGCTCCGGGTGGTGACCCGTCCCGCGACCAGCGAGACCGCCATCATCGCCAGCAGCAGCGGCAGCAGGAGCAGTCCGGAGTTGGTCGCCGAGGCGCCCTGCACGGTCTGCTGGTAGAGGGGCAGGAAGGTCATCGAGCCGAACATCACGAAGCCGACCAGGAAGCCGATGAGGGTCATCAGCGAGAAGTTGCGGCTGCGGAAGATGCCGAGCGGCAGAACCGGTTCGGCGACCCGGCTCTCCACGACCAGCAGCGCGACCGTCGTGACCGCGGCGGTGCCGGCGAGCCCGAGGATGACACCGGAGTCCCAGGCGTACTCGATGCCGCCCCAGGTGGTGAGGAGGACCATCGAGGTGATCGCCACGGTGAGCAGGGCGGCGCCCGCGTAGTCGATCCGCGCCTTCGTGCGCTTCCGCGGCAGGTGCAGCACCGCCGTCACCATGACGAGGGCGACGGCGCCGAGCGGGAGGTTGATGTAGAAGCTCCAGCGCCAGCCGAGGGTGTCGGTGAGGGTGCCGCCGACGAGCGGCCCGCCGATCATGGCCAGCGCCATGACCCCGGCGATCATGCCCTGGTACCGGCCGCGTTCCCGGGGCGGTATGAGATCGCCGATGATCGCCATCACACCGACCATCAGGCCGCCCGCGCCCAGTCCCTGGACACCGCGGAAGCCGATCAGCTGCCCCATGGTCTGGGCCATGCCGGAGAGTGCGGAGCCGAGCAGGAACACCACGATCGAGGTGATGAAGATGCCCTTGCGGCCGTACAGGTCGCCGAGCTTCCCCCAGACCGGGGTGGAGGCGGCGGTGGTGAGGGTGTAGGCGGTCACCACCCAGGAGAGGTGCTCGAGTCCGCCCAGTTCACCGACGATGGTCGGCATCGCGGTGCCGATGATCATGTTGTCGAGCATGGCGAGGAGCATCGCGATCATCAGCGCCAGCAGCACCACGCGGACACTGCGCTGGGGTGGCGCCGTGGCCGGCGAGCCGGCGGGGGGCGCGTCGTGGACGGGGTCGGGCGGGGCCTGGGCCATGGCGGTTCGCTCCGGGAGTGCGCGAGAAGAAGGCAGTGCGGTGTGCCGGCCGGGCGCGCGGCGCGGGGGCGCCGGACCGGCCACGCACGGGGCGCGGACCGACCGCCGCGAGGAAACTTACTTGCCGCCCGGCTAGCAGAAATCTGCCCGGAAGCTAACCTGTCTACTTGCCGGTCGTCAAGTAAATTCGGTACGGGCCGGACCGATCCGCACACGAGCAGGGAGCAGGAGAGCCACCGTGGCCACACCGCACACGCGCCGGAGGGACACCCGCCGCCGCATCCAGGACGCCGCGCTCTCCCTCTTCGTCGAACAGGGGTACGAGAAGACCTCGCTGCGCGAGATCGCCGCCCAGCTGAACGTGACCAAGGCGGCGCTCTACTACCACTTCAAGACCAAGGAAGACATCCTCATCAGCATCTTCGAGGACCGTACCCGGCCCCTCGACGAGCTCATCGCCTGGGGCCGGGAACAGCCCCGGAGCCAGGAGACCAAGCGGGAGCTGCTGCGCCGCTACAGTGCCGCCCTCCACGACGCCGCCCCGGTCTTCCGCTTCGTCCAGGAGAACCAGGCGACGGTGCGCGAGCTGAGCATCGGCGGCAACGTCAAGGAACGGATGTTCGCCCTCTTCGACCTGGTGAAGGATCCGGACGCGAGCCTGACCGACCAGGTCCGCTCCGTCAGCGCGCTCTTCACCATCCACGCCGGGGTGTTCGCCCTCAAGGACATCGAGGGCGACCCCGAGGACAAGCGTGCTGCCGTCCTCGAAGTCGCCCTCGATCTGATCGCCGCGGCGGATGCCGGCCGCTCCCTCAAGCGGTCCCGGTGACTCCGCGGCCGCGCGGTGCGCTCCCGTCCGTCACAGGGTGACGCCGCGCTGCTTCAGGAAGGCCACCGGGTCGACGCCGGAGCCGTAGTTCGGGGTGGTGCGGGTCTCGAAGTGCAGGTGCGGACCGGTGGAGTTACCGGTGGAGCCGACCTTGCCGAGTTCCTGCCCGGTGCTCAGCTGGGTGCCGACCGGGACGGTGATCTTCGACAGGTGGGCGTACTGGGTGAAGGTACCGCTGCCGTGCTTGACCACGACGTTGTTGCCGTACGCGCCACCCCAGCCGGCCT
>NZ_JAGPXX010000053.1 GCF_018070345.1 Streptomyces sp. F63
GAACAACTCCTCACCCCCGGCAGCCACTCCACCCCCTGCATCGGCCACCTCGACGACACCCCCATGAGAGCTACTGGGAGCTCTACCGCGCCGACCTCGACCCCCTCGCCCACCACTACCCCGCGAAACCCCACGACGCCGGCCTCCACCTCCTCCTCGGCCCACCCCACTACCGCGGCCGCGGCCTCGGACCCCACCTCATCCGCGCCGTCTCCGACCACCAACTCACCACCGACCCCCACGCCACCCGCGTCCTCGCCGAACCCGACACCCGCAACACCCGCTCCGTCCACGCCTTCCGCCGCGCCGGATTCCACCCCGCGGGCGAACTCCGCCTCCCGGACAAAAGGGCCGTCCTCATGATCCGGAAACGCCCCGCCGACACCCCCCGCAGCGCCCCCGGAACCACCCGCGGCAGACCCGAAAACGCTCATCAGAGCAGCCCACTGCACTTTTAACGAACCGTCAGCGGGCTTTCACTCAAAGCTCGTCGAGCCGTCACCACAAGCCAAATCGCTACCCACCGGTACGTCATAAGGTCGACCCCATGCGCCGAGCGAAAATCGTCTGCACACTGGGCCCCGCCACAGACTCATACGACCAGATCAAAGCCCTCATCGACGCCGGAATGAACGTCGCCCGCCTCAACCTCAGCCACGGCACCTACACCGAACACGAGAACCGCTACCACCACATCCGCAAAGCAGCCGACGAAACCGGACGCAGCATCGGAATCCTCGCAGACCTCCAAGGCCCCAAAATCCGCCTCGGCCGCTTCCGCGAAGGCCCCGTCCTCCTCGAACGAGGAGACGAATTCACCATCACCACCGACGACATCCCCGGCGACCAGCACACCGCCTCCACCACCTACACCGGACTCGCCGCCGACGTCAGCCGCGGCGAACGCATCCTCGTCGACGACGGCCGCGTCACCCTCGAAGTCACCAACGTCGAAGGACCCCGCGTCCACACCATCGTCATCGAAGGCGGACTCATCTCCGACCACAAAGGCCTCAACCTCCCCGGCGTCGCCGTCTCCGTCCCCGCCCTCTCCGCCAAAGACATCGAAGACCTCCGCTGGGCCCTCCGCACCGGCGCCGACATGATCGCCCTCTCCTTCGTCCGCACCGCACACGACGCCGACGACGTCCACCGCGTCATGAAAGAAGAAGGCCGCCACATCCCCGTCATCGCCAAAATCGAAAAACCCCAGGCCGTCCACAACCTCGACGACATCGTCGCCGCCTTCGACGGCATCATGGTCGCCCGCGGCGACCTCGGCGTCGAAATGCCCCTCGAAACCGTCCCCATGGTCCAAAAACGCGCCGTCAAACTCACCCGGCGCAACGCCAAACCCGTCATCGTCGCCACCCAGATGCTCGACTCCATGGTCGACGCATCCCGCCCCACCCGCGCCGAAGCCAGCGACGTCGCCAACGCCGTCATGGACGGCACCGACGCCGTCATGCTCTCCGGCGAAACCAGCGTCGGCAAATACCCCGCCCCCACCGTCCGCACCATGTCCCGCATCATCGAAGCCGCCGAGGAGAACCTCCTCGCCCAAGGCCTCCCACCCCTCGTCACCACCCACAAACCCCGCACCCAGGCCGGCTCCGTCGCCCGCGCCGCCGCCGAACTCGGCGACTTCCTCGGCGCCACCCACCTCGTCGCCTGCACCCAGTCCGGCGACACCGCACGCCGCCTCTCCCGCTACCGCTCACCCATCCCCCTCCTCGCCTTCACCCCCGACCCCGCCACCCGCGCCCAGCTCAGCCTCACCTGGGGCGTCGAAACCTTCCTCACCCCCGAGGCCGGCTCGACCGACGAGATGATCGCCCAGGTCGACGCGGAACTGCAGCGCATCGGCCGCTGCCGGGAAGGCGACATCGTCGTCATCACGGCCGGCTCCCCGCCCGGCGTCCCCGGCACGACGAACCTGGTCCGCGTCCACCGCATCGGCGAGGACGCCGCCGCAACGGTGTGACGGCGTGACGGCGCGACGCGGCCCGGCGCCGACGCCTCCGCGCAGACGCGGCGCGACACGGCGCCCGGCCGGGAACGGCCTCAGTGCTTCGGCCCGATGTGCTCGTCCATGAGCGCCACATCGGCCCGCCGCGCGACGGAGATGTTGAACGGCTTCCCGCCCCGCGTGCAGTGCGTCCAGGTGATCCCGAGCCGGTCGAGGGTGTCCGTGTAGAGCTGCCGGATGTCGTCGGATGTGTTGGTGAAGAAATACCGCGGGTATTCGTACCGCTTCCGCTCACCGCGCACGACTTTGGTCGTCCAGTTGGTGACCCGGCAGCCATCGGAATGCACCAGTCCGCGCAGGAATTCCCAGGGGAAGGCGTCGACGATCTCTTGTTGCCAAGCTTCGAGAGCGATGGCACGGTCGTGCTTCTTTCCCGGTCCGTGCTGCGGGAAAAGGCAGATCCAGTGCTTGCTGTAGCCGGTGACCATCGCGCACCCCTGCTTCTGTGCGAGATAGGTGCTCCGACCCGGAAGTACAGCTGTCATAGCGTTTTGGCACTCCGTGATGAGACCAGGCCATGCGTCCGAGCAGGCGATGCGCAGGTAGGCGCCGTTGGTCTTGAGGTGGGGACTGATGCAGCCGTCACCGAGGTACAGGGCGAGGAGATACGCGTAGGCCGCAGGCGTTGCCAAGGCCTGCGGCTCCGGTGCACACCGCGGGCAGCCGTTCTCCGGAGTGATACGGGGGAGCGGGAGGAGCCGGACTCGCCAACTGCGGATCGCGGAGCGGGATGCTCCCGTCCGTCTGCTGACCTCGGAGAGGGAGCACCCCTGGCCGATGAGTGTGAGGGCGAACCTGCGCGTATCGACGTCGTACATGACGCGAGCCTGACGCGGATGGGAACAGCCGAGCCGGGAATCGAAGGTCTGTCCACCCGCAGGAGTGAAGATCGCCAAGCGGTTGGAAACCTAAGAAATGAAGGTAAGTGCCCCGGGTGGGATTCGAACCCACGCTGTCGACGGTTTGAGCGTCGCGCCTCTAACCACTGGGCTACCGGGGCGTCCTTCGAAAGCAAGGATAGCTCTGCCCTGCTGTGACTCAAACATACAGGAGCTAGGTAGGCTCATGGAGCACTACCTGCCTGGAACGAGGAGACCCGTGAGCGCCGCCGAGCCCGAGCAGCCCGTTGCCGACGAGCAGTCGCACGTCCCGCCGACGACCACCCGTGTGGTCATCGCCGAGGACGAGGCGCTGATCCGTCTGGATCTCAAAGAGATGCTGGAGGAAGAGGGCTACTCGGTCGTGGGAGAGGCCGGGGACGGCGAGAAGGCCGTGGAGCTGGCCCGTGAGCACCGGCCGGATCTGGTCATTCTGGACGTGAAGATGCCGGTGCTGGACGGGATCTCGGCGGCGGAGCAGATCGCGGCGGAGAGTATCGCGCCGGTGCTGATGCTGACGGCGTTCTCGCAGCGGGAGCTGGTGGAGCGGGCGCGGGATGCCGGGGCGATGGCGTATCTGGTGAAGCCGTTCAGCAAGAGTGATGTGGTGCCGGCGATCGAGATGGCGGTGTCGCGGTTCACGCAGTTGAAGGCGCTGGAGTCGGAGGTCGCGGATCTGACGCAGCGGTTGGAGACGCGGAAGCTGGTGGACCGGGCGAAGAGTGTGCTGCAGACGCAGTACGGGTTGACGGAGCCGGCGGCGTTCCGGTGGATTCAGAAGACGTCGATGGACCGGCGGTTGTCGATGCAGCAGGTGGCGGAGGCGATCATCGAGGACGCCGAGGAGAAGCGGCGTCAGCAGCAACAGGAGCAGCAGGGGTGAGTGTTGTCCCCGTGCGGTTGTTGGCCGTGCGGGGAAGGGGAAGGGGCCCGCGGCCGGTTCGGCTGCGGGCCCCTTCTGTGTTCGGTGGTGGTGTTGGGTCAGTCTTCGCCGAGGTAGGCCTTGCGGACGGATTCGTCGACGAGGAGGTCCTGTCCGGTGCCGGAGAGGACGATTTTGCCGATTTCCATGACGTGTCCCTGGTCGGCGAGGGAGAGGGCGGCCTGCGCGTTCTGTTCGACGAGCAGGATGGTGGTGCCCTGTTCCTTGAGTTCGCTGATGGTTTCCATGATCTTTTGCATCATGATGGGGGAGAGGCCCATGGAGGGTTCGTCCAGCATGAGCAGTTTGGGCTGGGACATGAGGGCGCGGCCCATGGCGAGCATTTGCTGTTCGCCGCCGGAGAGGGTGCCGGCGGGCTGTTTGCGGCGTTCGCCGAGGATGGGGAAGCGTTCGTAGGCGCGTTCGATGTCTTGGGCGATGCCGGAGGTGTCGCGGCGGAGGAAGGCTCCGAGTTGGAGGTTTTCCGCGATGGTGAGCCGGGGGAAGATGTGGCGTCCCTCGGGGGAGTGGGCCAGCCCCAGTTCGACGATTTTGTGGGCGGGGACGCCGTTCAGGGGTCTGCCGTCGAACATGATTTTGCCGCTGAGGGGTTTGATCAGTCCGGAGAGGGTGCGCAGGGTCGTGGTCTTGCCGGCGCCGTTGGTGCCGATGAGGGTGACGATCTGGCCGGCTTCGACGCTGAAGGAGATTCCCTTGACGGCTTCGATTTTGCCGTAGGCGACCCGCAGGTCCTCGACTTCGAGCAGTGCGGTCATGCCTGTTCTTCTCCCTTGGTGCCGGTGCCGCCCGGGGTGTCGTCGGTGCTGGTTCCGGGGGTGTCCGTGTCCGTCTCCGGCTGCGTGGTGTCCGCTGCGGTGGCGGTGGTGTGTCCGGCGTGCGCTTCGGCTGCTGCGACTTCGGCGGCTTCTTCGGCGCCGGGGGCGCCTTCGTAGGGGGTGCCGAGGTAGGCGGCGACGACGCGTTCGTCGCTTTGGACGACGGCGGGGGTGCCTTCGACGAGTTTTCTGCCCTGGACGAGGACGGCGACGCGGTCGCAGAGGTTGAAGATGAACCGCATGTCGTGCTCGATGACGAGGACGGCGATGCCCTGGTCGCGGACGGCGAAGACGAGTTCCTGGGTGGCCATCGTCTCTTGGGGGTTCATGCCCGCGGTGGGTTCGTCGAGGAGGAGGAGTCCGGGGTCGCTGGCGAGGGCGCGGGCGATTTCGAGCTTGCGCTGTTCGCCGTAGGGGAGGTTGCGGGCGAGGTGGTCGCGTTTGGCGGCGAGGCCGGTGAATTCGAGGAGTTCCATGGCCCGGGCCTCGGATTCGCGTTCTGCCTTCTTGAAGCGGGGGCCGCGGATGAGGGCGGAGAAGAGTCCTTCTCTGGTGCGGGTGTGGCGGCCGACGAGAACGTTCTCCAGGACGGTCATGTTAGGGAAGAGCCGGATGTTCTGGAAGGTGCGGGCGATCCCGGCCTGGGTGACGAGGTGGGAGCGGTGGGGGAGGACGGTGCCTTTGTAGGAGACGGTGCCCTCGGTGGGGATGTAGAGGCCGGTGAGGCAGTTGAAGAAGGTGGTTTTGCCTGCGCCGTTGGGGCCGATGAGGCCGACGATCTCGCCGCTGTTGACGGTGAGGGCGACGTTGTCGACGGCGGTGAGGCCGCCGAAGCGCATGGTGACGCCGGTGGCTTCGAGCACGGGGCTCGTGGGGGCCGCGCCGGGGGTGGGGGCGGCGGGTGTGGTGGTGTCGGTGGTCATGTCGTCAGGCCTCCGCCTTGCCGAGGCCGGCGGTGCCGCCGGGTGGGGTGCCGTTGCCGTTGTCGGTGTTTTGGGTGCCGGTTTCCGTACCGGTGCCGCCGTTTCCGTTGCCGTCGCTGCCGCCGTTGCCGTTTGTGTCCGCGAGGGTGGTCGCGTCGGGCATGTCGAGCTGTCCGGTGTCGTGGAATTCCAGTTGCTTTCTGCGGTCGGCGACGAGGCCCTCGGGGCGGAAGCGCATGAGGAGCACGAGTGCGAGGCCGAAGAAGAGGAGCTGGTATTCGCCGATGAACTGGAGTTTGGCGGGGATGAGGAAGAGGAGCGCGGCGCCGATGAGGGGTCCGCCGACGGTTCCCATGCCGCCGAGGATGACGGCGGCGAGGAGGAAGGCGGAGTTGGGGGGTACGGCTTCGACGAATTTGTACTGTTCGGGGTCGATGGAGGAGACGGCGTGTGCCTGGACGGTGCCGGCGAGTCCGGCGAGGGTGGCGCCGAGGGCGAAGGCGATGAGCTTGAACCGGAAGGCGTTGATGCCCATGGCGCGGGCGGCGGTTTCGTCCTCGCGGATGGCGACCCAGGCGCGGCCGATCCGGGAGGAGTCGGAGCGCCGGAAGACGGAGACGACGATGACGGTGAAGAACAGCATCAGCCAGAAGTAGTTGGCCGACCGGGTGAAGTCGAAGCCGAGGAAGCTGTGGGACTCACCGAAGTTGAATCCGAGGATTTCGAGGTCGGGGATCTGGGGGATGCCGGTGGAGCCGTTGGTGATGGCGGGTCCGGAGATGCCGTCGAGGTTCTGCATGCCGATGCGGAAGATCTCGCCGAAGCCGAGGGTGACGATGGCGAGGTAGTCGCCGCGGAGGCGCAGGGTGGGGGCGCCGATGAGGACGCCGAAGACGAGGGAGACGAGGGCTCCGGTGAGGACGGCGGCCCAGAAGGGGAATTGGACGCCGATGCTGGAGAAGGGGGAGCCGGAGACGAGGGCGGCGGTGTAGGCGCCGACGCCGAGGAAGGCGACGTAGCCGAGGTCGAGGAGGCCGGCGAGGCCGACGACGACGTTCAGTCCGAGGGCGACGGTCGCGAAGATGAGGATGTTCGCGGCGATGGAGGTGAATTGGTTGTCGCTCTGGAGGAGGGGGAACGCGGCGGCGGCGACGAAGGCGGAGGCGATGGAGATGTTGCGGTGCCGCGCGGTGAGCCGGCTGACGCGGCGGACGAGGCCGGCTTTGGAGAGGGCGGGTACGGCGAGGCCGGTGAGGAGGAGGAAGCCGATGAAGAGTTCGCCGTATTCGGTGGCGATGCCGTAGGTGAAGACGTGGAGGAGGACGGCGAAGGCGGCGGCGATGAGGAGGATCTCGGCCCAGGAAGGGAGGTCCTTGGCGCGGCCGGGTGCCGGGGCTTTCATGGCGTGGCGGAGCCGCTGGAGGGGGGTCGCGGTCGGCTGCTCCGGACCGGCGGGGGTGTCCGCGGGGAGGCCGAGGGCGGCGGCGGCGGTGAGGAGGGAGGCGAGAGCGGCGAGCCAGCCGCCGGGCTCCAGGTTGACGAGGCCGCCGAGGGTGGTGGTGATGGCGCCGATGGCGTACCAGGTGGTGGCGAGGGTGCCGAGGGCGAGGAGGAGGACGGGGCTGTTGGTGCCGCCGGGGGTGAGCCAGCGGAGGCCGCGGATGCCGTGTCCGGAGAGGAGGAAGAGGAGGGTGAGGAGGGAGCCGGTGAGAGTGAGGACCTGGAGGCCGCCGGGGTAGCCGGTGACGGTGAGGTTGCCGGGGAAGGCGGAGGTCCAGGTCCAGGCGAGGAAGGTGCTCGCGAGGGTGAGGGCGGCTCCGGCGGCGGTGCCGATGCGGGCGGCGCCGGCGGGGAGGGGGAGGACGCCCGGGGTGGTGGTGGCCGGTGCGGTGGTCTTTGGGGTGGTCTGCGCAGTGGTCATGGTGATCACGCCCGATCCGCGACGCGTTCGCCGAGTAGGCCTTGTGGCCGTAGCAGCAGGACGAGGATGAGGAGGACGAAGGCCCAGACGTCCTTCCAGGCGCCGCCGCCGAAGAGTTCCATGCCGGGGATGAATTCGATGTAGGCGGTGGCCATGGCTTCGGAGAGGCCGAGGACGAGTCCGCCGATCATGGCGCCGTAGATGTTGCCGATGCCGCCGAGGACGGCGGCGGTGAAGGCTTTGAGTCCGGCGATGAAGCCCATTTTGAATTCGACCTGGCCGTATTTGAGGCCGTGGGCGATGGCGGCGATGGCGGCGAAGGCGGCGCCGATGGCGAAGGCGGTGACGATGATGCGGTCGGTGTTGATGCCCATGAGTTTGGCGGTGTCGGGGTCCTGCGAGGTGGCCTGCATGGCGCGGCCGGTGCGGGACTTGGAGACGAAGAGCGCCAGGGTGATCATGCAGATGGGGGCGGCGGCGATGAGGAAGAGTTCGCCGCGCTGGACGGAGAAGGGCCCGAGGTCGATGGGGCCGCCGCCGATCTGGGGGAAGGGGCGGGCTTTTTTGGCGTCGGGGTAGAAGGCCCAGATCGCCTGCTGGAGGGCGATGGAGAGGCCGATGGCGGTGATGAGGGGTGCCAGGCGGGGGCCGCCGCGCAGCGGGCGGTAGGCGAACCGTTCCGCCCCGACTCCGACGAGGACGGAGGCCAGCATGCCCATGAGGAGCATGAGCGGCAGGGCCAGGGCGATGGAGGTGCCGTCGGGGAGGAGGAGCCAGGCGGTGAGGGCTCCGAATCCGCCGATCATGAAGATCTCGCCGTGGGCGAAGTTGATGAGCTGGACTATGCCGTAGACCATGGTGTACCCGATGGCGATCAAGCCGTACATCGCACCGAGGATCAGGCCGTTGGCAAGCTGCTGCGGCAGGTCGTGCACCGCTGGGCCTCCGAGTATGGGTGGTGGATACGGCTGCGCGGGGGCGCTGGTGGCGCCCCCGCGCAGCTGTAGTGGAGCGTCGGGCGGGCGGGTGTGCCCTGGGGTCAGTCCTGGTATTCGCCGGTCTTGACGACGGTGTGCTTGCCGTCCTTGACCTGGTAGAGGGAGAGCTGCTTGTTGGTGGTGTCGCCGTATTCGTCGAAGGCGACGGCGCCGCTGACGCCTTCGAAGGAGACGTCCTGGACGGCCTTGACGACTTCGCTGCGGGCCTTGTCCATGTCCTCGGGGAGCTTGCCGTCGTTGTTCTCGGCGACGGCCTTCACGGCCTGGATGATGGCCCAGACGCTGTCGTAGGCGTAGCCGCCGTAGGCCTCGTAGGGCAGGTCGTAGCCGGCGGCCTCGTAGTCCTTCATGAAGGCCTTGGCGGTGTCGAGGGTTTCGAGGGGGGCGCCGACGGAGCTGGCGAAGTCGCCTTCGGCGTTCTTCTTGGCGAGCTTGATGTATTCGCCGCTGAAGAGGGCGTCGCCGCCGACGACGGGGATCTTGGCTCCGGCCTTCTTGATCTGGTCGGAGAGGGGGGCGCCGGCCGGGTATTCGCCGCCGTAGTAGACGAAGTCGGCGTCGGAGTTGCTGACCTTGGTGGCGATGGCGGAGAAGTCGGTGTCCTCGGGGTTGACGTGGTCGGTGCCGACGACCTTGCCGCCGAGTTTGACGAATTCGTCCTTGAAGGTGCCTGCGAGGCCGGCTCCGTAGGTCTTCTTGTCGTCGATGACGAAGACCTTCTTGAGCTTCTTCTCCTCGTACATGTACTGGGCGGCGTAGGGGCCCTGTACGGCGTCGGTGGTGGAGGTGCGGAAGTAGGTCTTGAAGGGGCGGACCTTCTTGCCGCTGCGCCAGTCCTTGCCCTGGGTGAGTTCGGGGGCGGTGTTGGCGGGGGATATGAGCGCCATGTCGGCGTTGTCGAACGCCTTCTGCATCGGCGGGGCGACGTTGGAGTTCAGCGGGCCGATGGAGGCGATGGCCTGCTTGTTGTCGATGATGCGGTTGGCGTTCTGCTGGCCGGTGCCGGGCTGGGCGACGTCGTCGAGGGCGAGGATCTTGAAGGTGACGCCGTCGACTTCCTTGTTCTTGTTGGCGGTCTTGGTGGCAAGCTCGGCGGAGTTCTTGATGCCCTGGCCGAGGGCGGAGAGCTTGCCGGAGAGCGGGGCGTCGACGCCGATCACGACGGTGGTGTTGCCGTCGTCTCCGCCTCCCGCGCTGTCGTCGCGTGAGCCGCAGGCCGTGAGTGTGAGTGCCCCCGCGGTGACCGCGGTGGTGATGATGAGCAAGGAACGTTGACGCACGTTCTGTCCTTTCCCCTGGCGCGGCCTTCTCGCCTGAGTGGGCCGTGTGCGTTGCCGGGCGGGGGCAGTGCGCTTGGTGGGCATTGCGGTGTCGCACCCGGCGGCGCGGTAACTGGCGGTGAATATATGGGGATGAGCTACGCCCGGGCAGAGGGCGGGAGAGGATGTGACTCTCTTGTTATGCCCGGTGTGTCTTCGGGGGCGGGTGCGGTGGGCGTGCGGGCTGCCGGTGGGGGTCGCTCGGGCAGCGGACGTGCCGGAGGTGGTGATTCCGCAGTTCGGCCGGTGGGTGGCGGGGCCGGGTGGGGAGGAGGGGTCCGCATATCGGGCGTGCTGCCGGGGGAGGGCGCCGTGGGGGCGGGGCGGCGGTGGGCCGGAGACGGAGGCTTCGGCAGAATTGTTACGCAGTGTTACGGCCGGGTGAGCGGACCGGACGTTTCGGACACGGTGCGTGGAGGTCCGGGGATCGCGGCCCGGGCGCGCCGGGCGCGCCGGGCGCGCCGGGCGGGCTCGCCGGGCGGGGCGCGCAACGGCCCGGTGCCGGCGGCCGGGGTGGCGGCGTGCGCGGCCCGGGGTGGCGGCGGCCGGGGTGGCGGCGTGCGCGGCCCGGGGTGGCGGCGGCGGTGGTGGCTGCCGCGGCGGGGTGCGCCGGGTGCCGCCGCCCCGGCCGCTGGGAGGGCCCGGGGCGGCGGCGGGGAGCGGCGTCAGCTGAGGGGCGCGTCCTTGAGGAGGCAGGTGAGCCGGGCGCTGCAGACCCGCTTGCCGTCCTCGTCGGTGATGACGGTTTCGTAGGTGGCGGTGGTGCGGCCGCGGTGGACGGGGGTGGCGACGCCGGTGACGAGACCGGAGCGGACACCCCGGTGGTGGGTGCAGTTCAGGTCGACGCCGACGGCGAGTTTACGGACGCCGCCGTGGAGCATGGCGCCGACGGAGCCGAGGGTCTCGGCGAGGACGGCGGAGGCGCCGCCGTGCAGCAGGCCGTAGGGCTGGGTGTTGCCCTCGACGGGGAGGGTGCCGACGACCCGCTCGGCGGAGGCTTCCTGGATTTCCAGTCCCATGCGGGCGCCGAGGTGCCCGGCGGAGAACAGGGTGGTGAGGTCGATGCCGAGGCCGGCGTACTCGTCCAGGATCTCCTGGGGGAAGGCGATCTTGCTCTGCTCACCCATGGGGCGCGGCTCCGGTTCTCGTCAGGGGGTCCGGCGGGGGTTCCTCCCGCCGGTGTGGTGTGCACCGTCCTATCAGGAGTGCCGGGTGGGCGCTGTGCCGGGGATCACGGAGCGGCCGGGGCGCCGTCCCCGGTTCCCGCGGGCGGGGTGGGTTCGAGCCTGATGACGACGGATTTGCTGGCGGGGGTGTTGCTGGTGTCGGCGGTGGCGTCGAGGGGGACGAGGACGTTGGTCTCGGGGTAGTAGGCGGCGGCGCAGCCGCGGGCGGTGGGGTAGTGCACGACGCGGAAGCCGGGGGCGCGGCGTTCGGTGCCGTCGGTCCATTCGCCGACGAGGTCGGCGTAGGAGCCGTCCGGGAAGCCGAGGGCGCGGGCGTCGTCGGGGTGGACGAGGACGACGCGGCGGCCGCCCTTGATGCCGCGGTAGCGGTCGTCGAGCCCGTAGATGGTGGTGTTGTACTGGTCGTGGGAGCGGAGGGTCTGCAGCAGCAGCCGGCCCTCGGGCACGCGGGGGTGGGTGAGGGGGGCGGCGGTGAAGTTGGCCTTGCCGGTGGCGGTGGGGAAGCGGCGGTCGTCGCGCGGGGCGTGCGGCAGGGTGAAGCCGCCGGGCCGGGCGACCTTGGATTCGAAGTCGTCGAAGCCGGGGACGACGCGGGAGATCCGGTCGCGGATGAGCCGGTAGTCCCGTTCGAATGCTTCCCAGGGGGTGCGGCTGCGGTCGCCGAGGACGCGGCGGGCGAGGCGGCACACGATGGCGGGTTCGGAGAGCAGGTGGGGGCTCGCCGGTTCGAGGCGGCCGCGGGAGGCGTGCACCATGCCCATGGAGTCCTCGACGGTGACGAACTGCTCGCCGCTCGCCTGGTGGTCGCGTTCGGTGCGGCCGAGGGTGGGGAGGATGAGCGCCCGGGCGCCGGTGACGACGTGGGAGCGGTTGAGTTTGGTGGAGACGTGGACGGTGAGCCGGGCGCGGCGCATCGCGGCTTCGGTGACGTCGGTGTCGGGTGAGGCGGAGACGAAGTTGCCGCCCATGGCGAAGAAGACCTTGGCGGTGCCGTCGCGCAGGGCGCGGATGGAGCGGACGACGTCGTAGCCGTGGTGCCGCGGCGGCGCGAAGCCGAACTCCCGCTCCAGGGCGTCGAGGAAGGCGGGGGCGGGGCGTTCGAAGATGCCCATGGTGCGGTCGCCCTGCACGTTGCTGTGGCCGCGGACGGGGCAGACGCCGGCGCCGGGGCGGCCGATGTTGCCGCGGAGCAGCAGGAAGTTGACGATCTCGCGGATGGTGGGGACGGAGTGCTTGTGCTGGGTGAGGCCCATGGCCCAGCAGACGATGATGCTCCGGGCGCCGAGGACCATGCGCAGTGCGGCGTCGATGTCGGAGCGGTCGAGGCCGGTGGCGTTCAGGATGCCGTCCCAGTCGGCGGAGCGGGCGGCGGTGGCGAACTCCTCGAAGCCGTGGGTGTGTTCGCGGACGAAGGCGTGGTCGACGGGGGCGGGGCCGCCGGGGGAGGCCGCCGGGGCGCCGTGGTCCGCCGCGTCGTCCGCTTCGAGGAGGAGCCGGCTGAGGGCGCGGAAGAGGGCCTGGTCGCCGCCGATGCGGATCTGCAGGAAGAGGTCGGTGAGGGGGGTGCCGCGGCCGGTGAGGCCGCGGGCGGTCTGCGGGTTCCTGAACCGTTCCATGCCGGCCTCGGGCAGCGGGTTGACGGTGATGATGCGGGCGCCGGCGGCCTTGGCGTCTTCGAGGGCGGTGAGCATGCGGGGGTGGTTGGTGCCCGGGTTCTGGCCGGCGACGATGATGAGGTCGGCCCGGTGGAGGTCGTCGAGGAGGACGCTGCCCTTGCCGACGCCGAGGGTTTCGGTGAGCGCGGAGCCCGAGGACTCGTGGCAGAGGTTGGAGCAGTCGGGCAGGTTGTTGGTGCCGAACTCGCGGGCGAAGAGCTGGTAGAGGAACGCGGCTTCGTTGCTGGTGCGCCCGGAGGTGTAGAAGACGGCTTCGTCGGGGGAGCGCAGGGCGCGCAGCTCTTCGGCGATGATGTCGAAAGCGCGCTCCCACGGTACGGGTTCGTAGTGGGTGGCGCCCTCGGGGAGGTACATCGGCTGGGTGATCCTGCCCTGCTGGCCGAGCCAGTAGCCGCTGCGGCCGGCGAGGGCGGTGACGGGGTGGGCGGCGAAGAAGTCGGGGGTGACCCGGCGCAGGGTCGCCTCCTCGGCGACGGCCTTGGCGCCGTTCTCGCAGAACTCGGCGGTGTGCCGCTTGTCGCCCTCGGGCCAGGCGCAGCCGGGGCAGTCGAAGCCGTCCTTCTGGTTGACCTTGAGGAGGGTGAGGGCGGTGCGGCGGACGCCCATCTGCCGTCCGGCCATGCGGAGGGTGCGGCCGACGGCGGGCAGCCCGGCGGCGGCGCGGGGCGGGGGACCGACCTCCGGTGCGTCCTGGACCGGGTCGCTTGCGGGCGGCTTGCCTGCCATGGCTTCTCCTCGGGCTTCGCTCGCGGCGGCGGGTGTGCGGCCGATCCTCCCACGGGGTGCCGGCGCGGGGTCCGGTGCTGCGGGGAACGGGGTGGTCCGGGTGGCGGGGCCGGCGGGGTGTCGTGCGGGCGGGGAGTGTCAGCGGGGTCTGGCAGGATCGTGCACGTGGCGAAGACAGCATCGAAGAAGACCGCAGCGACCGCTTCTCCCGGACAGGGGGAGGGCCGGCCCCGACTGATGCTCATGGACGGGCATTCCCTGGCGTACCGCGCGTTCTTCGCGCTGCCCGCGGAGAATTTCACGACGAGCATGGGGCAGCCGACGAACGCGATCTACGGCTTCGCCTCGATGCTGGCGAACACGGTGCGTGACGAGCAGCCGACGCATCTGGCCGTCGCGTTCGACGTGTCGCGCAGGACGTGGCGTTCGGAGGAGTTCGCGGAGTACAAGGCGAACCGCTCCAAGTCGCCGGACGAGTTCAAGGGCCAGGTGGAGCTGATCGGCGAGCTGCTCGACACGATGCGGGTCACCCGTTTCGCGGTGGAGGGCTACGAGGCGGACGACGTCATCGCCACGCTCGCCACCCGGGCGGAGGCCGCGGGCTTCGAGGTGCTGATCGTCACGGGTGACCGTGATGCGTTCCAGTTGGTCAGCGATCATGTCACGGTGCTCTACCCGACGAAGGGCGTCTCGGAGCTGACCCGCTTCACGCCGGAGAAGGTGCGGGAGAAGTACGGCCTGTCCCCGGCCCAGTACCCGGACTTCGCGGCCCTGCGGGGGGACCCGTCGGACAATCTCCCCGGCATCCCGGGCGTGGGGGAGAAGACGGCCGCCAAGTGGATCAACCAGTTCGGGTCGTTCGACGAGCTGGTGGCGCGGGCCGAGGAGGTCAAGGGCAAGGCGGGGCAGAACCTCCGCGAGCATCTGGACGCGGTCAAGCTCAACCACCGTCTGACGGGCCTGATAAGGGATGTGGCGCTGCCGACGGGCCCGGAGGGGCTGTGCCGGGAGCCGTACGACCGCAAGTCCCTGGCGGTGCTGCTCGACTCGCTGGAGATCCGCAACCCCAATCTGCGGGAGCGGCTGCTGGCCGTGGACCCGGGCGCGCAGGAGGAGGAGCCGGCCCCGGCGGCCGGGGTCGAGGTGGACGGCGAGGTGCTGGGCTCCGGCGAGCTCGCCCCCTGGCTGAAGGCGCACGGCGGGCAGCTGCTGGGGCTCGCCACGGTGGTCAGCTGGTCGCTGGGCACCGGCAGCTGTGCCGAGATCGCCCTGGCGCCCGCCTCCGGGCAGGCCGTCTGGTGCGACCCCACCCAGCTGGACGAGGCCGACGAGCGGGCCTTCGCCGCCTGGACGGCGGACGCGGCCCGGCCGAAGGTGGTGCACAAGGCGAAGGAGACCATGCGGGTCTTCGCCGAGCACGGCTGGACGCTCGCCGGGATCACGATGGACACCGCTCTCGCCGCGTATCTCGTCAAGCCCGGCCGCCGTACCTTCGACCTCGACGCCCTCTCGCTGGAATACCTGGGCCGCGAGCTGGCCCCGGCGGCCGGCGGCGCCGGTCAGCTGGCCTTCGGCGCCGACGAGGAGGCCGAGCGGACCGCGCTGATGGCGGAGGCCCGCACCGTGCTGGACCTCGGGGAGGTGCTGGGGGAGCGGCTGGCGGAGGTCGGCGCCGCCGATCTGCTGCGGGAGGTGGATCTGCCGACCTCGGAACTGCTGGCCAGGATGGAGCGGGCGGGCATCGCCGCCGACCGCGGCTGGCTGGACCGGATGGAGCAGCAGTTCGCCGCCGCCGTGCAGCAGGCGGTCCGCGAGGCGCACGACGCGGTGGGGCACGAGTTCAACCTGGGCTCCCCCAAGCAGCTCCAGGAGGTGTTCTTCGGCGAACTGGGCCTGCCCAAGACGAAGAAGACCAAGACCGGTTACACCACCGACGCCGACGCCCTGGCCTGGCTGGCCCAGCAGACCGAGCACGAACTGCCCGTGATCATGCTGCGCCACCGTGAGCAGGCCCGGCTGCGGTCCACGGTCGAGGGGCTGATCAAGACGATCGCGCCCGACGGGCGCATCCACACCTCCTTCAACCAGACGGTGGCCGCCACCGGCCGGCTCTCCTCGACCGACCCCAATCTGCAGAACATCCCGGTCCGCACGGACGAGGGCCGGGCGATCCGCCGCGGTTTCGTCGTCGGCGAGGGCTACGAATCCCTGCTGACGGCCGACTACAGCCAGATCGAGCTGCGGGTGATGGCCCATCTCTCGGAGGACGAGGGGCTGGTCGAGGCGTTCACCTCCGGTGAGGACCTGCACTCCACCGTCGCCTCCCAGGTCTTCGGCGTCAGCCGGAGCGGTGTCGACCCGGAGATGCGCCGCAAGATCAAAGCCATGTCCTACGGGCTCGCCTACGGTCTCTCCGCGTTCGGGCTGTCCCAGCAGCTCGGCATCGAGGCGGCCGAGGCGCGGCGGCTGATGGACACCTACTTCGAGCGTTTCGGCGGAGTCCGGGACTATCTCCACCGGGTGGTGGAGGAGGCCAGGGCCTGCGGCTACACCTCGACGATCCTGGGCCGCCGCCGCTATCTGCCGGACCTCAACAGCGACAACCGGCAGCGCCGGGAGGCGGCCGAGCGGATGGCGCTCAACGCCCCCATCCAGGGGACCGCCGCCGACATCGTGAAGATCGCGATGCTGCGGGTGGACCGGGCCCTGGCGGAGCAGGGCCTGGAGTCGCGGATCCTGCTCCAGGTGCACGACGAGATCGTGCTGGAGGTGGCGCACGGGGAACGCGGACCGGTGGAGGAACTGGTCCGCCGCGAGATGGCCGGTGCCGCGGACCTGCGGGCGCCGCTGGACGTGGCCGTCGGCTTCGGCACGGACTGGGAGTCGGCCGCCCACTGACGGCCGCCCGCAGACGGCCGTCACCAGGGGCGGCCCTCGACGGGTTCCGCCCCGGCCGCGGCCTCCGGGGATTCCCGGCTCCCGGCCGCCTCAGCGTGGTGCGGCCCGGCCGGGGCGGCCGGCGCGGCGGCGGTCCCGCCCGGGCGGGGCGCGGGTTCCGTGCCGGGCGGCTCCCTGGAGGGCCGCCACCGGTGCGCGCGGACCGCCGCGGCGTGGACCGCGAGGCCCGCCGCCAGGCCCGCACCCGCACCGAACACGGCCGTGGGCGTGTAGTCGACGAGGTTGTAGTCCCAGCCGGTGGCGGCGTGCCGGCGCACGCAGCGGTGCACGGCACCCACCGCCGCGCACAGCCCGAGCAGCGTCACGGCCAGGAACCGCCCCGATGCCGCCGGGCGCGGCACGGACACCGGCAGCACCGCGTCCGGCGACCGCCGCACCGCCGACACCAGGAACACCGCCACAACCACCAGAGCCAGCGCCGAACTTCCGTACTGCGCGTAGTAGTAGAGCGGAAAGCCCGCTGCCGTCTCGCCCAGTACGGGCAGCAGCCGCACACCCCAGCGGCCGGGGTGGGTGAACGCGTCCCACACCACGTGCGTGGCGGCGCCGAGCGCGGCCGACACCCAGAACCACAGCACGAGCGACGGCACCGGCAGGCCCCGCCACGGCCGGCCGCGCAGCAGCCCGTACACCCGTCCCCGCAGGCCCGGGGGCACCAGTCCCACCAGCGGGTCTCCGCGGAGCCACCGGGCCGCGCCCCGTTCCTCCGGCGCGCGGCCGCGCCCTCACAACGGTTCCCGGAGCGAACCGCGGCGGCCCGCGCCGGACCGGGACGGATGCGGGACCCGCCGGTCCGCCCCAGGGGACGCGGCGGGTCCGAACGCCTCCGCCCCGCCCGCCCCCCGGTGCGCCGGCCGGGAAGCCCGGAGGCCGCTGCCGGAGGAAGCCGGGAGGCTGCTGCGGGTCCGGAGGTCCGCCTCCGCGCGGCCCGGTGGTGCGAATGTGGTGAAACATGCAGGGGGGCGGTGACCTCGGGCCAGAAGTTGTCGTAGTGTCGCGGCAGTTGCTGGGAAAGACCGTCAGGGGGAGCAGGCCGTATGGCGGTGTTCGGCAGCGCGGAAGGTGTCGGAGGGGCGGCGGTTCCGCCCCGGAACGCAGGGGAGGGACGCAGCATGGCGGCGCACATCGGCCGACGGCTTCGCAGGGGAGCGGCCACGACAGCCATCGCGGCGGTGGCGATGGCGGCGCTGACGGCGTCCCAGGCCCCGGGGTCCCTGCCCCCCAAGGACCCCGAGGTGCCCGCCGGTTCGCCGTCCGAGGACCACCCCATCGACGGCGGGTCGCCGTACCACACGGAACTGCCGCCGCTGCAGATCCCGGACAAGCCCGGTGCCTCCGCCGGCCTGCCGGATACCGAAGACCGGGACTCCGGCATACCGGCCACCGTCCTCGCCGCGTACAAGAGGGCCGAGGCGTCGCTCGCCGAAAGCAACCCGGAGTGCAACCTCCCGTGGGAGCTGCTCGCCGCGATCGGCCGGGTGGAATCCGGCCAGGCCCGCGGCGGGGCCGTGGACGCCGAGGGCACCACCCTCACCCCCATCCTCGGCCCGCAGCTCAACGGCAACGGCTTCGCCAGCATCTCGGACACCGACGGCGGCACCTACGACAACGACAGCGTGTACGACCGGGCGGTCGGCCCGATGCAGTTCATCCCGGGCACCTGGATGCGCTGGGGCGCCGACGGCAACGGGGACGGCGCGAAGGACCCCAACAACATCTATGACGCGGCGCTGGCCGCCGGTCGCTACCTCTGCGCCGGCAGCCGCGATCTGTCGGCCCCGGCGGACCTGGAAGCCGCCATCCTCGGATACAACCGCTCGCGGGAGTATCTCCGCACGGTCCTGTCCTGGCTGGAGTTCTACCGCAAGGGCACGCACCGGGTTCCCGACGGCACCGGTGTCCTCCCCCGCACCCCCGGCGCCGGCTCCGCGGACGGCGGCAAGCCCGGCGGCTCCGGCGGCCGGGGCGGCTCGCACCAGGACTCCGGCTCCGGCTCGGACGGCAGCGACCGGGACCGGGGCCAGGGCGGGGGCACGGACGGCGGCCAGGGCGAGAAGCCGGGCAGCGACCCCACCGACCAGGGTGACAAGCCGCGCGGGCCCGGTGCGCCGACCGCGACCGCCGGCGGAACCATCAGCCCCGGGGGCAGCTCCTCCGCCTCTTCCTCCGCCTCCGGCTCCGCCTCTTCCTCCGCCTCCGGCTCCGCCTCTCCGTCGCCCTCCCCCTCGGAGTCCGAGCCGGACGACGAGGAGAGCACGCCCCCCGCCGAGTGCCCCACCGATCCGGTCTCCCCCTCGCCGAGCGGAAGCTCCGGGTCGGGCAGCCCCACCCCCACCCCCACCCCCACC
>NZ_JAGPXX010000054.1 GCF_018070345.1 Streptomyces sp. F63
CGGCCCGGGCGGCCGGGGGGTTGGTGTGGGAGGCGGGGGGGGGGGGGGGGGGGCGGGGGGGGCGGAAGGGCGCGCTCGCCCGCACCGCGGGGAAACCGCCCGAAAATGCGTTGAGTCCCGGCGGGTCTTCTGCTTACTCTCTCGGCACACGAGAAGGGAGGTGGTTCGGCAGATGTCAGATATCCGGACGCGTGAGGTGGCTGCGGGCTAGCAGTCCGTCGTCGCGCTCTGCGCACCGCCGGACCAGCACGTGAGAGATGCGTGCAGCCGGCCCAATTCCCAGCAGTCACCCGACCCGCGAGCCGCCGGTACGTCCGACCGGCCCCCTTGCCGCCGAGCCCCCGGCCCGGCCCGAGGGGAAACGGCTCGCGGGTCGTCTGCGTTTCCGGGCCCACGCCGGTGCGACGCGGGGAGCGGGCCCTCCGCCCCGCGCGGGAGGACGAGCGCACAGCGCCGGCACCCCGGGGGCGGAAAATGCGTCGACGGCGCGCCTCCGCACCGGGCAGAGTGCCGCCCGTGACGAGCAGTGAGCTGTGGACCCGTGCGACCGCCGACCGCTACGACGCCGAGGAAACCGAGATGTCCTCGGCCGCCGTTCTCGGACCGACTCTCGCCTTCCTCGCCGAGCTCGCCGGAGACGGCCGGGCACTGGAGTTCGCCATCGGAACCGGACGAGTGGGCGTCCCGCTCCGGCGGCGCGGCGTGCCGGTGACGGGCATCGAACTGTCCGAGCACATGGCAGCGGTCCTGCGCCGCAAGGTCGACGAGAGCACGCTCCCGGTGACCATCGGGGACATGGCCACGACCGTCGTCCCCGGCGAGTTCGCCCTGGTCTATCTCGTCTACAACACCATTTCGAATCTGCTCACACAGGACGAGCAGGTCGAGTGCTTCCGCAACGCCGCGCGCCACCTGGGACCCGGCGGCCGGTTCGTCATCGAGCTGAACGTGCCGCCGCTGCGGTTCCTGCCGCCCGGCCAGGTCGCGGTGCCGTTCGACGTCTCCGAGCGGCATCTCGGCTTCGACACCCTCGACCCGGTCGGGCAGATGCTCGTCTCGCACCACTTCACCCGCGACGGCGGCAGCGGCAGCAGCGGTCTCTACCGCCGGGGCACGTCCCGGCACCGGTACGCCTGGCCGGCGGAGCTCGATCTGATGGCGCGGATCGCCGGGCTCGAACTGGAACGCCGCGTCGCGGACTGGGACGGGGCGCCGTTCACCCGGGACTCGTCGAAGCACGTCTCGGTGTGGCGCAAGCCGGCCTGAGGCCGGAGGGCGGCGGCCGGAGGGCGTGCGCCGGGGGGTCCGGGGGCACGGGGTTGCGGGGGCACGGGCACAGGGGCCCCGGCCCGGGTCCCGGGGTTGCGGGGTTCTACGGGCACACCCGCTGGACCGTCCAGCCCTTCGGCGTCGCGGAGCGGATGTAGCGCAGACGGTCGTGCAGGCGGTTCTCGCGCCCCTGCCAGAACTCGACCGCCTCCGGGAAGACGCGGTACCCGCCCCACTCCGGCGGCACCGGCACCTGCTCGCCCGGCGGGTAGCGGTCCGCCAACTCCCCGTACGACCGGTCGAGTTCCTCGCGCGACACCACCAGCTCCGACTGCCGGCTCGCCCACGCGCCGAGCTGCGAGCCGTGCGGACGGGTGCGGAAGTACGCCACCGTCTCGTCCCGCCCGACCCGTTCGGCGACTCCCTCCACCAGTACCTGGCGGGCGATGGGATGCCAGGGGAAGAGCAGCGCCACGTAGGGATTGGTGTCGATCTCGCGGCCCTTGCGGGAGGTGTAGTTGGTGAAGAAGACGAACCCGCGTTCGTCGAAGCCCTTCAGCAGGACCGTCCGCGAGCTGGGGCGGCCGCTGGCGTCCACCGTGGAGACCACCATGGCGTTCGGCTCGTAGATGCCACTTTCCGACGCCTGCCGGAACCACCGGCCGAACTGCTCCATCGGCGCCCCGGCGAGGTCCCGCTCGTACAGACCGTCGGAACGGTAGTGCTCGCGCATGGCGGCGGGATCGTATTCGGGCGCCACCGGCTGATCGGCGACGACGTGCGGCACGGACTCCACGGACTCCAGTGAATCATCAGGCACGCACTCATCTTGCAGCATCATCCGAAGAGCCGAAGACACTGACAGAGTGTTTCCGGACCTTACGTGGTGTAACCCCTCCCCCGGAAGGTGGCACAGTGTGCCGCTTCTCACGCTTCCCCGCATCGGCCGAACCGGCCAAAATCATCGGCTGGGCCTCTATAGCCCCCGGATGGCGCGAGATATCGTGTCCGGCCTGTAGAGACCCTCAGTGCCTCTCCAGTGAGACGACGCCCGAACGGATAACCATCTCCCGGGCGGGGCATCACCGGGGTAACCGTTACGGAGCGTGAGCCGCACCGGCGTCGCAGGTGCCGCGGAGCGGGGCAGCCGCGCATCCGGACCGGCACCGCACACCGCAAAGCTTGACATTCTGGTCACAAGCCATGTGTCGACCACATCACGCCACATACAAGGAGCCGCCTGATGTCCGACTTCGTACCCGGACTCGAAGGAGTCATCGCGTTCGAGACGGAGATCGCCGAACCGGACAAGGAAGGCGGCGCACTCCGCTACCGCGGTGTCGACATCGAGGACCTCGTCGGCCACGTGTCCTTCGGCAACGTCTGGGGCCTCCTCGTCGACGGCGCCTTCAACCCCGGTCTGCCGCCCGCCGAGCCGTTCCCCATCCCCGTCCACTCCGGCGACATCCGCGTCGACGTCCAGTCCGCGCTCGCCATGCTCGCCCCCGTCTGGGGTCTGAAACCACTGCTCGACATCGACGAGGCCCAGGCCCGCGACGACCTCGCCCGCGCAGCCGTCATGGCGCTCTCCTACGTCGCCCAGTCGGCGCGCGGCCAGGGCCTGCCGATGGTCCCGCAGCGTGAGATCGACAAGGCCGAGACCGTCGTCGAGCGCTTCATGAAGCGCTGGCGCGGCGAGCCCGACCCCAAGCACGTCAAGGCCGTCGACGCCTACTGGACCTCCGCCGCCGAGCACGGCATGAACGCCTCCACCTTCACCGCCCGCGTCATCGCCTCCACCGGCGCCGACGTCGCCGCGGCGCTCTCCGGCGCCGTGGGCGCCATGTCCGGCCCGCTGCACGGCGGCGCGCCCTCCCGTGTGCTCGGGATGATCGAGGAGATCGAGCGGACCGGCGACGCCACCGCCTACGTCAAGAAGGCCCTCGACAAGGGCGAGCGCCTCATGGGCTTCGGCCACCGCGTCTACCGCGCCGAGGACCCGCGGGCCCGGGTGCTGCGCCGCACCGCCAAGGAGCTGGCCGCGCCGCGGTTCGAGGTCGCCGAGGCGCTGGAACGCGCCGCCCTGGAGGAGCTGCACAACCGGCGCCCCGACCGGGTGCTGGCCACGAACGTCGAGTTCTGGGCCGCCATCGTGCTCGACTTCGCCGAGGTGCCCGCGCACATGTTCACCTCGATGTTCACCTGTGCCCGTACGGCCGGCTGGTCCGCGCACATCCTGGAGCAGAAGCGCACGGGCCGCCTGGTGCGTCCCTCGGCCCGCTACATCGGCCCCGGCGGCCGCGACCCGCGCGAGGTCGACGGCTACGCGGACATCTCCCGCTGACCGGCCGCTTCACCGCAGCCGGCGGCCCCCTCCTGCCGCCGCCGCTGCCGCCGTCGCCTGTCCCCGTCCCTCCACCCGGCCCTCTCACCCGGCCCTCTCACCCGGCCCTGTCGCCCGGCCCTGTCCTCGCACCCTTCGCGGGGCGGGGACGGGGGCGGGGAGGGCGGGGACGGGGGGTGACGGCCGCCGCCCGTCCGCGCTCCGGTCCGGAACCCGGAAACTCCCCTTCCAGAAGGGGCAGCCGGGCGGAGCGGGACTTCAGGAAACCCCGGGCTCGCGGGTCCGCCCGCCGGTTCCCGTGCGCCCCCGGCCGAGGGTGTCGTCCAGGATGCGGGCCCACTGGGCCACCACCCGGCCGCGTCGGGCCCCGTCGTCCGTGAGGAGCGTGGCCAGGCCGAGGCCGCGCGCCATGTCCAGCAGACCCTGCACCGTCTCGCGGACCCCCGGCACCGCCTCGTCGGCGCCGAGCAGTTCGACGGCCATCCGGTGGCTCTCCCGGCCCACACGCGCCTCCAGGGCGGTGACGCGCGGCTTGAGCTGTTCCTCGTTCGAGGCCGCCACCCAGAGGTGCAGCGCGGCCCGGAACAGCGGACCGGTGTAGAGGGCGACGATGGCCTCCACGACGGCCCGGGTCCGGCTGCCGCCCGGCGCGGAGGACCCGCCCGGCCCGGCTTCGTGCCCCGCCGGGACGGTGTCCGTCCCGCCGCTGAGCATCGCCCGCAGCGCCGCCGAGCGTTCCTCCGCCACATGCTCGACCGCCGCCGTGAACAGGTCCTCGCGGGTCGGGAAGTGGTGCTGTGCCGCGCCCCGGGACACACCGGCACGCTCGGCGACCACCATGACCGTACTGCCGCTCCAGCCGTGTTCGGCGAGGCACGCGACCGCCGCTTCCAGCAGCCGCTGCCGGGTCGCGCGGCTGCGGTCCTGCTTGGGGCCGCGGGCCGTCGTCACCGCGCCCATACCGGGTCCCGGCGTTCCAGGAAGGCCGTCATCCCCTCGCGCGCCTCGGCGGAGGCGAACAGACGGGCGGACTGCTCGGCCAGGTCCCGGGTGTCCCGGTCGAACACGCGCAGGACACCGGCGGTGACCAGCTTCTTGGACTCCGCCAGCCCCTGCGGGGACGCCCGCCGCAGGCCGTC
This sequence comes from Streptomyces sp. F63, assembly GCF_018070345.1. Lineage (GTDB taxonomy): Bacteria > Actinomycetota > Actinomycetes > Streptomycetales > Streptomycetaceae > Streptomyces. The sequence continues at coordinate 4,753 of NZ_JAGPXX010000054.1, forward strand.
CAGAATGGGGGCGAGGGCAGCGTCCGGGTCCTCGGCCGCGACGGTGACGAGGCCGATCCGGCTCGCCTCGGCCGCGTCGAACCGCTCACCCGTGAGGTAGTAGCGGGCGGCCGCGCGGGGGTCGAGACGGGGCAGCAGCGGCAGGGAGATCACCGCCGGCGCCAGACCGAGCCGGGCCTCGGTGAACGCGAAGCTGCTGCCCGGCCCGGCCACCGAGATGTCGCAGCATCCCAGCAGGCCGAGTCCGCCCGCCCGGACATGCCCGGTCACGCGCGCCACCACGGGCTTCGGCAGCTCCGTGACCGTACGGAGCAGCCGGGCCAGGCCGAGCGGGGCGGAGGCCGCGTCCGCCGAGCCGGCCTCCGTCAGGTCCGCGCCGGCGCAGAACGTGCCGCCGGTGTGGGTGAGCAGCACCGCGCGGACGTCCGGGTCGGCGGCGGCCTCCGCCAGGGCCTCGTGCAGTCCGGTGACGAGGCGCGTGGAGAGCGCGTTGCGGTTGCGCGGCGAGTCGAGGGTGAGCGTGGTGACGCCGCGTTCGGTCGAGTGGCGCACCAGGGGCTGTTCCGGGCACCGGGCCGGTGCCTGCCCGGCTGCCTTGACTGCCTTGGCTGCTGCCTTGGCTGCTGTCTCGGCTTCCCCGGCTGCCCCGGCTGCTGTCTCGGCTGCCCCGGCTGCCTTGGCTGCTGTCTCGGCTGTCTCGTCTGTCATGGCGTGGTGGAGGTCCTTTCCCGGGTCCGGAGTTCGCGCCGGAGGATCTTGCCGCTGGCGGCGCGGGGCACCGCGTCCAGAAACTCGACCCGGCGGATCTTCTTGTAGGGGGCGACCCGTCCGGCAACGTACGCCATGACCTGCTCGGCCGTGGTCCCGGCCCCGGGCCTGCGCACGACGTACGCCTTGGGGATCTCGTTGCCGTCCTCGTCCGTGACGCCGATGACCGCGGCGTCGGCCAGGTCCGGGTGGGTCAGCAGGCAGGCCTCCAGCTCGGCGGGCGGCACCTGGTAGCCCTTGTACTTGATGAGTTCCTTGACCCGGTCGACGACGAAGAGCCAGCCGCCGGCGTCCACCCGGCCGACATCCCCGGTGTGCAGCCAGCCGTCCTCGTCGATCATGGCGGCGGTCGCCTCCGGACGGCCGAGGTAGCCCTTCATCACCTGGGGGCCGCGGACCAGGACCTCGCCCGGCTCGTCCGGGCCCAGGTCCCGTGCGGGGTCGTCGAGGGAGACGATCCGCATCTCGGTGCCGGGCACCAGGAGGCCGACCGTGCCCCGTGGCGGGTTCTCCGCGTCGAGCGGTACGGCGTGGGTGCCGGGCGACAGTTCCGTCATCCCGTACGCCTGCAGGACGGGCGGCACACCGAGCCTGCGGGAGCAGGCCGCGGCCAGCTCGGCGTCCAGGGGTGCGGCGGCGCTCAGGACGTACCGCACGGAGGACAGGTCGTGCTCCGTGACCGCCGGGTGCTTGGCCAGGGCCAGGACGATCGGCGGGGCCACGTAGAGGGCCGTGACCCGGTGGCGTTCGACCGCCGACAGATACTGCTCCAGGTCGAAGCGGGGCAGCACGACGACGGTGGCACCCCGGCGGAGCGGCGCGTTCATGAGGGCGGTCAGCCCGTAGATGTGGAAGAAGGGGAGGACGGCGAGGATGCGCTCGTCCGCCTCGTCCGGGAGCAGCGGGTCGAGCTGGGCGAGGTTGGTGGCGATGTTGCGGTGGGTGAGCATCACGCCTTTGGGGGCGCCGGTCGTGCCCGAGGAGTACGGCAGCACCGCCACGTCCTCGGCCGGGTCGATCTCCACGACAGGCTCCGGGGCGGTGGAGGTGAGCAGGTCGTCGAGGACCGAGCGGCGGCCCTCCGCCCGGTCGCAGACGAAGATCTCCGCGACCGGCCGCCCGCCGGCCGCCTCCGCGGCCGCTGCCGCCGCCTCGGCCGTCTCCAGCAGCAGGGACACCGTGACGATCCAGCGCGCCCCGGAGTCGCGCAGCTGTTTGGCGAACTCCTCGGCGGTGGCGAGCGGATGGACGGTGGTGACCGCGGCGCCGGCCATGGTCGCGGCGTAGAAGACGGCTGGGTACGCAATGGTGTTCGGGCTGTGCAGGGCCAGAACGTCACCCTTGCGGACCCCGGCCTCGGCGAGCGCCGCGGCGATGCGGCGGGTGAAGGCGTCGAGCTGGGCGTAGCTGACCGTGGTGCCGTCCACGCCGTCGATCAGCGCGGGGGTGTCGCCGTACTCGGCGGCCCGGCCGAGTACGGCTTCGTGGATGGGCTGATCGACGGGCCGGACGTCCGGGTAGGCGCTTCGGTGGATCATCGTGACCCCTCCGCTCTGGGTGTCCCCTGGGTGTGTCCCTGTGTCCTTGTGTGCCGGTGTTCCTGTGTGCCGGTGTTCCTGTGTGCCGGTGTTCCTGTGTGCCCGTGTTGCTGCGGGCCGGTGTTCCTGCGGGCCGGTGTTCCTGCGGGCCGGTGTTCCTGCGGGCCGGTGCGGGCCCGTGTTGCTGCGGGTCTGCACAGGCGTGGCCGGGAGTGCCTGCGCGGCACGGCCGCGTGACGTTACCGTGTGACGCGCCTCACAGCCGTGCGGGTGGCTCACAAGGATGACCGACTCAGTACGACTTGGGGAGCCCCAGGGACTGGTGGGACACATAGTTGAGGATCATTTCCCGGCTCACCGGGGCGATCCGGGCCACCCGGGAGGCGGTGACGAGCTGCGCCAGGCCGTACTCCTTGGTGAGTCCGTTGCCGCCGAGTGTGTGCACCGCCTGGTCCACGGCCCGGACATTCGCCTCGGCGGCCGCGTACTTGGCCATGTTGGCCGCCTCGCCCGCGCCGATGTCGTCCCCCGCGTCATACAGACGGGCCGCCTTCTGGGTCATGAGCCGCGCCAGCTCCAGCTCTATGTGCGCCTGCGCGAGCGGGTGCGCGATCGCCTGGTGCGCGCCGATCGGCGTCTTCCACACCTGGCGGGTACGGGCGTAGTCGACCGCCTTCGCCAGTGCGTGACGGCCCATTCCGAGGGCGAACGCGGCCGACATGATCCGCTCCGGGTTGAGCCCGGCGAAGAGCTGGAGCAAGCCCGCGTCCTCGTCGCCGACAAGGGCCTCGGCGGGGAGCCGGATGTCGTCGAAGCTCAGCTCGAACTGCTTCTCCGCGGCGTGCAGTTCCATGTCGATCTGCCGGTACTCGAACCCGGGGGTGTCCCGGGGGACGATGAACAGGCACGGCTTGAGCTTGCCCGTCCGGGCATCCTCGGTGCGGCCCACGATCAGCGTCGCGTCCGAGATGTCCACCCCGGAGATGAAGACCTTCCGGCCGGTGAGCAGCCAGTCGCCGCTGCCGTCGGGGGCGCGACGGCCGGTGGTGGTGATCCGGTGCGAGTTGGAACCGGCGTCAGGCTCGGTGATGCCGAAGGACATCATGCGGCTGCCGTCGGCGAGGCCGGGCAGCCACCGCTGCTTCTGCTCCTCGGTGCCGAAGCGGGCGATGACCGTGCCACAGATGGACGGCGAGACGACGAGCATGAGCAGCGGACAACCGGCCGCGCCCAACTCCTCCAGAACAATGGCCAGTTCGGAGATACCGGCGCCTCCACCGCCGAACTCCTCGGGAAGGTTGATGCCGAGATAGCCGAGTTTGGCGGCCTCCTGCCAGAGGTCCTGGACATGGCCGGCCCTGGCGGTGGCCCCGGCGTCCCCTCCCGGACCGGAGCCGGCCGCGCCGAAGAAGTCACGGGCGTAGCGGGCTCCGAGGGCGGCGACGGCTTGGCGGAGGGCTCGGTGTTCGTCGGTTTCGAGGGCTGTGGACGCGGTGACTGCGGCAGACGGGGACGCGGGCACGAGTGCCTCCTCCGGAGGGGTGGGTTCGGTGCGGACGGCTGTGGCCAGTGGCGGACGGCTGTGGCGAGGGGCTGGTGAGGGGCTGGTGAGGGGCGGCTGGTGAGGGCGACAGGCTTGTTCGGGTGGAGGGGGCCGGGCTACCGGCCCCCTGTGGCTGGGGCTGGGGCTGTGGCCGGGGCCGGGGCTGTGGCTGGGGCCGGGGCTGTGGCCGGGGCCGGGGCCGGGGCTGTGGCTGGGGCCGGGGCTGTGGCTGTGGCCGGGCTGCGGCTGGGGCCGGGCTGCGGCTGGGGCCGGGCTGCGGCTGGGGGCTGGGGCCGAGGCCGGGGTTGTGTGCCCGCCCTCAGGGGCCCTCCGTGACGACGGCCAGGAGCGCTCCGACCTCCACCTGCCGCCCCGGGGTCGCGTGGAGGACCGTCAGGGTGCCTGGGGCCGGTGCCGTGATGCGGTGCTCCATCTTCATGGCCTCCAGCCACAGAAGCGACTGCCCCTGCTCCACCCGGTCACCGACGGCGATATCCGCCACCCGCACCACCGTGCCCGGCATCGGGGCCAGCAGCGAGCCGGGCTCGGCGCGCGCGGTGGGGTCCGGGAAGCGGGGGACGGCGGTGAACGCGTGGGCGCCCAGGGGGGAATCGACGTGGGTCCGGCTGCCGTACACCGCTACCTCGAAGGTCCGGCGGACCCCGGCGGTCTCCAGGGTGACGCGCTCCGGGCCGGCCGCGATCAGCCGTACGTCCGGGTGGCCGGGGGCGTCGAGGCCGTCACGGGTGAGGCGGTGGCGGACCTCGTACTCGGTGCCGTCGGGCTCCGCGCGGTAGGCGGTGGTCTGGTGGCCGGAGGGCAGGTTGCGCCAGCCGCCCAGGCGGGCGGGGAGGCTGCTCGCCGGGCCGGTCCGGACGGCCGTGGCGGCCAGCGCCGCCGCCAGGGCGGAGAGGCCCACCGCGGGGTCGGCTCCCGCGGAACCCCCCACCGGCCGTGCGCCCGCCGGCCGTGCGCCCGCCGGCTGCTCGCCCGCCGGCGGTTCGCCCACCGGCTGTTGGCCCACCGGCCGCTCGCCCACCGGCTGCTCCCCCACCGGCCGCTCGCCCACCGGCTGTTGGCCCACTGTGGGTCCGGCCGCGGTCGGTGCGGTGAGTTCCGGCAGGTTGCGGTCGTAGAAACCGGTGTCCACCCGGCCCGCCGCGAACTCCGGGTGGCGGAGGGAGCGGACCAGCAGGTCCCGGTTGGTGACCGGGCCGTGGACCCGGGCCCGGGACAGCGCGTCGGCCAGTCGCCGGACCGCCTCCGCCCGCGTGGGGGCGTGGACGATCGCCTTCGCCAGCATCGGGTCGTAGTGGACACCGATGGTGTCGCCCCCGGTGAACCCGGTGTCCAGCCGGACTCCTGGAACGTCGAGGCGGTGCAGCGGCCCCGACTGTGGCTGCCAGTCACGGGACGGGTCCTCCGCGTACAGCCGGGCCTCGACGGCGTGCCCGGCCGGTTCGGGCGGCCGGGCGGGCAGCTCGGCGCCCTCGGCGACGCGGAGTTGCCAGGCGACGAGGTCGAGGCCGTAGACCTCCTCCGTCACCGGATGCTCCACCTGCAGGCGCGTGTTCATCTCCAGGAAGTACGCACGGTGTTCGGCGGACACGAGGAACTCGACCGTCCCGGCGCCCGTGTAGCCGATGGCGCGGGCCGCCTCGGCCGCGGCCGTGTGGAGGGTGTCGCGCAGCGGCTGCGGCAGGCCGGGGGCCGGCGCCTCCTCGATGACCTTCTGGTGGCGGCGCTGCAGGGAGCAGTCCCGGGTGCCGAGCGCCCAGACGGTGCCGTGCGTGTCGGCCAAGATCTGCACCTCGACGTGGCGGCCGTTCTCCACGTACGGCTCGGCGAACACCTCGCCGTCGCCGAAGGCCGAGGCCGCCTCCGCGGAGGCGGCGGCAAGTTCGGCGGGCAGCTCGGCGAGGTCGCGGACCAGCCGCATGCCGCGGCCGCCGCCACCGGCCGCGGCTTTGATCAGCAGGGGCAGGTCGGAGCCGGTCGCCCGCTCCGGGTCCACGGGGCGCAGCAGCGGCACCCCCGCTTCGGCCATGAGTTCCTTGGCGCGGGTCTTGGACGCCATCGCGGCGATCGCCGCGGGCGGCGGGCCGATCCACACCAGTCCGGCGTCCAGGACCTGCCGGGCGAAGTCGGCGTTCTCGGAGAGGAATCCGTAGCCGGGGTGGATCGCGTCGGCGCCGGCCGTGAGGGCCGCCTTCACGATCAGGTCCCCGCGGAGGTAGGTGTCCGCGGGGCTGTCGCCGGGCAGGCGCACGGCGGCGTCGGCGGTACGGACGTGCAGGGCCTGCGCGTCGGCGTCGGAGTGCACGGCGACCGTGGCGAGGCCCAGCCCGCGGCAGGTGCGGAAGACGCGGCAGGCGATCTCGCCCCGGTTGGCGACCAGGACGGTACGCAGCCCGGAAGGGGCCGGTGCGGGGGCGGCCCGTCCGGAGGAGTCCAGTCCGGAGGAGTCCAGTCCGGAGGAACCCGGTACGGAGGAGTCCGGTACGGCGGAGCCCGGCACGGACGTGTTCCGTCCCGTCTTCTGTCCAGCGTTGTCGGTCATGGGTTCAGGTCCCTCACATCCGGAAGACGCCGAAGCCGCGGGCGCCTTCCACGGGTGCGGTGTGGATCGCGGACAGGCACAGGCCGAGCACGGTGCGGGTGTCGCGCGGGTCGATGACGCCGTCGTCGTAGAGGCGTCCGGACAGGAAGAACGGCAGCGACTCGGATTCGATCTGCTGCTCGACCATGGCGCGCAGCGCGGCGTCCGCCTCGTCGTCGTACGGCTGTCCCTTGGCGGCGGCGGAGGCGCGGGCGACGATCGACAGGACGCCGGCGAGCTGCTGCGGTCCCATCACCGCCGACTTCGCGCTGGGCCAGGCGAAGAGGAAGCGCGGGTCGTACGCCCGTCCGCACATGCCGTAGTGGCCGGCGCCGTAGGAGGCGCCCATGAGGACGGACAGGTGCGGGACCCGGGAGTTGGACACCGCGTTGATCATCTGCGCGCCATGCTTGATGATGCCGCCCTGCTCGTACTCCTTGCCGACCATGTAGCCGGTGGTGTTGTGCAGGAAGAGCAGCGGAATGTCGCGCTGGTTGGCGAGCTGGATGAACTGCGCGGCCTTCTGCGACTCCTCGCTGAACAGCACCCCCTGGGCGTTGGCGAGGATGCCGACCGGGTAGCCGTGCAGGGACGCCCAGCCGGTGGCGAGGCTGCTGCCGTAGAGCGGCTTGAACTCGTCGAAGTCCGAGCCGTCGACGATCCGGGCGATGACCTCGCGCGGGTCGAACGGGGTCCGCAGATCACCGGGGACGATGCCGAGCAGCTCGCCCTCGTCGTACTTCGGCGGCTCGGCGGGGCCCGGATCGGGGTGCGCCTTGCGGTGGTTGAGGCGGGCGACGACGCGGCGTGCCTGCCGGAGCGCGTCGGGTTCGTCGACGGCGAAGTGGTCGGCGAGCCCGGAGGTGCGGGCATGCATCTCGGCGCCGCCCAGCGACTCGTCGTCGCTCTCCTCGCCGGTGGCCATCTTGACCAGCGGCGGCCCGCCGAGGAAGACCTTCGCCCGCTCCTTCACCATGATCGTGTGGTCCGACATCCCGGGGATGTACGCGCCGCCGGCCGTGGAGTTGCCGAAGACCACGGCGACGGTCGGAATGCCGGCGGCCGACAGCCGGGTCAGGTCCCGGAAGAGCGCCCCGCCGGGGATGAAGATCTCCTTCTGGCTGGGCAGGTCCGCACCGCCCGACTCGACGAGGCTGACCACCGGGAGGCGGTTGGCGAAGGCGATCTCGTTGGCGCGCAGGGCCTTCTTCAGCGTCCAGGGGTTGCTGGCACCGCCGCGCACGGTCGGATCGTTGGCGGTGACCAGACACTCGACGCCCTCGATCACCCCGATGCCGGTGACGAGGGACGCGCCCACGGCGTAGTCGCTGCCCCAGGCGGCGAGCGGGGACAGTTCCAGGAAGGGCGTGTCCGGGTCGAGGAGCAGTTCGATGCGCTCGCGGGCGAGCAGCTTGCCCCGCTTGCGGTGCCGGGCCACGTACTTCTCACCGCCGCCCGCCAGGGCCTTGGTGTGCTCGGCGTCGAGATCGGCGAGTTTGGCGAGCATCGCGTCGCAGTTGGCCGCGTAGTCGGCACCGGTGGTGTCGAGCGCGGAGGGAAGCACGGTCATGGGGTGTCCTCCCGTCCCGGCCGCCGGTGTTGCTGCTGTTCGTGCTGCTGCTCTTGCCGCCGCCGGCGCATGACCCGACGGCTGTCCCGCAGGCCCCGGCGGTTCTCCGGCAGCTCCCCGCGGCTCTCCCGCGACCCCCGGCAGCTCTCCCTCAACTCCCGCCGGCGCGTGGAGCGCCGGTCGGCGGGCGGACTCGTCACAGCAGTACCTCCGGTATGTCCAGGTGACGGGCGCGCAGCCACTCCCCCAGAGCCTTCGCCTGCGGGTCGAAGCGGGCCTGGGCGGCGACGCCCTCGCCCAGCAGGCCGTCCACGGTGAAGTTCAGGGCGCGCAGTCCCGGCAGTACATGGCGGGTGACGGGCAGCGCCCGCACCTCGGGCAGCAGTTCGCGCAGCCGGTCGGCCGTCAGCGCGTGGGCCAGCCAGCGCCAGGCTTCATCCGTCTCCGCCCACAGGCCGACGTTCGCGCTGCCGCCCTTGTCCCCGCTGCGTGCCCCGGCGACCAGCCCGAGCGGCGCCCGGCGGGTCGGCAGATCCCGCGGGAGCGGTTCCGGCAGGGGCGGCTCGGGCACTTCCTCCAGCGGCCGCGCCTCCGGCGGCGGCTCCACGGCGACGCGCTCGCCATCCGGCAGCACGGCCGTGTGCGGCACTCCGGCCGCGTCCACGTACACCGCCTCGAACACCCCGTACGGGGCTCCCGGGCCGGGCGGGGCGGTGAGGTGGAAGCCCGGGTAACTGGCCAGCCCCAGTTCGACGGCCGCGCCGCTCACCCGGCGGCCGACCGCCTCCGGGTCCGGGTCGCGCACCACCAGCCGCAGCAGCGCGCTCGACTCCTCCTCCACGGGCGCGTCGGCCCGGTCCGTGCGGGCCAGGGTCCAGCGCACCTCGGCGGGGCGGCGAGCCGCCAGGGCGGCATCCATCTGCTCGCGCACCAGCCGCGCCTTGGCCTCGATGTCGAGTCCGGTCAGCACGAAGACGACCTCGTTGCGCCAGCCGCCGATCCGGGTCAGCCCGGCCTTCAGCGTCGGCGGCGGCACCTCGCCGCGCACACCGCTGATCCGCACCCGGTCCGGGCCGTCCGCCGCGAGACGTACGGAGTCCAGGCGGGCGGTGACGTCCGGACCGGCGTAGCGGGCGGCGGCCGTCTCGTAGAGGAGCTGGGCGGTGACCGTGCCGGTCGTGACCAGGCCGCCGGTGCCCGGATGCTTGGTGATGACCGAGCTGCCGTCCGCGTGCAGCTCGGCGACGGGGAAGCCGGGGCGGCGCAGGGACCGGGGATCGTGCCGGGCGAAGAAGGCGTAGTTGCCGCCGGTCGCCTGGGCGCCGCATTCGAGGACGTGCCCGGCGACGACCGCTCCGGCGAGGGCGTCCCAGTCGTCCGGTGCCCAGCCGAAGTGCGCGGCGGCCGGGCCGGTGACGAGCGCGGCGTCCGTGACCCGGCCGGTGACCACCACATCGGCACCGGCCCGCAGGCAGGCGGCGATACCGGCACCGCCGAGGTAGGCGTTGGCGGTGAGGACGCCCTCACCCCAGCCCGCGCCGGCGGCGCGGTGCAGGAGGTCGTCGCCCTCGACGTGCGCGACCCGCACCGGGACGCCGACGCGCTCGGACAGGGCGCGGATCGCGTCGGCGAGCCCGGCGGGATTCAGGCCGCCGGCGTTGGTGACGATCTTCACGCCGCGCTCGGCGGCGAGCCCGAGGCCCTCCTCAAGCTGGCGCAGGAAGGTCTTGGCATAGCCGCGGGAGGGGTCCTTGAGGCGGTCGCGGCCCAGGATGAGCATGGTCAGCTCGGCCAGATAGTCACCGGTGAGGACGTCCAGCGGCCCACCGGTCAGCATCTCCCGGACGGCGTCGAAGCGGTCGCCGTAGAAGCCGGAGGCGTTGCCGATGCGGAGCGCTGCCGGGGCTGGGGCAGAATCCGGCTCGGGAGCGGAGCGCGGCTCGGGGGTGGGGACAGAGGCTCTCAGGTCGGTTCCGTTCATGGGTGCGGGCCTGTGGTCCGGTGGCACGGGGGCGGCTCTGTGGTCCGGTGAAGTGCCGAACGGCGGGGGACCGGACGACGAGGGACCGGCCGGTGGGGTACGGGCCGGCGGGGTTTCCTCTCCCGGCGGGGTTTCGTCTCCCGGCGGGGTTTCGTCTCCCGGCGGGATCCCGGTCCCAGCCCCGGTCACAGCGCTCCTCCCGTGCTTTCCGGCGCGCTTGCCCCCGTGACCGTCACCGCGCCGGCTCCTCCAGCACCATCGGTGCTTCCCCCGCCGGCCCCTCCCCGGGCTGCCGGTTCGCGTCCCGTGCCGGGCGGCCCGGCGAACGCCTGGGCGATGCCCAGCCAGTGCTCGGCGTCCGCGCCCTCAGCGTGCAGGGCCAGGTCGGAGCGGTGCGCCCGCTGGGTGGCCAGCAGACAGAAGTCCAGGGCGGAGCCGGTGACGCGCTGCGCGGCATCCTCCGGACCGTACGTCCACACGTCCCCGTCCGGGGCGGTCAGTTCCACCCGAAACTGCTCGGTGGGCGGTACGAGCCCGTGCACCACGTAGGCGTAGTCGCGGGCCCGTACCCCGATCCGCGCGACATGGCGCAGCCGGGCCGTCGCCTCGCGGCGGATCCCGAGCGCGTCGGCCACGTCCTGTCCGTGGGCCCAGGTCTCCATCAGCCGGGCCGTCGCCATCGAGGCCACGCTCATCGGTGGCCCGTACCAGGGAAGCCGGGCTCCCGGCGGCCGGCCGACGAGGGCGTGGTGGAGCGTGACGCGACCGGTGCGCCAGCGGTCGAGGAGGGCGGCGGGCGGGAGTTCGTCAACCAGCCGCTGGGCACCGTCGTCGACGAAGGTCTCGGGCGAGTTGAGCGCCTGAGCCGCGTCCTCGGCGAAGGCTCCGGGGTCGGTGGCCGAGAGCAGGGCGCGCTCATCGGTCCAGGCGAGGTGGGCTATCTGGTGCGCGATGCTCCAGCCGGGGGCGGGGGTCGGCGTGCTCCAGCGGTCGGCGGCGAGCGGTGCGACGAGCTGCTCCAACTCCTCGCCCTCGGCACGGAGATCGCCGAGCACGGCTGCTGGATCGGCCACAAGATGCTCCCTTGTACGGACTACGGAGACGGCAGTGACGAGGTGACGGTGGTGTACGGGGTCACGGCGGTGTACGGGCTGTGCACGGGATACGGGACGGGGCAGATACGGAGATCCGGGAGCCGAGGCCCCGGTGATGAGCGGGCGGCGTCACTCGTGCGGCTTGAGAACTGAGCAGGTACTCAGCCGGCCGTTGCACCGGTCCTGCGGCTACCGGCGTGACCGCGACGCAACGGCACGGCGTGGACCGACTGTGGCAGCAGACCAAGAAACAAGCAAGCGTGCTTGCATTATTTTTCCCCACCGGCACACCCGCAGGGCACTTCACCCCAAGCAGGCAAAGGATGCATACCGGGGCATGCCTGCTGGTCGGCCCCACGGCTCAGCTCGGTACCCGGGGGCCACACCACCAGCAGCCGAAGAGGATGCCCACGCCCTGTCCGTCTTCGATGCGGAACAGCCCAGCGGGTTGATCGCGCGCTCGCGGTCTTCGCCAGCACGCGCACCCGCACCCGCACCCACACCCGCAACGCACACACACAGCGTGTGACCGAGCGTGAGGACAGCAGCCACCCATGGCTGCCCCACGGCCTCTACGGTCGGGCCGGGTCGCACAGTTCCTTCCGCATGAGGACACACATCGTCCGGTAACGACGGATCAACCCGTCGGGCTCTTCCTCGTCCCAGGCATCGGGCTTGCGGCCGTACGCGGTGTAGCCCAGGCGCTCGTACAGCGCGCGAGCCCGGGAGTTGTTCTCCTCCACGGCGAGTTCGGCCCTGCGCAGGCCGCGGTCCCTGATTCTTTGTTCGGCGGAGCGGATCAGCAACGTACCCAGTCCACAGGACTGGAGAGCCGGGAGCACGGCGAGTTGCCACAAGGTCCCGGCTGCCTCGGCGACCTGATAGTCGATACCGCCGATGGCCACCGGCAGATCCACGGGAGTGGTCACTGCCAGATAGTCGACCTCACCGACCGCAGCACGCGCCAACTCTCGTTCCACGTAACGCAGGTGCGTGGCCGAACCCGACCAGGCGCACGCGGACAGGTCCCGGGGCAACAGGTCGCGGACGCCGACCTGTATGACGACCGCGGCGTCGGCCGGTCCGTGTTCGGTGCTCACGGCCGCGAGCTTGCCGACCGGCCCGATGACACGTCAACACTTTTCCGGCCCGGAAGAGCACGCCGATCCGGCCCGTGGAGATGCCCTGCCGTGTCCCACGGAACACGTGAACACCGCACCGGCAGCAGCAGAATGTGCGGAGCGCCCACGGACCGGCGGTTCACCGGACCGGTGGTTGACCCGGCCGCCCCGGCACGGGGGTGGCCTGGTGGTAGTACATGCGCCAGCCGGAACTCCCGTCCCGCTGTCGCCAGATCGAGCTGCGGCGTACGCGCTGCCCACCGCGTCGGGTTTCGTAGGTCAGGTGCACCAAGCCGGGAGCCAGTATGACGCCGGTCATCCCCTCGGGACGGGGCTCAAACGAGCCGCCGCCCGGACCGCCGGACATGCCGGGAAGTGCGGCAAGCGTCTCCTGGCGGTCCCACCGGCGCCCGGAAGCGCCGACTTCCGAGAACTCGGGATCCAGGAGTCTCTCCGCCCGCTGCCTCGATCTCCGCACGTCGGGATCCAGCAATTGCAGCTCACCAGCGATCGCCTCGGCCACCGCGTCCTGTTCCGCGCTCACGTGGTCATGGTGGTCTACCTCAGCCGGTCGTATGCAAGCGGATTACTGCCTCTTGTCCGGGGCTGGAAACAACAGGCCGCTGATACACGGGGTATGCGCCGCCCTCGATGGACTGACGGGTCGGCAGTCGTGGGCGGGGGGGACGTGGGCCCGGACGCTGCGCGGAGTGGGCGAAGTGGGCGGAGTGGGCGGAGTCGGCGGAGTCGGCGGAGTCGGCGGAGTCGGCGGAGTCGGCGGAGTCGGCGGAGTCGGCGGAGTCGGCGGAGTCGGCGGAGTGGGCGGAGTCGGCGGAGTCGGCGGAGTCGGCGGAGTCGGCGGAGTCGGCGGAGTCGGCGGAGTCGGCGGAGTCGGCGGAGTCGGCGGAGTCGGCGGAGTCGGCGGAGTCGGCGGAGTGGGCGGAGTGGGCGAAAGAGGCCCTGAAGAAGCGCAGGTGGCGCCAACAGGTACGGGGCCGGGCGCGTCGTAGGGGGTGAGCGGGTTACGGCGCCGGGTGGGCGGCGCGATGGTGGTGGCTCTGCGTCGCGGGCTGACGGCAGTACTCGGGCTGGGGTCACGGCACCCGTGCCGGGGGTTGGCCGGTGGTCGGTCGTCTATCCGGGGCCTTGTGCCACCGGGGTCGGTTCGGAAAGACGACGGCGTGGCTGGTGCCGGTGGGTGGTTGCGGGGGCACACGCGCGCCTGAGCCCTACGGCCTCCCCACCGTCGTGGCGGGCTGTCGGTGGTGCCGGTCGTGGGCCGCTGTCGTGGCTGAGCCTTCACCGACGAAGCCGCGGGTCAAACGGCTGGTGCGATCGGTTCCCGGGATGCTCGTGCTGGTCGTCCGCGGCTGTCTGCGGAGGCCGGGCGGATCAAGCGTCGGGTGGAGTTTGAGCGCGGGAGGTGGCGGCCGGGCAGGGTGGACGGATGCCTGAGTCGTCCCTGCCCGGAGGGTCGGTCAATGCGGTGAACGGTTCCGGATTCGGTAGGGACTTGCCGGTCCTCCCTTTCGGGCGTGGGTGTGGGCCCCTCCGTGTGGTGGTGGAGGGGCTGTCCCGGCCCGGGGCCCCGAGGCGGGGCTTCCGCATTCAGGTGGTGGGGGTGTGGGGTGGGGTGGTGTAGGTGTGGCCGGTGGGGGCGGTCCAGCGGACCTCGCCGGTGTCGGGGTCGCGTTCCGCTTGCCATCGGGTGCGGTGTTTCAGCAGGTGGTGGCG
>NZ_JAGPXX010000055.1 GCF_018070345.1 Streptomyces sp. F63
TTCGCAGCGAACGCGGACCACGTCGGCGCGACGAACGTCCTCAACAGGGCCGGGCTGGCCCTCTGCGCGACGGCATAGCCACCGACGCAGGAAGCCCGCGCGTTTACGCGTGGGTGGAGTCACCACCTGCCAGTACACCCGAGCCCTGGTAGCCGTGGACGTTGACCCGGTCCACCAGCGCCCGGGTTTCCGCCCCGAAGGACGCCCAGGTGGTGCGGGCCAGGTCGTAGCTCGTCTCGTCGGATGCGGCGATCGGCGTGCCGGACAGCCCCAGACGGTCCAGCTCCGCCCGCAGATGACCGAGCACGGTCGCCTGGACCCCGGCGTCGATGTGGCAGCCTTCCTGTCGGCCGTCCGCCCGCCACTAGTCGGAGGACGGCTCGTTGAACGGCTCCACGGACACGAACGGCACGCCCCAGGCGTCACGGGACCGCTGCGCCGTGACCGCGAGATGGGTGGCGAACTGCCGGTGGTTCCACGGCTGGAGATTGGTGCCGCCGTCGGCCGCCCCGGACGGGTTGTGGTTGAGGCACATCCACCACGTGGGGGGCACTTGGAGGCGCCGGACCCCGGGCGAGTTCCTGACGTGTGACGCACGGGGCCGCCCGAGGTGTGAGATCAGATGCCCCGGACTGTCAGGTGAGTGCGTTCAGCAGTTCGCGCTCGCGGCCGGTGCTGAGGCCGGCGCGCCGGGGCCGGTCCAGGTCCTGGTCGCGTTCCCAGCGCAGGGTGTCGGCCAGCAGTTCCGCCCGGGGACGGTGGTGGAGGCCCGCGGCGTGCGCCGCTGAGCCGTCCCGGGCGGACCAGCCCTCCCAGCCCGGCTCGACCAGCCACATCGGCAGGGACTCCTCCCCCATGTACTCGGCCACGCCGTGCGCGAGCAGCCAGGCCGAGTCGGCCGTCACCACCGGACCGGTGTGCCCGCCGACCGTGCGGCACAGCTCGATCCACTCGGCGAACGGGTGGACCGGGCCGACGGCGTTGTACGTGCCGGTGACCCCCGTTTCCGCGCAGTCGAGCAGCCAGGCGGTGAGGTCCCGTACGTCGATCACCTGGGTCGGCAGGTCCGGTGTGTCGGGCACCAGCATCGGTCCGTGCGGGTCGCGCGCGGCGCGGGCCACCCAGTAGCCGGAGCGCCCGGAGTGGTCGCCCGGCCCGCCGATGAGACCCGCGCGGGCGATGAGGAGACGGTCGCCCACGGCCGCCGCCGACGCCTGCTCGCAGGCGACCTTCGCCTCCCCGTACAGCGAGCGGTCCACCTCGCTCCGGTCGGTCGGGGCGAGCAGGGCCGCCGACTCGTCCGCGCCGGGGGTGCCCTGGGAGGCGTAGGCGTTGCAGGAGGACACGTAGGTCCAGTGCCGGGCCCTGCCGCCCAGGGCGTCGAGCGCCCCGCGGACGAACCCCGGCTGCCAGGACACCTCGACCACGGCGTCCCACTCGCGGTCGAGCAGCGGCTCGTACGCACCGGGCTCGCGCCGGTCCGCCGCCACGAGCCGTGCCCCGTCCGCGACTTCGCCGCTCTCCCCGCGCGCAAGACACGTCACCCGGTGGCCGCGCGCCAACGCCGGCCGCGCCACCTCCCGGCCCACCCACGCCGTTCCACCCAGCACCAGAATCTCCATTCCGCCACCCAAGCACCGTGCGAGCGGGACGCGCAGCCGGCTTCGCTGACAGCGGATCGGATCCGGGCGCCGACCCGGGTGACCTGCGCCGGCGGCCGGCTGCCCGGTGGACGCCGTCAGCGGAGGGATGTACCAGAAGCCGTAGCGGTGGTCCCTGGCGAAATCGACGGCCGGATGCCGCCCGGCCCCGAGGCGGGGGACTGCACGTTCGGTGCGGCCGGGGTGGTGGGCTTTCAGTCCGCCTTGCCGCTGTGGGCGAAGTCGCTCCGGATGTCGGTCATCCGGTGGGCCAGTCCCTGCTGGGCGGGGTGAGTGACTGGTGGGCCCCGAGGTCGAAGAGGTACGGAAGCTCGAAGGTGTGCCCCGCGCCCACCTCGGAATGGGGCCGCTGATAGGTGGGGTCCGCCTACCAGGGGGCGTCGTCGTCGGCGAACTCGTAGGTGTACGTGGGGGTCCGGCCGGACAGTGCGCGGCCGGTGTCGACGGAGTGCCGGGCCCAGTTGCCGTCCGTCAGGGCCGCCGCGAGCGCCAGGGCGGGGAAGCCGTCGTATGCGCTGACGGGGTGGCGCGCGGCGATCAGGGCGGCCTTCTCCTGCCCGAACTCCTCCCGCAGACGGGCGTGGTGGCCGGCCTCGTCGATCCGGGCCTCCGGGTCGCCGGTCGCCGCCTTCTTGGCCGGCTCCAGGCCGTGGACCCGGCTGCGTCCCCCTCGGGGGCGAGCCGTCGCGCACGCGGCGACGTCCCGGACGCCGCGTCACGTCCTCCTCTGCCGGGAGGGCTCGGGGTGCTCGGGTCCGGTCGTGCGGCGGTGTTCTGCGACGGCGAGCAGGGCGAGCGCCGTCGCGATCACCGCACAGACCGTCATCATGGGCGTGAGAAAGCCGGGGACGGCCGCCGGGTAGGAACCACCCGACGCCATGCGGCAGTTGAGAGCGGGCGGCAGGTAGGACACGCCGTAGCCGCTCACCTGCCCGAACAGCGACGGGTTCGCGTCCTGGCAGGCCCGGGCGGTACCGCTCTCGTCGAGGAAGAGCGACACCAGTCCCCAGGCCTGGGCGAGTGCGGCGGTCGCTCCGGAGAGCGCGGCGCCACCGCGTGCCACGGCCCCCCGGCCGATCGCCGAGAAGCCGTACCCGACGAGGCCGAAGGCGGTCACGGCGGCGGTGACGAGGCCGATCAGCAGGGGCAGGGCGGCGGGATACGAGGAGGCCATGGCTACCACCTCTGCCGTAGCCAGGCCTCGATGGCGACATAGTCGTCATCCGTGAGTCCCGGACCGGCATCGACTCGGTGGAGCAGGGCGTGTCCGGGATGGTGAGCGGCGACCCAGAGCCGATCAGTGCCGGTGATCTCGTCGTCCACCCAGACGAATGGCCGTCCCGCGGCCCTGGCCACGAGCGCACGGGTCTTCCAGTGCAGCCCTTCGCGTTCGTCTTGTTCCTCGATGCCGGACGGCTCCGGCCAGGCCACCACGGGCAGACGCGGAAGCCCGAGGAGGGGAGCGATGCACGCGTTCGCGTCGTCCATCCACGTCGTGGCCCAGACCACCTCGCACGGAAGGCCGGCCAGCCGGGGCCCGTGCGCGGGGTTGATCCTGGCCAGAAGCGGGTTCCCTCCGGCTCCGGGCAGATCGCGGCCCGTCGCGTGGTTGCGGTACTGCTGCGACCCCGCGCCGAACGGGACGAGTGGTCCGTCGACATCGAGGAACAGCAGCGGACGCCGCGAAGAGCCAGTCACAACAGCACACGATAGCCACAGGCGCTCCCACCCCGAGGCCGATGACATCGACGCCGGCCCCGGCGAGGGCCGCCATCACCCGCGAGGCGCCCGGCCCCGGCCGCCATGTGCGGGGGCAGCCCGGCCACGACGTGCCCGGCGTCCGGGCCGTGCTCCGAGCGCCAGTCGTCCCGGTCGCTCACGCGGCTCCCTGCCGGTGGCGCCGACCGATGCCGGCCTCGGCCCCCTGCGCGACCGCCGGCTTTCCGGCCGTCGGCTGCCGGGGCCCCGTGGGCACCGGGGAGATGTCCGGCAGGGCCCGGCCGGTGGAGCGCCGCGGCCTGCCGTGCCGTCACGCGTCCGGGTAGCGGCGGGGTGTCCAGACGATCCGCCGGCCGTCGCCGCGGGTGACCGCCCGGGTCTGCGTCGAGCCGACCAGCAGGATGGTGCGCATGTCGACCTCGTCCGGGTCCAGTTCGGCCAGGTGGACGATCCGGACGCGCTCCCCGGGCCCGCCCACGTCGCGCGCCACGACGACCGGCGTGTGCGGGGCCCGGTGCTCCAGCAGCAGTTCACGGGCCTTGCCCACCTGGTGGATCCGGCTGCGGGAACCGGGGTTGTAGAGCGCCAGCACCAGGTCGGCCGCCGCCGCGGCCCGCAGCCGTCCGGCGATGACCTCCCAGGGCTTCAGCCGGTCGGAGAGCGACACCACCGCGTAGTCGTGCCCGAGGGGCGCGCCCGCGCGGGCCGCCGCCGCGTGCGCCGCCGTCATCCCGGGCAGCACCCGCACCGGCACCGCGCGGTACGGATCCTCGGAGGCCGCTTCCAGAACGGCGGTCGCCATCGCGAACACCCCCGGGTCGCCCGAGGAGACCACGGCGACCCGGCGGCCCCTGCGGGCCAGGTCGAGGGCGAACTCCGCGCGCTCCGACTCGACCTTGTTGTCGGAGGCGTGCCGCCGCTGCCCCGGCCGCACCGGCACCCGGCCGAGGTACGTGGTGTAGCCCACCAGGTCGTCCGCGGCGGCCAGTTCGCCGCGCGCCTCCGGCGTCAGCCACAGCGGCCCGGCCGGGCCGAGCCCCACCACGACGACCTCACCGGAAACGGGGGGAGCGGCGGGAGGAGCGGCGGCGCCCGGAGCGGCGGTGCCGGAGGGGGCGGCGGCCGGGGCCCCGGCTGCCGGGGTTCCGGTGACCGGGGCGGCGGCAGGGGCCGCGGACGGCGCACCCGTCACCGGGACGGGCGCCGGCGGGGCAGCGGCGTGCCGCCGCTGCCGGGCGTCCACCCGGCTCGGCAGGACCGCCACCGAGAAGTACGGCACCGAGCCGGGGTCCACCTCGGCCAGCGGCGCCGTGCGCTCCGCCGCCATCGTGGCCCGCTCCACGTACCGCGCCTCGGCCAGCCGCCCCGACCGCTCCAGCGCGCGCCGCACGGCGGGGAACGTCCGGCCGAGCTTCATGACGGCGGCCGCGTCGGCCGCCGCGAGCCGCGCCGTCAGTTCCTCCTCCGGCAGGGTGCCGGGGAGGACCGTCAGTGTTTCCTCGCCCTCCACCAGCGGTGTGCCGAGGCGCGCCGCGGCGGCGCTCACCGAGGTGACGCCGGGGACGACCTCGGCCGGGTAGCGGTCCGCGAGCCGCTTGTGCATGTGCATGTACGAGCCGTAGAAGAGCGGATCGCCCTCGGCGAGCAGCGCCACCGAGCGCCCCGCGTCGAGGTGGGCGGCGAGCCGGGCGGCGGCCTCCTCGTAGAACTCCTCCAGGGCGCCCCGGTAGCCGCCGGGGTGGTCGGTGGCCTCCGTGGTGACCGGGTAGACCAGCCGCTCCTCGATGTGGTCCGGCCGCAGATGGCGCTCGGCGATGGAACGGGCGATGCTCCGGCCGTGCCGGGCGCTGTGGTAGGCCACGACGTCCGCCCCGGCGATGACCTCCACGGCCCGTACGGTCATGAGGGACGGATCGCCCGGACCGAGGCCCACGCCGTAGAGCCGGCCCGTGGCCGTCCCCGGTGCCGGGTGCCGCTCCTGCTGCTCGCTCACTCTTCCTCACTCGCCATCGCGTTGATCGCGGCGGCGGCCATCGCGCTGCCGCCGCGCCGCCCCCGCACCACCAGGTATTCGAGGCCCGACGGGTGCGAGGCCAGGGCCTCCTTGGACTCCGCCGCACCGATGAAGCCGACGGGCACGCCGACGACCGCCGCCGGGCGCGGCGCACCCTCCGCCACCATCTCCAGCAGCCGGAACAGGGCCGTCGGCGCGTTGCCGACGGCGACCACGGCCCCCTCCAGGCGGTCGCGCCAGAGCTCCAGGGCCGCGGCGCTGCGCGTGGTGCCGAGTTCGCGTGCCAGTGCGGGAACGGCGGGGTCGGAGAGGGTGCACAGCACCTCATTGCCCGCGGGCAGCCGCTTGCGGGTGACCCCGCTCGCGACCATGTGCGCGTCACAGAGGACCGGCGCGCCGGCGAGCAGCGCCTGCCGGGCGCGGGCCACGACCTGCGGGGAGTGGGCGAGGTCGCCGGTGAGGTCGGTCATGCCGCAGGCGTGGATCATCCGGACGGCGACCCGGGACACGTCCGCCGGCAGGCCGGTGAGGTCCGCCTCGGCGCGGATGGTGGCGAAGGACTGGCGGTAGATGGCCGCGCCGTCCTTCTCGTATGCGTAACCCGTCACGGAGTCGTCCTCGCTCGTGTCGTGCCGGCGCCGTCCGGGCCGCCGGTGCGGTCCGGAGTGCCGGGGTGTCTGTGCCGCTGGGTGCTGCTCCGGCCGCCGGAGGGCTCGGCGGTGCCTGTCCCTTCCGGGCAGACGTGGGCCTCCGTCCGGTCCGGTGAGCCGCCTGTCCGGTCCGGGGTGTCGCCGCCCGTCCCGCCCGTTCCGTCGGCAGTGCCGTCCGCTCGGTCCGTTCCGTCCGCTCGGTCCGTTCCGGCCGGTGTGCCGCGCGTTCCGCGCGCCCTGCCGGTGGTGTCCGGCGGGGGCGCCGAAGACGGCGGGCGGGCCGGACGTGTGGTGCCGGCGATGCTCACCGCGCGGGCCGCCGCGATGGCGGCGGCCGTCCGCCCGGGCGGTACCCGCACCGGCTTCGCCGGTGTGCGGGCCACCGGTCCCACGCCGGCCGCGGCCACCCGGTAGCGGCCGTCTTCGGTGGCGAGGACGTCGATCCAGGCGCCGCCGTCGTTCGGATGGCCGCAGCGGCGCTCGCAGCCGGACCAGTACACGGGCGGGACCGCCCCCGGGCCGGCGGCGGGCGCGGTGGTGCCGGGCGGCGGAGTGGAGGTGTCAACCGGGCTCCGGGAAGCGGTACTTGGACGGCCGGAGGCGTTGGCCCGGGGAGCGGGGACGTCCGCCCGGACGGGCGGGGTCTCCGAGGCGGGAGCCGCGGGGCGCGGAGCCCGGGCCGGGCGGTCCGCGGCCGGTTCGGCGGCCGGTTCGGCGGCCGGTCCGCCGGGAACGGTCGCGTGCTCCGCACGGCCGCTCCGTACGGCCCGCGCGGCGTCCGTCCGTACGTCCGCCAGGGACTTGGCGCAGCCGGGCCGCCCGGTGCAGGAACCAACCCCGTACCAGGGGGAGTCCGGGGTGGTGACGAGACCCGCGCCGGCCAGCCGCCGCAGAGCCGCCGGTGCCGCGTCCGGCGGGAGTCCGGGCACGATCACTCCGCGCCAGGGGGTGGTGCGGATCTCCGCGTCACCCGAGCGTTCGGCCGTCTCCGCCAGCAGCCGCCACTGCGCGGCGGAGTAGCGGCCCAGGGGCGCGGTCACGGACAGGGCCCACCGGCCGCCGGGGCCGGGCTCGCGGATCAGCCCGGGGGCGGGGCCGGCGGCCGGTGCGGGAACCGGCCGTTGAGCCGGCGCGAAGACCCGGCCGGCCGGGGAACCCGTCTCCGGACCGGGCGCCCGGCCGTCGCCCGTGTGCGGGGCAGGGCGCCGTGCCGGCCCGTCCGCCGGCCTCCACGCGATGCCCGCGCGGGACAGCTGACGCCTCAGCAGGTCCGCGTCCAGGGCATGGCGCCCAGGGGCATCCGGTGCCGCGCAAGGCGGCGGGCCGGTGGGCCCCTCGGGGGCGTCGAGCCCGCTGGCGCCACCGGGTTCGCCGCCTCCACGGCGTTCCTCGGGCGTGCGGGGCCGGCCGGATGCGCCGGGCCCGCGGAGTCCGGCGGGCTCGCCGGGATCGCCGGGTTCGCCGGGTCCGCCGGGCTCGCCGGGATCGCCGGGTCCGCCGGGTCCGCCGGGTCCGCCGGGTCCGCCGGGCGCGCCGGGTTCGCCGGGTTCACGGGGTCCGTCGGGCACGGCGGGGCGGCCGGGTCCGCCGGGCTCGCCGGGTCCGCCCGGGTCGTCCGGTCCCGCGATCCCGGCGCTCCGGCGCGGCAGGTCCCGGATGCGCCACGCACGGGTGCCGCTTTCCGTAGCCGCGTGCAGAAACGCTTCGGCGGTGGCGACGGCCGCACGCGGCGCCTCCTCGGCCGTGACGCGCACCCGGGGACCGCCCGCGCCGATGCGGAGTTCCGCGCCACCGGCGCCGGTTGCGACGAGCGTCACATCCGCGCCGAGGGCGGCGACATCGCCGCGGCCGTCGTCCACGGCGAAGAGAAAACGGCCGGAAAGCGCCGCCGCGCCCGGGGTCGCGCAGAGCAGATGGTCCAGGGCGCTCACCCAGTCCCGGACGTCCGCCCGGCCGTGGCCGTCCAGCCCGCTCAACGGGGAAAGCACCACATTGCGGACACGCTCATGGGTGTCCGAAGGGAGAAGTCCCACGAGGCGGAGACGGTCGGCGAGTTGGCGACCGCAATCACCGGGAAGGCCTCGTACCTGCACATTGCCACGGGAGGTCAGCTCAAGCTCTCCATCCCCCAACTCCTCGGCAGTGTCGGCAAGAAGGCGCACCTGACGGCTGGTGAGCAAGCCGCCCGGCAGACGCACCCGGGCCAGTGCGCCGTCGTCGGCCATGTGCAGACGCAACGCACCGGGGCAGGCATCGTCGCGCCCGCGCCGGGGCGGTCCGGGCATGCCGGGGCAGGGTGTGGCGGGGGAGGGCATGGCGGCGAGCATACAGATGCCCGGTGATGGCTCCCGCGGGGTCTCGCGGCCGGGGGGCGCACCGTGGCGGCCGGGGGCGGACGCCGCCGGGACGGGCCGCCGGCAAGCCGCCCCGGCCCCGGTGAAATCCCTGGTCAGGGACGGGAGGCGGGCGGGGGCCGGCCGGAGCGCGAGCGGCGCGCGGCGGTGGCCGGGCGGTCCGGGGACGGAACGGCGGCCGTTCCCGTTGCGACCGGTTTGGTGTGATGCGCGCCGCTGGTACGGGGCCCGCGGCGGCCGGTGTTCTCCCGGTCACGCCGGCCGGCCGCGGAGGCACCGTGCCGCGAGCCGCTCCGCTGCCCTTACTATGCTCACCGTCGGGCCCCGAGGGGTCCGGACGACGCCATGGACGGCGCCAGGGGAGGAAGCCGGTGTGAATCCGGCACGGTCCCGCCACTGTGAGCGCGGCAGCAGCACCGCCGTGTGAGTCAGGAACTCCCGCCGTCCGCCACCGACCCGGGGCGAGGACCCCGAGGAAGGCACGCTGCCGCATGCGCTCTCGGCCCCGCCGTGGCCGGCTCCGCCGCCCCCGGTCCCGCCATACCCGGATACCGTCACCGGCCCCGGAGCGGATCCCGCGGTCCCCCACCCCGTGCCGCCGGATGCCGCGGTCCCGGACTCCGGGACCGCGGGTCCGGGACCGCTCCGCCCGGCCGAACTCCGCCCGGAATCCCGCGTGGCCGAGCCCCGCCCGGCGGAACCCCACGGTTCGGGACTCCGCCCGTCCGAGCTCCGTTCGGTGCCGTCCCGCCCGGCCGCACCCGGCCCGGAACCCTGCCGGGGCGGACTCCGCCCGGTCTCACCCCGCCGGTTCGCGTGCCGCCCGGAATCCCGCCCGGCGGAACCCGGTCCGGAGCCCCGCCCGTCCGAACCCGGCCCGGCCGGGCCCCGCTCCGCCCTCCCGTGCTCCGTCCGGGCGCACCGCGGCCCGGAGCGCCGCCGATCCCCTCCGGCAGGCCGGGCCGGCCCGCCGGTCCGCCACGACACCGCGAAGCGAGTGCCCGTGATCCTGCTGCTGTCGACGTCCGACACCGATCTGCTGAGCGCCCGCGCCGCCGGGGGCCCCGTCCCGTACCGGCTGGGGAACCCGGCCCGGCTCCGGCTCGACGACCTGCCCGCGCTGCTGGACGGCACCGACCTCGTCGTCGTGCGGCTGCTCGGCGGCGTCCGCGCCTGGCAGGACGGGCTCGACGCGCTGCTCGCCGGGGAGCGTCCGGTCGTCGTCCTCACCGGTGAACAGGCCCCCGACGCCCAGCTGATGGCGGCCTCCACCGTTCCCGTCGGCATCGCCGCCGAGGCCCACGCCTACCTCGCCCACGGCGGACCGGCCAACCTGGGACAGCTCGCCCGGTTCCTCTCCGACACGGTGCTGCTCACCGGCCACGGCTTCGCCCCGCCGGAACCCGCCCCGAGCTGGGGCCCGCTGGAGCGCACCCCGGCGCCGGCGGCGCCTCCCGTCACGGCCGGGGACGGCGACGGAGACGGGGACGGCACCGGCGCGGACGCCGTCCGCCCCGTGATCGCCGTGCTCTACTACCGGGCCCACCACATGAGCGGCAACACCGCCTTCGTGGAAGCTCTCTGCCGGGCCGTCGAGGAGGCCGGGGGCCGCCCGCTGCCGCTGTACGTGGCATCGCTCCGCGCCCCCGAACCCGGGCTGACCGAGGCGCTGGGCGCGGCCGACGCCGTCGTCACGACCGTCCTCGCCGCCGGCGGCACCAAACCCGCCGCCGCCTCGGCCGGCGGGGACGACGAGTCCTGGGACGCGGGCGCCCTCGCCGCGCTCGGCGTACCGATCCTGCAGGCCCTCTGCCTCACCGGCCCGCGCGCCGCCTGGGAGGAGAACGACGAGGGGCTGTCGCCGCTGGACGCCGCGACGCAGATCGCCGTACCCGAGTTCGACGGGCGGCTCATCACCGTGCCGTTCTCCTTCAAGGAGGTGGACGAGGACGGGCTGCCCGTGTACGCCGCCGACCCCGAGCGGGCCGCCCGCGTCGCCGGGATCGCCGTCCGCCACGCCCGGCTGCGGCACATCCCGGCCGCGCGCAAACGCCTCGCGCTGGTGCTGTCCGCGTACCCCACCAAGCACTCCCGGATCGGCAACGCCGTCGGCCTCGACACCCCCGCCAGCGCCGTCGCCCTGCTGCGCGCGCTGCGCGCGGAGGGCTACGACCTCGGCCCGGAGGACGGGCCCGGCGCCCTCCCCGGGCTCGCCTCCGGCCGTGGCGACGACCTGATCCGCGCCCTGATCGAGGCCGGCGGGCACGACCAGGACTGGCTCACCGAGGAGCAGCTCGCCCGCAACCCCGTCCGCGTCCCCGCCGCCGACTACGGCCGCTGGTACGAGCGGCTGCCGCGCGCCCTGCGCGAGCGCGTCGAGGAGCACTGGGGGCCGCCGCCCGGCGAGCTGTTCGTCGACCGGAGCCGGGACCCGGACGGCGAGATCGTCCTCGCCGCCCTCCGCCACGGCAATCTGCTCGTCCTGATCCAGCCGCCGCGCGGCTTCGGCGAGAACCCCGTCGCGATCTACCACGACCCCGACCTGTCGCCCTCGCACCACTATCTGGCGGCCTACCGCTGGATCGCCGCCCGCCCCGAGGAGGGCGGCTTCGGCGCCGACGCCATGGTCCACCTCGGCAAGCACGGCAACCTGGAGTGGCTGCCCGGCAAGAACGCGGCGCTCTCCGCGGGCTGCGCGCCCGACGCCGCGCTCGGCGACCTGCCGCTGGTCTACCCGTTCCTCGTCAACGACCCCGGCGAGGGCACCCAGGCCAAGCGCCGCGCCCACGCCACCCTCGTCGACCACCTCGTCCCGCCCATGGCGCGCGCCGAGTCCTACGGGGACATCGCCCGCCTCGAACAGCTGCTGGACGAGTACGCCGCCATCTCCGCGATGGACCCGGCCAAGCTCCCCGCCATCCGCGCCCAGATCTGGACCCTCATCCGGGCGGCCCGGCTCGACCACGACCTCGGCCTGGAGGACCGTCCGGACGACGACGGCTTCGACGACTTCCTGCTGCACGTCGACGGCTGGCTGTGCGAGGTCAAGGACGCGCAGATCCGCGACGGCCTGCACGTGCTCGGGCGGGCCCCGGCCGGACCGGAACGGGTCAACCTCGTCCTCGCCGTCCTCCGCGCCCGGCAGATCTGGGGCGGCACCACCGCCCTCCCCGGGCTGCGCGAGGCCCTGGGCCTGGACGAGTCGGCGGCCACCCGCACCGGGGCGGACGAGGCCGAGGAGCGGGCCCGCGCCCTGGTCGAGGCCATGGACGAGGCGGACTGGGACCCCGCCGCCGCGGACCGGGCCGTGGCGAGGGTGTGCGGCGGGACGGACGCCGCCCCCGCCCCCGCCCCGGCGGCGACGGGAGCCGCGCGGGAGAGCGGACAGCCCGCCGGACACCCCGGCGGACACCCCGCCGCTCGCCCGGACGGCCCCCGGCACGACCCCGCCGCCGTCGCCGCCGTGCTCCGCTTCGCCGCCCGCGAGGTGGTGCCCCGGCTGGCCGCGACCGGCGACGAGATCCGGAACGCCGTGCGCGCCCTCGGCGGCGGTTTCGTCCCCGCCGGGCCGTCCGGGTCCCCCCTGCGGGGACTCGTCAACGTGCTGCCGACCGGCCGCAACTTCTACTCCGTCGACCCCAAGGCCGTCCCCAGCCGGCTCGCCTGGGAGACCGGCTCGGCGCTCGCCGACTCCCTCCTGGAGCGGTACCGCGCCGACACCGGCCGCTGGCCCGAGTCCGTCGGGCTGTCGCTGTGGGGCACCAGCGCGATGCGCACCGCCGGCGACGACATCGCCGAGGCGCTCGCCCTGCTCGGCATCCGGCCGGTGTGGGACGACGCCTCCCGGCGCGTCACCGGGCTGGAACCCGTACCGCTCGCCGGCCTCGGCCGGCCGCGCGTCGACGTCACCCTGCGGATCAGCGGCTTCTTCCGGGACGCGTTCCCCCACGTCGTGGGGCTCCTGGACGACGCGGTGCGGCTCGCGGCCTCGCTGGAGGAGAGCGACGAGGACAACCACGTCCGGGCCCACGCGCGGGCCGACCTCGCCGAGCACGGTGACGAGCGCCGCGCCACCACCCGCATCTTCGGCTCCCGGCCCGGCACCTACGGGGCCGGCCTGCTCCAGCTCATCGACAGCCGCGACTGGCGCACCGACGCCGACCTCGCCGAGGTCTACACCGTCTGGGGCGGCTACGCCTACGGCCGCGGCCTCGACGGCCGCCCGGCGCGCGAGGAGATGGAGAGCGCGTACCGGCGGATCGCCGTGGCCGCCAAGAACACCGATACCCGCGAGCACGACATCGCCGACTCCGACGACTACTTCCAGTACCACGGCGGCATGGTCGCCGCCGTCCGCGCACTGCGGGGCACCGCCCCCGCCGCGTACATCGGCGACAGCACCCGCCCGGAGACGGTCCGCACCCGCACCCTCACCGAGGAGACCTCGCGGGTGTTCCGCGCGCGGGTGGTGAATCCGCGGTGGATCGCGGCGATGCGCCGCCACGGCTACAAGGGCGCCTTCGAGCTCGCCGCCACGGTCGACTACCTGTTCGGCTACGACGCCACGACCGGGGTCGTCGCCGACTGGATGTACGACACCCTGGCGCGCACCTACGTGCTCGACCCGGAGAACCGTGACTTCCTGCGCGAGGCGAACCCCTGGGCGCTGCACGGCATGGCCGAGCGGCTGCTGGAGGCCGAGAGCCGCGGGATGTGGGCGGAACCGGACCCCGAGGTGCTCGCAGGGCTCCGCCGCACCTTCCTGGAGACGGAGGGCGACTTGGAGGGCGGGGAGGACTGAGCCGGCCCGGGCCCGGCCCCCCAGCCGTGGGCCCGGCCTCTCCGGCCCGGCCGTGGGCCCGGCCTGCGGCCCCCGGCTTCGGCCTGCCCCTCCGTGCCCGGGTTCCCGGCCCCGGCGCGGAGTCCGGCCCCGAGCCAGGGCCCGGTGGAGCCGGTGCGGCTCCCTGCCGCCGGGGGCGCGGCCGCTGCTCCCTTCTTCCGTCGTCCGCGTTCCCACCCTCTGCCGACCGCCCCCACCTCCGCCGCTGTCTCCTTCTCCCCTCTCCGCCGGGCGCCGGGGAGGTATCCCGACCTGCCCAGCCGCATCCGGGCCCGTCATCACCCGGTGTGCCGGCCCCGTGCCCCCCGGTCGGTGGTCAGCGGCCGTGCCGGCCTTCCCGGGGGCCGCGCACGGAACCGCTGGGAAGCCCGCCGAGAAGTCGTTGATCTCGGTTTTCGGTGACCTGCCGCACGTGGCCCGGTTCACGTACGAGGGGGGATAGGAGACCGCGGGCCCGTGGGGTGTCCGGGGGGTGGTGCGCCGTCGGGCCGGGTG
>NZ_JAGPXX010000056.1 GCF_018070345.1 Streptomyces sp. F63
GGCACGCACGACACCGGATAGACGACCGACCCCCGCCCAACCCCGACCCGGATGCCGTAACCCCCACCACGACAACCACCCGGCAGCCCGCAACCCACCCGCCACCACCACCGCGCCGCCCACCCGGTGCCCCAACCCCAACCCACCGGCCCCGAAGGCGTGCTGTCCAGCGGATCACGTGACCCTAGGCTTGTGGCGGTGACTCCGCCCGGGACTGAAGTCGTGGGCAATTCGATTCCCCCCACCGGCTGAAGCTGGTGGTCCCCTCGAAAGAAGGTCTGATGGAACGTGTCACCGATGTGCCGGATGGTCCCGCCCGGCTTCCGGCTCCGGCTCCGGCTCCGACTCCGACTCCGACTCCGACTCCGACTCCGGCTCCGGCGAACGACTACGACAGTTTCGCCGAGGCGTACTCGGCGGAAACCGAGAACAATCTCGTGAACGCGTACTACGCGCGGCCGGCGATGACAGACCTCGCCGGAGACGTGACCGGCCGTCGGATCCTGGACGCCGGCTGTGGCTCAGGCGCTCTGTCCGCTGCACTGCGCGACCGCGGTGCCGCCGTCACCGGCATCGACGCCAGCGCCGGGATGCTGGCACTGGCCAGACGGCGGCTCGGTGACGACGCGGACCTGCACGTGGCCGATCTGCGCGACCGCCTGCCGTTCGACGACGGTGCGTTCGACGACGTGGTCGCGTCGCTCGTGCTGCACTACCTGGAGGACTGGGGGCCAACGCTGGCCGAGTTCCGGCGGGTGCTCAGGCCCGGCGGCCGGCTGATCGCGTCGGTGGACCACCCATTCGTGGCCTACACGATCCGGGAACCTCGGCCCGACTACTTCGCGGCGACCAGCTACGCCTTCGACTGGAGGATCAACGGGCGGTCCGTCCCGATGAGATTCTGGCGCAGGCCGTTGCACGCGATGACCGATGCCTTCACCACCGCCGGCTTCCGCCTTTCCGCCATCAGCGAGCCACAGCCCGACCCGGCAGCCCGTGACCTGTTCCCGGACGACTTCCACGGCCTCGCGACCGAACCCACCTTCTTGTTCTTCGTCGTTGAGGTACCGCAGCCGGCCATCGACCCGGGCGGCCGACCGGTCACTGATCGCTGAACGGAACCGCCGGCCGGCTTCCTCGCCGGCGTGGACGAGAGGGTGGCCGGGCCGCGGCGCCCGTGGCCGTACCGGTGTCCGCAGTACTGCATGCGGTGGCCCTGCGGTGCGCCGCCCCCAGGCCGGCCGCCGGGGACGCGTCGGGGCGGTACCGGTGCTGCCGGTCCTGCCCCGTCCTGTTGCGGGACCGCACAACTTCAGTGCACGTAGCAGACGTTGGCCTCGGCCGGCGGCGGGGTGCCGTTCTTCACGAGGAAGCCGAAGGTGGTCGACTCGCCGGGCTCCAGCGTCCCGTTCTTGTCGGTGCTGCCGAAGGCGACGGCCAGGCCGTAGCCGTTGAGCACCGTGCGCCAGTGCTTCTCGATGTTCGCGTCGGGAGAGATGGACGAGTGCATCATCCAGTTGCCGATCTCCGTCTCACCGGAGTTCGTCACCGTCACCTTGGCGCGGTAACCGTCGCCCTTGGGCGTGGTCTTCACATCCACGGCGCACTTCCCGCCCGCGGCGTGCTTCTCGTGTCCCGCACCCTGGGCATTCTTGTCCGCGGCATCGGCTTTCCCGCCGTGATCGGCGTGCGCGTCGCCGCCGGACCCCTCGCCGGCTTCGGCCCGGGTGCCGGCCACGGACGTCCCGCCCTCGGCGGAGGTCTGCTCCGCGGAGCCGCCGGAATCGCCCGAGCCCTCCGTGAACACGGCCAGGAGGATGACGGGCAGGGCGACCAGCAGGCCGAACAGTGAGAGCCTGCGCCACAGGCCGCTCCGGGTTCCGTTTCCGGCCTCGGTTCCGGAGCCGCCGTCTTCCGCGCGCGAGGATCTCGGGAATTGCTTCATGGGTGGTGCCTCTCCCTTCGGGGGGTGGAGATCCGGCGCACATGAGGGAAGGGGTGCCGCCGGACCGGGCTGTGGGAGCGCTCCCAAAAATGTAGCCGCCCAGTCCGCTCGGGGAAATGCCCGGGGAGGAAGACGATGCGGCTCGTACGGCCCAACCGCCCGGTGCGGCCAGTGCAGCGAGTGCGGCCGGTGCGGCCCGGCACCGGCCGGCCGCCCGGCCGGCCGCCCGCCTCCGCTCCCACCGGGCGGGGCGGGCGGCCGGTCCCGCCACCCGGGTCCTCAGTCCGACAGGCCGAAGAACTCGACGGCCGCGTCGGCCATGCCGTTCATCGGCAGGCTGTGTCCGGCGCCCTGGACGCTGATGGATTCCACCTTCACCTCACCGGCCGGGTCGGCGAAGCGCTGGCGCGACCAGCTCGGCTGCGGCTGGTCCGTGGAGGTGGGCGTCTGGCCGAGGCCGAAGACGTTCGTCCACTGCTCCATCTCCTCCCGCAGAAGCTGGAAGGGGACGAGGGTGTCGTTGGTGCCGTGCCACAGCTGCACGCGGGGACGGTCACCGGTGTGCCCGGGGTGCGCCTGACGCACGGCGTTGCCCCAGTCCTCCGGGGTCCGGTCCATGGAGCCGTTGACGCACTTGCTGGTCCACGGCGGGAAGTCGGCCTCGTTGGCGAAGCACGTGAAGGGGACACCCATGAAGACCGTTCCGGCCTCGAACACGTCCGGGTAGAGGGCGAGGAGGGCGTTGGTCTCCATGCCGCCGGAGGAACTGCCGGTGGCGAAGATCCGCTCCGGGTCGCCGTTGTAGCGCTCCTGCGCGTAGCCGGCCATCGAGACGATCGAGGCCGGGTCGCTGCCGCCGCCACGGCGCTTGGAGGCGTCGGACCACACGTCGAAGCAGTTGGACATCGCCGTCTGCTTGGTGGCCGTCGGGTAGACGACGATGAATCCGTACCGGTCGGCCAGTTGCCCGAAGCCGCCCGACTGGTGGAAGCCCGGCCCGGACCCGCCGCAGCCGTGCATGGCCACCACGATCGCCGGCCGGTCGGGAAGGGCGTCCGGCACATACAGGTGCATCCGCAGGTTGCCGGGGTTGCTGCCGAAGTCGGTCACCTCCACCAGCGACGCGGCAGACGCCGGTGAGGGGGCGGAGATGCCCGAGAGGAAGAGCAGCAGGGCGCCGGCCACAGCGGCCATGAGGGATCTGACACGCATCATGTGGGTCTCCTGTGGGGGGAGTTGGGGGACCGACGTTAGACACTCTTATGGCGATCATCAATGATTCGCCGAAGGTTGGCTGAAGGGCGTACCGGGGCCGCAGGATTCCCGTCATGATCGGGCCGGGCCGGGGGGGCGGTGCCGTGTCGTGTCCGGCACGGATGCCGATGGTCATGGCCGGAACGTACGGCACGCCACCACCGCGTGGGTGTTCCCGTGGTCAGCGGACCGCGCACCGCACGCGAACGGGTTGAACGTCGCCGGGAGCGGGCGCGAGGGCTCCGGGCGGAGCCGGGACTCCAGCCGGTACACGAGCCCTCCCCCGGCATCGCCGCCGGCCGGGCGCTGGTGTGCAGCAGCACGATGTTCTCCCCGGGCAGACGCCCGGGCCACCGCTGAAGGGGATGAATGCCGGGTCGGCCCGGGCGCGGCTCCGGCGGCCCGCGTTCCGCGAAGCGGCCCGAGTTCCGGGTGGCAAGTCGAACAGACGGGCGGCCGGTCAGCCGATCGGCCGGAGTCTCCGGATCACCGGGCCGGCCCAGGGCCCGGCGCACCGGCGCGGAAACGGCTCCGGAAGGGTGCCGTCCGGTTCGCGGTGGTCCGTCCGTCCGGGTGTCTCAGCAGGCGGTCGCTCCCGCCGTGAGTCGTGCCACACGGGCCGGTTGGCCCTTCCGGGCACGACCTGCTCTGTGGCGGGCCCCAGAGATCCGGGCGCCGCACTGTGCACCGGGTCCACCCCTTGGCGCTCCCTTGCCCCCCGCGAGATCACCGGGCTAGCCTGCCCTCGCTCGTGACCGATCAGTAGGTTTCCTCCACTGTCCGGATCCGCCATGTGGGAACCTGCCCGGCGCGAAGCAGCCGGGGCCTTGTCAAGGACGACATCCGGCCACCACCACGGACAACGCGGATCTCACCACACACCCTCCGGCCACCCGAGTGCACCCGCACCGGGGAAGACCCGGGGGAACGTCACAGAAAGAGGTCGGATCGATGGTCCAACGGCTCGGTGTGGTCGCGGAGTCGGCCACAGGGGAGACGCGGGTTGCCGCGACCCCGGACACCGTGCGCCGGCTGATCAGCCTCGGCTTCGACGTCCTGGTCGAGGCCGGTGCCGGTCAGCGGTCGGATTTCGCGGACGCGTTGTACGCCGAGGCGGGCGCCAAGATAGGCAGCCGCGAGGACGCCTGGCGGTCCGACGTCGTCCTGAAGGTCGACCCGCCGGCTCCGGAGGAGGTCGGCCTGCTGCGGGACGACGCGACGCTGATTGGCATGATCGGCCCCGCGCTGCGCCCCGAACTCGTCGAGACGCTCACCCAGCGGTCGATCACCGTCCTGGCCATGGACGCGGTGCCGCGCATCTCCCGCGCCCAGTCGCTGGACGTGCTGAGTTCGATGGCCAACATCGCCGGCTACCGGGCGGTGATCGAGGCCGCGCACCGGTTCGGCCGGTTCTTCACCGGCCAGGTGACGGCGGCGGGCAAGGTGCCGCCGGCCAAGGTGCTGGTCGCCGGGGCCGGCGTGGCCGGGCTGGCGGCGATCGGCGCGGCGAAGGGCCTGGGCGCGATCGTCCGGGCGACCGACCCGCGCCCGGAGGTCGCCGACCAGGTGCGCTCGCTGGGCGGGGAGTTCCTCGCCGTGGAGGTCGAGCAGGAGGCGAGCGCCGACGGCTACGCCAAGGCGACCTCCGAGGACTACGACCGGCGCGCCGCGGAGATCTACGCGGAGCAGGCCGCCGAGGTCGACATCGTCATCACGACCGCGCTCATCCCCGGCCGTCCGGCGCCCCGGCTGCTCACGGCCGAGCACGTGGCGAGCATGCGGCCGGGCAGCGTGATCGTCGACATGGCCGCCGCGCAGGGCGGCAACGTCGCGGGGTCCGTCGCCGGCGAGGTGGTCGTGACGGACAACGGGGTGACGATCATCGGCTACACGGACCTTCCCGGGCGGCTGCCCGCGCAGGCCTCGCAGCTCTACGGCACGAACATCGTCAACCTGCTGAAGCTGCTGGCGCCGGGCAAGGACGGGCAGGTCGTCCTGGACTTCGACGACGTGGTGCAGCGGTCCGTGACGGTGGTCCGCGCGGGGGAGAAGACGTGGCCGCCACCGCCGGTGCAGGTGTCCGCCGCGCCGGCCGCGCAGGCCCGGCCGGCGGCGGGCGCGACGCCCACGGCGGAGAGCAAGCGGAAGCAGCCGATGCCGCAGAGCCGCAAGCTAGCGCTCGGCGGCCTGACCGCGCTGGGCCTGTTCCTGCTGACGGCGGTCTCGCCGAGCCAGCTCGCCGGCAACTTCACGGTGTTCGTGCTGGCCATCGTGATCGGCTACTACGTCATCGGCAGTGTGCACCACGCGCTGCACACACCGCTGATGTCGGTGACCAACGCGATCTCCGGGATCATCGTCGTCGGTGCCCTGCTCCAGATCGGGCACGGGAACACCGTCGTGACCGTACTGTCGTTCGCCGCGGTCCTGCTGGCGAGCATCAACATCTTCGGTGGCTTCGCGGTCACCCGCCGCATGCTCGGCATGTTCTCCAAGGACTGAGGCCCCATGACCGTCACCACGGCCGCACAGGCCGCCTACATCGTCTCCGCCCTGCTGTTCATCCTCAGCCTGGCCGGACTCTCCAAGCACGAGACCGCCCGCTCGGGCGTTGTCATGGGCATCTCCGGGATGGCCGTCGCGCTGGCCGCCACCATCGCGCTCGCCTCGCAGAGCGTCTCCGGGACCGGCGCCGCCCTGCTGGCCGCCGCCATGCTGATCGGCGCGCTGATCGGGCTGTGGCGGGCCCGCATCGTCGAGATGACCGCCATGCCCGAACTCATCGCCCTGCTGCACAGCTTCGTCGGCCTGGCCGCCGTGCTCGTCGGCTGGAACGGCTACCTGGAGGTCGCCGGCCACTCCGGGGAGGACGGCGGGCTGACCGGGACGCTCCTCGGCGTGCACCACGCCGAGGTGTTCATCGGCGTCTTCATCGGCGGTGTGACCTTCACCGGCTCGATCGTCGCCTTCCTGAAGCTGTCCGCGCGGATGAAGTCCAGCCCGCTGATGCTCCCCGGCCGGAACGCGCTCAACCTCGGCGCGCTGGCGGCCTTCGCCGTCCTCACCGTGGTCTTCGTCATGGAGCCGCACATCGGTCTGCTGATCGCCGTCACGGCGCTCGCCCTGGCCCTCGGCTGGCACCTGGTGGCCTCCATCGGCGGCGGTGACATGCCGGTGGTCGTGTCGATGCTCAACAGCTACTCGGGCTGGGCCGCCGCCGCCTCGGGCTTCCTGCTCGACAACGACCTGCTCATCGTCACCGGCGCGCTGGTCGGCTCCTCCGGTGCCTACCTGTCGTACATCATGTGCCAGGCGATGAACCGCTCCTTCCTCTCGGTGATCGCCGGCGGCTTCGGCATCGAGGCGCCGGCCGCCGCCTCGGACGGCGAGCAGGGCGAGCACCGCGAGATCACCGCCGACGAGACCGCCGAACTGCTGCGCGAGGCCTCGTCGGTGATCATCACCCCGGGGTACGGCATGGCCGTCGCGCAGGCGCAGCAGCGGGTGGCGGACCTCACCCGCGCGCTGCGCGAGCAGGGCGTCGACGTCCGGTTCGGCATCCACCCGGTCGCCGGGCGGCTGCCGGGCCACATGAACGTGCTGCTGGCCGAGGCGAACGTGCCCTACGACGTCGTCCTGGAGATGGACGAGATCAACGACGACTTCGCCGCCACGTCGGTCGTCCTCGTCATCGGTGCCAACGACACCGTCAATCCGGCGGCCCTGGAGGACGCGAACAGCCCGATCGCGGGGATGCCCGTGCTGCGGGTGTGGGAGGCGGAGAACGTCATCGTCTTCAAGCGCTCCATGGCCACCGGATACGCGGGCGTGCAGAACCCGCTGTTCTTCCGCGAGAACAGCCGGATGCTCTTCGGCGACGCCCGGGCGCGCGTGGACGACATCGTGAACGCGCTGTCCGCGGCCCGGGTGTAGGGCGGGCGTATCCGCCGCGCCGTGGGCACGCGGGCGGAGTGCTGCGGGGCGGGGCCGGCTCACCGGTCCCGCCCCGCGGCCATGAGCGGACCGGGCGGGCGCAACGCACCCGCCGAGCGCGCCTGCCGAACCGGCCCGCGGGGAACCCGTGAACCGCCCCGCGGCGGGGGACACGTCCGCCGCGCCCCGGGCGGTCCGGCCGTCCCGGCCGTCCCGGCCGGTTCACCGCCCCGCGGAGGACGGCGCCCTGCCCGTCGCTGAGCGCGCGCGGCGGCGCAGCAGGCGGTCGAACCGGGTGATCAGCGGGGTGACCGAGATGCCGTGGAGGATCACGGACGCGACGACCGTGAAGGTCACCACCGCCCACAGCTCCCCGGCCCCGACACCGGCGAAGCCGCCCGCCCCCAGCGCGTGGGCGAGGTAGAACAGCGAGCCGACGCCGCGGATGCCGAAGAACGCGGTGAGGCCGCGCTCCCGGGCGCAGCTCCCGTCCCGTACGCGGGCGAACCAGCCGGCGGCCGGGCGGATCACCAGCAGCAGGAGCAGGCCGGTGGCGGCGCCCTGCCAGGTGAGCGGGGCCAGGCCGCCGAGGGCGACGAACCCGCCCAGCAGGAACAGCAGGATGACCGTGAGGAGCCGCTCGACCTGTTCGATGAAGTCGTGCAGGACGTTGTGGTAGCCGTGGGCCCGCTCGGCGGCGCGGATGGCGCACGCGGTGACGAAGACGGCGAGGAAGCCGTAACCGTGGAGGACCTCGGTGACGCCGTAGGAGAGGAACGTCGCCCCGAGGGCGACGAAGCCTTCCTTGTGCTCGGAGAGCCGGAGGGTCCTGAGGCCGGCACGGAAGAACATCCAGCCGAGCAGCCGCCCGACGGCCAGGCCGCAGAGGACACCGACGGCGCCCTTGTAGAGGACATCGACGAGCGCCCAGTGGCCGATCCAGCCGGTGGACCAGCCGGTGCCCGAAGCGGCGGCCAGGGCGATGGCCGCGCCGACGAAGGGAAAGGCCAGTCCGTCGTTGAGCCCCGCCTCGCTGGTGAGGCCGAAGCGCACCTCGTCCTCGTCGTGCTCGGCCCCGGTGGGCTCCCCCACGCGCACCTCGGCGGCGAGCACGGGATCGGTGGGCGCGAGGACGGCGCCGAGCAGCAGGGCCACGGCCGGC
This sequence comes from Streptomyces sp. F63, assembly GCF_018070345.1. Lineage (GTDB taxonomy): Bacteria > Actinomycetota > Actinomycetes > Streptomycetales > Streptomycetaceae > Streptomyces. The sequence goes on from NZ_JAGPXX010000056.1 coordinate 8,295, forward strand.
GGCCAGCCGAGCAGCAGCCATCCCGCGAGGGCGACGGCTGCGATGGTGAACGGCGTGACTCCACCCACGCGTAAACGCGCGGGCTTCCTGCGTCGGTGGCTATGCCGTCGCGCAGAGGGCCAGCCCGGCCCTGTTGAGGACGTTCGTCGCGCCGACGTGGTCCGCGTTCGCCGCGAACCCGCACGCCGTGCACGCGAACTTCGCTTGGGTGGCACGGTTCTCCTTCGCGACGTGCCCGCATTCGGGGCACGTGCGGGAGGTGTCGCGCGCGTCCACCGGAACCATTAGGCGGCCGGCACTCTCAGCCTTGTTCGCCAGGATTCCGAGGAACTGCGCCCAACCCGCGTCGAGGACGCTGCGGTTGAGTCCGGCCTTCGCGGCAGCACCGTTGGGCAGGAAGCTGCCGGGCTGCTCGGGGT
>NZ_JAGPXX010000057.1 GCF_018070345.1 Streptomyces sp. F63
GGCGTGGACGGGGGCGGGGGCGGCGGGGCGGCGAGTGGGCGGTCGGTCGGGGTCCGCGGTGGTCGCGAAGGTCTAGAGCGAGGGGCCGAGGATCCATCCGGCGATCTCGCGGATCGCTCCGTCTCCCCCGCGGGTGGTCGTCACCGCGCGGGCGGCGCCGCGGACGATGTCGTGGGCGTCGGCGACCGCCACGGGCCAGCCGACGAGGCCGAAGCAGGGCAGGTCGTTCACGTCGTTGCCGGCGTAGAGCACGCGCTCGGGGGCGATGCCCTCCTCCTCGCACCACTGTTTGAGCGCGAGGTCCTTCCGGTCGATGCCGTGGAGGACGGGAATCCGCAGCTTGCGGGCCCGGGCGGCGACGACCGGGTTCTGCTCCGTGGACAGGATCAGCAGCTTCAGACCGCCGGCCCGCCGGAGCGCGGCGATGCCGAGTCCGTCGCCGCGGTGCACGGCGACCATCTCCCGTCCGTCGGAGTCGACGTACACCCTGTCGTCGGTCTGGGTGCCGTCGAAGTCGAGTACCACCGCGTCGACGTCCTCGCGGGTGGGGAGCGCCCGGGGCCGGGTCGCGGCGTCCCCGCCGGTGCCCGAGGGGGCGTCCAGCAGGGGTGCGAGAGCGCGGGCGCGGGCCAGGTCGTGCGGGTCGTCGATCTCCAGGACCCGGGCCGGGTCAGTGCGCACGGGCACGGTGCGGCCGAAGAAGCGGTGGCCGGCCTCGCGGAAGCCCGCGGCGTCCATCGCGTACGCGGCCCCGGTCTCCAGGAAGTCCTGGGGGCGGTCCTGGCGGCGGGGGCGGTGCGACTTGTCGTGGTTGACGCCCACACCGTCGACGCCCTCCGTGCCGCCGGCCTCCCCGGTGCCTCCGGTCTCGCGCCAGACGAAGCCGTGGAAGGGCGCGACGGTCAGCGCGCTGTCGGCGCCGTCCTCGGCCACCGCCGCGGCCACTCCGTCGATGTCCTCGCGGAGCAGGAACGGGCTGGTGCACTGCACGAGCAGGACGACGTCCGTACCGCTGCCGTGCCGCGCCTCGTGGGCGTCCATGGCGTGCAGCACGGCGGCCTCGCTGGTCGCCGTGTCACCCGCGATACCGGCCGGGCGGTTCACCACCTCGGCCCCGGCCTCCAGGGCCGCGGCGGCGATGGCGTCGTCGTCGGTGGAGACGACGACGTCCGTGACGAGACGGCTCGCCAGGCACTCCCGGACGGCGCGCACGACCAGCGGCACGCCGCCGACCGCGGCGAGGTTCTTGCCGGGCACGCCCTTCGACCCGCCCCGGGCCGGGATGACCGCCAGTACGGACGGCCGGCCCTTCGCGGGGCGGCTCGCGGGCCGGCCCGCTGTCTCTGCTCCGGCCTGCGGCATGGTGGCTCCTTCGGAGGGCCCTGGGGCCCCGGTCTGCCCGCTCCGGGGCGGCGGCTGCCGCCGTTCCCGGAGAGCGGATGGGGATGCGGATGCGGATGCGGATGACGCCGCCGGCGGCGGCACGGAGGCCGGTGCCGCGGGCGTGGACGAGCCCTCGGACGGGGGCGCCGGCGGGCCGGCGGACACGTCCCGGCGGCCGTTCACAGCTCCCCCAGCCGGCGGATGACGGGCGCAACGCGCTGCACTCCGTGGCGGTAGGCACCGCGCGCCGCGTCGCGCACGGCACCCCGGACGGCCTGCCGGACCCCGCCTGCCGCTGTGTCGTCCGCGCCCGAGCCGGTCGGCTCACCGCGGGTGTCCAGGCCGTAGCGGGTCAGGATGCCGGGCAGGTAGCCGGGGGCGGTGGCGGTCGTGTAGTACGGCGCGATGGGTGGAAGGGCGGGCCGGGCCAGCAGCTCGGCGATCCGCTCGCGGGCGGCGTCGAAGGCGTGCTCGTAGTGCCCGTCGGCGGCCACTCCCTGCCGTGCGAGCCAGGAGCGGTCCGGCTCCGGCCGGTGCCCGGCGTCGAGTTCGTCCCAGGAGGCCAGACAGCCGGAGCCCAGGAAGTGGTGGTTGCCGAGCGCCTCGCGGATGCCCAGGTCGGTCAGGACGGCCGTGGGGATCCCCCGGTGCAGCGCCTCCAGGGCGGCGGTGGAACTGACCGTGACCAGCAGGTCCGTGCGGTCCAGCACCTCGCCCATGTGCCCGTACACCAGGCGGCAGTTGGCGGGGAGGCCGCCGGGCAGCCTGGCCACCAGCTTCTGGTACGGCAGTTCCTCGATGTGCGTGGTGTGCTCGCCGGGCTTGCTGCGCAGCTTGATCAGCACCTCGCGGTCCGGGTGCAGCCGCGCGTGCCCGGCGGCCCGGCGCAGCAGGTGGTCGCGGCCCGCACGGTTGTCCGGTACGGACGGCTGGACGGCGAAGCAGACGGTGTACGGGCGCTCCCCCGGAGCCGGCTCCCGGTAGGTCTCGCCCCCGAGGAACGGCAGGGCCGCCTCGACGACGCTCTGCGTACCGGCGCGTACACCGGCGTAGACGGCGCGGAAACGTTCCGCGTCGTGGCGGGAGTTGGCCAGGACCACATCGGCGCCGTGCCGCAGCAGCAGACCGTCGGCCAGCTTCTCGTAGACCACGCCCACATAGCCGGTGACCACGACGGGGCGCCTGCGCGGCGGCTCCGGTGCGGTGACCGTCCCCGGAGCGGGAGCGGGAGCGGTGCCGGGGGCGGGAGCGGTGCCGGGGGCGGGAGCGGTGCCGGGGGCGGGAGCGGTGCCGGGGGCTGCGGCGGCACCCGCGGCTTCGCCGGCCGCGTTCCGCCCCGCCCCGCCGGACCCGGAAGTGGCGCGGGCCAGGCCGTGCAGCATCGCCTGGACGGCACCGCCGACGCACGCCAGGACGACCACGTCGTACGGCTCGCCGGTGACCGCACGGAGAAAACCGGCGGTGGTCACCTCGCGGAGGGAGTCCGCGCGGACCCCCACCTCGTCGAGCTGACGGGCGGTCGGCGTGGCTCGTCCGCGCAGGAGGAAGCCGTCGAGCCGGTGATCCGGCGCGATGCGGTGCGCGGTGAGCGCGCCCCATTTCCATCGCGTATCGGAATCGGCGAGCACGGCGACCCGCGGACGAGGACTGGTACTGGCTGGCACGTCGAAGACGCTAGGAAGCCTTTTCGTTTCCCGGCCCAACGCCATCTCAACAAAGGGTTAACAGGAAGTCGCCGGTCGGCGAATCGACGTACGCGGAAGCCGAGTTAACCATTCCGCCATGCTTCGTTCACCGGAATTCTCACCCATGGACAAGACGAATGACTGGCCCCCGCCTAACGTCGCCGAGGTGGTCAAGCTCTCCGTCATCGTGCCCTTTTACAACGTCCAGTCGTTCGCACCCGACGCACTCAGAAGTCTGCACGCCAACGCGCGCCGGGATTTCGAATTCATCCTCGTTGACGACTGCTCCACGGACGGAACGCCGGAAATCCTGGCCCGCGCCGAGCGCGAGCTCCCCGGCGCCGTGGTGCTGCGCCACGAGAAGAACAGCGGCCTCGCCACCGCGCGCAACACGGGCATCGACGCGGCCCGCGGCGAGTACCTGACCTTCCTCGACGGCGACGACTGGCTCGCCCCCGGCCACTACGGGGATCTCGTCGCCGCCATCGAGGACTTCGGCTGCGACTTCCTCCGCACCGACCACATCGAGAACACCGGCCGAAGCCGCTCCCTCCGCCGCGTACCACACGGTCCCCGCCAGGTCGTCATGAACCCGCGCGACGCCATCCTGCCCGCCGAGCGCTCCACCTCCGTCGACTACGCCTACGCGTGGGCGGGCATCTACCACCGGCGGCTCGCGGACAACGGCGTACTGCGCTTCCGGGACGGCCTGCGCACCGCCGAGGACCGGCCGTGGATCTGGCGCCTGCACCGGGAGGCCGAGTCCTTCGCCGTCGTCGGGCTGCACGGCGTCTTCTACCGGCGCGGTGTCACCACGTCCCTGACGCAGATCGGCGACGTCCGGCAACTGGACTTCATCCGCGCACTCGACCAGGTCGTCGAGGAGACCGCCCGGGACCGGGACGCGGACCGGCTGCTCCCGAAGGCAGTACGGACATACTGCGCGATCATCGCCCACCATCTCGGAAACATGGAGAGGTTCGAACCGGCCGTGGCACGTAAGTTGCGCTCGATGAGCGCCGCAGCCCTGCGGCGCATGCCGCAGGACGTCCTCAAGGACGCCCTCGACTCGATGGACCTGCGGCGCGGCTCACGGCTCCGGCGGCTGCGCCGGCGGGCCGTCCTCCCCGGCACGGAGGTGGCGGCCTGATGCCCGGCCCCGCCGACCGCGACGCGACCGCCCCCGCCGACGCCGCCCCCACCGACGCCGCCGACGCCCCCCGGAAGCCGGACGGCACGGACGGCACGGACAGCACGGACAGCACCGTCGCGGAGACCGCCCGGAAGACCTCGCCCGGTAGTACGTCCCGCCGGAGCCGGACGCAGATCTTCGTCGCCTCCACCCTCTACGGCGCCGCGACGCTCGCTGCCGCCCTCGACGCGGGCTGCTTCCAGCCGTGCCGCCGCCGGCTGCTGCTCGTCAGCAACAACGCCGCCACACCGGAGACCGCGCCCCCACTCGACGCCATGCCCGGCTTCCACCCCCTGCGGTCCCGCTTCGACCGGGTGCTGTCCTGGAACGACACCATCAGCCCGTACCACCCCAGCGGCTGGGGCCCGCGCCCCGACGACGTACCACTGTGGGAGCGTCAGCTGCGGCTGCTGTGGGACCTGGGCGACGACGACGTGGAGGTCATCGTCGAGTCGATCCAGGTCAACCCCGCTCTGGCGCTGGCACAGCTGTTCCCCGACGCCGCCGTCGACGTGTACGCCGACGGGCTGATGAGCTACGGACCCACCCGCAACAAGATCGACGCGCTCGTCGGCACCCGCATCCGCCGGCTGCTCCACCTCGACCTGGTTCCGGGCCTGCGGCCCCTGCTGCTCACCGAGTTCGGGGTCGAACAGCGGATCGTCCCCACCGAAGCCTTCACCTCCGTACTCGCCGAGGTGGCCGCCGCCGTGGACGACGACGTGCTGCCCGCGCGCGTCCCCGCCCCCTCCCCGGACCCCGGCTCCGCCTCCCCGGACCCCGGCTCCGCCGCGGAGGCCGGAGACAACCGCGCCCCGGCCCTGCTGCTGGGGCAGTACCTCTCCGCACTCGGCATCCTCACCACCGAGGAGGAGGAACGGCTCCACGTGCGGATGCTGCGCGGAGTGGCCGCGCTCGGCCACCACCACGTCGTCTTCAAACCCCACCCGACCGCGCCCGCGCGCTGGTCGCGGATGCTGGAGAAGGAAGCCGGTGAACTCGGTGTCGAACTGACCGTCCTGGACACCCCGGTGCTCGCCGAGGTGCTCTACGAGCGCACGAGGCCCGCGCTCGTCGTCGGCTGCTTCTCCACCGCACTGCTGACGGCTGCGGCCTTCTACCGGCTGCCGGTCGCCCGGACCGGTACGGAACTGCTGCTGGAACGGCTCAGCCCGTACCAGAACAGCAACCGGGTGCCCGTCACCATCGTCGACGCGATGCTGCCCGACCTGGACGCCGACCGTGCCGTGCTCCGCGACGCCACCACCCCCGCACTGCTGCGCTCGGGGGGACAACTGACCGATCTGGTCACGGCCGTCGGGTACGCCATGCAGGCACAACTCCACCCGCGCCTGCGGCCGGTGGCGGAACGCTACCTCCGCGATCACCTGGACCGTTACACCTGGCGCTACTTCAAGCGGCGCCGTCTCACCGCACTCGGGCTGCCCGGCGCCGTCCCGTCCCAACTCGCCTTCCTGCCGCGCAATCCGACGGTACGGCGGGCCGTCCGGCGAGCCCGCAGGGTGCAACGCAGGATCACGGGCAAGCGGGGCGGAACCCGATGACGGGCTTCACATGACGGACACCGACACCGACACCGGCGCCGGCGCCCTGCGCACTGTGCCGCCGCCGACAACAACAACAGCGACGACAGAGACGGAGACAGGGGCGGGGACGAAGGCGGAGGCGGAGGCGGAGGCAACCGTGCCGGCGGTGGCGCTGTGCAGCCCGGGTTCCCCGGCTTCCCCGGCTTCACCGGCTTCCCCGGCTTCCCCGGCTATCGCGGCCCCGCCCGGTGCTGCGGGTCCGTCCGATGCATCCGGGCCGCCCAGCGCATCCCGTGAAGCCACCCTGCCGGGCGCGGGGCTGGAGGGCAGCGCGGCAGGCGAGCACCGGCGACCGCAGCCCCGGCTGTACGCCCTCGACGGACTGCGGCTCGTCGCCGCCCTGATGGTCGCCTGCTACCACTACGGCGGCCGGAACGGCGACATCGGACGTGCCTGGGGCACCTCGCCCGCCGACCAGTTCCCCAGCGCCTCACAGGTCTTCTCCTACGGCAGCCTGGGCGTGCAGATCTTCTTCGTCATCAGCGGCTTCGTGATCTGCATGAGCGGCTGGGGCCGCCCCCTGCGCTCCTTCTTCGCCTCCCGCGTGGCCCGGCTCTACCCGGCCTACTGGGCGGCGGTCGTGCTCGTCACGCTCGTCTTCGCGCTGCCGTGGGTGGGGTACGACGCCGTCTCGCCCAGTGACGCACTGGTCAACATGACGATGCTGCAGGAACCGCTGGGCGCCGAGCGGGTTCTGGGCGTGGACTGGACGCTCTGGGTGGAGCTGCGGTTCTACGTCCTCTTCGCGCTGTTCGTGGTGGTGCCCGGTGCGACGAGAGGGCGCGTGCTGATGTTCTGCGCCGCGTGGACACTGGCAGCGGCGATGGCCCGGGCAAGCGGGGAACCACTGCCGTCCATCGTCCTGATGCCGGAGCACTCGGCCTTCTTCGTGGGCGGCATCGGCCTCTTCCTGCTGTACCGGGACCGGCGCGACGCAGTCGCGTGGGGCGTTGTGGGCATCAGCTGGCTCATCGGCCAGAAGTACGCCGTGGACAACCTCTGGCACCCTGCGGATGTGCCGGCCTTCTCGTACCGCTCGTCGCTGGTCATCGTCCTGATCGTCACAGCCGGTTTCGTGGCGGTCGGCCTCGTTGCGCTCGGATACCTGCGGTGGGCGAACTGGAAGTGGCTGACGGTCGCGGGCGCGCTGACCTATCCGTTCTATCTGGTGCACGAGCATCTGGGCTGGGTAGCGGTGCAGTTGCTGCACCGGACGTGGGAAGTGCCGTCGGCCGCGACGTTCGCCGGAACGCTCGCCGGAATGCTGGTGCTGGCATGGCTACTGCACCGCTGGGTGGAACGGCCGTTGACTCCATGGATGAAGCAGGCACTGGCGGACACGCACCGACGACAGGAGAGTGCTACGGCAACGGGGACGCGAACTGCCGGTAGCCGGTAGCCGGTAGCCGGTAGCCGGTAGCCGAGGGTCGGTAGCCGAGGGTCGGTCGTGAGCGTCAGTCGCCGCGTGGCCGGGGCGAGGGGACGGGGCGAGGGCCCGGGGGGCCGTAAGTGCCGCGATGCGGGCTGCGCATCGAACCCCGATGCGGCCATGCAGACAAGCGCTCCCCGTGGGTACTCGTCCGGGACCATCGGTCGCGGCAGGGCGCCGGAGGGACAGCACGGCGATGCCAAGGGGTGCGTTGGGGATTATCCGACCCCGCCTTTTGCATCGTCTCCCGCACCGACCGGACTTCGCTGTGGTGGCGAAAGGCCGTTGTGGGTTGTCCGTTGAGTTGTGGTGGGGGTTGGGGCGCCGGGTGGGCGGCGCGGTGGTGGTGGCGGGTGGGGTGCGGGCTGTCCGTGGTTGTCGTGGTGGGGGTT